>NZ_BAZK01000001.1 GCF_001310815.1 Pseudovibrio denitrificans JCM 12308
CTGAACTGGCGAACCGGGTTCTTGGCACACTGGTTGATACGCTGCAGACGCTTCCGAGCTTCGTTTATCTCATTCCGGTTGTCATGCTGTTCAGGGTTGGCGAATTTTCCGCCATGGTGGCGATTGTGCTTTACGCTATGGCGCCCGCTTTACGGTATGCCGCTCACGGCATACGCGAGATCAATCCGCAGGTTATCGAGGCTGGCAAAGTTTCAGGATGCACGCGCTGGCAGTTGCTCTGGCGTATCAAACTGCCCTTGGCGGTCCCTTCCCTTCTTCTGGGATTGAACCAGACCATTATGCTGGCTCTTTCCATGCTTGTGATCACCGCATTGGTGGGAACGCGTGATCTAGGCCAGGAAGTTTACATCGCTCTTACCAAAGCAAACACTGGGCAAGGCATCGTGGCGGGTCTTGCCGTTGCCTTCATTGCCGTTATTGCGGACCGTATTTTATCCGCACTCGCTAAATCCTCTCAAGCAAGATTGGGGCTGGTGACATGACTGAGACGTTGACGAAGGAATTAGCCGTAACCAAAGCACTTGAACTGCCCTTCTGGAAAGCGCCCAGCAACGCTGAGATACTGGGTGGTGGCATTACAAACTTCAACGTGAAGATCACCGATGAAGGCCGCATCTATGTTGTTCGGTTGGGAGAAGACATCGTTGAACATGGGGTGATGCGATTTAACGAACTTTCAGCTTGCCGGGCCGCTCATGCAGCTGGTGTAGCCCCTGCGGTTCGATACTTTCAAAAAGGCGCGCTTGTTCAGGATTACATTCCAGCAGATCCACTCAGTGAGGAAGAAATACAGCAGCCTGAGATGCTTGAGTTGATCGCGGCGCTGCTTGGAAAAGTTCACAGAGACGCAACGCAACTGATCCGGGGGCCTGTTTTGGCATTCTGGGTATTTCATATCCTGCGGGATTACACAGAAACCCTACGCTTGCTCGATTCCGATCACATACCCAAGCTTGATGATCTGATGCAAAAAGCACAAAAGCTTGAGGCTGTTGTTGGCAAGGTGCAACTGGTGCTGTGCCATAACGATTTGCTGCCTGCCAACATTTTGAATGAGGACGGCCGACTTTGGCTGGTGGATTGGGAGTATGCCGGCATGAACTCTCCCTTGTTTGATCTTGGAGGTTTAGCCACCAACGCCAGTCTTTCAGAAAACCTGCAGACACTGCTTCTGGAAACGTATTTCGACACGCCCGTTTCAGATGAGTTGTGGGAGAGATACAACTCGATGAAATGTGCGTCTTTGCTGCGTGAAAGCATGTGGAGCATGGTTTCCGAGCAGACATCCAAAATCCAGTTTGATTACGCCAATTACACCAGAGAAAACCTGCTCCGGTTTGAACGCGCTTATGCTGAGCTCCAGTTAAAATGAGGTTGCAATGAAGGAATTACCGAAAACGGCCAAAGCTGTGATCGTTGGTGGCGGCATTGTTGGATGCTCAACAGCTTATCACCTTGCCAAACTGGGCTGGGACGTTGTGCTGTTGGAGCGGAAGAAGCTGACCTCCGGTACGACCTTTCATGCTGCCGGTTTGGTGGGGCAGTTGCGGTCTAATGCAAACATCACGCAGCTGCTTGGTTACTCCGTAGATCTTTACAAGCGCCTCGAAGAGGAAACCGGACAAGCGACAGGCTGGAAGATGAACGGCGGGCTTCGGCTTGCCTGCAATCATGAACGTTGGACAGAGGTTCAACGACAAGCAACGACAGCCCACTCTTTCGGGCTTGATATGCAGTTGCTGACGCCGAAGGAAGCACAGGAGTTGTGGCCACTGATGCAGGTGGACGATGTGGTTGGCGCAGCCTTTTTGCCCAGTGATGGTCAGGCGAACCCATCGGACATTACTTTATCGCTTGCCAAAGGCGCACGAATGGCTGGCGCGCAGATCTTTGAAGATACCAAGGTGCTGAGCGTTGACGTTGAAAAGGGTGTGATCAAAGGGGTTGAGACTTCCGGTGGCCGGATCGACTGTTCTGTTGTGGTAGCGTGTTGCGGGCAATGGACACGAGACTTTGCAAAAAGCGTTGGTGTGAATGTGCCGTTAGTTCCAATGCAGCATCAGTATCTCGTGACTGAACCCATTCCCGGTGTTCCCAGAGATCTGCCGACTTTGAGGGATCCGGACAGACTGACCTACTACAAAGAAGAGGTCGGTGGCCTTGTGATGGGTGGCTATGAAGCCAATCCGCTGAGCTGGGCAGAGGACGGTATTCCAAAAGGCTTCCACTACACCTTGCTCGACAGCGACTTCGGGCACTTTGAACCTTTGATGGAACTCTCTCTTGGCCGTGTGCCAGCGCTGGAGACTGCCGGGATCAAGGAGCTGATCAATGGACCGGAAAGTTTCACCCCCGACGGGAACTTCATTATGGGGGAAGCACCGGAGCTGAAAAACTTTTACGTCAATGCGGGCTTTAACGCCTTTGGCATCGCAGCTGGTGGCGGAGCTGGTATGGCTCTGGCTGAGTGGATAGCCAAAGGGGAGCCGCCGTTTGATTTATGGCCCGTTGATATCCGCCGCTTTGGCCGCCCCCATTTTGACAGTGACTGGATCAGAACACGTACCAAGGAAGCCTATGCCAAGCACTACACAATGGCGTGGCCCAATGAAGAGCATGAAAGTGGTCGCCCCTGCCGCAAGTCACCACTCTACGAGTACCTGAAAGCAGATGGTGCCGTGTTTGGTGAGAAGCTGGGCTGGGAGCGCCCCAACTGGTACGCAGATATCAAAAACGGTGAGCAGCAGCGGGATATCTATACTTTCTCAAGGCCAAACTGGCACGAACCTGTCGGCCGTGAGCATGAGGCTGCCCGGTCTGCTGCTGTTCTTTTTGACCAGACGTCCTTTGCCAAGTTTACGTTGAAAGGCCCTGATGCGGTTGATGCCCTCAGCTGGATCGCAGCCAATGATGTCGACAAGCCAATCGGCACATTGATCTATACGCAGATGCTGAATGACCATGGCGGTATCGAATGCGACCTGACCTGTGTTCGCGTTGCGGAGGACGAGTACTACATCGTCACTGGAACCGGTTTTGCCACCCATGACTTCGACTGGATCTCACGCAACATCCCCGCAGGCATGAATGTACAGCTGGTCGATGTCACCTCTGCTTATTCGGTGCTTTCCCTCATGGGACCAAAGTCACGCAACATCCTGGAGCGCGTGACGCGAGACGATGTGAGCAATGAGAGTTTTCGTTTCGGTCAAGCGCGCAAGATCGGCATTGCAGGCTGCCCGGTCCACGCACTGAGAGTGACCTATGTGGGAGAACTCGGCTGGGAACTTCATTTGCCCGTGGAGTATGCCACCAGTGTTTATGCGGCTCTCCATGAAGCTGGCAAAGAGTTTGGCCTCCGAAATGCGGGGTACCGAGCCATTGAAACGCTGCGCCTGGAAAAAGGGTATCGTGCATGGGGCAGCGATATCGGGCCCGACCATACGCCGGAAGAAGCGGGCCTTGGATGGGCTGTGAAACTGAAAAAGAATATTGCCTTTAAAGGGCGCGACGCGATTGAGCAGCAAAGGACCCACGGCATTAAGAAGATGCTCGCAACCTTTGTGACAGATAGCGACATCATCCTCTCAGGCCGAGAGACGATCTACCGTGATGGGGTTCGTGTCGGTTGGCTATCCTCAGGCGGCTTCGGGCATACCCTGCAAAAATCCATTGGCCTTGGATATGTCCGAAACAGCGACGGTGTCGACACCGACTTCGTTCTGGGTGGCCACTACGAACTGGAAGTCGCCACAGAACGCGTCCCCTGCGAGGTACACCTTGCGTCGCTGTATGATCCAAAGATGTTACGTGTGAAAGCATAATCTACATAGCCTGCTTGACCTCAAAGCCACCCTGCTCTTCGAGAAACACAAGCACCTCGGAGAGCCCTTTTCTGCTTTTCAGGTCGGTAAACTGAAACGGTTTTCCTGCGCGCATTTTGGTGGCGTCAGCCTTCATCACCTCAAGATCAGCATCTACATATGGTGCAAGATCTGATTTATTGATCACCAGCAAGTCAGACCGGGTTATGCCGGGACCGCCTTTACGAGGGATTTCCTCGCCCTGGCACACTGATATGACGTAGATCGTCAAGTCGGCTAAATCTGGAGAGAACGTTGCTGCCAGATTGTCTCCGCCAGATTCAATGAAGACAATATCCAGATCGGGATGACGCTCATTTAACTTATCAATAGCCTGTAAATTGATAGTGGCATCTTCGCGAATGGCAGTATGCGGGCAACCGCCAGTTTCAACACCGATGATCCGATCTTCCGAAAGGGCCTGCATCTTCACGAGCGCGAGAGCATCTTCCTTTGTGTAGATGTCATTGGTGATTACTCCGACTGAGAGTTTGTGGCGCAGTGCTGAGCAAAGAGCTGCGGTCAGACTGGTTTTACCGGAACCAACCGGTCCACCGATACCAACACGCAACGGTCCGTTTGAAGAGGTCATGATCTAAAAATCCTTGTGTGCTGGTGCTCGTGTGCCATGGCAAGAAAATCACCGTGAAGCGTAGTGCTACCAAGATCGTCTAAGCTTGCAGTTGCTGCCCTCATAGAGAGTTCAGCCAGATGAGGTTCCAGATCTGCGAGAATTTGCATGCCATCAGTCTGTCCAAGTGGAACCAAACGCATCATGACGCTGACCAGATTTGCGCAGAAGCTGTGTTGATATGCGGCTAGAGTTGCTATCAGAGGAACGCAGTTAGTTGCAGCGATTGTTGCAACGGCAATCGGATAAGCAAGGTCAGCACTGTCGAGCTGGAGAGCAATCTTTTCAGAGCCCCACGGTTTTGCTGCTTTTGAAAACGCATCCCCTTGTAAGGTTGTTTCCATAAACCGGTCTTCTCCCGGACAAAGAGCAAGTGCGAGTTCATTCAGCTGGCAAAGAAATGCAATATCTTCTTGCGTGGCCGCTTTCCAAGATAGTGATGCGAGGACCAGATCATTCCACAGGCTTCCAGTGTGAATTAGATCATGTAGGTACTCCTCTGCATCGCTCCTACAAGTGATCAACTCACGCTGGATCGCGCTTTCAAGCCCATGACTATAAGCGAATGCTCCAGTCGGAAAACTGGGTGAAAGCCAAGTCATGAGTTGTAGAAGAGCCGTCGTTGGAGCGACTTCATTCATGACTATGCTCATGGGCGTGACTACCATGTTTATGATAGGCACCACGCACCGGCGAGAACGGCAGTTTAACTTCCTCTATCCTTGCTCCAAGTCCTTCCAACATATGATAGATGACATGGTCTCGACCAATGAAGATGGCAGGAGGCGTGATTTGTGCCGGTAAATGCCTGTTGCCCAAGTGCCAGCAAAGCTCAGCATAATGCAGGGGATCACGCGCTGTAACTTTGTAGAGTGGTTCAATCGTTGCAGCGATCACTGCAAGCTGGCCATCGGCTAACACAAAGACGTCCCCCTCACCCAGAACAACTGGTTCCGGCAAATCCACCATAATGCCTGTTCCGCACGTCGATGCGAGGCGTTTGCGCCGTAAATGGCGTTCATCATGAGCGAGTGTGATGGTGAATGCGGGGGTGCCAGCGTAATCGCCAGCTCTTTTCAAAGAAGTTGCTTTGATCATCAGAACAGAAAATACCTTTGTGCCATTGGGACGATATCGGCGGGTTCACAGGTCAGCAGCTCACCGTTTGCCCTCACTTCGTAAGTTTCGGGATCAACTTCCATGTGAGGCATCAAGCTGTTGTGCACCATGGACGTTTTAGAGAGGCCGGAACGGGTGTTTTCGACCGCAACCATCTGCTTTGCAGTACCGAGTTTTTCCCGCAGTCCAGCTGCTTGAGCGGCCTTTGAAACAAACACGACCGAGGAGTTTGTCAGGCTTTTGCCAAACGAACCGAACATTGGGCGATAATGAACAGGCTGAGGTGTCGGAATGGAGGCGTTTGGATCGCCCATCACAGCATTTGCAATGGTGCCACCCACAAGCACCATGTCCGGTTTGACACCAAAGAAAGCAGGAGACCATAGCACTAGATCCGCACGTTTGCTGACCTCAATGGAGCCGATATGTCTGGAAAGACCATGAGCTATGGCAGGGTTTATCGTGTACTTGGCGATATAACGTTTGACGCGGAAGTTATCGTTGTCTCCGGTTTCTTCAGGTAGCGGTCCGCGTTGACGCTTCATCTTATCCGCAGTTTGCCAGGTGCGTATGAGCACTTCACCTACACGGCCCATAGCCTGACTATCAGAGGCGATGATGGAAAAGGCTCCCATGTCGTGGAGGATATCTTCCGCCGCGATGGTTTCCTTGCGAATACGGCTTTCCGCAAAGGCAACATCCTCTGGAATGTTGGTGTCCAGATGGTGACAGACCATCAACATATCCAAATGTTCCGCCACTGTGTTTTCAGTGTAAGGGCGCGTCGGGTTGGTGGATGACGGGATCACATTAGGTAGACCACAGACCTTGATGATATCCGGCGCATGCCCGCCTCCTGCTCCTTCAGTGTGGAAGGCATGGATCGTACGGCCTTTGAGGGCTGCAACTGTATTTTCAACAAATCCGCTTTCATTCAGCGTATCTGTATGGATCATCACCTGCACATCGTGTTCATCCGCCACGCTCAAGCAGGTATCGATTGCTGCAGGAGTTGTGCCCCAATCCTCATGCAGTTTCATGGCGCAAGCACCAGCAAGTACCATCTCTTCCAGTGCCTTGGGGTGTGAAGCATTGCCTTTACCGGCGAAAGCAAGGTTCATTGGAAATGCATCTGCCGCCTCAATCATACGGGCAATATGCCACGGCCCTGGGGTGCACGTGGTTGCGAGGGTGCCGTGGGCTGGTCCTGTACCTCCACCGAGCATTGTCGTGACGCCAGAGGTTAGAGCTTCTTCGATCTGCTGCGGGCATATGTAGTGGATGTGAGCATCCATGCCGCCAGCCGTCAAGATTTTGCCTTCCCCTGCAATGGCCTCAGTTCCGGGACCAATTATGATGGTTACATCATCCTGCGTATCCGGGTTACCCGCCTTTCCGATAGCGTGAATCAAACCGTCTTTCAGACCCACATCTGCTTTGTAGATGCCAGTGTGATCGACAATAAGCGCGTTTGTGATGACCGTATCAACGGCACCGTCTGCTCGCGATAACTGGCTTTGCCCCATGCCATCGCGAATGACTTTGCCTCCACCGAATTTCACTTCTTCGCCGTATGTGGTCAGATCGGCTTCAACTTCGATGAAGAGCTCCGTGTCCGCAAGACGAACTTTGTCTCCGGCTGCTGGCCCAAACATATCGGCATAGGCTGCTCTTGAAATCGTGGCTGCCATTTAAGTGGTCTCCACTTCTTTGATCTGAAATCCGGTAAGAGTTTGACTGCCTCCAAAGGAAATCAAGGAGACCTCTCTGGTTTGCCCCGGTTCAAAGCGCACGGCTGTTCCTGGTGCAATATCTAGGCGCATGCTGTGTGCCACTAAACGATCAAACCTGAGCGCACTATTGACCTCAGCAAAGTGGTAGTGACTACCCACTTGCACCGGTCGATCTCCGGTGTTGGCGACTTTAATCGATACACTCGCACGGCCTTCATTCAGGGTCAGATCACCTGAGACTGTTATGATTTCTCCCGGGATCATGAATACCTCCTAACGGATCGGACTATGGACGGTGACGAGCTTGACACCGTCCGGGAATGTGGCTTCCACCTGAATGTCATGGATCATTTCAGGAATACCTTCCATCACCTGCTCACGGGTCAATACATCGGCTCCGGTTGACATCAACTCCGCAACGGTTCGACCGTCCCTTGCACCTTCAACAACGAAGTCGGTGATGAGGGCAATACTTTCAGGATGGTTGAGTTTGACACCTCGCTGAAGTCGATTACGTGCGACTTGCGCGGCCATGGCGACCAGCAGCTTGTCTTTCTCTCTTGGTGTAAGGTTCATGATTTCTCCCGATATTTCTTAAAGGTTCCAGAGCTTCGGCAGCTCACGTCCCAACCGCAGACTTTGTAAAAGTGGGATCAGGGTTTGGCGCAAAGTATAGCCATCTTGCGCCATCACCCGTCCAACGAGCTTTCCTCGAAAAGCACTGAGGACTACTTGCTTGGGATCTTGCAGTTTCTGGAGGTTTTGCGCGCGTGCCTTCAAAAGGTCTTCCTCATCTGGCCCGATATAGAGAATGGAGGCGAAGGCCCGTGCTCCGTTAAGGACTGCAGTATTTTTTGCTCTCGTTCCCAGACCACCGTTTAAAAGCACATCATCTGCATGAATAAGCTTTCCAGCTTTGCGTACACGCCATGTGTCTTTGAAGTAGGCGCGTTCAACTGTTTCACCCATGGCCTGACGACCCAGTATGACTGCTTCAACGGCAAGAAAACGTGCAGAGGGGGCGAGATCTACTTGAAGCGTTCGAGACAGGCTGGCCTCATTAAAAAGGATCGTCTCCTGCGGCAGCCAGTGCAGTTCAGCATCATCTTTTACGTTCAGTGTGTTGGTGATCTGTGCAGTGCCTTCTGAAGACTTATATATCTTCTCGCAAGCCTGTGTGGTCAGCACGGCTTTGGCACCGGTCTGCAGGTTCACGTGCCAATTCAACACGTCCCCACCTGTGACACCGCCACTGGTGTTTATGAGCGCGGCCTCGGCCATATCATCATAGACCTTTGGCAGACGGATTTTGGCTGCACCTTCCTGATAGAGTTCCTGCAAAGTTGGAGGCAGTCCTTCATGCTGAGCGGCTTTAAACCCAACTCTGCCGGTGCCTTTTGTGCGCTGCATAGCCGGTACCCGAGGCACTTTCGTTTCGAGTGGCTGGCTAACTTGCTTAAACGGTAAGATGCTGGCGGACATGGTCTTTATCCAGATCACTGGCCGGTCCTGTATGGACGATCTCACCACGGTCAAGAATGTAAACTACATCAGCAAGTTCTCGGCAGAACTCGAGATACTGCTCTACAAGCAGGATAGTTAGCCCCTCCTCTTTCAGCTGTTTGATGGCTCTGCCTATGTCTTTGATAATGGAGGGCTGAATGCCTTCTGTGGGTTCATCCAGCACCAGCAAGCGTGGGCGTGTTACCAATGCACGTCCAATAGCCAGCTGCTGTTGTTGCCCGCCTGACAGATCTCCTCCCCGACGATCCATCATTTTTTCAAGGATCGGGAACAACTCAAAGACCTTTTGCGGAATGAACCTTTCCTTGCGTGGCAGGCGAGAAAAACCGGTTTGCAGGTTCTCACGTACGCTGAGCAGAGGAAAGATCTCCCTGCCCTGAGGCACATAGGCGATGCCTTGTGCGGCGCGGGCATATGACTTTAAGCTGCCAAGGCTCGCTCCGTCCACGCGGATGTCCCCATCAGAAATCCGTTGATGCCCTGTTATGGCACGCAGAAGTGAGGTTTTACCGACACCATTGCGGCCCAACACACAGGTGATCTGTCCTTCTTCCGCATTAAGAGAAAGACCGCGCAGGGCTTGCGCAGCACCATAGTGCAGATCCACACCGCTGACTTCCAAGTTCAGCATGCTTTACCTCCCCAGATAGCTTGAAATGACTTTTTCATCGGAAGAAACATGGGCCAGAGAGCCTTCGGAAAGTACAGAACCTTCTGCCAAACATGTCACCTTGACGTTCAGATCCCGAATGAAACTCATGTCGTGTTCAACGACAATGACGGATCGGGTTTTGGCGATCTCCCGCAGTAAACGCGCGGTTTCGATGGTTTCTGCATCCGTCATGCCTGCAACGGGTTCGTCGACCAGCAACAGTTTGGGGTCCTGTGCCAGCAGCATGCCGATTTCGAGCCATTGCTTCTGACCGTGAGAAAGGTCTGCTGCCAGTACATCACGGCGCGATGTCAGGCGGATTGTCTCCAGGATCTCTTCAATCCGCTTGCGCTGTTCTTCGTCCAGGCTATGGAACAGCGCTGCAAAAACACTGCGTTCACCCTCAAGAGCCAGTACCAGATTGTCGAAGACACTCTGGCTTTCAAAAACGGTTGGTTTCTGAAATTTTCGGCCGATCCCTATACGGGCAATATCGGCTTCATCCAATTGCGTTAGGTCAGTGCTTCCTTCAAAGAAGACCTCTCCTTTATCGGGTCGTGTCTTGCCGGTAATGATATCCATCATAGTGGTTTTGCCAGCACCGTTAGGGCCTATGATGGCGCGCATCTCCCCCGGCTCAACCACGAGCGACAGGTTATCAATGGCTTTAAATCCGTCGAAGCTGACTGAAACACCATCCATGTAAAGAAGGGGTGCGTTTTGCGTCTGGATCATTCCGCGGCCTCCGGTGTTGCTATACTTTGCTTTTGAGGAATGCGGCGTGCCAATGAGTGGCGTAACTGTTCCATCAGACCGACAATGCCTTTGGGAAGGAAAAGAGTGACGATGATAAACAGGCCACCAAGGGCGAAGAGCCACAGATCCGGGAATGCAGCGGTGAAGTAGCTTTTGCCGCCATTGACGAGCACTGCGCCAATGATCGGACCAATCAATGTTCCCCGGCCACCGACAGCAGTCCAGATCACCACTTCGATAGAGTTGGCTGGCGCGAACTCTCCCGGATTGATGATGCCCACTTGTGGGACATAGAGCGTCCCTGCGATACCGGCGATCATGGCAGAGAGGATAAAGCAAACAGTTTCACATGCTCAACACGGTAGCCGATGAAGCGTGTACGGCTCTCAGCATCACGGACTGCCAGCATGACCTTGCCGAGTTTAGACCGCACGACAAAGGAGCACGCTACAAGTGATATTGCTAAGAAAACAGCTGTTGCAGCGAAGAGCGCTGCCCGGGTTTCGTCAGCTTGTAACGGAAAGCCTAGAATATCCTTGAAGTCTGTGAGGCCGTTGTTGCCTCCAAAGCCCATATCATTGCGAAAGAACGCCAACAGCAAGGCGTAGGTCATCGCCTGGGTGATGATGGACAGATAAACACCTGTGACCCGCGAGCGGAATGCCAGATACCCAAACACGAAGGCCAATAAACCCGGCACAGCGAGGATCATCAGCGCTGTGAACCAGAACTGATCAAAGCCATACCAGAACCAAGGCAATTCCTGCCAATTGAGGAACACCATGAAATCTGGCAGTACCGGATGAGCATAGACACCCCGGTCGCCAATCTGGCGCATCAGGTACATGCCCATGGCATATCCGCCGAGTGCGAAGAAGGCTCCATGACCAAGCGATAGAATACCGCAGTAGCCCCAGACTAAATCAAGGGCCAGCGCCAGCATAGCGTAGCACAGGTATTTGCCCAGCAAGCCGACAATGTAACTCGGCACATGCAAGGGGTGTTCGGCTGGTACAACTAGATTGAAGAGTGGCACGAGAACAGCCAGCATCATGATTACGGCTGCAAACCAGAGGATGTGTCCTTCCAGTTTTTCGAGAAGAAATCGGGAGATCATGCTTCTACCGCCCGTCCTTTCAGCGCGAACAGGCCGCGCGGTTTCTTTTGGATGAACAGGATGATGGCCGTGAGGGTGAGGATTTTTGCCAGAACTGCGCCGGAGTACGGCTCAAGGAACTTATTGGCCACGCCGAGGCTCATGGCACCGACAAGCGTGCCCCACAGATTGCCGACGCCACCGAACACGACGACCATGAAGCTGTCGATGATATAGAGCTGGCCTAGATTTGGTGAGACATTGGATATTTGCGAGAGGGCTACTCCAGCGATCCCGGCGATGCCTGAGCCAAGAGCGAATGTGAACGCATCGACCCATGGCGTGCGAATGCCCATGGAGGCAGCCATGCCTCTGTTTTGTGTGACGGCGCGCATTTGCAGGCCGAAGTGCGTGTGTTTGAGGACCACCAGCAGCACCGCGAACACAAACAGCGCAAAAACTAAGATCCAGAAACGATTAGCTGTAAGTGTGAGGCCGCCCAGTTCAAACGCACCGGACATCCATTCAGGATTGCCGACTTCCTGATTGGTTGGGCCGAAGATGGAGCGTATCGCTTGCTGGAGCATGAGAGAGACACCCCAGGTCGCTAGCAAAGTTTCCAGCGGTCGCCCGTATAGGAAGCGGATCACACTGCGTTCCAGTGCTAATCCGACAACACCTGGTACGAAGAAAGCGGCTGGCAGTGCGATGGCCAGTGAATACTCAAAGGCTCCCGGAAAGCTGGTGCGGATAAGTTCTTGTACAACAAATGTGGTGTAAGCGCCGATCATCACCATTTCGCCGTGGGCCATGTTGATGACGCCCATAACGCCAAATGTGATGGCAAGACCAATAGCTGCCAGTAGCAAAACTGATCCTAGCGACAGGCCATACCAGATGTTCTGTCCCGCTTCCCAGAAGGCCAGTGTTTTTTCGACGGACGCAAGAGCCGATTGAGCAGCAGCCTGTTCCTGCGGCGAAGAAGCTTGCGCTGCAAAAGCGGATACGATTGCGAGTGCTTGCTGGTTGCCCTTTTCTTTAAAGAGAATGAGCGCCGACAACTTTTCTTCTTCGGTTGCCTCAGGATCTTTCAAAGTCAAGGCTGCGATAGCCTCTGACAGCGCTGTTTTGATGGCTTCATGCTGCTCTTTTGCAAGGGCTGCCTTCAAATCCGGCAAGGCATTATGGTCTCCAGCTTTTGCAAGAGCATTCACTGCTTGCAAGCGCATGCCTTCATCAGCACTTGCTAATGTGAGATCCGCAATTACGGCTTTCAGTTGACGACGTAGCTTGTTGTTGACCTTGATTTTACGCAGGTTCTTTTTGGCTTCAGTGGCCACAACTGAACCGGTCAACGGCTCTATAAGCTGAAGTCCATCCCTGGTTGGCGCAGTTCTGAATACCGCTTTGTCGCTCTTCCGGAAAAACAGTGTCCCTGCCCCGAGAGCCTCCAGCACCGGAACCACGCGCACATCCTGAAAGCTTGCCAGTTGATCAATCTGGGTGGCGCGTTCTTTGAGCTTACCCGTTGCCAGAGTCTGAACCGCTTCTTCCAGTGTCGCGCTTGCATGTGCTGGCGTTACCAGGACAAACGCCATGAACAGGCAGAGTACTATTGGGTAAATCCTCTTCCCCATGTGCTCCTCATTTTTAAAAGGTCATATGATCGCGGATGCGTTTGGAGCGCACCCGCACTGGCTTGGTGGGAATTGGATCAGTTGGTGGCTGCGCCACCACAGGATCCGGCAGTGACGTTGAAGTTTCCGCAGGAGAGCGGTTTGCGCCAGTCAGCTATGAGTTTGGCGGATTCTGGCAGGTAGTCAGACCATGCATCGCCTGCAACAAGACCGTCCGTTTCATCGACTATATCAAACTGGCCATCTTCCTGAATTTCACCGATCAGAACCGGCTTTGTGATGTGGTGGTTTGGCATCATGGTGGAGTGACCGCCGGACAGGTTGGGCACGGATACACCAACGATTTCATCAATCACGCTGTCCACATCCGTGGAACCTGCTTTTTCGACGGCCTTCACCCACATATTGAAGCCAATAAAGTGGGCTTCCATTGGATCGTTGGTGACACGGTCATCATCACCCGTATAGACCTGCCATGTTTCGATGAACTCACCGTTGATCTTTGTGTCGACAGATTGGAAGTAGTTCCATGCTGCCAGATGACCGACGAGTGGTGCAGTATCCAGACCTGCCAGTTCTTCTTCTCCAACTGAGAAGGCCACAACCGGGATGTCTTCTGCGGAGATGCCCTGGTTGCCCAGTTCCTTATAGAATGGCACGTTCGCATCGCCGTTGATGGTGGACACAACGGCAGTTTTCTTACCAGCTGAACCGAAGGCTTTGACATCAGCAACAATCGTCTGCCAATCCCCATGACCAAACGGAGTATAGTTGATCATGATATCTTCTTCAGACACACCTTTGGACTTCAGATAGGCCTCAAGGATTTTGTTGGTTGTACGCGGGTAGACGTAGTCAGTTCCCGCCAGAACCCAGCGCTCCACCTCTTCGTGTTCAAGCAGATAATCGACTGCTGGGATGGCTTGCTGGTTGGGGGCAGCGCCGGTGTAAAAGACGTTTCGCTGGCTTTCCTCGCCCTCATATTGCACTGGATAGAAAAGGATACCATTCAGCTCCTCAAAGACTGGCAAAACAGATTTACGGGAGACTGAAGTCCAGTTGCCGAATACCGCTGAGACCTTATGTACTTCCAGCAGTTCACGTGCTTTTTCCGCAAACAAAGGCCAGTTGGAGGCAGGATCGACAACAACGGGTTCCAGCTTTTTGCCAAGAAGACCACCCTTCTCATTCTGCTCTTCAATGAGCATGAGCATGACGTCTTTGAGTGTGGTTTCTGAGATGGCCATGGTACCTGAAAGTGAGTGAAGGATGCCAACCTTGATGGTATCTTCGGCCTGTACTGCTCCGCTGATGATCGTAGATGCCAAAAGAGATGCACCTGCTGCAGAAATCACTTTTTTGCTGAAACGAACCATTCCCAACTCCAATTGTATGAGTGACGGCACCACTGGTTGCTCCAGAGTGCTCAGCGACCACAAAACGTTTAGGTCAGCATGAATTCAGCAAATCCTGTGCCAGAGCATTTCGCGGAGTTGAGAAAAGTCAATAATGCTTTGTAATATTTGATTATTTTACATTTCTTTGAGCGCGCGGAGTTTGTCAGGCACTGCTCATAAGTGAGTATTTTTGATTATTATTTATGCGATTTTTGGTCGTGACTATATTTTAGACACAACTTTATTTTGCAGGTACCGTTTTCGGTGAGGGCATCTTAAGGAACCGACCGGCTTACGGTTTTCTTGTTTACAGAGAGCCCCTAAGTTGGAAGTCAGCTTGAGATTTATCTTCGTTTTGCGTTTCTGGTTGGATCATGACAAACATCTTCATCATTGCCGGAGCTCTCTTCGGGATTATCGTTGCCCCTCTGGGCTTTTTTGTTGGCCTGCAGGTTTCGCCTGTGTTAGCGAATGTTCTCCTACTGCCCTTCATCGTTGTCAGTTGGTCCTCCGGTATCCTGTTAGGAGACATGTCGGCACTGCTGCTTGTGTGGTCAACAGTGCTTTCCATTGCGTTCTGGGCGACTGTGTTTGGACTGGTTGGTTTTGGGATTAAGAAACTGCGCCGCTAATCAATCAGGGATTTGCGATAGGTGCTGGCGGTTTGGCCGGTGTGTTTTTTGAAGACCTTGTTGAAGTGGGATGCATCGAAGAAGCCGGAGCGGATTGCTACGTCTGTTATGGTGGCATCTGTTTCATCCAGCAAGCGTTTGGCTTCTTCTATACGAATGTGACTGAGGGCTTCAGCGGGTGACTTCCCCAGATCCGCTTTGAACTTCATTTCCAGACTGCGGCGCCCTACTCCCAGCATTTTGCAGAGTTGCTCGATGCTGCGCAGGTTTTCTGTCTCCTGCTGCATCATGAGGACTGCACGCTGGACCAGATTATCTTTAGCTTTCAGCGATGTGGGCAAGAACGGCTGGGCTTTGCTGTCATCCTGCGCTTCATCCACCATGAGAATATTCAGGCTTTTACGCGCCTGGCGCAGGCCAACATGTCGTTCCACCAGATATGCTGCCACATGAACAGCGCTTGTTCCGCCAGAACAGGAGATCCTGTCCCTATCCACTACGAAGATCCGGTCCGAGACTGGCTCCAAGCCATCAAACTGTTCCAGAAAATCCGTGCGGTGGAACCAGCTAACGCAGCATTTGTATCCATTCATGAGACCTGCCCGGTTCAGTATGAAGCTACCGGTACACAGGCCAATCAGAGGAACATTCTTAGCCACAGCGCTTTGCAAGTAGTCTACATAGCGACGATCCAGTCGCTCGATGTGTTCAATCAGGCCGCCGACAACAACCAGATAATCAAAACTGGATGGGTCAGCCAAACCGGTATCAGGATGAATGCGCACGCCGCAACTGGCGCGGATGGGTTTCATGTCGGGAGCAATAACACTCCAGTTACAAAGGATCGGACGACTGCTGTCCCCTTCATCTGCTGAAAGGCGCAGGACGTCGATGAAGCTGGCGAAGGCAGAGAGCGTGAAACGGTTGGCAAGAATGAAGCAACATTGAGTGCAGGTCGAGATTTCCGTGAAGGACTATCGGTAATTGCCATCTGCACCCCTTGCGCAAAAATACTCCAAATTCTTCGCAAGAGTACCATACACGATTTTACTTAGTGGGCAAACTTGCTTGAATTCCAAGGAGGTAGCCTTGTCAAAATTTTCCGCAGTATCGCTTCTGAAGGGCGCGCTTACGGGCTATAAGAATGTTGAGCCGCAATGGCCTGATGCTGAGCTTAAGAGCGAGTATGACGTCATCATCGTGGGTGCCGGTGGGCATGGTCTTGGCGCTGCTTATTATCTGGCCAAGGAACATGGCATCACCAATGTGGCGGTGATTGACAAGGGATGGCTTGGCGGTGGCAATACAGGCCGTAACACCACCATCATCCGGTCCAACTATCTTTATGACGAAAGCGCGCGCTTGTACGACCATGCGGTGGATCTGTGGGATGGGCTTAGTCAGGATCTCAATTACAACGTCATGTTTTCGCAGCGCGGTGTGATGATGCTGGCGCATAATGTTCATGATGTGCAGAGCTTTAAGCGGCATATCCATGCCAACAGGTTGAACGGCGTCGACAATGTGTGGCTCACACCTGAGCAGGCAAAAGAGAAGTGCCCACCGCTCAACATCTCGCCAAGCGCACGTTATCCGGTGATGGGTGCCGCCTTCCAGCAGCGTGGTGGAACTGCTCGTCATGACGCGGTGGCCTGGGGTTATGCGCGTGCGGCTGCAGCGCGTGGTGTTGATATCATTCAGAACTGCCCTGTTCTTTCCATTGAGCGCGGGCCTGAAGGAGCCGTGACTGGCCTGCAAACGGCCCGTGGTTTTGTGAAAGCGAAGAAGATCGCAGTGTCAGCAGCCGGTGGTACCTCCGTTGTGATGGATACGGCTGGGGTTCGCCTTCCACTGGAAAGCTATCCCTTGCAGGCGCTTGTGTCAGAACCTGTGAAGCCGATCTTTCCGCAGGTGGTTATGTCCAACACCGTGCACGCTTACATCAGCCAGTCTGACAAGGGGGAGCTGGTGATTGGATCCGGGACTGACCAGTATGTGTCTTATTCCCAACGCGGCGGGCTTCCACTGATTGAACATACGTTGGCTGCGATTTGCGAGGTATTCCCGATCTTCCGGCGCATACGCATGCTGCGCAAATGGGGCGGAGTTGTTGACGTGACGCCGGATCGTTCTCCGATCCTTGGCAAGACGCCGGTGCAAGGGCTTTATCTCAACTGTGGCTGGGGCACGGGTGGTTTCAAGGCAACGCCGGGCTCTGCGCATGTGTTTGCGCATACGATCGCACAAGATGAACCCCACCCGATCAATGCACCATTTACGCTTGAACGTTTTGAAACCGGACGTCTAATTGACGAAGCAGCCGCTGCTGCTGTTGCGCATTAAGGAGGCAGCCGATGCTTTTAATTCACTGTCCTTATTGCAAGGAAAAACTACCCGAGCTTGAGTTTGAGTATGCAGGACAAGCGCATATCGCTCGTCCACTAAACCCTGCTGAGCAGAGCGATGCTGAGTGGCGGGATTACTTGTTCATCCGTTCCAATGTGCGGGGAGACCATGCTGAACAGTGGCGCCATACGCATGGATGTGGACGTTATTTCAATGCCTTGCGCAACACCGTGAGCGATAAGTTTATCGCGACCTATGAGATTGAGCAGCCTCGTCCGACTGGTTCTGAAGAAGGTGAAAAGAGCAATGAGCAACTTGAGAGTTGATGGCAAAGGTCGCATCAATCGCGACAAGCGCATTCGCTTTACCTTTGATGGTGTTTCCTATGAAGGCTTTGAGGGCGATACGGTCGCTTCCGCCCTGCTGGCGAATGGCGTGCATCTTATGGGGCGTTCGTTCAAGTATCATCGCCCTCGTGGGCCGGTGACAGCAGGATCAGAAGAGCCCAATGCGCTGATCGGGACGTCTCGCGGAGGTGCCGGACGGTTTGAGCCGAACACGCGCGCAACCGTTCAGGAGATCTATGAGGGACTGACAACTGTCAGCCAGAATAAGTGGCCAAGCCTGAACTTCGACGTTGGTGCGATCAACGATAAGCTACATAAGCTTTTTGCGGCTGGCTTTTACTACAAGACCTTCATGTGGCCAAAGAGCTTTTGGGACAAGGTTTATGAGCCGGTCATTCGGGCCTCTGCTGGTTTGGGAGTTTCACCAAGCGAGCCGGACGCAGACGCCTATGCTTCACGCTATTTGTACGCCGAGTTACTGATTGTCGGCGCCGGTCCTGCTGGGCTTGCTGCGGCGCTCACTGCAGCACGGAATGGCACGGATGTGGTGCTGGTGGATGAGAACCGGGAGCTTGGTGGCTCCCTGCTTTCTGAAGCGCCTGCGAGCATTGATGGTAAGCCGACAGAAACGTGGCTTTCTGAATGTATTGAAGAGCTTAGTACACTTCCGAATGTGCGCCTCATGACACGGTCTGTTGCGATTGGGTACTATCATGAGAACATGGTGGGTGTGGCTGAGAAGCTGACGGATCATCTGGCATATCCGCCAGCAGGTGCACCGCGAGAGCGGATGTGGCGCATTCGGGCGAAGGAAGTCATTCTGGCGCAAGGCGCGCTGGAGCGACCTTTGGTGTTTGATGGCAATGATCGCCCGGGCGTGATGATGGCAAGTGCTGCGCAGACATACCTCAATCGGTATGGGGTGAAGGTTGGCACTGCGGCTGTTGTTATGACTTCGCACGACTCTGCTTGGTATGCAGCGTTTGATTTGGTTGATGCGGGCGTGACGATCGCTGCGCTGGTTGATGTGCGTTCTTCCGTTGGCGATCATCTGCTTTCTGAGGCGCAAGCGCGGGGCATAACTGTAAAGACAGGCCACACAGTTTTGAGCGTTGCAGGTAAGAAACGCGTTTCTGGCGTTCAGGTTGGTAGGGTAACCGGTGATGGGAAAGTCTCTGATATTACGTCTGTTTCCTGCGATACAGTGTTGATGAGTGGAGGCTGGACCCCATCGCTGCATTTGTTCTCTCACACCAAGGGCAGCTTGCATTGGGATGAGGAGAACGAGGTTTTCCTTCCTGGAGAGAAGACAGAGCGCTGCCATATTGCGGGTGGCGGTCGCGGTTTGTGGAGCCAGCAGGCAGCGTTTGATGATGGTGTGCTTGCAGCAGAGCAAGCACTGACCTCTTTGGGACAGACTGCGAAAACCATTTCGGTTGATGTGGATGGCGACCGGGCCGGGTCTGGCATCGTGATGGAAGAACTGCCGAGCAACGATGATAAGTTGCTCGCCGGGCATTTGTAGACTTCCAGAATGATGTGACAGCGAAGGATATTCGTCTTGCTGTGCGTGAAGGTATGCTCTCCATTGAGCACGTAAAGCGCTTTACAACCAATGGCATGGCGACCGATCAGGGCAAGATGTCCAACATGAACGGGCTGAAGATCGCAGCTGACGAGTTAGGACGCCCTGCTCCCAAGGTTGGTTTGACAACCTTCCGTCCGCCTTACACACCAACCACATTCGGCACCTTTGCGGGTTACCACAAGGATGAGCTGTTTGAGGTGACGCGCAAGACCAAGATTGACAGTTGGGCGGAAGAAAACGGTGCCGTTTTTGAACCTGTCTCGCTCTGGCGCCGGGCCTGGTATTATCCAAAGGCTGGCGAAGATATACACGCTGCTGTTGCGCGGGAATGCAGAGAAACCCGGGCTTCTGTGGGCATGTTTGATGCCTCTACCCTCGGCAAGATCGAGGTGGTGGGACCGGATGCAGCCGAGTTCATGAACCGGATGTACACCAACCCGTGGTCCAAGCTTGCTCCGGGGCGGTGTCGTTATGGACTTCTGCTGGGTGAAGATGGGTTCATTCGTGATGATGGTGTGATTGGGAGGATAAGTCAGGATCGGTTCCATGTGACGACGACAACTGGCGGTGCTGCGCGGGTTTTGACCATGATGGAGCATTTTTTGCAAACTGAATGGCCGGATCTGGATGTGTGGCTAACGTCAACAACTGAGCAGTGGTCCACCATTGCGCTCAATGGTCCGAATGCACGTAAGGTATTGGAACCATTCGTCAAAGGCACTGATCTTTCTACCGAAGCCTTTCCGCATATGGCACTTCGTGAGTGTACTGTCGGCGGGTTTGAAGCGCGGTTGTTCCGGGTGAGCTTTACCGGGGAGCTGGGTTTTGAGGTGAATGTTCCATCTGAACATGGTCGAGCACTTTGGGAGATGCTTTATCAGGAAGGCAAGAAGTATGACATGTGTGTCTACGGCACTGAAACCATGCATGTTTTGCGCGCAGAAAAGGGTTACATCATCGTCGGCCAAGACACTGATGGCACAGTTACACCTGCAGATGCGGGGCTGACCTGGGCGATTGGTAAGAAGAAGCCGGATTTCGTGGGCAAGCGGTCTTTGACGCGGCCTGACATGTTGCTTTCAAACCGCAAGCAGTTGGTTGGGCTTTTGACGGAAGACCCGAGTGTTGTGCTGGAGGAAGGCGCGCAGATTGTGGAGTCTGGAGATACCTCCATTCCGGCTAAGATGCTGGGACATGTGACATCTTCCTACTGGAGTGAATCTTTGGGGCGTTCCATTGCCATGGCCTTGATTGAAGGTGGTTTTGAGCGGGATGGGAAGTCGATCGACGTTCCGATGCCGGGACAAACCCATCGTGCAACCGTTACCGGGACCGTGTTTTACGATCCTGATGGCGAGCGGATTAATCTTTAAAGGAGCGGCGCAAATGGCTTTCAACACCATAGTCGAAACTCTGCCAGCGATGGGCCGTTTTAGTTTGCGTTGCAAACGCGAAAACACCGTTGCTATGTCAAAAGCCCTCGGATTTGAGCTGCCGTCCACCATCAGCGAGCTGGTTCGCTCCGGCAACGTGACCGCTCTCAAGTTGGGTCCGGATGAATGGATGCTGACCTGCCCAATGGATGAGCGAGCGAAGATCAAAGAACCTCTGGCGGCAGTTTATGCAGATGCTGTTCATAGTCTGACGGAGGTTTCCAGCCGCGAAGTGAGTATCCGGGTTTCGGGACCAGAAGCTGAGGAGCTGTTATCCACGTCGTGTCCCCGCAACTTGAGGGAGCTGACGGTTGGGTGTGGGGTGCGGACTGTTTTTGATAGTGTGCAGGTGATCCTGACGCGGGAGGAGCAGAACCAGTTTCGGCTGGATGTCTGGCGATCGTTTGTGCCCCATGTGATGGGGCTGCTTTCCGTTGCCACAAAAGAGTTTGAATGCGGCCTTTAGGGCCGCATTTTTTATGGCACTCGCCTTGAGTGATCAGCAAGGTCCAACAGATTCCACCAGAAGTATTGCGACATGGGCTGCATCAGCATCCGCTGATTTGGCAAGGCGTTGCTGCGTGCAGTTGAGCGCTTGTCATGATTACACCAATCACAGTGTTCAGGCGTCGCATTTTTACTGGCAAAATGCCTCAAACTTCCTGCCAGTGTGAGATTAATTCGAACTAGATTTCCTGATTACTCTCGATTTTCGGGTGTGTGACGCAAAGATACGGCACCTGAAAATTAGGAGAGCTGCCGCACGATAAGAGGGAGGCTTAAAGTGTATCAGTCAGCATTTTTCAGGGCTTGCGCTTCGCTCAAGTCTTCTGGATTGCAATCCGGCCAAAGGCTCTTCTGTGCTGAGCTAATGACGGTCGCTGATCATTGTCCCCCTCAGGTTCGGCAGAGCTATAATAAAGTCTCCCGACGCCTTTCACTTGTCACTTTAACCAGATGCCCCAAGCATCTAAATCCCAAAAGAAATCTGGACTCGTTTTCCCTAGAGTCAGATTCGCCCCTTAACTCACTCGTTTGTCGCGGTCAGGCATCCAACCTGGTCATCTCAGCAACCTGCACCGGTCAACTCCCCAGGCACCATTTTTAGCCGAGGTATCTGAACATGAGCGTTCCGTCTTATATCAAAGATCTTATAGCTCACCGCGAAAAGGGCAAAAGCCTCAGAGCCCCCTTCTACAGTGCTCCCGACATTCTTGATCTGGACATGGAAGTGTTTTTTCGCAAGCACTGGATTTTCGTGGCTGTTGAACCTCAACTTCCCGAACCAGGTGATTGCATCACCGTCGAAATTGGCAAGACATCTGTCCTGCTTTTGCGCGGTGATGACATGGAGATCCGTGGTTTTCACAATATCTGCCGACATCGCGGTGCGAAGCTCATTGATGAGCCTGAAGCGACCATCGGCAACATCGTGTGTCGCTATCATGGCTGGACGTACAATGAGGATGGTGAACTCATTCTGGCTGAGCATATGGGCAAGGACTTTGACAAGACCTGCCATGGCCTGAAGACCGTTCATGTGCGCTCCATTGCTGGCCTTCTCTTCATCTGCCTTGCCAAGAACCCGCCGGAAGACATCGAAGAGATGGCGCAGACCATGGAGCGCTACATCGCGCCTCATGATATTGCCAACTGCAAGGTGGCCTATACCGCTGATCTGGTAGAGGAAGGCAACTGGAAGCTGACGCTTGAGAACAACCGTGAGTGCTATCACTGCGAAGGTACGCATCCGCAGCTGACCGTGCCACTTTCCGAGTTCGGCTTTGGCTTCTCGCCTGATGAGATGGATGAGCGGCGCACTGCGGACGTTAACAAGTACCTGTCTCTGCTCGAGAGCGAGCATAAGCGCTGGGAGGCTGCAGGCCTACCTTCTGCTGAGGTAGACAAGCTTTCCAACACCACCAGTTTCCGCTGCATTCGCCTGCCGTTGATGGGTGAAGGCGAGTCCCATACGCTGGATACCAAGATTGCCTGCAAAAAGCTTCTTGGTGATTTCAAAGACGCCAAACTTGGGGGACTGAGCTTCTGGCATAACCCCAACTCATGGCACCATTTCATGAGCGATCACATCGTGACGTTCGCGTCCTTCCCGTTGTCGCCGGATCGAACGCTGGTGCGGACCACGTGGCTGGTGCACAAGGATGCGATTGAGGGAGAGGATTACAACCTCGATAATCTGAAGCAAGTCTGGATGATGACCAACCAGCAAGATGCGGATCTTGTGCGTTTGGCACAGCTGGGCAGTGAAGACCCAGCTTATGAGCAAGGCCCTTACTCTGAGTACACGGAGCCTCATGTGGAGGCGTTGTGTGAGTGGTACATTGAGCGTCATAAAGCGCACATGCCTGCCGATACTATTGAAATGGCGGATGCATGACCCAGAATGTAACTTTTGATGATCTGAAGACCGTCACAGACTACGATGAAGAGCACTTCACCGAGGCAACCCGGATCCCCATGTGGGATCCGGAGGTGGATGATGTTCTGGTCTGCCGACAGGTTCGGCAGGAAACGCATGATGTAAAGACGTTCCTGTTTTCGGCACGTGAGCCCCGTGTTTTCAGGTTTTATCCCGGCCAGCATATGACCTTTGAACTTCCTGTCGAAGGCATGATCATGCGCAGCTATACGATTTCAGCCAGTGCTGCGCGGCCTTACCGTATTGAAATCACAGTCAAACGGGTGCCGGGCGGTCCGGGGTCCAACTGGCTGCTTGACAACATGGTGCCGGGCAAGGAAGTGAATGTGACCGGTCCTGCTGGTGAGTTCACCACGGATGCGACACAGGAAGAAAAACTGCTGTTCATTTCGGCTGGCAGTGGCATTACGCCAATGATGTCCATGACACGCACGGCCTGTGATCTTTGTGCGCCGACTGATCTCCATTTTATTCATGCAGCACGCACTCCGGCGGATATCATCTTTAAAGATGAACTGGAGTTGTTGGCAGCGCAAAACCCAGCTTTCAAGCTGTCATTTACGTGCAGCACAACCTCCGGCCATAACAGCTGGAGCGGGTTTGAAGGACGATTGAGCCTGCAGATGCTTTCGCTGATGTCACCGGACTTCAAGGACAGGAAGATCCTGTGCTGTGGCCCTGCCCGCTTTATGGAAGGCGTGCAGAACATGCTGCTGGAAGCTGGTTTTGACATGACCAACTACCATGAAGAGAGCTTTGACTTTGGCGCTGAAACAGCCGGTACGTTTGAAGAGCAAGTTGCTGCGCCAGAGATCAGTGACCAGACCTACCGCGTCAGCTTTACCAAGACCGGCCATGTGGTGGAGTGCGGTCCGGGTATGACAATCCTTTCTGCAGCCCGCGAGGCTGGTATTTTGCCGATGGCATCCTGTCAGCGCGGTATTTGCGGGACATGTAAGTCTCAACTCGTTTCGGGTGAAACCGACATGCAGCATGGCGGCGGCATTCGCAAACGAGAGATTGATCAGGGCAAGATCCTGATCTGCTGCACCACACCACTTTCTGACATTGAAGTTGAACTTTAGTGTCAGACGCTCCCCCAACCATTGAAAACAAACACAAAAAACGGGTATCCGATCAACAAGAACGATAAGAAAGGTCCAGCCAAAGGATCTCTCCTGACCACAAAATAGAAGGTCCAACACAGGAGAAGCTGCATGACTGATTTACGCAATACCGACCGCCCCCCGGCGGGGGTTTTAGATAGTCCATCGGACGAACTGGCAGACTCGGATTACAGTCTTGGCCAAGACAATATTGAAGGAAAACTTGGGCCAATCGGCTTTGACATTCACAATCCGGTATTTGCGATCTCAGCGCTGACTGTTGTTGCTTTTGTTGCTTACACCCTCTTTTTGCCAGATCAGGCAAACTCCGTTTTCAGCCTGCTGTTTTCGACAGTGACCAAAGGCTTTGACTGGTTCTTCATCGGCTCTGCCGACATCTTCGTTATTCTGTGTCTGGTTCTCGTCGTCAGCCCTTATGGCAAGATCCGCCTTGGCGGTAAGGAAGCGACACCTGATTTCAGCTATGTGAGCTGGTTCTCAATGCTTTTTGCAGCCGGAATGGGCATCGGCCTGATGTTCTACGGCGTTTCTGAGCCGATCAGTCACTTCTCCTCCGCTCTTGGCGGCACCACAGTTGGAGCTGATGGCGTGCGCACTGACTGGGCGCCTCTTGGTGCTGCGGCGACGCAAGAAGAAGCGATCCGTCTGGGTATGGCGGCCTCCATCTTCCACTGGGGGCTGCACCCATGGGCGATCTATGCTGTGGTTGGTTTGAGCCTTGCATTCTTCAGTTATAACAGAGGTTTGCCGCTTACCATCCGTTCTGCGTTCTATCCAATCTTTGGTGAGCGCGTGTGGGGTTGGCCGGGTCATATCATTGATATTCTGGCGGTCTTCGCGACCTTATTCGGTCTGGCAACCTCTCTTGGCCTTGGTGCAGTGCAGGCCAACTCCGGCTTTAACAAGCTGTTTGGTATGCCGATTGACAGTACGTGGCAGGTTATTCTGATCACCGGCATCACCGCAGTTGCTCTGGTTTCTGTTGTGCGCGGCCTGGAAGCAGGTGTGAAGTTGCTTTCTGAGATCAACATGGGCCTTGCCGTTCTGCTGGTCATGTTCGTTGTTATCGCTGGCCCAAGCATGATCCTGCTGCCGGATGTGCTGAACTACCTTGGCGCTTACCTGCAGTATCTGCCTGCCCTTTCCAGTCCAGTGGGTCGTGAAGATGTAAACTTCATGCAAGGTTGGACTTCGTTCTACTGGGCCTGGTGGATCTCCTGGTCGCCATTTGTGGGCATGTTCATCGCACGTGTAAGCCGTGGGCGTACGGTTCGTGAGTTCCTTGTCAGCGTGCTGCTGATCCCGTCTCTGGTGTGTGTGCTCTGGATGTCCATCTTTGGCGGCGCTGCGATCAGCCAGATCGTCAATGACGGTTACACCGCTGTTCAGCAGGCCGCTCTGCCGGTTCAGCTGTTCACCATGCTGGATGCTATGCCATGGGCAACCATCACAAGCTTTGTCGGCATCGTTCTAGTGATCGTGTTCTTCGTCACCTCCTCCGACTCTGGCTCATTGGTGATCGACACCATCGCAGCTGGCGGTAAAGTGGACGCCCCTGCACCACAGCGTGTGTTCTGGTGTTTGTTTGAAGGTCTGATCGCGATTGTGCTGCTGCTTTCTGCAGGTGGCCTGAAGTCGCTGCAATCCATGGTGATTTCAACTGGCCTGCCGTTCACGATCGTGCTGCTTATCATGTGCGTTGCGATTTGGCGCGGTCTGGCGAGCGAGCCTCGATAGAACTGACTGTTATTGCGAATGAAGATGCCGCTGGGGTTCAGCCTCGGCGGCATTTTTGCGTCAGGCGACTTGTTCCTGAGGGGCTGGCAGTCCCCGCAACACCTGCGGTGTACAGCCATACCGGCGGCGGAACATGCGGCTGAGATGGGATGAATCGCAGAACCCGCAGTCGACCGCGATTTGAGCGACGGACTTCTGGCTGGTGAGAACGAGATGGCGGGCAAGGTCCAGACGGATGTTGAGGAACGCGACTTGCGGTGAAGTTTCCAGAGACAGGCGGAAGTATCGCTCGATCTGGCGTTTGCTCTTGCCCATGCGCTGCGCGATTTCCTGAATGGAGATCGGGGCATCAATGTTCTGCTGCATAATGTGAAGCGCACGTTGCACGATGGGGTTCTGGGTTTTCAGATCCAGCGGAATGCCCGGTTGGGGCTTTTCAGCCTGATGGGCATCATCGATGATCATGATGTGAAGGCTTTTGTTGGCATGTGCCGTGCCTACATGTTTGTCCACCAGATAGGCCGCCAGATGGGCGGAGCTGACGCCGCCTGCGCAAGTCAGACGATCTCTGTCGACCACGAAGATCTGATCGGTGACCGGATCGAGGCCGTCGAACTGTTCCTTAAAATCTGAGTGGCTGAACCAGCTGACACAGCTGCGGTATCCATCCAGCAATCCGGCGCGGTGCAGCAGGAATGCGCCGGTGCAAACGCCCACGAGCGGCACTCCGGCAGCGGCGGCTTCCTGCAAGAAGTTCTGATAGCCCGCGCTCAGATCTGTGCCGTCTTCAATAAGACCACCAACGACAACGATATAGTTGAACCTGCGCGGGTCTCCCAGCCGTTCCTTTGGATGGACCGAGATGCCGCTGCTTGAGGGGATCGGGTCCATGGTATCGGAGAGAACGGTCCAGTTGCACAGGATCGGGCGGCTGCGGTCACCTTCATCGGCTGCAAGGCGCAGCACATCCACGAAGTTGGCAAAGGCGCAGAGGGTGAAGCGTTTGGCGAGGATGAAGCCCACGGACAAGCGGGTTTTCTCCTGCCTGGCAACAGGTTTGCGAAGCGCGGTGGTCGGCTGCGAGGTCGCTTGTGTCATACAAAATGCTCTCCCAAAATGCGGAGCGATCTCAGCCCATGTCTCCATTGGCTTTTGCGCTCCGGGTCCCTGCGATCCCGGTCAGTTTCAACCTGTCTTCAGTGGCACAAATATCCTGTTGCTCTGACCATTTCGACTTCATCTGCGATTGCCGTTTCCCTTCCCGTTGGCTGCCTGTTTGATCGTGGCCCTGCCAGTCAGAAGAGATGCCGCAAACGCATCTAAGTCATGCAGTATTTATACTTAATTTGAGTCTGGTTGGCTATGCATTGAATTTGCTTTGCCGTGAAAATTGATCGGGCGTGAGATGGGGAGTGTTTGGGGCGACAAATGTCGTCTGGGTAATCCCATTGTGACGCAAATCTCCTATTTCCGGGCGGTAATTCTCGCCAAATTGATGGTTTGATGATGCCAAGGTCGCTGCAAAACGCCTTGTTTCATTTGGGAATTTGATTGGGAGAGACAATTCCAGTGAGTGAGACCACCTTCATCCTCCGCTTCACCTGTGTTGATCAGCCGGGCATTGTTTCGACAGTGACCTCTGCTTTGGCGTCCCGCGGCGCGAATATTGTTGAAGCGAACCAGTTCTGCGATCGCAAGACCAACCAGTTTTTCCTGCGCGTTGCCGTGCGTGTGCCTGAAAACATCGACAAGGCCGCTCTGGAACTGGCCATGTCACCTGCCGTTGATCGCTTCAAGATGCGGCTGAAGGTGGAGGATTTCTCACGTCAGCCCAAGATCATCATCATGGTCTCCAGATTTGATCATGCGCTGCTGCATCTGCTCTATCAGATCAAAGTGGGCTGGCTGGATGCGGAGGTTGTGGCAATTGTCTCCAACCATGCGGATAGTCAAGGTGTTGCCGACCACGAAGGCATTCCGTTCCACCATTGGCCGATCACCAAGCAAAACAAGCTGGAGCAGGAAGCCAAGCTGTCGGAACTGATTGAAAGCACCAATGCTGAGCTTGTGGTTCTGGCGCGTTACATGCAGGTGCTGACTGATGAAATGTCGAGCAAGTTCTTTGGCATGATCATCAACATTCACCACTCGTTCCTGCCAAGCTTCAAAGGCGCAAAGCCCTACCATCAGGCGCACGACCGAGGTGTGAAGCTGATCGGTGCCACGGCGCATTACGTGACGCCGGACCTGGATGAAGGGCCGATAATCGAGCAGGAAACCGAACGCGTGAACCACGGCATGACAGCCGAGGATTTCGTGGCAACAGGCCGCGATATTGAATCGCGCGTGCTGGCCCGGGCGGTCAAGTACCATCTGGAAGGCCGCGTCATGCTCAACGACAACAGCACCGTCGTCTTCACCTCATAAAGCCCCTTGTCAAACGCTCCCCCACACCAGCGAGTGCTCCACTGAAGTAAAGGATCGAGATCATGTCCGCATTTCCAAGCAAAGCGAAAGTTGTGATTGTTGGCGCTGGCGGCATTGTTGGAGCCTCGGTCATTCATCACCTTATTGAGAACGGCTGGGACGACATTGTTGGCATCGATAAGTCTGGCATTCCGACGGATATCGGGTCCACGGCACACGCCTCTGACTTCTGCTACGCCACCAGCCACGATCTGCTGACCTGCTGGACCACCATGTATTCCATGGATTTTTACGAGAAGATGGGCCACTACGCACGGATCGGCGGTTTGGAAGTGGCCCGTGTGGGCGATGATGAGCGTATGGCGGAGCTGAAGCGGCGCGTGGATTCCGGCAAGGCGTTTGGCACCAATGTGAAAATTATCAGCGCAGCTGAAGCAAAAGAGAAGTTCCCGCTTCTGGAAGAAGATCAGATCCAGGGTGCCATGTGGGATCCAGATGCGGGCCTAGTGGTGCCGCGCTCGCAAACCGTAGCGGGTAAGCTGATTGATCAGGGCGTTGACAGCGGCAATCTCAAGATTTTTGCGAACACATCTGCGCTGGAACTTGTAACGGAAGATGGCCGTATTACTGGCGTGATGACAGAGCGCGGCACGATCCATGCAGATCATGTGGTGGTGTGTGCAGGGCTGTGGGGGCGTCTGATTGCGGAGATGGCGGGTGAGGATCTGCCCGTTATGCCGGTGGATCACCCCCTCACCTTTTTTGGTCCTTACAACGAGTTTGAAGGCACTGGCGCTGAGATCGGCATGCCACTTTTGAGGGATCAGGGTAACTCAGCCTATATGCGTGATACAGGCGATCCGAAGAGCACTGAGGGTGGCCAGATTGAATGGGGTTACTACTACGAAGAAAACCCTCGCCTTGTTCATCCGCGTGAGATTTTGGAGAAAGATCAGGCCCGTCTGTCTCCCTCTCAACGGGATCTGGTGCTCGAAGATGTGATTGAGCCGCTTGAGAAGGCCATGGAGCTGACGCCGGTTCTGGCAGAGCTTGGTTCAACGAAAGCCATTCCTTCAACGGCCTGTTGCAAACCTCCATTGATGGCGGACCGTCCATGGGTGAAAGCCGAAAGCTGCGCGGGCTTTGGTATGCGGTGGGCATCTGGATCAAGGACGGTCCGGGCATGGGCAAGCTGATTGCTGACTGGATGACCCATGGCAAAACCCATATCGACCACAACTCTGTTGATTTTTCCCGGTTCAACGAGTTCCAGCTGAACGAGCAGTACATTCATGATCGCTGCTGGGAAACAGCCAAGAAGATCTATAACCCGCCGGTTCACCCGCGTGAGCCGTTTGCAAATGCGCGCGGTATTCGGCGCTCTCCGTTTTATGAGCGTGAGGTTGAACTGGGCGGATACTTCATGGAATTGGGTGGCTGGGAGCGTGCGCACGGATATGCGGCCAACGAGCATTTGCTGGTCAAGCACGGCAACCGGGTGCCTGAGCGCGAGAACGAGTGGGACAATCGACATTTCTGGCGGGTTTCCAATGCTGAGCATCTGGAGATGAGTGAGGATTGCGGCATCATCAACCTCTCACACTTCCACATCACGGATATTTCCGGCCCGGACCATGTCACGCTTATGGAGTGGTTGTGTGCTGCTAAAATTGGCGGTGACAACAACATCGGCAAAGGCATTTACACCCACATGCTGGATGATGATGGCAATGTGCGTGCAGACTTTACTGTGTTCCGCATGGATGATCGCTGCCGGCTGGTGAATGGCGCTGATGCAGGGCACGTGACCTTGTTTACATGCAGCGCGTTGCGGATGACAACGGCTGGGACGTGACCATCGCTGATGTGACCGAGGATTACACCACTATTGGCATCTGGGGGCCGAATGCCCGTGAGAACCTGCAGAAGGTGGTTGATGATCCTGACGCTTTGAGCGTGGAGAACTTTCCGTTTGCAGCTATCCGCGAGATTACCATTGCAGGCAAAACGGTTTCCGCTTTCCGCATCTCCTATGTAGGCGAGCAAGGCTGGGAGCTGCATATGCGCTATGAAGACGGCCTTGCCGTTTGGGATGCGCTTCGTGAGATTGGAGTGATTGCGGTTGGCGTTGAGACCTATGCAAACTCGCGCCGTCTTGAAAAATCCCTACGCCTGCAAAACGCTGATCTGCATACGCAGTACAATCTGTTTGAAGCTGATCTGGCACGCCCGAAAGTGAAGGCTGCTGAGTTCCGGGGCAAGGAGAAGCATGTTGCCTATCGTGCTCGTGAGGCTCAACCAGCGATGCTGTGTACTCTGGTGATGACAGACAACATCGACAAGGACGGTGTGGCCCGCTTCCCGGTTGGCAATCTGCCCGTGATGCATCCAGAGACCGGTGAAACTCTGATGGATGAACTGGGCCGGCGTTCGTACACAACGTCCATTGCCTACGGCCCGAGCATCGGCAAAAACATCGCCCTGGCCTACCTGCCCAAAGAGTATTGCGAGGAAGGCCGCAAGCTTGAAGTTTCTTACTTCGACGAGGTGTACCCGGTTGAAGTTGTCGGCATCGGCTACGCTCCGCTTTATGACCCGGAGAACCTGAAACCACGAAGCTGATTTGCGGCTCTCAACTCCAACTCCTCAAAATGAAAATCCCGGGCTGTGACCCGGGATTTCTTTTGGTTTTAAGCGCTTTCAGCTCAATCAGCTTTTCTTGTTATGGAAGATAAAGCCGATGAAGTTGAGGAGGAGCTGGGCGGCGAGGATTTGGTTGAATCTGATGGGTCGTATGCTGGGGCGACTTCCACCAGATCCATGCCAACCACATCGCCGCGTTTGCTGAGGCCCTGCAGGATTTCCAGAACGTCATAGTACTGGAAGCCACCATGGCTAGGGGTGCCGGTGCCGGATGCGATGGACGGGCAGAAAGCGTCGATATCGATGGTCACGTAGTAACGTGCGCCTTCCGGAATGCGACTGAGCACAGCTTCCGGGCCCAATTCACGCACCTGACGAACAGAGAGGATGTCAGATCCTCTTGCGCGGGCATCGTCGTAGCCTTCTTTGGCGGTTGAAGACACATTGCGGATGCCCAGCTGGGTCATGCCGGAAACGTAGTCTTTCTCAATCGCGCGGCGCATCGGGTTGCCGTGACCTTCGGTGACGCCGTGGCGCTCATCCACGAAATCGAGGTGTGCATCGATCTGAATGACGTGGATTGGACCATTCTTGGCGCAGTCTTCTTCAAATGCGCGAATACATGGGATGTTGATGGAGTGGTCTCCGCCAATCACCACAGGCAGTGCGCCTGCGTCCAGGATCTTCTTGACGCCCACCTGAATGTTCGTGTGGCTTTCTTCCGTTTTAGTATGAATGATGTCTGCATCCCCAATATCAACGATACGGACATCACCGCCCAGATAGGTTGCATCATCCTCATGGTCGTAAGCCCCCGCGTGACCGAAGGAAAACAGCGTGGATGCTTCGCGGACAGCACGTGGGCCAAAACGAGCACCGGAGCGCCACTGGGCGCCGAAATCAAATGGTGCACCGAGGACTGCTACGTCTGCATCAATGGCATCCCAATCCCACACATATTCTTTTTTGCCAAAGGTTGAGATGCCAACAAATGGCAGGTTCAAACGCCCGGACGCATATCCATGTTCAGACATATTTTTTTCTCCGTTACTTGATCATCTGTAGGCGAGTTCCGGGAGGAACAACGCAATTTGTGGGAACGCCATCACCAGTGCCGTGGTCAGCAGCAGGATCAGCAGGAATGGCGGTACGCCGCGCACAACATCCACGAAAGGCCTGCGGAACACAGCGATGGCCGTGAACAGGTTGCAGCCGAATGGCGGTGTGGCTGCACCGATAGCGACTTGCAGTGTGATGAGAACACCGACCAGAACCGGATCCAGCCCCGTGGACTTGATGAGTGGTGCGAAGATTGGCACCAGGATCAAAATCACCACGATTGAATCGACAAACATACAGCCGATAAAGAAGGCTAGAATGATCGCCGTCAGCGTGAGCATTGGACCGGCTTCGTTGAGGCCCAGTGAGCTGATGATGGTTTGTGGCACCTGCGCAAACGACAGGGTCCATGAGAACGCCGCACCTGCTGCGATCAGGATGAACACCACAGAGGTGATTGCGCCCGTTGAGAGAGCGATATCCGGCAGGTCCCGCAGGCGGATGGATCTGAAGATTAACGCTTCCAGAACAACCGCATAGAGCACGCAGATGGCCGCAGCTTCAGTTGGTGAGAAGACACCACCATAGATGCCGCCAACAATGATGACTGGGAAACCCATAGGCCAGACAGCACGTCTGACGGCGGTCAATCGCTCGCCCCAGTCAGATCGATCCAGCACCGGAATGTCGTGCTTGTAGGCATGCCACATGCAGTAGGCGGAAAAGAACGCCACGATGATGAGGCCTGGTACGATCCCCGCAATGAAGAGCTGGGAGATCGAAGTGCCCGATACAACGCCATAAATGATCATGCCGATGGATGGCGGGATCAGGTAGGCCAGATCAGCGGCGTTGACGATGAGGCCAATGGTGAAGCTGTCTGAATAGCCGGACTTGAGCATGCGCGGACGCATGGCGCCACCAACTGCCACCACGGTGGCCTGCGTTGAGCCGCAAACCGCGCCAAACAGCGCACAAGCGCTGGTGACTGAGATGGCCAGACCGCCTTTGATATGCCCCATGAACCGCATCACCACATCAATCAGGCGATCGGCGGAATGACCTCGTGTGATAACATCTGCTGCCAGAATGAACATGGGCACGGCCACCAAAGCGGATGGTTTGACGCCGCCGATCATCTGCTGGATCAGGATTTGCGGACTGAAGTTTGGAAAATAGATCAGAAAGCCGATGAACGCCGCCGAGATCAGCGGCATCTTCATGGGGAAGCCGAAGAGCAGCAGGGCGATCATGACCGTGAGCATGAGTTCTGTCATTTTACAGCCCCCTCTTCTTTTTCCACGAAGCGCGCCACAGCCGCGGCTGTTTCCGGGTCTTCGTAGCTGTCCACTTCCAGATAGGAGACGTAGATCTCCTCCTCAGCCAGATTGAGGTTGCGTAGGGCTGTCAGGAGATATTGCAGGGTTGCCAGAGCGAGGCCGATCACCACCCAGATGTAGGTGAGATAGAGCGGCACCTGCAGCGCTGGTGTGACCCGGCCACGGCTTGCGACTTTGGCAACATATTCAACGGCGTACCAAGTGAGGATAGCCATCATTGTTGCGGTCATGATCGTGATCAGGATCATCAGAATCTTGCGCATTTTTTTCGGCAATGCGTCGTAGATGGCGGACATGCGAATGTGGATGCCCTTTCGCGTGGCATAGCCCAATCCCATGAACGTGATGATGACGATCAAGAACTCGTTGAGTTCCTCTGAAAAGTAGATCGACTGATGAAAGACATAGCGCCCGAACACATTCGCGATGGTGTTTACGGCCATGGCGATGATGCCCCAACTGAGGATGAAGACCTCAATCTTACATATTATGCCGTCAACTTTCCCGAGGAGCTTAAAGGGGACAGAACGGGGTTCCATCGGCTCCCTCCTCCAGTGAGCCCACACCCCATGCCTCAGGCTGGAGTGTGGGTATTCCTTTATTGATGAGTTGACGCGATCTCAGTTCTCAGAGCGTCGAGCAGAACTTTGCCGCGATCTCCTGCCGCTTCCACATACGCGCTTTCAGTTGCTTCGCTGCGGGCGCGGAAGACATCACGCTCTTCTTCCGACAGAACAACGAGATTGATATCCGGCTTGCTGGACTTGATGATATCGAGGCGCTTCTGGTTGAAGTCCGTGACAACGCCATCGATAAACCCGGACATGCTGGCCATGGTTTCCCGGACCAGTTTCTGACGATCTGGCGAGAGCGTGTCGAACCAATCTGTACCAGCAACAACGGTGGTCACCAGCTCCTGCTCACCTGCCCAGATGAGGTAATCGGTCACTTCATAGAACTTCATTTCCTCGATGGTCGGGACCGGGTTGACCTGCCCATCAACGGCACCAAGCTGCAATGCGCCGAACACTTCGCCAAATGGAAGTGGTGTTGGGCTGGCGCCCATGTTCTTGTAGGTCTCCAGCAGAATTGGAGAGACCATCACACGCATCTTGAAGTTGGAGAAATCATCCGGGTTTCTGATTTCCTTGTTCGTCGTCCAGACCTGCGGCCCTTCAGAATACATGGTCAGCACTTCCAGACCGCGCTTGCGGAAATCATCGTTCAGATCACCGTAAATGGTCTTGGAGTTGTTCAGAATGTCAGAAACTGCCTTGGCATCAGAGGGGAACAGATAAGGCAGCAGGAAAATCTGACTTTCCGGGACAATGGTGCCTAGATTGCCGATGGAGACGTTGGTGAACTGGATCAGCCCGTCCGTTGCCTGTTCAACCGTGTCCGTTGGTGTGCCAAGTGTGCCCATCGGGAAGATTGTGATGGTCACATCCCCGTTGGTCTTGGCTTCAATACGTTTTTTAAACTCCTGCGCGTAGGCATCCATGATGGAACCTGGAATTTCTTCAATAGCGAACTTCCAGTCTTCCGCATGGGCGCTGAGCGGTGCAGCACTCAGAACCATTGCAGCAGTCATTGCTTTTAGCGACTTAAGAATTGAGCTCATTTGATCCTCCCACAGAACTCGCTCTTCCTTCCTCGCCACCAGCACACTCGATGTTGAACTGAGAAAAAATATCAAATAAGTTATGTTTACATGAAATATATCAATGTAATTAAATTATCTGAGAACAGAAAGAACATTAGATGAAACTTCTCAGAAACAATCTCCTGGAAGCATTTTGTGCTGTGGTGGAATGTGGTGGTTTTTCAGAGGCTCAGTTCCGGTTGGGGATCTCACAATCCGCCATCAGTTGCCGGATCCGAGATCTGGAAATTGCACTGGGTTATCGTGTGTGCGAGCGCGGGCGCAGTGGCTTTCAGCTGACCGAGCGCGGCAAGATCGCCTATGAGAAAGCCTGCGAAATCATCCGGATGGTTGAGGACTTTGATGCAGAGCTTTTGGAGCTGCGCGGAACCATCACCGGGCAGTTGCGCATTGGCATCGTGGATACGGTGATCAGCCTACCGGGCTTTCCACTTGTACCTGCGTTGCAGCGGTTCTTTTCAAAGGAAAACGACGTCAATCTGGAGATCGTTGTCGCCTCTCCTAATGATCTGAAAGAAGGCCTGATCACCGGCAGCCTACATATTGCGTTGGCACCCTTTAAGCGCAAGCGGGATGAGCTGGAGTACATCAAGGTCTGCAGCGAGAACCACTTTCTTTATTGTGGCCGCGAGCATGAGCTGTTTGATGCAGGCAAAGATGAGATCTCACCGGAGATCCTGAGCAATCACGCTGTGTGCCAGCGTTCCTACGATATGATTGTGGCGCGCGATGCCAAAACACCTGAGCCCAAAGCAATAGTGACCAACATGGAAGCTGCCGCCGCGCTTATCCTTAGCGGGAAGTTTCTGGGCGTTCTACCAGACCATTATGCTACGCAGTGGGTTGAGACCGGCAATATGCGCTTGCTGGAGCATCCTAACCTGACGTGGACCTCAGAATTCTATGTGGCTTCTCGCAAATCCCAGTCTCACAGACAAGCCGTGGAATGGTTCATCAAAGCCTTGCTGCAGGACGGAGTGATTTAGACGCTTGAGAGGAGGATGCTGGTTTCGCTGTTCATGACGCCTTCAATCAGGCGCACCTCACGCAGCACACGGTCAAACTCTGAGAGGTTTTCGACACGTATGTCTGTAACCAGATCCCACTTTCCACTTGTGGTGTGCAGCACCTGAAGCTCCGGCAATCCGCGAAGCTTTTGAATAACTTGCGAGGTGTTGCGTCCCATCACCTCGATCATCATGACCGCTCTGATTTCGCCGCTGTCATAATCTTCGCGCACTCGGGCGGTAAACCCAAGAAGTGCTCCCGTCTCCAGAAGGCGATCCATACGTGCCTGCACGGTCGCTCTTGAGACACCCATAATCTGAGAAAGTTTTGAAACCGGAGCACGCCCGTCCTGACGCAACAGGCCGATCAGTTGCCTGTCAAGGTCGTCATATATGTGTTTCGCAATCTGGTTTTGCTTCATGCCCCGCCTCAACCCATGGGTTTAACAATAATATAAAAATTACATAGCAATCTGTCAAAAACTATCTTGCATACTTAGCAAGATTTATATGTTTTTTGCAATTTGTACAGTTGATACTAGGGAAACTGTAATTACTTGAGGAAAGCTCATGTCAGCCCCTGCCCCGTCAGAACGTGCATTCGTTCCATTCGTCAGCGTCGACAACATGATGAAACTGGTTCACCGCATTGGCGTTGAAACCATGCTCTCCGGCATTGCCGAGTATGTGGAAGAGGACTTCCGTCGCTGGGAGCTGTTTGACAAGACCCCTCGCGTGGCCTCCCACTCCAAGGAAGGCGTTATCGAACTGATGCCAACCTCTGATGGCGTGACCTACGGCTTCAAGTATGTGAACGGCCACCCAAAGAACACCAAGGAAGGTCTGCAGACTGTGACTGCTTTTGGTCTTCTGGCTGATGTTTACACCGGCTACCCGGTGCTGCTGACCGAGATGACCGTTCTGACCGCTCTGCGCACTGCTGCCACTTCTGCCGTTGTGGCCAAGCATCTGGCTCCAAAGGATGCCCACACCATGGCAATGATCGGCAACGGAGCTCAGTCCGAGTTTCAGGCGCTGGCCATGAAGGAAATCTGCGGCATCAAAACTCTGCGCCTTTATGACATTGATCCGAAAGCGACGGAAAAGCTGATGCGCAATTTGGAAGGTCGTGGTTTGACCTTGCAGCCATGTAAGAGCCCGGAAGAAGCTGCGCTTGGCGCACAGATCATCACCACCTGTACGGCTGACAAGCAGAACGCGACCGTTCTTTCCGACAACATGGTCGGCACCGGTGTGCACATCAACGCGATTGGTGGCGACTGCCCAGGCAAAACCGAGCTTGCCAGCGGCATCCTCTCCCGCTCTGATGTGTTTGTTGAGTATCCACCGCAGACCCGTGTTGAAGGTGAAATTCAGCAGATGCCTGAAGACTTCCCGGTTACTGAAATGTGGAAGGTGATCACCGGACAGGCAGAGGGCCGCACCAGCGATCGTCAGATTACTCTGTTCGATGGCGTTGGCTTTGCAACAGAGGACTTCTCCGCTCTGCGTTATGTTCGCGATCAGCTGGAAGCACTGGCCTTTATCATGATCTGGACATGCTGGCAGACCCAGATGATCCACGTGACCTTTTTGGAATGGTGATGCGCGCCAATCCTGAAGGTGGAGAGACTGCATGAACCGGACTTCAGTTCAGGCCCCAGGTGCTGTTGTGATGGTTCGGCCCCATCACTTCTCAGTCAACGCTGAAACTGCTGCTGACAACGCCTTTCAGGCTGAGATCACAACAGATGCGGATCATGCCAAGCAGGCTTACGACGAGCACTCTGCCATGATTGCGCAGCTGGAAGCTTATGGGGTTCGGGTGCATGTGTTTGAGGGCGACAATCCGGGACTTCCGGATTGCGTCTTCCCGAACAACTGGTTCTCTACCCATGCGGGCGGACATGTGGCCATCTTCCCGATGAAGCAGAAAACCGCCGTTTGGAGCGTCGCCAGGACATTCTTGAGATGCTCAAGAGCAACTACCGTGTGCAGGATGTGATTGATTATTCTGGCCTTGAGCAGGATGGTCTTTATCTGGAAGGTACCGGTGCCATGGTGCTCGATCATATCGACCGGGTGGCCTATGCGGTTGAAAGTGACAGAACCAACCCGATCGCTCTGGAGCGCTTTTGTACGCACTTCAACTTCGAGCCAATGGTGTTCGCGGCGGAAGACGACAAAGGCACCTCCATCTACCACACCAATGTTTTGATGTGCGTTGGAACCAACTTTGCGCTGATCGGCACCGAGATGATCACCGATACCGCACGGCGTGCCGAAGTGGTCTCCCGTCTGCAATCGACTGGGCGTGATGTGATTGAGCTGAGCAATGCACAGGTGTCCTCCTTTGCAGGCAATGCAATCGAACTGATGGGCAAAGACGGACCGCTGCTTGCACTTTCGCAGACGGCTTATGATGTGCTGACGGAAGAACAGCGGGAACGAATTTCAGCTTCTGCAACATTGCTGCCGCTCGCTATTCCAACATTGGAACTGGCCGGAGGTTCCGTGCGCTGCACGATTGCGGGACTACATTTGTCACCGCGTCACTGATGTGAATTTTCATGCCCGCCGCACTAAACCTCGGCGGGCATGAGCTTTAAAGATCAATCATTTAATCCAAGCAGCTGGTCAATCAAAGTGGTGAACATTGCTGTTCCGACTGGGATCAGCTTATCTGGGAAGTCATAGTCCGGATTATGCAGCTGAGGTTGGTTTTCGCCTGAGCCCAAAAAGAACATAGCTGATTTGGCTCCATCCAATCCGAACCGACCAAAATCTTCTGACCATCGCATTGGAAAATCCAGTTCCTTCAGTGCCGCACCATTGTACTTAGCCGCTTTGATGATGTGATCCCGGCTTTCCGGATGGTTGACGCAAGCCAGAAAGATGTCGTGCCAGGAAATGGAGACTTCCAGATCTTTCGTTGCACGCGCAACAGCTTGCTCTGCCCGCGCGACCATGTCATCCATCAAAGCATCACTGATGGAGCGTAGTGTGACGCGCAGCTCGCCAAAGCCCGGCGCTATGCCAAAGGTCGGCTCTCCCAAACGGGCATGGGTTAAGGTGCTGAGCGCAAACTGATCGTTCATTTCCCCGCCAGCACCCAGTTCAGCCAGCACTCCCATGAGCGTTGCCATTGCGGTGGCTGGAGACAGCCCATCTTCCGGAGCTGCCGCATGAGAGCTCTTGCCACGCAGGTTGATCTGCATGCCGCGAGAGGCACAGTTAGCATACTCACGGCATATGCTCACCTCTCCCATCGGGCGGCCCGGCAGGTTATGTAATGAGAATGCAAAATCAGGGCGAAACTCAGCGAACTTTTGGTCCGCAATGACGGCTGGCGCGCCTGCCCCGGTTTCTTCCGCAGGCTGGAACATGAGCAGCACACGGCCCTTTTGCGGTGGATATTTTGCCAGCATATGCGCGACGCCCAGAACCATCACCATATGCCCGTCATGACCGCATAGATGGCCCCTACCCGGAACTTGCGAGCGATAGGGAACCTCAGAGATTTCCTCAATCGGCAGGCCATCCAGCTCACACCGGATCATCACCGTTGGTCCATCAGCAGCCCCTTGGTATTCAGCAATAACACCAAAACCGCCAATCCCACTCACAACACGGTCCGCACCAATCTGCTTCAGCTGCTCCACCACAAACCGCGCCGTCTGCTCTTCTTCCCCAGAGGCTTCCGGCGACATATGCAACGTCTGGCGAACCTTCGTAAGCTCCTCCAGCTGCTCGTCCGACAGAGCCTTAACAGCCGCATCCAACATAAAACATCCTCCCCGAACCCGAGCATCAGCTCAAAGTGTTTTGAGGAAACCTATATCACCTCACCTGCGACGCAACAGATTTTGCTGGCTTGGACTGGGTTATTTGCTGGTTTCGGAGACGTCCTTAAAACTGTGTCATTTTATAAGGCACCCAGTAGTCCGCCAGTTCACTTGTATAGAGCCAATAAAACTGCGTGAGGAATAAATAGGCGCACAGCAGTGATGTCGCGATAAAGCGAAGTGCGTATCCGTGGAGCAGAGATACGAGGAGTGGAAAGAACAGAATTTGAACCGGGAGGAAGTACTTTCCGATGCGATCAATGATGACAGCAGACGGTAGCAGTGGCAACACCATAAGGGAGATCACAGCAGCCCATGCCATGGCGCGCATCACCTTATCCAGTTTTTCGGGAAGATTTGCGTATTTTCCATAGATCAGGAAACCTACCGCTGGTAGAGCATTCAGAAGCAGCCGGATCAACGCCCCCCTTGAGCCTGCTGAAGTTTCGACGTAACGCAGGAAGTAGACCCCTATCTGATCTGCCAGCAGGAACTTCATGAGGATAGCACTGATGCCAAGCACGGCTGGATAAAGCAGTAACCGATTTTTTTGGACAAGAAACAATCCAAAAACGAGACACATGATGCCAGTGCGATGGAACAGAGCGCCTAACACGATGCAACCCATAAACGCCCAAACCCGGTCACGAGCCAGAAGAGCAAGACCAATCAAGATGAAGCCGAGCGTCGTTGTTTGCCGTATGTGATCCATGGCCATGATCGTTACGATATGGGGCATCGCAATGGCCATGGCCAGCCAGGGATAGGGTGTTAGCGCAGCGAACATCATCAGCCCGACAACAAGGACGACTGCGCAAAAGAAAAAGACCGCTGAGATGCCAAAGCCTAATTGAAAGGCAAGCCAGTTTATAAAACTGTATCCAACATCAGTGAAGTCCATCGCTTCGACAAAGGGCAGCTCGGTTATCAGCTTGAAGATGTAGTTGTACTGAATCCAGTCTTTTCCAACTTCAAAACGAAAACCAATAAAGGCGCTTAGTGCGATGGCAAAGGATGCAAGCACGGTCCAGCTCAGGACAGACGTACGCCTGTCAAGAACTGAGAGAATGCTGCCAGAGTAAACAACCCCACTGATGATGACATACGGCCACATAGGTACTAGGCCCTTTGCTCAAATGATCCTATATGCATGTCTCCAGTTTGGCTCGCTTTCACGAACTGCTGGCCCATTTGCAGATCACCCTCTGCTGGAGAGAACCGTCCTGCTCCATTTTCGGGGAAAAAGGTCATTTCGCCCAGTTTGAGACCTGATGGAATGAAGTAAAAATCAACACGGACAAGTCCGAAACCTTTTGACAGCTGGCGAGCTGTTGCCAACGCTTCATCCAGCAAAGCTGGTCTTGGCATTGGAGCTGGATCACGCTCATAAATGGTTGAGTATGGGAGCAGCTGCCAATTGGCATCATAGAGCTGACGGGTATGACGTGTGTGACGGCCATGATCAACCTGGATCACGAATGGTTCCCCATCAGCACAGAAGAACTTGTAGTCCTTTGGGAGACCACCTGTCTCATCACGCAGTACAGGCTCTACAATAATGCGTTTGCGTAGACCTTTGTAGTTCGGCTCGCGGCTTCGCTTGTAGTAATCTTCAGTGAACCAAGTGCGAAACACTTCCATATCTTCCATGGAGAACGCTCTGCCATTTTGAGCAGTCCGGATCACTGCTTTACCGCTTCCATGAGTGGACTTGGCAATCAGTTCTCCTGCAAAGTGGAATGCGTCTATTTCCCACGTATTTTCGAAGACACCCAGAGTTGGAACAATCAAGTGCTCCATACCGATTTCAGTCAGCCAGTTTTTTACTTCGGCTTTATCGGTTACCCGACTTGCCAATGACAGATCACCTTTGAACGCCCATTTCTGCGCGAGGATGTGCTCGTTGAAGCTACGCGGATTACGTGGGTTTGGAAAATATCCCAAACGCTTGCGTGCATTTAGAATTGACAGAGCGTTGTCCCAGAAATGTCCGGTTGGGAGGAAGTTTTGTAACTTCATGGTTTTTGCTCCTGAAGGCGTGGTGAAAGTGTAAGAAAGGATAGTTGCCAGACATCGCAGGCTAACCAGCGGAGCCCGAGGGACCACGTGACAATGGCGGTTGAGGTTGCAATTGCAGCACCGTTGATGCCCAGGTACGGGATCAGTGAGGCATTTGCGATGACTGACAGAACACCGGCAGCAAAGAAGATCCAGGCCGTTCGTTTCTGATGCCCCTGCATGTAAAGCGCCTGCATGGTTGCACCATTTACAGCGACGGCAAGATTAGCGGTGCACAGGACGAGCATGACCGGATAGGCTTCCAGATATTCTGGACCAGCCAATTGCCTGATGACCTCATCCCCCCACAGCGCCAGTGAGATCAATGCAAGCCCGCCAAATGCGACTGAGAACAATACGCTTTTGCGCAGGTAACCTGAGATTTTGGATGATGCTGCGGTTTTATCTGCTGTTGCGAGGTATGGTGCATACAGATGGCCAATAGCCTGCATTCCAAATGTGACGAGCACTGAGGCTTGAGCTGCTATTCGGTAGATACCGGCTTCCTTTTCGCCAGCAAGCGTTCCCAGAAGGATGGTGTCGATTTGACGATTGAAGATGAGAAGCCCGGTTACAATGGCGAATGGTGCGACGAGGCTAAGCCATTCGGTGCCATTCATTGATGAACCGTCGTGTTGAGAGAACAGTGAGCGAAGGTAAGGCCATGTGAGTGTGATGCTCAAAATAGTAATTGCTGCACCGGCTCCGATGTAAATATATACAGCGTAGGCCCATCCCTCAGCGCGCATTTGCTCTGTTAAAAGAAACGCAACGACGAGTACCAAGAGCGGCACGAGAACAGTGCCGACAAGGATAGCTGCATTTGGGCGAAAGCTGCCGCGTAGAACACCCTCCATCAGGCCTGTCACACACAGGAGTGGCAGCACCAAAGAGAATACCGCAACGCTCGCAATAAACACGTTCTCACTATCGCTCATCATCACGGCCCCCCAAAGAGCCATGATGATTGCAGATGCGTAGATCAATGATAGGCGTATGCCTGTCTTCAAAAGTGGTGAGGCTTGCGCTGCCCCATTCCCTTCCCGAGCGATCGCCACGTGTTTGGTGATCAATGTTGAAGCGCCATTCTTGATCGGAATCGCCAATAACATGATTGTTGCCAAACCAAAGGCGAACACGCCAAACTCTGCGGGCCCAAGAATACGCGCCAGATAGATCGTCATGGCCGCGCCTGCCAGTGCCTCAGTTCCTTTAAGAACGAGTACTTTAATGCCGGCAGCATGTCTGAGCAGACGCGAAATCATAGATGCATCCCTTTACGGCTTTTCTGATAGTTCACTGAAGCTTGCACGAAACTAGAAGTATCTCTCTGGAATGCGGATGCTATCACCCGGACGCAGGTAAAGGCGGGCACCCGTTAGCTTTACGGGAACCTCGTAATTGCTTCCCACCGGACGGATGAAAATGCTCGATGTATTTGCGCGGTAGGAGTAGCCGCCAGCAACAGCAATTGCATCTTGCAGGGTTAATCCATTTTTGTAGGAGTATTCACCCGGGCGAGCCACCTCACCCTGGATAAAGAACGGACGGGAACTCAGCACTTCCAAGCTTACGCGCGGCTCCTTGAGATAACCATCCTTAAGGGCGGCTACGATGCGGCTCTCCAGCTCTTTCACACTGCTGTTGTTGGCTGAAATATCGCCAATGAGTGGCAGATCGAGTTTGCCCTGATCATCAACCACAAACTCACCTGACAGGTCGGGCTCCCCAAACACCATAACGCGGAGCTTGTCACTCGGGCCAAGGCGATAAGCTTCGGGCTGAGAAAAGATGCGGTCAGAAGTTATCTGGTTTTGCGCTTCCTGCCCTGCAAACTCACCTGAAGCGCAGCCCTGCAAGAGACCGAGGATGAAGAGACTTGTTAAGCCATTGAGCCATTTTTGCTTCACACCATTTCCCTTTTCTTTTGTCCCACCCCTCTTCACTGAAGAGATCATCGAACGTGCGATCTACGCATCCTGTGAAGAGTAACTCTACGAGTTTTCTATGTGATCTGACCCTATTCAGTTCAGACTGCCTTATGAGGCTTGCTGCAGAACCGAGGTGTAGTGATTGATAACGATCCGCTCATCGAACGTTTGCTCAGCCTTTCTTCGTGAGGCCGTGCCCATTTCATTCACTGCGGCTTCACTCATCAGAAGAAATTGCCGCATGGCGGTTTCGATTGATTGGCCGCTTCTTGGCTTACAAAGAAAACCGTTTTGCCCTTCATCGACCACATCCTTACATCCCGGCATGGTTGTGGTAATGATCGGGCGCCCCATCGCGGCAGCTTCAAGCAATGACCTGGGAGTACCTTCCCGATAATAGGATGGCAGCACCACACAATCTGCGTCGGCCACAACAGGTCGTACATCTTTAACCGGCCCGCGATACTCAACTACACCATCGGCTGTTAGCCTCTTTATGTCAGCTTCATCTAATCCGCCTGCCTTTCCGGAGCCTGACGGGCCTAGCAGGACGAAACGGGCATCTGGAAAGTTGGGAGCTAACGCACGTGCAGCTTCAACAAACTCCAAGACCCCCTTCTCTTTCAACATTCTAGCGACAAGAGTGAACGTTCTTTGACTGCCAGCGCCAGGCAATGCTGTGATCTGGAAGTTTGTGAGATCCACACCTGAACCGGGTAACAAGCATGCTTGTTGTTTTGTAATGAGGCCGCTTCTTACGAAGTAAGCCAAGTCCTCAGGGTTTTGAAGGAAAACACGGGGACAGCGCCGGAAGGCCGTTTTGTAAAGTGTCTTGATCAGACGCGCGAACAAGTCATCACGATCAAAAACACTACCCATTCCTGTGATATTGGGAATGAATGGCACACCAAGCAAACGAGAAGACATTGCGCCATAGATGTTCGGCTTAATCGTGAAGCCAAGCGCAGCATCAGGCTTATGCCTTCTTGTAATTTCAAAAATCCGCAGCAACAACTTTAGCTCTGCAACAACAGAAGTCCCTGTGGCATCCATAGGAAGCTCAACATAGGTCACTCCCATTTTTTGAAATTCAGGCGTGTACTCATCACGCGGAGTGGCAGCGATAAGCTCATGCCCTTCTCGCTGTAGTTGTTGAAGTAAAGAACGCCGGAAGTTGATTAGTTTAAAGCTACTATTAGCAACAAGAAGTATTCGCATGTGTCTTGGTCGATCAAGTAAACTAGATATGGTGATCGAACTCAATTGCTATAATACCGCACTCTCTCAAGCCAACGGCCTCTCTCACAGCAATGAGACATGATCCAAATGAGACTGGTGAACAGCCTCCGCTATTGTTGCCTTTAGTTTAAACTTTTACTCACTTACCCCAGTGATCATCTAACATTCATAGCAACCTGAAGGGTAATATTTCGACACACACAAGCAAGTCAATCCAATAAAGCAAAAACAATAAGTATTATGAGGATTATTGGAATTGATATCTAACTTAATAAATTGCCATTACTATTTCATTATAATTATATTCAATTACACGCCGATAAATACAATCAACCATACCAGATTAAGTTAACTACATATAACTATACACTAATCAAAACTTCAATTGCGTAGTCCTCCCCCCCTCTGAAATCAAATTGAGAAATCAAATTTTTCAGAGCTATTATTGGCTGAAATCAGCCAATAATAGCCAGTTATAGATATAAAGAATTTTAGTGAATTTTAATGAAACAATACGCCCTTTCATTAAAGTATATATTAGTTAAAATATTTATAGAATCCCATATTAAGATAGTTAAACTATTATATGTAGTTTTATAAATTAAGTTATGTGACTATCTATATTTATTTCGTTGACTTTATTACTTGGAATCAAATACCTAGCCCAACTGAAATCAGATTGGCATTGGTGAGATTTCTATGAAAAATCTAATCAATACAACTGCCACATAGGATTTCTGTTGCGTTAAATCGCAACCTGTTCGTGAGGTGGCTCTTCTGAGGGTGTTGGGGGCTTGCTCAAATTGAGACCATGACGGAGTGAAGTAATTCGCGCCGTGAGTGACAGTAGTTGAAATGCACCATGATTAGAATATTCGATATAGTCTTTAGTTTTGCTGTCTTGCTGCTTGTATCACCTCTGATGATTATCGCAGCTATTTTGGTGCGCACGAGACTCGGAAGCCCTATTATCTTCAAGCAAGACCGTGCCGGGCTGAACGGCGACGTGTTCCAGATCTACAAGTTTCGCAGCATGTCCGATGCGCGCGATGCACATGGAAACCTTCTGCCAGACGATCAACGCCTCACAACATTTGGACGCATTTTGCGTGCGACAAGTGTCGATGAGTTGCCAGGCTTCCTGAATGTTCTCAAGGGTGAGATGTCTGTTGTTGGTCCCCGCCCACAGCATGCTGGTTTTCTGAAGCATTACTCCAAGCGTCAGATGATGCGTCATTTTGTGAAGCCAGGCATCACCGGTTGGGCTCAAGTGAATGGGCGCAACAGCATCGACTGGGATTCTCGCTTTGAACTGGATGTCTGGTACGTGGAGAACAAGAGCTTCTGGCTCGATATGAAAATCATCTTCATGACTATGGTCATCGTTCTAAAGCGTGAAGGCATCAGCGCAGCGGGGCATGCAACCATGCCAGAGTTTCGGGGAAGCCAACTCTCAGTGCAGCAAAAGGACTAGGCTTCGACGCATGAGCTGAAGCAGAGCTGTTCGAAAACCGAGAGATGCTGCCACTGCACATTGTGTAGATGGCAGCAAACCATTTTCGAAGTTCTCAAGTCCCTCAGCACCTCTCTTGCATGAAATTTCCTGAGCACGACAGTCAAGACTGCGTTCCTCCCTTTTGACACAGAGTTTGAAATAGTCACGGAAAATGAGTTTCTCCCAATGCGCAGCTTAAAGTTCATTTTGGCAACTTGCATGGCCGGTTCTGCTTTCGAGACAGCAACCGCTTCGGATCTTTCGGAGGCTTTGCTGCAAAACGCCGGAGGATACGGCCTTAAGTCTCATCCAGAGTACAACGCCAAAGGCATTCGGCACGCCAACTGGATTTTCATGCCCTCCCTCACCTCCGGCCTCTACTTTGACAGCAATCTCTATAAGACCAGAAGGTCTGCAGATAGTAGCATGGTTGGTCTATTTGCTCCTTCACTGTCCATTAGCTCAGAGATCTCTCGTCATCGGTTTCGTGTAAACCTATCAGGCCAGAAAAAGCATGCTTTTTCAAAACCGAACGCCTCCACCTTGTCTGGCCGCGTTTCTACAGGCGCGAGATTGGAAGTTCTCAGAGACTTTACGCTGGATCTGGGCGCTGGCATGGAAGCAAGACAGTATGAACTGGGTGAAGCCGATACGTCTTCGGATGCCAAACACGGCATTCGACGGGAAGCTTACTCTGCGACGGCTCGTATATCCAAAGTTTTCAATCGTCTGAGGTTCATCGGCGGAGGTACAGTCAGTCACTTTAACTATCATGACGTTGAAGCAAGAGACGGCAGCATCATCGATCAGGATACGCGCGATGGCACGCGATATAGTCTGATTGGCAAAGTGAACTACGCTTTCTCGCCTGGACTGAGTACCTTTGTGAGTGCGGAATACAACGCACGCAATTGGAAAGCTTCTGGGGAAGATAATCGAGATTCAAGCGGCTTTGAGGTTCTGGCAGGGCTGGAAGTTGATAAACGCGGCAACTTCCATGGCGCTGCAGGTATTGGGTATCTCAATCAAAATTATCAGTTGGGTAGCCGCGGAGATATCTCCACCTACTCCTTCAATGTGGACATGCAATGGATGCCCTCTCCGCTTTTGGTTGTAAAAGTCAAAGGGCGACAAGCCGTCGAAGAAAGCTCACTTGATGGACAGGTTAGCAAGCTCACTTCGAATGCCAGGCTGTCATTGGATTACGAACTCCGTCGCAACCTCATCCTTTCACCGCTTCTTTCTTTCAATCGTGAAAACTACACCGGCTCGGATCGTCGCGACAACACCTTCCGTGCACGACTGGAAGCAAAACATCTTATCAATCGCAACCTGAAATTCGGTGCCTACTATGACTTTGAAACACGCAAGTCATCTGAAGCTGACAACAGCTACGACCGGCATCTGATAGGGATAACCGCAAAAGTAGAGTATTGAGAGTCATGCAAAACTCCCTGGCATCGAATGCCCCGACAGAAGATATTATCAATCTTCGCCTGGCCTTTCAGTATGTACGCAAGTATTGGTCACTGATCCTTGGTGTTACCGGGTTTGTGACAGTGCTCGGCCTCACCTTTGCGTTTCTTGCAGCGCCTAAATATACGGCTGTAACCTCCGTTTACATCGAAACGCGTGCATCTAATGTGGTTGACGTGAAAGCTGTTCTTAGCGGCTTTGGCTCTGACAACAAGTTGCTGCAAAGCCAGATCGAGATTATCGGATCGAATGCGGTTGCCAAACGCGTGATTGCAGAAAACGATCTTGAGAACTCGCCAGCTTTTCAATCAAAGCCTTCTTTGTTGTCGGAAGTCTTTACGAAAGTGACAGGTGAGCCGCCAGCTACGGTCAGCCTTGAGCAGCGTGTGCTTGATGGCCTTCACGTGACTTTGAACCGTAATACAACCGTGGTTGATCTTTCCTACCGGGCACATTCTCCTGAGATGGCTGCTCAGCTTGCTAACGCGTTTGCTGAGGCTTATCTAGCGGATCGTCTTGCTACCAAATACGATGCCATTCGTCAGGCCAGTGAATGGCTTAGCATTCGTTTGTCCGAGCTAGGTGTTAAGGTTCGCAGCTCGGAACAGGCTGTTGAACAGTTCAGAAACGAGTTCAACCTTCAGGTTGCTGGTGGCGGTACTATCAACGAAAAGCAGATCGCAGCACTGAACCAGCAACTCGTCTATGCCCGGACAAAAACTGCTGAAGCTCAGGCGCGGGTTGATCAGATTGATAAAGTGCTGGTGCGTGGCGGTTCCACTTCTTCCTTTGCCGATGCCGCCCAATCTGCCGTTATTACACAACTGCGCGCGAAAGCTTCTGAAGTTGAACGGAAGGAAGCAGCGCTCACAGTGAAATACAGCCATAAGCATCCATCTGTGGTCAGTGTTCGCTCACAGCTGAAAGACCTTCGGGACCAGATCGAGAAAGAGCTCCAGCGTATTGTTGATACGGCGCAGAATGAGCTGGCTGTTGCTAAACGTCGTGAAGCTTCCATTTCCGACAGTCTTGAGCAACTGCGTGATGTCACCAACTCAGAAAACCATGCTCAGGTTTACCTGCGTGAGTTGATCCGTGAAGCCCATGCAAATAGAACTCTATATGAGTCCTTCCTTGCACGACTGAAAGAAACACAAGAGTTCGAGAAAATGAACTCTGTCAGTAGCCGCGTGCTCAGCCCGGCTGAGGTTCCAAGCATTGCAAGCTTCCCAAACAAGAAGCTTTTCCTGCTGGTCTCTGCTGTTGTGGGCCTCATTCTGGGGACCGCTCTTGCCCTTCTGATCGAGCAGTTTGACAACACACTGAAATCCAAAAGAGATGTCGAACGCCGTCTCGGCCTTCCTCTCTTCTCTCAGGTGCCGCTGATTGAAGGTTATGCGTCGACTTCATCGCTCCGATCATTTTTCGGATGGCTGTTTGGCAAAGGTTTGGTGAGATCAAAAACTGCCGGCAATGATGACGCCACGCGGTCTGAGGTCGCGCAGTTTGCATCTGAGAACCCTTTGAGCCACTACGCTGAGTCAATTCGTGCTCTGCGATCCTCCGTTAAGTTTGCGAGGATGGATGATCCTATCAAGCACTGCTGATCACCTCAGCGATCCCGGGTGAAGGAAAGTCTACGATCTCCCGCAATCTGGCTCACTACGCGGCGAAAGCGGGAGAACGGGTGTTGTTTATTGATGCAGATATGCGCAGACAGCTGACCTCCGAGACTCAGGGAGATTCAAGCGAGAAGAATCTGGCTGATGTCCTGACAGGCAAAGTGACTATTGCGGATGCCGTAAAACACAAGGAAGGGTCAAACTTTTACGCGCTTCCAGCTCCAAATCATCGTGAACTTTGGGAGACAGCTGAGCTTCTGTCCTCTCAAGCGATGAAAACGCTTTTGGAAGGTGCTCGTAAGAGCTTTGACCTCATTGTGATTGATAGCCCGCCCGTCATTCCACTGATTGATAGCCGCGTACTGTCTCATGTTGTCGATGGCACTATTTTGGTTGCTTCGTGGAACCATACGGATGGTGGACTTGTTGAGCAGGCAAAGGAGTTGCTTGATCAGACTCCGGGTAAGACGCTTGGTGTGGTGTTGAACAACTTTGATGTCAGCAAAGCACGGCTCAACAAGCATCAGGCTTCCTACGGGTATGGCTATTATAAGTGATTGCTCCGTGAGCTTTGAGTTTTGAGAGATGCCTCCACGATCTTCCTGAGAATGATCATGGAGGCGTTTTCATTTTGGGGGGTCGATTTATCAGTGCGTTACTCAGCGAACCTGAGCACCTGTGCGATGTTGCGCATTGCATCAGCCGTTGATCGTGGGGTAGGAAGCGGCATGCTTCGCTCTTACGATCAGGAAACGCACTTTGTCTGAACAAGTCGAAATCGCTGCCAGAACGCTGGCTGATCTTTTTGATACTTCCAGCCCGCTTTTGCCAATGGCAAGTGGATCTCCCAAAGCGTTTGCGAATGGGTTGGATGAAGCGCGGAAGCTTATTGAAGAGCGCTTTAATGCGCTGAGTGAGCTGACTGTCCTGCTGAACGGTGAGAGCGAGAAAAGCGATGCGGTGCAAGGTGCTGCGATTGATTTGTTCCAGTGCTCAGGTTTCTTTTATCTTGCGTTGATGCAGTACTCTGAAAACCTGCCGAACTCACTGTTGATGGCGGGATATGATATCTCTGTGGGGCGCATGCCTCCGGTGGTTTCCAAAGCCTTGAAGCGTGTTTCATTTGCCATGAAGAGTGCGATTGCTGAGGACATCACCTTCATGTGCCCTCACCTTTCCAACATGACTGACCAGAAAGAGTATGAAGGTCGTGCACAGGTCATCCTGGATAAGGTATTGGCGCAAGCGATTGCACGGACGGAGCATGCTGTTTCAGCTTTGCAGGAAAATGAGAAGCTAGATGCTACGAGCCTACAGCGGAAGACAAAGCACTACGCACACGCTGTGAGACGGTTGTAGAGCTGCTTGCCAAGCTGAGCCAACATTCTGCAAATCCACGAGATCTTGCCGTGCGCATCAATGCGTTTAAGGATTATCTGGGTTAAGGCTGTCAGCTAACGATGGGTGTCGTGGTGTGCTGCAAAGCGGCCTCGACAGCCCACAGGCGATCTTGCCCCCAGATTGCGGCGGTACCGACACGATAGCTCGGCACGCCCCAGAGACCGAGAGCTGTCAGATCTTCCCGGTTCTTTTCTACCTGCACACGCCAGTCATCGTTGTCGACAATGATGCGGGCCTTGCTCCAATCCAGTCCAGCTGTTTCTACAATCTTCGCCAATCCCATGTCGGTGCCCGCATCAACTCCTTTGGACCAAACACTTGTCATGAAGGCACTGCAGTATTCTCTGAGGCGTCCCTCTTCTTCCGCATACTGCAGCAGAGAGTAGCCACGTTCGATCGGGCGTCCTAGAGGATCACAAATTCGACCAAACGGGATGCCGTGGTAGCGGGCTTCGCGAGCAGCATCCATGAGGATGTACTTTCGCTTGGCCGGTGGTACTGGCAGGCCACGCATGACCATGGGCAGTACGGGGCGAATGTTAAGTTTGACTCCCAACCGATCGCTGAGTTCGCATGTTCTGTTGAAGGCGAGATAAGAATATGGGCTTCGGAAAGATAGGAAGAGATCTATTTCATTGCAGGAAATCCTGGCATCACTCACGCTTGATCCGGACCGTTTTTTCGGTCACTGGAAGGCGCTGGCCCTAAGCCGAGCTGTTGCAGGCGCTCTTCCAAATAATGGAGTCGATCAACGCCCCAGTACCATTCTCCTCCATAGTAGAATGTGGCGCCGAGGTAATGGCCGAGTTTTTCAAGCAAGGCATCTCCCTGCGCCTTTACAGCTTCTACATTCACTTCAGAGACCGGTGCAATTTCGTTGTTTGACCACAACGCGTTACTGATGTCCTGCAGCTTCCCGATATCCATGCCCGCATTGAGGCAAGCTGCCATTGCAGCTTCAGCTTGGGCGATACGTTCCGCACTGGGCGCTTTTTGAGAGACCCCAGATAATCCCAAATGCACGGCGAGCTGGTTGGCGTCCTTGAGAGCATATGCATCCAAGCCTGCCCGATCTGGTGTTGCCCATGCAGGTGGGCCTGAGATGAGGTGGATCGTCAGCTTGATTTTGTAGCTCTGTTGGAACCCTGATAGCTTTTGAAGGGTCAGGTGTGAGTATGGGTCAGACACATGATGGAAGTAATGAACCTCATGAGGACGACTCTGACGTTTTCGCTGCTTCTCAAAAGCCTCACGTTTTCTGCGTAATCTGGTTTCACTTGTAATGTATTCCGCAATTCTGGATTTAATCGCTGAGCGAAATGACATGCAGATTACTCCCCACGCTTACAGGCTAGCTCCTCAGATTTTTCCAGCTTATCTGCCAGTTAAAGCCGCTTGCAAGTGAAACATCGTTTCACATGACTTCTGTTTTCACCTCACCCAGTTCAGGCGAATTGGACCCATGATTTCTTATGGGTTGCTGCAAAAAGTTTTCTCAGATTACGCTCAAAGCGTCCGAATTGTGAGATTTCTATGCAGGAACGATTGATACAGCTTCTGGAATCTGTCGCGGGGTCTGCCAAGCCTGTCAGTGCGAATGATCTTGCGCAGATGACGAAGCTGCCACGAGCAACGATTTATCGGAATCTCTCGTCCCTGCTGGACTGTGGTTTTCTGGATGAAGTGGATGATGGCAAGCGGTATGTTCTTGGCATCCGTTTTGTCAAAATCGCCCTGACCGGTAAATCGGATTCTCATGTTATCAAAGCTGTGATGGCTATGATCCATCGGCTGGTCATTGATATTGGCGAGACAGCCTTTCTGGCCCGTTATCGCGGAGGCCGTGTTGATCTCATTCATATTGAAACGCCGAGCGATCCAGCAATCCCCTACATCTATCCAGGACTTGGCATCAGGCCAGCCCATGCGTGCTCCTCAGCCAAAGCCATCGCTGCTTTCATATTGCCGGAGCTGCGCGAGGAGTTGCTGACTGGTGAGCCACACGGCTTTACTGCAAACACGCTGACAGACGCCTCTCAAATCGCGACGGAGTTGGAGCAAGTCCGGCGCTCTGGGTATGCGCTGTGCGATGGTGAGATCGAGGAAGGTGTTACCAGTGTTGCCGTTCCAATCAATGTGGACCGGCTTGGCTCCATCTTCAGTATGGGTGTTGTGGGCCCGACAAACCGGATCAAGACACACCTTCACAGCCGTATTCTGCCGATTTTGATGGAAGAGAACATCCGGGCGGCGGCAGCGATACAACATTGTTCAATTGTAGATGCAGAAAGAGTGCATTCAGAAGCTCTTGCAAACTAACCGGAGGCACAACGGAATACTCATTTATTGATTTTGGGGAGGATATTATGAATAGACGGGAATTTGTTGCGTTGGTTGCAGCTTCTGCGGCCATGACGGCTCCATTCAGAGCCTTTGCGGATGAGACCTGCCAGTCTCCGTACATGCCTAAGATTACAGGTCAGGAAGAGTTCGTTTATGTCTGGACACTGGGCGTGGAAGGCATGGGCGATGAGCAAGATAAACTGGTCACGGTTGACTTGCGCCCGGACTCGCCAACGCGTGGTCAGGTGATCAACAGCCTGTCCGTTGGTGGGCGCAATGAAGCGCATCACGGAGGGTTTTCAGCGGACCGCCGTTACTTCTGGACAGGTGGGCTAGACACCAACCGCATCTTTATCTTCGATGTGCACACAGATCCTTCAAAACCGACCCTGCACAAAACCATAGAGACGTTCGTCAAGGATTCTGGCGGTGTTGTTGGCCCACATACCTTCTTCGCCCTGCCCGGCAGTATGATGATCACCGGACTTTCCAATGATGATGATCATGGTGGGCGTACCGCACTGGTAGAGTACAATGATGCTGGCGACTATGTGGCGACCTACTGGATGCCGACGACTGCCAACATGCAAGGAGCCGTTGCCGTTGGGGATGCGGTTGCCGACGGGTATGGGTATGATATCCGAGCGCTGATCCGCAAGAACGTCATGCTGACCTCCTCCTTCACTGGCTGGTCCAACTATATGATGGACTTTGGTCAGATGCTGCAGGATGCTGATGCCATGAAGCGGTTCGGGAACACCATCGTGCAGTGGGACTTGCATACACGCCAGCCACGCAAAGTGTTCAATGTGCCGGGAGCTCCATTGGAGATCCGTTTCCCGTGGGGACCGAACGCAAACTATGCCTTCTCGACCACAGCGCTGACCTCCAAACTCTGGTTGATCTACGAGGACGAGGACGGCGAATGGCAGGCCAAGGATGTGGCGGACATTGGCAATCCGGCAGACATTCCACTACCCGTCGACATTTCCATTGCTGCTGACGACCAGACGCTTTGGGTCAACAGTTTCATGGATGGCAAGACCCGCCTCTTTGACATTTCCAACCCGCATAAACCTTTCCAGATTTACGAGAAAACCATCGACCGACAGGTCAACATGGTCAGCCAGAGCTGGGATGGCAAACGCGTATACTTCACCTCCTCTCTACTAGCCAACTGGGACAAAAAAGGTGATGATGACGTGCAGTATCTGAGGGCCTTTAGCTGGGATGGCAAAGAGCTCGTCGAAGACTTCAACATCGACTTTTACAAGCTTGGCCTTGGGCGCGCGCACATCATGCGTTTTGGCAGCTCAGAGCTTTATTCAAGCTAACTCAGGTTCGACACGGGGCGGCTTTCTCGCTGCCCCGTGCTTGGTTCATAAAGCTGGTCGGTGACATGCGTTTACTCAAAAAAATCCTTGCAGTGAGTTGTCTTGCTGCGGTTGTGCCCGTGCTTTGGTATGCAATGGTAACTAGTCAGGCTGCAGCCTCACGCCCCTTCGCGGCAGCCTTTAACGCCAGTGAAGAATTCCAGTTTGAACCACCTGCTCCAGGTTCTTATCGCCTGAACACATTCAAAGCAGCTCCTGATGGGCAGGTGCTCGATATTCATGGGGCATCCAAGAACCTGAGCGACCTCACGAGTGGCAAGATTAGTCTGGTGAGTTTCGTTTATCTCATGTGCGGTGATGTCAACGGTTGCCCGATTGCAATGTCCACGCTCTTTGAGATTTATGAGACCAGCGAGAAGCTTCCACGCCTTCGTGAAGATGTTCAACTGCTGACTATCAGCTTTGATCCTTCGCGCGATACGGTGGAGGCAATCAACTCCTTCGCTTACCCCATGCAGATTGATGAACATGCAGAGAAAAAGCTCCCCTGGCATGTGCTGACGACCTCCGGCATGGATGCCCTGCAGCCTATTCTGGATGGATATGGTCAGGTGGTTGACCGTTCTAACGATCAGGATGTGATCAATCACCTACTGCGGATGTATCTGGTTGATCGTCAAGGGAACATCCGCAACGTTTATGGATTGGGGACGATTGATCCACGCTTGCTGATCACGGATGTTGAGACACTTATGATGGAAGAAAGCAGGTCCTGATGCCGCGCTTCTCATTTTCATGCATCATGCTTGGTTTTCTGATTTCCTTGGGTAACACAGCCGCGCAACCGAGTTGTGAGGTTGATCCGGAAAGCTGGTCTAAGGCCGCTTTACAACGCTCTCTCTCCACTCCGCTCGGGCTTCCGCCCATTCCTCATCCGGCAGATAATCCACCAACGCGCGCGAAGATTGAGCTGGGCCGGAAGTTGTTTTTTGACCGGCGTTTATCTATCAACCGCACCATGTCCTGCGCCATGTGTCATGTGCCGGAGCAAGGGTTCACCAACTGGGAGCTGAGCACGGCGATCGGTGTTGAAGGGCGCAGCATCAAGCGAAACTCGCCCAGTATTCTCAACGTTGGGTATCTCAGCACTCTCTTTCATGATGGGCGCGATCCTTCGCTGGAAACCCAGTTCATCGGACCTCTTACAGCACGCAATGAAATGGCAAACCCATCGGCAGGTCATGTGGTCTCGCTGTTAAACAGCTTGCTTGAGTATAAGCCGTTGTTTGAGGATGCCTTTGGTGCGCATGCGTCTCTCGACCGGATAGGTATGGCTCTTGGCGCCTACCAGCGATCTGTGATGGCTGGAAACAGCCCCTTTGACCAATGGCACTTTGGTGGAAACGAGGCGGCTGTATCTGACGCAGCTAAACGTGGCTACGAAATTTTTACAGGTAAAGGCGGCTGCAGCGGTTGTCATTTGATTGAGGAGGAGTACGCTCTTTTCACAGATGATCAGTTTCACGACACCGGTTATGGCCAAATGCGCGAAAACGAGCGGCAAAACCCACCATCAAGCATCCCCGTACAGGTTGCACCGGGCGTTGTGCATCAGATGGACTTTTCAAAGGTGCTCTCCGTTAGTATAAAGCGGGAGGCGGATCTGGGACGTTATGAAGTCACTGAAGTCCCATTGGATCGCTGGAAGTTCCGTACCCCTACTTTGCGCAACCTCACAGTCACACCACCTTACATGCATGATGGGCACTTTAGTACACTGACCGAGGTCATCAGGTTTTACGATCAAGGCGGATCAGGCCTGCCCGGGCAGGATCCTCGAATACACCCGCTAAAGCTGACAGGCACTGAGAGAACTGATCTAGAGACGTTTCTGCGAAGTTTGACGTCGCCAGATCTGGATTGCCTGACCGCTGAAGCGAGAGTGGAGCAGCCCGATAATTATTAGGATCAGGCTGCATTTCTAACTCAATCCAGCTTACTTCTTCTTCCGCTTCAACATGTCTTTCAGCTTCTGGCGCCTAGAGACGTGGCGGCCGAGGATTTTTTCAAGGTTGCCTACGTGTGCACGTAAGGTGTCCATTTCGTATTTGACTTTGCGGATGTTTTTATCCCTCAACAAACGAGCTATGTTGAACACAGATACACTTGCTGCGTTGTAACCTTTATCAAACTCAGCCAAATCTTTCTCATCGCTAACCGTATTACGTTTAAGATGGATAAGACTGAGTTCCTTACCAATTTCATCAAGCTCTTTCTCATAACCAGGTACGAGTTGAGAGGTAGCCGCTCCTAGCTTGTGAGCATCGTGCAATGTGTCCAGAACGATTTTTAAATCCTCTATACTATTTTCGCCCTCTTCAAACTTGGCATTCGCGAGCTGGTCCTTTGCTGCAGCAACGTGTTCTTCGGCTTTCTGCAGGATCATGCCGTAAAACTCGGCATCAGAAGCATCCAGTACATCCTTGGCATTTGCTTTTGCAGTTTCCAGAAGTTGATCAGTTGCTGATATTGCATCTTGAAGGCTGGCTCTCTTTTCCTCTTCATCAGGTTCAAAGCTGTCCTCACGTTCCAGCCCCAGTTCCTGTGCCAGTTCTTCTGATGGCTTGACCATTACTTCACCTGCTTTGGTCGCTTCGTTTTCAGGGCCAGACTTTTTCTTTCCGGATCTGCGCTTAGGCCCTTTTGCGCCTTGTTTGTCGAGAATTTCCTCCATTTTATCGAGGAAGTATTGCAGCGTGTTCAGTGAGGCTTGAGCGCGCCTGATTTCGCCTTTGAGAAGGAAGTCTTTCGCTTCCAATGCGGTACGGACTCCGATGGAATGATACTTGCCGTAGTTTGCGGCATCCTCTTCATTTTTTATGGTATCGCGCAATTTTTCCATATCGGCGAGGTCTGTTGTTACATCCTCGATTTCCTGTTCAAACTCAGGAACTCGATCCGCAATCGCAACGCCAGAATCATGTCTTGTCTGCAGAGCATCATTTATGACCCGAAGAGCAAACAGCTCAAACTCGGCCTTTTCGTAGTCGCCCTCATCCATCAACCGCTGTGCCTCTTCGGCATGCTCTTCGCCGCGCACTTGCATGGCCGCGAAGACTTCCTTGTCCATACCATCCTTGATGTCTTCTTTCATGGCCTCAAACTCGGCTAGTTTTTCCTTGTTCTGCTTGACTGCAGTGCCAAGTTTTTCAGGATCCTTAGATAGAGGGACAGCTTCCTGAAGAAGTTCAAGCAAGCGATCCTGTTGCCGCAGAATGTATGCGCTTTCCTTATCTGGTCCGAAACGATCACCTAGATTTACAAGATCAAGTGCACGCTCGATTGCCTGAATTGCTGAACGCTCACAGTCATCAAAATTTGCGGCAAGATGTTTGATGTTCTCCAGTTCCGGGCGCCGTTTCACAGTCTCTGCAATCTGCTGTCGATAGGTTTCAAACCCTTCTGCAAAGCTAGCTTTTGCATCTTCAAACAAGCCAGCGTAACGTTCCTGCTCGTCTTCAACCGCTTTTACTGCGGTGCCTACCAAAACGTTGAGGTCCCGAGCTTCGAGGTGATCTTTTCTTTGAAGAGCTCCTCTCATTTGTTCAATCAAACCCTTAGCTTCATTGTAGCTTGTGTCGAAATCGGCAAAATCCAGGCCCCAATCGGCATATTTGTCAAGGCTGAGACTCAAGTTATCGATGCGCTTCTGATGCAAATCGGCCCTTTGGTTCAGGCCCTTCAGCTGAGAATTGATGAGCTGCTCACTGACAGTGCGTATCCCCTCCATTGATTTATAGTAATTCCGCGCATCCGTTAGCAGCGCCCTCATCTTTTCAGTAACCGCTTCGATATCCGCGCGTTCCACGCCTTGGGGGATCTTGTGTAACTCTTCTACGCTTTGCTTTAAGCCTTCAAAGTACTGGTTGAATATGTCCTCATATTCCCCCCTACAGAAAGGAAGCCATTTTTCGTAGGATGCGGGGGCAACTTCGGCCAGTTTGTCGGCATCCTCTAAAATCTTATCCCTTCGCATCTGGAAAACAGTCATCTCGGCAAGACCTTGTGCTTGATCTTCCAGTTCTGCGTTGGCCAGAGCGATGCCTGCATCGGCAAGAACATCTAACAGCTTGTTGTTAACCTCCCTGATTATTAGGAGTTCAGCTGTCGCAGCTTTGCCGGCCTCTGATTTGACAAGTTCATCGACTGTCTTGAATCTGTTGAGGATATCAGCTTCTAAGCCATCATAGAGTTTCTTCAGATCCGGGAAGTTTGCTACATTTTCCCTTTGATTGGACGCGCTCATATAATCGGATTGAACATCTGCATATAGAAGCACGAGTGCGTTGTGCTCGATTACCCTTTGAGTCAACGCCAGATCACCGCTCTTGAGGAACTCCTGACGATAGGTTTCGGCTTTGTCCAGACACTCTCTACCAGTCGCAACATCTTGATTTTCAATAGCAACCTTCAGTTCAGCAATATTATCCAATGCTGCGAGGTAAGCGGCATCAAAGGTGGTGAGATCGACATCCCATCCGCGGACGTACTCGTGGATTTTGTAAATGCCTTCGACAGCAGCAAGATAGTACTTTGCACCTGCTGAGAGACCGGAGAGCTCGGATGTCATGATTTGCTTGCTGACATCGAAGGCGTTTTGCATTTCCCGGTAGGCTTTTTTGGCTTCTGAGAGAGGTTCTCTTGCGCTGGCGAGGAAGAGTTCCTGGTTTTCTCTCATTTTCGGACCAGGTGTTGTCATCTTGCCGGCGTTGAGTGTCCAGTCGGTTGCGTCGCTGAGGCTGGAGTTGGCTTGTTCGAAGGCGGTCTGGAAGCGTTGCAGATAGTCGCCAGTGCAGAAGCGTTCCCAAACTTTATACCCCTCCTTAACAGCGGTTTTCATCTGCTTGATCTCGTCAAGCAGCAGTTTCAACTCACTGGCAAACAACACAAGATCTTCCTGGTCCTGTTTTTTCGCCAGCTGCTCCTCAGTGGGGTTGTCCTCGATGATTACCCATTCAGATTCATCTAGCTGACTGCCTTCTTGCTGCATTGGTTGTGGTGGGTTGGTGAGGAAGCCGTTGAGGTTTGTCATGGCTTGCTTCAGATCAGCAAGCGCACTTAAGGCATTGGTGATGCGGCCTTGATTGATGTAATCCAGCGCTTCGTTTACGTAGTCTGTGGCCACCATTTTGTAGCTGAGGAACTCCCCGCGGAGCTCTTCATTTACGATAGCTTTGGCAACGTTTTCAAAGGATTGGACCTTATCAGCTGCCTCTTTTACCTCCAGCTTAAGCTGCTCAACTTTTGCTGCGGTTTGAACGCCTCTTTCGTAGGCTATTTCGAGGCCGCTCAGGGCGATGTTGGAGTTGTCGATCGCATCATCGGCTTCCTCAAATTTCTTGCGTTTGAAGAGGATTTCGGCCTGATTGGCGTAGCAGCGGCTCTTTCGTATAGATTATCGAAAATCGCTTCTTCTTCTTTGTCCTTAAAGACGTCATCGCGATCATTGAAGTAGGCGATATCTTCGCGCAGCTTGTCCAGTGTCTGGGCGAACAGCTCTGCGTTCTCTTCCTTGGTGGCTGCGGTTTTGACCGTATTAAGGTATTGAAGTTTCTTCACTTCTCTCTGCAGCTCGGGCACGGCTGCCTGCCCATAGGCGATTTCCTGATTGGCTTCGCTCAGGTTTTCCTTTGCGATGGCCGTTTCCGCCTGACTGATGTGATTTTCCACTTCACCGACGACCAGATCAAACTTCTCCAGATACCGAATGTTTCTGTCATCTGTCTCAGCGAGTTTTACATACTCCTGACGGCGGGCAATCATTGGTGCCACTTGTCTTTGCAAGAGAGAAAGCTGTTCTGCTGCAATATCAATGGCAGACTGGGCCTCAATAGTGAGACCGCGCATGGCAGACAGATTATGTTGGGCGCGTATGAGCTTGGTTTCAGCCGCCGAGACATCTCCTGTAAGGAGATCATTTTGCGCTTCTGCAATGGCGGCACGAGTAGACTTATCCGCGTCTTTAAACTGCGGCAGCAGGCCGTTGCTTCCCTTGATGAGGTCTTCCTGAGTGAGCAGTTCATCTGCTTTTCTGGTCAGCTCAATTGCATCACCCAAAAGCACCTTCACTTCACTTTGGTTGCCGCCTTCATCCTGAGAGGTTTCAGGCGCAGATGCCAGGCTTTGGAGCATAACCTGCTGGAGCGTACTGAAGTGAGCCTCAGCGCTTTCTATGGCTTTGACAGCCTCAACACCCTTGCCAGCGGATGCAGAGACAGACGCCTGCTTACAGTCCGCTACGACAGCATCGTGCTCTCTTTCAAAGTCAGCCAACACTTTGGGATCATGTTCGATTTCAGTTTTGCGCGCACCGAGCTCAGCTGTTGCAGTTTCCGTCGCCTGAACCCTGTCTTCGACGTCTTTTTTCGCTTCTTCCACCTGCGTTTGCGCTTTGGCCAGCACTTCTCTGAGGATTGCAAGATTGTTGGAGGCAGCGAGCATATTTTGCTTCGCAGTCGCGACGCTGCCGCCATTCAGTGCTTTGTTCAGCTCTGTTATGCGGTCACAGGTTTGCTCATGGACATCGTCCAACCTTGTTAGATCAACACCCCAGGCTTCTGCCGGTGTACGCTGCTTGTGCAGGTCATCTGCTTTCTTCTGAAGTTCAGCAGATAGTCCCTTCATGCCTTCAACGCTGATCTCCTGACCTTCTTTGAAGTTGGTCTGCATGATCCGGAGGTATTCTTCCCCGCGATCCATGAAGGCCTGCATTTTATCGAGATCGACAAAGCCTTTTTTGTCCGGCTTGTTCATGATCTCATTGGCTTGCCTGATGTTGGCTTCTGCCAACTGTTTGGCATCATCAAGGACTTTTTTCGTGACGTCCTCAATGAACACGTCACTGCGTCTGCCTGCTATATGTACAGCTTTAGCAAGCGCCTTTAAGTGCCTGCTTGTTTTAGATAATTCTTTTTGGTGAAGTGCTTTTTGTGCTGCAAGATCTTTTGGATCGGGCTGCTCTGCAGCAGCTTTTGGCGGAGTTTCCTGAGTTTCGGGGGCAGCTGTTTTGTCGTGCCCATTTTCGCTGTCTGATACCTGCTCGTCTTCCGGCACATCAAACTCGACATTGTATCCAACTTTGATTGCTTTCAGGACTTCATGTGCCCAGTTTTCGTGCTCTTGAGGGAGATCATTCTCAGGCATTTGGAAACTCCGAAGTTCGGGGAAACTGCTGTTTCACACTCTAGTCGCGCTGCGCATAATTATGCGTTGCTGCACTTCGGATATGGGAAAATTCAAGTCTTTCGCTGAAAAATGCGTTGCTGATACTTGATTAAGTTAAGGTAAGTTTAGATCCAGTGTGAATCTGTATTTGAGGCAAGATTTATATACGCAAATCAGAGCAGGCTTTAAATCAGGAGCTGATAGAAAAATGGTTTTGCGTTGGTTTGCGTTGAAATGTGGACGCATTGCCCCGGAGAAGAGCCAACATTCCTGATAAATTGAATCAGGAATGTCATATAACTCATTGATATAGCGCCTTATATATTCAATCTTCACCTAAGAATTTTTGCCCAACTTCAGCAAAAAGGTTCAGGTCGTTTGCTGCGTCGGTTAGCGTTGTTTTGTATGACGCTCCGTCGGTGACTGCTTTGTAGAACGCATCGAGCTCAATGCGGAATGGATCCTCATAGGATGGGCCTATCACCTCTGTGATGGTCTGCTCATCGGTTGAGCGGGTGATACTGAGCTGTGTCGGCAGGTTACGGATGTACGGTGTGTCATAGGTGGCGTGGTACCGTTCGCTCTGTGTGAGCACTTCGATGCCTGCATCAAATTCAGCAATATCGGAAATGACAGCTTCGTACATTGCTGTGAAGTGACCGTAGTCAAACAGGACCATGACCGTCTCACCGCCGTGCTGTTTGGCGTAGCTGACGGACTTTGGCAGGCCGAGCAACTCGCGCATGGCGGAGAAGCTGTGGGAGGACAGGCCCGTGAGCACCTGATAGGCGCGGAGCTGATCCTTTGTGGCGTCCTCTCCCATTATGTCCCGGAGCATGGCTGTAGTGCGTTGCTGACCGTCCACAATCACCTCTTGCGGTACATCCTTGCCTCGGACCACTGGTCGTGTCTGGCGGGTGAAGTATGGCGCTTCGCGGATGATGTCGCGGATACGGACGTGGCGGATGTTTTCTAGGTCTGGCATGCGCTCTTTCAGAGCCAGGAAGCTGCGGGAGTAACGGCGCATGTAGCCGACGAACACGACGCTGCTGCACTGCTTCTGTTCTTTCAGCAGTGCCGGAATCTGATGCTTGTTGAGGCAGACCGGCTTTTCGATGAAGACGTGCTTGCCAGCTTTCATGGCTTCGGTCAGCAGGTCTGCGTGCAGGTGATCAGGCGTCAGGATAAAAACAGCATCCAATGACGGATCGGCAATCAGATCAGAGGCGGCTGCGTAGCGTTTCTCGACGTTGTAGCGCTGGCCCACATACTCCATCAGCTCCTCAGAAACATCGCTGATGGCTGCAATGGTGAAGCGTTGATCGTCAGCCAGCAATGGCAGGTGCATCAGCTGCGCGACTTCGCCCAGCCCAATAATTCCAACGGACAGTGACATTGTTGTTTTCCTTAGGCTTGGCTCATTGCAGCGATGTAGGAGTAATTGCGGCGGGCCAGTTCCAGCGGTGTTTCCGTTGCATCCTCTGCAACGTCCTGCTCCACAACAACTGGCCCCTGGAAATCCTTTGCCCGTAGGAAATCCATAACAGCCGCAATTTCAACGGCCCCTTCTGCAAGCGGACACATGACGCCAGCAGCCAGAGACTCCTGAACACTGATTTCGCCAGAAAGAACGCGGGCGCAGACATTTGGGTCCACGTTCTTCAGGTGCATATAGTCGATGCGATCCCAGACACGTTGCATATAGGCCAGAGGATCCTGATCCCAGAACGCATGATGGCCGGTGTCGAGACACAGGTTCAGCGGGGTGTTTTTGAGCAGATCGTCGATCTGTGCTTCCAGTTCCACGCATGTGCCGATGTGTGGGTGGAAACTCAGCGCGATGCCGAAGGTTTCAGCCAGCATGGCATGGGCTTTGGTGAGGTCTGCATACATCTGCTGACGTGCGTCAGGTGTGATCATGCCCAGTTGGCCAGATGGGTAGACGTTGCTTTCGTCCATCACCACAAGATGCTTGGCACCCAGTGATGCCAGAAGCTCGCCCTGCGCCTGCATATCCGCATGGAACTTGCCACTGGTTTCAATTAGAGAGAACGTGTGCACGTGGGTGGCACCGATCAGGGTCAGGTTGCGCTTTGCCAGCATGGCCTTCAGCTGGTCTGCGTCTTTTGGCAGGTATCCCAATGGCCCGAGCTCGGTCCCTCGGTAGCCTGCGCTTGCGACCTGATCTAAATATTCATCTGGCGTGTATGCGTTGCCAGTCGGGTAGCAAATTCCCCATGAACACGGTGCATTCCCAATCAACATGCCGTGCTGTCCTATTCCGTTTTTATGTATATTGGATTGGAAAGAGCCCGGATGATGGGCTGTTCCCGTATCTCTTCCTCAGACAATCCCAGAGGAAGTTTTTTGCCTTTGAAGGCTCCCAGAAACTCTTCAAGTAAATCCTGATGGTTCGCCTTGGCGACAATCTCGGCACGCAGGAACCCTGTTACCGGCTCATTGAAAGAGAGCTGCACTGTATCGCCGGAAATGAGCACTTCCTGACGGCATCCGCTCGCATCCACCCAACGCAACAGATCGCCATTGGCGCCCTCCACATGAACGGAGAAGCTTGCCGTATCTGCCGAGACCTCCTCGCCCATGCGGGCCATGCCGGAGGTGAGAGACAGGTGTGGGCCGTCCGGGCCTTCGGTCACGTAGCCTAGGCCTGCTTTCATGGCATCCAGAACGGCTTGTTCACTGAGCTCTTCCAGCCAGAGCACTGTTGTCGGGCGGGCCAGCACCAGCGGGCCTTCCGGCAGTAGCCTATCCGGCTGATGGAAGTCGCTGCCACCAATCAGCGAGACGCGGAGGCCATCACTCAGGCGTTTCTGGTAGCGGGCCAGAGAGACCCAGTTGTACATGAGCCATGCAGATTGCCAGACTTCCATGCAGTCGGTTTCCGGCAGCTCATAGGTCCAGTCGATGGGCGGTTTATCATGGTTGATGGAGAACAGACCGCCGCGATCGTGGGCCGCTTTGGCGACGATATGGGCGTGGTCTGGCTGCGTCATGCGGAAGTCGAGCCAGTCATCTATGCCGAACACATTGGCGTGGCCGACGGCTGTGGTGACTTCCATGCCGCGCACGAACACCAGATCCTCAGAGGACTGCGGATGGAAGTATCTGCGCTGGGTCGTGGTGTTGTGATCTGCAACTGCCAGAAAATCCAATCCCGCCTGTTTAGCAGCTGCATGGAGCAGCTCAGGTCCGCCGCGTGCATCGGAATGGAAGGTATGGCAGTGCAGATCTCCCTTGTACCACCCTGCCCCTTGTCGCACCGGATTTGGCGTGACGGGCTGTGGCGCAATCTTTCTGGGTGTCTGATCAAAGGAAATGGTGAGTTCTACATCCGCGCCGGTTTCCGGCACCTTGTAGAGGCCAAGGATGATTTGCCAGGTGCCCGGCTCTATCTTGCCATGCACGTAACCCGGTGTGGCGTCATCCAGTGCGATAAAGAAGCTGTCGCGGGCGCCCCCGCTCCAGCCACGAAACCCTGAGCTTGCCGGAAACGGCGTGATGTCAGGGTCAAGGCATCCAAGATCAATGATGCAATCTTCAGCCTTGGGGTATTCCAGTGACACGTCAAAGCGTGTCGTGCCTTCGGGCACCTCAAATTCCAGATAGAAGTACGGATCAGCTGCCTGATCCGCCTTCGTGATGTGCTTGTGGAGCTTGAGGTGGTCCAGCGTTTCACTCATCATCAAGCGCCAGTCTGTTTCCGTCTGCATCAAACAGGGTGATGTGCTTGCTTGAGAAGCCAAGCGCCACGTCTTCGGTCAAAATGATGTCGTCATCGGTGAAGATACGGGCGGTGAAGCGAGCTGCATCAGGACGTTCAATGGTGACAAGCTTTTCGGCGCCCATGTTCTCGTTGGCAAACAGTTTGCCGCGCACCACGTTTTCCGCTTCTGCCGTTGCGCGCAAGTGTTCCGGACGCACACCCATGGTGATCTTCGGATTGACTGCGACGGCTTCTGCGAAGGAGCGCTGCATCGGGATATCCGCAACTTCCAGCCCCTCTGCGCGGACTTTGAGCACATTGTCAGCAACCATTGCTTCCACTGGCAGCAGGTTCATGGGCGGGTTGCCGACGAAGTTTGCCACGAATGTGGTTGCTGGCTTGCGGTAAATCTCCATCGGGGTAGCAAACTGTACGATACGGCCTTGATCCATCACGGCCACACGGGTTGCCAGCGCCATGGCTTCGGCCTGATCGTGGGTCACGTAGACGGAGGTCATGCCCATGCTGTGCTGCAGGTGATGCAGGAAGCCGCGGGCCTCCAGACGCAGTTTGGCGTCCAGATTGGAGAGTGGCTCGTCGAACAGATAGACCTGGCTTGGGTTGACCAGTGCGCGCGCCAGAGAGGTACGCTGCTGCTGACCACCGGAGATCTGGGCTGGCAAGCGATCCAGCAGGTGGCCGATTTTCAGCACGTCTGCCACTTCCTGTGCGCGTTCACCGCGTGTTGCCTCGTTCTCCCCGCGCACCTTGAGTGGGTACGAGATGTTGTCGGAGATGTTCATGTGCGGATAGAGGGCGTAGTCCTGAAACACCATGGAGATCTTACGATCACGCGGATGCAGGGCTGTGACGTCCCGATCGCCGATGTAAATGCGGCCTGAGGTTGGGGTTTCCAGGCCGGCGATCATGCGCAGGCTGGTGGTTTTGCCGCAACCGGATGGGCCGAGCAGGCAGATGAACTCGCCATCATTGATCTCAAAAGTCGCGTTTGAGACAGCATTGAAGTCGCCGAAAGATTTGGTGACGTTTTGGAATGAAATAGAAGCCATTTTTGTTCTTTCGATTATGCCTTGATGCCGCCAAAGAACCGGAAACCGAACTTCCAGTTTACGAACAGATAGAGAGAGATGACCGGGAACGAGTAGATCAGCGCATAAGCTGCAAGCAGCGTCACGATTGGGGTGCCTGCTTCTGAATAGAAGGAGTAGATCGCGACAGAGGCTGGCATCAGCTCGTCAGAGCGCAGCAGGATGAACGGGATCAGGAAGCTGCCCCAGATGTTCACGAAGGCCCAGACCACCACAACCACGATGCCTGGACGGATGACTGGCAATGCCACATCGCGGAAGGCCTGCATGGAGGAGGCTCCGGCAACCATGGCGCTTTCCTCGTAGGATTTCGGGATACCATCGATGAAGTCGCGCAGGATAAACATGGCGGTTGGCAGCAGGCCACCTGCAAACACCAGAATGACGGCGATGTGGGTGTCGATCAGGCCAAGGCTGGAGATGATCAGGAAGATCGGCACCATAGCCGCACTACCGGACACCACGGAGGAGAACAACAGCAGGATGTAGGTGATGCTCTTTTTGCCCGGCACGTCAGAACGAGACAGCGCGTAGGCAGCCAGTGTTGCGGAGATACCAACGAGAACAACACCGCCTACACTTTGAATGAAGGAGTTGAGCAGGCCGCGCATGGCGAACTTGTTTTCAAACACCGTGTAGAAGTTCTGCAGCGTGAAGACCGCCGGGATCTCAAGGCCAAGCTCTGCCCGCGCGTTAAATGGTGCGAACAGGAACCACAGCAGTGGCAAGGCAAATGCGATGCCGATTATGGCGGTGAGAACAGAGAAGCTGATGCGGGACAGCATTTGATGGAATGAGAGTGTCATTATGCTGTTCCTTTGTTCTTCTGCTTGGCGATGCGCAGATAAACAAGCGCGAAGGCCAGATTGATCAGCATGATCACCACGCCCACGGCTGCGCCTTTACCGAACTCGAAGTCCTTGAAGGCCACACGGTAGGTGTAGATGGAGAGCAGCTCTGTGCGGTAGGACGGGCCACCGTTGGTGAGCAGGAACGGTGTGAACACGTTGAACGTCCACATGGTGATGAGGATCAGATCAGTGACCACATGGCCTTTGATCAGCGGCAGTGCAATGTCCTTGAACTTCTGGAAGGAGGTTGCGCCTGCAACGTCTGCAGCCTGGAAATAGCTTGGCGGAATGGAGGAGAACGCGGAGTTGAACAGCATCATAGAGAACGCTGCGCCGCGCCAGGTGTTGAAGAAGACGATCACCCAGAACGGATTTTCCAGCAGCCAGTCTCCGGGTTCCAGTCCCAGCGATGTGACCAGCATATTGAGCGTGCCATTGTCGTAATCAAGGAAGGCGAACCACGCAAAGCCGATGACCACTTCGGGCAGGATCCAAGCAACGATAACGGCGGATTCTGAGAAGACCTTCACATATTTAGGTGTGGACTGGAGCAGCCATGCGAGCACCATGCCGAGCAGCGCCTGCCCGACAAGAGCGGAGAGCAACACGAACTGGATGGTCAGGATGAGGGAGAAGCCGAACTGACCACGGGTGAAGAACGTGCTCATGTTGAACAGGGCTATGTAGTTATCAAACCCGACGAATTCAGGATTGAGCGCCGTTTTTCCGAGCAGAGTTCTGTTGGTGAAGGAGACAAAGATGACCCAGAAAAACGGGACAATCACAAACGCTCCGACAAGGGCTGCTGCAGGGGAGAAAAACAGCGCTCCCGCGCGCGCAGACAACAATGAGAAGTTCTTCAAATTACACCTTCCCGGGAGGGAAACATTCTTCTTATTGGAAGATCAGAGGGCGCAGGAGCGCGCCCTCCCGGATACAACAGAGCGATGGATGCTCTGTTGTCCTTTTTCGGCTGATTACAGCTTGCTGACTGTGTTTTCTTCGCCAACGATGGCGATCACGTCAGACTTGTACTGTGCCATTGCTTCTTCTGGAGTCTGTTCACCGGAAACAACCGCTTCCGTCATACGCTGAACTGCAACAGAAACTTTGTTGTAGTGAGCGTTGTTTGGACGCGCTGTGGTCAGAGGCAGAAGTGTCTGTGAGGTCTCTGTCAGGAAGTCAGAGTTCGGAATCCAGACATCATCACGAATACGAACGCGTGGGTTGATGGCCTGGAAGGCATCAAGCTGCTCTTTGGAGTTCATATAGGACAGAAGTGCCCAGGACTCTTTTGGAGCTTTGGTGTTTGGATTGATCACAAAACCAGTACCACCAGACATGGTCACGAAGTCCTGACCACGGAAGCCCTTGCCCGGTTCCTGAGCTGGCATCTTCTTCCATGTCATGTTGACGTCACGGTCTTTGACTTCAAACTCTGCGCCCGGCTTGGTAACTGAGCGATAGAACCAGTCGCCTTCCACCAACATGGCTGTTTTGCCATCGCGGAAGTTCGCAAAAGTGCGGTTGCGGCCATCACCGAGCAGCTGAGCGCGTTTGTCACCAAGCTTTTCGTCAATGTAGATGGTCTTGTACAGGTTCAGCGTATCCAGAATGCCTTGTGAGGACACGATCCACTTGCCGTTGTCGTCCAGCATGCCTTCACCGGTACCGAGGATCGCCATCCAGTAGCCCTGCATGGTGGTTGCTTCGCCCATGGACACACCAGCGTTCAGCTGAAGTGGTGCGGACTTTGGCATCGCCTTTTTGATGGTGCGCGCGGCATCCAGAACGTCTTCCCATGACGTTGGCTGCCATGTGTCGGCATCAAGACCGGCCTGTGCGAAGATGTCTTTGCGCACGAAGATCATGCGGCTGTCGGTGCCCAGTGCGATACCGTAGGCTTTGCCGCCGTAGGACATCAGCTCTTTGGAGCCTTCAGAAATGTGGGACCACCCTTCCCAATTGTTCACTTCTGCGCCTGCAACATCTTCTAGTGGCTTCAGAAGACCTGCGTCCACGAAGTTTGGAATGAGGAAGCCATCAAACGAGGAAACGTCTGCACCTGCCCCGGTTGAGAAGTCCAATGCGAGCTGCTGGGTCAGCTGCTCATCTTTGCCTGCGAACTCCTTGAAGTTCACTGTCACGTCCTTTCCGGTGGCTTTCATCATCTTTTCGAAGCCAGGAATGACGCTTGTTTTCAGCCAGACAGCGGCTGCACTGTTCACGCCGCCTTCCACACAACGGCAAGTGATGGTTACGTCGGTTGCCATCGCTGGCCCAGCAAGCGCTGTGGCAGCTGCAAGACCCAATGCATAACTACGCAATTTACTCATCTAAAAAATCCCCCCAGGGCATCCTGTGTTGGTGTGCCTTGTCACTAATCATGAGAAATCGATCAGTGAAATTAGAATGAACACGTTTTCACTATCCGTCAATACTATTGAAAAAATCAAGAGGATTCTGAAAATGGCTGAGAGCAGATATATTATATAAACGGCACAAAACTGTCATATTTTCGTCGTGCATAAAGATTGTTCGATTGACATCCTAGGGTTAGATACGGCATTAATAGTGAACACGTTTTCACTTATCGAGTAATTTTGAGTGTCTGATCAATCAAGCATCCAAGAGGTCAAACGCCCGGAACGCGCTACGGCAGATACAGTTGCCAAGCTTGCCGGCGTTTCGCGAGTCGCTGTTTCACGCGCCTTCAACCCGCATGCCTCTTTGAAAAAGGAAAAGCGCGAACTGATTCTCAAAATCGCGAAGGATGTGGCTACACGCCGGACATGGCGGCGCGCGCTTTGGTGACACGGCGCTCGCATCTGGTGGGCGTGATCGTGCCGGATGTGTGCAGCCCCTGGGAATCGCAGGAGATTGATGCGCTGACCACCGCCCTGCAGGCGGAAGGGTTTGCAACACTGCTCTTCAAGACACGCACTGATCAGAGCATGGATGAGCGGTTGCTGACCTATATGAAGGGCTTCAATCTGGATAGCATCATTGCCTTTGCGGAGAACGTGACACCGGACACCCTCGCCCATTCTCTGGGCCGCGCGGTGCCGATTTACGTGAGCTATTCTGAAGATGGCAGTCTGCCAAACCAGCCGAAGTCCACGTCTGTATTTGACCGGTTGATCGTGGACCAGAAAAACGGGATCGATCAGGCGGTTGCCTTGATGCAGGCTTATGGCTGCAAACGATTTGCCTATCTGGGCGGTACAACAACTTCCCTAGCAAACACAGAGCGCGAGCGCGCCTTCAAATGCGTGATGAACGAGCGCGACCTGCCGGAGCCTCTGGTGCTGCAAGGCGATTATACCTATGAGAGCGCCCTCGCCTCCACGCTTGATCTGTTTCAGGTTGGTGAAGGTGTTGACGGCATCTTTTCAGCCAACGACGTTGGCGCCTTCGGGGTGATTGATGCACTTCGCTTCAAGCTGGGCCTGCGGGTACCGGAAGATGTGAAAGTGGTCGGCTTCGATGACATCGCTCAGTCCGGATGGCTGAGCTACAACCTCACCACCGTGAAGATTGATCTGGAAGACCGTGTGCGTGCGCTTGTGCGCCTGATTTTGCGGCGCCTGAAAGACCCCAATGCCCCTGCCATGATCGAGACACTGCAGACCCGCCTGATTGTGCGCGGTACTGTGGGCTCATAAGTAAGCAAAGAAATATGTCCCCAAATACTATTCACCTGATTTTCAAAACCCATCTGGATATCGGTTTCACTGATCATGCAGAGAAGGTTCGCCAGCGCTATCACAAGTACTTCCTGCCACAGGCGCTTGATACGGCAGAGCATTTCTACTTTGAAAATCCGCAGGACCCCAAGTTTCGCTGGACCACCGGTGCATGGTTGATCTGGGACTATCTGAATGAGGCTGGTGCAGACGACGTCAAACGTCTGGAAGCTGCCATTGAAAAGGGCCTGATCCGCTGGCATGGCCTGCCGTTCACCACGCATTCTGAGCTGATGTCTCCGGCGCTGTTTGAGGCAGGTCTATCTTATTCCAAAGAGCTGGATGAGCGGTTTGGGGTGCAGACTGTTGCAGCCAAGATGACGGATGTTCCGGGTCATACTCTGGGTATTGTGCCGTTGATGGCGAAAGCGGGCATCAAGTTCCTGCATCTTGGTGTAAACACCGCTTCCCCAACGCCGAAGCTGCCGGAGGTGTTCCGCTGGCAGGCGCCAACGGGTGAAGAGATTCTGGTGCTCTATCAAAACTCTTATGGTGCGACGCAGTTCATTCCGGGTGTGGCTGATGGCCTGAGCTTTGCACATACGGAAGACAACATTGGCCCGCAGAACACTGGTCAGACCGTAAACGTCTACCGTGCCATGGAGCGGCAGTATCCGGATTATCGGATCAAGGCGGCGACATTGGATGAGTTCGCTGAGGTGCTGTGGCCACATCGCGAGAGTTTCCCGGTTGTGACGCAGGAAATCGGCGACAGCTGGATCCATGGTTCTGCGACTGATCCTGTAAAGTCGGCGCGCTACCGTGCTTTGCAGCGGGTTTACGATCGTTTTACTGAAGACAAAATCACGCCGTCCCGTCTTTCCTTTGGCCGCAAGCTTTCCATGGTGGCGGAGCATACGTGCGGGGTCGACATCAAAACATACTTGCGCGATGAGCAGGCGTGGAACCGGGATGACTTTGAAGCGGCGCGTGAGAACGATCCTCGCTTCCAGTATGCAGAAGCTTCCTGGCAGGAACAGCGCGCCTATTGTGATGATGCGATAGCGGCCCTTGATGCGGATGATCAGGCTGTTGCGAAAGCGGCGCTTAGCGAGGTGAGCAGTCCACTGCCGCATGTGGGGCCGTTTGAGATCGACAGCGAGGCTGAGTTTGGTGGCTGGACTATCAAGCTTGATCGGGACAGCGGCGCGATCAAACACCTCAAATCGCCAGATGGCAAAGAGCTGTTTGGGTTGGATGACAATCTGATCTCGTTTGCTCATGAGACCTATGATGCGGCGGATGTGAAAGCGCATATGGATGCTTACCTCACCCATGAGGAAGAGTGGGCTATTCTGGATCACATCAAGCCGGGGCTGGATAAAGCAGCAACTGCCGTTTCCAAGAGCCATCGCCCGATGTTTGAAGGACTGGCAATTGCGGATGATCGGGCCATTTTGTCTTATGTGATGGCCTCTGATATTCCCGGTGCGATCCATAACATTCAGCTGGTTCTGAACGGGGAAAGCGACAAGCTGGAGATTACGCTTCGGCTTTACGGCAAGATTGCCAACCGTATGCCAGAGGCAGGTTTCCTGCGGTTTGCACCGGATGGCGCCAAGAGCTGGCAGTTCAACAAGACCGGCTTCTGGGTGGATGCCCATGACGTGCCGGATATGAGCGGCGGTCAGTTGCAGGCGATCTTTGGTGCGAAGGCTGTCGCTGATCAGGAGATCCGCATTGCACCGCTGGATACGCCGCTTGTGGCACCTGCTGAGTTGCCGTTTATGCCATTCCAGCATCAGGCACCGGCTTACAGTGAGGGTCTGCGGTTTAACATCTACAACAACAAGTGGGGCACCAACTTCCCGATGTGGTGGGAAGGTGATTTCTGCGCTCGCTTTGTACTGGAACTGGGCGACTAGCCCACTCCCTAGCCTGTTTATCCAACAAAAAAGCCAGCTCACGGCATTGGTCGTGAACTGGCCTTTCGGGAGAGCGGGAATTTCAGCTTATTCAGCTGCGACTGACTCGCTGTCAGAGCCACGGGCATCCCACAGGCCCTGATAGATTTCGACCATTTCCGCAATGGTTGGAGTGATCGGGTTGTTGCCCGGAGATCCAGAGGCCAGCGCCTGCTCTGCCATAGTCTCGCAACGATCCATGAAGACCTGACGTTCAATACCAAACTCTTCCGGTGTTGGTACGGAGAGCTCATCATTGAGCGCACGCAGCTCGATCAGGAGCTTGCGGTTTGCCATGGCATCATCATCCTGCTCAGAGGCGAAACCGAGCGCGCGAGCTGCTTGCGCGTAACGCTCGGATGCTGCTGGAATGGAGAATGCGGTGACATCTGGCAACAGCATGGCGTTGGAGAGGCCGTGCGGCACATGGAAGAACGCGCCAATTGGACGGCTCATGCCATGAACGAGCGCAACAGAAGCGGCGGAGAATGCGACACCGGCCAGCGTTGAGCCGAGCATCATTTCCTCACGGGCTTTTTCGTTTGTGCCGTTGTGGTAGACCTCACGCAGGTTCGGGCCGATCAGCTTGAGTGCTGCCAGAGCCTGACTGTCGCTGTATGGATTTGCCTTTTTACTGACGTAGGCTTCCAGTGCGTGGGTCATGGCATCGATGCCGGTGTCTGCGGTGATGCGTGGCGGTAGGCTCATGGTGAGTTTGTAGTCCACCAGCGCTGCAACAGGCATGAAGCCGATGCCAACGCACAGCATCTTCTCACCGCGCTCTTCATCGGTGATGATGGTGAAGCGGGTGACTTCGGTGCCGGTGCCGGCTGTGGTTGGCACTGCGATGACTGGCAGGCCCTGCTCTGTGACGTCTCTTGGGAAACGATAGTCCCGCATTTCGCCACCGAACTTTGCCAGAATCGAAATTGCCTTTGCGCTATCGATCGGGCTTCCACCGCCGAGGGCCACGATGCAGTCATAGCTGTCAGCTGTTGCCTTTTCCACACCCGGAAGGATGGAGGCAACGGTTGGCTCAGGCAGGGTATCAGCAAAAACATCGCTTTCGATGCCCTCAGCCTTGAGGCTGTCCTGAATAGATTCGGAGTATCCCAGCTGAACCATCATAGGGTCTGTGACGATGAGAGGCTTTTTGCAGCCGATTTTTGCCAGAACTGCATGCAATTGGAGGCTGGCTCCCGCACCAACTTGCATGATGCGCGGCAGAATGATCTGAGATGTCATTAGAATGAACCTTTAGTTGTGGTTGTCATCTGGGATGCCGGGAACATCCCAGATGACTTAGGGGGCGAGCTTCTTACTCTGCCGGAGTTGCAGCGGAGGCTGCGCCGTCTGCGGAGTAGGAATGCTCTTCATCATCGACGGTGGAAATGATTTCAGAGACCTCAAGGTGCAGTGACTTCAGCAGGCCCCACGTGGTGAGGATCAACACGAAGGAATACGGAAGTGCTGCAACGATTGAGGCTGTCTGCAAGGCTCGCAGGCCACCTGCGAACAACAGCACCGCGGAAACTGCGCCAATGGAAAGGCCCCAGAAGATGCGGTAGCGGTTTGCAGGGTTCTCATCACCCATGGACAGAAGGGTACAGATGACGAGTGTTGCGGAGTCTGCAGAGGTGACGAAGTAGGTCACCAACAGGACGGTACACATGGCTGCACCAAGGATGGTGAGCGTGGTGCCCAGGTTCATCAGCTCGATGGTGGTGTAAAGAGCTGACGTGATGTCCTTGTTCACTGCTTCAGTCACACCGCCAGCGCCGAACAGTTCCAGGAACATTGCGGTGTTGCCGAAGGTGGTGATCCAGAATGCGGAGAGCAGTGTTGGTGCCAGAAGTACGCCGAGCAGGAACTCTTTTACGGTGCGGCCTCTGGAGATGCGGGCAATGAAGATGCCTACGAATGGTGCCCACGCAATCCACCAGCCCCAGTAGAAGATGGTCCAGCCACCCTGCCAGCTGTTGTTTGGATCAGTTTCCACCCAGAAGCCAAGCGGGATGGCGTTGGTCAGGTAGTCACCCAGATTGGTTGCGAAAGAGCCAAGAATGTAAACGGTTGGGCCAAAGATGAGGAAGAACACAAGCATGACCATGGTCAGGTGCATGTTGAACTCACTCAGCAGCTTAATGCCCTTGTTCACGCCACTCAGAACGGACATGGTTGCCAGAACGGAGATGACAGCGATGATGATGATTTTGCTGGTGGTGCTGACTTCAATGCCGAACAGATAGTTCAGGCCGGTATTCATCTGCTGGGCTCCCAAACCAAGAGATGTAGCAATACCGAAGACGGTGCCAAACACTGCAAGCAGGTCGGCAGCGTGACCGATTGGGCCATAAATCTTTTCACCAAAAATCGGATAGAGCCCTGAACGAACGGACAGCGGCAGGCCCTTGCGATAGTGGAAATAAGCGAGACCTAGACCAGAGAGTGCAAACAGTGCCCAACCATGCAGTCCCCAGTGGAAAATACTAATACGCATTGCGATCTGGGCTGCCTCTACGGAACTCTCCTGCCCTTCTGCAATGAACGGATTACTTTGGAAGTGGTAAATTGGTTCTGCGATACTCCAGAACAAGATACCGATGCCGATGCCTGCTCCAAAAAGCATCGAAAACCAAGAAAAGAAGCTGTATTCCGGCTTCTCGTCATCCTTCCCCAAGCGGATGTTGCCATAGCGGCTCATGGTCATTGCAAAGGCAAGGAACAGGAAAAAGCTGACCAGGCCGATATAGTACCAAGATAGATTATCCGCGATGAAACCTTTAGCTGAATTGTAAATCGAGCTAGCAGTTTCAGGAACCATTACAGTAAACAAAACAAACGCAACAACGAGTACAGTAGACCCGACGGCCATAACAGGATTAACACCTGTAAACAGGCCCTCCCCCGTCCTTCTTCCAGTATTGCTGTTATTATACATTTGTCCCCCTCAAGCTTTATTTTTGCTGTCCTGATTGAAGCTTGAATTTTTGCCGGAGGGTTAAATTGTTATCAATCAACAAAAAAAGACCCAATGATATAAAAATATTTATGAATAGTTTTACGTAGAATATGGAATTCTACCATACGAATGGGAGAACCAAATGAAGAAGAATTTACCCCCGCTCAATTGGCTCAGGCATTTGAAGCGTCCGCGCGACATTTGAGCTTCACGCATGCCTCAACCGAGCTCAACCTTACGCAGGCTGCGATCAGTCACCAGATCAAGGGGCTGGAGTGTCAGCTGGGGTGTGTATTGTTTAAGCGTCTGCCACGTGGGTTGGAGTTGACAGACGCCGGGGCTGCCTATCTTCCTGCGGTTCATGAGTCCGTTGAGCGCTTGAAAGCGGCGACCGAAGAAATCTTCGGTCAGGGGCAAAACAATCTGCTGACAGTGAAGATCAATATGGTGTTCTTTATGCGCTGGCTTGCGCCGCGTATGAAAGAGTTCCGCCGTTTGCATCCGAAGATCAATCTGCGCATCACCTCCAACATCTGGCTGGACAACAAGGAAAGCTCTGGCGATTGCGATATGGAAGTGCGGTATGGCCGGGGCAAGTGGCCGTCCCTGCAGTGTGATCGGCTGACACGGATGAACTGTTTCCAGTCTGCAGCCCGTGCTACCTGGAGGAGAACGGGCCGCTCACCTCACCTAAGGATCTGCCAGACCACACGATTTTGCATGTGATCGGTTATCAGGAAGGTTGGGGCTACTGGCTGAAGCAAACCAAGCATAGTGATCTGGAGTTGGGCCAGAGCTATCAGTTTGATACCCTTGTAACTGCATTGGAAATGGCCGCTCTGGGAGAAGGCGTTGCGCTGGGGAGAACCAGCCTTGTGGAAAATGCAATCAAGTCCGGACAGCTGGTTGCGCCGTTGGAACAAAGGGTTCCGACAGAAGAAGCGTTTTACCTCGTTTACTCCAATAACAGTCTTGAGCACCCCCATGCGGTGGCCTTCAGAAACTGGATTTTGAACGAGATACATGAAGGCTAAACAGCCTTTTTGCCGGTAGCGGCCTATTTCAATCCAAAGATCAATTTTCGGGAATGGTGGAAGGAAATTCATCTTCCACCAGTCTTTCAGAGACCAGTGCAGTCAGTTCAGAATTAGTCGAGCTACAAATAATTTTATGTCTGCACCGAAATTTAAATTGCTGGTTTCTACGTATGTGCCTGCCTATTGTTTTTTCAATGAAATGACCCGCAGCTGCGAACCATTTCACTCATAACAATCTGAAATAAAAGACGAATTATGTCTGGAATAAACTGAGATCCGTTGATGGACGGTTTCTGAGGATGATGTTGCATGGAAAAAAGACTTCCCCTTGAAGGTGTCAGAGTTGTCGACTTCGGTCAGCAAATTGCAGGTCCGGCTGTTGCCATGATCCTTGCGGATATGGGCGCAACCGTTATTCACGTTGATCCGCCTCAGGGGCCACAATGGGATCATCCAGCTAATGCGATTTTGAACCGCAATAAGAAATGCATCCGGCTGGACCTGAAGTCTGAGGATGGTTTGCAGCAGGCGTTTGAGCTGATCGCCAACGCTGATGTGGTGGTTGAGAGCTTCCGCCCTGGCAAAATGAAAGCACTTGGCGTTGATTTCGCTGCGCTGCGTGCTGAGCGCCCTGAACTGGTGACCCTTTCTGTGCCGGGTTTTGCCAGCAATGACGAACTGCGCCGTGAATGGAAAGCAACTGAAGCGATTGTTGCGGCCACGTCCGGTGCGTTTACCGATATGGGCTTCAACCGCGTGCTGATGGGGCTGAACCCTAGCTTCTCCCCGCTCCCACTCGGTTCTTCCTACGCCACCACCATGGCAGCAAGCTCTGTTGTTATGGCGCTGCTGGCCCGCGAAAAGACTGGCCGTGGTGACACCATTGAGGTGCCGATTGCAGCAGCTCTGATGGAAGGCCTTTCTTACAACTCTGTTGTGATTGAAGGCATGCCAGAGCGCTACATGACCATGCGCGAGCACGAAATTTCCCATCGCCGCGACAATGACATCGAGATGGACCTGTCCTACGAAGACCTGCAGGAATATCTCGATCCGTTCTACCGCACCTATGAGTGTGCGGATGGCCGTTACTTCTATGCGGTTTGCCCGTCTCACAGAAACCATGCCCGCCGCTGTCTGCAGGCGCTTGGCATCTATGAGGAACTGTTGGCGGAAGGTTTGCCTGAAGTGAACGACCTGCACCTGCCAATCAAAGAGTGGGACGGTGAAACCTCCATAGGCGTTTATCCGCTGCCGAAGAAGTGGGCGGATATCATTTCAGCCAAAATGAAGAAGGTGTTCCTGACCAAAACTTCTGAGGAATGGGGCGTGATCTTTGGTGAAGGCCAGATTCCGGGCGCACCACACCGCACCACTCAGGAATGGGTGAACAGCGAACACACCAACACCTCCGGTCTGATCGTGGAAGTGAACGATCCAGAATACGGCATGATGAAGCAGCCGGGTCCAATCGTTTGGTTTGAAGAGATTGCTGACTATCTCCTCACTCCAAAAGCCCGTGAGAACGTGAGCTACGATGAGGCACTTGCAGCGCTGAAGGCAGTTGGCAACAACGATAATCTGCCAGCCCCTTCTGCTCAGTCTGCCGACAAAGCTGGCTGGCTGAAAGACCTGCGCATTCTGGACCTGACCAACGTGATTGCAGGCCCGCATTCCACCGCATTCCTTGGCCGTTTTGGTGCTGAGGTGGTGAAGCTGGATCCAGTGACACCGCTTTATGACCCGCTCATCGGTACGCTCTTCACATTCCAGACCAACATCGGCAAGAAGAGTGCTTTGGTGGACATCACCACCGGTGAAGGCCGTGAAGCATTTGAGCGTCTTGTGAAGTCGGTAGACCTTGTTGTGATCAACGCGCCAGATCGTCAGATGAAACCGCTGGGGCTGGATCATGACAGCTTGCAGGCGATCAATCCGGGCGTTCTGTTCTGCCGCCTTGACTGTCTGGGTGGCCCTAAGCCGGGTCCGAAGACCAACTACATTGGTTATGATGACATCATTCAGGCGAACAGCGGTATCATGAGCCGTTTCGGCGGTCCGGACACACCAGAGGAGCACGCGCACCTTGGTACGCTGGACGTGAACTGCGGCTTTGCAGCTGGTCTGGGTATGGCGCTGGCGCTTTACCACAAGCACAAGACCGGTGAGACCTCCCGTGCCCGTACGTCTCTGTCTGCTGTGACCAATCTGGCACAGGTGAAGTTTGCGTTTGATTATGAAGGTCGCGCTGCGTTTGACGAAGCCTCTGGTCGTGATGCGCTTGGCAACCACGCGCTTTCTCACTTCTACAAAGCCTCTGATGGCTGGCTGTTCATGGATGCTGAAGAGCATGAGCTTGCCAAGCTGGCAGGTGTGGAAGGTCTTGCTGGTGTTGATGAAGCCAACGACACCGCTGAGTTCCTTCGCGTTGCCTTTGCGCAGGACACTGCAGAGAGCTGGTGTGAGAAACTGAGAGCTGCGGATATTGCGGCAGCCCAGCCACTTGGCATCGAACACTTGCGTGATTCTTACACACGCACCGCTGATGGCACCGTTGGTATTGACCGCGGCAGCTATGCGTTCTCCACCTATGAGGACCATCCAAGTGGGCACCGTGTGACGCTGATTGATCACTACTCCATCCGTCCGGAAGAGGCTGCGATCAAGGCACTGCCAAGCACGGAAGCTTACGGCAACTCCACCCGCGAAGTGCTGGCCAGCGTTGGTTACAGTGATGAGCAGGTGAGCGACATGATCGAGCGCCGCATTGCGGGCACCGGCTGGGGCAAAGAGTTCCTGCCGAGCTAACGATTACCCCCGAGGCCTCTCTCTTTCCTAGAACCAGAACCCACGGTTTGGAGAGAGGCTTTGAAAGAAACCCTCGCTGCCCGCTCAGGCCGTGAGGGTTTTCTTTTTATATGCCTATGAGCTCTTATTTATGCGTATCTTTATCCGAAAACCGGTTCCCACTTTTCGGAGATACGCTCTATTGCATCAGACCAGCTGAAACAAAGGTGAGCAATCCGGCGCAGATGACTGTTATGGCGACGATCATGCTGGAGAGCATGGAAAGCCATGCGGGGCACCTGTTCAAGCCAGATATTGGGTGAGGATGATACGGGCTTTGAACAGGATCAGCGTGGCGATGATGAGCGGGCCGACATAAACCAGCAGGTCACTGTTGATCAGACTCAGGACATATCCCAGCACTGTGAGAGCGACCAGCACGATCCATGCTTTGAAGAGGTCATTCATGGGAACACTGCGGGATGCGGTTTTCTCGTTCTGCATGACTACACTCCCTGCCCCATGAGATAGAAGATTGGGAAGATGATCACCCAGATCAGATCCACCATGTGCCAGAAGGCCGTTCCCGATTCCAGATTGTCCTCCGTGGGCCACAACGCAATAATGCCAAGGATGATCAGGCCGAAGATGACATGGGCTAGGTGGAACCCTGTGACCAGATAGTAGAGCGTATAGAATGTGTTGGTCTCAACATTGAGGCCGAGAGCGAGCTTTTCCTTATACTCATAGATCTTGAGCGCCATGAACACGACGCCCAAAGCCCCCGCACCCAGCAAGGACAGTCGTGCCTTTGCCACCTCTTTGACCTTGCCAAAGCGAACCGCAATGGCTGCGAACAGGCCGGAGGTGAGCAGGATGATTGTATTGAGGGTTGCCAGTGGCACATTCAGGTGGGTGCGAGCCTCGCGGTAGATCTCAACATTGAGCAGTTCATTGCCCGCAAACGCCCAGAGTGCGCCGCCGAATACGAGGATTTCGCTGACAATCAGGATCCACATCATGGGATCGCCCGGCAGATTTTCTAGTGCCCATGGAGAGACTGGCTGGCGGTAGACCCGCTCTGAGTTCTCTTCTTCGTTCTGGCAGATCTCGTCCATTACACCCTTCCAGCGGAAATTCCAGTTTTCTGCAGCTTAGAATGATTTGCAGCTGTCTTCCTTGTCCGAGCGCTAACTGGGTGATTTCTCGGCTACTTGATGGGCTGGGCGATGGTCTCTTCCACCCAGCTTTGCCAGGAACTTACAAAGGAGCTGGCAAGGCGTGAGAGTGGGCGCTGGTGCGGCACCACGATGGAGTATCCGAACGGGACTGCGGGCTCAAACGGCAGAAAGACGATTTTTGAGGCATCTCCCCGGCTGCGCTGGTAACTGACGGCGCTGAGCACATCGACGATGGAGCAGATCTGGCCTGCCTCGACAAAATGGAACAGCGGCAGGAAGTATTGGGTGTCGATGCGAATGTTGAGGCGTGCACCCTGAGCCTGAAACGCTGCCTTTGTGGCTTCATAAGTGGAATGGCTTGGTTGCAGCACCCCCATGGGCATACCGTCCAGATCCCTGGCCTGAATGACTTTCTTCTCTGCCAATGGTGATGATTTGGGAACGGCGCAGACGCAGGTGCACGGGATTGTGGTGTTGTGGAACAGCTTTTCCTGCTCTGAGCCGACAGCGGCATCACAGAAGCCAACCTGAAAACTTTGGGCCGCGATGAGATTGAGGATCTGCGGTGAGCTGCGGGTTGCGAGGGTGACTTTCACCTGTGGTTTGTCCGCAGTGAACTGGCTGATGAACTCCGGCAGCAGATAGGAGGATGGGCCCGGCATGGCAACGATGCCCAGTGAGCCCTGCACCTGATCGCGCATGTTACCGAGGTTCTGTTCGACTGTTTTAAGGCGATCGAGAATGCCTGAGGCTTCCGAGAGTAGATAGTGAGCTTCGGGTACAGGAATCAGCCGCCGGCCTTCACGGATGAACAGCGGCATATCCAGATCATCTTCCAGCGCTTTGAGCGAGGCGCTCACTGCAGGCTGGGTGCGATGAAGATTGCGCGCGGCATGGCTGACGGAGCCTGTTTTCATAATCTCGCGGAAAACCGCCAATTGCTGCAGATTCATGCGCGCCTCAATACATAAACAAAATCTATCATAACCATAATATTTCGAATTTGCTTTTATGCATAAGGCTACCCCACCATGACACAAATAATCAGAAATACGGATCATCTTTATTTGGGAACATCTACATTTGCTAGAGGGGGGATATCATGGGATTTTTCAGTAAGTTCGCAGGTGTGGCACTGGCCTGCACAATGATGAGTGGGGCTGCGGTTGCGCAGGACATCAAGTTTTTCCGCATTGGCACGGGCGGTGCCGGCGGCACCTACTTCCCGATTGGCGGCATCATTGCCAACGCTATTTCCAACCCACCTGGCTCTCGTCCGTGTGATCAGGGCGGTAACTGCGGTGTGCCAAATCTGGTGGCGATTGCTCAGTCCACAAACGCGTCTGCACACAATGTGAATGCAATTCAGGCGGGTCAGATGGAAGCAGGACTGACTGGGGCAGCAACCCTGCACTTTGCTTATCACGGTAGTGGCAAGTATGAGGGCAATGCCAAACCGGACCTGCGCGTGATTGCAAACCTTTATCCTGAGGATCTGCATCTTGTCCTGCCAAAAGGTGGTGAGTTGGCGAGCCTTGCAGACCTGAAGGGCAAACGTGTGGGCATTGCGCAGGCAGGGTCTGGTACTCAGATTGCTGTTGAGCTGATACTTGCGGACCACGGCGTCAACCGCGACAATATTGATGAAGCCGAGCTGAACAATGCACAAAGTGCAGAACGGACGGCGGATGGTCAGCTGGATGCATACTTTTATGCAGCAGGTACTCCGGTTGCGGCGATGATCCAGTTAGACAACACCAAGGGCATGGATCTTTATTCCTTTACCGATGAAGAGGTCGCACAAGCCAACAAGACTGTGCCCTACTACATTCCGTCCACCATTCCGGCTGGCACCTATCCGGGCGTGACGCATGACACCAACACGGTGGCGGTGAGCGGCATGTTTGTGACCAATGCCAATATTGATGAGGAGTTGGTCTACGAGATCACCAAGGCGCTGTGGTCCAAAACAGCACGCAAACTGCTGGATAACGGCCATCCAAAGGGCAAGGTGATCACCATGAAGACCGCTCTGGACGGCATTGATGGCATTGGCGTGCCGCTACATCCAGGCGCTGAGCGCTTCTACAAGGAAGTTGGTCTGCTCGACTAACAGCAGCAATACTCTGAGCAGCAGCGGGAGCTCTCTTCCGCTGCTGCTTGTTGCCACCGGTGGGTCTTCCTATGGTTTTGATGCGCGCCTTTTGCTTTTGAGCAATTGAGTGCTGCCTGCCATGTGCCACCGCATGACACATCCCCATATCCCGGAGGGTTTCATGCCCCTGCAATCGCACCTTGATAACAAGGCTCTGGAAGAGCTGGAGAAAAAGTACGACTCGGCTCTGCACACCCGTGACAACGGACCTTTCCTGACCAAAGTGGTTTACTGGGCGACCATTGCTTATGCGCTCTATCACTTCTGGACTGCAGGGTTTGGCACGCCGGTTGACTACGTTCACATGGGCATTCACCTTGCCGGGCTCTACTTCTTTATTTTCCTCGCTTTTCCGTTTTTCAAATCAGATGGGGCCTATGCCAATACGCCTGGCAAGTTTCTGAGCTTTGGCAATGTGCCGCTGTTTGACTGGGTGATCATGGTTCTGGCCATGATGGGCTCGCTTTATCTGTGGTTCAGCTGGCGCGGGTTTGATCTGTTCGGCTTCAATGTGTCCGAGCAAGCGTTGCGACAAGGCAATCCTGCCGGGCCAGACATTTTCTTCGGGACGATCATAATCCTGTCAGTTCTGGAGATTGCACGGCGGACCATTGGCATTGTGTTGCCGCTGATCATTCTGGTGTTCATCGGGTATGCGCTGCTTGGGCCTTACATCCCAATCCAGATCCTGAAACATCCGGGCGTGGATTGGCGTCAGTTCGTCAACAACATGTACTTCCCGTTTGAAGGCATCTTTGGGGTGACGCTCTGGGTGGTCTCTACCGTTGTATTCCACTTCGTTCTGTTTGGTGTGGTGGCGCAGCGCATGGGGCTGGGGCAGTTCTTCGTCGACAACGCCATGATCCTTGCTGGCCGTTACACCGGCGGCCCGGCGAAGGTTTCCGTTGTTTCCTCTGCCTTCTTTGGCACGATTTCCGGTTCATCCATCGCCAATACGGTCTCAACCGGCTCTCTCACCATCCCGAACATGAAAAAGCTTGGCTATCCGGGCCACTTTGCGGGCGGTGTGGAAGCGGCTGCTAGTGCAGGCGGGCAGATTACGCCTCCGATCATGGGCGCTGCGAGCTTCCTGATGGCCGAGTATCTGGAGGTTCCCTACACCACCATCGTGATTGCAGCGATCGTCCCTGCCCTGATGCACTATATCGGCGTCATTTCCATCGTGCACTTCACTGCAAAACGCCTTGGGCTGGAAGCTTATCCTAAGGATCAGATTCCGCAGTTTGTGCAGGTCTGGCGTGAGGGCTGGTTCACCGTTCTACCGCTGATCGGGCTACTGGTGGTGCTGTTCTCAGGTTACTCGCCCAACATGGCAGCATTCATCGGCATCTCGCTGTGTATCGTGGTGGGCTTTTGCGCCATCGACAAGCCGCTCTCTCTTGCTGTGCCGTTGATGTTGCTTGGGTTTATCTTCTGGAAGGCCTCGCCTTACTCCGGCGAAGGGTTCTCTCCAACCATGGCTGGTGTTTTGGGTGCTCTGACCTTGCTCGGATGTTTGCATCGCAATGAGCGGCAGAGCTTCAAAGACCTGTTCGACAGCTGTCACGTGGGTGTTCAGTATGCCTTGGCCGTTGGTGCTGCCTCTGCTGCGGTTGGGATTGTGGTTGGTGTGATCAACACCACCGGCGTTGGGTTCCGTCTGGGCTTTATGGTCACCAACGGAGCAGCTGATATGGCGGCTTCTCTGGCGCCGCTGCTGGACTGGACCTCTCTTGAGGTGTTCGAACAGTCTTCCATTCAGCAGTTCCTGTCACTGGTGCTGATTGCCATTGCCTGTATCCTTATGGGTGCTGGCCTGCCAACAACAGCGCTTTACATCATGCTGGTGGCTGTAGCGCAACCTGCATTGGCACAGCTGGGCGTGCCTGCCCTCGCCACCCATATGTTCGTGCTCTATTACGGCGTTATCTCAGAGATCACGCCACCAGTGTGTGCCTCGGCCTATGCAGCGGCGGGGATTGCGGGCGCTAATCCGTTCCGGACCGGTGTGAATGCGTTCACGCTGGGGCTCGGCAAGCTGATGGTGCCGATGGTGTTTGTCTATGCACCGACCATGCTCATCGTGCTGCCAGAGTACTTCACGCTGATGTCGTTCCTACAAGTGACACTGACCTGTGCGCTGGGTGTGTTTGCCATTGCCACAGCGGTTTCGGGTTACTTCATTGCTCCGCTCAATGGCATCTGGCGTGTCCTGATGGCAATTGGTGGCCTGATGCTGGTAGCACCGAGCTTAGGTTCTGACATGGCCTCCCTTCTGGTGATCGCGCCTGTGCTGATCCAGCAGTTTGCCAGCCAGCGCACTTTGCAGGAAGCCACGCAATGACAGCCTCTGATGTAACTATTCTGGGTGCCGGCCTTGTCGGCATCTGCTCTGCACTGTCACTGGCTGAAAAAGGCTTTCGCGTGCACATGGTTGACCGGGATGCTCCCGGTCAGGCCACCTCTGCGGGGAATGCGGGCATTATCTCTCCGTGGTCTGTGGTGCCTCAATCCATGCCGGGGATCTGGAAGAAGGTGCCGGGCTGGTTGCTGGACCCACAAGGACCGGTGAGCATCAAACCAAGCTATTTGCCGCGTGTGTCGCTCTGGGGGCTGCGGTTTCTTTATGAAGGGCGGCAAGAGCGCATTCAGCCGATCAGCGATGCCATGTTTGCGCTCAATCATGACTGTGTGGAGCTTTACCGGCATCATCTGGCTGGCACTGGCCATGACCATCTGTTGCAGGACAGTTGGTATGTGCATGCCTTCCGCGATGCTTCACAGGTCAACCTGTCGTCGCCTGATTATGCTATGCGCAAGGCGGTTGGGGCGGAGATTGAGCAGATTGGAGCGGCTGAGCTGCGTAAGCTGGAACCATCCCTCACCCACGACTTTGAGGCTGCGGTTTTGATCAAAGGGCAAGCGCGGGCCGTATCTCCCGGCAAGATCGGCGAAGTGCTTGCAGAAAAGCTTTTGGCCATGGGCGGAATCATTGAGCGGGCCAAGGTGCTCAAGATCAGTCCGCAAGAGGACGGCAGCTGGACCTATGTGACTGAGCAAGGTGAGCACTCTACGCCCAAGCTTGTGCTTTCCATGGGGGTTTGGTCTGCGGAGCTTTTGAAGCCTCTCGGGATCAAGATTCCAATGGAAGCGGAACGCGGGTATCACGTTTCCTTTGATAATCCGGGCGTTTCTCTGTGCCATTCCGTGATGGACATGGACATGAAGTTCGTCGCCTCATCCATGGAAGACGCGATCAGGGTTGCGGGAACAGCTGAGTTTGCCGGACTGGACGCGCCGATTAATCAGAAACGACTGGATGCCTTGGTTGCCCTTGCGAGCAAGCTGCTACCGGATCTGAATACAACACAGATCAGTACATGGTCTGGTCAGCGGCCCAGCCTGCCAGACAGTTTGCCGTGCATTGGGCAGATCGATGGTTTTCAGAACCTCATCGGCGCCTTTGGACACAGCCACTACGGCTGATGATGGCTCCAAAAACCGGACGCTTGGTTGCAGACCTTGTTGCCGGACTTACCCCAAACATCGACATGTCACCTTACCATGTGACGCGCTACTGAAGGAAAATCTATGACCATTCATAGTGGTGGCCAGAACATCTGCGGCGTTTCAATCGGCGTTCTTTCTCTAGAGAGCTATTTCCCGAAGCCTCCGGGGCACATCAAGAACCCCTCCAGCCTGCCATTTACGACGACCTATGAGATCCTTCATGGTTTGACCGTGCAGAAGCTGCTGGCTGATCCCTCTCCTGAGCTGCTGGAGCCGATTATCAGCGCGGCAAAGCGGCTGGAGGATCAGGGCGTGCACGCAATCACCGGATCCTGCGGGTTTCTGGCGATCTTTCAAAAGGAGATTGCTGAGGCGGTTTCCATCCCTGTGTTTGTGTCATCTCTCATTCAGGTGCCACTCGCCTATCACATGACCAAGGCTCCTGTTGGCGTTATTACGGCCTCGGCATCTTCTTTAACGGACAAGCATCTGGAAGGTGTTGGTGCCTTTGATGTGCCGATTGTGGTGCAAGGGCTGGATGAGGCGCCGGAGTTCTCCTCTGTGATCCTGCGCGGCGAGCGCACGCAGATGGATCTGGGCAAAGTGACGGGCGAGCTGTTGGCTGCTGCTGAAAGCATGGTGGAGCGCTCGCCAGAGATTGGTGCGATCGTGCTGGAATGCACTGACCTGCCACCTTATGCGCATCAGCTGCAAGCCAAGGTCAACCGGCCTGTGTTTGACATCATCACCCTAGCGAGCATGGTTCACGCTACATCCCACCGCATGGCTTTCCCCGGCTTCATCTAGCCTCTTCCAACTGCCTTTCATAGGACGGGAGTGGCGGATCAATATCATCGGTGCAGAGGTAGAGATCCTGCAGGTTGAGCAAGGGCATCGGATTTTCCGTCAGGTTGGACATGATGTTGAGCGCGAAGGTTAGTGTGGCGTTGTTGCAGGAGGGTTTGTGCGTCTCAGCCCAAGCTGTGATGGACTTGGCAAGGTTCTTGATGATGTTCCCCTTCGGCTTGCCTTTCGTGGTTATGGTGATCGGGGTTGGCGGCAGAAGTGCAATTGGCAGATCAATCGGCTCTTCAGTCAGTCCCTCAGCCAGGTGATAGGCATAACCGATGTTGAGCTGGAGAGTAACATCCCCGACGAACTCGCCTTTGAACAGCTTGCAAAACAGATTGTTCAGATGCTGTGTCAGGCTGCATTTGCTCGGCTCTCCCTTCGGTTCATCCAGCCATGCGATGTTAAGCGGCTGATAGCTGGAGAGTGTTGGGTGGAACGGGTTTTTGAAGGTGGCTGTCGGCGTTTTAAAGACAAAGCCCTCGTTGATCTTGCCAAAGATGTAGTTATTTCGGGTCATGTACATGGAGGCGATGGCATCCTGTCGGGCCAGTACCTGCATCCCCGGTAGGATCACCTGCCGGTCACTGATGGACTGCGCGATATCCTGCGTTAGGTACGTGATCTTCTTCTTTTTCTCCTGCGTGTAATAGTAGGTGTAGGTTTTCTTGCCCTTTTCGCAGGCATTTGAGGCCAGATGGCTGGTCCACTCAGGAATTTCGACAGAGGGTTCTCCAGTGAGGCCTTTGAGATTGTTGCAGTCTTCTAAAATGAGTTTGACCACCCATCGATCTGCTGTGTCTTCATTGTTTGAGGTGTATGCCTGATTTTCCTCCAGAATGCTGAACTTGTAGCTCTCAGCCCCTTCCTTTGTTGCCGGGGCCGCCAGCATGCTCAGATTTCCAGCAGCCGTGGCTGCTTTTATGATGTCCTCATTGATCTTGATGATCGCAGATAGGACACTGGCAGCATCTTCGATGGCCGCATCGTCCTGTCTTGCCGCGCTGATGACAGGCACGTGTTGGTCCAGAATGGCGGAGAGATTGCTTGCAACGGAAATGAACTGGGCGAGCTCTGCGAAGGCATCAAGGAAGCCTGCGAGTTCGTTTGCAGGTTTGTCTTTGATGTTGAACTGAATCTGGCCGTGGGCTTTGTCCTGTAAGTAGTGAAAGTTCAGGCCGTAAGTGTACTCATAATCCCATCTGGTGATTTTGCTCAGCTGCGTGGCCTTCTTATCAAAGGCTGGGCCAGCTTGGGAGACCATCCTCGGAGTTTCGGGGAAGCTGCGCAGCAAGATTGGCAGTTTGAAGGAGCCGAGAGACTTTTCCAGCACCGGCGTGTCTTCGGCTGTAATTGGCGACAACCAGCTGGACGCCTTATAGCCCTCGATGTTTTTGACAGGACTGATCTGGTGTTCCAGAGCCGTGACCTTGTAGCAAAGATCCAGACAGAGGCACTCTGTGGTCTCTCCCAGTTTCTCAGAGGCTTCCAATAGGAATGTGAGGGGTTGCTCTTCGCCCTGCTCAAGCTTCAGTTTTGGCGAGGTCAAGGAGATCAGGCTGGCGAGCGTCTTGCTGGTTGTAGAGCTTGCTTTTTCCTCAGCATGCGGCGGGCAGTTTTTGATGCTGTTGAGGTTTATGTTGCCGCAAAGCTGCGGTGTTTCCTCATTTCCTTGCAATGGGATGCTGGCGGTTACATCCGCACCAAAGGAGATGGCTGCTTGTGTGGTGTAGAGGTTGGAGAGCTCATTCAGTAGAGACTGGCGGAAGGTTTCCTGCGCTGAGGCCAGGCGGGTGCTCGCTCCGTCCTGATAGATCGGTGCGAGCATGTTAGCCGTGATCCCGGCAAGGCTTTCTTTCTGATCTGCCAGTTGCTCCATAAAGCCGGTGGGTTTCGGCGTTCCATTTTTTACTGCCTGAGACTGCAGATGATGATCGATGAACAGGATGGAAGATGAGTACTTTGGCGAGAGCAGACCGTCGAAGAAGTCGAAGTATTGCTTGAGCCACACATCCATTTCTACGTTGGAGAATGTGCTTTTGACTGGTGTGCCCGTGAACTTACCCGTTTGAGTCGAAGTCCTCAAGACTGGTGTACGGATAGATGGAGGCACTGCGGGAGATCAGTGTGTTACTGACTGGCAGTGCCGCGTAGAGTTCAGGATGGCACTCATCAGTGATGCGGAACGAGATTGGATCACCCTCCTGGCGCCCTACTCTGACTGCCCAAGTGGCGTTGGAAGCGAGGCCCGCAGATGGGGCATAGCGATTGATGCCGGACGCGACCATGATCTGGAAGTCTGGCCCCTGAATGGCTTTGGCGACGTTTCCCGCGAACTCTGCAAGGATATCTGGTTTGGGCTTCTTAGGCTCTTTGTCAGACCGTTTTGGCGCGGATACATTGGTTTTAATCGCGACTGTATTTGCTACTGAACGGGCCAGAGGATCTGCTGCATAGTCTCCAACCGCGATGCCATGGGTGCGTTTGAAGATGAGCTTTGTCACCAGCTCAAAGACCTGATCAGTACGGACATCCGAAAGCGCTGTTGTGACTGGAAGTTTCAGGGATGGAATGGTGAATTTTGGGTCTGTTTCGTTCCCGTCCGCAGCACTGTGTTTTTGAAGGAACTTTTGAATGTGCTGCCACCAGCCAATGAGCTGCTTCAGTTCGCCATCTGTCAGCGTATAGTTCTCGCTCACCAGTGAGGTGTCGACCTCCACAGCAAACCCGTTGGGGTCGTCAAACTGAGTCAGCATATCTTCCACGATGACCAGAGCTGAACGTGCACGTTGCTGGGCAATGGAAGGGTTCTGACCCTTTTGCGGAATGAAGGGGCTGGTATCGAAACTGAAAGAGACCATGAGCGTGAAGGTCTTTTCAGGATTTTTGCTCATGGCAACAGTCCAACTAGCAGATGTGGAGGGCCATTGGGAGAGCGGGATGATCTGGTCTGTATACCCTTGCAGTGCGGGCTTGTTGCTGAGCTTTCCGGCTGGATCAGCGTAATCATCCAGCGAGGAAAGAATGGTGTTGCCGTAATAATCGTTCCAGCCGAGTTTGGTTTGCAGCAGTTTGCCGTTTGCAATGTAGGGATTGAGCGGCTTGTCCTTTCCCTTGTCTTTCACAAGACCGAGATAAGAAATTGCGCCATGATACTGCTCTGCATCGCCAGTTGATGCTTCCAGTACATATCTGACTTTGTTTTCATCCGGTGATGTGGACTTGCCGGAGGCACCGATGGGAAGCCCCATATTGCTCGATTTAAAGTCCTGATTTTCGGTCACCTGATAAGCCAGCAGGCTGTAATTGTTGAGAAGCAGAGCCTTGGCGTAGTCCGAGCCGGTGCCACCTGATGGGACCGGCTGCGGTTTGGCTCGCTTTGCGTTGAGGGCCTGAACACCGGGATGTTCACCCGGCTGCACCGACAGTGGGCCCGCATGGGTGGTGAGGGTCTGACCTGCTACCAGAAGGTTCTCCTGTTCCGCATTACTGACCGCGACCACAATCGGCTCTGTGCCGAAGTACTCTGCAATTTTCTTCAGGTCCGTCAGTTTGATCAGATCGTTGCTGAGGGTTTTCGCAGCAATGGTCAGTTCAATGGCAGGTAATCGCAACGGAGTGCCTGCGGGCAGGTTTTCGTCTTTCAGGCCCGGGTTGATCTGCTTGAGTTGATCGACGGTCGTGCCAAAGCGCAGGGCAATGCTGGCAAAGGAGGCTCCAGGCCTACTGGTGCCTTGTGGGACCATGTAAGTACCCTGCTCTATGAGGATTGTTTTGCCCTTGGCCAGCTCGATCTCAGTGCTATCCAACGACAGAGTGTTGGCGATGAGTGCGTTGAGGTTGGAGTGATAGAGCCGAGCGATGCTTTCCAGTGTATCGCCCTGTTGCACGGTATGCTCCACCAACTGCCCTTTGGCCGAAGCTGTCAGTGAGGCTCAGAACTTGCCAATGGCTGTGCTGTTGCAAGGCCGTTGATATAGGGATGCAGGTGTTGCTGGTCCTCGTGAATGATCACAAGCGTTAGTGTGGCCTCACCCTTTTCGTTGAAGATGCTTGACGGAAGGCCTGCCTTTCCATCATCAGCGGTGTAGTAGAGGTAGAACCCACCCGAGTTGGTGATACCTGCTTCCCACAGCAGTTTCACAAGGTTCATCGGCGTGTTGAGCAGCGTTGGGCCTGTGGTTTGCATGCTCTCTTGGAGGAAAAGCTCGCCGCCCGGGTTTGTGACGGTAGAAAGGTTCGTCTGCGAGATGCCGAAAGTGACGTTGCTGCCGCCCTCTCCAACAAAATGGGTTCCACTGCTTTGAGAGCCTGTGGTGCAGCCCAGGGTGATGGACGTAAAGCTGTGGTCATCAGGCAGCGATTGCAGCATACGCTCCAGCACTACAGTGCCGGATGAGCTGACACCGTTCAGTTCATAGGTTGTTTTCAGCGCATTGTCTGATGCCCCGTTAGCTTCATTGCCCGACTTCTTGTGCTGTTGAGGCAGTTTTTTGATGGAGAACTCGATGGTTGATGTCCAGCCGAAGTTCACCAGTGGTGTTTTGATTGTCTTACCAGTGGCCGCATCCTGAGCGGCCTGCTCGACGATCATGTGCGGTGGTAGCGCATCACCATCCTGCGCTCCCAGTGCTGTCAATGCTCCTGAGAGTGTCCAGAGGCGTAGGTACTGGGAGTTGGATTTCTGTGTGCTGGAGCTGGAAGGAACCGGGATTGGCTCTGCGCTCTGCCAATTGATGTAATGCGGGATTGGGAATGCGCTTGGCTGCTGATCAACGCTTGCAAGCAGTGAAAGTTGGCAAGGTCCAGCTGGCAGATACCCTTTTGCACCGCATTTGATGATCGCCTCAATGCGCTCGTAGTCTTTGCTGGGTTTCTCTTCATCCTTCGGCACTACCACCGGATACTTCAGCGGGTTTGTGTCGTTGCCGAGTGTGATCCAATCGGCATTCTCAGGCTTGCCGAGCAGCATGGAGAAAGAGGTGGTGAGCGGTGTTGGATGGGGATCTGCTGTCCTGAAAGCGCGAACAGGCCAGCTTCTGCAGGCAGTGTGAGTTTTCCGGCCTCATCTTTTTCAACCCACATGCCCTCTTTCAGCGGCGTGATGCCTTCTTTTAGCGATGCGATGTTTTTTGTGGGCAGACGCATGCCGTGGAAGTAATAGCGCGATGCCATCCCAGACAGATGGGTTATGCCGCCTGTACGCTGCACTTCTTTGATGAGTTCGCCTACACAGAACTGCGGCAGATGCGCAATGCTGAGGCTGCTTGTAGAGCCGCTGGTAGGCACGACGAACAGATCTGTGATGGTTCCATTTGCTGGCAGAGCGAGTGCTTCGGCTTTTGTCTCAAACTTCTGAGCGACTGAAGAGAGCGTATCGGTGTCGCCTGTCTTATGTGTGAACTCAGGCAGTTGCAATGTTGTGCCGGCAACCAGCAGTTTTGGTTGGCTGGGGATTGAGCTGTTGGTGCTCAGCTCGTCCAGTGAAACACCCAAAGCCTTGGCCACGGAACAGAAGGTTTCACTGCCTGAGGTGATGTGGGTAGTTTTGGTGCCATCAGATGCTGTGTAAGTGATCTTCGCACCATTGATCAGCAGACCTGCGACATCTTTGTTCTTGCAGATGAGATCAGCGACGTTGACCACTGCGTTGAGCTGGTTCTTTTCAGCAAGCTGCTTGAGGGTTTTGCCCGCAGGCACCACCAATGATGCGGTTGGGATTGTGAGCTCAACGTTGCTTGTCAGCGGGTGAGTTCCGTTGGTCTTGAAGAGATCCGCCAGCGTGTAACCGGTTCCCCCTTTGCCTTTCACCCAAGCCACGATGCCATCTGGCGTTTCGCCTGAAACAAGCAGATAGTTGAAGTCGCGCAAACCATCCAGAAGACTTTGCATCATCTGCTTCATGATCAGCATGAAGTAGTTCTGATAAATGTATGATGCAATTGATATTTGCGCGTTTTCTGGTGTAGTTTCAGATGGATCTTTCCCGCTTTCTTTTTCCACCTGAACCGCTAGCTGGTTAAAGTAATTTGTTAAGTCCTGCAGATAGTTGGAGCTGATTGTGTTGAACTCGGCAAAGCTATAGGAAAGTGTGGTTTTATCGCCTACTTTCAGCGCTAAGCTGAGGTCCGGTACCATTGGGAAGTAAGTGGCCTGTGCCTCTCCAGTCCTTGCTGGCACCGCAATATCCAGCTGGAACTGTTGCTGAAGGAACTTCGAGATATCGCTTTCGGTGAGCGCATCAGGTGAGGTTTCCAGAGTGCTCAGAGTGTCCAGGATGGAGTTGATCTCAACCGCGCTGGTGGGGTGACTATCGACTTCTTTCGCCGTCACCTCTTCATCACCCATCGTGGCTGCAATCAGCCAACGTGTGGTCATCTTTGCCAGAGCTTCAAAGGCAGTGTCCGGGTGCGTACCAGAGGCTTTCTCGAAGTGCTCGGTGTCCTGTGGTTTTGCTGGTGCTGGCGCTTCAATGAACAGATTGGCCACATAACACGGCAGTTGTGGTGGACGGCCCTGCGCTACTGGCGACCAGTTTTCATCTTTGGCCAGCGTCAAGCCGTAGCCCAGATGGATCTCCAAACGGTTCTTTGATGGATCTGAGGCCGCTCTCAGATTGGCCCAGTTGAACTCTATGGGCTCCGCTTCATAGCCAGCTGGTGACATTGGGAAACGACTGTAAAGAGCCAGACGCTCTGCCAGAGGTAACGCTAGCAGACCTTCGTGACTTGCTGGATGATCCAGCCACGGTGCATTTTTCGGGTTCTGGAGCGTGCCTAATGTGAAAGTGGTGTGCACATGGGCGGAGAAGCTGAAGCTTACTTTGATGGTGAACAGACCAAGATCGATGCTTGCAGAGGCGCTGACGTCCACTTTGGCCGCGATGGTGATCGGGATTGGTTCATAGGACGCAAGCTTAATCTGAGCGCTGACCTCGATCCTGATGTTCACAGAAGCTTTGATGATGGCGAAATCAATAGAGCCGTAGAGTTTGCCGATAATGCCAAAGGTACCGGTGAGCGAGAAGAAGTATTCCTCCTGCAAGGACAAGGCGTTGCTGCTGTCGGTGTGTTTGTCATGATACGCATTCCATTTGGCCAGAATGCCTTGCAGGATACCGAAAGCCGTGAGACTGAAACCTGCTTTCAAAATGCCCATTTCAAAGGACTTCCCGAGCCCCAGCTGTGCTCCGAAACCGAAAACCAGATTGGGATTAAAAAATCCATTTTTCGATACAGGTAGACCCTTCACTGAAGCAGCAGGTAACTTGCCGAAGTAGAACCCACCACCGCCCTTGACCGGGATGCCCGGAGGCACGATGGCCTCAACGGAAAAAGACTGCGAGAAATTGTTGTTCCATGGAAAGCCCACATCGATCTGGAAGTCTCCGTTGGTGTAGACCTCAATGCCAAACGTGGGCAGTGTGATGGTAACGGCCCCCACATCAATGCGGCGCATAATCTCCGGCAGTTGGATGGAGGCGGAGAACTTGCCGAGCCCTTCTGAGACTTTCTTGTAGATCACCTGAAAGTCGAGGCCGGAGAATACTTTGGCCGCTTTGCCGTTGCACGCGATGTGTAGAGCGTAGAGACTGGGGTCGGTCAGAACAACCTGCAGCGTGAACGCATACTGGCTCCACCCTTCTCCAACTCTCCCCAATGCTCCTGTCCAAGCTCTTTACTGGAGTCGATACGCAAAACACCAAAATCTGTGGCAAACAGCCAGTTGATGTTTCCATCGAAGCCAATACTCGGGATTTTGTCTGCGGATGGCTCATGAAGGCAGCCAAGAATATCAACGGCTTGCTGCACCGTATTGACTTGCTGCAGCCCTTTGACATTCACATGCTGACCACCTGCCAGGAGCCTCAGATCCAGATACTTGTTTCCTGCTCCACCGGGGCTTGGGGTTGTTGAGGGTTTATCGGCGCGCCACTTCGGTTTCGCACTTTTTTCCAAACTGTGAACCGGCCAAAGGAAATCACCATCCAACTCGACCCAGACACCAGAATTCCTATTATAACTCAGAGAGATACCTCTAACTGAGGCAAATACCAGATCGATAGGTCCAATATCAATCTTGAAGCACACTGTTTCGTTCTTGAGATCCCAGGTGAGTTCAAGGTCGGAGAGCTTCACGTCATTGAGCAGGTCGAAAGGTGCTGCAAGACCAAATCTGGCGCCTGTCATCCATTCGACAAAGGTTTCAACCATGCCCCCAAGAGTGGTTGCCTGCGTGAACTTTATCGTAGCTATCTGTTTCTCATCGACCTCAGCACTCAAAGCGCCCCATTGAATGCCAAAGGAGGACTTCTTTTTTCCATATTGGTAGAAGACTGTCAGATCGATTTTGTTCCAGACAATATCAGCGGTCAGCAAAGCATATTGGTTGTTGTTGGAAGCCTTCTCAAAGCGAGGAAGTGAATGAGCTGGTTCCAGAAAAACGATCTCATCCTGTTCGTTCAGCACGGGAATGCCGGCGTTATTGATGGGTAGCAGCAGTTCGTTGCCACCAGAGTTGCCGATCTTTGCGGTGAAGGTGACGTTTTCAGGCAGCCAGCTGACTTTTTTCTTGCCTTTATTTGAAAAGTTGACTGTGCCGCCAAACTCGTAGCTGGAAGCGGTTTTTCCGCTACCCGTTGAGAACGTAATATTCAGGCCTGTAACATCCAGATCGAACTTGTCGGTTGCCCAGCCACTGCCGAGATAGGCTGCAATGATCTGGCTGATCTTTATGGGCGTGTCGCCCTGCTCTCCTGTAAACGTCCAGAGATGGTTTTGTGTGTCGAAGGTTGCTGAGACATTCACAGGCACCGCCTTTACGCGCGGTAGCCCCTCAAACAGCATTGTGGAGGCTTTTATGGTGCCAGTGGTGTTGTTTCCGATGCCTTTGACATCGATGTAGATGTCCTTCAGCTCAAAGTTTGCCGGGGCCAGTGAGATCGTCCAACCTTCCAGATCCACCCCAGCCTGTACCGAGTATGTGCTGTTGTTTTTGCTCTGTCCTGGGGTGTACTCCAGAGACAGGTTCGCGATATCAGCGTCCACATTGAGGTGATAGCCTTTTGGCAACAGCGCATCGACAAGGTCTTCGACCGGTAAGCTTGGTCCTTCCGGGTTCAGCGTTGCGGTGACTGTGGTTTGCGGATAGGTGGCGGAAACATCAAGCGTTGGTGGGTTATCACTCGTGCCGATCACGGCTTGTGTCGAGGCGACCCAACTGACCTTGCGACTTCCTGTCGGCTGCTGTGCGGTTACATCAAAGCTCAGATCCTTGATGCTTAGTCCTCCAAACAGGTCCCATTCCTTGTTATCTTTCAGAGAGATCTGGAAACTCTCGATGGTCTTCTTGGTTGAATCGTAGTTGAAGCGCAGTCCGTCGATGTTTAGCTGGTTCAGATCAGCGAGTTCTGACGGGATTGAGTTGGCGAAATTCATTCCACCTATGAGACTGAACACCGCATTCAGCGATGGCGTGGCTTCGTTGGCGAACGCCCCCTGCACCACCATTTTGTTGCTGGCAGAGCTTGGGAAGTTCATCTGGAACGGAACCAGCGTTTCACCAAGTTCTACCGAGGTTTGCACGCCACCAGTCAGTCTTGCGCCATTGCTGGAGAACTCTGCAAACAGGCCGGTGTTCTCAAGTACAAACCATTCCACACCGGGCAGCGAAAGCTTTTGCAGGTCAACTTCCAAGCGGACCTTGTAGTTTTGGCCAGCCTTCTTCGTGGCACGGCCTACGCTGGAGACGGTGAGCGTGACCGTGAGTTCAGTGCCTAGAAAATCGGAGGTTTTGCCCCTAACGATGATCTGGCTGAGCTTCTTTGCCTGATAGACAGACTTGATGGAGACCGGATCCTTTGCCGAGCCTATATTGAGAGCGCCGCCCCCTAAGATGCTCGTGAGGAACTGATGAAACGGGCCATCTTTCACAATATTCGGGATCAATGATAGCTTGCCGTCCTTCGTAGCCTCCTGAAGCGTTTTCTGCAGTTTGCTCAAATCGGAGAAGATGCTGCCTGCCATTTTGACAAGGGTAAATCTGGCGGCAAGAAAGCCGAGTGTTTGTAGGAGTTTATCGTTTTGCGGGGCGGTGTAGTACTGTTTGAGGCCGTCAAAGTACTCGAAGTACTCGCTTTTTCCGGATCTGAACTGTGTGGTGATCTCAGCAATCGATTGGGCGAGCTCGTTTGGCGGCATGGAGGCTTTGAAGCCCTCCTGAAACGCTGAAAGTCCCAAAGCAATCTGGTTCTTGGAAAGATCGAGCAGCGCTGCGGTTGTTGGTGATGTGCTGCTGGCTGCCTTTCCGCTGCCATTTCCAAATGTGCTGGGATACGGGTTTACTGTGAAATCAGTCAGCTTGAAGAATGACTTGCCCAGATTTACCGCCAGGTTGGAGGCCTTGGTGCCTTGCAGAACGCCGGGCAATGTGGCTACGGCATACAGATGGTTGATCGCTTCCGGCGGCAAGCCTTGCAGTGTGGTGACGACAGTTGAGCCGGGCTTCAGTTTGCTCAGGAACGCTTTACCAGCCACGCCAGATAGATCCTTGTTCAAGTAGATCCCAGTGTCTGAGCCTGAGGTGTTTCGGAAGAGTTGCTGCGCTTTGCAGTAGGCATTCACATTCTTTGTCAGCTCATCTAGATAGTTGGCAGTGCTCTGATTAGACGCGGGTTTTTCCGGGAAATAGTGCCCCAGTGTTTCCCATGTGGAGTCGGAGAGATCGTCCAGAATAGCGATGACAACTGTCTTTTTTGAGAAGGCCTTTTGCTTTTGCAGCAACGTGGCAGCAGCGATCAGCTCAAAGGCGATCCCTTCTGCACTGCCTACCAGAGAGGTTTTGTCTCTTGAGGAGCTGGGCAAGCTGGCAACGGGAAAAAACTCAATGTCGTTTTGCGCTGACTTTCCAATGGCATTTGTGATGTTTTGAGCAGCACTTAGCGCCTTTTTATTGACCTTCGGGATTTTCTGAAGCGCTGTCCAGTTGGGTTTGGCGGACAGATCCTGTTTGAAGCTGCGATAGGCGAACTGATTGCCTTGCAGGACGAGCTGGTCATCCAGGTTTATGGAGCGTTTCAGGCCTGGAAGGATGATTTTTGAGTTGCTTGTGCTGTTTTCGGCTGTCCAGAGATAGGGTTGCAGCAGGACGAAGTAATCGCACTTTACGGCTATTGCGATGCTTGTGTTGTCGATGTTGGGAATGTCACCACCGCCGCACAGGCAGAGAGGCATTTTGCCGGTCAGGCCGCGCACCTGGCGATGGGTGATCTCGCCAACGGTTGTTTCCTCATAAGCGAAGAACGTTATTGTGATGCCGTTTAATGTGTATGGGGCGCGGGTTGCCGGGTCAAAACCGGGGAGCAGTTCGGCAAGTTTTTGCAGCAGTGTTTTCTGGGCGCTGTTGTAGATCAGCTCGACATCTATCTGAAATCCAAGGGAAATCATTGAGCGGAGTATGTTGATTGTGTTTGCGACACTGCCGGACCGCTCATCTTGCCAAGCAAAATATCGCAGCTTCTTGCCCTTCAGAACTCTTGTGAGTTTAGCGATGATACTGCTGGAGAGTGAGGTGTTCAGGTCATCGGCAGCTGACATAAACTGCTGGATCAGGCTGGTGAGATCGGACGACAGGGCTTCGTCCTGCGGCAGGACGGCGGGCTCGAAGGGTTCGATTGGGCTGTGCTCGTTCATCTTCCTGCACCACTGATGGTTGACGTTTCAGGCTATTTCTTTGCGGGTGTTTTGCAGTTTTCGGGCGGCTCGTTGTTGTAGACCGCGTACCAGGCCAGACCTGTGGTCTCATCAGAGCTTTTGCTGTTCTCATCAGGCTCAGAGAACAGGTAGAAGGACGTGGCACCGCTTGGTGGGATCTTGGCGAGGCCGAGGAACTTCAGGGCGATCTCGTTGAGAACAAACATATATTGCTTCTTCGGATCGCTCTCATGATTGTTGGGGTTTTCCGTATAGAGCAGCTGGATTGGGCCGTAGGACATGGACAGAACGTTCTGCAGGCTGATGAGAGATGCACTATTGGAAGAGCCCGGCATATGGATGGCGCTCTGGGATTTGTAGGTGTCGCCAGTGGAGTCTGGTGACCAAGCGAGCAGGAAATCTGCGGAAAGGCCCAGTTTGCCTGCAAGGTCGCCTGCGGTACCTAGGCTGACTTCGAACTGCAAAGCGTTCCAGTCTTTTGAGAGGCCTTGCTGGTTTGCGTTGGTGATCACGTCCAGATAGCCAAGAGAGGCGGGCGTTTTGTCTGAACTGGTTGAGCTGACAAAACCTTTCAACTGCAAAGGCATAGTATCGACCAAGCTGCTGCTGCGCGGAGTGCTGTTCTTGGTATCGAAGGTCAGCTGATCACTGACCCAGATGATCTTTTGGCTTTCATAGGGATTGGTTTGAGAGAAGCTCATTTGAAGGGATAGATTGCCAAAGCCAAGGCCTGTCTGGTTGATATCTGCTCCTTCTCGGCTCCATAGGAGAACAGATCAACCTGCTGCTTTTTATCGGCTTTCAGGATTGCAAAGTCTAGAAAGCCAGTAAATACGAAGCGGATAAGTGGTTCGGTTTGGGCTTTCTGTTCCTTGTCGTGACCAGAAATGGTGTTCATTCTGGCGGAGGTAAACTCGGTTTGCTGGAGGATGTTGTTGTTGACTTTAAAGCGGTAGGGCTGCGGGGCGGCCATGGTGTAGGATGGGTGGCCGTTGTTGTCCTGATAGCTGGCTTTCATGATCAGGGATTTGTACTGGCTGCCCTTGGGCTTTGCTTTGCCTGCGGGGATAACCGGCTGCGAGCTGATGACTTCACTGCCGAAGACCTTGTTTAGGGAGAGCTGAGCGAAGGAGGAGAACTTCTTGATGGCAGAGTTTTCAAAAAGCACCTTCAGCGAGAGCAGGATGAAATCGTAGGTGCGGTTTGATGAGGGAACAACTGGCTCCGGGCTTGCCGCCCCCTTTGGCACCAAGAGGTCGGGGTCCTCGTAGTAAATCAAGCCAAACACTGAGCTTTGCTTCTTTATTGCAATCTTCTCACCATCTGTCCCAGTCTTGATCTGGTTGATGCGGATGGCGAGGTGGTGGGCATAAAATTTTGCCGGATCACGCACGCCAGCGACGATACCAGCGAGTTGCTCAGGTGGTGATTTGATACGCGCGCGTAGCATAAGCACGCCGGTCCAGTTGGGATCGGCGGCCAGTTGATTGAAGTCTTCGAAGTACTCTGTCGCGGGATTATCTTGTGCGGCCTTGAAGTAGTCCTGCAACCAGGAGGAGACGTTGACCAGCTGGGCCGGATTTGGTGTGGCGTCTCGGTTTGTTGTTGGAGCGGCGAAGGTTTCCTTTTGGGTCCATTTTTGTGGGTTGGAGATCAGGTTGTCTTTGGGATCACCCTTTGGATCGTAGAGTGGACCTCGAATACCTTTAATGATCAATATGTTGGCGTAGTCGCCGAAGTCAGGAGAGTTGCCGACATCGGCTTCGATCAGCCAATCTTCGATATTGAGAGTATTGAGGAATGTTGTCCCCGCCTCTCCCAGCTCTGACGGATTTGCCGCAACCAGAAAAAGCTGATTGGTTTGAAAGGCTTCTATCAGCTTTGGGCTGAGTTCCTTGAATGCGAACTCAGAACTTGTCGGCGTTTTGATCTGCGCAAGTTTGACTTCTTTCCAGTGGTTTGCGTCTGTTGGTGATTGCAGCGTTGCTATGACGCCGAGCGGGGTCGTTAAGGTGGCTTCAGCTTCTGTGTCTTGCACCTCAGATATGTTGGTGTTGGATTGACCGCTGGTAAGTGCTGCGATCACCTTTCGCCGTGTCGGGGCAATGATGCTCTTTTCGAAGAGCGCCACATCGCATTGGGAGTACGTGGGATCGCCCTCATCCGTACCGCTATACGGGAACATGGGGAACGCTAGCGTATCATCCGGAGGCAAGGTGTAGGCAGGGCTAACAGTGCCCAGCAAGCTTTTGTTTTCCTGCCAGATTTCATCATCGTACCCATGCAGGGCACTGCCGTGGGGCTGGGCGACATATGTGATTGGATCCCCTATACTCTCCACAGCAGACCCGGCTGGAAAGACCTCCACATAGGATGTCTTGTAGCTTCCTTTCAGAGGTGCCCCTTTGGGGGCTGGGCGGCCAGTTGGGGAGGATTTAGGCAAGGGGAAGACGGGGGCATAAGCGGGCTGGTTTGGGATGAAACGCAGGCGTGCGCCAGATGCGAGATCTTCATCATTCCCCGGCACCTCCAGAAACTCGGTTCCGCCGAGGCCGCACATGATGCGGGCCTTGGTTGTTCCCTGTCCGGCTGGGGCGCAGACGAGGAAATCTCCCTGCGGACTGGCGATAAAGCTATGAAGTGTCGAGGGTTCTTCATAGCTGGGTGTGAGGATTAGGCCTGCCGGATTGCCTGTGCTTTCAAAGCTATCCCCGGTGATGGCTGTCAGGGCAACAGTGGCGCCATAGGTGGTTCGGTAGAAGCTGTTGAGGGTTGGGCCTTGACCCGTTTCAGCCTCCGGGCGGAAGTAGAAAGCGCAGCGGTTGGGATCGCTGCGGTTATGGGTGGGATAGTTGTTCAACGCATCGGTGACGTCCACCACCAGCCGCATAGGGAGCGGTTCGCGCTCGCCGTTGTCGCCAGTTCCCAAGGCAAAGCGCTGGCCATTGAGGCCGGTTTTGGTGTTGGGATCGCTTGCAACCCATTGAAAACCCAAATTCCATTGATCGTGCAGCGCGTCCCGCTCAAAATCAGCATCAAAGACGATGGCCCCGCGATCTGGGCCAGAACAGCGGATGTCGGCCTTGCTTACGGACCCTGTGTCGGGGCTCAGATATCCCCCCAGTTGAATGGCGGCTTCTGAGAGCTGCAAATTCTCTTCATCCTCGGAGACCTTGATATAGGCGGCGGAGTAGAACTCGATGGTGAGGTTTGGGGCGAGCGGGTAAGACAGGCTGCTTGTTGTCTCGGTACCAGCGGTGTTGATGGAGAAAAACGCTGGGCGTTGGTGCTGGTAGCCTTCGGGAATGGGAAGCGGTGTAGAGGCTCTGGGTAGCCACATGAAACCGCGTGGGATGCGCATAGCTTCAAGGTATTCATGCAAACCGGAAACCAATGTTTGCTGCTGATCTTTTTTATGATCGCAGTCCAATGGATCCGGGCAGTAGATGAATGAACCTGAATAAGCTTTGTTGGTGAGTGCGTCTTTTAGCGAGATGCGTTTGGGAAGTTTTACTTTGCGCAAAGCTATCTTACTGACGACAAAAGCGAAACCACCTGCATTATCGCCCGTATTTGGCGCCAGATAGAGGCCTTTGCAGGCCTGTTGTTCAAAGTCCATTGCGCAACTCCCAAAAGCCTTGTCCATTACGGTGTTAAGGACAGAAATCGGGAGCATTGCCCCACGCGTTTAAGGGGAACATGGAGCGCGGTCAGCTTTCAAACTGTGACAATTGACGGTTCACAGTGTGAGCTGAAGAGGTTTCATGAGTTGGGCAAAATCATTTCTCACAAAATGAATGGGCGCTGATTTATTTGAAGAAACGGGATCAACAGATGCGCAGCTCACATTTTGTGTTTTGTGAGGTGAAGAATGATCAGGCTGGCGTTTGCGTTGCTATGTGCGCAACTTGCGTTGATCTGCGTTTTTTACGTTTTTTCTGCGCTGAAATGCAAAAGGCGGATCCAGATCACTCCGGGCCCGCCTTTCCTGATTGTTTTGGCTATTAAGCGAAGGTGACGCCAGCCTTGTTCATTGGTAACTCGGTCACACGTGGGCCCTTTGCGGCGATGGCGTTTGCCAGTGCCGGAGCGGATGGTGGTGTGCCCGGTTCACCGACACCGGTTGGTGCTTCGGTGGAGAGAACAATGTGGGTTTCGATCTCACCGATATCCCCGATGCGGAGTGGCTCGTAGTCCGGGAAGTTTTGTTGGATAACTTCTCCGTCCTCCAGCGTGATCTCATCGCGCATGGCGTGGCCGAGGCCGTAGCCGATGCCACCTTCCATCTGTGCCTTGATCACGTCCGGGTTAACCGGGATGCCGCAATCGACAGCGCAGGTGACTTTTTCGATCTTCACGCCGTTTTCAGTATCGCCGGAAATCTCGACCACTTCGGCTACATAGCTACCAAAGGATTTGTGTACCGCGACACCCTGGGCGCGACCGTTTTCAGCATTGCCCCAGCCCGCTTTTTCAGCGGCTAGTTTCAGAACGCCGGTCAGGCGTTTTTGATCTGCCGTGTCGCCAGCCAGATGCGCGAGGCGGAACTCGACCGGATCACGGCCAGCGGCAACGGCTGCAGCGTCCATCATGCTTTCCATCACATAAGCGGTGTGGGTGTGGCCCACGGAGCGCCACCAGAGCACGGTTGTTGCTGGTTTGATGTCTGTCAGACCGGCGAACATGCCTGGGATGGAGTACGGCGTTGGTGTGACACCCTCTACGGAGAGGTGATCGACACCATCATGAACGGAGAACGCCTCAAACGGTGTGCCCTTAGAGATGGACTGGCCTGCGACGCGGTGATCCCAGCCGACGATGTTGCCATCAGCATCCAGACCCACACGGACTTTGTGTGCGAAGGCCGGACGGTAGTAGCCGCCGGTGATGTCATCTTCGCGGGACCAGACCAGTTTCACCGGACGGGTGCGATCGGTCATGACGAAGGCCAGTGCGGCTTCCACCTGATAATCAACCGTTGGTGTTGCGCGGCGACCGAAAGAGCCACCTGCGAACATGGTTTTGATCTGCACTTTTTCCATTGGCAGCTGGAAGATCTGAGCCAGAGCTGCGTGCGGTGATGTTGGCATTTGGGCACCATCATGCAGGATCACGCCGCCATCTTCCGTCGCTTCAATGGTGCAGGTCAGCGGTTCCATTGGCGCATGAGCCAGCAGAGGGAAGTAGAAGGTCTCTTCCACCACCTTGTCGGCTTTGTCGATGGCACCGGCAATTTCAGCCTGATCGTTTTTGGTCAGGTTGTATTCCGGCGCCGTGTTTACTGCGGCCATCAGCTCTTTATAGACATCTTCAGAACTGCGGCGTTCAGCGGCGGTATTGTCGAAGGTGACGTCCAGCGCTTCGCGGGCCTGCAGAGCTGCCCATGTGTTTTCGGCATAAACCGCAACACCTGCCTTGTTTGGCAGAGTGGCTGCACGGATGAAGCCTTTGACGTCCTTGGCTGTGCTGTCATCAAAGGAAGCGACCGTACCACCGCGGCGGGTTGGGCGCTTGATGACCACGACCATCTGATTGTCGAGCTGCATGTCCATGGCGTACATGGCCGTGCCGTTGATCTTTGGTGGCGTGTCCTTACGGCGGACATTGGCGTTGCCGATCAGCTTGAACTCGGATGGATCTTTCAGGCGTGGTTCTTCAGGCGCTGTCAGCGTGCTTGCGGCAGCAACGAACTCACCAATCGGCGCTTTGTTGCCTGCTCCAGAGATCACACCATCTTCCAGCGTGAGCTGTGCGACCGGCACATCCCATGCATGAGAGGCAGCCTGAAGCAGAACTTCACGGGCTGCGGCGCCTGCTTTGCGGTACTGCTGGAAGCTGTTGAACATGGCGGTAGAGCCGCCGGTGCCCTGAATAGGACCAAACGCGGTGTTGTTGTAAAGCTTCGGGTTGGACGGTGCGAACTCATACTCAATCGCATCCATGCTGACGCCCAGCTCTTCGGCAATCAGGGTGGTGAGGCCGGTTGCCGGTCCCTGCCCTTTTTCGAAGTGCTTGACGATGGCGGTGACGGTGCCATCAGCTGCAATCTTCACAAACGGGTTGAGCATGGTGGTCTCAGCTGCACTGCCAGCGGCCATGGCGCCGGATGGAGCAACACCGATAACGAGAACGGCTGCGGTAGATGCTGCTGCGCCTTTGAGGAAGCCACGACGAGAGGTCAAAACGCTCATATCAAGCCTCCATGATTTCTGATGCACGAACGATGGCAGCGCGGATGCGCTGGTAGGTGGCGCAGCGGCAGGCGTTGCCATCCATGTAATCGTCAATTTCTTCCAGTGTTGGCTTGGCGTTTTCGCTGAGAAGACCAACGGCGGACATGATCTGGCCGGATTGGCAGTAACCGCACTGAACCACATCAAGTTCTGTCCAGGCCTGCTGAACAGCCTGGGCCGGGGTGGACTTCAGGCCTTCGATTGTGGTGATCTCTGCGTCTTCAACATCTTCAATAAAGGTTTGGCAGGAGCGAACCGGTTCGCCATCCATGTGAACGGTGCACGCCCCGCAAGAGGCAACACCACACCCGAATTTTGTGCCGGTGAGCTTGAGTTCGTCGCGGATCACCCAAAGAAGCGGGGTGCCCGGTTCGGCTTCAACACTATGAGTCTGGCCATTGAGTTTTAAAGAAATTGCCATCAAAAAATTTCCTTTTTTGATCCGTAGCGGTTGGCTGGGTTCAGCAATAATCTCAGGCACTTTTGAATGGGGCAGTGTTATGTGCGCGTGCGCTTTTTCTGCTTTTTACGCCTGAAACGAATGATCGGTATTAATCCCTAGCATCGGCTCTGTTGGCTTTCATTAGCGGATCACGCCAAAATAGTGCCAAATCACGCCAAAGTACTGCCATTTCGCGCCACTATTGAATTTAGCACTGGCCTAGCTGGCAAAATTTCGAGATGAAAGAGTGGCAACAATCAATAAGACCGAGCCGGACATGACGAAACACGCACACCTTTACCCTGGCGCTGCCATGATGGCGCAAGTGATCCAATATCTTGATCTGCCTGTGGACCGGGTGATGCGTCGTGCCGGCGTTTCCATTGAGCAGCTTGGTCCTACGGCCAAGGGCATCACCCAGGCGCAGTATTTCGCACTTTGGGAGGCTCTTTATCAGGAATATGGCGGCAATGATCTTGCAGTAAAGCTGGGCAGCACGGTCAAGCAAGGCTCGTTTGTGCCGCACCTGTTTGCGTTTTCCTGCAGCCCTAACATTGAGGAAGGCGTGAAGCGTCTGGCGCTGTTCAAGCCGCTGATTGCGCCTATCCGATTGGAGGTGGAGCGGACGGACAGTACGGTCTCCATCCTGTTCACCTCCAGTGATCCGAGCGAGCCGTTTCCTGAAATTCTGGCGCAGTTTGAGATTATCTATTTCACCAATTGCAGCCGCACCTTTACTGGCGAGCCGATTGTGCCGCTGAGTGTGGGTGGTCCGGTGGGTAAGCTGGACTGGTCTGCGGTTGAGGCTGAGTGCGGCGTGAAAGCCACCCCTGCTCCCGTTGCCCACATCACCCTTTCACTGGAGGACGCGACCCGCCCGCTGATCACGCAGATGGAGGGCATGTGGGATACATTTGAGGATGGTTTGCGCCAGAAGCTGAAAAGCTCTGGTTCGTCTGACGAAATGTCCCGCCGTGTGAAGAACGCGCTGCTGGAAAGTCTGCCTGCGGGGCAAAACACGATTGAAGTCATCAGCCAGCGCCTGAATGCCAGCAAGCGGACGTTGCAGCGCAAGCTGAAGGAAGAAGGCAAGAGCTTTCAGGATATCCTGAGCGAGACCCGCTCTGAGCTCTCCCAGCACTATCTGGTGCGCAGTGATCTGAGTATTCCAGAGATTTCCTATCTGCTGGGCTACAAAGATACGGGTTCGTTTTTCCGGGCGTTTCAGAGCTGGACAGGCAAGACGCCGATGGAAGTGCGCGGGATCGCCTGAGGCCAATCCGCACAGGGGTTGTAAGGAAAGCCTCGTGAAACCTTAGGCTGTTAAGAGCCTGCCATGGCTATCTTATTCGTATTTTCAGGGCTGCCGGGCGTTGGAAAGACAACACTGGCAAAGGCTCTGGCACCCCGCCTTCAGGCTGTTCATCTTCGTATCGATTCCATCGAGGCTGCGCTCAAGACCTCGGTTCTCGCCATTTCACCTGCGGAAGACGCCGGGTATGTGGTGGCAGCAGCCATTGCCAAAGATAATCTACTCCTTGGCAACAACGTGATTGCAGACGCGGTGAACCCGATTGAGATCACCCGCAACATCTGGATGGAAGCCGCGCTGGGCGCCAAAGTGAAAGCCATGAATATTGAGGTGATCTGCTCAGATGAGGCGGAGCACAAGACACGCGTTGAGAACCGGCCCAACGACATTTCTGCGATGACCTTGCCCACCTGGGATGCGGTGAAGCGGCGGCGTTATGAGCCTGGAAGAAGCACCGGCTTGTGATTGATACCTTTGAAAAACCGGTCGACGACAGTGTTGACGAGATTGTAGAAGCCTTCAGCCAACTGGTGCGCTACGGCTCTTACTAGGAGCTGTTCCTAAGAAAACTGCCGGAGTTGGGGCCGGATCCTACTGATGCAGGCTTCCAGAAACAGGCGTGCGATGCGGGACTGGTTTTCTTTACCGGTGTGCATGGCGTGCAGGTCGATTTCCGGGAATGTCCAGTCCGACAGAACTTCCACTAAAGCACGTTTTGCCAAGGCGTCCTGACAGAGGATGGATGGCAGCTCCCCTATCCCCAAACCTGCCTTGATGGCAGATTGCATGGCTGCGTAATCGTTGATGCCGATTTCCGGGGTGAACCTGATCACCCGTTCCTCATTTTTGCGGCTCAGACTCCAGGACACTTCAGGCTTTTGCCAGAAGCCAAACCCGATCAGCGCGTGTTCCGGCAGCTTATCGGGATGATCCGGCACACCATGCTCGGCAATGTAGGTGGGCGATGCCACCAGCACATGGCGGTAGGTGGCCAGTTTGGTGAGGGTCAGGCCAGAATCTGGTTTGGGACCGACACGGAACGACAGATCCACATCATCCTCGATAAAATCAAGATTGCGCTCTGAAACAATCATCTGCACGCGGACTTCAGGGTATTGCAGGCGGAACTGGCCGATGACGGGGATGAAGAGCGCTTCGGCCAGATTGGGCGGGATCGTCACTTTCAAATCGCCCGACAAAGCGACTGGCGTTGCTCGACCACTCTATCAGCGGCTCTGAAAGCTCCAGACCCGGCAGGCAGGTTTTGTAGAACTGCTCACCAATCTCGGTCAGACGCATGCGACGCGTGGTGCGTTCCAGCAGTTTGGTGCCAAGCTGCGCTTCCAGCTCCGAGACTTTGCGACTTACCGTAGAAAGAGGCACCCGCAAGTTCTTTGCAGCGGCAGAAAAGCTGCCTGCTTTGGCGACTTCTGCAAAGATGGCGATGGCATTCAGATCCTGCATTATATTCCTGTATTTGAAAATATGCTTTCCAATTGAGGTGATACTACCAAATAGACAAGAATAGTAAAATAGTTCCACTCACAGAATGAAAGGACTTATGAGATGGAACATCAGGATAAATCCATCAATTACATTGAGTTTCCTCTGCTCAAGACTGAGGAGACCAAGAGCTTTTACGGCTCCGTGTTTGGCTGGCTCTTTGAGGATTGGGGGCCGAACTACATCAGCTTTTCAGGTGCCGGTGTTGAAGGCGGGTTTAACGGCGAAAGCGGCACTCCGGTTCAGGCACCCGGCGTGCTGGTGGTGCTTTATGCAAAGGATCTTGCTGGCACTTTGGCAACAGTGCGCGAGGCTGGCGGGAAGATCCTTCAGGAGATCTATTCCTTCCCCGGTGGGCAGCGGTTTCACTTTGCTGATCCCAATGGCAATGAACTGGCCGTTTGGACGGAGGCATCGTCATGAGCAACAGCGTTTTAGTTACCGGCGCCAATGGCACCATTGGCTCACATCTGCTCAGAGTGTTGCGGTCCACCCCGTGGGACGTGCGGGCACTCATTCGCAGTGCTGAGAATGAACGGTTGGTCACCTCGCTGGGCGCGCAGGCTTATTACGGTGACTTTATGGATCAGGCTTCGCTTGGTGAGGCGATGACCGGCGTGGACACGCTGGTGCTGATTACCTCGGCCAATCCTGATGCAGCGGTACAGGCATCCAATGCTTTGCGAGCGGTCAAAGACTGCGGCGTGCGCAAGGTGGTGCGCATTTCAGCAATCAAAGCGGCTCCCGATGGGCCGACGGCCAACACGGTGCTTCACGGGGAAACTGAACAGGAGATCATCAGGTCTGGTCTGGACTATGTGATCCTGCGGCCTAACCTTTTCATGCAGAACATGTTTCTGGCCGCTCAAACCATATCTGAGCAAGACAGTTTCTTCTTTGGAACGGGAGACGCTCAGATGGGGATGGTTGATACGCGTGATGTGGCTGAATGCGCGGCGCAGTGTGTGCTTAGCAATCAGTTCGATGGAAACATTTATGAAGTGACGGGACCTCAAAGCCTCTCATACTTTGATGTGGCGCAGGCGTTAAGTGCGGAGCTGAACCGCGCCATTTCTTATGTTCCAGTTTCACCGCAGGATGTTTACGAGGGTATCGTTGGTGCCGGGTGGGATGAATGGATCGCCGGGATCTCGCGGGATTATGCGCAGGCCTATCGCAGTGGCTGGGGCGATTTTACCACGGATACGGTAGAGCAGATGTGCGGGCACCCGCCGCGGGGCATAGACCGGTTCATCCGGGAAGTGTTGTGCGCACAGTCGGCTTTGAGTGTTTAGCGTCTGACACAAGCCAGCTCGCCAGCACTTCTCCATTTACCTTGGCATTGTAACAGCCTATGCGGTTTCTTCAGGCACAATTCAGTTTCATGTTTTTTGTAGATGTGAAAGAGTTGAGGCAATTACAGGGTGCACATTACCGTGCTGGAAGGAACACATGCGCGTATTGCTGGTTGAGGACGAGCGGCTGATCGCCGACGCAATCAAAGCGTTTCTGGAACGTCATGAATTTATAGTGGACTGGGTCGATGATGGTCTTTTGGCAGAAGACGCTCTGAGAACCGGAGAGTTCGACCTGGTTATTCTGGATCTGGGGTTGCCCGGTCAGGATGGTCTGGAGTTTTTGCGCGCTGTGCGCGATGACAAGGCGGACGTGCCGATTTTGATCCTGTCCGCGCGGGAGACCACCAAGAACCGTATTGATGGCCTCAATCTGGGCGCCGATGATTATCTGACCAAGCCTTTTGACATGGAAGAGCTGCTGGCCCGCTGCCGTGCGCTGGTGCGCCGTTCTGTGGGGCGCACGCGCATGTTGTTGCAGCATGGTGCGTTGACGCTGGATCTGGACCAGAAGAAAGCCTGTTACAACGGGGCGGAGGTGGTGCTGCAGCCCCTTGCCTTCCGCCTGCTGACCATCCTTTTGGAGCGGCGAGGCCGTGTGGTTTCCAAGTCTGATCTCATGGAAAAGCTTTATGGCTGGGAAGAGAATGCGGAGAGCAATGTGCTTGAGGTTTATGTCTCGCAGATCCGCCGTAAAACCACGTCCAAGCTGATCCGGACCATCCGCGGTGTGGGCTATATCGTTGATGAGGACATACCGGCATGAAACTTTCCTCCATCCGCAGTCGCATCCTCGTCTTTCTGATCCCGCTTTTGTTTGTGGTCTGGGGCGTCTTTTCTGCCATTGTCTATAATTTGACAGAGGAAGAGCTTTACGAGACCCATGATGCGCAGGCCTTTCAGCTTGTCAGCGCGATTGCGCAGCTGGAGGGGGACGCCATTTCTCCTAATCTTCTGGATGATCATCATGAACTGAATGATTACTTCGTGATCATCCGCGATGGAGACGGCAACGACATTTACAGATCATCCGACAAAGTAGAGTTGCCCAAATACCTGAGGCCCGGTGGGCAGGAAATCGAGTACGATGGTGACAGCTGGGTGGTCTGGAGTTTTCCGGGACTAAAGACCGACAAGCAGTACATTATCGGCGTCGTGTTTGATGAGGCCCTTGAGCTTGCAGACCAGACGGTCGCCACGGTTTCCATTCCGCTGGCACTGGTGCTGGTTTTTTCCATTATTGCGACGGTGTTTATCGTCAAACGGGGTCTACGCCCCCTCACCGCGCTTTCTGAAACTCTGGCAGAACGAGAGCCGGAGAACCTTGGCAAAATCACCGCTGAGAAGCAGGCGGATGAGCTTGTGCCGATTGTGGACTCGCTGAATATGCTGTTTGACCGGATTGAAGAGTATCTGGCCCGGGAACAACGGTTCATTGATGATGCGGCCCATGAGATCCGAACACCGCTGACGGTGGTGAAAGCGCAGTGTCAGGTGATTGAGCGGGACAAGCTGGATGAACCGACCAAGCTGCGGTTTGACAACATCATTGAGGGTGTTGACCGTGCCACCCATCTGGCGGCCAAGCTGCTGGAACACGCGCGGGCGGGTCAGGATGCGAAAGAACTGAAAAAACAGGATCTGCTGCCGGTGCTTCAGGAAAGCCTTGCCCAGCAAGCTCATGCTGCCCATGACAAGAACGTGGAGCTTCAGCTGCTTCAGTCCGAACACGTGGAAGCTGTTGTTGACCCTGAGGATCTGGCGGCTGTGCTGAACAACCTGATCGGCAACGCCATCCGCCATACACCAAATGACGGGCAAGTGATTGTGGTGCTGGACCGCACTGAAGACCATATTCAGCTGAGTGTGGAAGACAGTGGACCGGGCGTTCCAGAAGACTACCGTGAGAAGGTGTTTGAGCGGTTCTTCCGCATGCCGGGGCAGTCCAGCTCCGGGGCCGGTCTTGGCCTTTCCATTACGCAAACTCTGTGTCGCCGCAATGGGATCGAGATCTCCCTTGGCAAGAGTGAACGCCTTGGCGGGGCACGTTTTGTGCTCAAGCTGAAAAAGTAGTGTCGCAAACTTCAGGTAGGTTTCAGCTTCCTAGTGATTTTAGGGGGTGCACTCAGAAAGAAACCTACTCCGAGGCTGCGTTTACAAACAACGGCGGAGTTTTTGGGCTATGAAAGGTGCGTGATGTCCCCCAACGATATCAGTCATCTTTCATAGTTCGTTTCTTCTGAGTGCGCATCGTCAATACAGATCGAGCGTACCCGAATGAAACCCTTTGGCCTCTTCTTCATCTTTGCCAGTATCCTGCCTCCCCTGATGATCTTCTCTCAGTTTGGCGGTCAGGTTGAGTATGGTGTTTTGCTGAGCCAGTACCTTGGCATGGTCTCCCTGATCTTCATGGGACTTTTGCAGGTGATGGCCACACGCATGAAAGGTGTTGAGGCTGTGTTTGGGCCGCTCGACCGGGTTTATGTGCTGCACAAATGGCTGGCCATTCTGGCAATCGCAGCTGCTTTTCTTCATGACAGCATTGATGCAGATGCGATTTCCAAGGGTGGTGAGACGGATGGATTGGCCAAAGAGCTGGGTGAGATTGGCTTTTACGGCATTCTGATCCTGGGCCTTGGTTCTCTGGCGACGTTTATTCCCTATAACATCTGGCGCTGGACCCACCGTTTGATCGGCATCTTCTTTGCCCTTGCTGCCGCGCACTACCTGATGATCCCGAATGTGTTTTCGTGGAGTGATCCGGTGGGACTTTATGTGGCTGGCTTCTGTTTTGCCGGTATCGCGTCCTTCGCTTACCTGACCTACAAAGGCATGGTCGGTCGCACCAAGACCTATGAGGTGGAAGACGTGCAGATTTACGGGCGCATCACCAGTGTGACCCTGAAGCCGGAAGGCAAGCCCATTTCTCACGATGCAGGACAATTTGCCTACGTTTCCTTTGATCAGGCTGGCATGGGCGAAGTGCACCCTTACACGATTGCCTCAGCACCGCGCGAAGATGGCAAGATCCGGTTCTGTATCTCCGCGCTGGGCGATTACACCTCCCGTGTTCACCAGCTTCAGGTTGGCACCAAAGCGCAGCTCAGCAAAGGGTATGGCGGGTTCCGTAAGATGGCATCAAACCGGGATCAGATCTGGATTGCTGGTGGTGTAGGCATCACCCCATTCCTTGCCTGGGCGCAGACGTTGACGGGTGAAGAGACCGGCCAGATCTACCTTTACTACGGCGTGCGTAACCGGCTTGAGAGCCCGTTTGAGGAAGAACTGGAAGAGCTGCAAAACCGTCTGCCGAACCTGCACATCCAGTGGTTTGAGTCGGACATGGGTGAGTACATCGACGGGCGGTTGCTGAAAATTCTGCAGGGTAGTTACTTCGATGTGATGCCGATCGCGTTCTGTGGCCCGGAAGTGATGCGCAAGACCCTGATGCGCGATCTGAAAGCGCTGAACTACCCGTTACGCCAGTTCCATTATGAGGAGTTTCAGATGCGCTCCGGCCTTGGTTTTAGAAAGCTTTTCAGATTTCTGTTTGAGCGCCTCACTCAGTATTCTGGAAAGTTCGCCCCGGCCAAGTAACCTTGGCCATCCTAGAGGATAGCTGCACTGTCTGCCGGTGCAGCTATCTTTTTTGTGGTGCCTGCCCCCTTCGAAAGGTTTAGGACTGAAGGGATCAATGAAATTAAATCAATATATTAATTGAGCTCCGGAGGGTTCAATCAGACCAATAATTCCTACTGGTTTTTAGGACATTGGCTTATGACAAAACTTGCCTCCCGCTCGATCTCTACAGATGTTCCTGCCCCATCTGATGACCGCCGGTCAAAAAATCCGATTGTCTGTTACGAAGTGGACCACCTGCCCGCTTTTGATGCCGAGCTTTATCAGCAGGCAAAAGAGAGCCTAGAAAAGGTGGATGAGGTTGTTGTACCACCGCGTGATGGGGGCCATTTTCATGTGCCAGCCGGGCATTTTTTCCGCATTGTGAGTGTTGAAGGCCCGCAGGTAGGTGATCTGAACCTCTGGAACGCCAATGACCTGAACGAGCGCTTCTTCAGCGGTAAAACTCGCCAGCTGCATGCTTCTCACCTTTCCACGGGTGATCGCCTTTGGAGCAACATGCCTTATCTACGCCCGATGGCGACGATCACACAGGATACTCTGGACTGGTATGGCTGGGATGAAGATGGCGCTGGCGTTCATGATGTGATTGGCACGCGCTGTGATCCTTACACCAACCACATGCTCAAGAACGTGGATTATAACCACTGCTGCCATTCCAATCTGACCCGCGCTCTGGCCGATGCGCGCGGGCTGTCTCTGGATGGCGCTGAGCCGCATGTGCATGATGTGATGAACGTGTTCATGTGCACCGGCTTCACCCGTGACACGCATCAGTATTTCATGAAGGCGAGCCCGGTGCGGCCGGGTGACTTCATCGAGTTCTTTGCCGAGATTGATCTCTTGGGTGCGCTTTCCACCTGTCCGGGCGGGGACTGTGGCAGCAGCCATTCCGATGACAAGACACCATGCTACCCGCTTCTGGTGGAAATTTTCAAACCAGCAGACGGCTCATTGAAAGGTTGGTCACCTGCCAAACGCAGCGGATATGCTGGTGGGCACAAGGCCTAACTGAACCTGACGAGACTGGTGTAGTCTGGGCTCATGGGATGAGGACAGCTGCACCGGATAGTCTGCCGTGGCGCAGGTCTTCCAGAGCCGTGTTGGCCTCCTCCAATTTGTAAGGAATGCAGTGGGTTTTCACGCCCGCTTGTTTGGCGATGGGGAAGAACTCCAGTGCATCTTCTCTGGTGAGATTGGCAACGGAGACAACTTCGCGTTCTTCCCATAGCAATGAGTATGGCATTTGCGGGATGTCGCTCATGTGGATGCCACCACAGACGATCCGTCCACCTTTACGCAGTGCTTTGAGCGCAGCTGGAACGAGCGCTCCGACCGGGGCGAAGATGATGGCGGCATCCAGCTTTGTAGGTGGGTCGTCTTCAGAGCTTCCGGCCCATGTGGCACCCAGCTCTCGCGCGAAGTCCTGCGCTTGTGTGTCACCGCTTCTGGTGAAGGCATAGACCTCCCGACCCTGCCAGATGCAGATTTGCGCGATGATATGGGCGGCGGCACCAAAACCGTAGATGCCGATCTTCCTGCCCTCGCCTGCTTTCTCCAGTGATCTCCAGCCGATCAATCCGGCGCATAGCAAAGGGGCGAGCGCGACCGGGTCGGCGTCTTCATCCAGCTCAAATGCATAGTGACGATCAGCGATGGTGTGCGTGGCAAAGCCTCCGTCCCGGGTGTAGCCTGTGAAGATGGGGTGATCGCAAAGGTTCTCCTGATGGTTCTGGCAGAACGAGCAACAGCCACAGGTGTGCCCGAGCCACGGAATGCCTACTCTCACTCCCGGTTTCAGATCGCTGACACCTGCCCCACAGGCTTTCACTCTGCCGACAATTTCATGGCCGGGGATCAGTGGGAGTTTGGGGTGTTTGAGATCGCCATCAACCACATGCAGGTCCGTCCGGCATACGGCACAGGCCTCTATCTCAACGAGGATTTCACCAGCTTGCGGTGTGGGTGGGGCATCGCGCTGTTGCAGGGTGAGCGGTTTTCCGATCTCAGTCAGGACCATGGCTTTCACGCGGCATTCTCCTTTTCGCTCATGGCGATGATTGAGACCAGATTACACGGTCTTGGCTCATGAAAATCCTGTGATCTGAGTGGGGTTACTTTTGGCGTGCCGTGACGGTCGAAAATAGATCAATAATAAGAGAAAACCGAACCATTTATCACAACGCATATTTCATGAAGGTCCGTCATAACGGTCTGGTGCGCGTGTGCGCGATGTTTGTTGGAGTGGAGTCCCGCGGAGATGCCGGATGCGTCTGAACGTGGGTTTTCCTGTTTGATGTCTCTCATACGATAGCTGAGTGAAACCTCCGATGCCTGAACCAGAAACCACCAGTACCCCGACTGAAACCACAACCAGTCCCGATCAACCTGAAGGCCTGATGACCCCGACGGAGGCATCCTGGGCGCAGCAGATGTATGCGTTATTCGGTGAAACTTTCCCGAGCCTAGAGGTCGCTTTTGATATCGTTTTTGATGCGCAACGTGAAAAAAGTGAAAGAGAAATCGAAGAAGCCAGATCCCGGATGGATGAGTCCGATCGACGGGAAGCTGAAGCTGAAGTCAGACGAAATGCTGCCTTCATGATGACACTTGACGATATTGCACGCACTGAAGAGCTGGAAAGCGAGATGGAACAGCTCACAGCCAATCCTTTAGAGGCTGTTGACCTTCCTGACTCCCCCGATTTGTCGTTACAGAGTGTGATAGTCAAACAGATTGCGGCTCTGAAGCATAAAAGAGAAACTCTGTTTGCTGACATCAGAGTATTTCATAATTTAGATTCAGAAAAAGATGCCTTCACTTCTGCTTACAAGATCATCGGCGTCCTTTTAGAAAAAGCAGACATCCAACGAGGCGTTTATAATTTTGCGGGCTGCGAAGTGACCCTGGATGAAGTGGATCGCAAGCTCGATGACATGAAAACTCTTTTGAAAGATGCACAATCCAACCGTGCAATCGCTGTCTCCAGCGAAGATGAAGCGATGATTGATGTAGATGTCAGATCAATCAGGGAAATCATATACGAGCTGGAGGATGCTGGATACACCGGATTAGCCACACAATTATTGATCAACATGAACCAAAATCAGGATTCGGTGACAAGGCACGATGATCCCCGCTGGACTGATCTCATGTCTGATGCAGCTGCCTGTAAAGCAACGTTACCAGAGCTTCGCACTATAACCAGACAAATTGAAACGCTTTGCGAAAGCATGTCCGCAGGTGCTCCGACAACGGCCGCCTCAGATACACTCGATGACCTGCACGATTTCCAAACAGATACATCTCGCAATGTGACTTCAACTCTTCGGTTGGTTACCGCCCTGAAGACAACTGCGCACCGACGTGAAATGTGGATCAAAAATCAGGAATGGGCCAAAACAGACTTAGATGAACGCACCACCAAATACAGAAAGCAGTTGGAAAAGTTCATTGTCTTTGACGAAGACAAGCAGGTGGTGACGAAAGAAAGTAAATCAGAAGCTCGTGCACGTGCTGTTGAAACAGACGGGCTGGACAAAGATATTATGGCGCAGGTTGCCAAAAGACCTAAGGGTAAAAAAGTAAAAGTAGTTCCTCGATCAACCATCGATAGTCTGTTGGAGTCATTTGAGTTTCTCGATGAGTTACGCAGTTCTGGTGTAGCTGGTATTGAATCCATTGCCCTTGAAGAGTTCATCAAAGCAGAAGACATATTGGAAGGTATTAACACCAATCCAACAGGGTATGATGACCTTCAAACACGAACTCAGAAAATTCTAGATAAGGTCGCTAACACCAAAACTGGCAAGAAGGCGATCTATTACATCGAAGCTAAAATGAACCTTGAAGAAGATGTTCGTATCCTGCGAGAGAAAGCTCCAAGTATGAATATCAACAAGGCGCTAGGCCAATGCAACAAGTTAGAAGGGACTCGACTTGAACCGCTGTTAAAGCAGCTGGAAGCTGCTGTTGGTTTCAAAGAGGTCTTCGAAAAGAAACTTGAGCCAGTTGATAAGATTTTCAAGCAAATTCCGGAGTTACTTGCCAAGTTAGGAGCTGCTCGCCCCGAGCTTGCTAAGAAGTTCAAAAAGGTTTGGCTACCCAAGCATGAGAAAGTCTATCACGGTGAGTTGGAAATGGAGCTGAAGAACGCAAAAGTCACCGCTCATAACGCCAACACCGTAGATGACGTCAAAGACGCGATAACCCAGGTAAACACAGTCAAAGCTAAAGCTGACAAGTATGTGCAGGAGTTGAAAGAGCGCATTTCGCATCTTGATGAGGATGTTGATGGACCTCGCACCACACCTGAGCAGGATGAGTTTTTCGAAAAGATCGAAGCGGACTACAAAGAAGGTGTTCAGCTGGAGATTGACCGGAAGCTCGCCAAAAGCAAGTTCAATGAAACGTCTCGTCCGATGAGGGATGAGTTGGAAATGCTCACGGCGAAGGCCAAGAGCTGGAAAGGTGCCAAAGCAGCTTTAAAAGGCTTCCCACGCATTGATACGGCCAACTATGACCCGACCCGTTTCAAGGATCTGCTGGCAGAAGTGAAACTTCTGGAACAGGAATGTGCGGTGAACTCTTCCTATGAAGAGAACATGGGCCGGTTGAACGAGCTGAAAGGCATGTATGATGCCATGCGCGGTGAGCTGACCGGCTTCCGAGAGGACATCGCCAAGGACGTTGTGAAAGCCACCGAGAAGGCCATTGCTCGCATGGAGACAGCGAAGACCTTTGCTGAAGGTGGTTTTATCACCGGTGTGGCTGGCAAGCAGGACGCTGGCGAAAACATCGTGGATACCAGCACTTTGAAGCGGTTCGCTGCGTGCGTTACCAAGCCGATCATACCTGGTGATTTGCGGGCGCAAGCGCAGATCATCGGCGATAAAAAGAAGTCGCTTGAGGAACGCAAGAAGGCACGCGAAGAAGCTTTGCGCATTGTGCGGCCTTTGCTGGCGCGTCTGGATGGGGACAAGGCGATCAAGCTGTACCGCCGCCATCCATTCGGTTTGGATAATGACGTCAATGTCTTGCGGCCTGTTCTGGTGCAGCTGGAAGTTAAACTGCTGACGCTGGCAGCGTAGAAACGCACTGCTTTTGCGGTTTCTGGATGAGGTCGCAGAAGCACGCACTCACAACCCTGAAGTGTTATTTGCATTTATACTCAGCAGGTTATCCATGAGATATATGCAGAGTGCGAAATAGTCCTTTTCCTTGCCCATTTAGTCTGCTAGGTACCGGCTTGCTCAGCAATGAGTGCCGGTCGCAGCCTACCCGGCAACAGCGAAAACAAGGACTAAACCTTATGAAGACTATCGTAATCTGCTCCGGCGGATTGGATTCGGTCACGCTTGCCTACAAGGTTGCGCGTGAACACGAATTGCTTGGCCTCGTCTCTTTTGACTATGGTCAGCGGCACAAGAAAGAGCTGGATTATGCGGCGCATGCTGCAAAACAGCTGGGTGTGCCGCATCATATTCTGGACATGAGCCAGATTGGAGCGCATTTGAGCGGCTCCGCTCTTACAGATGATGTTGATGTTCCTGACGGGCACTATGCCGAAGAGAACATGAAGGTCACTGTGGTTCCCAACCGAAACGCAATCATGCTGTCCATTGGCTTTGGCATTGCGGCTGCGCAGCAGGCCGATGCTGTGGCTGCGGCGGTGCACGGGGGTGATCACTTCATCTACCCGGACTGTCGCCCAGGCTTCATCAAAAGCTTTGAAGCCATGCAGAAGCTGGCTTTGGACGGCTATGCCAATGTGAGCCTTTACACGCCATTTGTAGAAATTTCCAAAGGTGCCATCGTTGCTGAAGGTGCCCGGATCAACGTGCCGTTTGAGGACACGTGGTCCTGCTACAAAGGCGGAGAGAAACACTGCGGGCGGTGCGGCACCTGTGTTGAACGGCGAGAAGCCTTTGACCTTGCGGGTGTTGAGGACCCAACAGACTACGCGGATCCGGACTACTGGAAATCCGCGGTGGAACGAGCGGAACCATAATGTACAAAATCACAAAGGAATTTCACTTCTCGGCTTCGCACCAACTCTGCGAAATGCCGGAGGGACATCCTTGCGCGCGTCTGCATGGGCACAACTACATTGTGGTGGTTGAGCTCGCCAGCGAGTTTCTCAATGAATACGGCTTCGTGGTGGACTTTACTGAGCTGAAACCGCTCAAGCGTTTCATTGATGATGAGCTGGATCACCGGCACCTGAACGAGGTGTTCGGGCATGATCAGGTGACTTCCGAGTTTCTAGCCAAGACCATTTACGAGTTCTGTAAAGGCCACTGGACGGAGACCTGCGCAGTACGTGTGAGTGAAACTCCAAAAACGTGGGCGGAATACCGACCATGAGCAAACTCAGTATCAGCGAGATCTTTGGACCAACCATTCAGGGCGAAGGCGCGTTGATTGGCGAGCCAACCGTTTTTGTGCGGGCTGGTGGCTGTGACTATCGATGCAGCTGGTGTGACACGCTGCATGCGGTGGACAGTGCCTATCGTCATACCTGGGACCAGATGGACAGTGAGGACGTTTGGAAGAAGGTTGAGGAGCTTTCCTGCGGTCAACCGATCACCGTTTCTCTTTCTGGCGGCAATCCTGCCATTCAGGACTTCTCAAAGCTGATCGCGCTTGGCAAAGCCAAAGGCTACAAGTTCGCAATTGAGACGCAAGGGTCTGTTGCGCGGGACTGGTTTGCGGATCTGGATACGCTGGTGCTGAGCCCTAAGCCACCTTCTTCTGGTGAGATCGTGAACTGGGACAAGTTCGACGCTTGTCTGGATGCTGCGCTCAACACCGCCACCTGTGTGATCAAAGTGGTGGTGTTTGATGACGTGGACTACGACTGGGCCAAAGACGTTAGTGAGCGCTACCCTTACCTGCCGATGTACCTGCAGCCGGGCAACCATACCCCTCCTCCGCCTGAAGATGATGATGCGACCATCGACATGGACGGCATCATGGACCGTATGCACTGGCTGGTGGACAAAACTGTTTCCGATCAATGGTTCAAGCCACGCATTCTGCCGCAGCTGCATGTGCTGCTGTGGGGCAACAAGCGCGGCGTTTAACGCATAATCCTTTGAACCGACAAATGAGTTCGAGAGAGCAATGAGCAAAGACGATATCTATAAAAATCTGACCATGCTGGGCGGTGACACTGTTCAGCCGCAGTCCCCTGAGGAAGCTGTTCTGGAAAAGGTTCCGAACCCTCAGCAGGGTACGCCTTATGCGATCCGCTTTACTGCGCCGGAGTTCACCTCCCTGTGCCCGATCACCAACCAGCCTGATTTTGCGCATCTGGTGATTGATTATGTGCCAGACCAGTGGCTGGTTGAGAGCAAGTCTCTGAAACTGTTCCTGACATCCTTCCGCAACCACGGTGCGTTCCACGAAGACTGCACCGTTTCCATCGGAAAACGTCTGGTGGACACGTTGAACCCGATCTGGCTGCGCATTGGCGGTTATTGGTATCCGCGCGGTGGTATTCCGATTGATGTGTTCTACCAGACCGGTGAAGAGCCAAAAGGTGTCTGGATTCCAGAACAGGGCGTGCCGACGTATCGCGGTCGCGGCTAAATAATTTGGTGCGGCGTCTTCTTATCTAGCGAGGCGGCGCATACAGTATCAGTTGGGGTTGCGAAAAGGCTGCCAACCCTAACTTTGCTTTTTCTGATCAGCCTTAGAGCATGCCTGCGTTCATTCATATTCACGCCTCACGCTCTAACATTTTTATTTTGAGCGAATTCTTGTCGTTTGATTAAGTTTAATCAAACGGAACGCGCTCTAAGCGCCCATCAGGGCTTCAACTTCAGCCAGTGTTGGTGCAGATGTGGCTGCGCCGTGTTTGGTGGTGGAGAGCGCGCCGCAAGCAGCAGCGAAGCGGACAGCTTCTGCCAGAGTTTTACCGCCAGCCAACGCATAGGCCAGACCGCCGTTGAAGCAATCACCGGCTGCCACAGTGTCGATCGCGTTCACCTTGAACGGCTCTACGAACCCTTCACTCTCACCGTCCTTGAAATAGACGCCGCGTGCGCCCAGTTTCACAACAGCCGCAGCAACGCCCTGCTCTCTCAGCAGGTTCGCCGCATGGGCAGCTTCTTCTGCGTTTGTTGGACGGAAGCCGGTGAGGATTTCGGTTTCAGTCTCGTTTGGCGTGACAACATCCACGTTCTGCAGAAAACCTTCCGGCAGGCCATGAACTGGTGCCGGAGCTGGGTCAAAGATCACCTTACCGCCAGAGGCACGAACCTTCTTTGCCGCGCTCTGGCAGGTTTCGACCGGGATCTCCAGCTGCATGAGCATGATCTTAGCGGTTTCCAGCACGTCAGAAGAGCGGTCCAGATCACTTTCATCAACGGCCAGATTTGCGCCTCCGATGACGATGATGCTGTTTTCAGAGTTTGCGTCTACGCCGATGACTGCGATGCCGGTGCCGTGGGTCTCATCCAGATGCACATGCTCGGTTGAAACACCCATATCTGCCAGATGCTGGGCCGCGATATCACCAAAGCCATCCTTGCCGATGCGACCTACGAGCTTTGCGTCGCCACCTAGTTTTGATGCAGCCACAGCCTGATTGCAGCCCTTGCCGCCCAGGTTGATGGCATAGCTGTGTCCATGCAGCGTTTCGCCGGGCTGAGGCAAGCGGTCAGAACGGGTTGTGATATCAACATTGATGGAACCGACAATGGCGATGGACATGAGTTATTCCTAGTTAATAACGGAGCTGCGGACGACGAGTTCTGGCACCAGTTTGATCACGGGTGGCATCTCTGTCTTCTCTTCCAGATGATTGATCAGCGCTTCTGCAGCGCTCAGCCCAAGCTCGAAGCTGGGCTGTTTGATGGTGGTCAGCGTTGGCGCCATGTAGGAGGCATACTCCACGTCATCATATCCGATAACGGAGATGTCTTCGGGAATGCGCAGACCGTGTTCCTGAATGGCCCGGTAGGCGCCCATGGCCATGAGGTCGTTGAAGGCGAAGATGGCTTCTGGCTGGCTGTCCGCTTCGAGAATTTGCTTCATGCCTTCATAACCGCCGGATGCGGTGAGAAGACCAGCAGATTGCCACTTTTCTTCCACGGGCAGGCCTGCTGCTTCCATGGCCGTTTTATAGCCTTTGTAACGCTCAATAGAGCGTGGGTGATCCTGCGGCCCCATGAGGCAGCCGATTTTGGTCAGGCCGCGTTTGATCAGGTGTTCTGTTGCCAGTTTGCCGCCGAGAACGGAGTCATCCTGTAGCGTACAGGCATTTGGATGCGGGGCGGAATCCAGAATGGCTTTTGGTAGTTTGCCCAGTCTGCTGAGCTGCTCGTAAAGAGCCGGATCTGTTTTGGTGGTCATCACCATGAGGGCATCAATGCGGCGCTGAAGCAAGGTGTTGAGATTTGCCAGCTGCCTGTCGGACTGATGCCCTGAGTTACACAGGATGAGACTGAAATTGTGTTGGTAGCAGCCCTCTTCCACGCCGCGCACAACATCCGCGAAGAATGGGTTGGAGCTGCTGGAGACCAACATGCCGATGATGTTGGTGCGTTTAACCTTGAGCGCGCGGGCCATCATACTTGGCTGGAAACCAAGGGACTGGATGGCTTCCTCCACTTTTTGCTTGGTCAGGGGAGCAACATAGCGTGTCTCGTTGATCACGTGAGACACTGTAGATGCGGAGACCCCCGCAGCCTGTGCAACATCCTTGATACTGACCATTTCCGCTCCGGTTCAAAGAGTCGGGCCTGGCGCTTACGCCAAACCCGATTTTATTCAGATTACTTGCACTTACTTGGTTACAAGTTTCAGCGCAACTGGAGTGTACGCGTCGACTTTTTCACCTTTAAGGACTTTATCCGCAGTGTCTACGCCGATGGAACCGATCATGCCAGCCTGCTGAGCAACAGTTGCCAGCATTGCGCCTTCTTCAACAGCTTTTACGCCGTCGTCGGTGCCGTCGAAGCCAACGACGATGATGTCGCGGTTTGCAGCTTCAATCGCTTTGATTGCGCCCAGAGCCATTTCATCATTGTGTGCGAACACTGCATCGATTTCTGGCTGTGCCTGCAGGATGTTTTCCATCACGTTCAGGCCTTTGGTGCGGTCAAAGTCAGCTGGCTGAACTGCAACCAGTTCGATGCCGGATGCGCCGTGCATTGCTTTTTTGAAGCCTGTGCCACGGTCACGTGCTGCAGAAGTACCTGGAACACCTTCCAGCTCAACGATTTTGCCGCTACCGCGCAGGGTTTCAACGATCAGCTCACCAGCCATTTCACCGCCGAGGATGTTGTCAGACGCAACGTGGGAAACCACTTTACCGCGTGCGGCGCCACGGTCGAGGGTAACAACCGGAACATCCTTGCGGTTTGCAGCACGGATGGAGCTGGAAACTGCATCAGAGTCAGTTGGGTTGATCATCAGCAGAGCAACGTTTTTGCTGAGAACGTCTTCTACGTTTGCCAGCTCTTTAGCCGGATCGTTCTGGCTGTCGAGAACAACGATTTTGTAGCCAAGCTCATTTGCGCGAGCTTCTGCACCTTCTTTCAGGGTCACAAAGAACGGATTGTTCAGTGTGGACACGACCAGAGCCAATGTGTCCTGTGCCATGGAAACTGCTGTGGAGCCGAGAAGAAGAGCAGCACCTGCTGCCAAACTCACTAGTTTTTTCATAGAAACCTCCCGAGGTTCAGTTTGTTTGCTCACGCGTTTGATTTGCCACGGCTGTCGACGACAACCGCCAGAAGGATAACCGCACCTTTTGCGATCATCTGGTAGTAGGATGAAACATCCATAATATTCAGTGCGTTATTCAACACACCGATGATAAGGCACCAATAATGGTGCCGAAGATCCGGCCTTTGCCGCCAGCGAGGCTGGTGCCACCAAGAACCACCGCTGCAATCGCGTCGAGCTCGTAACCAAGACCAGCTGTTGGCTGTGCAGATTCAAGACGTGCTGTCAGGATGATGCCTGCCAGTGCTGCGAGCGCACCGCTGAGGGCGTAGACAAGAATTTTGACTTTTTTGACGTTGATGCCAGACAGGCGCGCCACGTTCTCATTGCCGCCAATGGCGTAAACGTAACGACCGAAACGGGTCTGGCTGAGGATGAACCAGCAGATCGCAAAGATAACGACCATCAGGATCACCGGGTTCGGAATACCGAAGATGTAACCGCCGCCAAACTGGTAAAAGCTTTCAGCCACATCAAAGTAGCCGGTGGAGATTGGGCGACCTTGTGTATAGACCAGCGTCGCGCCGCGGATCATGGTCATGCCGACCAGAGTTGCGATGAATGGCTGGACGTTGAAGTAGCTGATGATCACACCGCTGGTGGCACCAAGGCCCGCACCCACCATGATGGTGATGAACAGCGCGATCACAAGCGGTGTATCCATGCCGATAAGGCTTGCGCAGATCGCGCCTGCGAAGGCCAGAATGGAGCCAACCGCCAGATCGATGCCCGCTGTCAGGATCACGAAGGTCATGCCCATGGCGATAACGGCGTTGATCGAGGTTTGACGCAGGATGTTGAGCATGTTGTCAACGCCGAGGAAGTTGGCGTTGGCGAAGGACACTGCGGCCATCAGGATAATCAGGCCAATCAGAGACTTATTTTCACTGATAAAGTCGTTGAGCTTCATCTGTTTTACCCGTTTGTTTGGCCTGCAACGGCGCAGCGCATAATGTTTTCTTGTGTGGCTTCGTCTCTGTCGAACGATCCGGTCAGCTTGCCGCTGGACAAGACGAGGATGCGATCAGAGATGCCCAGAAGCTCTGGCATGTCGGAGGAGATCAGCAGGATGCAAAGGCCCTCTGCCTTCAGCTTGTTGATCAGCGTGTAGATTTCGCGTTTTGCGCCAACATCCACCCCGCGTGTTGGTTCATCAAGGATGAGAACCTTTGGCTCCGGCACCAGTGACTTGGCGATGGAGACCTTCTGCTGGTTGCCACCGGACAGGTTGGAGATGATGGTGTTTGCATCTCTGGTCTTGATGGCGAAGGCTTCGATGTACTCGCTGATGGTGACCGCTTCAGAGGCTTTGTTGACGAAGCCGAATGCGTTGCAGAACCGGTCCAGTCCTGTGAGGGACATGTTGGAGCCCAGCTCCTGAGACTGAACGAGCCCTTCCTGCTTGCGGTCTTCGGTGACGTAGCCGATTTGCGCTTTTACACCGTCCTGCGGAGATCTGAGGCGGATCTCTTTGCCGTCGATTTTGACTGCACCGCTTTTGATTGGGTTGGCGCCAAAGATGGCCTTTGCCAGCTCTGTTCGCCCTGCCCCAACGAGGCCTGCAAAGCCAACCACTTCACCCGCATGGGCTGTGAAGGAGATTTCCTTGGCACCATGTGCGGAAAGCTTTTCAACTTCGATGCGTACATCGCCCGGAACAGCTGGCACAAATGGGTACTGATCAGAAAGTTCGCGGCCCACCATGTGGCGGATCAGGTCGTCTTCGGTGATCTCTGCAACGGGGCCTGATGGACCATTTCACCGTCACGCAGAATGGCGATGTCGTCACACATCTGGAAGATTTCACCCAGACGGTGTGAGATGAAGACAAGGCCTTTTCCCTGAGCGCGTAGCTCATCGACGACTTCGAACAGGATTGCTGTCTCAATATCGGTGAGCGCGTCGGTTGGCTCATCCATGATGATCACTTCAGCATTCAGCGAGAGCGCTTTTGCGATCTCAACCATTTGCTGCTGCGCGATGGAAAGCCTGCCCAATGGGGTTTTGGGATCAATATCCTGCTTCAGTTGTGCGAGGTATTTTTTGCTTTCCCGTTCAATCACATCCCACTGGATCTTGCCCAGTTTGGTCGGTTCACGGCCCAGATAGATATTCTCTGCGACGGAGAGTTCAGGAAGCAAATTAAGTTCTTGGTGAATAATGCCAATTCCGGCATCCATGGACTGACGCGCGGTGGTGAACTCTACTTCCTTGCCCTTGTAGACCACTTTACCCGCATCACGCTGATAGATGCCTGATATGATTTTCATCAGGGTTGATTTGCCGGCTCCGTTTTCACCGGCCAGAGCCACAACACGCCCGGCACGGATGGTCAGATCAACGGATTTGAGCACGTTGATCCCGGAGAAGGATTTTTCAATTCCCTGAAGTTGAAGAAGGGTTGTCACTGGGTGTCCTCTCCCAAAGCCCGAATGGTTTTGTAGACTTTCCTCAGAACGTCACGCCTGAATAGAAAATCACATTGGCGTAGGGTGTGCATTCTCCCGTGCGCACCACGGCCCGGCATTTGCCCGTTAATGCCTTAAATTCCTCATGAGAGACAGTTGTGGTCTCTACGTTGGTGCCCTGACACTTTGCGATTTCGGCAATCAGCGAGCGCAAACGCAAATGATAGGCTGGCTGCTGTTCGATCAGCTCTTCAGCAATTACAACCCGCTCCACCTGCATCTCAGCTGTGATCGCGCTTGCTGTTTCCAGCATGCCCGGCAGGCCCTTTGTAATTGCAAGGTCGATACGCTCGACATCCTTGGAAATTGGGAGCCCGGCATCTCCAACACAAAGACCATCCCCATGGCCCATATGAGAGATAATGCTAGAGACCGGAGCGTTTAAAAGTACGCCCTTCTTCATTGCAGCAAGTCCTCCGCGTTGTCTCGATTGAAGAGACGTTAACAGGCGCGCATGAGTTACGCAACCGTTTGCGCAAACGTTTGCGTAAGTCATTTCCTGGAATTATTCCAGCTCATTTCAGGCATACTGAATGCATGGGTGCCCTGTCCGTTCAGCTGGATCGGCAAAAATATCAGAGGTTATATGGATTTATTGCGGATCAGATTTTGGTCTGCAGATGACTGTGACGGCAGCGCTCAGATGTACCACTGAGACAATTTGCGCCTGTTTTATCACTCTGAGTTTTTGGGGATATGTGGTCCCTCACCTGCCCACACAGCAAAAAACCCCGCTTCTTTCGAAGCGAGGCTCGTTGGATTTCATCGGATCAATTGATGATTATTTCAGATCAGGCACCGCGATGTGATCCATGTCGGTGAACTCCTGATTTTCACCGGTCATGCCCCAGATGAAGGTGTAGGACTGGGTGCCGACACCGCTATGGATGGACCAGCTTGGTGAGATCACCGCCTGCTCATTGTGAACGAACAGATGGCGAGTTTCCTGTGGTTCCCCCATCAGGTGCACAACGGCTGCATCGTCATTCATGTTGAAATAGAAATACACTTCCATGCGACGATCATGCGTGTGCGCTGGCATGGTGTTCCAGATAGAACCCTGATGCAGTTTAGTCATGCCCATCAGCAGCTGGCAGGTTGGTAGCACATCTGGCACGAAGTACTTGTTGATGGTGCGCTCATTGCAGTTTTCAGCATCGCCCAGAGTGACCGGTGAAGCTTCTGCCAAGGTCACCTTCTTGTTCGGGTAAGTTTTGTGAGCCGGAGCGCAGTTGTAGTAAAGCTTGGCCGGGTTCTGCTTATCAACGCTCTTGAAGGAGACGTCTTTCGCGCCCATGCCGACGTAAAGCGCTTCTTCCTGAGCGATCTCATAGCCTTCACCATCAACGGTAATGACAGCCGGGCCGCCCACGTTGATGAAGCCGATTTCGCGGCGTTCCAGGAAGTAAGAAACGCCCAGCTTCTTACCGTAGTCTGCTTCCAGTACGACTTCCGTATTCACCGGCATGACACCGCCCACAATGATGCGGTCCACGTGGCTGTAGGTCATGGTGATTTCATCGGTAGCAAAGATGCTTTCGATGAGGAACTCGCGGCGTAGGCTTCTGTGTCCAATGTTTTGGCGTGCTCGCTGTGAATTGCCTGTCTGACTTCCATGATAATCTCCTAAAATTCGGCGATTGGGCGCAGATCTCCGTGCGCCCAGTAGTTCAACTGCGCGTTCTTTGTTTTTGGTTTTGTAGTTCAGTTAGCGGGCGAGCAGCCACCATCGACGGCCAGCGTGAAGCCATTGACGTAGGACGCCGCTTCAGAGGCCAGGAACACACATGGACCAGCCACGTCACCCGGTTCACCCCAACGCTCTGCCGGAATACGTTCCAGAATGGCCTGATTGCGGTCAGCATCAGCACGCAGGGCTGCGGTGTTGTTGGTTGCCATGTAACCCGGCGCAATCGCGTTGACGTTGATGCCGTGCTTTGCCCACTCATTCGCCAGCGCGCGGGTCAGGCCCAACACAGCGCTTTTGGAGGCGGTGTAGGATGGAACGCGAATGCCGCCCTGATAAGAGAGCATGGAGGCGACGTTGATGATTTTGCCGCCATTGCCTTGCTTGACGAACTGCTTTGCTACCAGCTGGGAGAGGAAGAAGAGCGAGCGGATGTTGAGATTCATCACCGCGTCCCAGTCATCCTCAGAGAAGTCCAGCGCATCTTCGCGGCGGATGATGCCAGCGTTGTTGACCAGAATATCGACCTTACCTGTGGCCGCAACAGCATCAGCGACAACACCCGGAAGAGCCTCTTTATTACTCAGGTCTGCGCGCAGATCAAAGAATTTGCGCCCTGTTTCGGCCATAACGGCAATGGTGTCTTTTGGCTCCACCACATTGACGCCAACGATATCGCAGCCAGCTTTGGCGAGCCCTACAGCCATGGCCTGACCCAGACCAGTGTCACAGCCCGTTACGATTGCAGTTTTTCCATTCAAATCAAACTGATTCAGCATATGTCTTATTCCTAAACAGCACTAAGAGAACTTGCAGGTTTGCTGAAGCAAACGTTGGTTACGTGGCCGAGCTCGGTCTCCTGTTCAGACCAGCCTTTCGGCAGCGTTTCAGGCCGATGGATCACAACATCGTTGCAGGTGATATTGTTGGCCTGATCCAGCCAGAGGCCCGGCAATCCGTTCGGGTACGGCTCCAGGCCGAGGATCTGACCAGCTTCGTTTTTAACCCACGCGTTCCGGCGCCCCTGCTCTGGATTATCGAGCAGGTTTACATCATGCGGGCTTGGGCGCAGGTCCAGATAGTAAGCATCCGGGAACTTGCCTGCTTCCAATGAAAGCTGGATGTTGCTTAGGGTGACGTTCTCAATCTGCTGGGTTTCGTGACCAACGATGTTGATCGCCCCCTGCGCACGGCCTGTGATGCCTTCTGCAGCTACATCGCGCACATAGCCCGGCACATCGCCTGCAACACGTGGCAGGGCGTTGATGGTGATTGCTTCACCGCTGCCCCAGAACCCATCCGGTGTCTGCTCACACTGTACAGTACAGTTGGAGAAGCGGATGCGTTCGATATCGCCGCCATCACGGGAGAAGATACCGAATGCACGGTTGGACTCGGTGATTGTGCAGGTGGTGAACAGCACGTCGCGCACATCCTGATAGGTTTCTGTGCCGATTTTCAGGGCGCAGGACTTGGAGGACAAGATGGAGTTGCTGACGATGATCCGCTCAGCCGGACCGTTGAGGCTTTCATCTTCCTTGCGGCAGGTTTTCACGCAGACCGCGTCATCGGCTGCGCGGATCACACAGTTGAAGATGGAGGCATCGGTGCAGCTGTCGAAGTTGACGCCGTCTGTGTTTGGCATGCGCATGTCATTGAGAATGCGCAGGCTTTCCACCTTCACCTGATGGCAGGCGATCAAGTGGATGGTCCACATGGGCGCTTCTACAATGGAAATGCCTGTGAGGCTGATGTCTTTGCAGTTTTCGAAGACGACGATACGCGGGCGTAGCATCTTCGGCCAGAACGTGCCTTCAAAGAGCCCATCACGACCGCACCATTTATCGCTGTGACCGTGGATGGTTCCGCTGCCGGAAATGGAGATGCCTTGCTGATCGCGCGCTGTGATGAAAGCACGGTCAGAATCTTCCGCAATGACGGAGACCTTGCCCGCTTCATAGTCTGCGTAGTCGGTTGAACAGGAAAGTTCGCAGCCGGTTGGCAGGTGCAGATCAACAAAGGATTTGAGTTTTAAGGCCTTTGAGACCCACTGCCCTCTTGGCAGCACGACTTGACCACCACCAGCAGCATGAACTGCGTCAATCGCTTGCTGGACGGCCTGCGTTATGTCTTTTTCGCCGTCTGTGACAGTGACATGGTGTGTATTAAGCGACATCTTGCAAAATTTCCTTAGCAGCAAGAAGTTCAATCAAAAGAAGGCTTGCCAGAGCCTGCCCGTATGGTGTGGGGGTGTTCGGAATGTTCCGGTAGAACTCAAAATCATGCCCCATAGCGGTTCCGTCAGAGACTTCCTGAACAATCCCAGCCGCATCTATCCGCTCCAGCACAGCAGAAGCTGCTTTGAGCGCAGGTTGCAGATAGCTTTCTGGCAGAATTCCCGTTCTCACACCTCGCAGCAGACCATAGGCAAAGCCAGCGGTTGCAGAGGTTTCCGGCGGAGAGTCTGGCTGGTCCAGCAGAGTTGGCCACATGCCATCTTCCAACTGAAGCGGCAGCAAAGCTTCCACCTGACGGCGATAGAGCGCTTTAATCTGCCGGGCAGCAGGGCCATAGCGTTCGCCGACGAGCTCAAACAGTTCCGGCACAGCGATGGTGATCCACGCATTGCCGCGCGCCCAGAAGGCTTCAGCGTAGTTGTGGTTTCCAAGGAATGTCCAGCCATGATACCAGAGGCCGCTCACCGGATCTGACAGATACCGGCCATGGACCAGAAACTGGTAATAGGCTTCTTCCACCCAGTCCGGACGATCCAGCCAATCCCCAGCCACGCCCATGAACAGGCCTGCCATGAAGAGCGTGTCATCCCAGAGCTGACCGTCATTTTCGCGTTCCTTGACGAGATGCTGGAAGCCCTCATCAACAGTCTTCGGCATATCGTTGACCAGCCATTCGGCCCAGTCGGTCACGATCTGCTTCCAGCGCTCGTTGTTGGTTTCCCGCGCCAGTAAGGCCAGGCACAACATGGGCGCTGTGGAGTTGATCTGGCGCGGTGGCAGGCCGCGCGCGATCTGCATGTCGTACCAGCTGGCCAGATTGCGCTTCATACGCTCATCACCTGTTTTGCAGGCATGCTTGTAAAAGCCGTAGAGGCCGACGCCGACTTCCCAGTCCCACTCATCAAAGTGGATGGATCCATCACCATCAAGCTCTGATGGAGCATCATTGATGCCCTTCAGACTGCGGAACCCATCTGCTGTCAGGGTCAGCGCTTCTTCAAGTCTGGATGCTTCAAACATGAGCTGCCTCCTGAGTTGAGCAAGATTGATCCAACCGTTTGAGGCCGATACGAGGAACGGGGCTGAGGTTTTCAAAGCTGACGCGCTCACCGTTGGCTTTCAGATCCCCTTCCCAGTTAAGGGAGAGAGAGCCTTGTCCTTCGATCTCAACACTTAGCGTCAAAGCCTCTGAATTCCAGCTGATTTTGCTGGCGAGCAGGCGTGCTTTGAACTCTGCGAAGGTCTCTGTTTGCGCTGAGCCGGTTATAGTCAACCATGCGTTGCGGTGGCCTTCACTGCGGAACTCGACACCTGCAAAACAGCCGGTTTGCAGTGGTTCAATACCGTTTGCAGCGAAGAAGGCGGTGAAACCATCTTTGACGCGGGCAAAGAGCCAATTGCCGGTGAGTTCATGCTCATCACACACGTGCAATGGCGCGTAGAGGTGGGTAAAGTCCGCCTCTTCTTCTGCTCCGTTGAAAATCATCAGACCGACTGGGCCTGATTGATCGGCGCGCGGAAGGATTCCGTTGCCAGACCAATAGGATGGACGTCCACTGCCCCAGACCTGTGTTTCACCGGGGTGATTAACCCAGAACCGCGCATACGGATTGCCTGCGAGCATCACATCTTGCACGTGCTGCTGGTGGCCGTGCTGACCGGTTTTGTGATCTACCACGGTTGAAAGCTGCGCCTCTGACGTTTTGTAGAGTTTCAGCTTGCCTGCATGCTCATGGCCCTGCGTGTAGCTGGTTTCCAGCGCACGGCCTTGCGGAACAGACGCGTAGGCACCTGTCTCCTCCGGCGGTATGTAATCACTCAGCGCAATCATGGTTGAGGCGAAGTTGCCGGAGGAGACAAAACCATCACCCCATGCAAAATGGCAGAGTGTAGCCAGTTCACTGGCTGGACCGGCAAAGATATCCTTGTCGTAACACCGCCCCATGGTGCCGGCTGGCAGGCCGGACTGGGTGTGCAGCGCCATCATCTGGAAGATGGAATCCATCAGCGCTTTGGAGCGATCACGAATGTCTGCATCCGGTGCCAGATGATACAGGCTGTCAGGCCGATGAAGTCGATTGGGTAGTATGGAATGGAGTTCCATTCTGCCAAACCATCCCGCTCAACGGTTTCAAACCACTTCAACAGCCGCTCATAGCCAACCTGCTTTTGTTGCTGGCCTTTGCGCCCGGAGCAGAGAAACAGATCTTCCGGGAACATTGAACCCGCCAGATACTGAGATGCGTGGAAGCAGAGTGTGTGGTTTTCACTCCAGAACCACATGGCATCATTGCCCGGCTCATCGAACCAATAGCGAAAGCCAAGGATGGTGGAGCGGACACGGCGCCAGGTTTGCTCTGAAAGCTTCGTCCAAGCATGGTCTTTCCATATCCATAGCAGTGGCAGGAAGGCAAAATCAGCACAATCTTCACGGCGGGAGATCTTGCTCAGAGCTTCTAAAAGCAGTCTCTCAGAGGTTGCCAGATCAGTACCCATATGCAGCTTTGACAGAGCGTGGGAGAGATGGCTTTCCCCTGTCTGGGCGCTGGAGGCCAAGAGCTCTGCACGGCGTTCTTCCAGCGTTGCACCAGAGCCTTGCTGTAGATCTTTCAGACAGACAACGCCGACCTCACGGGCAACGCCAAGCCCTTGCGTGACAAGAGTCACCCGCACCAGGTTGGTGGCTGGAGCCAGCTCATCAACGCTTGGACCAATCAGGCGATTGGAGCCTTTTAGCAGGGTATAGGCGTTCTTGCTTCCGGCCAGCGTTGGCTTGAGCAGTGGCAACGTTTCAACGTGGATCTGTGCGTCTTCCGGCAAGGCGCCGTCAAACTGAAGCTCCACGTGGCCTTGAGAGTAGTAGAGCTTATCCGGCTGGACGCTGGAGATGAACGCTTCTGCTGCTTTGAGCGCCTTTGCATCATAGGAGGCGCTGAGACCGACCTGAAGGTCAGCTTCTGTTGCCTCAGAGCCTTCATAGATAAGCTCCAGGGAGTAGACGGTATCGCGCTCAGCGATGTCTTCCAGATGCACGAGGATCTCGTTAGCACCTTCAGACAGGGCCAGCGTTTCGATGCTCTCCTGCGGCTTGTTGCGCACCAAAGGCTCAAACGCGAAGCCGAACTTCCCATTTGCCCAGACACGCGCACCACCAGCGGTGCGGACGCGGAACTGATAGTTGCCCGCAACCGGGGCATTGACCACACAGCGCAGGACGCGTTGCAGGTGAGTTGGACAGAACCAGAAGCCGCTGAAATCCAGCACAGATTGCGAAGGCTGAATGCGGGTTTCGGTGAGTTCAACACCTGCCGGGCATGGCACTTCCCTGCCCTTCATGTCATTCCAGAAAGCTATACGGCACGGCAGATCGCCCACATCCGTAAAGCCGTTGATGTAGGTGTAGTTCACCTTATCCGACAGGGTATCTGCCTCACCAGCAAAGGGCGTCTCCGTCAGTCCAGAGACCTCCCAATAGCTTAAGGGCTCACCCTTTTTGATTTGCCAGGGGAATTGTGTCTTTGGCACAAAACCACTCCTTGTAAATGGGGTATTTCTCTGGGTTTCAGGAGAGCGACAGTTCGATCTGCTCGATACAGCTCACCAGCTCATGAAGGGAGGCGATGGTGCGGGTTGGCTCTTCACTGGCATCCGTCGGCACCACGTTGCGGCGCTGCGTCCACTTATGGAAGATGCTCTTGTGGCCTGCACCGTTTGCACCTTTGATGTCGCGCTCAAGGTTGTTGCCCACCATCACGATGTTCGGCGCATCAGTTTCACTCAGTCCGAGCGATGTCATTGCAGTTCCAAACATTTGGAAATCAGGCTTCAGCACACCCACATCACCTGAAATGGTGTGGCTTTCAAAGTGATGCCAAAGATCGTGCTGACCTAGAATGTTCTCGAAGGTTGCTCGTGGGCCATCTGCCACGAGCGCTAGGCGATAGCCGCGTGAGACTAACGTATTCAGCGCTTCGCGGGCATGTGGCAACAGCTCAGCGCCATAAGCGACATCGCTGCCTTCCTTTTTGATTTCAGTGCCTTCATCGATGAGGGTATCACCGCAATCCAGGAAGATGGCTTTGAAATGCGGTAGAGTTTCACGCAGATCGCTGATGAGATGCTTTACACGCTCAGGAATCCAGCTCTCAACACGAGCCCACGGCAGCAGATCGCCTTCAGCACAATCCCAGCGCAGTGTTTCACCGTAGGATGGCTCCAGCACCAAACGCTGCATTTGCAGGCGTGCGAGGCGGTGCTCATATGGAGTGACCTCACCAAACTCCTGCGAGAATGGATTCCCCATATGAACACCATGTAACCCCGCCCCCAACGAGCACTCATAACGGGTATGTGTTTCACGTTCTTTCATGGCATCACGGGATGCAAAATGGGCGTGTTTGCCAGGTTCTGCCCAAAGCGTGACGCGGCCATTTTCAAGCGGCAATACGTCGCCGTTTTTCATTTCAACACGCTTGCCATGTTGAGATGCTTCAACAGCGACAACCTGATCCTCTGCGTTCAAATGAACCAGACGTGCTCCAGATCGTACAAATGCTGGATGTCGTAGTCCCAGAAGATCGCATATTCGATGACGCGGTCAGCTTTGGGTGCAATTTCAAACTTGCTGCTTGGGGATTTACCCGCTTCCGCAAAGACAGTGAAGCCGATCGCGGTTGGACGCCATGGTTCGGATCGATCCAGTCGCAGGACTGGCGCAAACTTACGCGCAAGGTTGAGTTCGTCAGTTTCCTGAAGACCCTGCCTCAAGGCAATGAGGCTTCCGTTTTTATTGGTCATAGTTGGCCCCTTGTAGCTTCAGGTCAGCAGAATGATGGCAGCGGACGAACCGGCCTTCTGCTGTTTCAGTCAATTCCGGATTGGACATGTGGCAGAGCTCGGATGCATGCGGGCACCGGCTTGCAAATGCGCAGCCCACTGGCAGGTTTGCCGGATCGGCCACCTCCCCTTTGACGAGACCACGCTTCTTGGCGCGGGCGCGTTTTGGATCAGGGATCGGGATCGCAGATAGCAGCGCTTCAGAGTATGGATGCAGTGGCTGTTCAAAGAAGCTGGCAGTATCTGCCACTTCCACCAATCGGCCTGCATACATCACGCCGATGCGATCACTGATGTGCTCCACCATACTCAGATCGTGGGTGATGAAGAGATAGGTAAGCCCCATCTGCTCCTGCAGATCCTGCAGCAGATTGATGGTTTGCGCGGCAATGGACACATCCAGCGCGGACACGGATTCATCCGCTGCGATGAAGGTCGGGTTCAGAGCCAAAGCACGTGCAATGCCGATACGCTGACGCTGACCACCACTGAACGCATGCGGGTAACGGGTCATGTTTTCCGGACGCAGGCCCACTTTGATGAGCAAGTCGGCAACGCGATCTTCCAGCTCACTCTTATTGGTGATGCCATTGTTGACCAGCGGCTCGCTGACCAGCTGCAACAGCGTCATGCGCGGATTGAGTGAGGCATACGGATCCTGAAAGATCATCTGCATGTACTGACGGAGCTGGCGCATTTCTGCTTCGCTCTTGTGGGTCAGGTCATGCCAGTTGCCTTCAGGGTCTTTAAAGCGGATTGTGCCGCCGGTTGGCTCGTAGGCTCGCAGCAAGGCGCGTGCCGTGGTGGATTTGCCGGAGCCACTTTCGCCCACGATGCCCAGGGTCTCGCCTTTTCTGATGTAAAACGACACATCATCAACGGCTTTAACAGCGCCTAACTCACGGCCCAGAAAACCCTTTTTGATGGGAAAGTGCATCTGCAGCTTTTCAACGCTGATCAGAGCATCATCAGGTATATGAAAATTAGTCATGGGAGTATCGCTCTTATGCCTGATGGAGATGACAGCGGGCCATCTGATCGTTTTCAAAATGCGTCAGCTCAGGGATCTGGCTTGTGCATTTGCCTGCCATTTTCTCAGCACAGCGGGTATGGAACACGCAGCCTGTTGGCAGGTTGAATGGATCCGGCACCATGCCTTCGATGGTTTGCAGACGGCGGCGTTTTTGACCATCCAGACGCGGAATGGATTGCAACAGCGCACGGGTGTACGGATGTTTGGGATGATAGAAGATGTCATCCACCGAGGCCGTTTCCACCGCATTGCCCAGGTACATAACCGAGACGCGATCTGCGATTTCTGCCACCACACCGAAGTTATGGGTGATGAAGATCACCGCCATGTTCAGTTCATCCTGCAAGGACATGATGAGATCGAGGATCTGCGCTTCTGTGGTTACATCCAGCGCTGTCGTCGGTTCATCCGCCAGCAACAGGCTTGGATTACAGGACAGTGCCATGGCGATCATGGCACGCTGGCGCATACCGCCGGAAAGCTGGTGCGGGTACTTTTTCAGCATCTCCATTGGCTTTGGCATTTGCACCATAGCCAGAAGATCTGCAGCTCGTTCCACCTGTGCCTTTTTGGAAAGGTCCGTATGCAGGTTCAGCGTTGTCATGATCTGCTTGCCGATGGAATGTACCGGGCTGAGGGCTGTCATCGGCTCCTGAAAAATCATGCCAATATGGCCGCCGCGCAGCTCGCGCATCTTTCGGCTTTCGCGTTTTTCAGCGAGGATGTCGACGACTTCACCGTCATTTTTGCGAAATTTTACGGAGCCGTTGGTGACCGTGGCGTTGCGGGGCAGCAGGTTCATGATGGAGCGTGCACTCAAAGACTTGCCGCTGCCACTTTCACCTACGATGCCAAGCACTTCTCCCGGTTTTACCGAGAAGGTGACACCATTGACGGCATTGACGGTTCCCTCACGCATCTCAAAGCAGATATTGAGATCATTGATTTCGAGAATGGTTTCATCCTGCATGATCCGTTCTCCTTATTTTTGGTAGGGATCGGCAGCGTCACGCAAGCCATCGCCAAGGAAGTTGAAAGCAAGGATTGTCACAACAATCGCCACGCCCGGAATGAGGAGCCACGGAGCCAGTGCGATTGAGCGCAGATTCTGAGCATCCTGAAGCAACACACCCCAACTGATGACCGGAGGACGTAGGCCCAGACCAAGGAAGCTCAGTGCCGTCTCACCCAAGATCATTTCCGGGATCGCCAGAGAGATCGCTGCGATCACATAGGATGTCATGGATGGCAGCATATGACGGGTCACGATGCGGGTCTTGGTTGCACCTGATAGGCGGGCCGCCAGCACGAAGTCCTGATTGCGGATGGTCATGAAGTGACCGCGGACAACGCGTGCCAGGTTGGTCCAGCCAATCAGCGCCAGAATGACTGTGATGAGCAGATAGACAAGGATCGGATCCCAGTTCACTGGTAGCGCTGCAGCCAGACCAAGCCAGAGTGGGATGGTTGGGATGGAGCGGACAAGCTCTGCCATGCGCTGGATGATGGTGTCGACTGTTCCACCAATGAGGCCTGCAAGACTGCCGAGCGTAATGCCGATTACGAAGGAGAAAAACACACCGATGAGGCCAACAGAGAGCGTGACACGTGCGCCGTAGACCAGACGGGAGAACAAATCACGCCCAAGCTTGTCTGTGCCAAGGATGTAGATGCGATTGCGCTTCCCTTCTACGCCAAACAAGTGCAGCTTGGTTGGGATGAAGCCCCAGAAGTTATACTTGTCACCTTCCACGAAGAAGCGGATACGGTTGATCTTGCTGGTGTCTTCCTCAAAAGACAAACGAGCGGTGTTTGGATCGCGCTGACGCTTGAGGCCATAAACAAACGGGCCCTGAAACGTGCCATCTTCACTGAAGAAGTGGATGGACTGCGGTGGAACGAACGGATGCAGCCGGTTGTGTTTGAATGGATCATACGGCGCCAGGAAGCCTGCAAAAGCGGCAACCAGATACAACACGATGATCACGCCCAGAGACCACAGGGCCAGTTTGTGTTTTTTGAAGCGCCACCACATCAACGTCAGCGGTTTGGCGGTGTAAGAGGAGTTTTCCTTCACCTCTACAGCAGGTTCAACAGCGGGATCGCTAAGAGTTTGCTCTGACATAGTGCCTCACGAATGACGAATGCGTGGATCGGTCAGCACCAGCAGGATGTCTGAAAGCAACGTGCCAATGATGGTGAAGACGCTAAGTATGAGAATGAAGCCACCGGCCAGATACATGTCCTGGTTCTGCAAGGAGCGCAAAAGAAGTGGACCAGTCGTCGGCAGGTTCAGCACCACAGCGGTGATCACATCGCCGGAAATGAGTGCCGGCAGTGCCCAGCCAACGGTTGAGATGAATGGATTGAGCGCAACGCGAACCGGATAGCGCCAGACAACCTGTCGCTCGCTGAGGCCCTGCGCATAGGCGGTTTCAACGTAAGGTTTGCCGAGCTCTTCGAGCATGTTGGCGCGCATGATACGCAGCAGGCCAGCAGCACCACCGGTGGAGAGCACCAGAACCGGCACCCAGAGGTGGGAGAGCAGATCAACAAACTTGGCAATGGACCATGGAGCATTTTCAAACTCCGGAGAGAACAAGCCACCAACATGGAAGTTGAAGTAGAGGAAGCCCATCCACATCAGCACCAAGGCCAGCAGGAAGTCCGGAATACCGCGACCGAGGAAGCCGAGAACCGTGAAGAGGTGATCAAAGAAAGAGTACTGACGGGTCGCAGAATAGACGCCGATCGGAATAGCGATCGCCCATGTCATCAGCAATGAGAGCACGGAGATCATCAGTGTGAGGCCGATACGGTCCCAGATCAGTTCGGAAACCGGGAGTTTCCAGTCAAGAGACAGTCCGAAGTCACCATGGAGCAGAATGCCGCCAATCCAGGTCAGGAACTGCTCGTACATTGGGCGATCCAGACCAAACTCATGACGAATGTGAGCAGCTGTTTCCGCATCAATAACTTCGCCAGTTTCCACCAGTTCAGCAATGTATGCCGTTACATAATCTCCAGGTGGAAGCTGAATGATAACGAATGTGGCAATCGTAATAACGATCAATGTCGGGATCGACCACAAAAGGCGATGCGCAATATAACCTGCCATTTCCCTTTTCCGTTTTGTTGTACTTGCAAGGAAGCTTTGAAGTATTGAGCCGGTGGCGGCATCGGGAACGCCGCCACCAACTCAACCGCAAGGCAGTTTAATCTTGGGAGAAATAGAGCTGCTGCGGATATGCGAGGCCAACGCCGCGTAACGCGTCGTCGTGGACGAACCCCGCAGGGAAGTTTTTCAAGCTGTTCTTGCGCACATAGACCGCTGGAGTTTCACCCACGAGCCCCACGTGCCAGCCGTACTGTTTGTGCAAAGTCACCATCCTCTGAGCGTAAGCATTTGCCTCTTCCAAGCTGTGAGCGGTCTGGGCATTCTCCCATGCCTTCCAGACATCACGGATCGGGTGATCTTTTGGTGGCTCTTCACCTGACTTGCCGTTGGTGCTCCACCAGTTGAAGTAGCTTGGCGCGAAGCCATAACGACCAAGGAAGCGGAGCGGATCAGCGGTGATGACAGAGGAGCGATCGAACGTATCGAGAACCATGTCGAAGTCAGCTGTATCAACGTGCTGCTGATAGAGCGTGCGGTCGATGATGCGAACAAGCACTTCGATACCAACATCCTGCCAGTAGGTGCGAACCACTTCGAGAAGCTCACCTTGAATGTCCCAGCGGGTTTCCAGCACGAGGCTGAGACGGCGACCGTCTGACATCAGGCGGAACCCATCATCGTCACGTTCAGTAAGACCGATTGCATCCAGCAGCTCAGCGGCTTTGTCCGGATCGTACTCGGTCCAGCGTGTCTCCGCTTCTTCATCGTAGAACGGTGAGCCAGAGATTGGTGAGGCCTGTCGGGATTCACCAAGGCCTGAGAATGCCAGCTCGTTGATGGTTTCGCGATCCACGGAGATGTTCAGAGCTTCACGGAAACGGATATCCTCGAACAGTGCTTGCTTCACCTTATCGGCGGAGTTGAGGTTCGGGATGATCGACCATGTGAGCGCCTTAGTCCATTTCTCAATGGTGTAGTCGCCCTTGGCTTCGTTCTCTTTCAGGAGTGTGAAGTCGGCCACGTTGATGTGGCGGTTCTGCAGGTCGATTTCGCCCTGAATGGCCATGAAGTTGATGGCTTCCGGGTCCTGGAACAGGCGGTGCTCGATCTGGTCGATGTAAGGAAGCTGGTTCCCTTCCGCATCCACGCCGTAATAGTAAGGGTTGCGCTCCATCACCACAGTGTCAGATGGTGGCGGTGTTTTCACGCGCCATGCGGTCAGCACCGGCATATCCGGATTGAACCACCATGCCTGGATCTGCCCTTTGGAATCCCAAAGATCAGTCCATTTCTTCGCGCCATGCTTGGCGATGGCCGCCTCCAGCTTAGCTGGATCAGCATAAGTTGGGTGGTAGTTCTTGAGATAGTGGAACGGCTCGATGAAGCCCGGACGATCGAGGCCCGGACGACCGGTGCTCTCCTTGGCGAGAACGGTCAGGAATAGCGGGTAAGGCTTTTCAAAGGAGACTGTGAAGGTGTAATCGTCGGCAAAAGACAGCTTCATTGGCACACCGTTGGAGGTGTACAGCGCCTTGATGGATGGCATCAGATCTTCGTTGAGGAACACGTCCTCATACCAGAAGCGCACGTCACGAGTGGTGACAGGAGCCCCATCAGACCAGCGCAGACCTTCGCGGATTGTGAAAGTGAACTCGCGGGCATCTTCACTCACGGAGTATTCGCCGATCCAGCCCGGAACCAGAGACAGGTTCTTCTCGCCATCCATGTAGGTTTCCACCACACGCTCTTCCATGAGCTTGGTTGGTCCCCAACGGTCGCTTGGGCCTTTGAAGGCGCGCTTCAGGACACCGCCATAGGTGCCGATGCTGTCGTAGACCGGGATGACGCGTGGATTTTTCGGCAGGCGCTCTTCAACCGGTGGCAATTGACCGGCTTCGACCAGCTGCTTGAGCATTGGTGCCTCATTATAGGCCCAGCCATTGGCGGCCAGAAACGGCAGCGTCAAAGCAGCAATCGACGTGAGTGTAACGCTCTTCATCAAATTCTCCCCCAACTCGCCTTCCCAGATCCTCCCTGGCAAAACGAGTTACTTCCATATATGCAACAAGCCCGCACCACTGCGCTTGGCAGTCCGAATACAGCCTTTGTTGACAATCAGTTACCCGGCGAAGATGACAGGAGCACCGTTTGACAACAAGGCGACTTTATGAAAATTTTTTCATGATTAGCTTTCGTGACTACATTTAGGTGATAACCCAATCTGCCTCAACTTCAGCACAAAGTAGATTGCTCGCACTTATATTGTATATTTTCAATTACTTATGACTTTTTGGATCGTTATAGAGCTTCAATTCTGAACCTAAATTGATTTATTGGATAAGACAGATTCATCAATTGCTTGGTGTCAGTGATACACAACAGCGCGCACGTAGGCGTTGCACATGAAAAGTTTTTCATTCAATAATTGCCCGTCCTATTGATGTATGGTGGAAGTCTCGTGACAACGGGTATCAAGCAGATTGCGAAACTCGCAAACGTCTCAATCAGCACTGTGTCTCATGTTTTAAACGCCTCTGCTCCTATCGGCAGTGAAGTGCAGGAACGTGTGCTGAGCATTGCCCGTGAGACAGGATATCTGGCAAAGAGACGACGAAAAGCTTCCATCTCTCTGCTCTCAACCGTTCTACTTGTGGGGACCAAAAAGGCTTTCCCAAAATCTGACCGCAACTTTGTGGCATGGACCATGCTGAACGCATTCAGGAAGGAGTGCCAAAGCCGCGGCATTCGCCTTATTCCTCAGATTGAAGAAGAAGATGAGATCAATCCGGACAACATTGTTCAGGCTGTCGCCAAGCACAGACCTCAAGGCATCGCAGTGATGCAGGATGACCGGCAGTGCCTGATCGATATGCTGTACAAGCTGCCATCCGCTGCCGTAATCCTGAGTGGTCAGGACCAGTCCATGCGCGTGGACACCGTGGCACCGAGTAACCGCTTTGGCGCTAAGCTTGCTACTGATCATCTGCTTCAGCTGGGCCACAAACGGATTGCTTTGCTGACCTGGGGCAACCGGCGTGTAGCCAAGCAGCGTATGGAAGGATTTCTGGACGCTTACCGTCAGGCCGGGCTTGAAGCCCCCCTTTCAGACATCATCGATGTGGGCGATTACCAGCAAGATGTGGTGGAAGAAAACTTCAGCCGCTGGCTGAGTGAACACAAAGGTCCAGCCCCCTACTCTGCCTTCTTCTGTTCAGCGGATAACGTCGCACTTGGTGCGATGAAGGCCTTGCAGAACCTTGGGTATTCCATTCCCAATGATGTGTCTGTTATGGGCTTTGACAATGCCTTATTCGGAGAGCTTTCAAGCCCATCTCTTTCAACCATCCATGTGCCGATGGAAGAGATTGGCCACGTCGCTCTAAACCTTCTGGAAGAAGCTTTGACCTTGCCAGATGGGGAGCGAAGTGCACGCCGCGTCGAGCTCGGCTGCCGTCTGATTTTGCGGAATAGCACTGCCGCGCCAAACCCAGCATATTCTGAGTAACCCAGTGCTTTTGCTGCCTGCTTTTAGATTCAGGTAAGGCTACAAGACATTTCCTTACGTCACCTACGAGCGGTTTTTCCTAGGCTTTCGTGCTCACTCCAATAGCGCTAAGGCCCTATGGCGCTTGCTTTTACGGGTGCGGCTCAGAGGGCCAAACCCATTGGTTACTCAGAGTATTTTCTCTTGATTAGTAATCAAACAAAATTTGCAGAGTCCCGAAAGCAAATCTCTAAGGGGGCTGTTCTATATTCCCGCAAAGCACTATTGCGCATGGGTTCTCACCTACTTCTCCTGTCGGCTCGCGCTGATGATGTTGGGAAATGTGCGGAAGTATTCCAATTTCCGCCGCAACATGAATGTAGATAATGGAAAACAAGATTTCATTATATCGACCACCAGCACCCTATCCGGGAGAAGCCGCAGAAGGCTGGAGAAACTTCAGCAATTATTTGAGCTCAGACCCTCTTGGCGTCATTCCTAAGGAGCTCTACGAGTGCGCGATTTTTCAGTTTGATGATGATGATCCACGCAAGTTCCTTGTGAACGAGCCCAAGCTGCTGTCCAGAGTTTTAGAAGAACAACAAGCTATTTTCCCAAAAGGCGGCGGGATTGCTGAGCTTTTGAAGCCTATCCTGCACAATGGTCTCGTTTCAGCCGAAGGCGTTGACTGGCAAGATCAGCATGAGATGGTTGCACCGATTTTCTCCAACTCCAGCGTTCGGATTTCATTCGGATATTTGCAGGAAGCCCTGAGTTCCTTTGTAGAACGGCTGCTGACTTACTCCGAAACCGGCCAGACCATCAAACTTGCTGAGGAAATCAACTTCCTCGTGGCTGACGTCAATTTTCGCTGTGTGTTCTCTAAGCCCATTGAGATCCAGCTGGAGCATCAGTGCTTCAACTCCATTATGAAGTATGAGGAGGAAGTTGCAGGAACTGCGTTGGATCTGAAACGCTTTTCTGGCGGTGGTCAGCCAGCCTTTACTGAGGCTGCTTTGAAGACTGCTGAGAACGTGCGTGCAGTGATTTCTCAGATCATCGACGAGCACATGTACAACAAGCCGCCGAACACTCAAAACTTCTTTCAGATCTTCCAGGAAGCGCGTGTTCCTTCCACTGGTAAGCGTTTTACAAAGTCACAACTTGTTGATCAGGTCGCGAGCATTTTCCTCTCCAGCCACGAAACGACATCCGCAGCGCTGTGCTGGTCAGTCTATATTCTTGCGCAATGTCCGGAGATTGTGGAGCGCATCCGAACCGAAGTTCAGCTGGTAACCGCTTGTGGTCGCATCTCCTACGAGCATTTGCCGCGACTTCGTTTCACACGCGATGTGTTTAAAGAGGTTCTGCGTCTTTATCCGCCTGTTCTGTATCTCTCCCGTATCGCACGTGAAGACACCACGCTGGGGGACACACTCATCCCTAAGGAATCCATGGTGATTATCAGCATGGGTTGTCCATCGCCACCGCTCCTTCTGGGAAAACCCGGATATGTTTGATCCAGATCGCTTTTCTCGCGGGGAAGCGAAGGCGACACTGGGAAGTTATTTTCCGTTTGGATTAGGACCAAGGATGTGTACGGGCGCCAGCTACGTCACCTTCCTGGGCATCAAAGTAATCGCGAGATTGTGTAGTATGTTTGATTTTGAAACGGTCAATACAGATGAAGTACGTCCGGACAGTACTCTTTATTTAAAACCGTCGAGACCAGTTTTATGTAAAGTACACAAAAGGAAGTTTAGTAAGTAGGTCGGAAGGTCAAACACCGAGGTCACCCAATGGACGCTAAAGAACTACAACAGCTCAAAGCAGGCATTCAGAAGGCTCGCAAATCTCAAGTCAACTTTGCGTACTCTCCAAACAAGAACCCAAAGGAAGATGACGCTTTGATGATTCACCCGCGTAAAAAGCCGAAGATGCTTTTGGTCGCGGTGAAAAAGCAAACACAGAACCCCAAAAGTATGTGCGGGTATGTGACTATTAAAAGTAAGGAAATGACCATCGAATGTATTGGTAAGCCGCCGACCCAAGGCCTTATCAAAATGATGCGTAAGTTCCTTATCAGCCAAAAGCTGAACTTCAAAATTCATGTGAAAGATGAAGACGGCAATACGGTTCATAACGATTACGCCGAGGAAGAAGGTGCGGAGACTCCAGATCATCTGCTGGATACTTTCTCTCATGAAACAGATGAGGTGGAAGATGCAGGTAGCGATGAAGCCTTCACCGATGATGAGCTGGCTGCCAGCGGCGAAAATCTAGAAGATACCGAAGAAGACGAGGATACTTCTGCAGAAGATGCAGCGGCCGCAGCGGCTGAAGATGCAGCTCAGGAAGAAATTCTCCGCGACAAACTGACGGCCATTCTGGCTGCATTAAGGCATAAGGTTGAGCGGGCTCTTGGCGTGGACGAGGAGTATGACAACAATCTGAAACAGCAACTTGCTGCTGTTGAGGCGTCAGTCAAAGCACTCGATGATCCTGGCACGCAGGCTGGAGTGAAAGCCGTTCTCGCACTATTGGCACAGGCTCCCAAAGCACCGAAGGTTGACCAGCAAGAAGTGTTTGCTGCGATCAAAGCCTTTACAGTTCAACGTGCAAATGTTGAGGCTGAACTTGGCAGTCTAATGGCAAAACTCAGAGCTCATGATGATCCTCGAATGAAGCTCATTGAGGCCAAAGGCCCATCACAGGCCCTCACCGGTGCTGCCAGTGTCCTGCAAGGGAACCTGGACTCCGTGATTGGGAACCTGAAGGAATGGGGTGCAGCTGATGCAAAGCAGAAAGACGCTATCGCCAAAAAGCTCTCTGCAAGTATCGCAACGCTCAACAATCACATGAACTCAGACAAGCTGATCGATTTGCTAGAGAAGAACCCGCTTGGGGTCTCAGTTTCAATCAAGAAACCTATTGAAGCTGCTCTCAAAGATATCGAACAGAAGATGTCTGTCTAATAAGCAGCCCCATGTTGCAGATGATGTAACATGGGGCAACCTTTGTTTTCGGGAACAAGCTGAAGGAGCACACCCCATTGCCTTGCTTCTGTTTTTGCCCAGACATTATTCCAGATATAAATCTGAACCTGCTTTTACCCCTTGTTCTGAAAGCAGGCGAAGCAACAGCGCTCCCCCGTATCAAAGGGCCTTCCCTTCGCGTTACTCCCGCTCATCTCTTCATGCGGTTTCGCCCTTTCAACTTCCTCAGTCTTGCGCAATTGTTGGCTCTGAATGCCAGCATCAATCACCGCCTGACTGCCGCAGCTGATCTGGCGCTTCGTGTTACTGAATCTGCTACTCTACCAGCGGCCAAGATAAAACTGAAAAAGCTTGCGCAGACGACTGCAAAATTCGCACTCCCGCTTGCTTTACAGCTTGGAAAGCTGCCCGGACACATCCTTGCAAGACTGGGGCTTGCTGCCCAACTTATTTTGCAGATCAAAGGACTGGGACTGAACCCGTTCAATCTGAACCTTGGGCGGTTGAACCTCATTCTTCCAAAAGCTCGGATAAACTTGCCACTGCTTGGGCTCGTTGATCTAGGGCTGAAGCAAAATCTGAATATGCATGCTCAGGCTGATGTGAAAGCTCTTGCGAAGATGCTCGCAGATTTTGGTCGCTGGAATCTTGGTTTCAAGTTCGATCTGAAAGCCGCTTTCAAAATTCTCGCAGCACTGAACATCATTGGTCTTCTTCAATTGGCATTTGGTGAAAGTCTTTTTTCAGGAAACGTCAAGGCTTGGGCGCGCATCACCGCAAAACTGGCCCTCTTCTCTAGATTACTTCCTCAGCTCAACCTGAAACTTCCAACCGCAAAAGTTGACTTGAGTGATCTGGATTTGAACATCGGTCAGGCAGACTGGTTGCGGAATGCCAACCGCATTTCTGTCAGAGCATCCGCACGTGCATCACTGCGGGCGTCCGCTCGGTTGAATGCTGGACTGTTTGCCAAAACAGAGGCTGCAATCGGACTTGCTTATGCCCTTTCAGCTGCCCTTAACATTAAACCGACGACCCGGTGCTGTAGTCGCTGTGCGTTAATATTCTGACACGTTCATCTGGTGCAAATTTCAGTAGCTGAGTAACCATTTGCCGCCAGTCAGGCGGCAATTTGCTGAGATCAGGGGTGCCCCGGCGAAACTCAATTGCATCATCGTAATTGTCTTTTATATGGTCCTGATATCCGAAGATTTCGCGAATAATCAGCCCCAAAGCATACAGATCAGCCTTATCAGAGATCATGTTGGACCCTAATCCCAGCTGCTCCGGTGCGGCATAGTTCAAGTGACCTGCAAAGCTGCTGCGTGGGCGCATGAAAGGCAGCTCCTCATCGAAAGCGCAGTAGGCAAAATCCAAGAGAACAACACCATACGCGCTCAGGTTGCTGAGTAAGATGTTGTTTGGAGCCAGATCCAGGTGCGCAATTCCATTCTTATGAAGCTGATTGATTGTCTTAATCAGACAGCGACAAAGTCTAGCCATCTCGTCAGAAGAAAGTGATGCTTCCTTCAGCACATGGGACAAGGTTTCACCTTCTATCTTCTCCATGATCAGACTGATTTCACCCCCCTCTTCTTTTAGCTCAACAAACGTTGGTGCAATCGAGCCGGCAAGGTGCTGTAACGCCTTTGCTTCACGCATTAAAAGTTGCTGTGGCGCCGTTTTTGAGATGAGTTTCTTTTCCGCCAACATGCGATTTGACGTGGGACACTTGTAAAACCTGACAGTGCTGGTTGATGTGCGCTTTGCAGGTTCGTTCACGATATCCTCTTATGTCTCAAGACCTTCTGGTTGCAGGATTATTTTTCTCCATCAAGTCAACCAGTTAATAACGATATTACCAGTTCCTCCGATGCCGTACACACAATGAAATGACCTTGCGGAATATTATGATTTCATCTGGAGTGGGCTAACCACTCTTTTGGCAACCTCTACCAATATTATGCGCAAATACTTGGTAGTTTTAGGACTTCCAGTCCCATTAAGCAGTAGCAGAGCGGGATAGATTTCGAATGGATCCAACGGCTTCCCTTCAACCTATTGAGGAGAACGCACCTTGCGGGCCGGATCTTGAGTACGATCCTGACTTCCTGACGATGGAAACTGCTGCCAGTGGCACCCAAGATCACCAGATCGGGGAAGCCATTATCAAGGGTGAAGAACCCGACTGGAAGGAAGCTCTCCGACTTTCAACGCAGCTTCTCACAAGAACCTATGATCTTCGGGTTGCCATAATCCATGCACAAGCACTGATTGCAATTGAAGCTTTCCAGGTTTCGCCAAAGGCTTGGAATTCATTGCACAAATGCTGGACACATTCTGGGATACTCTGCACCCGGAACTGGATCCAGCAGAGGGGCATGACCCCATAATGCGTGCCAATGTCTTGTCCGCTCTCAATGACAGACGCACAACCCTCACCTTGCTCCGAAACACTGCCCTGGTGCAGTCGCGCATCTTCGGAGCATGGTCTCTCAACGAGATTGCTATCGCCCGCGGTGAGGCAGAACTGCCTGAAGGTCGCGACCGACCAGACATCGCCTCTTACGATGCAGCCCTTAGAGAGACAGATCGCGAAAACATTGCAGAGGTCGTTAATGCAATCGAAACCGCGATCAAAACATCCGAGCACGTTCGCGACTTCTTTGCCCAACATGGTGGCCTGATCCTTGATGATCTGCTTCGCGAACTGCGGCAGGCCCAGTTTTTATTGGCTCCAGCCTTGGAGTTGGAAGAGGAGGAAGACGAAGAAGAGGAAGAGGATTCCTCTGAGGAAGAAGGTGCAGTTAAAGCCCGTTCCGGCAAGAAAAGCGCAAGTTTTACCGGAACAGTTATAAACCGAACTGACGTGTTAAGGGCTCTTGATGAAGTTTGTGCGTATTACAAGCGTAGTGAACCTTCAAGTCCGGTTCCTCTTCTACTGGGTCGGGCCCGACGTCTCGTTGATCTCGACTTCTATTCCATCATCAAGGACCTCGCTCCTGATGGGGAGGCACAAGTTTTGAATATCCGAGGGTCACGCCCCGAGACGATGACGAACACGGTTCAATCGACTAACCCAGGTCCGAATAAGAACAAAAGTACCGGGAACACGATCACATGGCAAAACAAAGTAGTCAGAAATTTATAGCGAGGAACAGAGCCCCTCGAGTTCAGATTGAATACGATGTTGAACTGTATGGCGCGGAAAAAACAATCCAGCTTCCATTTGTGGCTGGCGTTATGGCTGACCTCTCAGGCAAGCCAGAGGATCCGCTTCCTCCTGTAGGAGATCGAAAAGCTCTCGAAATTGACGTCGACAATTTTGATGAACGCATGAAATCTATGAAGCCGCGTGTTGCGTTCCGTGTTCCCAACACACTTACAGGTGAAGGCAACCTCAGCGTTGATCTAACATTCGAGAGCATGGACGATTTTTCGCCTGCAGCGGTTGCCCGCAAGTTGATGCCTTGCGTACCCTGCTCGAAGCCCGCACCCAGCTCGCAAACCTGATGACCTATATGGACGGCAAGTCCGGCGCCGAGGAATTGATCGGCAAGGTTTTGAATGATCCTGCCCTTTTGCAAACACTAGCTGCCGCACCGAAGGAAGGTGATGCTGCTGCTGAAGAGAAGGACGAGAATAATGGCTGAAGCTGAAAAACAACCGGAAGTCGAAGCCGAAGAGGCGCAGGTTGAAGCTATTGATCCCAATAACTTTGAATCTCTTCTCAAACAAGAATTCAAGCCAAAATCAGACAGTGCAAAAGAAGCCGTAGAAGGTGCAGTGGCAACACTGGCCGAACAGGCTTTGGCAAACACGACCCTGATTTCGGATGATACGCTTAAGTCGATTGAGGCAATCGTTGCTGAGATAGACAAGAAACTCTCTGAGCAGATGCAGCAGATCCTTCACCACGAAGATTTCCAGAGCCTGGAAGGTACGTGGCGCGGTCTGCATTATCTCGTCAACAACACTGAAACTGACGAGATGCTGAAGATCCGGGTAATGAACATCTCCAAGAAAGACCTCAGCAAAACCCTGAAGAAGTATAAGGGTACTGCTTGGGATCAGAGCCCGGTCTTCAAAAAGATCTATGAAGAAGAATATGGCCAGTTTGGTGGCGAACCTTATGGTGTGCTGATCGGCGATTACTATTTCGATCATACCCCACCAGATGTGGCTCTTCTCAACGAGATGGCAGAGATTGCAGCTGCGGCACACGCGCCCTTCATTGCGGGTGCTAGCCCTACTCTCTTCCAGATGGAATCCTGGCAAGAACTATCCAACCCTCGCGATCTCACCAAAATCTTCCAAACACCAGAATATGCAGCATGGCGGTCCCTGCGTGAAGCAGAAGACTCTCGCTATATTGGCCTTGCTATGCCGCGCTTCCTGGCTCGTTTGCCTTATGGCCCAAATACGGAACCGGTGGAAGAGTTCGACTTTGAAGAAGACACATCAGGTGCCGATTCAAAGAAATACGTCTGGTCCAACTCAGCGTTTGCGATGGCGACTAACATCACCCGATCCTTCAAGATGTATGGCTGGTGTTCCCGTATCCGCGGCGTAGAATCTGGTGGTGCCGTTGAAGGACTGCCTGCACACACCTTCCCAACGGATGATGGCGGCGTGGACATGAAGTGTCCGACCGAGATTGCGATCACCGACCGGCGCGAAGCTGAGCTTGCAAAGAATGGCATGATGCCATTGTTACACCGCAAGAATTCGGATCTGGCTGCCTTTATTGGAGCACAGTCTTTGCAGAAACCTGCAGAGTATACAGATCCGGATGCGACAGCAAACGCCAACCTTGCAGCTAGGTTACCTTACTTATTTGCAAGTTGTCGGTTCGCTCACTATCTAAAATGTATTGTTCGGGACAAGATTGGCTCGTTCAAAGAACGTCAGGATTTGCAGAACTGGCTTCAGGATTGGATCATGCGTTACGTAGATGGCGATCCTGCTGGTTCCAGTGAACAGACCAAGGCAGAAAAACCCTTGGCCTCGGCTGAAGTAGTCGTTGAAGCAGACGATTCAAACCCAGGCTACTACAGCGCGAAGTTCTTCCTGCGTCCGCATTACCAGCTGGAAGGACTGACTGTGTCCTTACGACTGGTTTCAAAACTTCCGTCAGCCAAGGGAGGCTAAGTCCTAGGCTGACGAGAAGGACGACAGCGTTTTTCAAAGTACCCATCCAAAACGCTGTTCATCGGCACTACGCCTCATGCGGCAAGCCGTTTAGTGCCACAACAAAAAAGAAACCTAAAGTGGAGCAAGCGTCATGGCAATTGATGCATATGTAATCTTCGAGGGGCCCGGTGCCGGTGCTATCGCCATTGAAGGCGAAACACAAGATGATGAAATGGCAGCGAAAAAAGCCTTCGAAATCGCGACTTTCAGCATGGGTGCTGAAAACACCATGGACATCGGTTCCATGCGTGGCGGTTCTGGTGCCGGCCGCGTGAAGTTTAAAGAGTTCCAGATTGAAAAGAAGAGTGACCGTGGTTCACCAGGCCTCTTCCTTGCTTGTTGTAACGGCGGTATTTACGAAACAGTGACGCTCTTACTACGTCGCTCAGGTGGTGCATCTGGTAAAGCGGGTGTGATCTTCCTCACCTTCACCATGAAGCTGGTTGCTATCAAAGAAATCAGCTGGGAAGGCAACGACGAAGAATGTAAAGAATCCATCCAGATGGAATATGGTGCAGTTCAGATTGATTACACCATGATGGATACCACTGGTGCGATGGGCAAAACACTTACCGAAAAGTGGAGCCGCATCAAGAATACTCGCGATTTGGTCGTCAAATAAACCGAGTATTTTTCTTCCCCCCTTGTGTGTTTGCCGGGGTTCCCCCGGCAAACTTTCAATGCGCCCTAGTCCGGAGTGATCCCGTATGCCTGCGAAGGAACATCTAGCCACAGGTAACCTGAAAGAAGCACTCGAAATCACTCAGGAGCAAGTGCGAAAAAATCCTGAGGACGTCAAAGAGCGTATCCTCCTCTTCCAGCTCTATTGTGTGAATGGAGACTGGTTGAAAGCCAAGAAGCAACTTCCAATCATTCGACAGTTTGATGATGGCGCCATTCCCATGGTGGAGACATATTCTCGCTTGCTTGATATGGAGCAACTGCGTGAGGAAGTCTTTGCAGGTGTAAAGACCCCTCTTCTGTTTGGCGAACCCAAAGAGTGGCTTTCCTTTCTTATCCAAGCGCTGAAGTTCGACGTTGAAAAGAACGAACAAGCCGCCGTAGAGCTTCGTGATCAGGCTTTTGAGGAAGCAGAAGCAATCTCAGGGACCATCAACGGCGAAAAGTTTGAATGGCTCGCTGACGCCGATCCCCGATTAGGCCCAGTTCTCGAACTCATGATGAGCAATGCCTATTATTGGGTTCCCTACTCAGCCATCAAATCCATCCGAATTCCTGAGCCACGCGACCTGAGAGATATGTGCTGGACACCAGTCAATCTCTTATGGGTCAACGGCGGACCTGCAAATGGTTTCATTCCAACACGTTACGTTGAAACCGTGCATTCCGATGATGCCAATCTGAAACTTTCTCGTCTGACCTCCTGGGACGGAGATAGGCCAATTGGGCAGCGTATGTTTGCACATGAGACATCCGAAATCCCCCTTCTTGAGGTCCGTTCAATCAACTTCGACACTCAAGTAGACGTTCACAAGGACATTGGTCCTGTCGTGGGTAGCGGCGATACTACTACTTCAACGGAGGGCGGCCATGGCTGAACGGCCACTTGCTGATCGGTTGGTCCCGTCTTTGCTGGACCGTCTAACAGATGACAACCCGTTTCAGCAGGTAGAGCCCCGTGAAGCCCGCGTCACCAGCTCGGTTAATCTTCGGTATTCCATTCAGCGTGATTTGGAGTGGCTTTTTAACACAACACGGCTTGGCTCTGACATCGATCTAACACCTTACCCTGAAGTCCAGTCCTCCGTCTTAAACTTTGGAATTCCAGACCTTGGAGCAATGACAACCAAAAGCGCCGAGGAAATTGAAGATATCCTGCACGAAGCCATTGTCAACTTCGAGCCTCGCGTCATCGAAGAAAGTCTGCTGGTTTCGATCGTCGAACCAAACAAGCCACGTCGCTCCAACCGTCTGGATTTTCAGATTGAAGGGCAGCTGTGGTCTCAACCTTTGCCACAAGCTTTGTATCTGCGCACTGAGTTCGATCTTGATGTGCATGCAGTGCAGATAGCTAAACCGCGCCAGCGAGGTTCCTGACATGAAGCCTTGGCTGCTTCCTTATTACAACAGAGAATTACAGCACATACGCGAAAGTGCCTCAGAATTTGCAGAGGCATATCCCAAGGTTGCAGGCCGCCTCGGGTTGAGTGGCTTTGACTGTGCAGACCCTTATGTGGAGCGGTTACTAGAGGGCTTTGCGTTTCTGACCGCGCGTGTTCAGTATAAGCTAGATGCCCAGTTCCCTCAGTTCACGCAGCATCTTCTGGAGATGGTGTATCCGCATTTTCTGGCGCCCGTGCCATCCATGCTGATTGCCAGCCTTGAGCCAGATATGACACAGGGCTCACTGAAGGAAGGCTATCTGGTTCCTCGTGGAACTCAACTACGTAGCCGGAAAAGTGCACGCGGAGCAACGCCTTGTACCTACAAGACGGCTCACGACACAACCTTATGGCCTGTCAGCGTAGAAGCTGTCGACTATCTTGCAAGCCCGAGTGAGCTGGCCGCACAGAAAGTTGAGGTACGCAACGGAGCTAAGGCTGGGCTTCGCATTCGGCTGAAGACCGTTGGCAATATCCCCTTCAACGAATTGGCGCTGGATGAGCTCCCCCTCTATTTGCGAGGTGGCGGCTCTCAGCCGGTGAAGCTCTACGAGCAAATTATCGGTAACTGTGCGGGCGTTGCCATTCGTCCGACAAGCCTGCCGACACCATGGGAAATCAATCTCCCCTCTGAAATCGTGAACACACGCGGTTATGGAGATGAAGATGCTCTGCTCCCCTACGGCCCTCAATCCTTCAGCGGGTATCGTTTGCTGCAGGAGTACTTTGCTTTCCCACATAGGTTCCTGTTTGCTGAACTGACAAATCTGCAACCAGCTGTTCGCCAATGTGAAACCGATGAGATGGATATTTTCCTGCTTTTCAATCGGGTTGACAGGGATCTGGAGCGCGCCGTTGATCGCGCGAATATTGCGTTGTTTTGTACGCCAGCCATCAATCTGTTCTCCACGCGACTGGATCGCTTGCACATCAATGACAGGCGCAGTGATCACCATGTGGTGCCGGATCGTTCCAAGCCGCTGGACTATGAGATCTATCAGTTGGAGGAAGTGGAAGGCTACAGCTCTCAGGGTGATGCGCCGCAGATCTTCAAACCGTTTTACAGCCTCTCAAGTTCTCAGGATATTCGCAGTGAGAGTGCTTACTATACAGTTCATCGGAAACAACGCTTAGCGACGGCAAAGCGGAAGATTACGGGTGGTCGCAGTAACTATCTGGGCACCGAGATCTTCATCAGCCTCGTGGATGCGAAAGATGCTCCCTATAATCTATCACTCAATCAGCTGGGCATTCGCGCACTTTGTACAAACCGAGACTTGCCATTAATGATGCCTATTGGCGCGGGCAAATCAGACTTTTCGCTTCCAGAAGGTGGTCCAGTCAACGCGGTGAAGTGTATTGACGGACCAAGCCGCCCTCGCCCCTCCAACATCTTTGGCGAAACTGCATGGCGGTTCATCAACCATTTGTCACTGAACTATCTCAGTATAGCGGATAACAACGATACCGATGGCGCGCAGGCCCTGCGATCCATTCTGCATCTTTATGCGCCGCTGGGAGATACCTCTACGACGCAGCAGATAGATGGTGTTCGATCTATCAAATCTACCCGAGCAGTGCGTCGTCTTCCTGGGCGTGGCCTCTCTTCGGTTGCCCGTGGTCTGGAGCTCAACATAACGCTCGATGAAGCCGCATTTGAAGGCACGGGTGTATTTCTCTTGGGAGCAGTGCTCAACGAGTTCTTCGCGCGTTACGTATCGATTAACAGCTTCACGGAAACCGTGGTGAGATCGAGCATTCGTGGTGAAGTGATGCGTTGGCCATGTCAGATTGGGAGGCGTCATAGGCTATGACCGGTTCCCAGACACCTCCTCCCTCTATTGGTCCACCGCCGAAACCGACACCTTCCAATGGTGCAAACAAGGTCCCTGCGGTTACACAGCAGCCTCCAACACAAGAAGCACGCTGGAGGGGGCGTTTGCGTTCGGCTGAGAAAGACTTTCTCGACTACGAGTTTTTGCCTCTGGTCCGGCTTATTGAATGTGCCAATCCCAATAAACCTCGCATCGGAACATCCCGCCGATGTCAGGATGATCCTGTCCGGTTCTCTCATGAGCCACATTTGCAGTTTGAAGCTTCGACGATCACAGCTTTCAAGCAGGGTGTTGGCACTAATCCAAGTCGAATGACCAGCCGTTTCCTCGGTCTCTTTGGTCCTAATGGACCGATGCCCCTGCATCTGACCGAATATGCGTTTAAGCGAGAGCATCAGCACCGCGATACGACCATGCGGGCGTTCGCGGATGTATTCCATCATCGTATTCTCAGCCTGTTTTATCGGGCTGCGATCACCGGTGAACCTGCTTTCAGCTTTGATCGACCTGAGCAGGATCGGTATTCAATCTATACCGGTGCATTGGCTGGCTTTGGGCCGACAGAGTTCCGGCACAGAGATGATCTACCAGACGTGGTGAAGTACCATTTTGCGGGTCGGCTAGCGCTGCAAACACGCGGAGCAGATGGCTTGCTGGCCATCCTCAGCTGTTACTTCAACCTCCCCGTTGAGCTTGAAGAGTTTATTGGTGAGTGGCTTTATCTGCCCAAAAAGCAGGTGACTGCGCTCAATGGTTTCCGCAACGCTGGCCTTCTTGGAGTTGGTGCAGCTTTGGGTGGTCGTGTCTGGTCCAGCGACACCAAGTTCCGCGTTGCATTTGGACCGCTTTCTCTGCGCGATTATGAGGGTTTATTGCCTGATGGCATTTCCATGCCGCGGCTGCTTTCTGCTGTTCGTGCTTATTGTGGTGATGAGCTGGAATGGGATGTGGCTTTGGTGCTGAAACGCAACCAGGTGCCTACAACTCGTCTGGGACAATACGGAAAACTTGGTTGGACCACGTGGCTCTCGCCCAAGAAACAGGGCGGCCCGGTTCGAGATCTCAATTTGCGCCCCCGTCAAGTTACTGAAAAATCAAAAAAAGCGTCTGTTCATAGCAACGGTAGTGCGAAGGCTGCCTAGGAGTTCCCATGAGTGATATCAAACGAGCGTCCCTCTTCGGTAAATTAAATCCGACCTGTTATCAGGCAATCGACAGCGCTACGACTTTTTGTAAGATGCGCGGCAATCCTTATGTGGAGTTGGAACATTGGTTCCAGCAGCTGCTGAGTGCGCAGGATTCAGATTTACACCGTATCATTCGCGATGCGGGTATCGATGAGGCACGGCTTGCGTCGGATCTCACCAAAGCTTTAGACAAACTCCCGCGCGGTGCAAGTTCCGTTAGCGACCTATCCCAACACGTGGAGGAAGCGGTTGAACGTGGCTGGGTTTATGCCACACTTATGTTTGGCGACAACGCCATCCGCAGTGGCTATCTCCTGATCGGCATTCTCAAGACCCCCGGTCTGCGCAACACGCTCTTTGGCATCTCACGATTGTTCGAGAACATTTCCGCAGACGATACTGCGGCCCGCTACAAGAAGATTACAGAAGGCTCTCCTGAAGAAGGCAAAGCCAAGGATGGAACGCAGCTGGATGCAGGTGAGCAACATGCTGCCGCCCCTGGATTAAAAACGGCTGATGAAGCCCTTGATGCTTACTGCACGGATGTAACTGCCAAAGCAAAAGAAGGCCAGCTGGATCCTGTTATTGGCCGCGAAGAAGAAATCCGACAGATCATTGATACGCTGATGCGCCGCCGCCAAAACAACCCTATCCTGACTGGTGAAGCCGGTGTTGGTAAGACCGCTGTTGTTGAAGGCCTGGCGATCCGCATTGCTGAAGGTGATGTGCCACCGTCCATCAAAGACGTACGGGTTCTGCTGCTGGATGTAGGTCTGCTGCAGGCCGGTGCTGGAGTTAAAGGCGAGTTTGAAGATCGTCTGCGCAAGATTTTGGATGCGGTTCGCTCCTCTGTACAGCCGATTATTCTGTTCATCGACGAAGCCCATACACTGATTGGTGCTGGTGGCGCCGCTGGTACCGGTGATGCCGCGAACCTGCTTAAACCAGCTCTGGCACGTGGAGAGTTGCGGACGATCGCGGCCACCACATGGTCAGAGTACAAGAAGCATATTGAGAAAGACCCTGCTCTTGCCCGGCGGTTCCAGAACATTCTGGTTGAAGAGCCAGATCCGGATAAAGCTGTTGCCATTATGCGCGGTGTGGCAGCCATGCTTGAAAAGCACCATCAGGTGCAAATCCTTGATGAAGCATTGGAAGCTGCAGTTCATCTTTCCATGCGCTTTATTCCGGCTCGGCAGTTGCCCGACAAAGCAATCAGTTTGATTGATACGGCCTGTGCCCGCGTTGCCCTCTCCCAACACGCTACACCGGCAGCGGTAGATGATTGCCGGAAGCGGCAAGTGATGGTGGAGACAGAGCGAGATATTCTGGAACGCGAGTCTCAATCCGGTTTTGATGTGGGAGAGAAACTCTCTGACGTTAAAAAGAAACTGACGGAACTTGAGAAAGAGCGCGAAGGGCTGGAAGCAGAGTGGATCAAAGAGCAAACGCTCGTTGGAGACATTCTGAAACTGCGTGAAGTGTTCCGCCAAACCAATGGCGATGAGAATGCCGATACAGCGCCAGTTAAGAAAGAACTCGACGAGAAGCTGGAAGAGCTGACAGAGCTTCAAGGTGAACATCCGCTCATTTTGCCTGAAGTCGACGCGCAGGCGGTTGCTACCATTGTTTCGGACTGGACTGGCATTCCAACAGGCCGAATGGTTTCTAATGAAATCAACACCGTCCTTCATCTGAGCGATATTCTGCGCAAGCGGATTATTGGTCAGGATCATGCGATGGAAGTGATCGCGCGCCGTGTGAAGACTTCGCGCGCCAATCTGGATAATCCAAGCCGCCCAATCGGTGTTTTCCTGCTTGTGGGACCAAGTGGTGTCGGTAAGACCGAAACCGCTCTGGCCCTTGCCGAGACGCTTTATGGCGGTGAACAGAACCTCATTACAATCAACATGAGTGAATTTCAGGAGAGCCATACTGTTTCAACCCTGAAGGGCTCACCTCCCGGGTATGTAGGTTACGGTGAAGGTGGTGTTCTGACAGAGGCCGTGCGCCGCAGGCCCTATAGCATCGTGCTGCTTGATGAGGTTGAGAAGGCCCACCCAGACGTGCATGAGCTGTTCTTCCAGGTCTTTGACAAAGGCATGATGGAAGATGGTGAAGGCCGGAAGATCAATTTCAAGAACACTCTGATCCTTCTCACCGCGAACGTCGGTAGTGATCTCATCCTGGACATGTGCGCTGACGAAGATCTGGTGCCGGATCCAGATGGCATTGCCAAGGCTTTGAGACCACCGCTTCTGAAGGCTTTCCCAGCCGCCCTGCTCGGTCGTCTTGTGACAGTGCCTTACTACCCACTGAGCTCGCCGGTCATTCATAAGATCATCAACCTGCAGCTTGGCCGCATTGGTGATCGTATTCTTGAGAACCACAATGTGAAGTTCACCTGGGATGACTCCGTTGTGAAACTGATTGAGAGCAGATGTGCCGAAATCGAGAGTGGTGGACGCATGATCGATGCGATCCTAACCAACACTCTGCTGCCTGATATCAGCACTGAGTTCCTCAAGAACATGAGTGAAGACAAGAAGATCACAGAACTCAAAGTGCATACAGATGGCGATGCCTTTGACTACAAGTTCAAGAAATCACCTGTGGCGAAAAAGGATAAGCATAAGAAGAAGTAAGAGCCTGACCTGACGAACCTAATAAACCTAAAAGAAAAATAGGAACATAGGCTTATCAGTTTTTTTACCACAGAAACTAACTGAAACAAAACACGTCGGAACTACTTTTCCAAGTGACGAGGAGTCCAACGATGCAGAAAGTCAAGCAATCGGCAAGGAGACGGTCGACGCGCATTCCTGCGTGGCGCCTCACTCTGCGCCGTATTGTTCGTTCTGATGCATTTCAGTACACTTTTCTCTTCCTGATTATTGTCAATGCCATCAGTCTTGGCTTGGCAACATCCCCCTCCGTGCGCCGGATCACTGGTGATGGTCAGGTGATCTTCGATGACGTGATCATCGGGCTCTTCATTCTGGAGTTTGTCCTGAAGATCATGGCTTTTGGCGTTCGCTTCTTCAAAAGCTGGTGGAACATCTTCGACATTTCGGTTGTCAGTTTCTCGCTCCTACCACAATCCGGCTACCTGAGCGTATTGCGTGCCCTTCGTGTCATGCGGGCCATGCGCGTGCTTTCCTTCCTGCCTCAGTACCGGCAGGTGATGCAGGCGCTGCTTGACGCTCTGCCCGGCATGTTCTCCGTGATGATCGTATTGGCACTGATTTATTACGTGTTTGCCGTGATGGCGACGGGCTTGTTTGGGGCAAGTTTCCCGGATTGGTTTGGCGATATTGGCCGGTCCCTCTACTCGCTCTTCCAGATCATGACGCTGGAGAGCTGGTCAATGGGGATCGTGCGACCGGTGATGAAGATCTACCATATGCCTGGGCCCTGTTCATCCCCTTCATCTTCCTGACAGCCTTTGCAGTGCTCAACCTTTTCATCGGTCTGATCGTCAGCTCCATGCAGGGCATCTATCAGGAAGAACACAGTGAAGATGTTGAACGTCTTCGCCTCCTCGTTTCCGCAGAAAACCGCGCGATTGCTCACCAGCTGGAAGCTGCTCAGCTGCAAGTGATCAAAACCCTCGAACGTCTTGAAGAACAAGTAGAAAATAACAAGAGAGATCGTGATGAGTGACGCTGAAAAAGACGATGACCTTGACTCGCTGCTTAACGACATCATCGAGGAAAGTGACGCCCCAGCCGAAGGTGGAAGTGCCGAGAGTGCTTCTGCCAGCGTGTTTGAACCAGATTTCGGCGAGATCGACTGTGAAGCGCCGAAGCTGGACATTACCTTAGAGAGCCCCTTCCATCTGGCGGTCATCGGCGATTTCTCAGGCCGTGCCAATCGGATGGCGCTTTACACGGCAGATGAGCTTGCCGTGCTTAAAGGCCATAATGTTGATGTCGACACGGCTGAAGATCTCCCTGCCCGTTTCAAGATCAACATTGAGCTGGACCTTGCCGGTGATGACAAGGTTATCCGGTTTGAGCCACGCTGTATCGAAGACTTCCATCCCGATGAGATCGTCGAAGAATTTGAAATCTTTGATGAACTGAAAGCACTGCGATCTTCACTAAAGAACCCAGGCACCTTCAGCGGTGCGGCTGCAACCATTGACGAATGGCTGGAAAACAAAGGCGAGAAGCCTGTTTCTCAGCGAAATTCACGGGGTTCTGTGATTGCCGTTGATAAGAAGCTGAGCGACTTCTCAGCTCTGATTGATCGGCCCGTTGAAGAGCATGAAGAAGCGGACGATCTTTCTGAGCTCATCGGCAAGATGGTCTCGCCTTACATCAAGCCTGCCGACAATCCGCAGCTCGACGATTATCTTGAAATCGTCGAGGAAGTGATGACGACAACGCTTCGCAAGATCCTGCAAAATGCAGATTTTCAGGCACTGGAGAGTGTCTGGCGCGTCATTGATATGTTGTCACGCCGGATTGAGACTTCCACATCCTTGAAGATCACGCTCTACGACATTTCTGCGGAAGATTTTGCTCGTGACCTGAGCGCGACCAACAAGCTGGAAGAAACAGGTCTGTATCGTCTGTTCGTCGAAAATGCGTTGCAGGATGAAGGAGTTGGCACGCCAAGTGCCATTGTGGGCCTTTACACATTCGACATGACACCACCGCATGCAGAGCTTCTTGGCCGCATGTCCAAGATCTGTGCGCATGCTCATGCGCCGTTCCTGACTTCTCTGGATCGTAACAACGCAAACAGAAAATTTGATGAGCTTCCTAAGATTACCGAAAAGACGTGGCAGAGTCTAAAGCTATGCCAGAGAGCAATTACATTGGTCTGAGCTTGCCACGCTTCATGCTTCGGATGCCCTATGGAGCGAAAACCGATCCGATTGATGCATTCGACTTTGAAGAGTTTGACGAGAAAATTGGCCTGAAAGCCATGTTGTGGGGCAACCCGGCAGCATTGGTTGGCCTTGTGCTCGCAAAAGACTACGAGACCAATGGCGGCGGCATGCGGCCAGGTTCGATCCTGACGATCAACGATATGCCGTTCCACTACGTGCATGACCAGTACGGTGATCAAGTCGCCCTGCCCTGTACCGACCGTATGATCAGTCATCGCAGCGTTGAACCTTTGATGCGACAACGGTTCATGCCGATTGTTTCCATGAAGGGACAGCCGGAAGTCCGGATTGCCTCTCTGAGCGGCCTTGCCGGAGATATTGTTTCCGGTCGTTGGTGTGATCAGATTGCGGTTTCCAAAGCAGCAGAGACCCCAAGCGCAAATGCTGGTGCCCGCGTCAGCATTGCTGGTGGTGACGGCTATAACCCTGCCATTCAGGCAACGAAGGGTGCTGTGGTTGTTGAAACCATCGTGGATCCTAAGAAGACCCCGGAAACCGTCTTCAGGATCGAAACAGAAACACCTGAACCTCAAGTTACAGAACCTGCGGCTGCAGACGACGAGGACGAAGATGTCGAAGAAGCAGCTCCAACACCTGCACCAAAACCTGCAGCAGCAGCGGCTCCACCTGAACCTGCCCATGACACATCTGAGCTGGACAACCTGTTGGCTGATCTTTCTGCAGATGATGAGGAAGAGGCGGACGAAGAAGGTATGGACCCAGAGCTCGAAGCGCTGCTTGCCGACCTATAACAATAAATATTGGAGTTCGAGATGGCTGAAGTCGTTGAAATAGATAATCTTCCTGAAATTTACGTCATGGAATTCGGTGGCAATTACTACCTTGTGCGCGGTGCCCAGTATCTGGATCAGATCCTGTTTGGCAAAGAGCCTTTGGGTTTCCCCGTGCTGATCAAGTCCGTCAAAACCTGGGATGAAGTTCTGCTGAACTGGGAGAATTCCGGCGGTTCCATGCCCTGGATTCTTAATCCGGGCATCGTTGAACGGATGGAACGCGACAATCGCAAACTGACCTCAGACAGCTTCAACGCCTGAGACCCGACTGTAACCCGTTTTTGAGATAGGCAGGTCCTGGAATGTGTGCAAGCAAAGTAACTGAGAACCGGCTGTTCACTATCAATTTCGATGGCGGAGATGACAGCTTCCACCTTTGGAAGATGAAAATGACCAGCGAAATGAGTGAGCTTTATGAAATGGTCGTCGATTGCCGATCATTTGAGCACGACCTGCCCCTCGACAAAATGCTCGGGCAGTCCCTCACTTTGGAGATGAAAAAGGTCTCTGGCACCAGTTTGTCTTCAGATCAGTATCTGAACGGATTTGTGACCAAAGCGATCTATACGGGTCAGGATCACGGATACTCGACGTATCGTCTCATCGTGCGTCCCTGGCTGTGGTTTTTGACACTGACCAGCAACTGCCGAATTTTTCAGGAAAAATCGACACCTGATATCTTGAAGGAAGTGTTCCAGGAGGCTGGGTTTACGGACTTCAAGAACAAACTGAGCGACAGTTACGATCCTCGCCCCTACTGCGTGCAGTTTCAGGAGAGTGATTTCAATTTTGTCTGCCGCCTCATGGAACAGGAAGGTATCTACTACTACTTCGAACATGAGGACGGCCAGCACACCATGGTTCTTGCGGATGCTTATAGTGCTCACGAGAACATCAAGGGAGAGTCCAGTCTTCCATTCTACTCAGAGGAAGATCACTTCCGCCGTGCAGCAGACCACCTTTGGGATTGGCGGCATAATGAAGAGATTCAGACGGATGAAGTCGAGATCAACGATTATGACTTCACCAAGCCAACTAGTGACTTGAAAGCCAACGCGAGTGATAAGAAATCACATCAGCTTTCTGGTCGCACACGCTACATGTATCCCGGCATTTATGAAGAAGTCAGCGCTGGTGAAAAGCGGGCGAAAATCCGCGTGGAAGAAGCGTCAGCCGCCTACGCCAAGGTTTATGCGCGCGGCAACGTGCGAGGTATGCGTCCCGGCTATCTCTTCAAGCTGGACCAGTTCCCTGATGATCCAAGTCAGGAAAAAGAATACCTGATCACCAAAGCGGTCTGCGAGATCTCCATTGAGGTTGCACGCGATGAGGAACAAGAGTTCTACGACGCGATCACCTACGAGATTGAAGCGATCGACTCCAGTGTACAATACCGAAGAGCCTCAACGACGCCCTGGCCGAACATGAGCGGCCTGCAGTCTGCTGTTGTTACAGGCGCCGATGGTGAAGAGATCTGGACCGATGAGTATGGCCGGATCAAGGTGCAATTCCACTGGGACCGCGACGGACAGAAAGACGACAAGTCATCCTGCTGGGTACGCGTCGCTCAAATGTGGGCCGGTAAGAGCTGGGGTGGATTACACATTCCACGTGTTGGGCAGGAAGTGCTTATCGACTTCCTGGATGGAAATCCCGATCGGCCTATTGTTGTCGGTAGCGTCTACAATGGCGAGCAAACTGTTCCCTATGACCTTCCCAGCGAAGCGACCAAGTCCACGATCAAGAGTGAAACCTCTAAAGAAGGTGGCGGCAATAACGAGTTCCTGTTTGAAGACAAGAAGGACGAGGAACTCGTGCAGCTTACTGCCGAGAAGGACTACGAGCGAACCGTCAAGAACAACGAGACGGTCAAGATCGGGTTCGACAAGCAGGAGGATGGTGATCAGACCATCGAGGTTTACAACAACCGTAGCTTGACCGTTGATCAAGGTGACGAGACCTACACCATCAAGACCGGTGGCCGAACAACCACGGTCGAAAAAGACGACGCCCTATCCGTCAAATCCGGCAATCACACCATCACGGTTGAGAGTGGCGATCAGTCGATCTCCATGAAGCAAGGCGCACAGACAGTTGAAGCAATGAAAGACATCGGCGTCACCTCGCAAACAGGTGATGTGAAGGTCGATGCTTCAGCCGGTTCGGTCAAAGTGTCTGGCACTCAGGCCATCGAACTGACGTGCGGCGGTAGCTCAATCAAAATGGATCCCATGTCGATCACTTTAACAGCTGGCCCAAGTTCTCTCAAACTGGAAGCAGCTCAGGCAGAGCTGAAAGGTTTGATGGTGACCGTTAAGGGTGATGTTCAGGCGACCGTCGACGGGACTCTGACCACCTTGAAAGGTGCTGGCATCACGACGGTACAAGGTGCCCTCGTCAAGATTAATTGAGGCGCATTATGGAAAATAGCGTGACAAATACTACATTGCTCCTCAATTCCTACAAGGAACTACTCGAAAAGAGACCTTTAGAACTTGGAGATGAGGCAACACCACTTGTAGAAGATAACAAGTCTTCTATCGAAGTTGTGGATACCCTGGCGGATGCAGAACTCCTGTCAGATGCCGTAAAGGTACTTGCTCACGCCCTGAGTAAACCACGTGCAGTGTGGTGGGCCAGTCAAGTCAGCAGAGCATCCTTTCCGGAAGGTACTGTGCCTACGGATGATGAGGAAATAGCGCTGAAAGCTGCGGAAGACTGGGTCCGCAAACCTGAAGAAGACCTGCGTCGTGCAGCAATGAAAATTGCCGATGACGGAGGATACAAAACTGCCGCTTGTCTGGCTGCTGCAGCAGCGGGTTGGAGCGGTGGAAGTATGGGTTCCCCAGAGTTTGATCCTGCGCCTCCCCCAGAAAACCTAACTAGTATTGCCGTAGGGTCATCTATAGTTTTGTCTGTATATGACAGCAACGTGGAGGACCCCAAAGAGTTCTTAGTCAAAGCTTTCAAGTTAGGACGAGCACTCGCAGATAATGAAATAGAGGCCCTATGAGTTTCCCGGCAGCACGTATGACAGACATGCATGTCTGTCCAATGGTGAACGGTATCGTTCCTCACGTTGGAGGCCCGATATCCCTAGGAGCGCCAACCGTCTTAATCGGGAACCTTCCGGCGGCACGCATGTCTGATATGTGCGTCTGCGTTGGGCCTCCGGACACGATAATGAAAGGCAGTGTCACCACTTTGATCGTCGGATTGCCGGCGGCGCGTATGCTGGATGTCACTGCCCATGGCGGCACCATCATCCTTGGCTGGCCCACAGTACTTATCGGGGGCTGAGGATATGGCTGATAACACGAGCATCGTTTTAGTACTCATTTTGACCAAGGGGCATGAGTTGGTCGATACAGGGAAATGCACGCGCATATTGCGACAGGAACGCTGCGTTATAGGACGTGGCAGTACTGCGGATTGGATACTTCCCGATCCTGCAAACCAATTGTCACGCCGTCATTGCATTGTTGAATGGCATGAAGGCGGATATCGCGTCGTTGACACCAGCTCCAACGGAACCTTCGTTAATGACTGGGATGAGCCTATTCCGAACGGCGAGGCTTGTGGTTTGGAGGAAGGCGATATCATCCGCATTGGCGGCTATTACATCAGCACCCAGTTTCTGCCCGAAGGTGCCGATGCACGGCTGAAGACCGATGATTTCCTGGATGCTCCAGAAAATCCTGATCCGCTTGCAGACCTGCTTCCCAAAGAACTTGAGAATGAAGATGATGACTGGGTTGATGACCAGATCGTATCTTCTGAGGACGAACTCTCTGAAGTTCTGAATGACCCACTTGAGTCTCCTGAGTCCATCCTTCGCAAAGCTACTGAAACGCTCGATTCCTATCCTGCTAGTGAAGGAAAAGAGCCAATTCCGCCAGTGAGTTATGGCTTTGAAGGTTACAAGTACTCAAGCTCTGTACCTTTTGAAAGCGATAGCGGTATTTCCAGTGAAGAAGGTGCAAGTGCCTGGGACCACAATCGTACTGAATCTGACGCCTTTAAATTACCTCGAACGCATCACCAGACCATTCCGGAGGACTGGGATGTAGAACCGAAAAAAGACATTGAGAACAAAGCTCGTAAACCACATGACGATTAGCCACATCAAACGCATTGCGTACATTTTGCTTTTGAGTATCGGCCTGGCTTCCTGCTCCGCGAGATGCCTATGCCTGTCATGATCACGACAACTGTCATTGCGGACAAGGAACTGAACCAGAACGCAGAAGGCATGTCGACACCTGTTCAGGTCAAGATCTTTTATCTTACTTCTGATGCCGAGTTTAAAACTCATGACTTTTTCACTCTGTTTGAAAAAGGAGACCAGGTTCTCGGTAAAAACCTGCTGGATATGAAGGAAGTTTTCATAGCTCCCGGAAAGATCATGAAGGTAGCAGTCAAGGTTGATCCGAGCGTGGCTTTCGTTGCTGTGCTTGGTGCCTTTCGGAAAGTGGATACAGGGACCTGGAGCTCGGTGATTACGGTTCCAAACAACAAACCATCGAGCCTCATCGCTTACTTGAGCAAGCTTGAAATTACTCTGCAGCCCGACAAGACAGTAAAAGAAGGATGGTTCTATTAATGACCACTCATAACAAAGTTGTCTGGTCAGAAGGCCTGTTTCTACAGCCGCAGCATTTCCAGCAGCATGATCGCTATCTGGAACAGCTGGTCAGTGACAGTATCTCGAGCATTCGCCCTCACCCATGGGGGCATACAGAGCTGAAAATCAATCAGGAAGCTCTGAAACTAGGACAATTCGCGCTCAATTTTGCCAGCGGCGTCATGCCGGATGGTACTCCTTTCAAGATGCCACAGGAATGTGACGCTCCTGCGTCCATCCCAGTGCCTGAGAGCGTTAAAAACTCCGTCATCTATCTGGCTCTGCCTATTCGGCAACCCGGCGCCTATGAGTACGAGTATCCAGGCGTGCAGGAAACTGCGGCGCGTTATGTGGTGCATGAATCAGAAGCTCGGGATGCCATTACTGGCAGTGATGCCAGCGTGCAGATGGAAACCGGACGTCTGCGCTTCACGTTCAAGTTTGACTTTGAGGATCTGGATGGCTGGATCTGCCTGCCAATTGCACGTGTGATTGAGGTGCGGGCTGATAAGCAAGTGATCTTGGATGACGAGTACATCTCCACTTGCCTCGCCTCGCATTCCTCTTCGGTGCTTTATGGCTACATCCGCGAAATCTGGGGCATGCTGAGCCACCGTGCAGATGCTTTGGCGGGCCGTGTTTCAAACTCTGGCAGCAAGGGCGTTGCAGAGATTTCAGACTTCCTGCTTTTGCAGACGGTCAATCGGTACGAGCCACTTTACGCGCACTTTGCACAGACGCCTTCCCTTCATCCGGAAGCGCTCTATCGCATTTCCATTCAGTTGGTGGGTGAACTGGCGACATTTACAGCGGCGGCTCGACGGCCCTCGACGCTTCAACCCTACCGCCATGAGGCTCTGACAGAGTCGTTTGCGCCAGTTATTGCCCACTTGAGGCAACACCTTTCAGCGGTTCTGGAACAGACAGCTGTTCCTATCCCACTGGAGGAGCGCAAGTACGGTGTGCGGGTTGGTATGTTGCTCGATCGCAGCCTGATCAAGTCAGCACGCTTTGTGCTTGCTGTTAGTGCTGACCTACCGTCCGAGGTGATCAATCGTCACTTCCCAGGTCAGATCACGATCGGCTCAGTGGAGCAAATCCGCGACTTTGTGAACTCGGCGCTGGCAGGCATTGCGGTGAAGCAGTTGCCAGTCGCGCCACGGCAGATCCCGTATCACACGGGCACAGCATATTTCGAACTGGATCCGGCCTCATCACATTGGGACGAAATCCGCGTTTCAGGCGGCCTTGCGCTGCATGTTGCGGGCGACTTCCCGAAACTTGTGATGGAACTCTGGGCGATCAGAGAGCAGTAGGCGATGAACGGACAGAGGAGCTGAGATTATGGCAAAGAAGGATTTCACTGCCCTTTCGGTGGATTCGATCGACACTGTCATCTCTACTGATGCCCCTAATCCGGATCATATGGAACCGGGTGCCACCAATCTTCCGGCTCAAACGCCTGCGGGCTATTGGTTCCTCGGGGCAGATGACATTCAGTTCGTGCCCCTTGGCAACAATGCACTCGTAAAAGCTGCGAGCAGTTTGCTTGCGCTTGCCGCACGTCTGCGGAACCATTCGCAGCACCGGGATGTGAACGCTCTTCGATCTCACGTCATCTCTGAAATTCGTGCATTTGAACACAACTCGATGCTGGGTGGCCTTTCGTCCAAGACCATTCGCATCGCACGCTACGTTCTCTGTGCTACGCTCGATGACATCATTCTCAATACCCCCTGGGGGAGCCGCAGTATCTGGGCAACTCAGAGCCTTGTGAGCAACTTCCATAAGGACGTGTCCGGTGGTGACAGATTTTATGATCTATTGAGGAAGACGCAGGCCAATCCAAGTCGTGACAAAGATCTTCTGGAATTGTTGTATCTTTGTATTTCACTCGGGTTCGAAGGCCGCTTGCGGATCATGCCGCAAGGCACCAACACCATGTCGCGGTTGCGCTATGGTATCTCTCGCCTTATCCGTTCGCTACGCGGTGATCAGGAAACAGATCTTTCCCCCCACTGGCGTGGTGTTGAGGATGCCTACAGGCCGCTGAAGTGGTCTATTCCGGTCTGGGGGATCTTCTTCGGTGCTGCTGTGCTCGGACTGCTGATTTACGGCATATTGCTGTTCTGGCTTGGTGAGAAGAGTGAGCGTATTGCATTTCAGTATGAATCCCTCATCAACACCAGTCCAATCGATCTGACGCATCAACCGGCACCACCACGCGCAGCATTGCCTAATCTGCCTCAGCAGCAGGTCACTCCGGGCACACCGGGTAGTCCTTCATCACCACAGGTTGTTCGCAGTTCAACGGCGTATCAGCAGATCAGTGCCTTCCTTGCCACTGAGATCCAGCAGGGCCTCGTGGTTGTGATGAATGCCAATGGGAATGTTGTTATTCGTCTGACAGGTTCAGGCATGTTTGCAACGGCACGCGATACGTTGACGGCTCGGTTTATTCCAGTTGTGAACCGCGTGGCAGAGGCGCTCAACACACGTCCGGGCAGGATCAACGTGGTTGGATATTCTGACAACATCCCAATCCGGAACGCCCAGTTCAGAAACAACGTGGCGCTTTCCAAAGCACGCGCGCAGACTGTGGCTGATCTGATCAAGGTTCGTCTGACTGACAAGAACCGTGTGAGAGCCATAGGCAGAGGTTCTGCTGATCCTATTGCTTCCAATGCAACGGCTGAAGGGCGCGCGCAGAACAGGCGCATCGATATTACGCTGATCCCTAGCACTGGCCAGGGAGGTCAGCAATGAGTAGACTCAAACGCTTTTTCCCCTTCTGGTTCGTTACGCTCCTCATCACACTGATCCTGTGTGCAGTTGTCTGGATTTATGGTCCAAGCCTTTCCATTTTCGGCGCCAAGCATTTGCAATGGCTGTGGTGCGTATGCTGGTCGTGATGGGCCTGCTCATGATCTGGGCGGCTATCAACATTGCGCGCTTATCTCGCCGTGCACGGGAAGCTGAGGCGAAAAACGAAGAGGAAGAAGAGGAAGAAGAGCCTGAGGTCGACCCAGACGAGCTAGCAAAGAACGAGGCTGCTCTTGTAACCACCAAGGTGGAAAAGAGCCTGAACATTCTTAAAACAGCCAGTGTTGACGGGAAACTCGGGCGCCGCGTTATCTACCAGCTTCCGTGGTATCTGATGATTGGTCCGGAAGAATCCGGCAAGACCACTGCCCTACTCCGGTCAGGCATGAAATTTCCATTGGCTCACAAGCTGGGTCAGAAAGTGGATGCTGCGACCGTGGAGCCGACGGCGGAGTGTGAGTACTGGTTCAGCAATAACGCAATTATCGTGGACAGTGCTGGTCGTTACACGATGCAGGATCAGGACGAGATCATTGATGCGTCCGGCTGGAACACTCTTCTCACTTTGATTAAGAAAAATCGTCGTCGCCAGCCACTCAACGGCATGATCATTGCGATCAATCTGGCAAAGCTGGTGACGTTGCGATCTGACCAGCGTCTTGATATGGCCCGGACGGTCAAACAGCGCGTCAAAGAGGCTGAGAAACAGCTTGGGCTTAGATTTCCGATCTACGTGATGTTCACCAAACTGGATCTGATCGCTGGTTTTACGGATTACTTCCAGATCCTTGGTCGTGATGAACGGCATCAGGTTTGGGGTATGACCTTCCCTGTTGATGACGGGAAATCTTCAGAGAACGCGATCAGTCATTTTGACGAGGAATATGAACTGCTGATGGAGCAGCTCAACTCACGTGTTTACGACTATCTCAATAAAGAAACCGATATTCAGCACAGAAGTCTGATCTTCAGCTTTCCGCAGCAAATGGCGTCTTTACAAACAGTGCTGAACGATTTTCTCACTGAGATGTTCCGACCTAATCGTTACGAAGACCGCAGCTTCCTGCGTGGTGTTTACTTCACCTCAGCAACTCAAGAAGGGCAGCCTGTCGATCTGTTGGCGGGTTCTATTGCGCAGGCTTATGGGGTTGGCCGGCAAGCCCTTCCCTCCGCCCCATATGAGCGGCATGCTTACTTTCTCGAGCGTTTATTCTTTGACCTGATCTTTGGTGAGGGCAACCTTGCAGGCGAAAGCAAGCAAGTGATGCGCAAGCAAAAGATCAGGAAACGTCTTTCACTGGCTGCTTGCTTTATAGCTTTGGCATTCCTGACGACCGTCTGGGTCATTAGCTATGAACTCAATCAGGAAAATATCATCAATCGCGCGAATGCGGACCTGAAAGAATTTCCGAAGTTTGCTGATCGCATTGATGCAGTACGTGTAAATGATGCGAACTATCTGGCTGTGTTGCCGCTGCTGAACTACTTGCGCGATCTGCCCGGAGGGTACTCTGATCAGCAAGAGAAACCACCTCAGAATGAGCGTTGGGGTCTTAACCAGATTCCGATTGTCGCTGAGGATGCTGATGCGCTCTATCACAATGGGCTGGAACGCTACCTCCGTCCCCGTATGATGTTGCGTCTTGAGCAGCAGATGGTTGCGAACATTGATAATCCTGAGTTCCTGTTCGAGGCTTTGCGCATTTATCTTGAGCTTGCTGATAAAGGACCAATTGAACCTGAGATCATTCAGCGTTGGGAAGAAACAGACTGGCAAACGCTCTACAGTGATCCACGTCAGGTCACGGAACGCGAACAGCTCTCCAATCACCTTGCCGCTTTGCTGCAACAACCTTTCAAGGTTCGGATTGATGTGAATACACAGTTGGTTAACCAGGTTCGGGAAATCCTGAACGCGCAACCAATTGCAGAACTCGCGTATTCCTTTATCAAGGCTGGACAAGCTGCACAGAATTTGCCGGAATGGCGTCCTGATGAAGCTGGTGGTTCTGCCACCACACGCGTCTTTACCCGCTCCTCCGGGAAACCGTTAACCGAAGGAATACCTGGACTTTACACCTATGATGGCTTCCACGGTGTCTTCCTACCTCAACTGGTGGACAGCATTCAGAGCTTCGTTCGAGAAAGCTGGGTGTTGGGTCCCAATGGCCAGCTTGAGAACAAGGAAGAGACGGTTACTCGCATCGAACGCGGTGTCCTTGGACTTTATCTGGACGATTATGCACGTATGTGGGATGCGATGTTGGCAGACCTGAGGATCGTGAAGTTCGGTAGTTTGGCACAAGCCACTGACGTCATTAACACCGCCTCCGGTCCCAATTCCCCAATCCGAAACATGCTTGTTTCTGTTGCAGAGCAAACCCAGCTGACCCGTACTGAGGCTCCTTCCAGTGCGACTGGTATTGCCCAGAATGTGGCTGGTGGTGCTGCACGGATTGCACAGGAAGAAGCCCGCGCAACAACCAACCTGAGGCAGCAGCAGCTGGTTGAAGTTCTAGGTGAAGCTGTCCCGACCAGTGAAGGCGGTCCTAGAACCGCGCCTCCTGGGTCCTCCGTTCAGGCCCGGTTTGAGGCACTTGATAACTACACATTGGGCAGCGGCAGCGGTACGACGCCCCTTGATGCATTATTGATGCAGGTCACTGATCTTTATCGTGAGTTGAACCGAATTCTGCTTGCCAACAACAGTCAGCAGGATGCGCTTAGCTACATTCTTGGTGGCGGTAGTGATGCGGTTAAGACGCTTAAGGACGAGGCCCCTAACCTGCCGATGCCGTTGCAGAGCTGGATACAGGAAATGCTTCAGTTTTCATCTCAGGTGACCTCTAATGATGCACAAAAAGCAATCAATGCGGCCTGGGATTCTGAAGTTTTGCCACTTTGCAGCACAGCTTTGACAAACCGGTATCCGGTGGCTGATGGGCAAAAAGCTTCTGTCATGCTGGATGACTTTTCGACCCTGTTTAAACCCGGCGGTAAGATTGAAGCGTTTTTCAATACCAACATCAAATCCTTCGTCGATACATCCAGCACACCATGGAAATGGAGAGATGGTGAGAACGCTCGGATTGGGGTCTCCAAAGACAGCCTTCAAGTCTTCGAAAAAGCTAACGATATTCGCAACGCATATTTCGCAAATGGGGGGGATAAACCATCTGTTGCATTCACGATGACCCCACTGGATCTGGATATCGGATCTACCGTGTCGCGCTCACCGTGGATGGGACGACAGTAAGCTATGCACATGGCCCGTCTCGCCCCGTTGAACTGAGTTGGCCCGGCGATGGCGTCCCCTCTGCTAGCCTGGCATTTTTTCCTGAGGTTGCTGGAGAAGCTAACTCCATCAATCTCAGCGGACCCTGGTCCCTCTTTAGATTATTGGAAAAGGCACGCGTAACGAAGACTGAGATACCTGATCAATACAAGGTGAGATTTTCGCTTGGAAATCGTTTTGCCACCTTCAATCTCATCGCGAACAGCGTGAACAATCCATTCTCCGCAAGGCTACTTCAGAATTTCACCTGCCCCAAGGAGCTCGACGCATAGAACACCGGTTAAGTGGTTCTCTAAAATAACAATACTAAGTGGAGCCTCGAATGTCTGACGATCAACTAACACCCGAACAACTCCAATGGGTGCAAGCGGTTTATAAAGCTCTTGGCTGGACCTTTAAGGAAAAGGAAGAGGCTGAACGTGAGACAGCTGCCGCAATCAAAGAAAAAGAAGAAAAAGAGATTGCACAGGCCACTGCCAAAACCAAAGCTGAAGACGACAAGAAAATCGGCGCTGCCGTTACTGAAGCAACTGCAGAGCGCATTAAGCAAGAGAGTGATGAAAAGCTCAAAGATGTTACTGCTCAGCTCACCGACCTGAAAGCAGACGTCAAAGATCACTTTGTACATGAAAACGAAGACACAGATTCAGACGCAATGGCGGCACTTGCAACTCAAAGCAAGCAGCTTCTGGAACGACTGAACTCTGTTTATGGACATAAGAAGGATTTTGAGAAGTATCCAAGTGAAGCGATTGCATTTGATAAGAGCTATGAGAACGCTAAAGCGCTTATCCAAGCCGCTGCTTTGGAGATCAAAACCAAAGATACAGATGGCGCGCACAACAGCCTGCTGGATGCAGAATCTACCATTGATGACATGCAGGCGCTTTGGCAAGGCGTTGTTGCAGCCGCCAAGAGCCAGCCTGCCGAGCCGCCAGTTCCAGCAGAACTGAAGCCAAATGTGATGGAAGTTGGTCAAGGTATCAAGGCCATGACAGCTATCGGCTTCTCTGGCCCAGCAGAACGACTTGGCAAAACCTTGAAGGATGTGAGAGCTGCCAAACTTGGGAAAGATGACCCTGCTTGGGAAATCCTGCTCTATGAGACTGAGATGGCGGTTGCAGCCGTTGTTGAGTTCAATCAGCTTAAGACACATATTCAGAAGCTTTCGACCAGTTTAAGAAACTCAGGTTTGACGGATGCGGCTGGAAATGTTGAGGCTGACCTCGACAAGTACATGGCAGACTCTGCACATACAGTTCCAACCATTCGCAGTCTGTTGACATCCCTCAAAGCTTCCGCTGCGCACAAGAACAGCATGCGGAAGGAAGAAAAGTGGGATGCGGCTCAACTGAGCGAACGAACTGAGCGTTTCCGTGATGATCTTAAGAAGCTGGTTCTTTATGACAAGGACGGCAATCTTGTCACGAAGCCGGATGAGCGCCGTGCCGTCAAGCGGGCGGGCGATGTGCCCGGTCTAGATAAGGATGTGATGATCCAGATCCCACGCCGCCCCAAAGATGCCAAAGAAATTCCTCGCAAGACCATCGATAGTCTGCTTGAGACCTTTGACTTCTTGGATGAGCTGAAAGCTTCTGGCGTTACCGGCGTGGAAGATATCGCCGTTGAGGAGTTTTTGAAAGCTGAGGCCATTCTTTCTGGCATTCAGAAAGACCCTGGCGGCTACAAGAAGCTTACGAAAAACCTCGATAAGCTTCGTGAAAAGGTCGATAAAATATCGAAAGGCAAGGAAGGTGCCTACTACATTGAGGAACGCCTGCGCCTGAAAGATGACATTGACGAGCTGGAAGATGAAGCCCTTTCCATGAACATTGAGAAGGCTTTGACAGCTTGTACCGATATGGAAGCCAAGCAGCTTCATCCACTTGAGGAAGGTGTTCGGAAAGCCGTGAAGAACCGCGAGCTGTTTGACACCAAGGTCAAGATTATCGAGAGCCAGTTTACGGAGATACCAAAGCTCCTGTCCCAGATGGGCAAGGCTGATCCTAAGCTGGCCAAGATGATTGGTTCTCTCTTCGCTCCTGATGAGGTCAAGCAGTATCACGGTGAACTGGACCTTTTCTTCGATCAGGCCAAAGACCTTGCTTATAACGCGACCACGAACGATGAACTCGCTCACTCACTGGATCTTGCAAACCGTCTGATCTTCCGTGTTGATCGTTTTGTGCTTGAGTTGGAAGGCCAGTTGAGCCACCTGCATAAGCTTGCCGAAATGGAAGCCAAAGGTGAGAAGATCACCGATGCAGATCGTTTCAGCGCAGAAGAGTTGAAACACTTCAAAAAGCTAGAAGACGACTACAAGAAGGGTGTTGCCCGCAAGAAAGAGCAGAAGGAAGCGAAGGAAGCCTTCCTTGCCAAGTCTGGCCCGCTCAAAGATGAGCTGGATATGATGACGTCGAAAGACATCTCCATCAAGCGCATCCTTGCTTACTACAAGGGTGTTGAACGTGTTGATCCAAGCAAGTTCGATACCTCACGGCTGAAGGAACTTCGGCTTGAAATTGCGGATCTTGAAGAGAACTCTGATGCGTCTCATTCGCATAAAGAGAACCTTGCCAAGCTGAAAGAACTGGAAAGTGCTCTGGATGCAATGCGCGGTGAAATCACCGGTTTCCGCGAAGACATTGCCAAGGACATTTCCAAGTTCTCTGACAACTGTCTCACGCGTCTTGATAAGGCCAAGAAGTACATCGACGGCACATTTGTGAACGCGGTGAAGGACAAGCAGGATGCAGGTGAAGAAGCCGTGGATGTGGCGGCCCTACGTAAGTTCGCCTCAAGTATTTCTCAGCCTCTGGCCCTCGCAGAACTGCCGAAGAATGTAGCTGTGATCGCAGATAAGTCAAAAGACCTGAAAGAGCGCAAAAAAGCGCGAGAAAACGCCCTTAGGCAGGTGCGTCCACTGATTGCGCAGCTCGATAACAGTAAGGCCATTCAGCTTTATATGCGGCACCCGTTCAGTGACTTGCCGAATGATCTGAATATTCTGCGTCCTGAGCTGGTTCAGCTTGAAGTGAAACTTCTGTCGCTTGGCGGCTAAAATATAACCAAGAAGGGTCGAAAACGACCCCATCGTGGAGTTTGTTATGTCTTTGACTCCCTCCCAGATCGAATGGCTTTCTCAAGCCCAGGGCGGTGTTGAAAGCTTCGAAGCAGATAGCGAAAACGACGAGAAGAAATCTGCCGAACTGACCAATATTTTAGCCAAATTGGATGCAGACAAAGCAGTCATCCAAAAGGCTCAGGATTTCCAGATTGAACTGGCTCGTGATCCCGGTTTCTTCAAGCGGAAGCTACAGAAAACCAAAATGGATTTTATGACGGGTGACATGCAGACAGAGGTCGATTCCTATGCCGATGTGACCTCCGAAACACCCCTTATCCCTGCCGAGAATGTTGATGCATTAAATATAGCATTCGACAAAATCCTTCAGAGGCAGGCAGAAATGCTTGCTGCCAAAAAGAAGGATGGAAAAACACGACTTTTCACGGATGAAGACATCACCCGTGAGCTGTGGACTCCTTTGGTTCGTCAAGGGATCATCCCTTCCAACCTGGTTCCGGATAAGTACAGCCAGTTTGTGCAGATGTTTCAGGGCGCTTCGGAGATCTACGAGAACAAGCTTGAACAGCACAGTGAAACAGCTTCCAGATATGAGAATACTCTCGAGGCCATTGGCTTTGCACGAGACGTGGTCTCACTGGCCGGTACTGTTGGTAGCACAGCGATTACAATTGCAAACTTTGAAGACCAATCTCAGTCATTGGCAGAAAAGCGCGAGATTGCCGCCAAGCGTCAGGTTCTCAAAAGCAAGCAAGATCAGATCGCAGGTGATCTTCGCACTAAATTGAAACTTGGACCGAATACGACAGACGGAGAAGTCCTGGATGCTGCTGCAGCGGCCCCAGATGGCAAATACGCCTGTGAAATCCAAAGCTACCAGAATGTTGAACTCGCTCAAACACAGCTGGTTGAACAGCTGATGGGGCAAACCAAGCTCTTCGAAGAAGAGAAGGCTTTGCTGACCATGTCCACCTCTTTGTTGGATGGTGGTCTGGCGATGGCTGAGAAAGGCATCCAGTTTTCAGAGCGGCAAAAGAATGCGAGGAACACTCTTGCATTTGCGCAAGATGCGGCAGACGTCGTTGCCAGTCAGGTGAAACTTGCGTTGGAAGCAACCAGCAAAACCTATGAACACGAAGAACATCAAACAACAGACAAAATTGAGTTTGCAGGCGCAGCTGATAAGGAAACTCTCCAGAACCTGTCTTACGCATCCGGTGCTATCACTGCAGCTATTGAGGCCAATCAGGTTGCACGGAAAATTGTATTAGCAACACAAGCAAAAACCACTAAAGAAATAGAAAATGCTGTTTTGCAGATTGCTGGTTCAGTTGCCGATACAATCGCTGAAGCGCTTTTTGCAGCAGGTGATGTTCAGGGATACGTCGACACCGGCAAAGAAGATTCCAAACACACTCTCAAAGATGAGCGTAAGACGTTCGCCTATGGTGATCCCGATTCCGGTCCAGGTCCTGGAAATGCAGCTGACCAGACCGAGCTTATCGGTGTTTCAATCAAGGCATTTTTTGTAGCAGGCGTTAATGTCGGCACAGCCGTCAAGGCGATAAAAGATAAAGATTACAAAGCCTTCGGAGAATCTCTCGTTCTGGGTCTCATGCAGGCTGCCTCATCTGCGACTACAGGCCCCCTCGCCGCTATGGCTAAACCTGACCTTGCTCTAAACACTGAAGAAGAAAAAGAAGAGCTCGGCAATCTCACTCCCCGTGAACTGATGGCACGGAAACTGGATCGGTCTGGCTGTGCCTTTGTGCGAACGGAGCGAGAAAAGTTTCTCGATGGATTTCAGGATCCAAGCTACCTACACACAATCACCAACAATATGCGTGAGATGCAGGACGCTTTTCGCGAGGCGAATGAAAAGAAGAAGATGGATGCGGAAACGCTGAAGCGCACCAATGCCGCAATCCAGAAACTTGAAGCCAAAAAATCCTGGGATGCTCTTGCTGATTTCAAAAAGAAACAATCAAAAAAGAAAGACCGCGAAGAGTTTATGGCGCAACTCGAAGCGGACGTGGAAGCCGAAACCAAGGCTCTCAAGAACCTAATCGCGGAAGCCTCTCCTCCACCTGATCCGAAGGATGGCGAGGCGCTTGCCAAGTCTATGGAAGCCGTTGAGAAGTTGATTGCAGACATCAAGGCTTCTGAGATGCAGTACAAGTTGATTGAAAAGATCGCCAAGGGCGGTGTTCAGGTGCTTGTGCGCGTCGTGCCGGCCACTGGCATGGTGGAAGCCTGCAGGAAGCTTGCTTTTGACGCAATCGCCCTTGGTAAGAAGGCGGCTGAGGTTGAGAAATGGCGCCGTAATGTGAAGATGGCGCAAACCTCCAATTCGCCCTACTACCACGCCTGTAAAGAACGCCATACGCAAGCGGCTGTTCAGGTGAGCCAGAAGACAATCAATACGTTCTTGTCCATGATTGGCGTTGCAACTGAAGCGGCTCGCCTTGCTGACTCAACACAGGCAGCCACCGGCATGTCGATGGTCAAGAACATGGGCCAGGCTCTTTCTGACTTCGGTTACAAGACCTATGGCCGTGCGAAGATTGTCTTTGGTTGGCGGAAGTATCTTGATGCGCGCAAAAACCCAGAGAACCGCAAGAAGCTCGTGAAGCTATTGCTTGGAACTCCACGCTTGCCAAGTGTGTGTTGGCCTATGGCATTGTTGAGGAGCGCGATCCGATTGCACAACAGGTTGGCCGTAACTGCGGCCTGACACCTGAAGTGTTGGTTTCCAACTCGGATGTTTGTGCGGCGGTGGTCCGCTACTTCGAGACACTTTATAGCGAAGACCCTGTTGTTCTTCGCCGCGTTCCAAAGGTCACCAACTGGCATCCAGGTACGCCTGATCTTACCCTCAAGAGCTGGTTCAGCTTCAAGCGTGCGGCCTCCACAAAGGCTTACCCGCTGATGGCGAAGGCATCCTGTAAGACACCGGCTATTGATCAGGCCTTGAAGGGGCTTCACACGCTGTGTGGTGGTGACCCTTTCAATTACCCATCCGTACGTGATGATCTGATGTCCGATGAAGCGTGGCAGGCAAAGATCGTCACTTTGGCCACCGACGTGAAAAAGCATCTGGAAACCCTTGAGAAAGAGTTCAAAGGATTCCGGCCGGTCAACGCTGAGCCGAAAGATCCTAAAACTCAGGCGTGGCAAGGTGGAAAGTTGCATGTCGAGATGTCGGAAGTTGCTGATGCTTTGAAAGCGCAGGCAACACTGATCCTTCGAGATGTGAATTCAGATCTGAAAACCTACACAGCTTAACCCGTTCTCCTCTGTGATTTGGAGTTTGTCATGACTTTTACCTCAAAGCAGCTTGATTGGCTCAAAACAGCGCAACAAGGCGCCGGCGAGTTTGAACAAAACTCCGAGCGTGTTGCTGCCAAAGCTGGCCGATTGAATGACATTATGACCAAGCTGGATGGGGACAAGGAAACCATTCGCGAGGCCCAGAATTTTGAAGTCACGCTGGCGCGAAATGAGAAGTGGTTCAAGCTTCCCGGCTCTGGCACGAAAATGCCCTGGATGACCGGGGATATGCAGACGGAAATCGATACCCGTGCTGACATTCGCGCTGACAGTGGTGAGATCAATGCCGAAACGCTGAAGAAGCTGAATGCCGCTTTCGAGCGCATTCTGGCTCGTCAGGCTGAGATGATCGCCGCAAAAGACAAAGACGGCAACGATATGTTCTCTGAAGAGGACATTACACGAGAGCTTTGGACACCCCTCGTACGTGAAGGGATTATTCCTTCCAATCTGGTGCCTTCCAGATACAGCCAGTTTGAGAAGATGTTCAAAGGCGGCTCCAAGATCTACGAGCAAAAGCTTGAAGAGCATAGCGAGACGGCCTCCAAACATGAGAATGCGCTTGAGGCTATCGGATTTGCGCGTGATGTGGTTACTCTTGCTACAGCCATCGGATCCAATGCCATCACCCTGGCCAACCTGAATACGGTGGCAGAAGGAGCACCAGACAAAGATCAGATTTCTGCCAAGCAGGAAGTTCTGAACAATCAGAAAGGCCAGGTGACCGGAGACCTGCGCAAGTCTCTCAATATGGATGCGAATGCGAGTTCCGAAGATGTGTTAAAGGCAGCGAAGGAAGCCGGATCTTACGGAGATCAGCTTCAGAAGGTCTCCAACATTGACAATGCCTTGAACTCGCTGAGTGACAACCTTTCCAAAGACGCCAACTGGGTTGCCGAACAGCGCGCCCTGTTCACGGCAACAACCACTCTGCTAGATACAGGTCTGGCAGCAGCTGAGAAAGGTATCGTCTTTTCCGAACAGAAAGGTAAGACCGCGGCGGATAAGCTAAGTTTTGCCAATGAAGCGGGAGAGCTGATTGGTGAGCAGATCAAGAATGTTCTTTCTGCTGGTGCTGCCTTTGACAAATCTGCCTCAGACAGAAAAGGCGAAGACGATCACGGCAACATTTTTGAAGGCGTTTCCGGCCTGATTGACGTTGCAATGGCTGGTGGCCGTGTATCTGAAAAGATCCTGCAAGCCACTCAGGCACCGGATAAGGAAGGTGCGCAGGAAGCTGTTATGTCCATTATTGGAACTCTGGCAGATTCCTTGAGCACCACCATTTCCTCCGGCGCACAACTGAGCGGAACAGAGTCCTCAACACCTGAGATTGTTGGAGAGGCGCTTAAAGCCGCGATGATTGCCACAACGGATGCCGGAGCAGCGACAAAAGCATTGATTGATGGTGACTATCAGCCTTTGCCGAGGCGCTGACGGGTGGTCTTGCGAACCTTGCCAGTGCAACTGGATCTGATGCCATCGGTGATGCGATTTCCGGGAAGATCCAGCCTGACCAAGGCGAGCTGACGGAAGAAGGTGAAGCAGAGACTGAAGGTCTGACCCCACAGCAAATTCTTGAGAAAAAGCTGAAGTTGGCAGGTCCAAGTGCCGGTGTTCAGAGCGTTGAAAAGAGCATGGCGCTGCTTTCTGACGATGACATCATGGCAAACGTTAATGCTCTGCTGACTGGTGGTATCGGCAAACTGCAGAAGCCGGGCCGCGATGAGAAAGACGCAGAGATCGTTAAGAAGAACACGGCTGCTGCGCTGAAAAAAATCGAAGAACAAAAGACAGGCAACGCTCTTGCTGATCTGAAGACGAAACTCGCTGATCCAAAAGAACGCAAGGAGTATATGGATAAGATCGAGAAGGAAGCGGAAGAAGAGCATAAAGCACTTCAACAGCTGATCGAAGAAGCTTCGTCTCCTGAAGATCCAAATGATGCGAAGGCCGTTGAGAAGTCTCTGAAAGCAATCGATATACTGCTTGCAGATATCAAAGCTTCTCAGATGAAGATGAAAATGATCGAGACCATCGCCAATGGTGGTGTGAAAGCGGTCACGACTATTTTCCCCGTGACAGGTCTTGCGGAGGCCATTCGCAAGCTGACCATGGATGCTATTGCACTGGCGAAAAAGTCAGCTGAAGTTGAGAAGTGGCGGAAGAACGTCAATCTCGCGGAAGCCAGTAACTCGGTTTACTACCATGCAATCAAAGAACGCCATACGCAGGCTGCCATTCAGGTGAGCCAGAAGACACTCAATACGTTCTTCTCTGTTGTTGGTGTGGCTGCCGAGATCGCGCGTCTGGCTGACGCGACACAAGCCTCAGCCGGTATTTCTGCTGGTATGAACATGGGGCGTGCACTTTCAGACTTCGGCTACAAAACCTATGGTCGCGCAAAGATCATTTATGGCTGGAAGAAGTATCAGGAAGCCCGCAAAGATCCGGCCAACCGTAAAGCAGCCCGCGCTGCGATTGCCGGTAACTCTACCCTCGCCAAGTGTGTACTTGCCTATGGCATCGTGGAGGAGAAAGATCCTATCGCCCGGCAGGTTGGCCGTAACTGCGGCCTGACACCAGAGGTGCTGGTTTCCAGCACTGATGTTTGCTCCGCTGTTGTGCGGTACTTTGAGACACTTTACAGCGATGACCCTGTGGTCCTGCGCCGTGTTCCAAAAGTCGAGAACTGGCATCCTTGCACGCCGGACCTTACACTGAAGTCCTGGTTCCTGTTCAAGAAAGCAGCAATTACCCGTGCTTATCCACGAATGTCGCAGGATAGTCGGCTGACACCGAATATCGACCGGTCCATCAAAGAGTTGCACAATCTGTGTCATGGAGATCCGTTCAAGTACCCAGAAGTACGCGATGAGCAGCTCAGTAAGCCTGATGGCATGAAAGCTGTTGTTGAGTATGCCACTCAGGTGGACACTGAACTGGAAAACCTGAAGAAGGCTTTGGATGCCTACTCGCCTGTGGCTGCCAAGCCAACTGATCCGAAGGTTGAGAAATGGACCGCTGGTGAGCGTCACTCAGAGATGGAAGCTGTTGTGGATGCTATGTCTGCGCAGATTGAGCTGGTGCATCGTGAGATTACAGCGGACCTGAAGCTCTATAACACCGCATAGAGTCCAAAAACCTGGCATGTAAAAACCGGTCTGAATGTTCAGGCCGGTTCTTTTTTGTCTGTACCAGTTGAGAGACGCTATCAGAAGCGTCTCAGGAACCGCATGAGGACTGGCCAGTGGTCGCTGGCACCCTGATTATTGTCTGCGTCAAAACGCTTTGGACGCACCTTATTGCGGGCATCCTGCGCATACTGTCTTGGATGGGTAACGACTGTGTGGAAGCTGCCCAAATCTGCAAACCATGTGCTGTTGCTGTCCTGGTCAGGGCGCAAAGCGCTGGAGACGAGGATCATGTCCAGGAATGACCAGCTCTGGTCCCTGTAGTAGAACGCACTGCCAGGTGCGGCACAGCCTACGATCTCAGGCGGATAACTCCAGTGCCCTTCCCGCGCCAGGGCCTGAAACTCACCATTTTGCACGTCCGTACAATTGAAGTTGAAGTCACCAGCAGCCACTACATTGGCATCTTCAGGAAGCTTTGCGCGCTCTTTGTTGAGCACTTCCATCGCATCTTTGCGACATTGGTAAGCAGCACCTGATGGGAAGTGAACGCCGAAGACATACATGCTTTCACCGTCAGGCATTTCAAACTCTGCCTTCACGATGTCTCGGGTTGGCTTACAATCATGAGTGTTCTCATCCCCTTCCCCGAACACGGTGATGGTTTCCGGCTCGCCCTTCAGCGGAAGACGGGAGATGATGCCGACGTCGATACCGCGGTTATGCTCGTTGTTGGAAGTGTCTAACTGAACGACAGACTTGTAATCCAGTCCCGAGAGAGCCTTATTGACCAGATCATCCAACACTTGTTTGTTTTCTGTTTCAGGTAAAACGAGAATATCAGGCGTTTCCGGGAACGAGCGGATGACTTCACCAAGGGTCATCAGCTTTTTTGAATAGCTCTCTTCCCCCCAGTTCAGCTCAATGCACTGTTTGTAATAGTGGGAGCCCTTTTCGTTATAGCTTTCGCAAGCTTCCTCATGTTCCTTGCCACGAGCTTCTTTCTCTTCCTTGGAGAGATAGGTGTCATCTTGTGGGTTGTTCTCGTCATCGATCGTGTCAAAGAGATTTTGGACATTGTAGCTGACGACCGTGACAGGTTTGTCTTGGGCATAAGCTGCCGGCATCGCCAGCCCCAGTATCGTTGCGCCTAGTAACAAGGATTTCATGGGTTTCTCCCTTTTTTCTTTAGGGAGTACCAAACAGGAGTTAGTGGCCGGTTCCGAGTGCTCGTGCAGTTTTAAATGTTTCAGGGATTTGAAGGCTCAGACGCAAAAAAGCTGACCCGTGGGCCAGCTTTCTTCATAGGTTTGATTGCCGTGTTTATTCGGCTGCAATCGGCACCACTTTCAGCGCCAAGCCACCCTGCGAGGTTTCGCGGTACTTGGCTAGCATGTCTTTGCCGGTTTCGTACATGGTCGCGATGACCTTATCGAGGGAGACGCAAGGATCTGAGTTTCTGCGCATTGCCATGCGGGTCGCGTTGATCGCTTTAACAGAAGCAATTGCATTGCGCTCGATACATGGCACCTGCACCTGTCCCAGAACCGGGTCACATGTGAGGCCTAGATTGTGCTCCATGCCGATTTCAGCTGCAATGCAGACCTGAGCCGGGCTCGCACCCAGAAGCTCTGCAAGGCCTGCTGCTGCCATGGAACAAGCGACGCCAACTTCACCCTGACAGCCGACTTCAGCACCAGAGATGGAGGCGTTGGTCTTGTACAGCGCTCCAATGGCGCCTGCAGCGAGGAAGAACTTGGTATAGTGCTCTGGCTCAAGGCGTTCGATAAACTTGTCATAGTACGCGAGAACCGCAGGAATAATGCCTGCTGCGCCGTTGGTTGGGGCTGTTACAACACGGCCACCAGCAGCGTTTTCTTCAGATACAGCCAGTGCGAACATGTTGACCCAGTCAACAGTTGCCATTGGGTCGTTGCTGCTGCGCTCTGTTGCTGTAAGCTGACGGCGTAATGCAGCTGCGCGGCGTGGTACCTTCAGAGGGCCTGCCAATAGACCTTCCGTGTTGCTGCCACGCTCGATACCATCGCGCATGACGTTCCAGACACGGCCGAAACTTTCACGCAGTTCTGTTTCACTGCGGAATGCTTTTTCGTTTTCCAGAACCAGAGCAGAGATGCTCATGCCGTTCTGGCGGCAGTGATCGAGCAGTTCTGCTGCGTATTTGTATGGGTAAGGGACAGCAACTTCGTTGGTTGCTTCCTTGCCGAAATTCTCTTCATCAACAATGAAGCCACCGCCGATGGAGTAGTAGGTTTTGGAGAAGATCTTTTCTCCACCTGCAAAGGCATGAATGCGCATACCGTTTTCGTGCAGTTCCAGCGCTGGACGGTGGAATGTGATTGCATCATTTGGGAAGTCAACCACGTGGCAGTGCATGCCAACCGGAAGGCGTCCTGTCTGTTCTACGCGCTGGATGAACTCTGGAATACTGTCAATATCAACGGTTTCGGGAGAGTTTCCACCAAGTCCCATAATGATCGCTGTGTCTGTATGGTGACCTTTACCTGTCAAAGACAGTGAACCATAAATGTCGACTGCAATACGCGTCACATCACGTAGTTTATCCTGAGCACGCAGACTATCAATGAACTGCTTTGCCGCTTTCATAGGCCCGACTGTGTGGGAGCTGGATGGACCTACACCGATTTTGAAGATGTCAAAAACGCTGAACATAACGTGAACCTCAGTGGGAGAGAAAAACCGGTGTCCGAAGACACCGGTTCAATTTTGTTGGTCGACCTTCTTAGAAGAGGCCTTTTACGATCGCGGAGATTGCGATGACGCCCATTACGGTGATGAAGATGTTGGACAGCGCACCGTCGTACTTCTTCATGCTTGGGACTTTTTTGATTGCGTACATTGGCATCAGGAACAGGATTGCTGCGATGAACGGAGCACCCAGAGATTCAATCATGCCAAGAACGGATGGGTTGATGATTGCAACACCCCAGACGGAGAAGAAGAAGAATGCAACGAGGAGAGTGTTGAATTTCTTTTCGCCGAGGCCTTCAACAGCCTTTGGAGCAGCTTTTTTCGCAATACCTGCAAGACCTTCTTTTGCACCGAGGTAGTGGCCGAAGAAGGAAGAGAAGATTGCAAGGAACGCAACCAGTGGACCCATGAAGGAGATCAGTGGGCTGTCAAACACGTTTGCAAGGTAAGACAGGACTGGAAGGTTCTGCTGTTTTGCTTCCATCAGCTGTTCAGGAGACAGTGCGAGAACGCAGCTGAATACGAAGAACATAACGAAGCCAAGGAGCATCACAGAAGCGCGCTTCAGGATGATGTCGGACTTTGCAACTGCATTATCACCATGCGCTTCACGCTGAGCCAGAGCCATGGAGGAAACGGCTGGGCTGTGGTTGAAGGAGAAGATAAGCATTGGAATGGTGAGGTACACCACTGTCAGCAGAGTTCCAACTTCTGGAATGTTGTCGAAGCTCATTGCTTCAAAAGACCAGGATGGGATCAGGTAAACGGACATACCGAACAGGATGAGAACCAGTGGGTACACCAGAAGCTCAGTTGCTACGAGCATCAGGCGACGGCCTAGGATCATTACGCCCATCATCATTGCAACGAGAATACCAGACAGGAGCCAGCGTGGGATTGCAGGCATTGCGAGCTGGTTGACGATGAAGCTGTCGATGGTGTTGGTAATCGCGTTACCGTAGATCAACACGATTGGGTAAATCGCGAAGAAATAGAAGAAGGTAATCAGCAGACCTGCTGTTTTACCGAAGTGCTCTTCAACCACGTCAGTGATGTCTGCGTCTTTGTTCTTGGAGGAGAGAACAAAGCGAGCCAGTGCGCGGTGAGAGAAGTAGGTCATTGGACCTACGAGAGCTGCGATCAGGATCAGCGGCCAGAAGCCTTCAAGACCTGCACGGATTGGAAGAAACAGAACGCCGGCACCTACTGCAGTACCGAACATGGACAAAGACCAGGTAAGATCTTCTTTTGTAAACTTTACCGTTTCTTTAGGGGCGACTTCGACTTCGGTCGCATTAATGCTTGACATTTCTTTTATATCCCCATGTGCCACTCATGTGCCCTAGGAGAATTTCCCAGTCTCTCTAGGACGGGGACCTGATATACTTATGTTAAAATTTTAAGACCATACGTTTAAATACACATCACGCGCGCCATAATAACGCAGCGATATAAGATACGACTTCCGTTTAATAGCGCGCAGCACCATGAAGTGTGCAACAATCTGCCGCGGACACGTAAATCACTCGATTAAATAGTATTTTTCAAGGAAACCGGATTAATTGCCGTTTGCGTCACTGAAGACTTCATATTACTTAAATATGACGCCCCGCTAATATATGCAGTCAACATACTGTTTCACAACGGTATATCACTGACCTAGAGGTACTTTAGGGCATCTGTAGTATTGAAACTACGTAGTATTGCATGCTGATGTATGCTTTAAACCAGCGCGCTTACTTTCCTTCAAATGACGACAATATGCCTCTTGCATGCGCATTTTGTGCACCCGGTAAAATCATCAAAATTCGCTAAGGCACACAAATGCATACATTAATTATAATCGGAGGAAAAATTTCAAATGCGTCATTCTTTCCCCCTGATTTCAATCAGAGGGTTTGAACTGTCTTCAATGCACCTTCCAAAGCATCCCCTTTTTCATCCAGCAACGCGGCTTCCCGAAGCCGTCTGAGCCAATCTGAAGCGTCTGTTCGCCCTTTCAGCAGGGCAAGAGAGGATAAAACTCGGTCAAATTTGGAGTGACCGCGGATATGTGTATCTGAATACCCCTTGATGAGACGACGGCATTTAAGAATTTCTACGGCAAGCTGATAGTCTGAATGGACTGTTTTGAGCGCAAGATCGCGCCAGCTTTGCAGGTGGTCCGTCTCGATATGATGGCGCAGGAAACTACGACGCCACGGCTTTAAGCTGCTGATGAGCCAAAGACTTAAGAACCCGCGAATGGAACGGGTCCTGATACGCCGGCCTTTGTTGACGCGCCTGTCCAGCCAGTTGAAGACTGCGGGCCGCGCTTCGATCCATCTGCCAAGCCGTGTTGGCAGCGTACCGCAGATTTCCTCCATCCGGGGGTGAAGATATTCAGTCAACTCCAGTTGACTACCCGCCGCTGGGCCCACTTCCCGATGAACGCGTTGAAAGCGTGTTTTTTGCGTTTTTATGTCGGCGACCCGGATCGTGTCGTCATAACACATAGCATTTGCGATATACTTGGCTGCTGTTCGGGTCAGCTCCCAACTCTCGTTTTCGGTATCACTGGCGAGCACGATTTCGAGGTGGTTGAGATACTCTTCGCCGTACTCCAGATCCTGAAACTCAACCGTCTTGCGCAGACCGGCCAGAGCCATGTCGCAGGTCTGTTCCGGAAGCGCTTCGATGCGGGATAAGAGCAGTTGCCAGGCTGCCAGTTTTCGAGCTGGTCCGCGTGCTGAGAACTTGGTTGCCGGCTGTGGTTGTTCTGGTCTCTTGGCAACAGGCGATCCGGCAGCTCCTGCAGATTGAGCATGATCGAAACTGGCGTTGAAAGAGGCCAAACTAGCGTTGACGCCCTTACCACCTTTGCGGATTGTTTCTTCATAAGTGTTTTTTGGGAACGGCAGTGCGCCGGAGCCCGCGAGTGCACCGAAGAGGCTGGAGGAAATGACGCTGCCGTTTTCTGCGGCGACGTCTTCCATGTTAAAGGCGACCAGCTTTTGTGAGGCGCTGCCGAGGCGGGAGAGAACGGTGTTGCTGTCCTGCTCACCTTTGCCCGGCACGATCTTTTCCGAAACCGCGAGGATGCGATGGGAAGACGCGATGAGCGTTGTCTTGTCAGCGGTCACGAAACCACGGATGACAGCGCGGCCTGCTTCCATGAGTTCTGCGCAGATGACGATGTCGACATCGCCTTGTGACGGGCTGAGCGAGAAGACAGGTGCCTTGCCGTTATCAGGTGCCATTTCCACGTAGTAGATGGTGGCGCCTGTGCGCTGGGCGACCCCTGCGACGGAGGTGGACTGGGCTTTGTAGCCGTTGGCTTCAGCCAGATTGACGATCCAGTCCGTCAGCACGCCGCCGCCCTGCCCGCCGACGGCGAAAATGGCGATCTTGGTGATGGTGCGGGTTGCGTCTTCGCCTGTGCCTAAGGCCTGCCATTGAGTGTCGATTTCCATCAGCTTACCTCCTCAATGATCAGGGTGCGGCGTTCACGCCAGTTTTGCAGGGCGCTGATGATACGGTCGCGTATCTTGCGGAAGAACCGCTCAGACTTGCTTGGATTATGGATGGTGTCGGCCTGATAGAACGATGGGCAGAGGATGGCGGCATCTGCTACCTCTCCGCAGTTGCCGCAGCCGACGCAGTTCTGGTCGATATGGGCGACCGGATCATCCCGCAGTGGGTCATCCAACTCTTTGACGGTCAGGGACGGGCAACCGGACAGGCGCATACAGGCGTGATCACCGGTACAGACGTCTTCATCGACGCCGAAACGGGTTTTCACCACACGCTTTTGCTCTTTAACGGCCTGATTGATGATGGGCTTTTCGCGGCGCTGACGGTTGAGCATGCATTCAGAGGAAGCAACGATGACCTTCGGGCCTTTGACGTCCGTGGTCAGCGCCTCTTTTAGGACAGACTGCATCTGAGTGACATCGTAGGTGCGATCTATCTGACGAACCCATTTGACGCCAACCCCTTTCACCGCTTCCGTGATTGGGTGCTTGGTGGATTTGCTCTTGTTGTTAGCCCGCGAGGACAAGATATCCTGACCGCCGGTGGCTGCGGAATAGTAGTTGTCGACGACGACGATCACGCCGTCATTCTGATTGAAGACCGCATTGCCGATGGAGGTGGTCAGGCCGTTGTGCCAGAAGCCGCCGTCGCCGATGAAGGAAATGGAGCGGCGATCCGTTTCATTGGTATTGAAGGCTGAGGCTGAGGCTGGACCAAGTCCGTACCCCATGGTGGTGGAGCCAATGCCAAAGGGCGGCATGATAGAGAACAGGTGGCAGCCGATATCTGAAGCAATGTGATGCGGGCCAAGTTCCTCTTCCACCAGTTTCGTTGCAGCGAAGATTGGGCGTTCCGGGCATCCGACACAGAACCCCGGCGGCCGCATGGGAACGACTTCTTTCAGCTGTTCCACATCAGGCAGCGGCCCTGGTGTGTTTGGGGCGCGGCCTTTGCCGGGCAGAGCATCTGAATGAGTGGCAAGGAAGGTCTGGATGCTGTCCAGCATCACCTGACCTGTATACTCTCCAGCCTCCGGGAATGGGCCTTTGCCTTCCAGTTTGGTGTTGACGCCCTCTTTTTGCAGCATGGCGCCAATGGCTTGTTCCAGATAATCTGGATAGCCCTCTTCCACCACAAGCACCGCATCTTTGCCCCTGCAGAAATCCATGAGTTCTGCGGGGACGAGTGGGTAAGTCACGTTCATGACGTAGAGAGGGATCTGGGTTTCGCCGTTGATGTCTGCCAGACCAAGGCGTTGCAGGGCGCGGATCACACCATTGTACATGCCGCCTTGCAGCACGATGCCGACCTTACGGTCCTGAGGTCCAAAGAGTTCATTCAGTTTATGTTTTTGAATGTAGTTCAGCGCTGCTGGCAGGCGTTTGGTCACCTTCTCCTGCTCATGCAAGAAGGACGCTGGTGGCAAGACGATGCGATTGAGGTCGCGCCGAGGATTTTCCAATGCGTCAGCCACTGTCATAGATGGACGCACATTGTCTTTGGTGGTGAACTCTCCATGCACATGGCAGCTGCGGATGCGGACCTGAAGCATGACGGGGGTGTTTGAAGCTTCTGAGAGTTCAAACCCATCGCCTACGGCTTTGACGATGGATGGCAGGTTGGGGCGTGGATCGAGCAGCCAGATCTGGCTTTTCATGGCAAAGGCGTGGCTGCGCTCCTGCATGATGGAGGAGCCTTCGCCGTAGTCCTCACCCACAATCACAAGCGAGCCACCGGTGACGCCGCCTGATGACAGGTTCGCCAGAGCATCGGAAGCCACATTGGTGCCTACGGTTGATTTGAACGTGACTGCGCCGCGGATGGGATAATGAACTGAGGCGGCCAGCATGGCAGCGGCGGCCGCTTCACTGGCGCTGGCCTCATAATGCACGCCCAGCTCACCCAGAATATCCTGCGCGTCGGCCAATACATCCATGAGGTGGCTGATGGGAGAGCCCTGATAGCCGCCCACATAGCCTACGCCATTTTCCAGCAATGCTTTGGTGATGGCCAGAATGCCTTCACCGCGGAAAACCTCACCCTCGCATGCGCGAAGTTTCTCGACCTCTTTTACAAAGGATCTTTCTGCCATACTCCCTCCCGTGAAAGCATGACAGATCCCGTGAACGCGAACTTTGTTAGGAGATCCGCGCCCTAGAAGTCGTGCTTTCGAATGTTTGTCAGTACCTTGCGCAGTGTCATCAAAAAGGCATCATGCTCGGCTTGCGAGACGCCCTCGAACATTGCGGTGTACTCGTCGCGCATATGCGGCCACATCTGCGCAAACGCTGCGCGTCCAGCTTCCGTCAGGAAGATATGGCGCACGCGGTTGTCCTGCTCACTGGCCTTGCGATGGATCAGGCCTTCCTTTTCCATGGCGTCCAGCGTGCGGCTCAGGGTTGATTGCTCGATCACCGAATAGACAGAGAGCTCGTTGATCATCAGTCCGTCCACTACTGACAACACAGCCAAGGCTCTCATTTTGGCGACCGACAACCCTGATCGTGTCAGTTTTTCACGCAAACTCTCATTGTACCTGCCCATAATCCGGTTCATCAGATAAGGCGCAAAATGATTGAGCCCGACCTCGCCCAGAGTTCTTGGTGCAGTTACCGGTTTTGCGTGCTGTCCGTCTTGTTCAGTTTCGGGAGCTTGATCACCGAGAATCTCGTTCATGAGGTGCACTCTTTCTTTTTTGAACAAGCTCCATCTGTTTCATGAAGCTTGAAAGTGATTATATGCATTTACATATTTATAGCAACTGCAATCCTGTAGATTATAGCTTAAATATGTGATCATTCATTGTTTTCGAGAGTCTCAACCATATGAGAGAGAAAACTTTTGATCTGAGCAATGTCGCTGGCGCCCAGTTGACGGACCAGTCGATCCTCATGGGCTTTGGCCTGTGACACCAGTCCGTTGGCCAGCTCCCTACCCTTGTCACTCAGGAAGATGCGCACGCGGCGGCGGTCCACCTCATCAGAGCGTCTTGTGACCAGTCCGCGCTCCGTCATCTGATCAATAGTTTTGGTCAGGTGAGATTGCTCCATCAGGGCAAAGCGTGCGAGTTGGGTGACCATCTGCCCGTCATCGTCCCTCAGACAGGCCAGTACACGCCATTCCGGGACGCGTATGCCTGCGCCCCGGAGTTCTTCATGAAATTGCCCGGAAGCCAGATGGCTTGCAGATGCCAACAGATACAGAAGGTATCCATCAACAAAGCCGGGCTCCTTTTCGTGAGCTTCGATCTCTTTCAGGTCTGCGTCCACCGGCCTACCTCTTCTTTTGTTTTTGCGCCGCGCTACATTGAGTACGGAATAATAAGTGCGAGTCCCGGAACTGCAATTAGCAGGATCAAGCGCACAACATCCATAGCTACAAACGGAACTACACCGACAAATATCTTCTCGACCGGCACTTCAGGGGCAACCGAACGCATAACGAAGACATTCATGCCGATTGGAGGCGTAATGAAGCTCATTTCCGTAACGATGATGACGAAGATGCCGAACCAGATCGGGTCAAACCCAAGCCCTGTCACGATTGGGAAGAGAATCGGCACGGTGAGTGTCACCATAGACAGACTTTCCAGCAGGCACCCCAGCACCAGATAGATCAGCACGATCATGGTGATGATGGCGTATGGCCCTACACCCAACGCATTGACCCAGCCCCGCAGATCGGTGGTGAGGCCAGAAATGTTGACGTAGTTGAGGAAGTACAGCGCCCCAAACAGGATGAAGAACATCACTGCGGTGGTTTTTGCTGTCTCAAACAATGTGTTGAGCGTGTCGCGATACGTCAGTTTGCCTCGCATTGCCGTGAGCACCAATGCACCGCCTGCACCAATGCCAGCCGCTTCGGTTGCGGTGAAGACACCCAGATAGATGCCGCCGAGCACACAGATGAATAGCAGCAGCGCCCAAGAGACACCGCGCAGTGCGATGATACGCTCCATCAAGGGCAGTTTGCTCTGAACTTCCAGCTCTTCCTTGTACATAACAAGGGACAGGCGTACAGCGAGCATGTAGCCGATGACACCGACAAGGCCCGGCAGAATGCCCGCCAGGAACAGCGCACCGATGTTCTGCTGTGTGAGGATGCCGTAGATGACGAGAATAACGGAAGGCGGGATCAGAATACCCAGCGTTCCGCCTGCTGCGATCGAGGATGCGGCCAGACGGTCAGAATAGCCGAAGCGGCGCATGGCGGGCAGCGAGACGCGGGCCATGGTCGCGGTGGTTGCCAAAGATGATCCGCAAACGGAAGAAAAGCCACCACAGGCTACGATTGTCGCCATGGCCAGACCGCCTTTGCGGTGACGCAGCCACGCGTTCGCTGCCGTGTACATGTCGCTGGCGATGCCGGACTGCACGATGAGATTGCCCATGAGCAGGAACAGCGGCACCACAGACAAGGTGTAGCTACGGCCACTGTCAAAATAGACCTGCCCGACAAGGTGAAATGCCGGAGGAAGGCCAATAATGGAGGCCACTCCGAAGAAACCAACGGCTGCCATTGCGAAGGCAATCGGCACGCCCACAAAAATCAATGCCATCAGGATGGCAAGACCCAAATACCATTCCATCAGGAACCGCCCCCAACACCTCTTGGAATTCTCAAAACTGCCAGCACAAATGTGATGAATGCGCAAAAGGCACTGATGACACCGGCTGCTTTGGAAAACGGCGCCAGCGGCACACGCAGATAGATCGTGACCTCCTGATAGCTCGCCAGCTGGTTTCCATGCTTCCACAACTCCCACGCCACCACCGCTAGCACGATGGCGACAAAGATGCGGGAGAAGAACAGCTGCAGTGAGGCCAGACCGCCTCTGAACTTGGAGGTGAACAGGTCCACCGTGATATGGCCGTCATCCAGACAGACCGCAGGCAGACCGGTGAAGATCACCGCCATGAGCAGCAGTTCGGTGTACTCCGGCGCTCCGGGCAATGGGCTTGCAAACAGGTACCGACCGATTACGTCGATCACCGTTACAGCGACCAGCGCCAGAAGCAGTAGTCCGCAGAGAACAGAGGCGCCCGAGCGAAGTTTTCGCCGGGCGCGCGCTGCTATATCAACCAGATTCCCACTCATTTTTCAGAGGCAACCGCTGCAACTTCTTTCTGGAGCATGTCCATGGCAACTTCGAAGTCGATGCCTTTTTCGCCGTAGGATTTGGCAACACCGTCAAACATTGGACGGGTGGCCTCTTCCAGCTGAGCGCGCTCTTCTGCGGTGCGTCGTGAATAGTCACTTTGCCCTGCATCTGCTCAAGACCCCAAGCATCTGCTGCATCCCAGGCCGCGCCAGCAAGGCGGGAGAATGCTTCACCAGAGATGGCCTCGATGGCCTTCTGGTCTGCCTCAGACAGGCTGGAGAACTTGGCGTTGTTGGCGATGAAGAAGAAGGAGACGTTGTACAGGCCGCCGTCTACACGCAGGCCATTGCTGAGCAGGCCATCCAGCTTGAAGAACGGGATGGATTCTGTCGGGAACACGATGCCGTCCGCAATGCCGCCTGACAGGATTTCATAGGATTGCGGTGCTGGTGCCTGAATGGCGACCATGTTCATGGCTTGCACGAGCTGGTTGGTGATGCTGCCCGCCACGCGGATTTTTGCGCCTTTCAGCTCACTCAGAGGAGAGACAGCGCGATCAGTGGTGTACAGCAAGCCCGGGCCGTGGGTGAAGACGCCCAGCACTTTCGCACCTCGGTGCTCATTGGCTTTAGCCAGCGTGCTTTCATAGAGACGCCAGTATGCGACCGACAGGCTGGTGGCATCTTTTGCGAGGAATGGCAGCTCGGCAATCTGTGTGAGTTTGAAGCGGCCCGGTGTGTAGCCGTGCACGCCGTAAGTGAGATCTGCAATGCCATTGGCGGCAAGATCGAAGTGAGCTGGTGGCGGGCCAAGCGGTGCGTCAAGGATCTGAACAGAGACGCGTCCCTCTGTTACTTCCTTTACTTTGGCGGCCCAAGGCACCATCATGCCTTTTACGATTGGGTGTGCCGGTGGCAGCCAGCTGGACATACGCAATACGGTTTCCTGCGCCATGGCAGATGCGCTGACGGAGAGCGCGGCAATAGTTGCAGCTGCAAATATCTTGAACTTCTTATTCATGTTCTCCCTCCCCAGAGAATACAGGATGAATGAGAAAAATGTGCACACATACCGTACGTTAATCAAGCACAAATATGAAATGGAAACTAATTCCGATTCATGCATTGACATCGTTTTATATGATATCGCATATTATATTTATCATTTATGCGAGAGGAGACTCTCCTTGTTTTGGCTCTGAGGGAGGACGCCAAAAAGCATGAAAACACTTATTATTGAGGGGGTTCGGACGGTCGCCCCGAAAATCAAAAGATTTGATTTAAAAGCCGAAGATAATGGGCCGCTCATACAATTTGAAGCTGGTGCACATATCGCAGTTCAACTTAAGGATGGCTCCTCACGCCAATATTCGCTGATCGATTTTGGTGAAAACTTACCTTACGAGAATCAACGATACACTCTTGGTATACTTTTGGAGCAAGACGGAAGTGGCGGTTCAGCTTTCATGCACTCTTTGCAGGTGGGCGATGCGATTCAGGTGGAGGCCCCAAAGAACGATTTTCCGCTGATTGAGGACGACAGACCCGCTGTTCTGATTGCAGGCGGCATTGGTGTAACGCCGATCATCAGCATGGCAGCTGCGCTAAAGCGCGCGGGCAAACCTTACACCCTGCACTATTCTGGCCGCACGCTCGAGACCATGGCGTTTAAAGAGGAACTCTCCGAGCTGTGCGGTGAGGCTTTGACCCTCCACCACGATGATGTTCCTGCGCGCTGCCTTGACCTTGGCGCTCTCATTCCAACGCTCGACACGTCCAGCCACATATATGTATGCGGCCCTAAAGGCATGATTGAAGCGGTGCGCGAGCAGGCCCTGAGCGCCGGGTTTGGCAAAGAGCAGATCCACTTTGAGCTGTTTGCAAGCCCTGCCCCTTCCGGTGATGATGCTGGAGACGGGTTTGAGGTGGAGGTGAAGTCCTCAGGCGAAGTGTTCTGGGTGCCGCAGGATAAATCCATCGTGGACGTGCTGGAAGAAGGCGGCGTTGACCTTGTCTATGACTGCCAGCGCGGCGATTGCGGGATTTGTCAGGTGGATGTGCTGGAGGGCGAGCCGGACCATCGCGACGTGGTGCTGACAGATGATGAAAAAGCGGCTGGTGACGTGATGCATATTTGCGTTTCTCGGGCCAAGTCCAAACGACTGGTGCTGGATTTGTAGAAGACCTTTTTCTCGCAGGCTTTAGAGGGACGCAATTTTAGCTCCGAGGCCTGTGATCGCTAGAACCTGCCGCGTTCATTTGCATTCACGCATCAGGCTCTGGCTCATTTTTTTCATGCGTATTCTTGTCCGAAAACCGGAACCACTTTTCGGGAATACGCTCTAAGCTTTTTGGGAGGGAAGCTTATGACCATGAAATACAAAGATAACCCGCAGGCGGTGGCTGATCTTGTGCGCCCTGCCGAGGTGCATCGAGACCTTTATATAGACGATGAAGTTTTTGACCTTGAAATGAAGCATCTGTTTGCCTCCACTTGGGTTTACGTGGGGCATGAAAGTCAGGTGCCGAATGCGGGTGATTACTTCGCAACTGAAGTGGCAGCACAGCCCATATTGTTGGCGCGGCACACGGATGGCGAGGTGTATGTGCTGCACAATCGCTGCCCGCACAAAGGCACCAAAATCGTCATTGACCGCGCTGGCAACACGGGCAAGTTTTTCCGCTGCCCGTATCATGCATGGTCGTTCCGCACCAACGGCAAGCTGCTCGCGATCCCTTTGAAGAAGGGCTACAAAGACACCGGCTTTGAGCAGAGCGAGGCTGGACAAAGCGGTCTGCCGCCTGTGGGCGCGGTGAAGAACTACCGCGGCTTTATATTTGTGCGCATGAAGCAGGAAGGCATCAGTTTCGAAGACTTCTTCGGCGGCTCCCTTTCCTCTTTGGACAATATGATTGACCGCTCTCCGGTTGGAAAGCTGGAGGTGGCTGGCCCACCACTGCGTTACATGCACAATTGTAACTGGAAGATGCTGGTCGATAACCAGACGGACACCTGCCACCCGATGGTTGCCCACGAAAGCTCAGCCGGTACTGCCGTTGAGATCTGGGAATCCCTTGAGAAGGACGAGAACACCAAAACGCCTATGGCGATGGAGGTGATTGCGCCGTTCATGTCGCCCTATGAGTTTTTTGAGGACATGGGCATTCGCACCTGGCCGAATGGGCATGGCCATACGGGCGTGCATCACTCCATTCACTCAGATTACTCCGCTATTCCCGGTTATCTGGAGATGATGGAAGAGGCTTATGGCGAAGAGCGGGCCAAGGCCATTTTGGGTGAGAACCGGCATAACACGGTCTACTTCCCGAACATCATGATCAAGGGCCCTATCCAGCAGCTGCGTGTGTTCATTCCGCTAGCTGCCAACAAAACGCTGGTGGAGAGTTACATCTTCCGCCTTGTGGGGGCTCCGGAAATGCTGCTGGAGCGCACGGCCATGTACAACCGCTTGATCAACGCACCGACCTCCATTGTGGGGCACGATGATCTGGAGATGTATGAGCGCGCGCAGGAAGGCCTGCATTGTCAGGAGCTTGAGTGGGTGAATGTGCAGCGCCTTTATGAGGAAGGCGAAGACCTCGACCTTGAGGCTGTAGAGAACGGCACCACGGAACGGCAGATGCGCAATCAGTTCCACGCCTGGAAGAAGTTTACCGTTGAAAGCATGGAGGCCGAAGCTCGTGACCTTGCCGACGCGTGATGATTTGATCGACCTTGTCTACCATGAAGCCCGTGTGATTGATGAAGGCCGCTTTGATGAGTGGCTGGAGCTATGGGCTGCGGACAGCTACTACTGGATGCCGCTGGACTATCAGCAGGAAGACCCGAAAAACATGACCTCCCTTATGTATGAGGATGCGTTTTTACGGAAGCTTCGTGTTGAGCGCCTCAAGGGCCTGCGCACCTTCTCTCAAAAACCGAAGAGCCGCTGTTCTCACGTTCTGAACCGCCCAAGTATTGAAGTGTTCGATGAGAAAACGGGCCAGTTCGTGACCCGTACTGCCGTTCATTATGTTGAGACGCGGCTGGATGACCAGTTTTTGCTGGCGGCGACCGTTCACCATCATTTTGAGATGGTTGAGGATGAGCTGAAGATTAAGCTGAAGCGGGTTGATCTGCTCAACTGCGATGCAGCCTTTGGCAACATTCAGCTGTTCATTTAAGAAAACAGGTTTTTTGAATGATTGAGCATAAATCTGTTTTCGGTGCGTTTTGTGCCGCTGCTGAAAAGTGGCCGGAGCGACCTTTTTTGAATGTTTTGCCGGAAACCGCAAAGGTTTATGGCATTAAATCGGGTGAAACGTCTTACGCTGAGGCGTTGGCGCAGGCGCGAGATGCTCAGGAGCGTTATTGCGCTGCAGGTTTGCAGGCTGGTGACAGGGTTCTGGTGTTGCTTGAGAACCGCCCTGCCTTCTTCCTGCACTGGTTGGCGCTGAATGCCCTTGGCGTGGTGATCGTGCCGATCAATCCAGACCTGCAAAGCTCTGAGCTTGAGTATATCGGCAGACACGCTGAGCCGGTTCTGGCGATCTCAACGCCTGAGCGTAAGGCCGATATGGAACAGGCTGCGCGCGACAGTGGGCAAGGCTTCGCCTGCGTGACGCTGGCAGATACCCTGCCCGTTCTGCGTGTTTCTGACACTGCGAGTTATTCGGCTGCACAGGATGATCCGGCGGCAATGCTTTACACCTCGGGCACAACGGGCAGCCCCAAAGGCTGCGTGCTGGCCAATCGGTATTTTCTGGAGGCAGGTCACTGGTACGCCAATGCAGGTGGCACGTGCACGCTGACGGATGATGCGAGCGGATGATAACGCCGCTGCCGATCTTTCATATGAATGCAATGGCGTATTCAGCCATGGCTATGGTGGCTGTTGGTGGCTGTCTGACGGTTCTGGACCGTTTCCATCCGCGATCCTGGTGGCAGAATGTGCGCGATAGCCGTGCAACTTGCCTGCATTATCTGGGTGTGATGCCGTCCATTCTGATGAGCTTGCCGGAAGCGCCGGAAGATAAGAGGCATTCGGTTCGTTTCGGCTTTGGTGCTGGCATTGATGCCAAGTTGCACATTCCGTTTGAGGAGCGTTTTGGCATTCCTCTGGTGGAAGCCTGGGCCATGACAGAAACGGGTGCAGGTTCTGTGATTGCCGCCAATCAGGAGCCGCGCAAGCGTGGCATGAATTGCCTTGGCAAGCCCGGCTCTGAGATGGATGTGTGCATCATGGGCGATGACGGCGTGCCGATTGCGGGCACCGAGCCCGGAGAGTTGCTGGTGCGACGTAAAGGAGATGATCCGCGGGTCGGGTTTTTCTCCCATTACTTCAAGGATGATGCTGCCACGAGTGAGGCATGGGACGACGGTTGGTTCCATACGGGTGACATTGTTCGCCGTGATGAGGATGGCGACTTCTTCTTTGTCGACCGCAAGAAGAACGTGATCCGGCGTAGTGGCGAGAACATCGCTGCGGTGGATGTGGAGTCCGTGCTCATGCAGCACCCGGATATTGAAGCGGTGGCTGTTTGTCCAGTGCCTGATGCCATTCGCGGCGATGAGGTGTTTGCCTCCATCGTCTGGCGCGGCGAGCAGACCAAGGATGCGGCAGAAGCGATTGTGCGCTGGGGGTTGGAACGCATGGCGTACTACAAAGTGCCCGGTTACATCGCGTTTTGCAGCTCATTGAAACTGACAGGCACGCAGAAAATCCAGAGGGCCGCGCAGAAGCAGATGGCGTTGGAGTTGCTGGAGAAATCTGAAGTTTTCGACACCATCCACCTGAAGCGGAGGCAGTTGGTTTCATGATCAAGCCACGCAAACGCATGGGGTATGATGGGGTTGTGGTCGCAGCGCCAGCCAGCACGCCTTATGAGCGCTATTCGACTGAAACAGCCCATTGGTGGATTGCCAAGGCGCTGCGGCAGTCCATTAAAGCAGCTGGGCTGACGCCGCGCGATATTGATGGGTTTTCTGTCGCCAGCTTTTCGTTGTTTCCAGATACCGCTGTGGGTCTAACCCAGCATCTGGGGCTGGTTCCGCGTTGGTTGGATCATATCCCGCAGGGCGGTGCCAGTGGGCCGAGTGCCCTGCGTCGGGCTGCTCGGGCGGTGCAATGCGGGGATGCCTCTGTCGTGGCCTGCGTTGCGGGCGATACCAATCACGTAGACAGTTTTCGCCGCATGCTTTCGAGCTTTTCCCGGTTCGCACAGGATGCCTCCTACCCTTATGGCTCTGGCGGGCCGAATGCCTGTTTTGCGCTGCTGACCGACTATTACATGCGCGAGTTTGGGGTGAGCCGCGAAGATTTTGGGCGGATCTGCGTTACTCAGCGTGACAATGCTTTGCGCAATGAGAATGCGGTGATGAAGAAGCCGCTGACGATGGACGCCTATCTGGCGGGCCGTGAGATCAGCGATCCGATCACCCTGTTTGATTGTGTGATGCCGGTGGCCGGGGCTGAGGCGTTTTTGGTGATGCGGGAGGAAGATGCGGTGGCTGCTGGCATTCCTTACGCCCATATCAGCGCAACCATTGAGCGGCACAATGCATTTCCAGAAGACCCAATCCAGATGCGTGGTGGCTGGGCGATGGATATTGAAGAGTTTTATGGCATGGCGGGGCATGGGCCTGAAAGCGTGGATCTGTTGCAGACCTATGATGATTATCCGGTCATCGTGATGATGCAGATGGAAGATCTCGGCTTTTGCGCAAAAGGCGAAGCGGCGCGGTTCATTGCAGACAAAGACCTGACGGTTTCCGGCGACTTTCCGCACAACACCTCTGGCGGGCAGCTTTCAGCTGGTCAGGCCGGGGCTGCTGGTGGGTTTATCGGGCTTGTGGAAGCAATTCGGCAGGTGACGGGCACGGCTGGGGCAACGCAGGTGGCGAATGCCAAGCGTGCGCTGGTTTCCGGCTTCGGGGTGATCAACTACGACCGCGGCGTTTGCACCAGTGCGGCACTTCTGGAGGGGGCGAGTTGATGGTGACACCGCTTCAAAAACCTCCGAAAAAGAACCCACAGTTGCGCACCCGTGTGCCGACGTTGCCATCCCATTATCGCAGCCGATCAGCGCTGTTTATGGCTGCGGCTGCTGCTGAAGGGCGGTTTATGCTGCAGGTCTGCGCAGAGCCAGATTGCGAGTCCGTCCAATACCCTGCACGAGATGCTTGTGCCTGTTGTTTATCTGATCGCTTGGTCTGGCAGGATGTTTCGCCGCGCGGGAATCTGATTGCGACATCCACGGTGCGCACGAGCACGAACACTTATTTCCGCGAACGCACACCGTGGCGGCTGGGAACGGTGCATCTGGATATTGGGCCTTCCGTTATGTGTCACTTGCATAGTGAACTGGTTGTTGGTGATGAGGTTCAGCTAATCAATCGGCTGGATAAATCCGGGCAAAGCGTTTTGCTTGCTTTGCCGCTGGAGAGAGCCCAGTTGCAGGAGGATGATATGCAGCTTCGTGAGCTTACCTGTGATCCGAAGTTCCGGCGCATACTGATTACGGATGCGCGCAATCCAAATGCCTACGCATTGGCAAAGAGCCTGCTGGAGGCTGGGGCAACTACGGTGTTTGTGGGAGAAGCTGAAAGCTGGCGGCCCTACCCTGATCGCGCAAAACTGGAGTCGCTTCAGGGTGTTGAGCTGGTTTCTTTAGATGTTACTGACACCTCCTCGGTTCAGGAGCTTGCTGGTGAGTTTGGCGGCAAGGTCGACATTCTTATCAACAATGCCCGTTTTGTGCGTCCCGGCGGCATTCAGGGCCGAGGGGATGTGGGCTTTGCTATGGATGAGATGCAGGTCAACTATTTCGGCATGATGCGTCTGGCGCAGGCCTTTGCTCCTGCTATGACGGGTCGCAGTGCGGATGGGGTGAACAGTGCGGTGGCGTGGGTAAATGTGCTCTCGGTCTACTCGCTGGTGAACAATCCCGGCTTTGGCAGCTTTTCCGCTTCGAATGCTGCTGCACATTCCCTCTCGCAGTGTCTTCGGGCAGAGATGGCGGCGTCTGGTGTGCGGGTGGTGAATGTGTATTGCGGTCCAACTGAGGATGAGTGGCATCAACCTTTGCCGCCACCCAAAGTGCCAGCTGGCACGCTGGCGCGAGAGCTGGTGAAGGCGCTGCAAGCGGGGCTGGAGGATGTGTATGTGGGCGATATCGCCAAGGACATCCGACGCAAATTCATGGAAAGCCCCAAAGTGCTTGAAAAAGAAATGACAAGTCTGGAGACGCTGTGACCATGGAAGCCTTGAAAGAGAAACTGGCAAATCCGGTTGAGTTACTCAGCTCTGCTTTGCTTTCTGGCGGTGTGGAAGTCGTTGATCTGACCCACACGCTTGATCCGGACTTTCCAGTGATCGTCCTGCCGCCCGAGTTTGGACAGTGCGCTCGCTTTCGGATGGAAGAGATTTCTTCCTATGATCATCGCGGGCCGGCGTGGAAGTGGAACACCTTCACCTGCTCAGAGCACACTGGCACCCACTTTGATGCGCCGATCCATTGGATTTCCGGCAAGGATCTGCCCAACAACACGGTGGATTCCATTCCTCCTGAGCACTTTGTTGGCTCTGTTGTGGTGATCGATTGTTCGGAAGGATCTGCGCAGGATGATGACTTTGAGCTGACACCAGAGATCATTGCAGCTTGGGAGGCTGAGCATGGGCGCATTCCTCCGGCCAGCTGGGTGTTCATGCGCACGGACTGGAGCAAGCGCAGTGGTGCAGCTTACTTAAATATGCGTGATGACGGTCCGCATTCACCGGGGCCAACGCCTGAGGCGATCAAGTTTCTGATTGATGAGCGCGGTATCCGCGGGTTTGGTACGGAGACTGTGGGGACGGATGCGGGCCAAGGTGCGCATTATACGCCGCCCTATCCGGCTCATTTTTATCTGCATGGCGCTGGTAAGTATGGACTGCAATGCATGTGCAATCTGGATCAGCTGCCCGCAACAGGTGCCATGATCTTCTGCGCACCGCTAAAGATTAAGGGCGGCACTGGCAGTCCGCTGCGTGTGCTGGCGCTTGTGCCGAAGGGAGGCCGCTGATGTCAGAAGAATTCACTGCGGTCATCACAGGTGGCAACAAGGGTATTGGTGCGGCTTTGGCGAAGGAGATGCTGGAGGCTGGCTATACGGTGATTTGCCTGTCGCGCCGGGAGCCTGAGTTTGAGCACCCAAAGCTCCACTTCCATCAAACGGATCTGCTGGATCAGGCGCAAGTGAGCGCGGCGGCGGAGGCGATTGCGGCTGAGCATGAGGTGACACATCTCATTCACAATGCAGGGCTTATCTTCCCCAACCTGATCGAAGAAGCTGAAGCAGATGACATTGCAGGTCTGGCCCAGCTTCATCTGGGCTCAGCTTTGACGCTGCTTAAGGCATTCCTGCCAAGCATGAAAGAGCGGCAGTTTGGGCGGGTTTTGTTTAATGGGTCTCGTGCGGCTTTGGGGGCCAAGACGCGGACAGCCTATAGTGCTTCCAAAGCGGGTATGATTGGCATGGCGCGCACATGGGCGCTGGAGCTGGCGCAGCATCAGATTACGGTGAATGTGGTTGCGCCCGGTCCGGTGAAGACCGACAACTTCTGGGGCATTATTCCTAAAGGAAGCGAGCAAGAACAGAAGCTGGCTGATGGCATTCCCGTTGGCCGCATTGGCACGGTGGAAGACATCACCAATGCCTTTATGTTCTTTGCAGATCCCAAGTCCGGCTTTATTACAGGACAGACGCTGTTTGTCTGTGGTGGGATGAGCGTGGGGACTGCCCTGCTCTAAGTGTCTCACTTAAAGTTCTGAATCAGATTCAGGTCATGCGTATAGCTAATTGATGCCGCTGAGTCAGGCGTTCTCAGTGTATGGTTTTCTGCGCCATCCCAGCAGGTGCGCACCTGGCCCCTGACTTTTCATCTTATCTTCTGGATTGAGGAGATGGCAGTCTGTCATCGACAAGCAGCCGCAGCCAATGCACTCGTTGAGACCTTCGCGCAGGTCTTGCAGTTCCGCGATGCGCTTGTCCAGATCCTCCTGCCACCACGTGGAGAGTTTGGCCCAGTCACTTGCTGAGATCTTCTTCTCATTGGGCAACTGATCCATGGCCGCTTTGATCTCTTTAAGCGGCACGCCCAGCTTCTGCGCAGCTTTGATTACCGCGATCTTGCGCAGCACGGCTGCGGAGTACCTTCTGTGGTTCGCGTTGTTGCGCCAGGAGGTGATGAGCCCTTTTTCTTCGTAGAAATGAACGGCGGAGACTGCGATACCGCTGCGCTCTGCGACCTGCCCGACGGTTAGCCCTTGCAAGGAGACCATTGTCATTCCTTCATTTTTTTGCCTTGACCTCAACATTACTTGAGGAATTAGAAGAGATCATGCAACAATCAAGAGCCAATAAGGAATAGCTGATGAAGAAGATTTACGATGATCTGTGGCAGGTCCCTCTGGAGAAGCGATTTACGACATTGCTCTCCCACGCCTATTTTCTGAAAACACCAGATCGGAACATCCTGATTTCACATTTTGAAAATCAGGATGTCGCACATCAGTTACGTGAGATGGGCGGCGTTGATGAGCAGTATCTGACTCACAATCACGAAATCTCAGAGAGCCTGGGAGAGTTGCGTCTCGTGCTTGGCTCAAAGCTCATCGGGCATGAGAACATTGCCAAGTTCTTTTCTGGTGATGTTGCTCCAGATCGACTTCTTGAAGGCACCGGACCGTTTGCTGGAAACGACGGATTTCAGGCGCTTTATACGCCGGGGCATACGGACAACAATCTGTGCTTCTATTATGCCTCCCCCACTGGCAAGAACTACCTGTTTACCGGCGATACGATCTATCTGGACAATGGCCGTTTCAGAACGCTGGTGATGACCAGTGATGGGGGTAACAGGCAGGAGCTGGTGGCAACATTGCGCAGATTAAGAGAGCTGCCCGTGGATGTGATCCTTTGCAGCGTTGCCATGGGCCACTATGAGATCGTTGAGGTCACACAATCTGAATGGCACGACCTGATAGATGAGAAGATTTGGGAGATTTTGGATTAACAAAAAAGCCGGAGTGAACCACTCCGGCTTTTGAAAGTGCTCTTATCTTTGAAATTACGCGATGCGCATTTCAGAGGATGGATCAAACGGGATTGCTTTATCCATGTTGATCGCAAACGGTACATCCTGACCAGCAGTGACCTGCGCATCAGCCCGCATACGTGCGTTGCAGTCTTTTCCGCCCAGAGAAGACATCACGTAGGTGTCAGAGCCCGCTGGTTCGGTGACGATGACGCGGTTGGTGATCTGCTCAATGTGTTTGGCCTTGCGGTCCGCCCCTTCAGGATCAGTGATCGCTTCCGGACGGATGCCCAGAACGATTTCCTTCTGATCAAAGCCCTTCAGAGCTTCTGTTGGGTTGGAGAACTTGAGGTTCACCTGATCACTCAAACCGGTTGGCAGTTGCGCGAAGATGCCGTCGCCATTGGCAACGACCTTTGCAGGTACCAGGTTCATGCTTGGAGAACCCATGAAGCTTGCCACAAACAGGTTTGCAGGCGTGTCATAGATCTCTTTTGGCGTGCCCAACTGCTGTACGTAACCGCCGTTCATGACAGCAATGCGCGTGGACAGCGTCATTGCTTCGATCTGGTCGTGGGTCACGTAAACAATAGTGGTGCCAAGCTTCTGGTGCAGCTTCTTGATCTCAGTGCGCATGTCCACACGCAGCTTTGCATCAAGGTTGGAGAGCGGCTCATCGAACAAGAACACATCCGGGTCACGCACAAGCGCTCGGCCCATTGCCACACGCTGACGCTGACCACCTGAGAGCTGGCCCGGCTTGCGGTTCAGCAGCTGCTTGATCTGCAGCATCTCAGCTACTTCGTTCATGGACTTGTCACGCTCAGCCTTGGCTACGCCGTGCATTTCCAGACCGAACGTGATGTTCTGGCCCACGGTCATGTTTGGATACAGCGCGTAGGACTGGAACACCATGGCGATGTTACGCTTGGACGGGTGAACCCCGTTCATGGTCTGCCCTTTGATGTCGATGGTACCGGAGGTGATGTCCTCCAGACCAGCGATCATGTTGAGCAGAGTGGATTTACCGCAACCGGACGGCCCGACGAGAACGAGAAACTCACCCTCTTCCACGTCGATATCGATGTTGTGAAGCACCTTTGTAGAGCCGTAAGACTTGGTCGCATTGTTGATTTTCAGAAAGCTCATAGTACTTATCCCTTCACCGATCCGGCCATCAGGCCTCTTACGAAGTAGCGGCCAGCCACGATGTACACGAGCAGTGTCGGCAATGCGGCGAGGATCGCTCCGGCAAAATGAACGTTATATTCTTTGACGCCCGTTGAAGAGCTGACGAGGTTGTTCAGAGCCACGGTCATTGGCTGACTATCAAGGTCCGCAAAGGACGCACCAAACAGGAAGTCATTCCAGATGTTAGTGAACTGCCAGATGACGGAAACCACAATGATTGGACCTGAACTTGGCAACATGATGCGCCAGAAGATGCGGAAGAACCCTGCCCCATCAATCTGTGCTGCGCGGATCAGCTCTGTTGGGAACACCTGATAGTAGTTTCTGAAGTACAGCGTGGTGAAGCCAAGGCCGTAGACCACGTGCACCAGAACAAGACCCGGTGTAGAACCCGCGATGCCGAGGAAACCAAGCACACGCGCCATTGGGATCAACACGATCTGGAACGGAATGAAGCAGGCAAACAGCATCAGACCGAACAGGATGGTATCACCCTTAAAGCGCCACTTGGTCAGCACGTAGCCATTCAAAGCACCCAGAACGGTTGAGATCGCAACAGCTGGGAACACCATTTTCAGGGAGTTCCAGAAGTACGGCTTCAGACCTGTTGGCTCAACGCCGATCTGCGCGCTGTTCCAGGCTTTCAGCCATGGTTCCAGCGTGAAGACCTGAGGCAGCGCCATCATGTTGCCGCCTGTGATTTCAGAGAGCGGCTTCACGGAGTTGATGACCATGATGCCGAATGGCAGCAGGTAGAACGTGGCGAACAGGATCAACATCAGGTAGATGAACGCGCGTGTGATGCGCCCTGTGTTGATGGCATTATCTGTCGAGGCTACGGACATTATTTCTTCTCCCGCAGTTCGGCATAAAGGTACGGCACCATGATCGCAGCAATGGTCATGAGCATGATAACAGCGGAGCTGGCACCGATGCCCATCTGGTTGCGCGTGAAGGTGTACGAGTACATGAAGGTCGCTGGCACCTCAGTAGCGCGGCCCGGTCCACCACCCGTCAGCGCCACGACAAGGTCGTAGGACTTGATGGCGAGGTGTGACAGGATCACGAAGGCTGACAGAAATGCCGGACGCAGCTGCGGAATGATGATGCGGCGGTACATGTTCCAGTTGGATGCACCGTCGATCTGAGCTGCTTTGAGGATCTCGTTGTCGATGCCGCGCAAACCAGCAAGGAACATGGCCATCACGAAGCCAGATGTTTGCCAGACCGCAGCAATCACAACGGTGTAGATTGCAAAGTCGCGGTTTTTGATCCAGTCGAACTCAAAGCTTTCCCAGCCCCACAGGTGCATGGTGTGCTCAAGGCCGATGCCCGGATCGAGGAACCATTTCCACGCTGTACCTGTCACGATGAAGCTGAGCGCCATCGGATACAGGAAGATTGGACGCAAGAAGCCCTCACCGCGGATCTTCTGGTCCAGAAAAATCGCAAGGCTCAAGCCGATGGCTGTACAGATTGCAATGTACAGTCCGGCGAAGATGCCGAGGTTTTTGATGGCAATGGACCAATGCCGCAGCCGGAATAGCTTTTCATAGTTCTCCAGCCCTACCCAGTCATAAACCGGCAGGATGCGGCTTCCTGTGAAGGAGAGGTATACGGAGAAAATGATAAATCCATAGACAAAGACCAAGATCAGAGCCAAGGAGGGTGATAGCACCAGTTTTGGAATGAGATTTTGGAGTCTTGTCCGCAGGTCCGGTTTTACTGCCGTTGGCGCTTGATAGTCAGCGGCCATGGCAACGGATGAAGTGGTCTGGTCGACCATGATCCCTGCCCCCAGATTTTATGTTGTTTTGGGAAAAATGGGGCCGACGCATCGGCCCCACTTAAAATTACTTCGCGATGGAGACAGCGTCTACCAGCTCTTCAACAGCGGTAGCGGAGTCGTACTCACCGTTAAAGTGTGCAGTTACAACGTCATAAATGGCGTTTTTCACGGATGCTGGTGCAGAGTGGCCATGCGCCATGGAACCGAAGAGGTTACCGCTTGCTGCAGCTGCTGCCAGATCTTTCATGCCCTGTTTTGCACATGCATCAAACGCTTCGTCGGAAACGTCGGTACGTGCAGGAACAGAACCCTTCACTACGTTGAACGCAGACTGGAAGGTTGGAGAAAGGATCGCGCTTGCCAGAGCAGCCTGCTCTTTGGACACTTCACCGCCCTGATCAAACATTGCGAACTGGTCAGCGTTGAAGGTGACCTGGTTCTGCGTGCCTGGGAAGCGGAAGCAGAGGAAGTCTTCGCCTGGCTTTTTGCCAGCGCCGAGGAACTCACCTTTTGCCCAGTCACCCATCATCTGGAAACCAGCTTCGCCGTTGATGACCATTGCAGTTGCAAGGTTCCAGTCACGACCAGAGAAGTTTTCGTCAACGTTTGCGCGCAATACAGCCATGCGGTCAAACGCTTCTTTCATGGTGTCGGAACCAAGAGCAGCTTCGTCCAGATCGATGAATGCAGCTTTATAGAAATCTGCGCCACCGGTGCTCATGACGATTGCGTCGAACAGAGTTGCGTCCTGCCAAGCCTGACCACCGTGTGCCAGTGGAGTAACGCCAGCTGCTTTCAGCTTATCAAGCGCTGCGGTGAACTCTTCCCAAGTGGTTGGAGCTGCAATGCCGTGCTTGTCCAGCACTGCTTTGTTTGCCCATACCCAGTTGGTGGAGTGTACGTTTACTGGCGCGGAGATCCACTTGCCATCGTACTTCGCAAAACGCTGAAGAGCAGCAGGAACAACTTTGTCCCAGCCTTCTTTTGCAGCAACTGCGTTCAGGTCAGCCAGAGCGCCTTCTTTCGCCCAGTCCTGGATGTCGAAACCGAGCATCTGAACTGCAGTTGGCGCGTTGCCAGCTGTTACGCGTGCACGCAGAACGGTCATTGCGGATTCACCGCCGCCGCCTGCTACAGGCATATCAGCCCAACCAATGCCCTGAGATTCCAAGTCTTTCTTCAGTACGTTAAGCGCAGCCGCTTCACCGCCTGAAGTCCACCAGTGCAGAACTTCCACGTCTGCCGCTACGGATGTGGTTGCTGTTGCAGCCAGCAGTGCCAGAGCGGATGTGGTTTTCACTAGTAGTTTGTGCATGTGTTGCCTCCCGATCACAACTTAAAATTTCTACACAAAAATACGACTAACATAGTACTTATAACGTTACAAATATCGGATCTGTCAATGCCAAAAGTGAAGCCATTGACTTGAATGATCTTTTTTGTATCAAATGCTACTCACTGAATTTGTTGCATCGTTATAATGAAGATCTGGCTGACTTACGGGAGGTAAACTGGTTTCATATGCCGACGAAAAAACCAACAATTTCCTCCTCTCACTCCGCTTCGAAACCGACGCAGAAGACAATTGCGGAAATCACCGGTCTTGCGGTGACAACTGTCTCGCGGGCGCTTCAGGGGGATGAAAAGATTGCACAGGCAACCCGCCTGCGCGTAAGTAAAGTTGCTGAAGAAATCGGCTATGTTCCTGATCGCGCCGCTCAAAGGTTGCGTACGGGCAAGACCAAAGTTGTTTCGCTGATTCTCGATCCACACAACGAAATCCTCGGTTTCGGAAATTCCCTGATCACCGGTGTGGCCCATGCTTTGGCGGGGACGGATTATCATTTGAACGTGACACCGCAGTTTCTTGGCGGTGATCCGATTGAGCCGGTTGAGTACATCGTACGCAATAAGCTGGCGGACGGAATCATCTTCTCGCGGACGCGGCCTTTTGATGAGCGAGTACGGTTTCTTCGGGAGCGCAGTTTTCCGTTCACGACTCATGGGCGGACCGAGTTCGGCTATCAGCACTCCTACGTTGACTATGACAACGAGAAATTTGCCTACGAGTCAGTGCTGCGATTGATGCAGAAAGGGCGGCGGCGGATTTGCATTATCCTGCCTCCTAACCAATTCACGTTCCACCAGCATCTGAATTACGGCTATATGCGCGCCATCCGTCAGGAAGGGCTGCAGAGCTATATTCCGGGTGGGATCAGTCTGGATTCAGATATGCCGGAGGTGTTTGAGTGGGCGAAGAACATCGCAAGCTCACCAGAAGCACCGGATGGGTTCATTTGTCCGGGTGAAACGTCTTTCCTTGCGATTGCGAACGGTTATCGTCAGGCCGGAAAAGCGCGTGGTCTGGATTTTGATGCGGTGGTGAAGTCAAGTTCGCAGACACTGCATCAGATTGATCCGCACATCGACAACATCAGTGAAGACATTCAGGAAGCTGGCGTTCTGCTGGGCACCAACCTGCTGAAAACCATGGAACATCCGGATGGCCCGTTTGAGCAGACCATCCAGGATCCGGATATCACTTTCCCGTCTCTCAAGTCCTTTCAGGACTGAGGTTCAGGAGGCGACTTTCGGCGCTTTTTCTTCGATCCAGAGATCGTGATTTTCAGGATAGGTGAAGCCTGTTTCAACGGCCAGTTGCTTCAGGAAGCCGATCATGTAGTCGGTGCGTTCGCGCGCAACTTCACGGCCTTCCTTGGTCTGCATGGTTTTATGCAGTTTCAGCAGCTTCAGGGCGAAGTGATCGACACCGAAGGCCTTGTCATCAAGCTCGCGATCGCTGGCGAACAGGTCACCACCATGGAACAGATTGGAGTTCATGGTTTTGGCGATGTAGAACGTGCGAGCGATGCCGATAGCACCGAGAGATTCCAGACGGTCTGCGTCCTGCAGAATCTTGGCTTCGATGGTTTGTGGCTCGATTTCAGCTGAGAAGCTGTGCGCTTCAATGGCGTGTTTGATGCGCTCGATTTTGTCGGCAGCTACGCCGAGTTCCTGAAGGATCGGCTCGGCTGCATCTGCGGACAGTTTGGAGGCTTTTGCACGGTTCGGGGAGTTCTTGGGAACGTTGACCAGATCATGCAAATAGGCAGCAGCGACAAGCACTTCCTCATCCCCTTCGCCGCGGCGTGCAGCGATATCCAGCGCAGCCAATTTTACGCGGCGGGCGTGGTAGAGGTCATGACTGGCATCATCGCTCTGATCATGCGCTTTCAGCGCGGCTTCCAACTTCTTTTCGAACTCAATCATCGGAACTCACTTTTGCAAAATGAGTCCGAAACCTACGTCAGGTCAGTGTGCATTTCGAGGCTAAACTGGCCTGATCCCCCGACAAATTTTCGCGAGGTCCGAGAGACGCCAAAATCATTTTTGCGTATGATACAACAAGGTACCAAGCGCCATTACTCCTCTTCTTTGGCGTTGGCAGCGTAGTTCATGACGTTGAAGATGTAGTTCTGCTCAATCGTGCCATCAAACAGGTGTGCCCATGGGCCTTTGGCATAGACAGCAACATCCGTTCCGGCATGCGTTTCCTTATCCAGCGGAAGCAGCGATTGCTGTTTGTAGTCCGGGTCCAGAGCTTCTTCCTGAGAGACGACAGGACGTGTGCCAAACCAGTTGTTTTCTTCTGTCAGAATTGAGCCTGTGCCATTCAGATAACCTGCAACAGTGAAGGGCTTGCCATCCAGTCCCAGAAGCATTTCGTCAGTGTGTTTGACGCCGTTGTTGTCGATGCCCATGCACAGGCCGTTGATGGGTGACCCACGACCACAATAGCCATTGAAAGAGAGCGTATGGGCATGATCAGCGGTTACGATGATCAGCGTGTCCTGATCGCTGGTCATCTGCTCTGCCATGGCGACGGCTTCAGCAAAAGCAACGCCATCCGTCAGAGCTCGGAACAAGTTTCCGGCATGATTGGCATGGTCAACACGGCCTCCTTCCACCAGCATGTAGAAGCCGTTTTCATTATCTTGCAGCGATTCAATGGTCAGTTTTACCATTTCTGCGAGGGATGGCTGGTCTTTTCGGTCATAGTCGTAATCCATGTGGCCTGAACTGAAAACGCCAAGCACTGGTTTGCCAGCTGATGGATCAAGTTCGCTGAAGGACTTTTCATCCCACACATAGGTGGCGCCAAACTCTTTGGCTTCATCGATGAGGTTGCGGCCATCTCTGCGGTTTCGATCTTTGCTGTCTTTGTCTGTTGCCGTTTCAGGGAGCATATGGCGGCGCCCTCCTCCCATAGCTATGTCAATGGTGCCGTTTTTGATCTGATCCAGCAGCTGCACAGCGATGTCCGGAACATCGCAGCCTTCTGGCACGCTGGCATCATCCTCATAGCGCCTGGAGGCGACATGAGCATAGGCGGAAGCTGGTGTCGCATCGGTCAGGCTCGCTGTTGTGATGATGCCTACAGCTTTGCCTTGGGCGGCAAGAACTTCAGCAATGGTCGCGACACTTCCCGCTTCAACTGCGGAGCAATCGGCGAAGTTCACCGTTTCATCTACGCCCAGCACACCGGATTTGGTTTTGACCCCTGAGTGAAAGGCCGTGCCAGTTCCTGCTGAATCTGGCGTTTGCGCATTGACGTTGTAGGTCTTGACCAAGGCGCTGTGAGGAAAAGCTTCCTGAGGCAGAACATTTTCTTCCCCCAGCAAACCGTTTTGCTGGCCCTGAAAGATGCGCGTAGCGTAGTTGGTTGCGATGCCGTTGCCATCCGCAATCATCAGAATGATGTTTTTAGCTGGCTTTGTGATGGGTTGTTGAGCCAGCTTATTCTGGATTTCAGCTTCTGCTGCTTCAAACCATCGATTGTTTTTTTGAGGAAAATCCGGCTCTGCCCAAGCCAGAGCGGTGGAACAGGTCAACAGGACCGCAGCAAGTGGCACTCTCATATTCAGCCCTCAACAGGTGATGTTTTGGGCGCTGTGTTTAGTTTACAAGTCTTAGAGTTCACTATGATGAACCCTAAGAATTCGACTTAGATTTCGTATTGTTTGCAACGACTGCCCTGCGACAATCGCGCGCAATACGTAGTTTTATGTAGATCGCAAATGCTGTCTGCTTCACACTTGTGCTTTCGGGCATGAAGATCACGAGGGGCGAGTTGAGTGAACTAGACGATCTGTTGGAGGCGACACCTGCGGCTCTGCCATTTGCTGAACATCCGCTTCGGCAAGCTATTCTTGCGGAAGTACATGCACGCCCATTTGTGCCGATCCACGGTGAATGGCAGATTTTACAGTATGCCTTCATGGTGGATCAGGACCAAAAGCACGCAGAGCGACAGGCGCTTTCCATGTTTACTGGTGAGCATTCTGATGAGGCTTCAGAGCATTATTTGCACCATGCCTTTGAGGGCTATTCACTGCGTTGGGAGCAACACAGCGAGTTTTCGACCTATGCTATTGAAAAGCCTCTGAAAGCAGCTCTCAGTGATGATTGGACAATCAGTTCTTCACTATTTGCAGAAGGTAAGCTCTCGCTTCCCGGCGAGCTGATTGCTGCTGTTCAGCTGACCGTAAAAACTGCTGCCTCCCCGCTCTCAGAGGACCTGTTTGAGGAGTTTGACGCTGCAAGTCTCAGTGTCTCTGAGGTGATTGAAGGGCGCGCGACGTTGGTGACTGATTTTCGGGCCAATGAGGATGGCATTGTTTCCTTTCTGCTGCTGGATCATGGGCTTTCTCCATTGGAGCTCGGAGCAACCGTGCGGCGGGTGTTGGAGTTGGAGACCTACAAGACACTTTCTCTGCTAGGGCTTTATGAAGCGCGCAAGCAGCAGGTTATCGTCAGCCGGATTGAGAGTGAGTTGGTTCAGATCACCTCGCAACTTCGCAGTTCCGGCAGCGCGAAGCCGCAATCACTGGCTCAAAACGAGGAGCTTTTGTCAGATCTTTCCTCGCTTGCTGCTGATCTAGAGGCCTCAGCCATGGAAAGTCTTTTCCGGTTTGGTGCAACGCGAGCTTACTCTGACATTGTCAGGCGTCGTCTTGAGACACTGGGAGAGGCCAGCGTTTCCGGTTACGACATGATCGGGCGTTTCTTGAACCGCAGGCTCGCCCCTGCCATGCAGACGTGCCGGGCTATTGAAGAGCGACAAGCCAATCTGTCTCGCAAGTTGACGCGCGCAGTGGGTTTGCTACGGGCCCGGGTGGATGTGGAACTGGAACGGCAGAACCGAGATCTGTTGAGCTCGATGGATCAACGCGCCAAGTTTCAACTGCGCTTGCAGCAGACCGTAGAAGGCCTCTCCATCGCGGCGATCTCGTATTATGTAATCAGTCTGATTGGGTATGCGCTGAAAGGTGCCAAAACGCTTGGGTCGCCGATTGATCCCACTGTCGGCATGGCTGCATCCGTGCCGTTGGTGGTTGGGGTGCTTTGGTACTTCCTCAGAAAACTCAAAGCAGCACACTGAAGGGACACTGATGGCGACGATGAACGCCGCCATCGGAACTCTTAGAGATAAGCCGCAGAAACTAGCCGCTGCGTGTACTCTGTTTGCGGTCTGTGCAGGACATCCAGCGTTTTTCCGGCTTCCACCACGTTGCCGTGTTGCATGACCATCACGTTATGGCACAAAGCTTTAACGACCTTCAGATCATGACTGATGAAGAGATAGCTTAGCTTCAGCTTATCGCGCAGGTCTTTCAGCAGCTCGATGATTTGCGCCTGAATGGACAGATCAAGAGCAGAGGTTGGCTCATCCAGCAGGATAAATTTGGGCTTTAAAACGATGGAACGCGCAATAGCGATCCTCTGGCGCTGTCCGCCGGAGAACTCATGGGGAAAGCGATCCATGGTGCTGCGTGGCATCTGCACGGCATCCAGAGCTTCTGCGACCATGGACTGCCGCTCTTTATGGCTGCTGCCGATGCCATTGACCTTGAGGCCCTCTCCCACAATCTCGCCGACAACCATACGCGGGTTGAGCGAAGAAAACGGATCCTGAAAGACCACTTGCAGGTCTGTTCTAAGCGGTTTCAGCTCCTTCTTGGTCAAGTTATCGATCCGGTTGCCATCAAAGGTGATGGCGCCTGCATCTGCTTTGAGAAGCTGCAGGATCGACATGCCCAGAGTGGACTTGCCTGATCCAGACTCCCCTACGATCCCAAGCGTTTCGCCTGATTTGATTTTAAGGGAGATGTCGTTGACCGCCACCAGTTCCTTGGTCTTGCGACTGAAGAAGCTGCCGTGTTTGGATTTGAACGTGACCCGCACTTTATCTGCCTGCAGCAGATCATACAGCCCCTCCTCCAGCTCATCCGGCGAGCCTGTTGGCTCACTGGCAATCAGGTGCCGGGTGTACGGGTGGGATGGCGTTTCAAAGACCTCTTTGGTCGTTCCGGTCTCCACCAGTTTCCCTGCACGCATAACGCATACACGGTCACTCACCTGACGCACTACGTTAAGGTCGTGGGTGATGAGGATGATTGCCATGTTGTGGCGTTGCTGCAGCTCTTTCATGAGCTTCAGGATTTCGGCCTGCACGGTTACGTCCAGTGCTGTGGTTGGCTCATCCGCAATCAGAAGGTCCGGTTCATTCGCCAGTGCCATGGCGATCATAACGCGCTGGCGCTGGCCACCTGAGAGCTGGTGCGGATATTGGCTGAAGCGGATTTCCGGATCCGGGATCTTCACCTCATCCAGCATGCGGATGGCCTCAGTTTTGGCGTCTGCTTTGGAGATTTTCCGGTGAGAGCGGATCATCTCGATGATCTGATCGCCAATGCGATAGACAGGATTGAGGCTGGTGAGTGGTTCCTGAAAAATCATGGAGATGCGATTACCGCGGATCTTTTGCAGCTCCAGCTCACTCATACTTGCCAGGTCACGGTCATCAAACTCGATGTGCGAGCCTTCCGCCAGCGTGGCGTTTTCAGCAGCATACCCATGATCGCGCGGGCAGTGACGGACTTGCCTGAGCCGGACTCGCCCACCACGGCCAGCGTCTCGCCCTTTGCTACGGAGTAGCTGGCGCCTTTCACCGCCTCCACTGTTCCCGTCACAGTTTTGAAGCTGACGGCCACGTCGCGGATGGTGAGGAGGTCTTTGTGTTGTGTTTGGTCGATACTAGGCATTGCTGTAGGGATCCATTGCATCACGAAGGCCATCGCCAGCGGCGTTGAAGGCGAGTACGGAAATGATGATCATCGCAACTGGTGCCATCATCCATGGCGCGGCGCTGAAGGACTGGAAGTCGAGGATCTGGTTGAGCATGCTGCCCCAGGAGACCATCGGCTGTTGAATGCCCACTCCGAGGAATGACAGGAAGCTCTCCAGCAAGATGATTTCCGGCAACTGGTAGGTCGCCCAGACGATGATGTGCGAAGACGTATTCGGCACGATATGGGCGCCGATGATACGGCTGTTGGATGCGCCCACCGCTTCCGCGGCCCGTACATACTCCAGATTGCGCATGGAGAAGACTTTACCGCGCAACTCACGGCAGAGGTCCGCCCATCTCAGCAGCACAAGGATGCATGCGAACATGATGAAGATGGTGATCGGTTCAGCACGGCGTGGCAGCAAGGCGACCAAGGCCAGATAGAGCGGCAGATCTGGGAACGCTTTGACGAACTCAACCAGTCGTTGGACGACGAGATCATAAAGACCGCCGAAATAGCCTGAGCTGACGCCCATAATGATGCCGATTACGCAAGCGGAGCCCATCACCAGCAGCGCCATGAGCAGTGTGATACGGGTGCCGTAGATCATACGGGAGTACACATCACGGCCCAGATTATCTGTGCCCAGAATGTGGAACTTGCTGCCGTCTGTTGTACCAAACAGGTGGGTGTTGAAGGTCATGCCCAGAAACTGCCAGGGCTCCCCTTCCACAAACAGAGCGACATAGGAGATCTTATCGAGATCAGGTACGAATGTGATCTCGAAGGTCTGCATGTTCATTTCTTCTTTGAAGCCGGTGACGTATGGCGTCGTTAGGCTGCCGTCTGGTGTGAAGAAATGCAGTGTTTGTGGCGGTGAGTATAAGGCCGCACGATTGGCAGTCTGCGGTCCATATGGCGCGATGAAGCCCGCAAAAATGGCCGTCAAGAATATCAACATGCAGGCGATGAAGCCGACCATGCCGTATTTGTTGCGGACGAAGCGGCGAACGACGAGGCCCCAGTATGAGATGGAAGGCCGGTCTTCTGCCAGTTGCTGTGCGTCTACACTGCCGTGTTCAATTGCATCGCTATCAATCTGGGTCATCACGTGTTTCCTTCCATAGCGGCCTGACGGACACGTGGGTCAACGACAGCCAACAGCAGGTCAGCGACCAGATTTCCGACCACCATGATGGTGGCGACGAGCATGAAGATGGCAGCAACCACATACATATCGCGCTCAGCAACTGAAGACAGGATCAGCGGACCAATGGTTGGAACGCCAAGAACGATGGCGATCTCGATTTCACCCTTAATCATGTACTCAAAGCGGCTGCCGATGTTCATGATGACGGGGTGTAACGCATTCGGAATGGCGTGCACCATGATGATGCGGCGGCGGGACAGCCCCTTGGCGCGCGCGGTTTCAATGTATTGGGATTTCATCACGTCCAGCAGATTCCCGCGCATCATGCGCAGTGTGTATGCCTGCCCTGCCCAGATGGAGATGAGCAAGATTGGCCAGACGTGTTTGAGGAAGTCCCAAAGCTTATCAAGGGACCAATGGTCCTGAAGAAGATACTCAGGCGACTGAAGTGCGCCGATGTAGGGTGAGTGCCAGACGAAGGCCAGATAATACAGAATAATCAGCGAGATCACGAACTTCGGGATGACGATGCCGAGGAAGGCAACGATGGTCGAAATGGTGTCGCCAAGTTTGTACTGGTTCATGGCTGCGTAAACGCCAAGCGCACCCCCGATGAACTGGGCGAGTACCATTGCGGTGAATGCCAGAGCCAATGTGCGTGGCAGACGCAGGCCGATGACTTCCGTGACCGGTTTGGAGAAGAAGAACGAGTCTCCGAAATTGCCAGCGGTGACGATGCCAACGATCCAGCGCCAGTACTGCACAACAACCGGCTGATCCAGCCCCAGCTGTGCACGTAGAATTTCTGCTTGAGGTTCCAAAGCTGCACGGGATTGCCCGGTTTGTGCGGCGGTGGTTGACATCCACATGTCAACATAGTCGCCCGGTACGGCTTGTATGATTGCGAAGGATACAATGGAGATCCCAATCAACAAGACCAGTGTTGCAGCTGCACGTTGCGCCAAAAAGCGTAACAGGCCCATCTATCTAGCCCTCCCAGCTATGAGCATTTTTTGCTTATTATTACGAGGGCGGGCCAGAAGCGGCCCGCCCTTTCTGCCTTAGTATTCAGCGATTGTTCCTGGGAGGAGTTCTTTCAACTGCTGATCCTTTGGTGTCCAGAGGCGCTCGCGCACCACACCGTCTTCTGCCCATTCGAACATGTTGACTGGTGTGCCTGGGTGAGCGTTCTTGATGCGCTTGTTGACGAGAAGCGCAGCAGGAGCCTGAACGGTGCCAATGGTGTAGGCATTTTCGGTCCACAGACGCTGGATTGTCTTGGCAGCTTCAGCTGCTTCAACGGCGTCCCAGCTAGACAGGATGGTGTTGTAGGCGTCGACCATCTCAACTTCGAAGTCCATCAGATTGCGTGAGCCATCTGAGCCCGGCAGGTGCCGTGATGGGCAGCTGTTGGCAATTGGAAGCTGATAGCAGGTCTCACGGGTCGGCAGGTTCCATTCCTTACGGCGGATCAACATATTGAAGTCGCCGCTCTTGGAAGCTGTGTCGATTACATCCACGTTGCGGATGAGGACGCGGATGCCTGCTTCTGCCAGCATCAGGATGACAGCGTCGGCCTGTTTTTTGTCCGTTACCTGCTGGCGATCGGTCATCATATCGATTTCCAGATCAGCGCCAGTACCCGGCATGTTACGGATGCCGTTGCCATCTGTGTCTTTCAGGCCCAGAGCATCCAGCATGGCGTTGGCTTTTGCCAGATCATATGGATAGTAGACCGTGCTGTCGTAGTCGTAATACGGAGACCCGCTGGAGAAGCCGCCGGAGTACGGATACATGAACGGACCACGAGCCACAGACTGGCCTATTGCCTGACGATCTAGCGCATGACTGACAGCGACACGGAAGTCTTTGTTTCTAAAGAACTTGCGCAGTTCTGCGTCGACTTCATCCTGAACGCCGTTGGTCTCAGAGAAGTTGAACTCCAGTCGCCAGGACAGGACGCGAGGGCCGAAGTTGGCTTTAACCGGCGCATCTGCAGAAAGGGTCTGTTTGAGCGCTTCCACGTAATTGCCCGGATTTTCCATATTAGAGAAGTCACCGGTGCCCGCTACTGCCTGTGTCGTGCGGTCTGACCATGTGGTCAGCTTGAAGTGCATTTCATTCAAGTAAGGCAGCTGATTGCCGGCTTCATCCGTTTTCCAGTAGAACGGATTGCGGCGCAGAATGACCAGTTCATCGGCTTTGTGGCGCACTGGCACCCAAGCGCCCAACACGGCAGGTGGCACCGCATCAGCTGGCATTGCGTTGCGGTATTCTTGGTAGGATGCATCTTTGTTGTACTTCGGATGCTTTGCTTTCAGAGCGTGTGCTGGTCCAGGGCAGCCTGAATGTAAGCCAGAGACTTCAGAATTTCCGGGCCTTGCGGCTTGGTGAAGGTGAACTTGAATGTGTAAGCATCAATCACTTCAAGAGTGGTGCCATCGCCGAGACCGCCTTTTGGTAAACGGGATGCAACGTTTTCATCCAGAACGTTGTCTTCCCACCAGAAGCGGATGTCTTCTGTATCAAACGGATCACCATCTGACCATTTGACGCCTTCAACCAGATGCATGGTCAGCTCGGTCCTGTCTTCGCTCCACTCCCAGCTTTTGGCCAGATTTGGCAGCGGACCAGACTGTTCTTCTGCCTTAACCTGCCAAAGCGGGCCGTTGCGAACCAGACATTCCTGAACGGCCATGTTAATGCCACCCCAGCCCTGATGCTGACCAGCGAGCCAATTCCAGCCTTCTGGACGACCGCCGATCACATGGCGGAATACGCCGCCGTAAACGCCGATGCCGTCGGACATTGCCATGGTTTTCATGACGAGAGGTTCTGCTGGTAAACGCTCTTCGACTGGTGGCAGCTTACCTGCTTTGACCAGATCATTCAGGAATGGTGCTTCGCTGTACCCATCCAGCTTTTTGTAGGTCCACAGATCACCGCGCGACAGCAGCTCATATTCCAATGTGGACATGGACTGCTCAACCGGCATCTTATCGGCCAGTGCCGAACTTGCCATGACAGCGCAGAGGCTTACGCCTGCAGCTAAGCAAATTTTAGACACAAGGTTTGTTGAAGACATCAATTCCTCCCCCTTTTACGTTACTCCCAACACCATCATGGCCACCGGTGCAGTTCATTTTCCTCCGGCTTTCTACTCAAAAATTCCGATTTTCTTCGTAGATGCTTTTAAACTGCGTATTTCTCTATACTATACACATGGGAGAATACAGAGAGCCGAACTCTCGTATAAATATCGATTCATCAGGCTCTTTGAATATTGACGTAAGAGGAGGATGTATAATTGAGTATTAGCGACGATCTATATCGCCAATATCTGGACCAGAGCGTTATCCCCTCGACAGATAATTTCCTAATTATGCGTCATAAACCTCATGTATTCTCCAAAAGACCGTACCACCACCATGCTTCTATTGAAGTAAACTTCCTGATCAACTGTGAAATGGACTATTCCTTCTCGGGAAGTCATGTGACGGTACATCCCGGTTACATGATTTGTTTCTGGGGGCTGCGCCGCACGGTGTTGTGGATGTCCGCGGTGATGGTGATATGGTCAACCTTTACATCTCCTTTGCACAAATCTTGCAGTGGGGGCTGCCAACACGCATCACAGATGCGCTCATTTCCGGAGATGTGATTTGCAACAAGGCGCCCTGCCCGATTGATGCTGTTCGCTTTGGACATTGGGCTAACGAGTTCAAAAGAGATGACATCAACTGGCGCAAGCTGGTGTTGAGTGAGATCTCGTCGCGCTTTACCAGACTGGCACTAGATGGCTGGAACACGCTGCATCATGACTACCGTCAGTCGAGCACAGTGGTGGGGCGCGGGAAATCCATGCTGCATGTTGAGGAGATGTTGCGGTTCATATCCGAGAACCACACCTCCGATATTTCCGTCACCGATGTTGCTGAATTTGTTGGCTTATCGCCAAGTCATGCGATGACGCTGTTCAAGCGCATTGTGGGGCTGCCTATCAAGGAGCATCTGACCCGCGTGCGACTTTCACATGCGCGCATGTTGCTTGCAGAGTCTGAAATGAAGATCTTGTCCATCGCCATGGACTCCGGTTTCCGTTCGCTTTCAAGCTTTTATGAGGCGTTTCAGAACCACTTCAGCACGTCGCCTGCAGCTTTTCGCAAACAGGCGCGTAACATCGGAAAAATATAGCGGGCAGTTTCCCACCCGCTCTTTGCTTTTAGCCAGTAACGACGACACCACCATCAATCACAAGTGCCTGACTGGTCATCATGCGGCTGGCCTTGGACGCCAAAAACAGTGTTGCTTCAATGATATCGTCTGGCTCCAGATGTTCTTTCAGGCACTGACGGCCCAGATGCGCCTTCAGGTCTTCTGGCGTTGCCCAGAGGTCCTTCTGGCGCTGTGTGAGCACCCAACCCGGCATCAAAGCGTTGACGCGAATATTGTCTGGTCCCAGCTCTCGGGCCAGTGCGCGGGTCAGGCCGGTGATCGCTGCTTTGGAGGTCTCGTAGGCCGGATAGCCTGCGTTGCCCATCATGTAGGAGATGGAGGAGAAGTTGATGATTGATCCACCACCTGCTGCTTTCATACCAGCTGCTGCTGCCTGAGCGGTGAAGAAGTGCGGGCGCAGGTTCACGTTCATAGACGCATCCCATTGATCTTGCGTGAACTCTTCCAGATTATGGCGGGTGTCGTTTGCAGCATTGTTGACCAGCACGGTGACTGGGCCATGCGCTTCTTCAGCCTGTTTGATGGCAGCCTGCAGTGCATCTACATCGGTAACATCACACTTGATGAACAAAGGTGCGACGCCGTGCTTTTCTTTCATCTGCTCGGCAAACTCAGAAGCATCAGAGCGCTGCACAAAAGCGACTTTGGCGCCTTGTTGCATGAAGCCGTCAGTGAGGCTTGCGCCGATCCCTGCTCCACCGCCCGTGATGAATACACTTGCGTCCTTCAGATCATGAAAGGTGACATTCCCAGACATTTGTTCCCCCAGGGAGTGCTTGGCACTCTTCTTTGATATATCAGAATATACATAAGCGGCTGCCTCGTTCCAGACAACCGCTTATGTCATCGCGTTACTCTAACAAGCACAGGTTCTTTTTACGCAGTTTCAAGCACTTGCTTCTGCGTCCATGCTGGCAACCAGTCCTTGTGCGCTTCCAGAAGCTCGTCCACCATTGCCCAGATCTGCTCCAGATCCAGCTCCGCTGCGGTGTGCGGATCCAGCATGGCAGCGTGATAAATATGCTCACGGTTCTCGGTCATGAGAGCTTCAACTGTAAGCTCCTGCGGGCCGATGTTCGTGCGCATTAGTGCAGCCAACTGTGGAGGCAGTTTGCCGATATGCGTTGGCTGAATGCCGTTGCGATCAACAAGGCAAGGCACTTCCACCGCGCAATCCTGAGGCAGTGAAGTGATGTAGCCTTTGTTCTGAACGTTCCCGTAGATTACGGATGGTTCGCCGGTCCAGATGGAGTTCATGATGGTGGAGGCGTACTCTTGACTGCGTTCCACTTCGATGCTCTCGGCGTTCTTGTAGTCTTCCACCTGAGACTTCCAGCGTTCGATCTGCTCTACGCAGCGAACCGGATATTCATCGAGCGGAATGGAGTATTTCTCCAGAAGATCAGGACGGTCACGCTTGATAAACCACGGAACATACTCGGAAAAATGCTCTGAGCTTTCAGTCACGAAGTGACCGAGACGGGTGAGCATTTCGTAGCGCACGACGTTCTGACAACGGGGGTTCCAAGTGGAGGGCTTTGGATAGCGACCTTCGCGGTAGCCTTCCATCAGACGTGGGTAGAGGTCTTCGAAAGTGCCGTCTTCCTTGATCTCTTCCAGATACAGATAGAACGCCATGTGATTGATACCTGCGCATCTATAGCGGATATTTGCAGGATCCAGATCAAGGTCGTGGGCCAGTTCTTTCACCGTACCCTGAACAGAGTGGCAGAGGCCTACCTGTTTGATTTGTGGGTACTTTTGCGCGATGGCCCAGGTGTTGATCGCCATCGGATTCACGTATTGCAGCATGACCGCTTCCGGACAAACCTTGAGCATATCTTCGCAGATGCTCCAGAGGTGCGGAACGGTGCGCAAGCCGCGCATGATGCCGCCGATGCCGAGGGTGTCGGCGATGGTTTGGCGCAGGCCGTGTTTCTTTGGAATTTCGAAATCGGTTACAGTGCACGGCTCGTAGCCGCCGATCTGGAAGGCAACCACAACAAAGTCAGCGGAATCAAGGGCTTCCATCTGGTTGGTGTGGGTAGAGACGGTTGCACTCACTCCCAGTGTCGCAATCAGTTTGCGAGCAACGATTTCAGATTCACCAAGGCGCTCTTCGTTGATATCCATGAGAGCAACGTGTGCTCCAGACAGCGCCGGACGCTGCAGGATATCGCCGATAATGTTCTTCATGAAGGTGGTCGAACCGGCACCAACAAAGGTAATTTTGGGGTTTCGGGCCATGCTTTTCTCCCATTTCCCGAAGAGCTCGCCAGCGCTTCAGGTTGCATAGTTCTTGAGGGGATAACCGGAAAGCCTTGAGACGAACGTCCTGCAGCTCACCTTTGAGCAAAACCTATGGGTCGGCGGCGTCTATTTCTTCCCGTTTTCTATTCTAAATTTCCGGAAACCGCGGCAAATGAGGGAAGTTACGCAGTATCGGCCATACTTGACGCAGCGTCTTCACCTGCCAGCTGTGAAGAGATAAAGCCGTTTTGCTCCAGTACTTTAGCAGTTTTGAATAAATACTCTTCGCCGTAACGCGGGCCAATAAGCTGGATGCCGATTGGAACACCCTGGTGTTTTTCTTTGCTTGGGATGCTCATTGACGGCAGGTCGAGGAAATTCATCGATCCGAGGTAAGTAGTTGTTTTTATGATCTCTTCAAGGCTCCCAACCGATTTAACGTCGGCACCTGCCTCAAATGCGTTTTTTGTGCAAACGGGTGCGATGATTACGGGATATTTGCGTTGAAATTGGTCAATCAGGCGGTGGTAGTGAGATCTGGAGCCAAAGCGCGCGCATAGCGTGATAGTCCATGGGCGGTGCCAATTGTGTGTAGTACTCAAATACGGTGCGCAGCTGCTCTGAAGCAAACTTGTCGATGATTGTCTCTTTTTGCAGCGCCACTTCGGTGATCAGCAAAGACGAGTAGCGATCGAAGGCTTCCTGAATGAAGTCGATGGAGGTGTTCTCCACCTTGTATCCCCGCTGCGCCAGCGCCTCTCCGGCCTGTTTCAGCACCTCGTTGATTTTCGGGTCGGCATCAGGCGGTGTGATGAGTGCGACGGTGTTGGGATAGGACTTATCCTCGTCCATGTCTGGCAGCGACCATGTATCCAGATCGGAATAACCACGCATGACATCGTAGGCGAGTTTGAGATCATCGACGGACCGTGCGAGTGGGCCCTGAGCGGAAGACAGTTGGATGGTCATGGGCCGCTCTGCCGGGCTGGTGGCGTTGTAAAACGGTATGCGGCCATGGGATGGGCGCAGGCCGAGGACGCCGCAGCAAAAGGCAGGCAGGCGAATAGAGCCGGAAAGGTCTGAGCCGTGCGCGATGTAGCCGATGCCTGCGGCCAGAGAGCTGCCTGCTCCACCGCTTGAGCCACCCGGTGTGAGGGCCGGGTTCCACGGGTTCAGCGTCTGACCGAATAGGACGTTGTCCGTATGGAAGCGCCACGACATTTCCGGTGTGTTGGTGCGGCCAATGGGAATGGCCCCTACCCGTTTCAGGCGCTCTACCAAAGGTGCATCCTGTTTGGCGATCAGGCTTGCAAAGGCTTTGACACCGTTGTTGGTTGAGGCGCCTTCCTGATCAACATTTTCCTTGATGGTGACGGGCACCCCGTGGAGAGGACCAAGTTCATCACCGCGTTCAATGGCCTGATCTGCCAGTTCAGCAGCTTTGCGGGCCTTTTCGTCATACCGGGTGGTCACTGCATTCAGATGAGCTTTTTCATCGATGCGAGCCAGATGCTGATCGATCACCTCAGCGCAGGAAATCTGGCGGTTGCGGATCGCGGTTGCGACTTCGATAGCTGTCAGTTTGAAGATGTTGTCGGTCATTTTACAGGTTCCTCAACTAACGAAGATCAGGGAGAGTTCTGGCAGGAAAGTGACGAGCAGCAGGACGATGAGCATAAGCAGGACAAAGGGCACGATAGATCTGGTGACTGTCCAGAAGCTTTCCTTGAAGGCTTGCGAGGCCACCACAAGGTTGATGCCGACGGGTGGCGTAAGCAGACCAATCTCCAGATTGATGATCATGATGATGCCCAGATGCACCGGATCAATGCCGTAAGCGACGGCAACAGGCAGCAGAATTGGCGCCATGATCAGCAGTGCCGAGATGATTTCCATAAAGAAACCAACCAGCAGAAGCAGGATGTTGAGGCCGATCAGGAAGAGCCATTTTTCCTCAACATGGGCAGACAACCAGTCTGCCAGCTGGCCCGGTACCTGCTCTGTGGTCAGCACCATGTTCAGAGTTGCGGCGATGGCAACAATAGGCAGCAGACCGCCAAGCAACTGGGTGGTGTGAATGACTGCATCCCAAAGTTGCGTCATCGTCAGTTCCTTGTAGATGAACAGCTCAACAGCAAGCGCATATGCCAGTGCAATGGCCGCGCTTTCAGTTGCAGTGAAATAGCCGGAATAGATACCGCCGAGCAGGATGACTGGCATGAGCAATGACCAGATGCCATTGGATATGGCGGTGCCTGCATCTGCCAGATCAAAGCCAATGCGCGGGATGGTTCTGTTCACCCATGCCGAGTAGGAGGCCAGAATGAGTGTGAGCAGCAAACCTGGAACAATCCCGGCCAGGAACATGTCGGTGATCGACGTTTCTGTAACCAGCCCGTAGATGATCATCGGGATGCTTGGCGGAATGACGACACCCAGTGTGCCTGCACTGGAGAGCGCTCCAAGGGCGTATGGGGTTGAGTAGCCCTGCTCTTTCAGCGCAGGATAAAGGACTGTGCCAACCGCCAGCAAGGTCACCATGGAAGAACCAGAGATCGCTGCGAAGAAGGCACAAGACAGGATGGTTGCCACACCAAGTCCGCCGGACAGCGAGCCGGTGAGCTGCTTCAGCACGTTTACAAGACGTTCTGCGATGGCGCCGCGGCTCATGATGGACCCGCAGAGCAAGAAGACCGGGATTGAGAGCAGCGCCTCACGATCCAGTGCAGCCCAAAAGTCCTCTGCCATGAACATCAGCTCGCCGTCGCTGTAAAGCAACTGCACAGCACCGCCTAGAACCATCAGGATCACGATCAGGTTCTGGCGCAGGACCAGCATGAGGATGACAGAGAGGGTGAGAAGGATGGCTGTGCTCATTCCAGATCAGCCTCCGCTGGTTTCAACGAAGGCATCACCGCAAAGCTGAAATGGCGGAGCGCATTGGAGCAGAAGGCATAGGGCATGATGGTTTGGAACCACCACAGCGGCCAATCCACAACGGGGACGAGAAAGCCAATCTCATAGGACGAGCGCACAAGCTCAAAAGAGATGTAGCCAGCAAGCAGAAAGAGACATCCGCTCAAGACATCTCCCAGTCTTTGCAGCAGTCCCTGCCATGCCTGTGGCAGCACATTGTCGGTGAACTTGGGGCGGATGTGGGTGCCGGAGGACGTTGCCAGCCCCAAGCCAAGCATGCCTGCAAATATGGCGGAAAACAAAGCGATTTTGCTGCTGTGCATCAACGAGGTCTCAAAGAACTCACGCGCGACCACATCTGCCAGCATGGCTACCACAACAATGATGTAGGCCAGTGCCGCAAAGGTCGCTTCAAAGCGGTAGAGCAGATGGAAAAATCGCTTCATGCAAAATGAAAAGAGCCCTTAAAACGGGCGGGCTCTTCCTTTCTGGTTCAAGTCAAAGTGTGCAGCTTGTCTTGCCTCCAGAATTTTCGGCCAGATTTCTTCTGCCTGACCACCAATTGAGCTGACCAACTGCTCTCGCAGTGGCACAACGGCTGTCTTCCAAGATTCGCGCTGTTCCGCTGACAGCTTATGGACGTGACCACCGTTTTCCTGAAAACCTGCGACCATGCCGTCCGCCATATTGCGCACTTCATCCCGCAAGCCCTGAACAGGCACCAGTGCGTTGGTGATGCTCTCCTGCTCCGTTGCGCTCAGCTTCTTCCAGGTGCGCATGCTCATAACGAGCGCGCCAGACTGATGCAGGTGGGCGGAAAGAGTGAGATGGGGTGCCAATTTGCCCATGCCCATGGCCACATAGGTCATGGCTGGCAGTGTTCCGCCCTCCACCATTCCGGTCTGGATGGCAGATGGGGTTTCCGCCAATGGCAACACAACCCCGTTTGCACCCATGCCCTGCCAGAAGTTGGCGGAGTATTTTGCAGGAGCGGCCCGCACTTTGACGCCTTTGACATCATCCAGCGTGACCAGCGGTTTGGTTCCGAATGCGTGGATCCAGCCGAGTTCATTCCACTGGAGGAACTTCAGGCCTTTCTTTTCAAAAAGTGGCTCAAAAACAGTTGTGAGGTGCTTGTCCATGGCGCAATCGATCTGGGCGTAACTGTCCCACAGGAACGGGACGCCCATGAGGGCCATTTCAGGCACAACAGTTGAAAATGCTGTCATGGAAGAGCCGAGAATATCAATGCGTCCGCGAATAGTCTTTTGAACCATCACAGGTTCAGTCCCGAGCTGGCCTGCATGAAATAATTTCGCGCTTATTTCACCGTCAGAGTTTGCGCTGATCTTTTCGGCGATGGCATCAACATGTTTTACCCAAGGGGTACCCAGAGGTGCACTTGTTGCAAACTTCAGTTCTTTTGCGGCCTCAGCGCCCCCAACTGACGCAGCGATAGATGCGGCAGCACCCAGCAATAAACCATGTATTTTCATCGTCCCCCCTATATGTTCCCAAATCACACATGCATTCTGCTATTATCGGTGGCCCCAACCTGAGAGATGCTATAGTTTGGCAACTCTATTCTCATTATCAAAAACAGAACTTATCGTCTAGTTTGAGTGTAAAATGAAATCTTATAAGCCAAAACAAAAACGAGGCTATGAGGCGGAGCAGAATTTCCTGCAAGCTGCAAAAACGATTTTTGCCAAGGAAGGTGTGGCACGGGCGCGGGTTTCAGATATCGTTCAACTCGCGGGCTCTTCAACGGGCAATTTTTACTTTCGATTCAAGAACAAAGAGATGTTGTTCGAGCGCCTTTTTGAAATATACGAGGAGCATGCGCAAGGCCTTATTCAAGACTTGCAGGACCCGTTGGGGTCTTTGGAGAGCACCATTTACTTTGTCACAGCCCTGAACCAGCAACTGCTTCAGGAAAATGTCGGGCTTTACCGTGCTGCCCATGAAGTTTCCGCCAAAGAGCCTGAAACCTGGAAGCGATTCCAACAGCTGACTCTTGCCACAGCAGAGCGTATTCTGACCCTCTGTGAGCCCTATAAAGACGAGATCCCTTTTGAAGATTGGGAGCTTCAGGTGCGTCAGGCGATTCAGCTGATCACTGGCTTTACGGCCAATCAGGCGATCCGTGATGCAGGCCCTGCCCATTTTGGGTCTCAAGCGATGGTCGACATGCTCTTCCTGGCCGCTATGGGCGTGCTGGGGCGTACTCCATCAAAAGAGTTTGAGAGCCAAAAAGAGAAAATCCATCAGATATTGAAGGATGACCGATATTCCTAAAGCGTAAGCTCCAAGAATTTTGTAGTATACTCGTATAAGTTTTAATTTTGGGAGGAATTATGACTGATACACTTAGTGCTCCGGCGTGGACACCTACTGTATTTACCAAGCCAATCAACGTGAATGGCTACAGATCTGTCGTGGAAATATTTGAGGAGCAAATGGCCGCTTCGCAGATAATGTAGCCTTCACCAACTTTGGTCAGTCACTTACATTTAAAGATGTTGATGAGAAATCACGCGCAGTCGCTGCCTATTTGCAGAATGAGCTGGGCCTGAAAAAAGGCGACCGCGTCGCCATTATGCTGCCGAATATTCTGGCGTTTCCAGTTATCATGTTCGGCATATTGCGCGCCGGACTGGTGCAGGTGAACGTCAATCCTCTCTACACACCGCGTGAGTTGAAGCATCAATTGAACGATGCGGATACGGACACCATCTTCATTTTCTCAGGTTCCAGCCCAACTCTGGCAGAAGTGGTTGCTGATACGCCGATCAAGAATGTGCTGATCGCGAATGTGGGAGACGCCACTGGGGTGGATATGCCCTCGCCGCCTGCGCATGAAATATTTGCGGATCGTTTGACGGTCAAAAACGTTCTTGCGAAAGGCGAGCAGCTGGAATTTACGCCACCGCAAATCAATCCAAGCGATCTGATCTACCTGCAGTATACAGGCGGTACGACCGGCCTTTCCAAGGGTGCAGCGCTGAGCCATGGCAATCTGGTGGCCAACATTGCGCAGTTTGATGCGGCGACAGATGGCTTTATGCGCGCGGGTGAAGAGATCGTGATCACGGCGCTGCCGCTCTATCACATCTTCGCGTTGATGGTGAACTGCCTGTCGTTCTACTGGCTTGGCTCGCAGAACGTTCTGATCACCAACCCGCGGGACATGCCGGGATTTGTAGGTGAGCTGAAGAACTGGAAGTTCAGCGTGATTACCGGTGTGAATACGCTCTTCAATGGCCTGTTGCATACACCGGGCTTTGATGAGCTGGACTTCAGCAACTACAAGTTCGCCATGGGTGGCGGTTCTGCCATTCAGCGGGCGATCTCAGATAAGTGGAAACAGGTGACCGGTCACCACATCATTGAAGGCTATGGCCTGAGTGAGACGTCACCGATCCTTTCCGTGAACCCGTTTGACAGCACTGAGTTTACCGAGACTGTTGGTCAATCGATGCCGATGACGGAGATCAAGCTGCTGGATGCGGAGGACAATGAAGTTCCGCTTGGCCAGCCGGGCGAGCTTTGCGCGCGCGGTCCGCAGATCATGCAGGGATACTGGCGCAAACCGGATGCAACAGCTGCTGTGATGACCCCGGATGGGTTCTTCCGCACCGGTGACATAGCGATCATGGATAAACGTAACAACTTCAAGATCGTGGACCGGAAGAAGGACATGGTGCTAGTGTCCGGCTTCAACGTGTATCCGGCTGAGGTTGAAGCAGTGATTGCTGAGATCAAGGGCGTGGTTGAAGTGGCCGTTGCAGGGACATCTGATGATCGGACTGGAGAGGCTGTGAAGGCCTTTGTGGTGCGTAGCAGTGAGGATGTGACACCAGAAGCGGTTCAGGAGTACTGCCATAAAGCGATGGCGGCCTATAAAGTGCCGAAACACGTGGAGTTTTTGGAAGAACTGCCGAAATCAACCGTGGGCAAGATCCTGCGCCGGGAGCTGCGGGACAAGTAAGTTTCCTGTCAGACGACATAAAAAGAGCCGCAGTTGATCGCTGCGGCTTTTTTCGTTTCATCTCGTATGGTGTGCGTTATGCGCCTTCCACGATGATGATGTTGGCGATACCAGCGTTTTCGCGATGTTTCTTGGCCGCCTGATACTCTTCGCTGTTGTAGCAAGCCATCGCGGTTTCCATATCGGCAAACTCGATCACCACATTGCGGGGATGGTTGGTGCCTTCCAGATCCTCAAACTTGCCGCCGCGTGCCAGAACGTTGGCGTTGTACTTTTTGAAAGCGGCAGAGGCTCCGTCTGCGTAGAGCTTGTATGGCTCCGGATCTGTGACTGTGACGTGAGCGACCCAATAGGCTTTTGGCATTTTCTCTTCCTTTAAAACAGGAGGAAGCGGCGCTTGATACGCCGCCCCCTCTTCTCGTTATTTAGCTTAGTTCGCTGTTACTTGTTCAGGATTTTTGCCAGAGCAAGGTAAGCGATGCCAGCCACGAACAGGCCGACGAACCATGCATATGTATAGATGGTTGCGAACAGTGGAGATGCTGGACCGGTGAGGCCTACGCCTGCCAGGAAGCCTGGAAGGTTTGGCAGGATACCGATGACCAGCGCCAGCACGCCTGCCCAGTTCCAGCCGTTGGAACCAGCATAGATGCCGTTGTGCTTGAACAGGTCTTCCACGTTGAGCTTGGTTTTGCGCAGCAGGTAGTAGTCTGCCAGCATCACGCCTGCGATTGGACCCAGCAGCGCTGAGTATGCAATCAGCCAGCCGATGATGTGGTTCACGAGAATCCATGGGAACATCACGAGCCCGATCGCTGCGGTGATGTAACCACCCATGCGCAGGTTGATGGCTTTTGGTGCCAGGTTGGAGAACCCGTGTGCCGGAGCCACAACGTTTGCTGCCAGGTTGGTTGTCAGCGTTGCAACAATGAGTGCGAACAGCGCGATGATGATGCTCATGCCGCCCATCTTCTCAGCCAGTGCGATTGGATCCCAAATGGCTTCCCCGAAGATCACAACCGTTGCGGACGTCACAGCAGAGGCGATGAACGCAAACAGTGCCATTGGGATTGGAAGGCCAATCGCCTGCCCCATGAACTGGTCTTTCTGGCTCTTTGCATAACGCGTAAAGTCAGGGATGTTCAGAGCGAGCGTTGCCCAGAAGCCGACCATGCCTGTCAGGCTTGGCCAGAAGACGGACCAGAACTGGCCTTCCTTCGGCTGTCCTTCAGCGAACTGGCTTGGAGTGGAGAGCATTGCGCCAAAACCACCGGCGTTGACGTAAGCCCATGCCAGCAGAGCCAGACCCATTGCGAGCAGGAATGGTGCTGCGTAGGTTTCCAGCCAGCGGATGGATTCTGTGCCATTTTTGATGAAGTACAGGTGCAGTGCCCAGAACGCCATGAAGCAGGCAAACTGGCCTGCGTTGATGCCGAGGATTGGCAGCGGATCACCTGCAAGGCCCCCACCCATGAGCGTGTTCAGGATCACGTAGATCGCGGAACCGCCGACCCATGTCTGAATACCGAACCAACCACAGGCTACGATACCACGGGCAACAGCTGGAAATTTCGCGCCAGCAGGACCGAAGGACGAGCGCAGCAGAACCGGGAACGGAATACCGTACTTGGTGCCTGCATGGCCGATCAGAACCATTGGAATGAGAACGATTGCGTTGGCGAGCAGGATTGTCATGACCGCCTGATCCCAGCTCATGCCAGCGCCAATCAGATAGGACGCGAGCAAGTAGGTTGGGATACAGACCACCATACCGACCCAGAGCGCGGCAATGGAAACCCAGTTCCATGTGCGTGCAACAGGTGCGGTTGGCAACTGATCTTCGTTGTAAAGATCAGCATCAATTCCGACAAGTTCCTGATGGATAATACCAAACTCGTCCGGTACTACATTCCCGGTTGAGCCTAGAGTTGAATCCGACATTGAGTTTTACCCCCTCAGCTTAAAAGCAGCAGATCCCCTCTAAAAATACCGCTGCGATTAATGACCAGCCCGCGTACCCCACGTGGGCCTGATGGCATATCGCAATGTTTTGCAACTCCGCGACATGCTCTAAATTTTTGCTTCCCGGCGCATCTGGTTCCGAAAGCCAGTGCCCTCTTTTCGGAGATGCGCCGTCCGCTCTGTGGTCAGGCTTATACGCCTGCTGGCATCAATTCTGGCCGACGCTCAACTTTGCGCGGCGCTGTGATTTCTTTCCACTTTGACAGAGCTGCGCCGACCGGAGCATTTGGCTCGCGACCAACGAACTCACCGTGACCAGGTTCAGTCTTGACCGTGCTTTCCTCAATCGCGACTTTGCCGCGGGTGAGTGTGAAGCGTGGCAGACCGACCACTTCCCTGCCTTCGAACACGTTGTATTCAACGCAGGACTGCTGGTTGGCTGCAGTGATTGTTTTTGAGCGGTTCGGATCCCAGACAACGATGTCTGCGTCCGCCCCTTCCAAAATCGCACCCTTTTTAGGATACATATTCAGGATCTTGGCGATATTGGTGGAAGTGACAGCTACGAACTCATTCATGGTCAGGCGGCCTGTGCGCACACCGGTTGACCAGAGCATTGGCATGCGGTCTTCCAAGCCGCCGGTGCCGTTCGGGATTTTTGTGAAGTCGCCGACACCAAACCGCTTCTGCTCCATTGTGAAGGCACAATGGTCTGTTGCCACCACCTGCAAGGAACCAGACTGCAAGCCAGCCCAGAGGCTGTCCTGATGCTGTTTGTTGCGGAATGGTGGAGACATGACGCGCTGTGCGGCATGATCCAGCTTGGGTTGGAATATTCACTGTCGTCCAGTGTCAGGTGCTGGATGAGCGGCTCACCATAGACACGCATGCCTTTCTGGCGGGCACGGCGAATGGCTTCATGGGCCTGCTCACAGCTGGTGTGCACGATGTAGAGCGGCACGCCTGCCATATCCGCGATCATGATAGCGCGGTTGGCTGCCTCGCCTTCCACCTCTGGCGGGCGGGAGTATGAGTGCGCTTCCGGTCCATTGTTGCCTTCCGCCAGCAGTTTTTGCTGCATGGTGGCGACCACATCACCGTTCTCCGCATGCACAAGTGGCATTGCGCCCAGAGCGGCACAGCGTTGGAAGGACGCGAACATTTCGTCGTCGTCCACCATCAACGCCCCCTTATAGGCCATGAAGTGCTTGAAGGTGTTGATGCCGCGATCGACTACTTCCTGCATTTCATTGAAGACCTGCTCGCCCCACCAGGTCACAGCCATGTGGTAGGAGTAGTCAGAGCATGCTGCGCCGGATTTTTGCTGCCAGATGGCAAGTGCTTCCATCATGGACTGGCCCGGCGCTGGCAGACAGAAGTCCACCACCATGGTGGTACCGCCTGCAAGGCCCGCTCTTGTGCCGATCTCGAAGTTGTCTGCGGAATGCGTTCCCATGAACGGCATTTCCAAATGCACGTGCGGGTCGATACCGCCCGGCATGACGTAACAGCCAGAGGCATCCAGCGTTTCGTCACCGGAGAGGTTCTCGCCGATTTCGATGATCTTGCCACCATCTACGAGGACATCAGACTTGTAAGTTCTATCGGCAGTTACAATCGTGCCGCCTTTAATCACTGTAGACATTTTGGTCTCTCAACTCTTTCAAATCTAAGGGTTATTCGGCTGGCTCTGTGGTATCCTGCTCGATCTCGGCATACTCAAGCACTGCATGGAACAGTACGTCGGCGCCTGCAGTTGCCCACTCTCTTGAAATTTCTTCGTCTTCATTGTGGCTCAGACCATCCACACATGGCACATGATCATGGCCGTTGGCGCAACACGGTTGATCCAGCAGGCATCGTGGCCTGCGCCGGAGATGATGTTGCGGTGGGAATAGTTCAGACGCTCAGCTGCGTTACGAACAGCGGTGACACAGCCTTCATCGAAGGTGACTGGATCAAAGTGACCAACTGCTTCAATCTCAATGCCAAGGCCGAGTTCTTCTGCGATTTTTGGCGCTTCAGCTTCCAGCTTGGCTTTCATGCCATCCAGAACGTCCTGATGCGGGGAGCGGAAATCGATGGTGAAGACGGTTTTGCCCGGAATCACGTTGCGACTGTTTGGATAGACATCGCAGTGACCAATGGCACCCACAGCTTCCGGCTGGTTCTCCATGGCGATCTGATGCACCAGCTCAGTAATGCGTGCCATGCCCAGACCTGCGTTTTTACGCATTGGCATTGGGGTTGAACCGGTATGGCTGTCTTTGCCGGTGAGCGTGACCTGCAGCCACCAGAGACCCTGACCATGGGTGACAACACCGATGTCCTTTTCCTCAATTTCGAGGATTGGCCCCTGCTCGATGTGAAGCTCAAACATGGCATGCAGTTTGCGCTGGCCGACAGGCTCTTCACCGACGTAACCGATGCGCTTGAGTTCGTCACCGAACTTCTTGCCTTCCGCATCTTCACGATCATAAGCCCAATCCTGGGTATGCATGCCTGCAAACACGCCGGAAGCAAGCATAGCCGGGGCAAAGCGGGTGCCCTCTTCATTGGTCCAGTTGACCACTTCGATTGGACGTTTGGTTTTAATGCCGCGCTCACGGATGGAGCGGATCACTTCCAGACCTGCAAGTACACCAAGCACACCATCATACTTGCCGCCAGTTGGCTGCGTATCCAGATGAGAGCCAATCATAATCGGATCGAGACTTGGATCTTCCCCTTCAAGGCGGGCGAACATGTTGCCCATTGTATCGACGTGCATTGTCATGCCTTCGGCTTCACACCAGCTGGTGAAAAGCTTACGGCCCTCGGCATCTTCATCTGTCAGCGTTTGCCTGTTGTTGCCACCACGGACGCCGGGTCCGATCTGGGCCATATCCATCAGGCTACGCCACAGTCTGTCACCATTAATACGATGATTTGAGCCAAGTTTACTCATAGGTCTCTCCGATAACGTCTTTTCAACGCCGTTTTATTTAACTTACCCGAGAAATATTCTTCTGAAATACAACGGGTTAGCTGTCGTTATTTAATCTCCCGAGGAGCATAAAACTGATAAAACCGATGAGGATATTCGCAGGATTCAAGCTCTATCTCTTTTTTGACATGCCAGACGGTCTGCAACCGCGTAAAGACAGGTTGCAGGCAAATTATGTCAAAAATTCAATCTTCTAGATTTCCCGCAGGTTATTTTTCCCATTTGGAACAGATAGATGTAGTTTGCAGAGATCTATCGCTCTTGCAACAGCTTAACTCAGCTTAAATCTTGGATATTCCCCTCCCAAAACTTGGGGTAAATTGGACCAAACAGTCAATTATCTGTCAACCCACCTTCAAAAATGGATCAATTTCACCAGCCAACTTCAAAAATTCTCCTGATATTCCAATAGGTAAAACACTTAGAAGCCCTGCCAAATCCAGACAATAAGCGTGTTGCAGACAAGAAAACTCCACAGGTTCCTAAGGTTTTTTGATGAAAATATCCGATCTATCGGAATCAAAACCACCTCATTTGCTTACAAAAGAAAATAGCAATCTGGAAAGGCGCATATTTTTGCATGTACTGCTAAACTTTTGCGCAAATGAGCTTAAACTTCATAAATATTGCAGAGCAACTTTACAGAATGCGTTGCAAAATAAAGCTTTTCTTTGCTCAAATACGCCTTTTATTGTGCTTGTTTTATTTGCATTGCAGCATAATTATTCTACCCAAGAGATATTTCACGCTTGACTAACTGATAGTTGCAGATATTTTTTTGACCGAGAGGTAAAAAATTATGCTGACTGCTGACCAAGCGCGACACCTGGGGGAAGTGCGAGGCTCAGATCTTCGGGATCTGATGCAACAGGCCGCTACAGTAAAGCGCCAGTATTGGGGCGATACTGTCACCTACTCCCGTAAAGTTTTTGTGCCACTGACAAACATGTGCCGAGATACATGTACGTATTGCACATTTGTCAAACACCCCAGTTCGCCCGAAGCCAACATCATGACACCTGAGCAGGTGATGCGGACGGCGCGGCAGGGAGAAGAGACCGGCTGCAAAGAGCTTCTCTTCAGCCTGGGTGAGAAGCCTGAGCTGCGTTACGAGCAAGCAAAAGCTGCTCTGGCAACGCTGGGTTACGGGTCCATGGTCAGCTATCTAGCAGATGCCTGTGAGATGGTTTTACGAGAGACAACCCTCCTGCCCCACGTGAATGCGGGTACGCTGAGCGATGAAGAGATCGATCAGCTTCGCCCTTACGCAGCATCCATGGGCATGATGCTGGAGACCACCAGCCGCCGTTTGATGAAAAAAGGTCAGCCGCACTATGGGTGCCCGGACAAAGCGCCGGTTCAGCGTTTGCGGACGTTGGAGCGGGCTGGTCAGAAGAAGATCCCGTTCACCACCGGCTTGCTGATTGGCATTGGCGAAACGTGGGAAGAGCGCATTGAGGCTCTGGAGGCGATCAACGAAAGCCATGCACGTCATGGACACATTCAGGAAGTGATCATCCAGAATTTCCAGCGTAAGCCGGGGATCGGGATGGAGAATCATCCCGAACCATCGCTGGATGACATGTTGCGCACGCTGGCCGTTGCGCGCCTGATCCTGTCCCATGAGATCAGTCTACAAGCACCGCCGAACCTGAGCGAACGGCATATGGAGTACCTGAGCGCTGGCATCAATGACTGGGGCGGCATTTCTCCGGTGACCATTGATTTCATCAACCCGCAGCATCGCTGGCCTGTGATTGATGAGCTGGCCCAGTCAACACGGCAAGCCGGGCAGAAGCTGGAGGAGCGGTTGACCGTCTACCCGAGCTATCTGCGTGAGAAGACCGAGTTTGTAGATCCTGTCGTGCTTTCAAAATCCAAGGGGCTTTGGGAGCAAATGGGTTCCTCCGCCGCAGTTCAGTCAGGAGGCACCTTATGACGCTTCACAGTTTCCCTCACTCTGCCAGTGATGCCTTGCGCTCACATGGGCTGAGCGCACCAACACACGATATTTTGAGCAAAGCACTGGCTGGTATCGAGATTTCAGAGGCGGATGGTGAACACCTGTTCCGAGCTCCGGCGCAAGAGTTTCCAGCCATTGCCTATGTGGCGGACACGCTGCGCCAGCGGGTGAATGGCGACAAGGTTGGCTTTGTGGTCAACCGGAACATCAACTTCACCAACATCTGCTACATGGGCTGCAAGTTCTGCGGCTTTGCCAAGCGAACGGAAGATCCCGACGCTGAATGGCTGGTACCGGAGCAGATCGTTGCCCGTGCTCAGGAAGCGTGGAACCGCGGTGCGACAGAGGTTTGCATTCAGGGTGGTCTGCACCCGAAGATGGAAGGCACCTATTATCGTGAGATTGTTCTCGCGATCAAAAAAGCCCTTCCGGACATGCACATCCATGCGTTTTCACCGTTTGAGGTGTGGTACGGCGCAGCCAAGACCAAACAATCCTATCATGCATTTTTGCAGGATCTGAAAGACTGTGGGCTCGGCTCGCTGCCCGGCACCGCGGCGGAGATTCTGGACACCGACATTCGCCAGCAGCTGACACGCAACAAGCTGAGCACCGAGAAGTGGGTGGAGATCATCAAGGCCGCGCATGAAGTGGGCATTCCGACCACGGCCACCATTATGTATGGCCATATTGATGGGCCTGAGCATTGGGCCGCTCACATTGCCTTGTTGCGCGACATTCAGAAGGAAACTGGCGGTTTCACAGAGTTGGTGCCGTTGAGTTTCGTCCATTCAGAGAGCCCGCTTTATACGCTTGATCCAAAGAACGTGCGCCCCGGCCCGACAGATCTGGAAGTGCGCAAGATGCATGCGGTTTCTCGGATCATGCTGCATGGCTGGATCGACAATATTCAGGTGTCATGGACCAAGCTGGGACCAGAGTTTGCCTCTGATCTGCTGCAATGCGGGGTTAATGATTTGGGTGGCACGTTGATGAACGAGAGCATCTCCCGTTCTGCCGGTGCAGCGCATGGTCAGGAGATCACCGCACATGAGATGTGCAGATCATTCAGGATGCGGGCCGTCAGCCGATCCAGCGCAATACCGTTTATGATGTGATCAATGATTTTGCCGAGGGCCTGCCAGAGCAACAAGCACCGCTGATTGCACGCGCTAACTCCAGTCTTCTGAGCTTCCTGACAGAAGAGGATGGCGCTCCCGCAAAGGTGGTTGGAGGTGCCGGATGACGCAAAACGCACCTGTTAAAGTTACCCTGATTGCCGGTGGTGTTGGCGGCGCCAAGATGGCGGAAGGCCTTTATCATCTGGAAAATGTGGAGCTCTCCATCATTGGCAACATTGCCGATGATGATGCCTTCCACGGCCTTTGGGTATCGCCGGACATCGACACCCTCACCTACACTCTGGCCGACGTGATCGACCGCCAGCAAGGCTGGGGTGTAGCAGATGAGAGCCACCGAGCACTGGAGACACTTTCCAAACTTGGTGACGATACATGGATGTCTCTTGGGGATCGCGATTTCGGTCTGCACATCTACCGCACGCATCGCCGCCGTCAGGGCGATCGGCCAACGTTGATTGCGCAGGATATCGCCAGGAGTTTTGGGCTGACCTGTGACCTCATTCTGCCGACGGATGATGTGGTGCAGACACGTGTGAAAACCGATGCGGGTTGGCTGAGTTTTCAGGAGTACTTTGTCAAAGAGCGCTGCGCTCCTGACGTTCGTGAGCTGCACTACGACCATATTGAAGAGGCTCATGCGACTGAGGAGGCACTGAAGGCATTGGCAGAAGCTGACCTAATTGTGATTGCGCCAAGCAACCCGCTGGTGAGCATTCTGCCAATCCTCAAGGTTCCCGGCATTCTGGGGGCGGTGAAAGCTGCGAAAGCGCCGAAGATTGGAGTTTCACCGATCATCAATGGCGGCGTTGTGAAAGGTCCGGCGGACCGGATGTTGGCCTCCCTTGGCTTCGAGTCCACGGTGTTTGGCGTTGCGCAGATTTATGCTGACTTTCTGGATTGCTTTGTCATCGATCATGCGGACGAGCAGCACATCTCAGCTATCAACGGATTGGGTCTGAGCACGTCACAAGACGCGATCCTGATGAAGACGCGGGAAGACAAGATGCGGCTGGCAACTGAGCTGTTTGCTATTTCTGGTGTAGTTGATCGTTCTGGCGAGGAGCTGAGCGCATGACCGGATCAGCTCCTAAGACACTTGTTGTTGTGCCGGTGAAGGATTTTGCCAAGGCGAAGTCTCGTCTTGGGCCACATCTTGATGCCACTGAACGCGCAACTGTGGCGGCGAACCTGTTTGCGCAGACCCTTCGTTTTTTACAGGACTCCCAGAAACAGTGCAGCACCGCCTTTGATATTGCTGTGGTGACCAGTTCGCTAGAAATCGCAGGCACTGTGAACGAATGCTCTGTTCATCTGATCCTTGAAGGTCAGGAAGATGGGCTGAACTCGGCACTGACAACGGCAGCCCTTTGGGCCAAGGCTCATGGCTATGAGACGCTGTGCATTTTGCCAGCGGATATTGCAGCACCAGACTTCGATGAATTTGAGCGGCTTTTAAGCCTTGCTGGCTCACCGCGTTCTCTCGTGCTGTGCCCTGCCCATGACTACGGCACCAACGTGCTGATTGCGACGCCACCGGATGCGATTACCTTCACTTACGGCAGTGCTTCTTTCCAGAAGCATCAGGCTCAGGCTGCAGAGCGTGGGCTGGACTGTGTGATTGCCCCCTCCTCCTCTTTTTCAAAAGATATCGATTATATGGAAGACCTCGCAGACCTTCAGCCCCGGCTTCTTGCAAAACATGGCGACCGGAGAGCTGTTTGATGCATACCCTATCTTTACACGCGATTCCGAATATTCCGGAGATCAAACCGGGCGATGATCTGGCAGTCATTCTTGGTGATGCGATTGAAGCGGCTGGCCTTTCCTTACAGGACGGAGACGTTCTGACCTCTGCGCATAAGATTTTCTCCAAGGCCGAGGGGCGCATTGTCAATCTGGCAGACGTAACTCCTTCTGAGGAAGCCCAAGGCTATGCGAATGAGCTAAACAAGGATCCCCGCAAAGTTGAGGTGATCCTGCAGGAGAGCACGCGTGTGGTTCGTCATTTCAAGCGTCCGACACAGAATGAAGGAACGATGATTTGTGAGCATCGTCTGGGCTTCATTTCCGCCAATGCTGCAGTTGATGAATCCAACAGCGGCGCGGATGAGACGTTGATTTTGCTGCCGGAAGATCCCGATGCCAGCGCTGCTCGCATGCAGGAAGCACTTTCCAAGCGTTTCAATGCGCAGATCGGTTTTGCCATTACCGACACATTTGGACGTCCCTGGCGGCTTGGTCAGGTGAATGTGGCGGTAGGCCTCGCCGGTGTTCCAGCAACTATCAAAGAACAAGGCAACTCCGATGCGCATGGGCGCTTGCTCAGTGTGACAGAGCCTGCTTTTGCAGATGAGCTGGCAGCAGCTTCCGGATTGGTGATCAGCAAAGCCGGACAGACTCCCGTGGTTCTATTCCGCGGCCTCAACTGGTCGTTTGAAGCAAGTTCAGCACAGGATTTAATAAGATCGAAGAAGGAGGACATGTTCCGATGACATTAGCGATTATCGGAGGAACCGGGCCACAGGGTCAGGGACTTGCGCTCAGGTTTGCCCGGGCTGGCGTGCCCGTTGCACTCGGCTCGCGCGATGCTGCCCGCGGCAAGGACATTGCCGATGAGCTTATGACAAAGCTTCCGGAAGGCTCTGCAAAGATTGAAGGCATGGGCAACGAAGATGCTGTGGCAGCATCCACTGAATGTGTGATGCTGGCAGTGCCTTATGTGGCTCATGATGCAACTCTAGAAGCTTTGAAGCCGCATCTTTCTGGCAAGATCCTCATCGACATTGTTGTGCCGCTGGCGCCGGGTGATCCAAAGACGGTTGAAATGCCACCAGAAGGTTCAGCCACTGAGGCTGCTCAGGCGTTGCTTGGCCCAGATATTCCTGTTGTGGGCGCCTTGCACAATGTTTCTGCCACAACGCTGAACAATCTGGATTGGGCGATCAATTGCGACATCCTCGTGTGTGGTGACAGCCTTGCTGCCCGCAAGGTGGTGATGGAACTGGTCAACAAGCTGGATGTAACAACCTACAACAGCGGCAACGCAAAAGCGGCACGCTGCATTGAGGCGATCACCCCAATTCTCATTCGTCAGAATATTTCAAAAGCCGTGCCATTTACGCATGCGGGCATCCGCATCTGGGCACCAGATCATTAATTCCAGAACTTAACTTTCGTGGAGGAGAGACACATGGATTTTGGTATTTGCTTTAAAGGGTTTGTGGAACCTGATCGCGCAAAAGCGCTGGTTCGTCAGGCCGAAAATGCCGGCTTTAAATACTGCTGGTTTTATGACAGTCACATTTTGTGGCGTGAGAGCTTCGTCGCCATGGCAATGTGCATGGAACACACCAAAAACATGCGCTTTGGACCTTGTGTAACCAACCCAAACACTCGTGACTGGTCTCATGCCGCCAGCTTGTTTGGCTCCCTTGCCAAGCAGTCCGGCGGTCGTTTTGACATCGGTCTTGGCCGTGGTGACAGTGCTGTGCGCGTGATGGGCAAAAAGCCTGCACCGCTGAAGCGTCTGGAAGAGTTCACCCATGTGGTTAAAGCGCTGGTGCGCGGTGATGAAGCACAGTACGGCGAGTGCCCTGAACCAGTGAAGTTCCCATGGCAGATGGCTATGAACTGCCTGTTTGGGTTGCCGCTTATGGCCCGAAAGCACTGAGCTCTGCTGGCCGCGTTGGTGATGGTCTTATTCTGCAAATCGCAGAACCAGGCATCTGTAAATGGCTGGGTGATCAGGCTGTTGCAGCTGGTGAGGAAGCTGGCCGTGACATGAGCAACTTCGGCATCATGGCAGCTGCACCGGCTCACACAGGCACTCTGGAAGAAGGCATTGAGAAGACCAAGTGGTTCCCAGCTATGGTGGGCAACCACGTGGCAGATATTGTTGAGAAATACGGTTCCAACACCGATCAGGTGCCAGCTTCTCTGACCTCTTACATCGAGAACCGTCGCGGTTATGACTATTCCAAGCACGGTCAGAGTGACAACCCGTTCCTGGACTTCATTACCGATGATATCGTCGAGAGCTTTGCGGTGCTTGGCCCACCTGAGAACCACATCGAGAAGCTGAATAAACTGAAGGATGCAGGCATCACGCAGTTCAATATCTATCTGGACAGCGGCGATGAAGAGAAGATCATCGCGGACTATGGCGAAAAGATCATTCCGGCTTTTAACGCAGACAACGCGAAAACACCGGAAGCTGTCAGCTGATAAAAACAGGCCGGGCTCCACGTGAGCTCGGCCTTTTCTCTATCTATTGCAGAAAAACAACAATCATTAGAGTGAGCTGCCGCATCACAACTTTTCTACCAGAGTTTAGCTTGATAAGAGCACGTTGTTTTCGTAGGTGCTAACTTACTTATTAGCTGAGCGTGTATTTAAGGCTCAGCGCCTATGTAATTTTGGAAAAGAGTATGGCTAAAGCTTCTGAGGCAAAAGGTAAAACACGAATTCAGATGGAAAAGACCGAGAAGATCCTCGCTGCGGCGCTGGATGTGTTCTCAACCTATGGATTTCGTGGCTCCACTATTGATCAGGTGGCTCAGCAAGCGGGATTATCCAAGCCCAACCTTTTCTATTACTACGACAGCAAGGACGCCATTCATGCAGAACTGATCGAGCGCCTGCTTTATGTCTGGCTGGATCCGCTGCATCAGCTCAACCCTGAAGGCGAGCCGATTGAAGAGATTTGCGCGTATGTACGGCGCAAGCTGGAGATGGCGCGCGATTATCCACGTGAGAGCCGACTATTCGCCAACGAGATCCTGCAGGGTGCTCCGCGCATCAAATCCTTGATTGCTGGACCATTGAAGTCACTGGTCGACGAGAAGACCGTTGTCATTCAGGGCTGGATGGACGCCGGCAAGATTGCGGAAACGGATCCTTATCATCTGCTGTTTTCCATCTGGTCCACCACACAGCACTACGCTGACTTTGATAGTCAGGTGCAGACATTGCTGCCTGCAGACAAGTCTAAGGACCGGTTCAAAGAAGCAGCGTCTTACCTGGACCGGATGTTCCGCAAAAGCCTTGCCGCTGAATAAGTCACTAATTTACAAGCGTGTCGTGGGGGTGATGACTGGTCCCTGCTCGGTTTCCAGAATATGCGCTTTGACACGGTAGACATCCTGAACACGTTCCTGCGTTAGCACCTCTTCCGGCAAGCCGTATGCAACCAGTCTGCCTTCTTTCAACATTGCCAGACGCGTGCACAGGCGAGCGGCGTAGGTCCAATCATGCAGGCTGACCAGCATGGATGTGCCTTGTTGTTGTAGCTTCTGAAAGATTTCCTGAAGTTCCAGCTGGTGTTCCGGGTCCAGTCCTGCAGTTGGTTCATCGGCAATGATGAGTGGCGTCTTCTGCATCAGAGCACGACCCAGAAGTGCGCGGGCTTTTTCACCTCCAGAGACCTGAAGAATGGATTCTTTACGGATAGGTTCAAGACCAAGGCTGGAGACTACGTCTTCTAATTCCGCTTTGTGCTTGGGTGTGCGAACGGAGCCGCCAATGGCTTCACAACCCAGCGCCAAGATGCGTTCTACAGACAAATCCCATGCAACATCCCGCTCCTGCGCCATGTAAGCAACATGCTTTGAGAGCTGGCGCGCGGAGATGTTTTTTAGAGGCCGATCGTCATAGCTGATCTCTCCATTTGACGGGATGAGCCCGACCATGGCCTTCATCAAAGTGGACTTGCCTGATCCATTTGGACCGATCAGGCCAACAATCTCGCCTTTCCCAATCTCCAGATTGATTGAAGATAGGATGTTCTTTGGGCCGTAATTGACGGAGAGGTCTTTGAGTTGCAGCAGCATCAGATCAACGCCCTCCGCTGTTTGATGATCAGCCATAGGAAGAACGGCGCACCGACAATAGCCGTCAGAACGCCCAGCTTCAGGTTGGACTGAGGGCCGAAGAGCTTCACTGTGATGTCGGCAAGGGTCAGCAGGCAAGCACCTGCGATCGCACTTGGAATGAGGAGGCGTTGTGGCTCTCCCCCCACCATCTTGCGCAGCAAATGCGGAACGATCAGGCCGATGAAGCCGATGGTGCCGGTTACCGCTGTCACAGCACCGACACTGGCTGCTGTGCCGACAATAGCACAGAAGCGCAGGCGGGGCAGTGAGACGCCCATGGTGTGGGCGGTTTCTTCACCCAGCGACAAGGCATTGAGGCCCTTGCCGGTAATGAGCAACAGGGCCCAACCAACCACGATAAACGGAGCAATAATGTAAAGGTGCTGCATGGATCGGTCATTCAGTGAACCGAGCATCCAGAACACGATTTCCATAGCAGCGAACGGGTTCGGAGACAGGTTGAGCGCCAGAGATGTCAGCGCAGTGGCAATGCTGGAAATGGCGACGCCTGCAAGGATCAGCGTCAGTGTCTGCCCTCTTCCCCCTGCCAGCATCGGCAGCAGAACAGCAGCAATCGCAGCCCCGAGCAGCGCGAAGGCTGGGAGTGCATACGGCATGGTGATGGTCAGACCGGTGTAGATCGCAATGACAGCTCCAAGGCTGGCGGAGGAGCTGACACCGATCAAGCCCGGCTCTGCAAGTGGATTGCGCAAAAGGCCCTGGAGGACTGCTCCGGACAGACCAAGCGTTGCGCCGGTGATCACCCCCAGCAGAGCACGCGGCACACGGATCTCCCAGAACACGATGGAAACCGGCGTTTTCTCGGAAGCAAAAGCTGCTTCGATGAGCTGCGCGATTGACAGATCAGCGGCGCCGATCATGAGAGAGGTCAGGAACAGCGCGATTGCAATCAGGCTGAGGATTACGATCAGCGGGGCATCGGGATGCTTTGTCATTCAGCTCGTGCCCCCAAGCGTTTGGATTGATTAGCCAGTTTCTCTATGGCTTCGGCAACGAACGGCAGGCCGCAGATAGTATACTTGTCTTCCACCAAAACGCGTCCGCTGTTGCCGAGTGTTCGTTTCAGGGCTGGATGAGCCAGCAGTTCGAATGCCAATGCAGGTTTGTCGGAAAACTGAGTACCCTCAACAAGCAGCTGAGGGTCTTCCAGGATCAGTAGTTCAAGTGGCAGTTTGCTGGTGCCTTTGAGGCCGAGGTTGTTGGCGATGTTCTGCAGGCCTGCTGTCGTGATCAACTCGTTGACAAGGCTGCCATCACCAGCGGTGTAGCCGTTGGCGTAGTAGACCCCTGCCCGTGCTTTCTCATCGGGCTGCGCTTCCACAAATCGCTGAACGGTAGTCTCAAACCGGCTGGCCAGTGCCTCAGTTTTTTGCTCTTGTCCCAGCACCTTGCCGAGACGTCGGAGTTCCCTGGCAATATCCGGGATGGTGCGCACCGGCGGAACCTGCACTACAGTAATGCCAAGACCACGCAGCATCTGTACGGTGGTTTGATTGGTGTAGGTGCCTGCGATCACCAGATCCGGGTTCATCAGGTAGATCTCTTCAGCCCCGCCGAAGTTGATCGGGTAGCTTTCGCCTCTTCACTCATGACAGAGAGCGTTGGATCTGATGCTAATCTGGAAACAGAGACAAGCTGCCCCTCGCCTGCGAGCAACATGGAGAACTGATCGGTGCACAGGTTCATGGAAACGACCCGATTGGGTGTACTCACTCCATTCTCATCTGCACGGGCCGTTGCCGGGTTGATTGCAAGGGCCATCAGCAGTGCGGTCTGCATGATCTTTTTGATCTTATTTGGCATTTAGACCTTTTGAGCAGCGTGAGAGTTTGGAACGCAGCGTCGGACAGTACTGAAGAAACCAGAGAATGCCGCCCAACCTTTACTGAGCGGCATACTTAATCAGAAACTGGCGCTAACACCAGCGTAAACGGAAAGGCCCGATGTCTGATAGCCGTTGATTAGTTCATAATCCTGAACCAGCAAGTTCTCACCGCGGACATATAACTCTACCTCCTCGGTTACATCATATGAGGCTTTTGCACCTAACAAGAAGACATCTTCCATATCTACGATATTGGGCCAATCAGAGCCAAGATTTTCACCGAGGTAGGTACCATTCACATTCAGCGCAATATCATCGGTCAGATCATAATTCATAGCTACGCTTAGATCGTGAAGAGGAACATGAGCTAAACGTTTCTTATCAGGACCAACAGAGTAGGTGTAGGTATAGCCAGCAGTCAAAACCAAGCGATCGATTGGCTTGTATCTAACTTCTAACTCAACACCTTGACTGCGCGAGGTACCTTTTATCTGATTATATTTGCTGGTCGAGAAGTCATAATCAATCAAGTCATCAGTCATAATGTTGAAATAAGTTGCAGACGTTGAAAGCTGTCCACCCAACCATTTCTTATCGATGCCGAAATCGAAGCTAAGGCTTTCTTCTGGTTCAAGATTCTGATTGCCATAGCTGGGGTGATTAAGTTCGTAAAGCGAAGGAGCTCTGAACCCATTTCCGACACTGGTTCGAACTCTCAGATCTTCATTAACTTCATAAGAAGCAGTCAAACGTCTCGAAACAAAACTGCCAAATTCACTATGCTGATCAAAGCGCGCAGAGCCAGCCAAACTCAGCCCATTAAGTGGTTCGATCATTAGTTGAAGGAAAGCGCCACCAATGGAACTGCTGTCATCGATCGGATCATTGGTTTTTGAGAACTCTTTAGACCAATCTCCCCCGAAGTTGAGCTTTGTCTTTTCGCTAACATCGTACTCACCAAGGTAGTCAAGCTTAACTTTTCGTCCTTCAAAAACAGAGTTCTGTTTGGACGCATCCTCAAAATCCTGTTCTCGCTTGATATCTGTAACCTGTACCGAAAAGTCAGAAAAGAACCGATCGTCAAATGCAAGGTAGTTCGCACCTACCTTTCCTGAAACTTGCCGATAATGCATGTCATCTTTAAGGTTCGGTTGACCGGGGCTATCAAGTTCGGTGATACCTTTGGTGCCTCTTGCCGCGAAGTAAAGATTGAGATTTTCAGTTAGATCGTAGGACCCTTTAGCTGTCAGCGTCGTATTCTCGTAACCATCATCATCCGCTGATTTACCTTTTGGGGAAACCGCACTAAACCCACTCGTACGAAAGTGCTCTACGCCCAAAGCGATATCAGCGCGATCAGTTGCCCCTCGAACACCATATGAAACACTTTTGGTATCGTAAGAACCTACTTCAACTCTGGCGGATTGTTTAACCGTTCCCGCCACCGCACGCTTAGTTACAATATTGATTACACCAGCAATCGCCTGCCCACCATAAAGAGCACTTTGAGAACCCTTGAGTATCTCAATACGTTCTACATCCGCGAGTAATATATGTTGAAATGCTGCCGAAGGCGCGCGCGCGTTGGGTCGGTTAGATCCAGGCCATCAACCAAAACTTTAATGTATCTACCATTTTGACCTCTCATGCGAAGAGTAGATAGTGTACCTGCTCCTCCATTTTGCGTGAGAGAAATGCCCGGGAGCTGCGCCAGATAATCCTGAACAAACGTAGCGCCGTCGTTTTTCAGGTCTTCTTCGGTGACGACGTGGGTTGTGGAGCCGACTTTGCCGGCTTCGGTTTCCGTTCTGTTGGCGATGACGATGATTTCGTCGAGATCAGCTTCCTGCGCAGTTGATGCGAGGGTTGAGCTGAGGAGTGCTGAGAGAGCTACGCCGGACTTGAGGGTAGCTGCGATCCAAGATGTGTTACGCACGAGTTTGGTCCATCATTCACAGCAGCTTGAAGAACTGCCATGCTGTTGATTGCATTGTGCGTCTTTGGAGAAATCTACTCTAACCTCTTGAAAAGAGGTGTGTTTGATAGCCGGTCAGACGCACTGTGAATGTCACCTGAACGGAATACCGCCCCTTAGCACGCCCCGTGCTTTAGGTGAGTGACTGCATCTGGCAGGTCTCCTGGCTTGCGCGTCCTTACTGCTGCTCCGCCTTCCCAACACCGCTTTAAACAGCTGCATCAGTGGCATGTGTGAGCAACAACTCTACGCTTACAGTTGCGGGGGCAGCCACGGCTTATCCAATAGGACCGTGTTCCCTTTTCATTTTCATCTGATCGATAAAAATACCAAATACCCGGCTATTGATCAGATTTCGGGGGCTTCCGTCAACTGCCTCTGCAAGGAACTTGATAAAATTCGACCAATTGCCGGGTAAACTCACAGAAATTGCAAGTGATTGTTCCACTACCAGATCTTGCGGTGCGGCCTTAGTCGGTCGCACCTGCTTGTGGTGGTTAGATAGAGTATGATCTTTCTCGCTGATTAGCTCATGAAAATCAGTGCACAGCCAACAATAACGAGCAGTGCGCCGATCCATGCGCCGATGGCTGGGAACTCTTTGGTCTGCCACCAGAGAACCGGAAGCATCATTGCTGGCGTTGTTGCGGAAAGCGTAGAGACAATACCTACTTCACCGCCACTGAGCGCATAGAGGATCAAGGTCATGCCGATGCCCATGCCAAGCATGCCGGACAAAGATGCGAGTGCGACGATCTCTTTGTTGATCGGGTTTGCAAGGCGGAATGGACGGCCTGGCAGGTAGAACAGCGCCAGCAAGCCAAAGGCAGCGATGGTGCAGCGCATGAGGGAGATCGCGACAGGGTCAGCGCCGCTTTCCATAACAGGGCGGATGATGATTGAGCCCACGGACTGAGACAAAGCCGCCAAAGTGCCGAAGAGGACGCCGATCACGACCGGACCTCTGATTGCTTCCCATTTATGCAGTTGGTCTTTGCGTTTTCCGAATGCGATGGCAAGGATAACGCCGACAAGAACGCAGGCAATGCCGATAACGGCCTGCAGAGATAGCTCCTCAGACAAGAACAACCAGCCCAGTAGCGCAGACATAGGTGCGTTCATGGAAAACAAAATGGCTGTTCGGCGCGGCCCCATGCGGTTGAGGGTGAGGAACAACAGTGTGTCCCCCATGAAGATGCCGATAAAGCCAGACAAGAAGATGAGTGATGCATGGCTAGAATCAACGGTGTTCCAGGTGCCGGTTGCAAACACATAGGCGCCCAGAAACAGCACAACGAACCACATGCGCACACAGTTGAAGCCGATGGCTCCTAAATGTGCAGCTGGTTTTGCAGAAATGAGACCACCGATGGCCCAGGTGGCAGCAGCACCGAGCGCGGCAACTTCGAATAAAAACATGGGGTGACCTAACCGACGAAACTACGGCCTTGGCGTAGATAATTTTGAAAACCCAAACAGCTCTAAAGCCCTTGGATTTGTCGTGCAAGCTCAGTTTGGTGATATTTAGAACAGACCAACAGCTATTCAGGCAATAATGTTTCCAGTCTCAGCAGAAATACAAATGACAGCCGTTAACTAAGTTGCTTTCAAGTGATCGGACATAATCTTGAACTTTCTACGTGCATTCGTTAGAGCTTCTACGTAGGGATTACATTGCTGTTCCTGCCTGATTTGCGTTTTGACGCTCTCTCCGGCTCCTTTGGTGACCTGTTCTAATCTGGAGATTTTCCATGAAAGATATTGAAATTGCCCGCGCAGCAGACATGAAACCAATTGCGCGTATCGCTCAAAATCTGGAGATCCCGGAGGATGCTCTTGAGCCCTATGGTCGCTTTAAAGCAAAAGTGAACCTGGATGAGATGCCGGAGGTGAACAGCCGGCCACATGGAAAACTCATACTTGTGACAGCTGTTTCCCCTACTCCTGCAGGTGAGGGTAAAACAACAACGACGGTTGGCCTTGGTGATGCACTGAACCGCATTGGCCTGAAAACAACCATCTGCCTACGTGAACCTTCTCTTGGCCCGTGTTTTGGCATGAAGGGCGGGGCTGCTGGTGGTGGTTATGCGCAGGTGGTGCCGATGGAAGATATCAATCTTCATTTCACCGGCGATCTGCATGCAATCACCGCAGCTCATAACCTGCTTTCAGCCATGATCGACAACCACATCTACTGGGGCAATGCGGAGAATATCGATCAACGCCGTATCATGTGGCGCCGTGTGGTGGACATCAATGATCGTTCACTGCGTTCCATCACCACTGGCCTTGGCGGTGTGAGCAATGGATACCCAAGCGAGTCCGGATACGACATCACCGTTGCCTCTGAAGTGATGGCAGTGCTGTGCTTGGCGGAGAACCTGCAGGATCTTCAGGACCGACTTGGCCGGTTGCTGATTGCGTATCGTAAAGACAAGACACCGGTTTACTGCCGTGACCTGAAAGCAGATGGTGCGATGACAGCTCTGCTGAAAGATGCCTTCCGCCCTAATCTGGTGCAGACACTGGAGAACAATCCGGCCTTTATTCATGGCGGCCCATTCGCGAACATCGCACATGGCTGCAACTCTGTGATCGCGACCAAGACAGCCTTGCGCCTTTCTGATTATGTGGTGACAGAGGCCGGGTTCGGCGCGGATCTTGGGGCGGAGAAGTTCTTTAACATCAAATGCCGCCAAGCTGGTTTGACACCAAATGCGGTGGTGGTTGTTGCAACCGTGCGTGCTTTAAAAATGCATGGCGGTGTTGCCAAGAACGCGTTGACGGAAGAGAACATAGACGCGCTTGAGAAAGGCATGAGTAATCTCGAGCGCCACGTCAAAAATTGCCAGAGCTACGGCGTGCCTGTGATTGTTGCCATCAATCGCTATGGCCCTGATACGGATCAGGAAATCGCCAGTATTATACAGCGTATGGAGAAACTTGGTGTAAAGGCTGTTCCGTGCACACACTGCTAATGGTTCCAAAGGCACCGAGCAGCTCGCAACTTCGGTTTCTGAAATTCTGCAGACAACTGAAGCTGACTTCAAACATCTTTACGAGGATGACCTGGGCCTTTGGAAAAAGATCCGCCGCATCTGCAAGAAGATTTATGGTGCCTCCAAAGTCACTTGCGATCAATCAGTAAAAGATCAGCTGAAGGCCTATGAAGAGCAAGGCTACGGGCATCTATCCGTTTGCATGGCGAAGACACCCTATTCCTTCTCGACCGATCCATCCTTGCTCGGGGCCCCTACTGACTACAGCATTCATGTGCGGGCGGTGAGGCTTTCGGCAGGTGCCGGGTTCATCGTGGCCCTGACAGGTGACATCATGGTGATGCCGGGTCTGCCACGCCATCCGGCTGCGGAAACCATAGGACTTGATGAAAACGGTCAGGTTGAAGGGCTGTTCTAATCAACGTCAGACCGATGTGGGCCTCTGCGAAAGCGGTCCAGATAGACGGTTGATTGCAGATCATCCCGATCATAATCCCGGTAATGCCCAAACTTGAAATATTGGGTATTACCGGAGAACTCATCATTGCCGATATAGCCGGTGACACGGGCGATGAACCTGTCATTGGCCCAGATCTCGATGATCCCCTGCCCAACACGGCTTCCCTTCACCCGATAGCGCATATCCACCCAGCCGTCAGTTGGGTCTGGCAGCACGGGGTCGTCAGAGAGTTCGATCTTGATGCCGGGGTAATCTGAATAGGTTTGTGGATCAGCCAGAAACGGGAACTTGGAGGTGTCCTGTGTTTCAATCGCCTTTTTCAGCTCTTCCAGAGTAAGCCCACTTCCAAGGAACTCATCAGAGGTTCGGGTCGCATCATTTCTGTTACGAAAGCCCTGACGATCCAAACTCAGCATTTGCTGGAGTTCACGCGAGAAGCCTTTGAAATCCTGCTGATAGCTGCCTTCGGCCTGTGCGACCAACTTGCGTGTATCGTTGTGCTGCACCGTTATATGAAAGACGCCGTTATCAAACCGCTGCGCGAGAAATGGACTTCCACCGGAATCTTCTTTCCATTGGCCTATCACCCATCGGGTGGAGCCTGCAGGCCAAACAGTTCCATCGATTTTGAAGCTGAACGAGTACCAGACTTCATCCCCAAAATCGCAACGCTTCTGGCGTGCCTCCCAAAGTTCGTTTTTGAGATTGCCTTCGGAATCCAGTTCGTCATCACCGAAGACCGTGATTGCCAGCGCATGGCCGCCATCGCGTACCACATCGCTTTCAATCTGGAAGTTCTCCGGCTTGTTCATTCGGTGGATGTCCCAGTTTTCCGGGCTAGGATACTCGTCGAAATCATCGATGATGACAGCGCACTTGGTTTGACGCATCTGGTCAACATGTAGACCACCACCTTGCTCCGGTGTAACGATGACATCCTGCTTTTCGGAGGGCTTATCCGCTGGTGTTCGATCATTCGCCATGGCAGCTGCTGGCAATATGAGCAGGCTCACTCCGGCAAGCGCAGAAATCAGCAGATTGTGTTTTCTGAAGGTGATGCGTCGACCTGAACCCGGCATCTTTTCTCCCAAAGGTGCGGTGCTGGATTAAGTACAGATCAGATCAATCTAGAGAAGAATTCTTGCTGCCTTTACAAAAGGCCCTTGGGATTTTTCGAAGGATTTGAAGAAAATCCTCAGAGCACCGTCGCATAAATGATGTCTTCGGCCTCTTCCAAAGTCATATCAACGATCTTTTGGGAGAGTGGATATGGGAAACCAGCCCGCACAAGGCTGGCCAGTTCCTTGTCGCGACGCTCCTCTTTTGGCTTTGTGCGCCAAGGGCCCAGTCTGCGTCGTTTGGCATAGGAGATGGCGGCGCGCTGGTCGTCGTGCTCTTCATCGTCAAAGGCAGTCTGGATGTTTTCACCAGACACACCTTTTGCACTGAGTTCCAGCTTGATACGTGACCTGGACTTGCCTTTGACTGTTCCGGACCTGATTTTGCTTTGAGCAAAGCGCAGATCATCAATGAAGCTGTGCTCACGGCAGAACGCGACCACCGGCTCGATCAGCTCATAATACTCGTGGGGATCTTCCTCTGCTTCTCTGGCGCGGCGTTCAATCTTGCGTTTCAAAACACGCCGCAAGCTGTCTTCGGACGCGCTGTATCTGTTGAGATAATGCAGCGCGGCCCGACGCAGATATTCAGAGGATATTTTCTTGCCCACGTGAGCCCATCTCCAATCCAGAGCAGCCTGCGCTCATAACTGTTTGCGCATCAGGCTCTAAATCATTGGTTTAGAGCGTATTCTCACCCGACAATCGAAACTGTTTTGCGGGAATACGCTGCAACAGAAATGAGCTATCACATATTTTGCGGCAGGTTAGCCCACGAACGCACGTTCAACAACAAAATCACCAGGATGGTTGTTGGCCCCTTCTGTAAAGCCACGCTGTTCCAGCAGCGCTTTGGTGTCTGCGATCATGTGCATGGAACCGCAGATCATGGCTCGGTCTTCAGCAACGTCCAGTGGTGGCACTGAGAGATCATCAAAGAGCTTACCACTTTCGATCAGGTGCGTGATGCGCCCTTCCCGTTTGAAACGCTCTCGAGTTACGGAGTTGTACAGGTGTAGCTTGCCCGCTGCGACTTCGCCGATCAGTGGATCATTGGTGATGTCAGCAACCAACTCTTCCCCATATCGTAACTCAGCAATTTCGCGAGTGGTGTGGGTCAGGATCACTTCCTCAAACTTCTCATAGGTTTCCGGGTCACGGATCAGGCTGGCAAAAGGTGCGATGCCGGTGCCGGAAGAGAACATGTAAAGACGTTTTGCCGGAGACAGAGCATCGAGGACAAGAGTACCGGTAGATTTCTTCTTCAGAAGAATGTGATCCCCTTCTTTGATCTTCTGCAGATGCTGGGTCAACGGACCATCCGGAACCTTGATGGAGAAGAACTCCAGTTCCTCATCCCAGGATGGGCTGGCAATAGAGTAAGCACGGAACAGCGGTTTGCCGTCGATCATCAAACCGATCATCACAAACTCACCAGAGCGGAATCTGAAGCTTGTTGGGCGCGTGATTTTGAACCGGAAAAGACGGTCCGTGAAATGGGTCACTTCCGTTACTGTTTCTACAAAGACATTTGCAGGAACTGCGCTCTCCAATTCCGCACCCTTTATGATCTGGTTCATCGTTAGCCTTGCTCCGATTGATGAGGTTGGCAAAGGCTAACCCAAGCTGAAGGCTGTGCTGAGGCACATGCAGCTAATTAAACCCGTGCGAGTGAATATTTCTTTTCCAGTTGCTTTGTTCCGTAGAATGCTGTCTTCCGCCGCCCCTTCAAGAGCAAGAAATCAGTCTATCCCCTTAGGAAGCCCTCGCAGTATAGTAATCTATCCAACATATGCCTTTAATTATTATGGAATAATTATTGATTATTCCATGATGCGTGTAAAGTTGTGCGCACGGTTGCGTGATTAATGCCCTTCAACAGACAATAAACTAAGGCTCTGTACGAACGAGTTTGGGTGGATTAGTTGGTGCTGTCCTGAGACGCGACTTGCTCTAATGCAGCGTCTGAGGCTTCTTTCTTCTCTTCCAGCACCTTCACCGGATTGCGGCGATCTGTGAAGATATCTTCCGCAAACTCAAGGTACTTGCGAGCCGGTGGAGGTTTAGAGAAGATGTAGCCCTGTGCGGAAGATACGCCGAGCTCGCGTAGCAGCACGATTTGCTCGTACTTCTCTACGCCCTCAGCAATGATGCCCATATTCATGGTATCAGCCAGTTCAGCTATGGCATCAACCAGACGGAATGCGTTTTCTTCGCTGCCCAGTGGGTCGATGAACATCTTATCGATCTTGACGATATCCATGCCAAGCTTTTGCAAATACGCCAGACCGCCATGCCCTGTTCCCACATCATCCAGCGCAACGCGAATGCCGTGTGCCTGCAGTTCTGCGATGATTTTTCTGGCCAGATCGATATCTTCAAGAGGCTGGCGTTCGGTCACTTCCATCACCACCTGATTGAGGGCGATTGGAGAATCCTCGTAGATATCGAGAAGATCATCCACGATGGAACGATCGTTGAAGTGGCCTGCGAACAGGTTCACAGAAAGCTTGAGTTCTGGATGTTTGGAATAGAGTTCTCCCAGATCATCAATGGACTGACGCATGATGCTGCGGGTCATCTCGAAAATGTGGCCGGAGGTTTCTGCATAGGTCATGAACTGGCCCGGCGGCACCATTTTCCCGTTGGGAAGCTGCCACCTCATCAACATCTCACAGCCCTGCAGCTCGCCGGTCACGATATCAACGACAGGCTGGTAGTATGGGATGAACTCGTTATTGCGTATTGAAGCAACGAAGTCGTCTTCTGCATCCTTTTCCGGTTTCCAGGAGAGCCAGACACCCAGTGCAATGAGGAAGATGGCAATACCAGAACAGGCAATCACAGCGACAATCTTGAGTTCTCCGACGAGGCTCATGACGGCATTACGGTCGCTTCTGATCCGCACATTGATCGGATATATGGTAGAGGCTGCAAACTCTTCGATGAAATTGCTGCCCATGATCACCGGCAGATTGCTGTTGGCCGGGTTCACCCAGACGTGATCGCGGCCAAGACGTACTTCGATTTCAGAAGCGTGGCGCAGATAGTCAGGGCCTGGTTCGATAGCCAGAACGGTTGGAGAGATGTTGGCGACCAAACGCCAGCCGTTGCGTAGTTTCCAGGAGACCAGCGCTGTACGGATGCCCTGATACTCCATCCAGGACATACCAATCCCAACGCGAGGCGCATCAGGCTTCAGTGCGGGCAGAATGCTGCTTCCACGGCGCACCTGAGCTGGCACATAACACATGGGCACACCGCGATGGTCCACGATCCCTATCGCGTTGATGATGACGTTTTCTGAAAGCGTCTTTTCAAACTCGCCCTGATTTTGGCGCGTACAGGACGTCAGCCCTTTCACCTGCATCTGGCGCAGAACCTCCACCACATCGGAGATTGCCGCTTCACTGCGAGAGATGTAACGGTCTGCAATGGCGTTCATCTCGTTACGCGCCTGATGCATCGCGAAGTTCTCAAGGATCATATTTCCGATGAGTAGTGGCAGAAGCGCCAATCCCAAAGCAACCAAAATTGCGCGGACAAATACGAAATAATGGCGAGACACAACAACGACCTTAAATTGCAGACTACGGCTACCTATTTCTATGATTAAGGCTTACTTAAAACTGTAAAAATCATCCAAACACCCCAAACGATCCCCAGATGCTTTCAAAATTTGCATCCAAACGCGCAAATACGGCTCGTTTTCTCTTAGAGTGATTTGACTTTTTGCAGTGATATACACGTGCCCCTAACCCTCACTATGCCATTTTACGCTCCAACTGCCTTCAAGCGGCAAACCTGGAGCCGAGACATGCACAGTTCTGAGTTACCACGTCATTGTTCTGCTTTTGCGTTCTTCCTTGCTCTCTTTTTAAGCTGCTTCTTCGCAGTCGCAGCTTCAGCTCAGATCAATACAGACAATCCTGTTGCCAAGGCATTTTTGCAAAACCTGCAGGATCGCGGCCTGACGCTCACACATGTAGGGTCGGTCACGGTTGATAACGACGTGCTCTCAATTGGCGGTATTGAAGGCTACCCGACTGCGGATAAAACAACGCGTTTTAAGATCGGTGATCTTGGTCTTGCTCAGGCATCACTGGAAAGTGACGGCCGGATTTTTGTTGGCGCGTTTGCAGCCTCGAACTTTGAGATTGATGAAACAGATTTCAAGTTCTCAGCAGATAGGATTGCGATTACGGATCTGTATCTGCCTAACGAAGATGATTTGAAAAATCCGGCATCAGATCTCCCCACTTCGCTTTATTCCACTGCCGAAGTCATGGGCTTGCTGTTTGAGGACCGCTCCAGCGGTCAATCCATGCCCATTGAGCGGGTAACGATTGACTTTGACATCAACAATGGTGGTTTTCCGATTATCGCAAGCATTCAGGTTGCAAATATCGCGCTGAACCGAACAATGTTCGCCCCTCCCCAACAGCAGCTTCTTGATGAGTTGGGATTGCCGCAAGTGAATGCAGACATAGATTTTGAAGGCGAATGGAACGGCGATACAGGCGAAGTGAACATTCCCAGCGCAGCCATTGTTTTGCACGATCTCTTTTCTGTGCAGCTGTCTATTCAGCTAGAAGGCCTCACTGATACCGTCGTTGAACAAATCGCTCAATTGGCGACTAAAGACAACGTTATTGCATTGGATCTGCTACAAAGTGCTGCTGTGGCAAACTTCGATCTTTCCCTGATTAATGAAGGCGGCCTGGATAAAGTTTTGGAACAGCAGGCACAGCGGCAGGGCCAGTCCAAATCAGCGTATGTCCGCCAGTTGACTGATCGCGCTGAAAAGCAGTTTAAGAGGATACCGGATCAAGCCAAGCAGCTGGAGTTTACGGAAGCGGTTTATAGCTTTTTGCAAAATCCGCAGAGTATCACGCTGAGCGCTACCCCTAAGGCACCAATCAGTGTAACACAAATTCTTGGGGTATCTGCAATTTCTCCCGTCTCGATCATTTCTTTGCTTGGCATCGCGCTTGAAGCAAATGTAAACTAACGTGGAACCCTCCTACTGACCATTGAAGGTTTATTTAATGCCTTTCCAAAATTTTAAGCGGCAGGGATTTTTTGCCGTTTCAATCACTGTATTAGGTTTATCAGCCCAACCTGCCCTTTCCAGCCCAGCATCCGATCTTCTTGACAAGTACAATGCTTGGTTCCTTGCAAACGGTGCAGAGAAAGCATCTTATGCAAAGGCGGTTGATGACGGATCGAAAACTGAGATCCTGGATCATACAATCGAAGGAATGTTCTCATTTTCGTTCGACGAAGACAAACCGAAGGCTGGCGTCTACTACATCATAAACACGCCTAAAGCAGTCTATGAAGGCTCATCGCGCGACGGTGAAACATTCAGTTTTGACACGGTCACCACTGATACAGTGAACATCGAACTCGGCTTCTTTGACAAAACAGAGAACATCAACAGCGTCGCCGAAGCTCAGGCCTCCAATGATGTCTTTAAAGTCACTAGCAGTGCAACAGGCTATGTGGTTTCAGGGTACACTGAAAATTGGATTAACCTGCCCGTTCTAGCCGACGGCATCACAACAGATGAGTTTCAGCAACTGCTCGTAGCGGCAACCCGTATTTCTTATGATCGCGGTAGCATTGCAGCGGCAACTGCAGATTTTGTTGTTGCTGACGCGGTTACTGGAACGTACTCAATCAAGAACGGTGTTTTTTCCAAAGCGAAAGACGGCGTAATCGCGTTAAACACCTTTGAGAAAGTCGCCTACTCTTCAACTACATCAGTTGTTACAGACGGTCGTGATGTTTCGACGATATCTGAAACTGTCTACAATGACTTTGAAATCAAAAATCAAGACGTACGACCTTTGCTCGCATTGTTAGGTGCTGGCGACGCCCCGTCTGACCTGTTGGTTGGTGAGTACAGTGTTGGCAGTTTCACAAGCTCAATGAAGACAGAGGGCGGACCAGCATCTGCCCCATTTGGCGTCATGGAATCCAGCGGAGGCGCCTCTGTCACCAAAGATGTGCGCATGTCTGGAGGAGATGCCGGCAAGCTATGGCAGGCATTTAACAATCTCACGAGCCAACCAGAAAGCGAAGAAGCTGTAGAGCAGCTATTTGGTCTTCTTGATGCTCTTGGCTCTTTCTCTGTTGCCTACTCAGACATGAATGATATGGCTGTCAAGGTTTGGGATCCAATCCGTGCCCGTAAGAAAGACACCAAGGCACCAAGCTTTGAGTTAGCAATCAAACATCTATCAACCACAGATCTGACAACAAATAGTCTGGGGCAACTAAAGCTGGAAGGTCTTCACGGCGCCGTCGAAGGCGATGACGCAGTGTTTGATCTGAATGAGTTTGAGATTGCAGATATCGCATGGCCTAGCTTGCGTACAATCATTGAAAGCTCTCTTGCCGCAGAAACCGATCCAGCAGAAGCTATGAAGGCGATCCCAACGATTGGTCGCATTTCTCTTGCAGGCCTGAACATGCAAGCAGACGATCTGCCGACTCCGGTTTCCCTTGATAAGCTCACCATTGAGATGGGTAATCATATCGGCCCTATCCCAACAAGCCTGTCTGAAATCATTGGTGGCCTGAGCTTTGATGCTGCGCTCCTTCAAGAGCCAATGGTACTAGGTGTGCTTGACCGTCTTGGTATTGAGCGTGTCAATCTCACACAAGACTTCAAAATCGCTTGGAATGAGAGCACTGAAGATCTCACTCTTGAGAAGTTTGAGTTTGAGCTGGAAAATGGCTTGAAGCTGCGTGCTGACATTCAACTGGGCGGCATTCCGCGTTCCCTCTTTGAAAAGCCGCATGAAGCAGAAGCTGTGATTGCGCTGGCGACCTTCAAAGGCGCACAGATTGAAGTGATGGATTCACCACTGATCAGTGAGTTGTTAACGGCACAGGCTGAACAGGCAGGCGTTCCAGCTGAGATGCTGGCATCCATGATGATTGATGGCTCTCTTCAGCAAGCTGGCCCACTGGCTGAGACTGAGTTTGCACTGGAACTGGCAAATGCTGCAAAGAAATTTGCTGGCAAGCCAACCAACATCCGCGTAACTCTGGCTCCACAGTCTGCAGTCCCACTCATGCAGCTGGGTGGTCTTGCTGCTCTGGCACCTCAACAACTGCCTGAACTGCTGGGTGCGACAGTAACTTACACTGAGTAAGTTCATCTGACCTAAAACAAGAAAAGCCGCTGTGATTGTGTGATCACAGCGGCTTTTCTATTACCGTTCAAGAGCTCTCTGCTCCGAGCTAAAACTGTAGGAGGAACATCAGGCCTCTGATGAATCTTCCTGAGTTTCTTCTTTCGTGTTGGTGAACTGAAGCTCGCACAAATGGCGATAATAGCCATCCATCTCATAGAGCTGATTATGCGTGCCACTTTCCAGAAGTTTGCCATGTGACAGAACATGGATTGTATCCGCATCGCGCACAGTTGCGAGGCGGTGCGCAATCACCAATGTGGTGCGCCCTTTCATCAGGCGAGCGAGAGCTGTCTGCACTTTACTCTCAGATTCAGCATCCAGAGCAGACGTAGCCTCATCTAGTAGCAGGATTGGAGCATTAGAAAGCATAGCACGCGCAATCGCCAAACGTTGGCGCTGACCACCTGAAAGGCGTGTTCCGCCCTCACCTGCCTTGCTGTCATAGCCCTTCTCCATCTTCTCGATGAACTCATGGGCATTCGCATTCTTGGCAGCTTCGATGACTTCTTCATCGGTCGCATCAGGCCGACCAATAAGGATGTTCTCTTTAATTGTCCGATCAAACAGGAAGGTATCCTGCGTAACGATCGCGATGTTGCTGCGCAAGCTCTCCATATTGAAGTCACGGATATCCTGACCGTCGATAAGGATCGCACCATTGTCGATCTCATAGAAGCGCTCAATCAGTGAGAAGACTGTCGACTTACCAGCTCCAGACGCACCGACAAGCGCTGTCACATCGCCCGCTTTTGCGACCAATTCCAAGCCATTGAGGGCTTTGGTTTCACCGTAGTCGAACTCAACGTTTTTGAACTCAATGCGGCCTTTAGAGACGACAAGATTTGGCTTATCAGAGCTCTCCTGATTTTCTTCCGGCATATCCAGAAGTTCATACATTAAGCGAACACCAACAAGCTGCGTGTTGAGGTTTACCTGAAGGCGAGCAAGACGTTTGATTGGCTCATAAGCCAGCAACAACGCTGTGATAAAAGCGAAGAAGGCACCTGGATCCTGACCAAGGGCGATGACGCTATAACCGCCATAGAGTATGATAATCGCAATCGCGATACCACCCAGAGTTTCCATCAGAGGAGACGTACGAGCCTTCAGCTTTGCGATCTTGTTGGACTGTTGCTCAACGCTGGATACCGCCCCTTCCATCGCATTATGCATGTTGCCTTCGTAATTGAAGGATTTCACAACACGGATGCCCAGAGCCATTTCCTTGACGAGCGAGAGGATAAGTGTCTGAGATACAAACTGGCTCTTTGCAATCTTCTTTACGCGCCGGACAAGCTTCGACACCGCATAAACCGCAGGCGGCATGATCATCATAGAGATCAGCGACAAAAGTGGGTTCTGCCAGATCATGACCCCGACAAGGCCAATCACAGACATGACATCACGGCCTGCAGACAGGACAATCAGGTCCATCACGCCACGTGCAGCGCCTGTATTGTGGCTGAAGCGGGTTGCCAGATCACCGAAAGTGGTGTGGTCAAAATATTTGACACCCAGACGGGTCACCTTCTCGAACATATCTCGCTGGAGTTTAGCAACGATAGAGTTCCCGATCTTACTCAGAACGACTGTTTGACCGTAGGTTGCCAGACCCTTGGTGAGGAAGATGGTCATCACCGCACCAGAAATCATATAGACCATAGTGATGTTGCGATCGATGAAGACCTGATTGATCACATTCTTCATGATAGCTGCGCTGCCTGCACCTGCGGCGGCGGCTACCAGCATGAAGGCGAATGCGATCATGTATTGGAACTTGTACTGCCCGAAGTTTTCACGGAGAAGGCGGCGGATGAGGCTGGGAGCGCCTCATCGTCCGCAAACAGCTTTTTGCTTATGGCGTCGAACACCTAAAACCCTCAGCTTTTCCAGCGAAATTAAGCATAGCTGCTTAATTTGCTACCGGTAGAAGATGAAAAGGCGACCGTAGATCTACGACCGCCCTTTCATGAGATTTATAACATTATGACGAGCTTCGCCATACCTGCTTTTCTGCCAGCGGCTCTTATGCTTCTGGCAGGTTCAGGCGGATGTGAAGATCGCGCAGCTGAGCTGGGAACACATCACCTGGAGCCCCCATCATCAAGTCCTGTGCCTGCTGGTTCATTGGGAACAGGGTCACTTCACGCAGGTTCTTTGCGCCAACCAGCAACATAACGATACGGTCAACACCAGCCGCCATACCGCCGTGTGGAGGAGCGCCGTACTGGAACGCGCGGTACATGCCGCCGAACTTTTCTTCCAGCAGCTTTCGTCGTAACCAGCAATCTCGAAGGCTTTCTTCATGACTTCGACCTGGTGGTTACGGATCGCGCCGGAGCCAATTTCGTAACCATTACAAACGACGTCGTACTGGTAGGCGTTCAGTTCAAGCGGCTCAACGTTGGTAAGGCCGTCCATACCGCCTTCTGGCATGGAGAATGGGTTGTGGCAGAAGTCAACTTTCTTGTTTTCTTCGTCCCATTCGTACATTGGGAAGTCCACGATCCAGCAAAGTGCGAACTGATCTTCGTCGATCAGGTTCAGCTCTTCAGCGGCGCGGGTACGTGCCTTACCAGCAAAGTCAGCGAACTTCTTAGGGTCGCCAGCTGCGAAGAACACTGCATCGCCTTCGTCAAGGCCAAGCTGTGTGCGGACAGCTTCGGTACGCTCAGCGCCGATGTTTTTCGCAATTGGGCCTGCGCCTGCGATTGTGTCTTCTTCTTTGCGGAAGAAAATGTAGCCGAGGCCTGGCTGACCTTCGCTCTGTGCCCATGAGTTCATGCGGTCACAGAATGCACGGGAGCCGCCCTTAGGAGCTGGAATTGCCCAAACCTGAACCTTTGGATCGCTCTCGATCATGCGTGCGAAGACTTTGAAGCCGGAGCCAGCAAAGTGTTCGGTTACTTCCTGCATTTCGATCGGGTTACGCAGGTCAGGCTTGTCGGAGCCGTACTTGCGGATCGCTTCAGCGTAAGGAATGCGCGGGAATTCTTTGGTAACTGGCTTACCTTCGGAGAATTCTTCAAACACACCGCGGATCACTGGTTCCATGGTCTGCAGCACGTCTTCCTGAGTTACGAAGCTCATTTCCACGTCGAGCTGGTAGAACTCACCCGGCAGGCGGTCAGCGCGTGGATCTTCGTCGCGGAAACATGGCGCGATCTGGAAGTACTTGTCGAAGCCAGACATCATAAGCAGCTGTTTGAACTGCTGTGGTGCCTGTGGCAGTGCGTAGAACTTGCTGGGTGAATACGAGATGGCACCAGGAAGTCGCGTGCACCTTCTGGGGAAGACGCGGTCAGGATTGGTGTCTGGAACTCGTTGAATTCCGCATCATTCATGCGCTTACGCATGGAGTTGATGATCTTGGTGCGCTTCATCAGGTTTGCGTGCAGGGTGTCGCGGCGCAGGTCTAGGAAGCGGTATTTCAGGCGGATGTCTTCCGGATATTCCAGTTCGCCGAAGACTGGCAGAGGCAGCTCCTGAGAGTCGCCGAGAACTTCCATATCGCGGATAAAGATTTCGATTTCCCCGGTGCCGAGGTTTTCGTTGATGGTTTCGTCAGAACGTTTCTTCACGTCGCCATCGATGCGAATGCACCATTCGGAGCGGACGGTTTCAGCCAGCTTGAAGGCTGCGGAGTCCGGATCAACAACACACTGCGTAATGCCGTAGTGGTCACGCAGGTCGATGAACAGCAGGCCGCCGTGATCGCGTACACGGTGTACCCAGCCAGAAAGGCGAGTGGTTTCACCTACATTGTTTGCCCGCAGCTCTCCGCAGGTATGGCTTCGATAACGATGCATAGCGTCCTCAGTGGTATTCAAGTGAATCATAAAATTCAGAAACTGGTTGACCCATTCAAAAGGTCATCCGGCTGGAAAAGACATGTCAGCACCCTAAAGTCAAGTAAGTGAGTGACTTTGGCGCTGTTTCTTGCAGACATTTCCCGAGTTTCCTCTACCTACGTGGTTTTCGCGAGGCTTTGACTGCGACCCTTTGGTCGCCAGAGAGCAAAAATCGACATTTACAACCACTTGATGAGAAAACGAGAAAGTTAGATAGGGACAAGCACCTTCGCTTGCGCTATAGACTTTGTCACCATGAAGATGATCACAACTACAGAAGAGCTTGCGCAAGCGTGTGCCAAGCTTGCTAATTCAGATTTCGTAACAGTTGATACCGAGTTTTTGCGGGAAACCACCTTCTGGCCAAAACTCTGCGTGATCCAAATCGCCAATCCAGATCACGCTGTGTTGGTTGATGCGCTGGCTGAAGATCTGGATCTTGAACCTTTTTTTGCATTGATGCGCAATACGGACATCGTGAAGGTGTTCCATGCAGCACGGCAAGATATTGAAATAATCTACCATCTGGGCGGTTTTGTGCCCTCACCTTTGTTCGACAGCCAGGTTGCCGCCATGGTTTGTGGTTTCGGAGATTCCGTTTCCTACGACCAGCTGGTGTCCAAAGTGACGGGTGAGCGGATTGATAAATCCTCTCGATTTACCGACTGGTCCCGCCGTCCTTTGACCAACAAGCAGCTTGCTTATGCTTTGGCTGACGTGACCCACCTGCGCGAAGTCTATCTGTTCCTGAAAAAGCAGTTGGAGCAGAAAGGCCGCAGCCATTGGGTAGAAGATGAGATGGCAACCCTGTCTTCCATCGACACCTATCGCAGTGATCCGGCAAAGGCGTGGCAGCGCATGAAACTGCGTGTTCGCAAGCCGCGTGACCTTGCTGTGTTGAAAGAGCTGGCCTTCTGGCGTGAGCAGGAAGCGCAAAAGCGCGATATTCCGCGCAACCGCGTCATCAAGGACGATGCGATTTTTGAGGTCTCTACGCAAAAGCCTCAAACTTCAGAAGCCCTTGGCCATCTGCGCACCATTCCACGCGGTTTTGAGCGCTCTCGCCATGCGGAAGAGATCCTCAATGCTGTGAAGCGCGCTATGGCCATTGCAGAAGAAGATCTGCCTGAAGTTCCAAAGGGCCGCCCTTCTCCGGATGGTGCATCTGCAGCCGTTGATCTGCTCAAAGTGCTTTTGAAGATGAAGAGCGAAAGCTTTGGTGTTGCGCCAAAGGTGATTGCGACCGTGGATGATCTGGACAAGATTGCTTCCCATGATGAAGCAGATGTACAGGCTCTTTCCGGCTGGCGCAGAGAACTCTTTGGTGAAGATGCCCTTCGCCTGAAGAAGGGTGAAATCGGCCTTGCCTTTAATGGTCGTCAGGTTGTCATCTGCGAGCAAGGCGAGCCGGTTGAGCGCGTTGAAAACAGCTCCCGCCGTCGTGGTAGCCGTAACGGAAAAGCAAAATCCTGATCTGAGATTTTGAATCCGCCTTTCAATATAAGCTACTGATAAATAAGAAAAGCCCCGGCAAGATTTGTCGGGGCTTTCTTATTTGCATCTATGCTGGATGGCTTAAAGCACTCTGACTTCAGCTTCCAGATCCATCACTCTTCCGAGCTGGTTCAGGCGTTTGGTCAGGCGGTCGCCCTGCATGTCTGCAAGTTCTGCTGGCAGTGCCAGGACGAGCTTGCCATTGACCAGAGACAGCTTGCTCTTAAGCAGCACGCCTTTCATGGAAGCGCTGATCAAAGCGGCCACACGCAAAGTCGCGCCAAGAATGCGCGCCAGCTTCATCAGGCGTGGGTTGCTCAAGCTACGGATTGCAGGAGACAGAGCATCATCCATCAGGCCTTCATAGCGATAGAACACAGTGAGTGCCAAATAGGCCCTGCCCGCGTGATCGATGCCGACAAAGCCGCCGTTGGAAATAATGTTCAGTGACTGCTGACCACGATAGTCCGGGTGTGCCCGCCAGCCAATATCTGTGAGCTGACACGCTGATATGCGCAGGCGGCGTTCGCCCTCACTCTCATCAACACCAGCAACACGCATGGCTTGCTCACTCCACTCAACCACTTCGGCTGAATAGGAAGGATCACGAGCCCGCAGAACGCCGAGCTCGTGCGCTGCGGTGATCAGTGGATCCTGCTTCTTGCCTTCTTCATCAAGCTGATCATAGAGATAGCCTTCACGTACGCCGAGTGCAGAGAAGACGACCTGATCGGCCTGACAGTGCAGCAGTGTCTGACGCATCACAGTTGCACCGTAAGGCAGAAGTGCCCGACGCGCCTTGGAGATCACCTGAATGCTTGGCTCATTGCTCAGGTCATCGCGCATGAGCTGCTCACAGAAGTCAATCATAACTTCTGCAGGCACGGTATAATCATGCATCACGTGCAGCGGATAGCCCTGTTGGTACAGATGCAAGCGACCCAATGAACGCCAGGTACCGCCAATTGCATAGAAGTTGCGGTCTTTGGCTTTGCCAACCAATCGGCTTTCTCCAGCTCTTCGCGGGCGATTTCATTAGCGAGTGCAAGGTCTTTTTCAGAAGACTCCTGCAGGCGAATGCCGCCAAGCGGGAATGTGCGGCCATCACCAATACCATGAGCACTGATGTCAACCAGTTCCAGAGATCCGCCGCCCAGATCGCCAACAAGACCATCTGCACGCCAAAAGCCGGAGTAAACGCCCATGGCAGAGTAGAATGCTTCGTCGCGGCCAGACAGGATCTGCACCTTGGCACGGCAGATGTTTTCTACTTTTGCAATGAAGTCAGCGCCGTTCTCGGCTTCACGAGCAGCTGCGGTTGCCAGTATGTGCAGTTTGATGACACCGACATGATCGCAGACACGACGGAACCGCACCAATGCACGCAGTGCAGTGGCTACATTTTCTTCTCCCAAGCGGCCTGTGGCACCTACGCCGCGCCCCAGTCCTGCAAGGATTTTTTCATTGAACAACGCTGTCGGGTTACGCGCCAGTCTTTCATAAATTACAAGACGGACAGAGTTGGAACCAATATCAATGATTGCTATTGGTCCGGGTTCTGTAAATCGTCCTCGAGGCTCATCACTCGTCGAGATATCTGTCACTATTTGGCCGTTCTACAAAAAGTTTCGGGCTATCACCCTGTAGCGAGCTACCACGACCAGACAGAGATGGGTTCGTCATGAAGAACTTGTGTGCGTTGAACGGATCTTCGTCTGGTTCTGCAACAATGCGCTCATGACTACCGTCTGGAAGCAGACGCCAGCTTTGTTGATTATCTTCTAAGTTCGCAACCATGATCTGGTCGAGAATCTGCTTGTGAACTGTTGGTGTTTTAACAGGCACAAGTGTCTCAACCCGGCGATCCAGATTGCGCGGCATCATATCCGCTGAGGAGATATAGACATGGGCTTCATCTGAGGGCAACCCGTGACCATTGCCAAAGCAGAAGATACGGCTGTGCTCCAGAAATCTTCCCACAATTGATTTTGCGCGGATGTTGTCAGAAAGGCCCGGCACGCCTGCGCGCAGGCAGCAAATGCCGCGCACGACTAGATCGATCTGCACCCCGGCCTGACTGGCCCGGTACAGAGCATCAATGACGCCCGGATCCACCAGCGAGTTCATCTTCATCCAGATCTGGCCCGGACGGCCCGCCTTGGTGTGGGCGATTTCTTCTTCTGTGTGCTGAATGATGCGCGCACGCAGGCTCATTGGAGAGACGGCGAGACGCTCCAGCTCACCCGGCTCAGCATAACCAGTGATGTAGTTGAACACCTTGGCAGCATCGCGAGCCATGGCTGGCTCAGCTGTGAAGTAAGATAGATCGGTGTAAATGCGCGCGGTGATTGGGTGGTAGTTGCCGGTGCCGAAGTGGCAATAGGTTTTCAAGCCGCCCTGCTCGCGGCGCACGACCATGGAGACTTTTGCGTGGGTTTTCAGCTCAAGGAAGCCGAAGACCACCTGAACGCCAGCACGTTCCAGATCTCGCGCCCAACGGATGTTGGCTTCTTCATCAAAGCGTGCTTTGAGCTCAACCAGCGCGGTCACAGACTTACCGGCTTCCGCCGCTTCTGCCAGTGCCTTCACGATTGGTGAGTTGTTGGATGTGCGGTACAGTGTTTGCTTGATCGCCACAACATCCGGATCCTGCGCCGCCTGACGGAGGAACTGGACGACAACGTCGAAGCTCTCATAAGGGTGATGGATCAGAATGTCTTTTTGCTGGATCGCAGCAAAGCAATCACCACCGTGCTCACGGATGCGTTCCGGATAGCGTGGACTGTATGGTGGGAACTTGAGGTCGTCACGCTTGACGTTTACCGCCTGAGACAGATCGTTCAGCGCCAGAAGACCGTTGGCAAGGAAGGTTTCCTCTTCCGTCACTTCCAGCTCATTGGCCACAAAAGCACGCAGGCTTTCCGGTGTGCTTTCTTCAATCTCCAGCCGGATCACAGACCCACGGCGGCGGCGCTTCAGTGCGGTTTCAAAAACACGCACGAGATCTTCCGCTTCTTCCTCGATTTCCAAGTCTGAATCGCGCAGCACGCGGAACGCGCCTTTGCCGCAGACTTCATAGCCCGGGAAGAGTTTGCCGATGAACAGCGAGATGATGGTTTCAATCGGGATGAAACGGGTGGCTTTTGGCCCTGCATCACGCGGTGTTGGCAACACAACGAAGCGGCCAATCTGGCTTGGCATACGCAGCAGCGCTGTCATGCCTGCCCCACCATCCACCGGACGCAGATCCAAAATCAGCGAGAAACCCAGATTTGGGATAAACGGGAACGGATGCGCCGGATCAATGGCCAGTGGTGTGAGAACCGGGAAGATGTGCTGGAGGAAGTACTCTTCCAGCCAATCGGTCTCTGCCTGACTCATGTTCTGGCTTCTACGATGAAGATACCTTCATCCGCCAGCTCTGAACGCAACTGGCGGAAGCGTGCCTGCTGCTCACTTTGCAGCTTGCTGACCTCTACAGAGATCTTTTCCAGTTGCTCTGGCGGCGTCAGGCCGTCATCAGAGATGGTTGTCACATCTGCCCGTTGCTGGCCGCGCAGACCAGCCACACGCACCATGAAGAACTCATCAAGGTTGTTGGCCGAGATGGACAGGAACCGGAGCCGCTCCAGAAGCGGATGGCTCGGATTCATGGACTCTTCCAGAACGCGGCGGTTGAACTGTAGCCACGAGAGCTCACGGTTTACAAAGCGCTCTGGCTTTTGCATCAGAGCCAGCCCTGTGTTCACCTCATAATCTGCGGTGTCGGTGGTCTCGTCTTCCAAAGCGTTCATTTCCGTAAACTCATTCATTCCGTGTACCTCCGCAGCCCGTGGACCGGGTTCGCCAATATCGGCGCACCTCGCCTAAGATTATCTGGCGATTGCGCTGGCAATTGTATGATTCTGGTCATTTAGACCACACATTTTTGACGGGAAAATAAAGCCAGGTGGCTACTCGCCCATACTCTCCAAGATTTTGGAGGCCATGACGCGAGAAATCTTCCGACCCGTCGCCAGTGCGTGCCTGTCCAGCATGTCTACAACATTGCGCGCAGCATCCAGTGACCGTTCAATTCGTATCACGAGGTAATCTATCACACTGGAGTCAACAGTTACCTGACGATCTGAAAAATGTTTGGTCATGACCATTGCGAGCAGCATGTCATCCGGTTCTTCAACCTGCACAGGGGTTGCTGCGCGAAAACGGGACGCAAGGTCCTTGGTTTTCAGGTCGAACGTGTGTGGCCACTCGCGGGTGGTCATCAGCATGTTGCCGCCTGTCAGTCGCACCGCGTTGAACAGGTGAAACAGAGAGGCTTCATCAAAGCCTGCGTGCAGATCTTCCACCGCAACCGGACCGGCTTCTGCCAGTGCAGTCAGGTCGAGGTATTCCAGTTCATCGCCGCCGACAATCTGTGCGCCGCTGAGCTCCTGCCAGGCGTTGACCAGATGTGTTTTACCCGAACCAATCGGCCTTGCAGGGTTACGATTGGAGATGGCCATTCCGGCCAGTTGGTAACCAGATTGAATGCAGCCTGATTTGAAGTTGAAACCAGATAATCATCAACCCCCAATGCCTCCTCATGGGGCAAGACCAAAGGCAATTGTTGTGGCCCTGTCGATCCTGTCATTCCAGTCCTTCCGTCTTATTGGTATTTTTGTAGTGACCTGCATAAAGCGAACTAGCAAGATATTGCCTGAGAGCAAATCTTGCTAGTACCCCAACCACTGCTGCGGCAGGAATTGCTATCAACATCCCCACAAATCCCATCAGAGAACCAAAAGCGAACAGTGCAAACATGAGCCAGACAGGGTGAAGACCGACACTTCCACCCAAAAGTTTGGGCTGAAGGACGTTTCCTTCGAGGAACTGACCTACAACAAAAACGGCAAGTACAGCACCGATCATGAATGGATCAGGCCAGAACTGGACCAGAGCGACGCCGATTGAGAGGCCGAAACCGACAATTGCGCCCACATATGGAATGAAGCTGATGAGGCCGGCAGTGAGACCGATCAGCAGACCGAATTTCAGGCCAACAATGAGCAGGCCAACGGCGTAGAACGTGCCGAGGATCAGGCACATGAGGACCTGTCCGCGCACGAAGCCAGCGACCACGGAATCCATATCCCGTGCAAGGGTGCGGATGGTCTGCTGGTAGTCGCGTGGGAGCCAACTGTCGATGCGCTCGATCATGTTGTCCCAATCGAGCAGCAGATAGAAGGCAACCACAGGTGTGACGACTGCCAGACCGATGATGGAGATGAGGGCTTGGCCTCCGCTCCAGATGGAGGAGAGCAATCCGCCGACAAAGTTGGCTGCCTGACCGACGAAGGCGCCCCAGTCAATTTTCTGGCCCTGCCCTGACAGGTTGGCGAGGCGGTCCAGCTGCGGGCCGAGGCCTTCGCGGAGTAAGGTTTCGAGGTTTGCGGCCAGTTCTGGCAGGTAGTCCAGAAACGCGATCAGCTGCTTACCGAGGATTGGCAGGAGGATCAGCAGGGCTGCGACGAAGACGATGAGGAAGATAAGCAGGATGGTGACCGTGGCCAGATGCGACCGAAACCGTGGGTTTCCAGATAATCGGCGATCGGATCAAGCAGATAGGCCAGTGCCATGCCGGCGACAAACGGCAGCAGGATGCCCTGAAATACTGTCAGAAACAGAATGAAGGCTGCTAAGGACAGCAACCAGAAGAACAACTGCTTGTTTACACTCATAAACGATCTCCAAGAGCCCGGCGGCCAGCCGGATCTTCGGCGGTGCGGTTGCTCGCAAACTCATCTTTAAAATTTACGTTGGTTGTAGTTTCGATAGACTTATTACGTCAAGTCGCAGCATCAGGTTTGCCAGAGTAGCTACTCCACCATTTTGCCAGCATGATTTAGAGGGAACCTTCATAGGGGTGAAAATCTTTCCCTCAAATGAAGAGATTTTCAAAGCGTCATTTATTTGCAAAAGCTTAGCTGGTTCTGCACAGATCTGCGTTTTTCTGAGATACCAGCTGCGATTCCTCCCTGTTTCGGCCTTGCAATTCCCTGCAGTTTTGTTTTTATGCCGCCAAATTACATAGGCGGCCCCGCCGCCACACTCTTGATGATGCGGAGCAGTATCCATGAGCCAGGACCAGAACGGTAAAAACGGCCTTACCTATTCACAAGCGGGGGTCGATATCGACGCCGGGAACGCACTGGTCAAGCGTATCAGCCCATTGGTAAAAGCAACGCGTCGTCCGGGTGCTGACAGTGATATTGGCGGCTTCGGCGGTCTGTTTGATCTGAAAGGCGCCGGATTTAAAGACCCTGTTCTTGTGGCGGCCAATGATGGCGTGGGCACCAAGTTGAAAATTGCGATCGACACCAATGTTCATAGCGGCGTGGGGATTGATCTGGTTGCCATGTGCGTGAACGACCTTGTGGTGCAAGGTGCTGAGCCGCTGTTCTTCCTTGATTATTTTGCCACTGGCGCGCTGGACGTGGACATGGCGACTGATGTTGTTGCGGGGATTGCAGAGGGCTGCAAGATCTCCGGTGCGGCACTGATCGGCGGTGAGACGGCTGAAATGCCGGGCATGTATGCGGCTGGTGATTATGATCTGGCTGGTTTTGCGGTTGGCGCGGCTGAACGCGGTACACTGTTGCCATCCAAGGATATTGGCGAAGGTGACGTTCTGCTTGGTCTCGCCTCCTCCGGTGTTCACTCCAACGGCTTCTCTCTGGTTCGCAAGATCGTTGAGGTTTCTGGCCTGACGTGGGCTGACAAAGCTCCGTTTGATGCGGACAAAACCCTTGGCGAAGCGCTGATGGAGCGACCCGCATTTATGTGAAGCCGCTTCTGGCAGCTATTAAAGAAACCAATGGCGTCAAAGCTCTGGCGCATATCACCGGCGGTGGTCTTCCTGAGAACCTGCCGCGCGTTCTGCCAGAAGGGCTGGCTGCACGGATCGATCTTTCTGCGATTTCCTCCCCTGCTGTCTTCGGCTGGCTGGCTGAGGCTGGCGGTATTGAGCAGTTTGAGATGCTGCGCACGTTCAACTGCGGTGTTGGCATGGTGGTTGCGGTTGCGGCTGACAAAGCTGAGGCCGTGCGCGAAGTGCTTGAGCGTGAAGGTGAAACTGTCGTGACTCTCGGCACGCTGGAAGCAGCGCAGGACGGGGCTGAGCAGGTTGTGTTTGACGGCGCGCTGGGTTTTGCCAAATGAGCACGCAGCCTAAGAAACGCGTTGGTGTTTTGATTTCAGGGCGTGGCTCTAACATGCTGTCTCTTATTGAGGCAGCAAAAGCCCCTGATTATCCGGCGGAAATTGTCGTGGTTGGCTCCAACCGACCTGACGCAAAAGGTCTGGAACGGGCTGCTGACGAGGGCTTTGCGACGTTCGCGCTGGATCACAAGCTTTATGGCAAGGACCGTGAGGCGTTTGAGCGTGATCTGCACGCAATGCTGGAGCAACACAATGTAGAGCTGCTTGTTCTGGCTGGCTTTTTGCGCTTGCTGACACCGTGGTTCGTGAACCAGTGGCAAGGTCGGATGATCAACATCCACCCTGCTCTGCTACCAAGCTTTCCGGGTCTGCATACTCATGAGCGGGCGCTCACCGAAGGCGTTCGCATTCATGGGGCGACGGTTCACTTTGTCACCGCTGAAATGGACGTGGGCCCGATCATCGCACAAGGTGCTGTCCCCGTTCTGGACGGGGATAACCCGGATACTCTTGCGGCGCGTGTGCTGGCGGTTGAGCATCAGATCTATCCGAAGGCTCTGGAGGCTGTTGCAAGCGGCAAAGCGTCCGTGGACGGCTTTCGCGTGAAGATTGACGGCGCTGAGCAAACGGAAGAAAGCCTTATTTGCTAATAGGATAAGGCTCTTTTTAAAGAGACACACAAAAGGCCGCAGACGCTTGTGTCTGCGGCCTTTTTTCGTTTGCGTTGCTATGTGCGTTCGTTTGCGCGATTTGCGTTTTTTCTGCGTTCAAAGCGAAGTTGGTACCAAGCTACCGCCCATCAAAAAACGTCAGATCAGAACTTCACCTTCCTGCAGAACCAAATCTTCGAGTTTTACCATTTTGGACTGGTCCTTTGCACTGCGCTCAGTCTGAACGTCTGGCTGCTCGATACCATCTTCGTCAGGTGCTGTTTCCAAATCAGCATAGTTGACATTGGACTCAGCTGGTGGCGTTACCTGCTGGGATGCCTGAGGTACTGGCCTGTTGAACTGAGCAAAATATGACTCGAAGGTTTTGAACTCTCCTGTCGTCTGCAGCTGAGCCATGTAGCCGTCGATGTAGACGTCCTTCCCTTCCATGAATTTATTTAGCTCATCCAGGCTTTGGAAGTTGGTTCCGAAGTTGCGGTTCGTGATTTCCACTGTACGCCGTGCGGAATAGCTTTCAGTGTCCTTACCCAAGCTCTGTGCTTCCACGTTCTGGAGGACGGTGCCGGTGTGCACTTCATCATATGTTGGGGCCGCAGTCGCCTTTGGCTCCAGATGATCGTATGGGTGCTGTGACTTCGGAACATCGTAGTGATGCGGTTGCGGGCGCGGGGTATCATACAGAGGTTGCGCCGGCATACGCGGGGTATCGTATAGAGGCTGTGCTGGCAGACGTGGAGTATCGTAAAGAGGCGTTTGCTGCACGCCAGAGCCTGAGACCTCAGCGGCTCGGATGCTGCTTGCGTAGCCCAAAATGCGCCCCTGAGCGCCTGAGACAGCAGCATCCAAAGCTTTCAGGCTGCGGATATCAACCTTGCCGACGTCAGCGAGTTTGCGATGAGAGCCATCCTGCTCATTATACTCAACACCTTCAAAAACGCTGGCCTGAATACCGACCATCATTGCTTTCAGGTCAACGACAGGTTCTGCCTTGGTAGACGCCTGCTTTATTGTCTGAGCGATCGTCTGTTCTGCCAGCTCCATGAAAGGCACCCAGTTGTCTTTCGCCTGTTCCGGAGAGCTTTGGGTTCGTCCTAAGAAATGACCGATACTTCTCGATGCATCTGACAGGGATTGTTTCACGTTGGCAAACTGGCCGTGTGACAAAGCACTTGCAGCAGATTTGAGATTGTCTCCAAGCCCACGCTTATGCTGTGGCAGATCAACCTGAACAGAATAGATCCGCTCCCCTGTCTTCGGATCCCCTTCCCGACGGCCAAAAGAAACGATCAGATCATCTGTATCTACATTTAACTGGGTCGCATGCTCAACACGAGCCCGATTTACAAGATTTTCGACAGCACCGTGAAAGTTACTTGAACCACCAATACTTAATCCACTCATCCTAACACCCTTCACTACATCAGACTAACGCTGAGTCATAAAACTCAATCGGAACCCTTTAAGTAAAAATACCTTAGGTCACCTGATAAAGTTCGGAGTGTCGCTTAATACTATGAGGGCTCTTTTTCGTTCACATATGCGTTCAATATTTGTGAACTGAGGAAAACATCACTCTCACATATTAAAGGAACGGGATCACCGCTCCCAATATATCGAGGAGAACTGCCTTACGCCTTGCGCACCGCGATGTGGATGTCGTGGAAGGCGGCGCCGCCGAAGGGGGCGGTTTGGTCGGCGCTGGTGAGCGTGTTGATGCCGTTTCCACCTTCATGTGCCGCATTTGGCCAGATGCCTTCTGCGACCACTGTGCCCTTTTGCGGACGATCACCGACAGCGGCGTGCAGAATGACTTCTCCGCGGTGGTTGGAGAGGATGATCTTGTCGCCCTCTTCCACGCCCAGCGCAGCAGCGTCTTCCGCGTGCAGCATGGCTGTTGGACGGCCTTCCTTCTTTACAGAGCTTGGGGTCTCGTTGAACGTGGAGTTCAGGAACGAGCGTGACGGCGAAGTGACCAACCGGAGTGGATGGTCCTGTGTCGGTAGCTCGTTGACGTCCCAGTGGTCCGGCAGGGTTGGCATGTTTTGCCATGGCCCCATCGGACCATTGTTTGGCGCAGGCACCTTGGCCCAGTCTGGCTTGAAGCGGAACTTGCCGTCTTCGTAGCCGAACCCATTGATGTAGTGCGCTTCCTCAAAGTCTGGCTGGCAATCAAGCCAACGCTTTTCTTCCAGCTCTTTTAGCCCACCGGGATACTTGGAGTTTTTGAGCATCCAGTCGATGTGCTCGCGAGAGGTCATCTTGTGGGCTTCGTGCTCTTCTCCGCCGAGGCGTTTGATGAGTTCATTCAGCACATAAAGGTTCGGCTTGGCGTCGCCCGGGGCATCGACCAGTTTTGGACCAAACAGGATGTTCTGGTGTCCACCGCCTTTGTAGATGTCGTCGTGCTCCAGAAACTGGGTTGCTGGCAGGACGATATCGGCCATCATGGCAGTTTCAGTCATGAATTGCTCATGAACCACGATGAACAGGTCTTCGCGGGCAAAGCTTCTTTCACGAGGGTCTGCTCCGGGGCTACAGACACCGGATTGGTGTTTTGAATGAGCATGGCGGTGATCGGAGGGCCATCCATGAGCGCTTCTTTATCACCTGTCAGGATACGGCCAACCTGAGACATATCGAGCTTGCGGATTGAGCTGTCGTGCAGCGAGTGAGCTTCGACCATCGCCATGTTGAGGCCGAAGATTGCCCCGTTGTTGTGAAACGCTCCGCCGCCTTCGTATTGGTAGTGCCCGCCCACGACAGCGATACAGCTGGCCGCATGCATGGAGACAACGCCGTTGCGCTGACGGGTAAAGCCGTAGCCGAGGCGGAAGTAGGTCTTTTTGGTTTCGCCGACCAGTTTGGCAAATTCTTCGATCTGCTCCACGGTGAGGCCTGTGATCTCGCTGGCCCATTCAGGACTGCGGGTCTTCAGGTGCTCTTCCAGCTCTGCAGGTACGTCGGCGTATTTTTCCATGTAGGCGCGGTCGGCATAGCCATCACGGAACAGGACATGCATGACGGCACAGGCGAGTGCAGCGTCGGAGCCCGGCTTCAGGACAAGGCCGATGTCGGCCTGTTTCATGGTCTCGGTCTTATAGACGTCGATGACAACGATCTTGGCCTTGCGGGTTTTACGGGCTTTGATGGCGTGGGTCATGACGTTGACCTGCGTCGCCACTGGATTGGTGCCCCAAACAACAACCGTATCAGCAAGTGCCATTTCGCGCGGGTCCGGCCCAGCGAGCTTGCCCGTGCCTGCGATGTAGCCTGTCCACGCCATGTTGGTGCAGAAAGTCTGGTACATGCCCGAGTAGCTTTTGGCATTGCGCAGGCGATTGATACTATCGCGCTGGACAAGGCCCATGGTGCCCGCGAAGAAATAAGGCCAGACGGTTTGCGGGCCGTGCTTCTTTTCCGCTTCCAGGAACTTTTCTGAGATGTCCTGAAGCGCCTCTTCCCAGCTGATCTCTTCGAACTGTCCGGAGCCTTTGGGGCCTGTGCGGCGTAAAGGCTTGGTCAGGCGGTCCGGATGGTGCAAGCGCTCGGAGTATCTGGCGACTTTGGCGCAGATGACGCCAGCGGTGTAGTCGTTGTCGCGCGTGCCATGAATACGGCCAATGCGTCCGTCTGCATGTACTTCGACCTCGACCGCACACGTGGATGGGCAATCGTGAGGACATGCGGAGGCAAACCTTTGTGGTTTTTCTGGCTTAGACATGCTTGGCGTACTCAATAACTCTGGCGTTCTAGACTTGTTCTCTTTGCACAGACAGATCACGGGTAACGCTCAAATTGTCAAGAAAGCAGGCGCAAAAAATTCGTGAGTTGACGATTTCTTGAAACGCGCCGTGGGTTTTGCTGCATCCCCCTGAGTGCTTCGGCTTGCAAGAGGTGCCGGTTCTGGGGTTTCATAGCATACGGTTTTAAGCTTGAGGGCCATCCATGTTGCAGGATATCGATGTTATCGCCTGGGATTTCGACGGGGTGCTCAACCGCAATATCGTCAATGACCGCTTTATCTGGATGCAGCAGTTCGAAGAGGACATGGGCATCTCTTGGAACGCCTTTGCCAAGGAGATGTTTACCGAGGACTTTGATGAGGTTCTGGTGGGGCGTCTGGACCTGCGTGATTTGCTGGGCCGTTGGGCGGAGAAAGCGGCGTACACGGGCGATCTGGATGCGTTTCTGCTTTATTGGTTTGAGAAGGACGCCCACCCGGACTTCGATCTGCTGGCATTGATGCGCAAGCTCTCCAAAACCCATGTACGGCAGGTGATTGCCACCAACAATGGTGCGCGGCGTACCCGCTATATTGAAGAGGATATGGGGTACAGGGACCGGGTGGAGACGGTGTTCTCCTCCGGGCGTATGGGCGTTGCCAAGCCCAGCGCAGAGTTTTTCATGCACATAACGGGTGAGCTGGATGTTCCGGCGCACCGGATGCTGCTGATTGATGACCGGGAAGAGAACATCATGTCCGCGCTGGATATGGGGTGGCGGGCGCTGCACTTTACGCCCAACACCCGTGAGCAAATCATCAAAGTGCTGGGTTCGTTCTAGTCCCTGCCCTTACTTCTTCACCGCTTCCCATGCCATGTTGACGAGGAACTCTCTATCCTTATCGGAAACAACGCGCTCTGTGCTGAGCAGTGTGTAGGCTGGGCCGACGATCAGCGCGGAAGCGACAGACCAGGAGATTGGCTTTACAGCGCCCAGCACCTGCCATGTGGCATAGAGGGCCTCTCCCTGCATGTGGACCTTTTCCATCTGTTGCTTGATGGGAGCGAAGTCTTCTTCTGACTGGGCTTTGACCTTAAGCTCCTCAAACAGGCGGAACAGATCGGGATTGGCGCTTCCCCAGCGCAGCAGGCCGTTGACGGAGGCTTTGATGGTGTCCTCAGCACTTGGACTTTGCGGGGTGTTGCGTGTCTCTCTGGTCCAGCCAGCCACCGCCTGATCCCACAGGGCCACGGCTATGTCCGGCTTGCCTTTGAAGAAGTGGTAGATGCTGCCTGTCGTGGCGCCGCTTTTGCTGCGGATTTGCGCAATAGACGTGTTTGCATAGCCCTGCTTGAGAAACAGCTCCAAGGCTGCATCCAGAATGGATTGATATCGATTGTTTTCGCTGGCCACTAGAACACCATTCTATTTTGACTAGAACATCGTTCTATTACCTGCTAGAACGATGTTCTAATATAGGAGATCTGCGATATGTCTGCAAACGAGAACCTGATTAGCGCGAAGAGATTTTTAAAGGCACTGGAAGAATTTGATTTTGATGCTCTGAAAAGCTTCTACACAGAAGATGCGGAACAGACCGAGCTGCCCAATCAACTGAAGCCTAAGGGTGATCATCGGACAGTGGATCAGCTGGTCGCTGACTTTACCCGCTCCAAGGGCATTTTACGCAAGCAAAGCTACCGGGTTTCCAATGAACTGGCCTCAGATGACCGCGTTATGCTGGAGTTCATCTGGGAGGGAGAGCTTGCAGTCTCCATCGGGTCGCTGTCACCGGGTGATACAATGCGCTCTCACAGTACCGTTTGCATGGACTTTAAGGATGGCCTGATCCATCGCCAGCGCAACTATGATTGCTTTGAGGCTTTTTAGAGCTTGGCGTATTCTTATCCGAAAACCGGAACCACTTTTCGGGAATACGCTGTTTAGTAGTTGCTGCCCTTCTTGAGGTGATTGGCGAGCACTTCCATGCTGAAATTGGCCATCTTATAGAGGTCATCATGAGACATGCCATGCTGCACCATGATGGAGATGCCTTCAAAGATGGTGGCAAAGTACTGGGCGAGTGCCTTCGCCTCGCCTGGGTTGATCAGCTCTTTCTCACATTCAGAGAACTTGTAGATGAAGTGCTCCAGACCTTCGAGCTTCATCTTGCGCAACTCTTCGGAAAGATCGGGATCGAGCCCAGCGATATCCATCAGGGTATGGAAGCGCATGGCCGTGCCAGCGACGTATTGCTCCCGGGAGAGCTCGATGAACTCGTAGAGCACCGCCTCCACTGCCGGGTAGATTTCCGAGTGAAGCGCCAGAACGGATCTGAGCTGGCGGTAGAACTTGGCGAAGTACCAGCGCAGGGCCGCGGCGCAGAACTGCTCCTTGGTGGCGAAGTGGCCTTCGATGAAGTCTCGTGACGTCCCGCTTGCGATGGCGAGATCTTCCAGCGTGGCGTGCTGGAAGCCCTGCAACATGAAGACCTTTACGCAGGAATCCAGTGCAGTTTCGAGTTCAGGTGACAATTCACCATCGTGTATGGGATCTAAAGAGGACATGAGATCAGTATACGTTGTGGGTGAAAGCCAGCAATCTCGATCTCCCACTATGGGAAACGAGTGAAGAAGACCGGGTTCGCGTCTTGGTGGATTTAGTTCATCTTCTGGAAACCAGTGCTTACCCTGTCAGTCATGCTGGTATGGCCTAAGGAAGGACAGATAATCCCTATTGCCATTCAAGGTCTGTCGAAGAACCTTTTTTGCTCTGGAGGCGGTGCAGTCTTCATCCGAGATTCAAGCACTTCCAAGCTTACACGAGCGAGTTTGTACATGACTTCATCTGGGGTGTTAAACTTCACCATCTCGTAGAACCCCTCAATCACTGTACGAACATAGTAGGCAAGGATTTCAACATCCTCTGGATTTTTGAGCTCTGATTGGCACTGTCTGAACTTGTTGAGCATCTGGCCCTGCCAGTCGGCTTCCAGGGCCTCGAATTCTTTTTTCACCTCATCATCGACATAGGAAATATCGACGAACGTTCTGAGAAAAAGGCCCTTGTTTGCATGTATCTGATCGCTGCAGATTTCAATGAACGCAAAAAGGACGGCCTCCATGGCTGCATACAAATCAGAATGCATGGCCATTTCATCACGGACATGGCGACTGAATTTGAGGTAGTACCAGCGTAGAGCTGCGAATGTTAAATCATGCTTGGTCGCGTAGTAGCCCTTGAGGGCCTCTGGAGAAATAGAGCACGCCTCGGCGATGTCTTCCATGGTCGACGTTTCATAGCCTTTCAGCAGAAAAACCCGAACACAGGTATCAAAGATGTTCTCGACTTCCGGCGATAGTTTTTCGGCATCCATATTTCGGCGCGCTCTCACACTAAGTACACTGTACTTTCTTTAAATCCCAAGGCCTCCCAACCATACACAGGGTCATTCTCATTATCCGTTTCAGACCAGCACTACTGGCTTGCGGACTTACTTAGCCTTCTTTTTGGAGCCCTTCTTTTTCTTGGGCTGACCGTGTTTCATACGCACTTCCAGCGTATCAAGGCTCATGATAGCGACTTTGTACATGAGCTCGCATGGCGTGCCGTATTTGATCAACTCATACAGACCTTCAATGACCGTCAGAAAGTAATGGGCGAGCGCCTCAACTTCAGACGGATCTTTGAGTTCGTCCTTACATTGATTGAACTTATCAAGGACCTGCACTTCCCAATCATCCTGCAGATCTTCAAAGGACTTCTTCACCACATCATCGACATAGGCGATATCAATGAAGGTGCGCACAAAGAGGCCTTTGTTGGCGTGGACCTGATCGCAGCTGATTTCGATAAAGGCGAACAGGACAGCCTCCATGGCGGAGTAAATGTCCTGATGCATGGCCATTTCGGCGCGCATTTGACGGCTGTACTTGATGTAGTACCAGCGCATAGCCGCTGCGGTCAGCTCTTCTTTGGTGGAGAAATGTTCTTTGATGCATTCAGGCGTGCAGCCGCCGGCCTCGGCAATTTCTTCCAAGGTGCTTGTTTCGTACCCCTTAAGCAGAAAGACCTTCACACATTGATCGAACAGGTTTTCAATTTCGGGGGTTACCTTACCGTCCACTATCTTATCGCACGATTTCATGGCGCCGAGTATATGGTGTCAGAGGTGCTCCTCAACGCTGTTCTAATCACATGGAAAACAACATTGCAAAGACATCGCGCTTACTGCACCAATCCTTTTCATGTTCTGTAAAGGAATAAAACCTTCCGCTAAATGCCAGTGATTGACGTTGGATGTAAGGCAAGGTTTTCCGAAGTACCCACCTTCTATTTTCAATATTCAAAACAATAGATTATGTGATTTGATGTGTTTCTTCTCAGCCCAGCGATAAGGCTTGGCTAGCCTATTAAACTTTGTGCTTAGTCTTGTTTCGTGGCTTTGCAGCAGGCGTTCACAAACAGTCGTTCGACCTCGGCGATGAGGTTTTCAGGCTACGCAGGTTCACGCGTACTTGTAGCGGGGCATAGAGGCTCTACCAAGCGTCCTCCAGCCAGCAAACAGCGACATGTTCTTATTTTGTTCTCAATATCACTTACAGTGAGAACATAAGCACTCTGTTTTAGTTTATGCGGTAGCAGTCCAGCACCTTCATGCTCATGTCGACGACGCGGTAGAGCTGTTCTTTGGTGGCGCCGTCCTTACACTGGCTGGCGAGGCCTTGCAGGGTGGCGGCGTAGAAACGGGCGAGCGTTTCGATATCGGTGTCTGGCTTCAGGCTGTCTTTGCAGTTGGTGAGCTTGTGGGTGATCGCATCCACCATGGTGTTGCGCAGCTCTGTAATTTCTCGCGCCAGGATGCTGTCCTGAGTGGAGATTTCCAGAAGACCCGTCGACAGCAAACATCCATCGGAGTCGGTTTTATCGCAGAGCACGTCCACACATTCGTAGAGCGCAACGCGGATTGCATCGACACAGTTGGAGTGCATGGCGAAGCCGGATAGCAGACGGCGACCGTAATTGTGTAGGTACCATCTGGTGGCTGCTGTGTAGAGTTCTTCCTTGTTGGAAAAGGCCCCTTCTACAAATTCTTTGGGAACGCCCATGGCGTCTACGACATCATCAAAGGAAGTGGACTCGTAGCCGCGCTTCCAAAACATTCTGACCGAGGCCTCAAGCATGGCCTCTATGTCCGGAGATATTGTTTCCACGTGCAAGTCATCCTTCATAGGCATAACTACATATTACCCTGCATAAGACAAAGAACAACCGATTATTAATGCTAGGAAATTTACGCTTAAGGCGCTCTGCAAGAATTCCGGATAAATTGAAAAAATTACGATCTGACGGTTGCTGGGGATGTGGGTGGCCTCGGGCCGCTTTTAAGGTGGGCTGTTCCTGAGGCACGTTCAGTCCACCTTTTACATTTTCGGATTGTGAGAGTTTCAGTGAATGACAGGTTGGTTCTCCAGTCTTTCCAGGCTGGCATCTGCAAGATTGTAAAGGTCGACGCGGTCGACGCCATCACAGGCTTGCTTGATGAGGATGACCATGACCTCAGTATAGAAGTCTGCAAGCTCATCGGGTTTGAAACCAGTGGTGAACCGTCTTTTACAGTTCTCAAGCTTCTGGAAGATGCGACCGTGCACTTGTTCTTTGAGATGGTTCATCTCTTTGGCGATGACGCCGTCCGTGTCGGTGATTTCCATAAGCTCCACGGAAAGAAGGCTGCCATGGGGGCAATCATCTTCGCAGAAAAGCTCAATGCATTCATAAAGGGCAATGCGAATGGCTTCGATAGGGTTGGAATGCATGGCAAAGCCAGAGAGGATCTGGTGCTCATATCTGGTCAGATACCATTTGACCACATTTGAGAACAGATTGGCTGTGTCATGAAAGGTCTTGGATAAACGCTCTGTTGGCACGCCTGTCGCGGTGCTGATTTGCTCCAGCGACGTGGCTTCCACCCCAAAATTCGAGAACTCATGGATGGATGCTTCAAAGGTTTTCGTGAGGCTAATCGGTACCGGTCGATCAGGATCAACTGTCTCGGTTTGCATTGTAAATCTCCCGTTCTTTATTGAACGAGTATTCAATGATAGGCCCTTTTACGTAGGCGGCAACTTACCCTCAAGCGAACGAAACGCATGCTTAACAAAGGGATGCAGGGCCTTTCTGATTTGGAGAAAATTGATGTAATCAAGTGTTGTGATGTTATAATATTACGATTGATTTTATCGATTCTTTATTCTGCTAAAGGAGTATGACCTAACGTCTGCTGCTATCAATTGTGGCGAGATTTCGAAGTTTTGTCGCAGCGATTTTCTGGTTTGTTACAAATGAAATCTGGGCTTTTGCGTGACCAGAATAAAGCGTCGCTATCAATCCCGCCCAGATTGGCTTTGCCCGCCCTGCCCTTAAAAACAGCGTTTTGAAAACTGCAACCTGTGGGAGGTGAAAAGTTGAAAGGCACGTTCCGAATTTAAGGCGTTCAAATGGGCAAAGAAAAGGGCCTGACAGAAGTTCATTTCCATCAGGCCCTATGATCGGGATTGGCTATCGATACTCATTTTCGATAGGCCTCCAGTATTTCAAGACTAAGATCTGCCACACGGTACAGCTCATCACTTGGGATACCGTCAGCCGCCTGACTGGCGAGGCCTCTGAGCGTGGTAATATAAAAGCGTGCCAACACGGGGATGTCTGCAGTGTCCTTCAGGTGGCGTTTGCTGCCATTCAGTTTGCACAGAATGGTGGCATATACCTTACGCCTCAGCGCCAGTAACTCCGAGATGAGGATCCTGTCACTGTTGTTCACTGCTGCCAGTGCATAGGACAGCAGCTTGGCGTGCTCACACTGCTTGTTGCAGAACAGGCCGATACATTCATAAAGCGCACCACGCAAAGCCTCTGTCGGGTTGGAATGTAACGCGAACTCTGAGAGCAGCTGGCGTCCGTACTGGTCCAGGTACCACATCACTGCTGTGCGATAGAGATGCTCTTTGCTCTCAAAGTTCTCACGCAGGAAGTTATAGGACACACCGGATTCCCGGCAGACGTCGTCTATTGATGTACGGTGCACTCCCAAGCGCCAGAAAACTTTAAGGGACGCTCTGAGGGCTTCTTGCATAGAATGCGGGAAAGTCTCGTTGAAGGTAATAGTCTCTGCTTCCATCGTCTGCCTCCCTTTGGCGGTGGATAACCTAACCAAAAGAATAAGAGACCAAGGGCTAAGAACAACAAACTCACGAGTGCATGGGAAACACCCTTAACACAATCATTCGCGATACTCGGAGATATTATGTAAATCACATTCTTTAGTTTGCGTAATATTGCAAAATAAAAAAGACGTGATCACGTAATTTTATTACGAAACCACGTCTCAAAACGTAATTTTAGAGCCTGAATTATGGTCAGAAACGACGGCAGGCCTGCAGGACACTCAAACTGTGATCTGCGATTTTATGCAGTTCTGTCGGGCAGTTAACGTCTCTTGCCTGAACAGCCATGCCCTGAATTGTGGCGCCAAAGAAGCTGGCAAGGGCCTGAAGGTCAGTTCCTTCGACAAATTGGGTTTCGCAGGACTTGAACTTGTCTGCGATGATCTGGATGGTCTGCTGGCGCAGATCTGCCAATTTGCGCGCCAATGCGCCTTGTGCATTAGAACTTTCGACCAATCCGGTAGAAATCATACAACCAGAAGGATGGTCTCCGCCGACAAAAACCTCCACGCATTCATAAAGAACGGTGCGAAGTGCCTCGTAAACGCAGGAATGAAGCGCAAGGCCAGACAGCATTTGCCGACCATAGCTGGCGGAATATCTGTCGATGGCAGCCAGATACAGTTCCTCTTTGGAGGAATAGGCTGCATACAGACTTGGTGGTGTGATACCCATTGCAGTGACTAGCTCATTTATCGAAGTCGCCTCATAGCCCTGTTGCCAAAACAGGTTGCTCGCGATCTCCAGTATTTTTTCTTTATCCAACCGACGGGGTCTGCCGCGGGGGGCTTTTTCCATTTCCATAGCGATCACTATATATATTGATTGAAATTTTAATCAATCATAGTTTTACCAAGGGTCTTCCTAGGGTTTCCTGCATTATATCACCCTCCCCACTCACGTATTACTGATGCATATCAAAGTGTTATGCAAAAACCCGTAGGGATGTTTTAGTGAAATCGCCCCCTGTCCATACCGCTAAGGTATAATGACAGATTGTCGCAGGGCCTTGCGGTGAGGTTTTGGTGTTCCATGCGCAAATGACACGCTCTCCTTCTTCCTGAATGAGGTTCTGCCGTGCCAAATAAAAAGAGCGGCGCATTGGCCGCTCTTGGTGGTATTTCGGTTTTGCCTTGTTGGACGGATCAGGCTTTGACCGCTGCGGAGAGGCCCAACAGGCTCTTGGAGTCCAGCACGTTGTCCAGGTTGGCCTGAACTTTGAACATTCCGCCTTCACCGACTTTATAGCCAGCCACACCGGTACATGCTTTTTGTACGGTCTTGCCGCCCATGACTTCAGAAGACAGGCTCAACATGGCGTTCTGGGCTTCGGTGCGCTGACCGTAGATCTGCGGCACCTCTGTTTTTTCAGTGCGCCCCGCGTTCAGGCTCTCCACTTCCATGAGGCGGGCCTTGACTGCGGCATCCAGATAACCGGTGCGGTCTTTACCGGACATACAGTTGATCGCTGGTACGGCACCGGCTTCGTTGGCAATCAGGTTCACCAGAACCGCGACACCGTAGGCATTGCCTGCGGAGCGGCGCTGTTTGCCATCGTTGATCGCTTCATGCAGCTGGGTGCTGTAGTTCTCAAGGCGGGCCACTTTACCTGTATCGCCTACCGCTTTTGCATCAGCTTTCGCCTGATCGACCATTTCATCCAGTTTTCCGATGAGCGGCTGGTTGTGATTGTCGGCCCATTTCCAGCCGGTGAGACGATCTCCCAGATGCTTGCCGATGGTGCTGGAGAACATGCCCAGCTTTGCGAAGCCGTTCACGCCCATGCTGAATGGCAGGACTTCTACATCTACATAGACTTCGGTCGGCCCCTCACCCGGCAGGTCAACAGTGATGGTCTGCTCGCCCTGTGCGCGGCCCCATGCTTCCTGTTGGCCCGTCTCATATGTCTTTGCCTTAGACGCCGCAGTAAGCAATGAGGTGGAGACGATCTTCAGCGGGAACGGCTCTCCCGGATGTTGCTCCCGCCATGCTGCGATATCAGAGGCCTTGGTGGAGGCAGCTGCGGTAATGACTTCGTGGGTGCGGTTATCTGCGCCTTTAGCTGCCAGCTCGGGTTTGTTTTTGACACCAAACGGGAAGTTCACGCCGTGACGAACGGCTGCATAATTGGTGGTATCGCCTTTCAGCTCGCTGACCCAGAGGTTGACGGCGTGATCAGTCTCTGAAATCGCAGTGGAGCTGATGCCGTTTACATCGCTGGTCTGGTAGCCCTCTTTCAGCACTTCCAGCTTTGCGGCAGGCGTTGTGGTGGCCTTGAAGGACAGTTCAGGCAGGTCACCTGTGTCAGATGCGCCCAGCTCCTTTTGCGTTGCTGCATCAAGCTTCACCGTCTCAGTCGTGGTCTGCCAGTTGGCCTCAGCCTTGTTCAAAGACTGGGTGATGTGGGCTGACATATGCTGCTGAAACTCTTTCTTCAGCGCCTTGATATCGCTTTTGGAGACTGTTGTTCCTTCGGTAGATGCTGCCAGCTTGTAAGCTTCGACAACTCCTTTCTGAATATCTTTGTTCAGCGCCTTAGACGCCTTAGCGATACCTTTGATGTCCTCTGGATTGTCATCAATCTTGGCTTGCAGTCGATCGAACGCCTGCTCGACACCTCCGCGCGCTGCGGCTTTAAACATGACCTTATGGGTGCTCAACCCTGCTCCACTCAACTCCCCAATAGCATCATTTGCAGCTGTTCTTACGTGGGTTTCAGCGCGTTCCTTGATGTTCTCGACAGTGGTGTCCAGTCCGTTGTTGCTTGCTTTGAACTGCGCAACCTTTTCGTTGACCAGCGATTTCGTGGCGCCCGTCTGAGTTGGTGTGGCCTCAGTCTGAGTGGTGCGTGCGCTGCCGGTGAAGAACGCCTTGATACGGGTCAGGACACTCTGGGTCTCGCGACCTTCCGACGGTGTGTTCACGCGTGCGGCCAGACTGTTGTGGGAGGAGCTGGAGACTTTTTCTCTGACAAAAGCCACAATTTTGTAGAGGGTGCCATTGCCACTGCGCACTTCTGATGTGCTTGTGGAGGTGTTTTCGGCAGCCGGCGTCGTGCTTTGATTTACAGCATTGATATCAATAGCTTGAGTGGCTGCCGGTGAAATTGTCGGTGAAGCTCCTGTCGCGATTCCCATATCTCGTCCCTTAAATTCGTTGTTTTGTGGCGCTTGATGCGCTTTGTTGAGACCAAGCATATGGAAAGCAGGAGGGCGTGTTGTGTCCTTTGGCACGCAAGTGGATGGATTGTCTCTGCTAGACAGGGTTCAGATCAATAATCACGCCTAAAGGAGCGCCCGTGTCGAACTTTCAATCAGCTGCCAATGAGTTTCTGGAGAGCATTGATCTGAGCCCAATGCTGGAAGACGATCTGGATGGTGAGCTCGTTCTTGAGATCAACCAGAACTTTTCTCTGGTTTTTGGATTTGATCAGGTGAGCGAAACGTGCGTGCTGCGCATCCTGTTCAACGACCTGCCAACAGATGTGCATGTGCTGAGCGAGCTGCTGCAGAACAGCAATACGCTGGATGTGGCGGGCTACAATCTGGCGTTTGGCATTGATGTGGGCCAGTCCACGGCTTATGGCGAGGTTCGCATTCCAGATGACGAGATTGAGGTTGGCCATCTGAAGCAGCTGTTCCCTGTTTTCCTACAGGTTTCAGAATGGTATGCGGAGATTAAAGGCGGGGCGGCCACTGAACTGCCGAGCCAGGACCACACGCAGATGTGGCTCTGATCTTTTTCAGCGGATACAACAAAGCCAGCTCCGTTAGAGCGGAACTGGCTTTGTGAAACTTTATAGGCTGGCTAAAATCAGCGCATAGCCTCAACAGCTGCTTTTGCGCAGGCTGCGTCGTTTTCCATGGAGCTGCCTGCCACGCCGACTGCGCCGACGATGCATTTTCACCTTTGATGACCGGCAGACCACCTGCGATGCCCAGAATGCCCGGGAACTGCTTGTAGACCGGTGCGTTCTCCAGAACCTCATTGACCTGCTCTGTTGGCATGCCCCAGGACAGAGAGGTGTTTGCTTTCAGCGTTGCGCCTTTGTAGCTGGCAGGCAGGGCCTGATCCATGCGCGCAGACGCCACCACATCTTCACCGCGATCGATGATGACGATGGACATGTTCCAACCGTTCTCTTTGGCCATAGCCACACAAGCGCTGACGCCTTTGCCAGCTGCATCAAGGCTCAAATATGGCCGGGTGTTTTCCTGAGCGGTTGCCGCGCTCGCCACCAGTGCCAGAGATGCGCCCAAGAGAAGAGATTTTGCATTAATATTCATGAATTTATCTCGCGCTCCAATTTCCCACGTGCGCGCGGACTTAATTTGAGAAATGTGTCAGAAGCAAGGGGCGCCCAGCGCAAAGCTGAGTTTATGCAGTAACTTTTAGTCGGCTCGGGCGGATTTATGGGTATTTTGGCAAACAAAAAGCCCGCCTAACGCAATCAAGCATCAAGCGGGCCTTTTGGATTTCAGCGATCAACCAAAATCATTCAGCTAAATTAGCCAACGATTTCGGTGCCGGAGAACCAGTAAGCGATTTCTTCAGCTGCTGTTTCAGGAGCGTCAGAACCGTGTACGGAGTTTTCGCCGATGGACAGAGCAAATTCCTTACGGATGGTGCCTTCTGCAGCGTCTGCTGGGTTGGTTGCGCCCATGACTTCACGGTTTTTCGCGATTGCGTTTTCACCTTCCAGAACCTGAACGATGGTTGGGCCGGAAGACATGAATTCAGTCAGTTCGCCAAAGAAAGGACGCTCTTTGTGAACTGCGTAGAAACCTTCTGCTTCACGCAGGGACATCCAAACGCGCTTGGATGCAACAACACGGAGGCCAGCTTCTTCGAGCTTAGCGGTGATAGCACCGGTCAGGTTGCGCTTGGTTGCGTCCGGCTTGATCATGGAAAACGTGCGTTCAATCGCCATCGTTATTACCTGCAGTTTCTGCGAGCTTCCAAAAGGCAGCTCTCTTTAAAAAATCTTTTTTCCTGTAACAGCTCAAAGCCGCCACAAAGGTTCGCGCGAGATATACTTAAACTCTCCCGTAAAAAGCAAGAGGGTATATCCGTATTCCCACGTTGTCCTGCGCAGAAACAGCAGAAAACGGGCAATTATGACTCATTGATGACGCTTGCGCGGCCTCAGGACGGGCTTATGGCAATGTGCCCCAAAGAGAGTTCCGCATGCTTTTGGGGAGCACCTATTGGATTTTAGGGGTGATTTACACAGGACAGAGTGACGCAAATCTGGCCATTCCAGAAAAAGAACTGCTGTTCCAACAGGTTCGGGTGTTTGCATGGCAGATATGCATTTCAGGTTGCGACTACACGTCTCCCCCTGGGGCCGCTTTTGTTTGAGGTGGGTCAATTTATAGGCGTTCAAAGGCGTGCATTGTTCTTGCAACAGACATAGCAAGAGGACACCCCTATGAAAGCAGCATTTGTAATGTATGCCTCCTATAACAAGTGGGCAAACGATCTATTGCTTAAGGAATGCGATCAGATCACGTCGGAAGAATACCACCGCGATCTGGGCGTCTATTTCAACTCCATTCACGGCACCATGGATCACCAGTTTGTGGCCGATAAGGTCTGGCTCTACCGCTTTACCGGTCAGGGCGACCCGATCGACAGCATTGACGAGCAGTTGACCGGCGACTTTGCGACCTTGCAAGAAAAACGCCGTTTGCTGGATGACCGTATCTGCTCGGTGGTTGACCAGATGCAGGAAAAGGACTTCCTGCGCACCATGATCTATCGGACTGTTCGTAAGCCGCTTGTGATGCAGCAGCCTCTTGGCGCGGCGCTCTTCCACTTCTTCAACCATCAGACCCACCACCGCGGACAGGTGCATGCCATGCTGACACAGCTTGGTCGTACTCCAGCGGCTCTGGACATGATCTACTTCCAGCGTGAAACCGGTCAATGGATGGCAAAAGAAGAGGATATGATCACGGCCTGATAGATCCCTCATAAGGTTCAGCGGAGGTCCTCTTGTCTCTCCCTGAACACAGATAGCAAAGCAGTTTGCCTCGTCTTCAGGTCGGGCAAGCTGCTTTTTTATTGGGCCTTCAATAGACACTCAAAGAGAGCGCCAGAGTGATCAGCACGAAGAGCATGAGCACCAGTGGCATGCAGAAGTGCAGCCATGTGTGATACGGCACGCGCCCGATGGCCAGACCGCCCATAACAACGGCAAAGGTTGGATTGAACAGGTTGAGCAATCCGCTGGCTGACTGGAAGGCCGTAACCACGAACTCCGCCCCCACATCGGAAAAGCCCGCCAGTGGGGCCATGATGGGCATGGAGAGAACGGCCAGTCCGGATGAGGATGGCACGAAGAACGAGAGCATCAGCTCCAGCCAGAACACCACATTGATGAAGGCGACTTTGCCCAGCCCGCTCAAGAGCTGCTCCGACCAGTGGAGCACCGTATCAGTGATAGAGCCTGCATTCATGACCACCACAATGCCTCGGGCGACACCGATGATCAGAGCAACGCCCAGCAAGTCCTTAGCGCCATCGAGAAAGTTGTCGATGTAAGCGTGCTCCCCCATGCGGGTGATGAGGCGATCAGAATGGAAGAGCCGAGGAACAGGGTCGACATTTCCGCCATCCACCAGCCCAGCGCAGATACGCCGTAAATCAGCATGCCGAAGGACGTGGCGAAGATAACCAGCACTCTGGCATGGGAGTGGGTGAACTCCGGCAGTTCATCCATTGTTACGCCATGCAGGAAGTGCTTTTCGTTGTCCTTCTGAATATCCGCAATCAGAGACTTGGAGTGATCTGCCTTCACTTTGGCAGCGTAGCGCATGACCCAGAACACGCAGAAGATCCAGCCGATGCCGAGGATCGCCAGTCGCAGACCGATGCCCTTGGTGAACGGGATACCCGCTGCATCCGATGCGATCGCGGTGGCGAACGGGTTGATGGTGGAGCCGAGCGTGCCCATCCCTGCCCCCAACATGATCACCGCCACGCCAGTGAGAGAGTCATAGCCCGCGCGGATCATCATAGAGATGACAAGGGCATAGAAGGCCAGTGTCTCCTCCGCCATGCCATCCACCGTGCCTCCCAGCGCAAACAGCCCCATTAATATGGGGATCATCAGTCGCTCTCGTCCCTTCAGAGCCATCAGCACGTGAGCAATACCGGCATCAATGGCACCTGTGCGTTTGACCACCATGAGGTATCCGCCAATAACCAGCACAAAGACAGAGACGTTGATGGCGTTGGCCTGTCCGGTTTTGGGATTGTAGAGACCGGCGATGGGGGCCATCAGCACATCTATGGGGCCTTGCGGGTTTCGCTCCACCTGATGGTAACTACCCGGGACCGGCACTTCCTTGCCCAGCTCTGCGTTCAATGTGCGATCGTATTTGCCCGCCGGGATGAACCAGGTTGCTATTGCAACCAGAATGGTTAGCGTGAACAGGATTGTAAACGCGGTGGGGAATCTGGATTTCGACATAAGAAGCGCCCGGGTGATGGTGGTGACCGTCCTTTGCGATGCTTCTGATTAAACCTGCGATTTCTCCTGTTTGGCATTCCCCTATTCAAGGGGAGAACAAACCGCTTTACTGATCTGCGCCTTATTGAGACATGGGGAAGTGAGTTTGGAGCGTTCAAAAGATGTTTCTGTGAAGGGGGATGACACTCCTCTTCCTCAAGATGTTGCTGCCGTCTTTGAAAGCTATCCAGCGGACAAGCGTACTCGCCTGCTGGAGTTGCGGGGCCTGATCCTCGATTGCGCTCAGCGTCTCTTTGGCTCTGCCTCTGTGACTGAGAGCCTGAAATGGGGTGAGCCGTCCTATCGCCCGTTGCCCAAGCACGGCGGGACCACGGTGCGGCTGCATTGGAAGCCCAAGTTTGGTGATCAGGTCGGGCTCTTTGTTCACTGCCAGACAACAGTGATCTCCGATATGCGTGCCCTTTATGGCGACGTCCTCTCCTTCGACGGCAACCGCTGCCTCTGGATACCAGCTAGAGATGCCTATCCACGTGATGCGGTTGAGCATTTTGTGGCGGAGGCGTTCCGGTATGGGAAGAGGTAGATCCGCACTCTTCACTGAGCGCCCTTGCCAAGAACTGTTTTGGGACGCATAGTTGCTGCCTTAGATTTTCTCAGATGCTTCCTGCTCCCACAGAGAAGCTTTTCATTTCAGCAAGTGTTCCAGTAGCCCTGACGGATGTGTTTCCGGCTCGCCAAAGTCACTTTTAATGCAGGCATGGCAGTGACTTCTGCTGTCTGCTGATTGGTGTGATATGACGAATGATCAAGTTGGCATTTCCATGCGCATTGGCGCGACACTCTTCTTCACGCTTATGGTTTTGTGCGTGAAGCTGACGTCTGGAACGATCCCTCTCGGGCAGATGGTTTTCTTTCGCAGTGCGATTGCTCTGATCCCGCTGGTGCTGTTTTTGCGCCTGACAGATGATTTCCCCGGCGGGCTCAGTACCAAGCGACCATTTGGGCATATCAGACGCTGTCTGCTTGGGGCGGCGGCCATGTTCAGTTCGTTCGCGACCATTCGCTATTTGCCCATCGCGGAAGCGACAATCATTGGGTATGTGACGCCGATTTTTACGATGATACTGGCGCGCATCATTTTGGGGGAACAAGTCACCAGTGCCCGCTGGATTGGTGTTGCGCTTGGGTTTTCCGGCATCCTCACGCTGATCCTGCCGCAGCTGACGGGCATTCAGGGGAATGAAAACTATCTGATTGGCGTTTCTCTGGCTTCCTCACCGCCATGCTAACCTCGGTGGCTATGATACAGGTGCGTAGCCTGACCAAGACTGAGAATGCCGGAGCCATTGCGTTTTACTTCGCCCTGACTTGCGCTGTGCTTGGAGGTGCGACACTGCCTCTGGGCTGGGCAACGCCAAGTCTGGAAGAATACGCCTTGCTAATCGGAGCCGGGTTTGCCGGTGGTGTGGCCCACATTCTGATGACGCTTGGCTACAAGTACAGCGAGGCCTCCAAGCTGGCTCCGTTCGAGTACCTCTCCCTTGTATTCGCGGTACTTGCCGATCTGCTCATCTTCAACATCATCCCCGGCAGCAACTTTTACGTGGCCGCCGCCTTCATCATCGCATCCGTCAGCTTTGTGGCGATGAAAGACCGGCCAAAGGGGAAAGCGGTGCGGACGTGAGGGCGTTTTAGAGCTCAGTTTACCCCGCAAATCTTAGGGAGCGTTGCGCACGTGCCGATTGCGTGCACAATTTTGCGCGCAGCGGTGTTTCTCCGCTTGCACATCAAGAGGTTTGCGGGCAAACAGCTTGGCATGCTTCAGGTTTCTAATCTTACATACCGCATTGCCGGGCGTCTTTTGATCGACAATGCCTCCGTGACTATTCCAAGTGGTGCGAAGACAGGTCTCGTTGGTCGCAACGGGGTTGGCAAGTCGACACTGTTCAAGCTGCTGTGTGGTGAGCTGGCCGTTGAGAGCGGCAGTGTGCACATGCCGCAAAAGGCGCGCGTGGGTCAGGTGGCTCAGGAAGCGCCAGGAACGCAGGACACACTTTTGGAAGTGGTTCTGGCGGCAGACACTGAACGCACCGCCTTGCTGGAAGAAGCAGAAACCGCTGAAGATGCGCACCGTATTGCAGAGATCCATACCCGCCTTGCGGATATTGAGAGCCACAGTGCTGAAGCGCGGGCCTCGGCCATCCTGAGCGGCCTTGGTTTTACGCCTGAGCAACAGCAGGAGCCGTGCGCCAACTTTTCTGGCGGCTGGCGGATGCGTGTGGCTCTGGCCGCCCTGCTCTTTTCCAAGCCGGACCTGATGCTGCTGGACGAGCCGACCAACTACCTGGACCTTGAAGGCACCATGTGCTGGAGAACTTCATTGCGCGCTATCCGTATCAGGTTGTTCTGATCAGCCACGACCGCGACCTGCTCAACAACGCAGTGGACAGCATCGTGCACATGGACGCTGGTAAGCTGACCTTCTATCGCGGTGGCTATGACAGCTTTGACCGTCAGCGCCGTGAGACCATTTTGCTGCAGAAGAAAGCAGCCGAAAAGCAAGAGAAGGCACGCAAGCACATTCAGAGCTTCGTGGACCGGTTCCGCGCCAAGGCAACCAAAGCGAAACAGGCGCAGTCCCGCATCAAAATGCTGGAGAAGATGCAGCCAATTTCCGTGCTGGATGAAGCCTCCGGTCTGGAACTGCATATTCCGCAGCCAGAAGCCAAGCTTTCTCCGCCGATCATCAAGCTGGAAGGCGCATCCGTTGGTTATGACGGTAAGGCCATCTTGCGCAACATCAACCTGAACATTGACCATGATGACCGCATCGCCCTTCTGGGGGCCAACGGTAATGGTAAGTCCACTTTTGCCAAGCTGATTGCAGGGCGTCTGGGGCTCATGTCCGGTGATATGACCTGCGCCAATAAGCTGAGCACGGCGTTCTTTGCACAGCATCAGCTGGATGACCTGATGCCGGAGAGCAACCCCATTGAGCATGTGCGGCCTTTGATGCCGGATGCGCAAGAATCCAAGCTGCGTGCCCGTGTGGACCGTTTTGGTCTGCCGACGGACCGCATGCTGACACCTGCCAAGGATCTTTCCGGTGGTGAGAAGGCGCGTCTGTTGCTGGGTCTGGCGACGTTCCATGGGCCGAACCTTGTTATTCTCGATGAGCCGACCAACCACCTTGACATCGACAGCCGCGAAGCTCTCGTGCACGCGATCAACGATTATGATGGCGCGGTTATTCTCATCAGCCACGACAGGCATCTGGTGGAAGCGTGTGCGGACCGTCTGTGGCTTGTGGCCGATGGCGGCGTCAAGCCGTTTGATGGCGATATGGCCGAGTATCGCCGCCTGATCTTGAAGGGGGAGTTGAACGCCAAGCCTCAGGGCGAAGCGGATGCTGAGCCGCAGAGCGAGCGCGGCAATGCGCAGGCCCGCCGGAAGGAAGCAGCCGAACGCCGCGCCAAACTGGCTCCGCTGAAGAAGAACATTGAGGCTGCAGAGAAGGAAATCTCCAAGTATCAGAAGTACATCAAAAAGCTTGATGCTCTTCTGGCTGACCCTCGCATCTACACTGAGGCACCGGATAAGGCCAAAGAACACGCCATCCGCCGCGCGGCCTATGTGAAAGTTCTGGAAGAGACTGAAGAGAACTGGCTGGAAATGTCAGCTGAACTGGAAGAGCTGTCTGGAGACTAAGCTGGCTCGACCTTTGAGATTATTGGAACCCGGTGCTGATGATGGTGCCGGGTTTTGTTTTGGGTGGGCGGCAAAGCCTTATGCGTCTGTGTCTGAAGTGTCCATGTCCAGAAATCCGCCGATAGTGGGGAAATAACGTATCCCGAACGTTGTGGTGAAAGCCAAAAGCAATGCGATGAAGGTCACCAGAAACGTTGCGAAGTGGGCATCACTCGGTTGAGCCACGCATGTATTCTGCTTGCACTGCATGGTGACTGAAGCTGGTGTACGCCCCTCCTTTTGCAATGCCTGCAATTTTGAGAACCTGCGTTCGCTGAAGATGTGAGTTGCTTGCTGGTCTGATAATACAACTATAGCTTCGCCAGCGACCTTGACTGTCAGATCATCAAACTCGACTACTCGTTCTTCTATAGCACTTTGAGAGAAACCAGAATACGAGATGGCTGGCCACCAAACCTGCATCGGCACAAAGGTATGCAGAAGGATTGGCGTGACGACCAACAAGCCCAGCTTTATCAATGGCTGTTTCAATAGAAGCCTCTCTGAATATGTATAATATTACAATGCGTTATTGGAATTCTCTCGTAAATAGATTCACAGGGTTCAGAAATTGATTCAAGTATGCTGCCTGCAACACATTAGGACGCAGCAATGCTTTTTGGAAGAGCGGCTCTCCCAGTGCCGTAAGTTCCAGCAATTGCAACTCTCATTATGCATCATTGAAGTAAAAAAGCGTCTCTCTCCAGCGACGGATTGAGACGCTCTGATTGACTGTATCATCTGATAACGAACTTACAGCACACTTATGAGCTGCGCGTTAGTTCCAGCCAGATGTGGGGGATTTTGCGGCCGTCGTCTTTGTGCTGGACGAAGGTTCTTCTGGCGGTCTCTTTGAAGCCGTCGCTGTAATATGAAGCGATTTCATCATCTGTCAGCGGCCACGGTGGGCCGGAGCGTTCGCCGTTGCCGTCGTAATAGCGGCCCAGAATGATGAGCGTGCCGCCGGGCGCAACGAGGCTTTTGAGCGGTTCAACCACGTTACCGCGCATTTCAATGCCAATGGCTTGCAGGGTGAAGCACTCGTAGACCAGATCAAACTTGCCAACCCAATCCGCAGGTGGGTTGAACAGGTCAGCACAGCGGAACTCGATCTCACCAGATGGAAAACGCTTCTTTGCCCATTCGATGGCTGTTGGAGCGACATCAAATGCAGATGTGTTCCAGCCTGCTTCATGGAGTGCGTTGGCGTTATCGCCCAGTCCGCAGCCCACATCCAGAGCAGTGCGCCCTTCCCCCTTGTTGGTCTCCAGCCATTCCACCAGTGGTGCTTTTGGCTTCAACTCAGCCCACGGGATCTCGTTGGTGTCGCCCTTAGCCGTGGTGTAGACCTGCTCAAACCAGTTTTTACGGTTTTCCCAGCCGCCCCCATTTGCACCTTCCAGAGTGTCCAGACGGGTGCGAAGCTGCTTGCGGTGGTCAAGTACGTCGGTGCTCATGCTTTTCGATCCCACCCGCCGTTGTCGGTCTGCGCCCAATAAGTGAGTTCGTGGTCGCTGTTCTTGACTTCCATCCAGCGTTGGCGGGCTTCCTGCAGCGCTTCCTGATCGTTGCCGTCAAACATGTACACGACACGCTGGTACTGGGCAGGATCCGGCAGAGGCGCCCGGTCTACCAGAAAGCGCACGATTGCCTCGTTTGGGTTGTCACTTTCTGTTGTCAGGTAGATGGGCTGGAACTCAGGGTGACCTTCTTTTTTGGTGCCGTGTGGCAGAAAGCCATCGTCAGAATAAGTCCAGAGATAAGAATCAATGGCGTCGCACCGTTCTTCCGTTCCGAACTGAACTGTGACGACCCAATCTCTTTCCAAGCACTTTTCAAGAAGAGTGGGCAAAGCCCGTTCCAGCGGAAATTTAGAGAGCTGGTAGAACAGCACTTCACTCATATTCTGGTTTCCCGTTTATCCGGCAGGCTCAATTTCCTGCAGCCCGATGCACCTTGCGACGCATGCTTCCTCAGGCTGCGCATGGAATATGTAAACCCCAAATCGCAGTGTTTCTCACTTGACCACATTTTAATCTAAAAATTGTCGTGAATGATCCCAATTAGATCGGGATATTCATAGGAATCGTTGATAAACCCCGCCCAGACGCTTTAAAGGGCTGGACTTCACCGCATTCCTGGGGAATTTCGGTGTGGTGTTAAGCTTAGTGAAACCGACACCAAATTATGGAGGGTGAAATGCTCTCATCTCTGTGGTGTTGTGGGTCCGCAGGCATTGTATATTTAGGAAACGTCCAAATGGCAGCGCGTATTGTATTGTTCTTTGCTCTTGTATCCGGTCTTGTTGGCGTAACTGCTGCAGTGGGTGCAATGCTTCCAGCAACCACCAGCTCCTGTGCTCATTACCAGACCTGCTGATTGACTGGGTAGCCAGCTACCTCTTTCAAAAACAACAATTTTCTTAGAAAATAGCGTTTAACGCGTTAATCTCTTTTCATCAGTTTGGAGCCCTGCTTCTGTTTGAAGCGGGGCTTTTTTTGTGCCGCTTCAGAGCTTCATATCCTGCCTGCGTCAAGGCAACAAAAAAGGCCAGCCACACCAAGTGTGACCGGCCCTTTTTGGATTAGATCATTGCAGGCATTCTCATGCCTTCAACGAGGCTTAGCCTTCGTAATGGTCTTTGATCATGCGGTTCAGAGCGCGCACGCCGAAACCAGACGCCCAGCCCTGAGAGATCGCGTTTTTCTTGGAGCCCATTGCGGTGCCAGCGATATCGATGTGAGCCCATTTGGTCTCGTTGGTGTGGCGCTGCAGGTATACAGCTGCGGTGCTCGCACCGCCCCAGCGTGCGCCGCCAGTGTTGCGCATGTCTGCATTCGGGGTGTCGATCATTTTGTCGTACTCGTCACCCAGTGGCAGACGCCACATTTTCTCAGCGGTGGTTTCACCTGCATCACAGATCTGCGCTGCCAGTTCATCATCCGCGGAGAACACACCTGCGCGGTGACCACCAAGTGCAACCATGCACGCGCCGGTCAGGGTCGCGAGGTCGATCATGAACTTCGGAGCGAAGCGGTCCTGCGTGTACCAAAGCGCATCACCAAGAACCAGACGGCCTTCTGCGTCGGTGTTCAGGATTTCAACGGTCTGGCCAGACATGGTTTTCACAATATCGCCTGGGCGGATTGCATTGCCGTCTGGCATGTTTTCAACCAGACCCAGCACACAGATCGCGTTGACTGGTGCCTTACGGCCTGCCAGCGCCTTCATGAGACCGATCACAGCAGCCGCGCCGCCCATGTCGCCCTTCATGTCTTCCATGCCAGCACCTGGCTTCAGGGAGATGCCACCGGTATCGAACACAACACCTTTACCGACGAATGCAACTGGTGCATCGCCTTCTTTGCCGCCATTCCATTTCATGACAGCTAGGCGGGATGGACGCACAGAACCCTGACCAACGGCCAGCAGAGCATTCATGCCCAGTTCCTGCATTTTCGCTTCGTCGAGGATTTCAACGTCAACGCCAAGATCGGAAAGCTGCTGTGCTTTTGCAGCGAACTCAACAGGACCGAGAGTGTTTGCAGGCTCATCAACGAGGGTACGTGCAAGCAAGGTGCCTTCCGCGACAGCTTCCGCTTCTGCCCAAAGAGGCTCAACAGCTGCTGCGTCCTGCACTTTCAATGTGATTTCACAGGCTTTGTCACCATCAGCTTCTTTTTTAACAGTGCGGTAGGTGTCGAACTTGTAACCACGCAGGTAAGCGCCCTGCGCAAAATCTGCTGCCTGCTGCGCTGTCGCTGCTGCAGGGAATGTAATCTCAGCTGCTTCTGCTTTGAGTGCGAGCAGTTTACCAGCAACTTCACCACCCAGATTGATCCAGTCCTGTTCTTTCAGCTCATCTGCTTTGCCAAGGCCAGCAACGATCAAACGATCCGCATTCATGCCTTCCGGAGCGAGCAGATGCATGATACCGGATTTCTTACCGGTGAAATCAGCGGTTTTTGCAGCGCGCTCAACAGTTTTTCCAGCGGCGCCCATCACACCCTCAGCTTCTATTGCAAAGCTGAGTTCTTCACCTGCAAAGACGACCTGAACGGCTGCGGTTGCATCAGAATACTGCGCGATCTTGATGGATGTGAATTGCGTCATTATGTAGTTTCTTTCCTCGGAATGACCTATGGCAGGCAATTTCTAGCAGAATATGCTAGCGACCACAGGCGGACGCGTGGTCCAGCTACTCGTAAAATTCATGGCAGAACATGGCGCGATAATGGTCCCGTTTCAAGGCTATGTGAAGAAACTTGCGAGTTTATTCATTAAAAGATCCAGTGAACCGACTTTCTGCCGCATTCCGTGCTATTGAGTGGTCTTGAATCAATTTGTGGCTTGGCCTCTCCCATAACGAACAAGAAAAGGTTCTGGTGCACGGCACAATGAAAACTATCGAACGCTACATCATCAGACGCAGCTTTACCGCCTTCATCGTAACCTTGGCGGCCATGACCGGCGTTGTCTGGTCCACACAAGCGCTGCGCCAGCTGGATCTGGTAACGTCGAAAGGTCAAACCCTTCTCCAGTTTGGCTACATTACCGCTCTGGCCCTGCCTTTCCTCATCCTGATCGTTGCCCCCTTTGCAATGATGCTGGCGTTTATAATCGTGCTGAACAGCATGTCCCGTGACAGTGAGCTTATTGTCATCAACGCATCCGGAGCTTCCAAGTGGCTGGTTCTGCGCCCTATTATGACGTTCTCCCTCTGCGTCACAGCACTGATGTACTTCCTGTCGATCTATCTGTCCCCGACAGGATTGGCAGAACTGCGCAGTGAGCTGACGCGTGTGCGCGTTGACCTTGTGGCCAACATCATCAAACCGGGGCGGTTCATTCCTATTGAAGAGAACCTGACCTTCCATATTCGCAACAGAAGTGGTGATGGTGTGCTTGAAGGGCTCTTGCTGGATGATGCAAGAGATCCGGAAACCTCCTTTACTTATACTGCTGAAACCGGGCGCATTATTGAAGCGGCAGACAAGACGCTGCTTGTGATGCTTGATGGAACAATCCAGCGCCGCCCCAAAGGTGGACAGGATATGTCCATCGTGAGCTTTGAGAGCTATGGTTTCGATCTGTCCTCCATGATTCCCGAGGCGCGCGAGCCAACATTCAAGGCAAGCGAGCGTCCAACCTTCGAATTGTTGAGCGCAAGCCCTGATGATTCTTACGCTGCAAAGCATTGGGACAAGCTAATTGTGGAATTCCACGACCGTTTAAGTGTTCCTCTTTACCCCATTGCCTTTGGTCTGATCATCTATGCTTTCCTTGGTTCTCCCAAGACCACAAGGCAAGACCAAGGCCTTGCAATAACTACAACAATCGCTGTTGCGACACTGCTGAGAACAGCAGGTTTCGGCGCAACGCTAATCGTGAGTGCGGCTCCAGATATGTTCCCGTTGCTCTATGCAATCCCAATAATCGCAATTGCGCTTGCTGCGTGGTCCATTAGCCTGAACAGAAGACCTTGGTTTGTTCAGCGTCTGGTCGATGGAACACAAAGCCTCCTGAATGGAGTTGGAAGTATGTTCTCCAAACTGGTAGGCCGCAAAAACCAAGGGACAGCAGGACTGTAATGACCGGAAGAACGCTTAGTCTTTACATATCCAAACGGTTCCTGAAGTCGATTCTGGCCCTGTTCCTGTTTGCAGCTGTGCTGATCCTGCTCTTTGACGTACTGGAACTGGTGCGTCGCGGCGGTGATCGTGAAGGGTTTTCGCTGCTGCGCATTGCAGCGATTTCCGCTCTGCGCGTGCCATTGCTGCTTGAACAGGTGATCCCATTTGCGGTGCTGTTTGGCTCAATCTGGGCTTTTGTGACCTTGAGCAGAAGCCTTGAGCTGGTTGTTGCGCGCGCTGCTGGCATTTCCGTTTGGCAGTTTACAGCCCCTGCTCTTCTGACCGGCCTGTTCATCGGTATTGCTGCGGTCATTGGGTACAACCCCGGTGCCGTTTATCTGCAACAGAAATCTGATGAGGTGGCTGAAGGTCTGTTCAGCGTGGAGCAAACCTATCTGCTGGAAGGTTCTGGCGAGGTATGGCTGAGACAGAATGGAACTGACGGTGAATCGGTTCTGCATGCCCGGCATATTGGTGGGCAAGGTGCGACTTTGAACGGCGTGACGATCTTCTCCTTTGACCGTCAGGGCGAGTTTTCAGAGAGAATCGAAGCACGCCGCGCAGTGCTTGCAGAAGGCATGTGGCGCTTAACTGACGCTGTCGTCTATGCTCTGGACACTGATCCACAACATTATGATAACTATAGTGTCAGCACTTTTTTGACCCCTACAGAGGTCAAAGAGAGCATAGGTTCGCCGGAATCTATTAGCTTTTGGAGTCTTCCCCGCTTTATTGAGTTATCCCAAAGAGCTGGACTACCTGCGTATAGATATTCTTTACAATATCAGACTCTTCTAGCCAAACCCCTGTTACTTGTGGCAATGATTGTCATTGCTGCTGCTGTTTCGCTGCGTGTATCGCGTTTTGGGGGGATTGGCCGCTTGATCATTTGGGGCATCATTGCCGGTTTCGTGCTTTATGCCGTTTCCGAAATCTCCAAGGATCTGGGCGGAGCCGGAATCGTTCCCACAGCGGTTGCGGCATGGGCACCTGGCGTATTTGGGGTTCTTATGGGTTTTACTATTCTGTTGAATCAGGAGGACGGTTGATGGGTTCGACCTTGATCCTGACACAGAAAATCAAGCGAGTTGGAGCTGGCTGCGTATCGCCAGACTATCTTCGCACTGTCTCTGCACTTGCTCTGCTGTGCGGCGCTGGCCTTATGGTTCTCAGCGCGCCTGCTGTTGCGCAGATTGACCTTTCACAGACTGCCAAGCAGTCGATCGACACTTCTCAACCAATGTTGCTTGAAGCCAAAGAGCTTCGCTACGATTTTGACAATGACGTCATCATCGCATCTGGCAGTGTTGAGATCTATTTCGATAACTACACATTGCTCGCAGATCGTGTGACTTACAATCGTAAGGACGGTAAGCTATCGGCGCACGGCAATGTGCAGATGACTGAACCGAGCGGGAATCTCATTCTCGCCGACAATCTGACATTGAGCGATGACTTCTCTGAAGGCTTTGTGAACGCGCTTCAGATCGATACACCTCAATTTACGCATTTTGAGGCCGAGAGCGCTGAACGCTCAGGCGATAATGTCACCACCTTAAGAAACGGGACCTACTCCGTTTATAAGAAGGCTCCAAAGCCTCCTTTATGGCGGATCAAATCCACGACGATCATTCACAACCAGCAGAAACAGCGCATCTATTTCGAAGGCGCGTCGATTGAGTTGTTTGGGAATACGATCGCAAAGATCCCTTACTTCTCGATTGCCGATCCGTCTGTTGGGCGTAAATCTGGTTTCTTGTTGCCGCGTTTTGTGACGAAAAGTCGACTAGGCTTTGGTGCAGCTATTCCATATTACTGGTCGCTTTCGCCTACATACGATCTAACTGTTACAGTTACTCCACTTACAGAACAAGGTGTTTTAGGACAGCTCGACTGGCGGCAACAACTAGAAACTGGTTCCTATAACGTTTCGATTGGCGGAATTTCACAGGCTGATCCAAATGCATTCAGTGGTTCAAGTGGTGATGTCCGTGGCCGTTTTATTGTCAATACAAATGGTAGTTTTGATCTCAGCAAACGCTGGGATGCGGGATGGGATATTACTTACGCAACGGACCGAGCTTTCCGCGAAGACTATGGTTTCGCACGTTTTGGGAATGCACAGGAAGTTTCAAAAATCTTCCTGAAGGGAGAAACAAAAACGCAATCTTTTTGATGCGAATGCATATGCTTTCCAGATCTCTCAGGAAGATAATCCGAGTCCAACTCAGCCGACGAATCCAAGTGCGCCATTTACTCCAGTAAATGCCGACCTTCAAGAGAAGCAGCCCTTTGTTCATCCAGTTATCGATAACTCGATCTATTTCGAGAAGTCCATACTTGGTGGGCAGCTGAACTATGATGGTAACCTGACCAGTCTAACTCGTGAGACTACAGACGCCTTCTCAGTTAATGGACAAAACCGTTTCCGTGGTGTTGAAGGCACATTTACGCGCGTGAGTGCGAACCTCACATGGCAGCGTACGCTGATTGACCCAATTGGACAGGTCTTTACTCCTTTTGCTTATGCAAAGACCAATCTGTACTTCCTCGCAAATGCCGATAACAATGTAACCGCCCTTTCAGACGAGTCCGTTGTCTTCCGTGGCATGCCAGCAGTTGGTCTGGAATATCGATACCCATTCCTTGCGACGTTTAACGGCGGCAATCAGGTTATTGAGCCGATTGCACAGCTAATCGTTCGTCCGAACGAAGCTGCGATTGGTGAGCTTCCAAACGAAGATGCACAGTCCATTGTGTTTGATGCATCTACTCTGTTCGAATGGGACAAGTTCTCCGGCTTTGACCGAAACGAAGGTGGCACCCGCGCCAACCTTGGCCTGCAGTACAAGCTTCAGTTCGATAAAGGCTCATTCATCAGTGGCCTATTCGGTCGCTCCTTCCAGCTGGCAGGACGTAACTCTTACGCTGTGCCTGGCATCCTTGATGCCACTGGCGATTCAGGACTACAGACAACTGGGTCTGACTATGTCACCAGCCTTTACTTCGATACCAATACCGGCTTCCGCTTAGGCGGTAATGCGCGCTTTAGCGAGCATGATTTTGGGGTAGAACGTGCTGAAGTGAGTGCAAGTGGTCGTTATGGGCCAGCCTCTACGGTTCTGTCTTATGCCTATCTGGCAGAGCGCCCTGATGCTGGTATCGACCAGCAGCGATCAGAGCTTGTTGGAGCGTTGAACCTGACCCTTGAGGAAAACTGGCGTGTCTTTGGATCGCTTCGTTATGACATGATCAACGAGAACATCGTTCAGGATACGGTTGGTCTTGGCTATGACGACGAAGGCTTCTCTGCTTCGATCTCCTATGGCGAAGACAGAAGCCGGAACAATGGTGAGCCGGTTGAGCGAATCTTCTTCTTCCGATTCGGCCTGAGAACCATTGGCGATACCAGCCTCTCAACCTCTACCTCTGACTCATCCCCGAATGATTGAGTAGGTATTTGAGCTTAAACCTCTGGCTGTGCACAAGAAATAGCCAGAGGAATGACAGATTGTCGCCTTCATTTGCTATTATTAGTTTGAATAAATTTTTCCGGGCTGCACCCTTCTAATTTGAGTCAAGCTGTGCCAAATATGCATCAGTGCTATCTAGGGAGCGTCTAGAGAGGGCATGTGCCTTTGGGACGGAGAGCTTAACAAAATGAAACTTACTCGCTTCTGTGCTTCGCTTGTTGTGGTTGCCAGCATGCTGGCTCCGGTTGGTCCAATGCTGACTTCTGCGGAAGCTGCAAGTAAAATTGTTGCTGTTGTTAATGGCCGCCCGATTACAAGCTACGAGCTCCAACAGCGCTCTAAACTGATCTCCCTGACCACACGCGCTCCTTCCAGTGTTGCAAAACGCAAAGCTAAAGATGAGCTGATTGATGAAGCTTTGAAGCTTGAAGAAGCAAAACGTGTTGGTGTTTCTATTTCTGATAGCAAGGTTGATGATGCGTTTGCGACCATTGCTCAGCGCGTGAAGCTGTCCCCTTCTCAGTTCAAGCAGGCTCTTTCTCAGAGTGGCGTGAACCCGCGTACGTTGAAAAATCGCTTGCGTGCAGAAATCTCATGGTCTGAAGTAGTGATGCAGCGTTTCCGCGCAACCGTCCGGATCAATGAATCTGACGTTATTGCTGCTCTTCAGGGCAAAGAAAGCAAAGATGACAGCGGTGACACCAGTGTCGAGTATGACCTTCAGCGCATCATTTTTGTTGTTCCTAAGAACTCCAGCAAGTCCTTTAAAAACAAGCGCGTTGCTGAGATGAAGAAACTCAGAGCCCGTTTCACCTCTTGTGAGGAAGGCACCCGTATCGCATCTGGTTTGAATGAAGTTGTTGTTCGCCCAATCGGCAAGCGCCTTGAGACAGATCTGCCAGCTGCATTCGTGCAAAAGCTGAATAAAATCTCTATTGGCCGCGTCACAGCGCCTACCCCTGTAGACTCCGGATTTGAGATGATTGCTCTTTGTGGTAAAGAGACAATCGACAGTGATGCGACTGCGCGAAGCACAATTGAGGGCGAGTTGCGGAATAAAAAAGGGCAACAGCTTTCTCGCCGTTACCTTCGTGACCTGCGCTCCAATGCTGTAATCGAGCAGCGCTGATCGCCTGATCAGCAGCAGGAGATGTTTTTAAATCATGCGCAGAGTGAAATTGGCGCTCGCCCTGACAATGGGCGAGCCTGCAGGTATTGGCCCTGATATTACGCTAAAAACCTGGAAAATGCGCTTTGAACGAGATGTTCAGCCATTTTACGTTTTATGCGATCCTGAGCTTTTAAAAGCCCGCGCGAAGCATCTCGGCTTTAAAATTCCGATCAAAGTTGTTGAGCCCGAAGCTGCTTGTGACTGCTTTGATGAAGCCCTTCCAGTGGTTCCTCTCTCCGGCCCTGTCCAGGTTACTCCTGGAGCCCCTTCCGGAACAAACGCCGCACTTGTGATCGAGTCCATTGAAACTGCGGTCCGTCATGTGAAAGAAGGACGCGCATCTGCAGTCGTCACAAACCCGATTTCCAAGAAGATCCTTTATGATGGTGGCTTTCACCATCCTGGACACACAGAGTTTCTGGGTGATCTGGCGAAGACATATTGGGACAAGGATGTTGAGCCGATCATGTTGCTTGCCGGTCCTGAGTTAATGGCCGTGCCGCTGACCATTCATGTTCCCTTTGTTGAAGTCCCTAAGCTGGTGACAAAGGAACTGATCGTGGATCGATGCCGCGCCATCAACAAGGATATGGTTGAACGATTTGGCATTACCTCACCACGTATTGCGATTGCAGGTCTGAACCCTCATGCAGGTGAAGGCGGCTCCATGGGCACCGAAGAGATTGAGACGATTTCTCCAGCCATAGCCCAATTGCGCAGTGAGGGCATTGATGCACGCGGTCCGTTGCCTGCTGATACTATGTTCCATAGTGAAGCGCTGGATACCTATGACGTGGCGGTGGCCATGTATCATGATCAGGCGCTTATCCCTGTTAAAACTCTCGCCTTTGATGAAGCTGTGAATGTGACGCTTGGCCTCCCCTATGTGCGCACATCACCAGATCACGGCACTGCATTTTCCATTGCAGGCACCGACAAGGCCTCTCCAAACAGTTTGATGGCTTCTCTGCGACTTGCAGCAGCCCTCGCACAACCTGAGCTCGTTTAATGGCACAAATTGATGATCTGCCACCTCTGCGCGAGGTGATTGCAGAGCATGGGCTCGATGCCCGAAAATCTCTTGGTCAGAACTTCCTTCTCGACCTTAATCTGACTTCGCGCATTGCCCGCAGTGCCGGAGACCTGAGTGACTGTACCGTCATTGAAGTCGGCCCAGGTCCAGGTGGCCTCACCCGTGCGCTGCTAGCAGCAGGTGCGAAGAAGGTTATTGCGATTGAGAAGGATACTCGCTGTCTACCTGCCCTTGCTCAGATTTCAGAGTACTATAACGGCAAGTTGGAAGTGATTGAGGGTGATGCGCTCAAGTACAATCCAGCGGAGCTTGCAGATGGTCCTATCAAGATCATTGCGAACCTTCCATACAATGTTGGTACCCAGCTGCTTCTGGGATGGCTGACAACGGAAGAATGGCCGCCATTTTGGAGCTCTTTGACGCTGATGTTCCAGAAGGAGGTCGGACAGCGTATTGTAGCTCAGACAGGTGACAAAGCTTACGGACGCCTAGGCGTTCTTGCCAACTGGCGGTGTCATACGGACATTCTGTTTGATCTGAACCCAAAAGCCTTTACACCTCCGCCGAAAGTGACTTCTGCTGTCGTGCAGCTACACCCACGTGAAAAGCCTCTGGATTGCCCGTTGAAAGCGTTGGAGCGCGTGACTGCTCACGCCTTTGGCCAGCGCCGCAAGATGCTCAGAGCCAGCTTAAAAGGCCTGAAACCAGATGCAGAAGCTCGCATTGAAGCAGCCGGCCTGAAACCAACGGCCCGTGCCGAGGAAATCGACGTATCCGGCTTCGTTGCTTTGGCTCATGCGTTTGATAAAGATTAGAGCGTTCGAACTCTCATAGAGACAAATGAAAAGCCCAGAGACTGTGTTCGGTCTCAGGGCTTTTTTGTTAGGTCTGCAGCGATGGTTTATTCCACGCGCATGAAGGCGGTCATGCCGCTTTCTTGGTGTTCTATGATGTGGCAGTGCATGAGCCAGTCGCTTCGTAGTCGGGGCGTACAGCGACCTGGACGCGTTCGTCGGGGAGTACGAGTGCGGTGTCGGTCCACCAGGGGGCGAGTTGGCGTTTATTGCTCTTTAGGAGCTGGAACGTCATGCCGTGGATGTGGATCGGGTGCGTGTGCGGGGTTCGATTGATGAACTCGAACACGTAGGACTTATCGCGCTTCAGCACGTCCACCGGGTCCAGCGGTCCACGTTCAGCTCCTTGCCATGCTCTTTTATTCACGGCCCAGAATGAGAAGCCCAGACTGCCGCAGATTGGGTTTGCGGGGCGCTTCTCAGCTGTGGCTGAGAATTCCAGCGGGATGTACTCGGCGTTCTTCAGATCCGGCTGAGGGATCGGGTTGGCTGGCAGTGGCTTGATCTCGCGTAGATCTCGGTTCAGGGACTGGCCAATGGCACGCAGAGACAGGACTGACCACGGCGAGGATGAAGAGTAGTTGGTGAGCTCAATTTGCTCACCTTCCCCATCAGGAATGCGCATTGCGATATCCGCGCGCTGGCCCGGTCCCAGTGCAAGCTTGTTGACTGCGAATGGTTCTACGGGGTTGCCATCCATAGCAATGACTTTGGCGTCGGTGCCTTGTGGGAAGGATAGCTTGTAGATGCGGGTCACATCGGTCACGCACAGGCGCAGGCGGACCAGAGAACCGGCTTTAACATCCATCACAGGGGCAGATTGCCAGTTGGAGGTGCGCAGAGTGCCGAAGGTCCCTGCCCGCGCTGATTTGCGCGGCTGGAACAGTTTGACGAACTGGCCGTCACTGCCAAGGCGGAAATCGCGCAGGTTCACCGGGATGTCGTGATCGAAGCCCGGATCTTCGTCTTCTTCCACGATCATCAGACCGGTCATGCCGTAGGAGAGCTGCTCCAGAGAGTTGCAGTGCGGGTGATACCAGAACGTTCCTGCATCATGCGGCGTGAAGCGATAATCGAAGTGGTCGTCGGTATAGACGTAGTGTTGGGTCAGGAACGCAACGCCGTCCATATCGTTAGGCAGGCGCATGCCGTGCCAATGGATGGTGGTTGGTTCTTCCAGCTTATTGATGAGACGGCTATGGAACGGTTGACCCTGTTTAACGCGCAGGGTTGGTGGCATGGCATCGCCGAAGGTGAACATGCGCTTTGTGGCAGGTGCATCCTTCATCAACTGATGGTCGATGTTACGGGCAATCATGTCATGGCGTTTTGGTACAGCCAGAGACTGGACGCTCCTGCCAAGCCACCGGCCACGGCAGCACCGCCAAACAAGGCGCCTTTCAGCGCCTGACGTCGTGTGATCATCGCTCTTTGTCCTCAAGTTCAGCCCGTCTCTGTACTTGGCTGGTCAATGGCTATTCACGACGGCTGCTGTTTACAGGGCATCTGCTTCCTGCAAATGATGCCCTGCTTGTATCTGGCTCACAAATTGATTCAAGTAGCTGATAGTTTGAATCACGAAACTGCGTCAACGCTCTGAATTTACAGGATTTTGCAGTTTTCTTGTCTATTTATTCCGCTGTGGCAGTCTTCAGATCGGCAATCATGCCTTCCATTTTACCGGAAAGTTTTGGCAAGCGAATGCGTTTCAGGCGTTCTGTGGTGATGATTGCCTGAACAGTTTCAACGGCCTTATCCAGATCATCATTGACGATGATGTAATCAAACTCCTGCCAGCCAGAGACTTCATCAATAGCGGTCTTCATACGGCGCTTGATGGCAGCATCGTCGTCATCACCACGGCCAGACAGGCGTGCGTGCATTTCAGCAATGGATGGCGGCAGCACGAAGATTGCGACCACGTCTTCTCCAGCCTGATCCTGCAGCTGGCGAACGCCTGCGATATCGATATCGAACAGGATGTCCTTGCCCGCATTCAGGCTGGCATCCACTGGCTCACGTGGTGTGCCGTAGTAGTTGTCGTGTACCTTGGCCCACTCAAGCAGCTCATTGGCTTTGATCTTGCGCTCAAACTCGTCGGTTTCGAGGAAGTAGTAGTGAACGCCATGTTCTTCAGCCGCGCGGCGTTGACGGGTGGTTGCAGACACGGACAGAGCCAGCTTGTCATCGTCAGCCAGCAGACGATTTGCGATGGTGCCCTTGCCTGCTCCAGATGGTGCTGCCAGCACCAGCATGAAGCCGCGGCGCACATCTTCGATGTCTTGAGCTGATACGGTTGTTCCGCTTGCGTTTTCTGAGGTCATTTCCAGATTGTCTTCTTTTGCTTATCTGCGTTTACAGCGTCTGCGTCTTATTCGATGTTCTGTGTCTGCTCACGAAGCTGATCGATCACGGTCTTCAGCTCCAGTCCAATTGCGGTCAGTTCCACACTGTTGGATTTTGAGCAGAGGGTGTTTGCTTCGCGGTTAAATTCCTGTGCCAGGAAGTCGAGGCGACGCCCAATAGCACCACCCTTTACGAGCAGCTCGCCAACGGCTTCTACGTGGGCATAGAGGCGGTCCAGCTCTTCGCGGATGTCAGCTTGGTGGCAAGGATCGCTGCTTCCTGATGGAGCCGCTGCGGGTCCAGCTGGCTGCTTGCCTCAATAAGTTCCTGAACCTGCACTTCAAGGCGGGCGCGGATGGCTTCTGGGCTGCGGGATGGCAGAGTTTCAGCTTGCTTGGTGAGCGCGTCGATGGTGTCAATCTGGCCCTTCAGCAGCGTTGCAATGGCGCTACCTTCACTGCGGCGCATATCCACCAGTTCATTCAGAGCCTCATCGAAGGAAGACAGGAGCGCTGCGATCTGAGCGTTTTTCTCTTCTTCGCTTTCTTCCGCCTCTTCAAACTCCAGAACACCCTTGTAACCAAGGATACCGTCGAGAGTTGGTTCTGGTGCATCCGGGAGGCGATCACGCAGGATGGAGATGGCTTTGAGCACTTGCTCCAGAGCCTCTTCATTGACGACCAGAGCGGTGTCGGACTGGGAGCGCTGCATTTGCAGGCCTACAGAGACGTTGCCGCGTTTCAGTTTGGCAGCAAGGCGTTTGCGAACTTCTGCTTCAACGCCATCCAGCCCCTGAGGCAGACGCAGGCGTGCATCAAACCCTTTGCCGTTAACGGAACGAAGCTCCCACACCCAACGTGTCTCTTCGTAGCTGCTTTCCACGCGGGCAAAGCCGGTCATGCTAGCCAGTGCCATCCCTGAAACTCCTTTTGCGAGCATTACCCGTTTTGGTGATGCTCAAAATCAATCTGTGTCGGAGCAAAGCATACTCATCGGACTGAAGGTTCCCATGAGCTATGTCGTTCCTGCCCCAACGCGTATCCAAAAATTGCTTAGCGATACGCTCTAGCAAAAAGCCTGCCCGGTGTCATTCCTGGGCAGGCTTTTCTTGTTTTCGTCCTGCAAGGCGTGCAGATCAGTTGTTTTTCTTTTCTGCGGCCTGCTTTGCGCGGATCTCTTTTTCGACCTTGCGCCAGTTGGCGACATTGCGCTGGTGCTGTTTGTAGGTTTCAGCGAATGCGTGACCGCCAGTTCCATCCGCAACGAAGTAAAGATCCTTCGTACGGGCCGGGTTTGCGACCGCTTCCAGAGCAGCCACACTCGGGTTGCCAATTGGTCCCGGAGGCAGTGCCTTGATCTGGTAGGTGTTGTACGGGTTCTTTTCCTTCAGCATGGAACGGGTGATCGCGGAGCGGTCTTTTGTCCATGCGTCACCACCAAACAAGCCGTAGAGGATTGTCGGATCGGACTGCAGCGGCATGCCTTTGCGCAAACGGTTGACGAAGACAGAAGCAACGCGTGGGTGCTCATCCACCTTGGAGGTTTCTTTCTCCACGATGGACGCAAGGATCACGAGCTCTTCCGGTGTATCGATCGGCAGACCCTGAGAGCGCTTCTCCCAGATGCGGGCGATGTGCTCATCCATGGACTTTTCCATCTGCTCGATGATACGCGCCTTCGTGGTGCCACGTGTGAAGGTGTAGGTTTCCGGCAGCAGAGAGCCTTCTGCAGGGATTGCAGAGATTTCGCCGGTCAGGATTTTGTTGGCATTCAGGCGATTGATGATCTGAGCGCTGCTCCAGCCTTCCGGAAAAGTCACGGAATGGTACACAGCACGGCCACCAACAAGGTCTTCCATGACAGTCTTCATGGAGATCCCTGCCGGGAATGCGTATTCGCCTGCCTTGATCTTGTTTTCGTTCTTGAACAGGCGTGTGCCCGCTTCAAATACGAGAGAATTGGTGATGACGCCTTCTTCTTCCAGCTTGCCAGCAATCTGCGGCAGGCTCATTCCGCTCGCGACAATGAAGAGTTTTTCTTCTGTCAGCGGACCAGCGGCATCAAACTCGCCCTTGCCCCAATACAGCGCAGCACCGGCAACGATGATGCCGAGGACTGCCATGGAGAGCAGAAAGTTGATGGTGATGACGATAGGATTACGCGCGTGACGTGAGCGCGGTGGAGGTGGTGGCGCAGCTTCCGGCTGAATGGCGCGACTTGGACTGCGCGGTGCAGACGGACCACCCGGCTGAATATGAAGATCAGACTGATCCTGAGGCCCATTTGAGTTGTCTTCAGGCGATTGAGCCATATTAACCCTCTATATGGGAGCGCAAAACAAGCGCTCCATCATTAGCGTACCTAAAACCGAGAACATGCCCTGTTTTCGGCGATACACTTTAAATACTCATTACAGAGCCTAACCCATTCGGGAGCCGCAATATAAAAGGCAGATTCCGCCGTACGGAGTCTGGCCCTTTTTTCCATTATCAAAAAAGCGATTTATGCTTCGACTTTTTTGAGAACCAGAGACGCGTTTGTGCCGCCAAAGCCAAATGAGTTAGACAGAGCGTAGTTAATCTCCATCTTCTTGGCTTTATTAGGGACCAAGTCGATCTTAGTTTCAACTGATGGATTATCAAGGTTGATGGTTGGTGGAGCAATCTGATCACGGATCGCCAAAGCGGTGAAGATCGCTTCCACTGCACCAGCTGCACCGAGCAGGTGGCCGATTGCAGATTTTGTGGAAGACATGGTCAGAGAACCAGCATCTTCACCTGCAAGACGCTCAACAGCACCCAGCTCAATCTCATCACCCAGTGGGGTGGAGGTGCCGTGTGCGTTGACGTAATCAACATCACCGAGAGAGATGCCAGCACGCTTCAATGCAGCTTCCATGCAGCGGTAGCCGCCGTCACCATCGGATGCCGGAGCAGTGATGTGGTATGCATCGCCGGACAGACCGTAGCCAACAACTTCAGCGTAGATTTTTGCACCACGTGCTTTTGCGTGCTCGTATTCTTCCAGAACAACGATACCTGCGCCCTCACCCATCACAAAGCCGTCACGGTCTTTGTCGTATGGACGGGAACCTTTTTCAGGCTCATCGTTGTAGCCGGTGGACAGAGCTTTACAGGCGTTGAAGCCTGCGATGCCGATGCGGCAAACAGTGCCTTCTGCACCACCTGCAACCATCACATCCGCGTCACCAAATGCAACAAGGCGTGCAGCATCACCGATTGCGTGAGCACCGGTGGAGCAAGCTGTTACAACAGAGTGGTTTGGACCTTTAAGGCCGTGTTTGATGGAAACGTAGCCGCTTGCCAGGTTGATCAGACGACCTGGGATAAAGAACGGGCTTACGCGGCGCGGGCCTTTTTGTTCCATCATAAGAGCTGTGTCAGCGATCCCCTGAAGGCCGCCAATACCAGAACCGATGAGCGTACCAGTGCGGCACTTGTCTTCTTCGGTTTCAGGCTTCCAGTCTGCATCTTCAATGGCCTGATCGGCAGCTGCAATCGCATAGACGATGAATGGGTCTACCTTGCGCTGCTCTTTCGGAGCCATGTAGTCATCTGGATTGAATGTGCCATCGGTGCCATCACCGCGCGGGACCTGACAAGCAATCTTGGTTTGAAGATCTTCGGTCTCGAAGTTTTCGATGCGACCTGCACCGCTTTTGCCTTCAAGAATCCGCTGCCATGAAACTTCAGCCCCGTTGCCAAGCGGGCTGACCATGCCAATGCCTGTGATAACGACTCGACGCATATTTCCTGCACTTTAATTAGAATGGCGCTGCCAGCCTCATCTGTCGCTTTTGGGAGAACAAAGTGTCTCTCGCTGCGACGGGCATGCAGCTTAAAAGAAAACAGGCGCGGCGAGCGCTAATGACCCACCGCGTGCCTAGCTTTTTAAACAGGATTAGCCCTGCTTGGATTCGATGAACTTTACAGCATCGCCAACAGACTGAATGGTTTCAGCAGCATCGTCTGGAATTTCAACGCCGAATGCTTCTTCGAAAGCCATTACCAGTTCAACAGTGTCCAGGCTGTCTGCGCCCAGATCGTCGATGAAGCTTGCAGATTCGACGACCTTGTCAGCCTCTACGCCGAGGTGCTCGACAACGATCTTCTTTACCTGTTCTGCAACATTGCTCATTTTAAGTCCTCAATTGGTTTTCAAGGTAGTGTTTCGGTCCGCTTCGCGGGGCCTTATTTCACTCGGCACCCGTGTTGCACACTCTGGTTCTTTTGAAAAGACGCAACGGCCTATATGTTAAGCCGCTTCCAAAGAAAACCGCAGCTTTTCCGTTCCTCTTTCCAAGAGGTCACTTCTAATCGGCGGGTTCCTAGCACAATTAGCACTGGTTTACCAGCCGCCAGTAGTGATTGCCCCATTTGTACAAGGGACGGACCGGCTGCGTATTTCTTCGTTAAATCATCGCCATACCGCCATTCACGTGCAGTGTCTGACCGGTAACGTACGCTGCTTCATCACTTGCGAGATAAACAGCTGCACCTGCGATTTCATCAGCAGTGCCCAAACGACCCGCTGGAACGTTGCCCAGGATCGATTCGCGCTGCTTTTCGTTCAGCTCGTCGGTCATCGCAGTAGAGATGAAACCTGGAGCAATTGTGTTTACGGTGATCTTACGGGAAGCCACTTCCTGCGCCAAAGACTTGGACATGCCGATCATGCCAGCCTTTGCTGCGGAGTAGTTCACCTGACCTGCGTTGCCGGTGACGCCAACAACAGATGTGATACCGATAATGCGGCCCTGACGACGCTTCATCATGCCTTTGATTGCTGCGCGGCAGATACGGAAAGTCGCGGAAAGGTTCACTTCAAGAACCTGATCCCACTCTTCATCCTTCATGCGCATGAAGATGTTGTCGCGGGTGATGCCTGCGTTGTTCACGAGGATGTCGAGGCCGCCCATCATTTCTTCAGCAGCTGGAACAAGCGCGTCTACGCTCTCGCGGTCAGACAGGTTTGCTGCCTTGATGTGAACGCGATCGCCCAGATCAGATGCCAGCGCTTCCAGCTTTGCTTCGCGGGTACCGGACAGGGTCACAGTTGCGCCCTGCGCGTGAAGTGCGCGTGCAATCGCTTCACCAATGCCACCGGTTGCGCCGGTTACAAGTGCGCTTTTACCTTCTAAATTGAACATGCCGTTGGTCTCCTCGGCTTTAAATCCGTTTAAAGAAAGCTCATAGGGAGGAACTATGGGTTCCGTCTATACGCGCGGCAAAATGCGGCGCCTATGAGCCTTCAAAATCTGTGTATTAGCTCTCAGCGCCTTCAAGACGCGCAACGAGTGCATCAATGTCTTCTGCTGTGTTAACTGCAACACCTTCCAGAGACTTCACGATGCGGCGCACCATGCCGGTCAGCACTTTGCCGGTGCCAATCTCAACCAGAGTGGTCACACCGTTGTCTGCCATCCAGCTTACAGATTCGCGCCAGCGCACGGTACCTGTGACCTGTTCAACCAGACGGGTGCGGATTTCTTCCGGATCGGTGATTGGAGCTGCCAGAACGTTTGCAACGAGCGGAACTGCTGGTGCTTTGATTTCTACTTCAGCCAGCGCCTTTGCCATTGCGTCTGCTGCAGGCTGCATCAGGGAGCAATGGAATGGTGCGGATACAGGAAGAAGAACAGCGCGGCGTGCGCCTTTGCCTTTTGCGATTTCACAGGCGCGCTCTACAGCTGCCTTGTGGCCGGACACAACAACCTGACCGGTTGCGTTGTCGTTAGCTGCCTGACAAACTTCGCTTTGCGCAGCTTCCTGCGCCACTTCCATGGCTTGATCGAAGTCCAGACCAAGGAGAGCTGCCATTGCGCCCTCGCCTACTGGCACGGCCTTCTGCATTGCATCACCACGGATGCGCAGCAGGCGGGCAGCGTCAGCGATGCTCAGGGAGCCAGCTGCTGCCAGTGCAGAGTATTCACCAAGAGAGTGACCAGCAACGAAGCTTGCAGCTTTGGACAGGTCAACACCTTTTGCCTCAAGCACACGCATGGTGGCGAGGCTGACAGCCATCAGAGCTGGCTGGGTGTTTGCAGTGAGGGTCAGCTCGTCTGCCGGACCTTCCCACATGATCTTGGTCAGAGACTGACCGAGAGCTGCATCAACTTCCTCAAATACAGCGCGCGCTTCCGGGAACGTGTCGGCAAGTTCCTTACCCATTCCAACCGTCTGGCTACCCTGTCCGGGAAATGTAAATGCAATAGTCATTTATAAATAGCTCCGTCGCATTCCAATTGCGTCAAATGTGGGTGTCCCACTTTGTATTCCAAGATGGGGCGGCTATAAATTCAGCAAATACGTGCAAATTATGACCGCCGCCAAAATAAGTAGCAGTCCAGATGCCCTATGGGTCAGCTGCCTGCACCTTCAAGAAACCTAGGGGAAACCTTGGTTGCCTGCGTATTCATCGGGGCGACATGAGCGTCTTGCAAGCGCAATGTCAAGGCTGCATCTGGAAAAAAGGCATTTTTCCCCGACAGGACTTGTCTTTTACAGGGGATTGGCTATAAAGCCCCTCTCGTTTCCGGTATTTGGCCGGAGGCTTAAAGGAAGGCAGCCCTTATAAGGACTGTAGGAATCGAAGGATTTCCGGCTTCCCGTGTCTCCGCTCTTGTGAAACATCTTCTTGCGGCCTTTTTCTGAGGGCCATTCGAAGGGGCTTTGCGCCGATACCGGGATTGTTAAACTCAGAAAGGCAATCACATGGCGCTCTATGAGCACGTGTTCCTGGCACGCCAGGACATTTCTACCCAGCAGGTTGAAGCCCTCGTTGAGCAGTTCAAAACTGTTCTCGAAGAAAACGGCGGCAAAGTCGGCAAGATCGAATCCTGGGGTCTGCGCACCCTGACCTACCGCATCAACAAGAACCGCAAGGCTCACTACATTCTGATGAACGTAGATGCACCTCACGCGGCTGTTGCTGAGATGGAACGTCAGCAGGGCCTGAACGAAGACATCCTTCGCTTCATGACCATTCGCGTAGAAGAGCTGGACGAAGAACAGTCCGCTATGATGCAGAAGCGTGATCGCGATGATCGTCGTCGTGGCGATCGTAATGATCGTGGCCCACGTCCAGATCGTGTCCTCGCCCAGATCGTCGCCCTGAAGCACCTGCAGCGGAGTAATTGAAAATGGCTGAATCTTCATCCGCAGGACGTCGTCCATTCTTCCGTCGTCGTAAGACCTGCCCATTCTCCGGTGCAAACGCTCCGAAGATTGACTACAAGGACATCCGTCTTCTGCAGCGCTACATCTCTGAGCGCGGCAAGATCGTTCCTTCCCGTATTACCGCAGTGTCTGCAAAGAAACAGCGTGAGCTGGCTCGTGCCATCAAACGCGCTCGTTTCCTCGGCCTGCTGCCTTTCGTAATCAAGTAAGTCTTGATTATTGGGTCAGGGTGCTTTGCATCCTGACCTTTTTCATGATTTCGGCCAGTCCGGAATCACGGTTGAGAGACTGATCGCGATCGCGACGCCTCTCTCTAACTGCGGAACACTCTTTCCGCAGGACAGCAAAGGAGAAATTCCATGAAAGTTATCCTTCTTGAGCGTGTGGCTAAACTTGGCCAGATGGGCGACACTGTAACTGTTAAAGACGGTTACGCTCGTAACTACCTTCTGCCACAGGCAAAAGCTCTGCGCGCTAACAAAGCAAACCTTGAGCGTTTCGAAAACGAACGCGCTCAGCTGGAAGCTCGTAACCTTGAGCGCAAGACCGAAGCAGAAGCAGTTGGCGCAAAGCTGGCTGGCGAAAGCATCGTTGTTATCCGCGCTGCTGGCGAAACCGGTCAGCTCTACGGTTCTGTTGCGACCCGCGACATCGCAGGTCAGCTGACCGAAGCAGGCTTCACCGTTGTTCGCTCCCAGGTTTCCCTGCGCGCGCCAATCAAGACCATTGGTCTGCACGAAGTATCCATCGTTCTTCACCCTGAAGTTGAAGTTGAAATCTCTGTTAACGTTGCTCGTTCTGAAGACGAAGCTGAGCGTCAGGCAGCAGGTGAAGACCTCACCGTACAGGACGACGACGCTTTTGAATTCGATGAAGATCTTGATGAAGATGAAGATCTCGAAGAAGGCGAAGAAGCAGCTTCTGAAGAAGCTGGTGAAGGCGAAGAAGAAGAAACTGAAGAATAATTTTTCTTCATTCCTCTATGAAAAAGGCGGGGTCTCTGACTCCGCCTTTTTTGATGCCTTACACCTGACAGAATCGGCAAAAACTCCTCTGATTCTGTTCCTCAAAAAAGAGTTTGTTAATAATTGTAGTTGGGGCGAAAATCCCTGAATACAGCTGATTTTAAACAAAAAATCTAAGCTTTTCTCGCGTTTGGAGAGTGTCGACTGTCAATTGGCAACCTGCAATTTTCCCCGCTGATTTAATTTTGTTAAAGAACTGGCTTAAGGTGTTCAGAGCCTCTTTTCCTGTTCAACGAATGGCTGTACTCAGGGTGCCAAGCGGCACGAGGGGCGGAATGAAGGGCACAGTCCAAAAATTAGAAAAGGCTAGTGAGACCATGCGTGTGGTCCCACATAACGCCGAAGCGGAGCGTCAGCTTCTTGGCGCCATCATGGTGAACAACGAGACCTATTATCGTGTCTCGGAGTTCCTGGAAGCTCGGCATTTTTTCCTGGCACCCCACAAGGATATCTACGACAAGTGCGGGGCACTTATTAAGGCTGGCAAGATTGCCTCGCTATTACGCTCAAAACGTTTTTCCCGGCAGATGAGAAGATCGCAGACCTGTCTGCAACTCAGTATCTGCTGCGTCTTGCTGGTGATGCGACTTCCGTGATCAACGCGGAAGACTACGGCAAGACCATTTATGATCTGGCGACTCGCCGTAACCTGATCACCATTGGCGAAGACATGGTGAACATCGCTTATGACGCGCCGATCGACATGCCACCTTCCTCTCAGATTGATGATGCAGAGCGTCGTCTGTTTGAACTGGCGGAAACCGGTCGTTCTGACGGCGGTTTTCAGGACTTTGGCAGCGCGCTGACTGAAACCATCGAGATGGCGGCGGCTGCGTTCCAGCGTGAAGGTGCGCTTTCCGGTGTTTCCACGGGCTTGCGCGATCTGGACAAGCTCATGGGTGGCTTGCAGTCTTCAGATTTGATCGTACTGGCTGGTCGTCCTGCGATGGGTAAGACATCGCTGGTTACGAACATCGCTTATAACATTGCCGAGAATTATCAGACCGAAGAGATGCCCGATGGCACTGTACGGACTGTAAATGGCGGCGTTGTTGGCTTCTTCTCTTTGGAGATGAGCGCCGAACAGCTGGCGACTCGTATTATCTCCGAGCAGACCGAAATTTCTTCTTCCAAGATTCGCCGCGGCGACATCAACGAGATTGAATTCGAGAAGCTCGTGGCTGCGACTCAGCATATGCAGCACGTTCCACTGCACGTGGACCAGACCGGTGGTATCTCCATCGCTTCCCTCGTCTCCAAGGCACGCCGCCTGAAGAGACAAAAGGGTCTGGACATGATCGTGGTGGACTATATCCAGCTTCTGACAGGTTCTTCCAAGAACCAGGGCAACCGCGTTCAGGAAATCACAGAAATCACCACGGGTCTTAAGGCGTTGGCGAAGGAACTCAATGTTCCGATTATCGCCCTCTCCCAGCTCTCCCGTCAGGTTGAAAACCGTGATGATAAACGTCCTCAGATGTCTGACCTTCGTGAATCCGGTTCGATCGAGCAGGATGCGGATGTGATCATGTTCGTGTATCGCGAAGAGTACTACATGGGCAAAAAGGAACCGCCTGAAGGTACGCCTGAGTACGAAGAGTGGAACGCCAAGATGGAACAGTTGCGCGGCAAGGCGGAAGTGATCATCGCCAAGCAGCGTCACGGTCCGACCGGTATTGTGGATCTGCAGTTCCAGGGTGAGTTCACCCGCTTCTCTGATCTGGCAGATGACGCCCATATTCCTGACAGAATTATGGAGTAAGGCAGGATCATCCTACTGAGTTAGCGATTGACCCGGAGTTACGCGCATCAGTTGTGCAGTGCTCCGGGTCTTGCTTTTTTATTGCTCTGATTTTTTGTAGGTTACTGGGCATTCAAAGAATCTGAAGGCATTCGCGTGACACATTCTGCCGCTCCTACATCTGACCGCCCTGCAGTTTCTGCTGGCGGCGCTGCAAAACTAACCATTGACCTTACTGCTCTACGCTCCAACTGGTGCTATTTGAACGGCAAGGTCGGAGACGGTTGTACCTGCGCAGTGGTTCTGAAAGCCAATGGCTACGGAACAGGTGCGGCTGAAGTTGGTAAAACACTTTATCACGCCGGTGCCCGCGTCTTTTTCGTTGCTCTTCCTGAAGAAGGCATTGAGCTGCGCAAAGAACTGCCGCACGCCGAAATCTACGTGCTCAACGGTTTGTTCCGTGATCGCGAGAAGTTCTATTACGATTTTGATCTGAAACCCGTGCTCAACAGCCTTGAAGAAGTTGCTGAATGGTCCTCCTTTGCACAAAGCCTGCAAGAGGAGTTGCCAGCTGCGCTTCACTTCGACACTGGGATGCACCGGCTGGGCATGTCCATTGGTGATGCCCTGCAGATTGGTGAGTCGGCTCATCTTCTGAAAGGCATCCGGATTGATCTGGTCATGAGCCATCTGGCCTGTGCAGATACGCCGGATCATGGGCTCAATGAAAAGCAGCTCAATCGCTTCCAGCGCGTGTGCGAGTTGTTCCCAGAAGCGCGAAAGTCTTTGAGCAACTCAGCCGGCATCTTCCTGGGTGACGACTATCATTTCGACATGGTTCGCCCAGGCATTGCGCTTTATGGAGGTAATCCGGTACCGGACGAGACCAACCCGATGCTTCCGGTGGCCCATGTGCAGGCAGAGATCATCAGTTTGCGCGAGGTTCCACATGGTGATCCTGTGGGTTATGGGGCTTCCCGCGTAACACCGCGAAAAAGCCGGATTGCAACCATAAATGCCGGATATGCGGATGGTCTGCACCGGCTGGTTGGAAGCTCTGATGATCAGCCCAATGGTGCGCGGGTTTACATTGGTGGGCACTTTGCGCCAATCTTTGGCCGCGTCTCCATGGACATGATTGCAGTTGATGTGACGGACATCCCTGAGGAGCATCTGTCACGCGGGGCCCTGTTGAGATTATGGGGGCGCATGTAAACGTGGATGAACTGGCAGAATTTGCGCAAACCATCCCATATGAATTGCTGTGTAGCCTTGGAGCACGCTATACACGCCACTATAAACGCTAGCGAGAGAACACTGGCAGGAACCTGAATTCGATATGGCGAAACGCTCCCTTTCATTTGTCTGTCAGTCCTGTGGGGCAACCACACTTAAATGGGCAGGCCGCTGCGAATCTTGTGGCGAATGGAACACAATTCAGGAAGAACAGCAGGCCGGTGGCATTGGAGCTGGCCCTAAAACGGCTTCCCGCTCCAAAGGACGCGTTGTTCCGCTGGTTGGATTGTCTGGAGAGACCAAAGAGGCTCCCCGTATCATCACCGGTGTGGCCGAGCTGGACCGCGTCACTGGCGGCGGTTTTGTTAAAGGTTCCGCTCTGCTTGTTGGCGGCGATCCTGGAATCGGTAAATCCACTTCTCACTCAGGCCAGTGCGCATCTGGCGTTTCAGGGACACAACATCGTTTACATCTCTGGCGAGGAAGCGGTGGATCAGGTGCGGCTACGTGCTGAACGCCTTGGACTTCGCGATGCGCCAGTTCAGCTGGCTGCAGAGACAAGCGTTGAAGACATTCTGACAACGCTGGAAGACAAGAAGGGGGACGAGCGCCCTCACCTTGTGATCATCGACAGTATCCAGACCCTCTGGACCGAAATGGCCGATTCTCCTCCGGGAACAGTGACACAGGTTCGCGCTTCTGCTCAGGCGCTGGTGCGCTTTGCCAAGAAGACCGGTACTACCGTTGTGATTGTTGGCCATGTGACCAAGGATGGTCAGATTGCAGGTCCGCGCGTGGTGGAGCACATGGTTGATGCGGTGCTCTACTTTGAGGGCGACAACGCTCACCAGTACCGCATTTTGCGAGCGGTGAAGAACCGCTTTGGTCCGACGGATGAAATCGGCGTCTTTGAGATGTCTGATATGGGGCTACGGGAAGTAAAGAATCCCAGTGCTATGTTCCTGAGTGAACGTAGCGCAACTGCTCCAGGTTCAGCCGTGTTTGCCGGTATAGAAGGTACGCGGCCATTGCTGGTGGAAATGCAAGCGCTTGTGGCCCCTTCTCCGCTTGGCACACCGCGCCGGGCGGTGATCGGGTGGGACAGCGCGCGCCTCTCCATGATTTTGGCCGTGCTTGAAGCGCGCTGCGGTGTTAAGTTCGCTCAGCATGACGTTTATCTGAACGTTGCTGGTGGCCTAAGAATTAATGAGCCAGGAGCTGACCTCGCCGTTGCGGCAGCTTTAATCTCATCGCTTAGTGGGGTTGCTCTTCCCCTCGAATGCGTCTATTTCGGCGAAATCAGTCTGTCTGGTGCAGTTCGACCAGTGGCCCAGGCTGCTTCCCGATTGAAGGAGGCGCAGAAGCTTGGATTTGGTCAGGCGGTAATCCCTGACGGGAATATGAAGGAAGGCTCCAACGCTCTCGGTCATGTCAAAGGACTTGAGGAGCTTGGAGATCTGGTAGCAAATATTGCCGCCAGTGCGCAGAAAATGGAAAACGCTTAAGGGTTTAACCTAGGCTGATTTTAACCGGCAGGCATTTTTGTTGGTTTGCCTGCCAGTCAAACAAGGGACATGTGTCGACAGATGCCGATCACACTCTTAGACGGAATTCTACTGGTTATCATGCTGATCTCTGGCGTTCTTGCGATGATTCGCGGGTTCGTTCGTGAGGTGCTCTCCATAGCATCCTGGGTCGCAGCAGCAGTCGCCGCCTATTTATTCTACGGAAGTCTGAAACCATTTGTGCTGCAACACGTCGCCAATGACACACTTGCAACTGCGATCGCAGCAGGTGCTGTTTTCCTCGTGACATTGATTGTGGTGAGCTACATCACCATGCGCATTTCAGACTTCGTGCTGGACAGCCGGATTGGCGCGCTCGACCGTACGCTCGGTTTTGTATTTGGCGCTGCCCGCGGCTTTCTGCTTGTTGTTGTTGCGCTGCTGTTCTTTAACTGGTTTGTACCAGAACCACGCCAGCCAAACTGGATCATGGATGCAAAATCCCGTCACCTGCTGGTGACCAGCGGCCAAAGCCTTGTGGCGGCGCTGCCGGAAGATCCTGAGCGTGCTATTATGGATCAGATCCGTAAACAGGGCGGTTCAACCGGCTCTGCGAACGGAGCGTCCAGTGATGAAGAAGCCCGCTACTCCCCAAGTGAGCGGCGCGGACTGGACCAGCTGACGGCCTCTGGCGATGGCCGGAACTAAGCTGATATTTTGAGAATTGGCCTAAGGAAGAACCAAGGAGTGATGCCATGAGCAGTGGTGTATCAAACAATTCTGCCGACTTGAGAGAGTTGAGAGCAGATTTTGACGGCGATACCCTGCACGAAGAATGCGGTGTTTTTGGCATTCTTGGACATGACGATGCAGCAGCACTGACCGCTCTGGGGCTTCATGCGCTTCAGCACCGCGGACAGGAAGCAGCGGGCATTGTGACATTTGATGGCGATCAGTTCCGCTCAGAACGCCATATGGGCCTTGTGGGAGATCACTTCACCCAGCAAGAGACCATTGACAATCTGAAGGGTCCTTACGCGATCGGTCACGTACGCTACTCCACCACAGGTGAAGCGGCGCTGCGGAACGTTCAGCCACTGTTTGCTGAGCTTGACGGTGGTGGAATTGCGATCTGTCACAACGGCAACTTCACTAACGCGCTGACCTTGCGCCGCCAGCTGATCAGAGATGGCGCGATCTGTCAGTCCACTTCTGACAGTGAGGTGGTTCTGCAGCTGGTTGCCCGTTCGCGCGAGAAGAAGATCGTAGACCGTTTCATCGAGGCGATCAGCCAGATGGAAGGTGCTTACTCTCTTGTGGCGCTGACCCGCAAAAAGCTGATTGGTGCGCGTGATCCTTATGGCATTCGTCCTCTGGTTCTGGGTGATCTGAACGGTGCTCCGATCTTTGCAAGTGAAACCTGCGCGCTGGACATCATTGGCGCGAAGTTCATTCGTGAAGTTGAAAACGGTGAGGTTGTTGTTTGCACTCCGGGTGGCATTGAAAGCTACTTCCCGTTTGGCAAGCGCCCTGCCCGTCCGGACATCTTCGAGTACATCTACTTCTCCCGTCCAGACAGTGTTCTGAATGGTCATTCCGTTTATGACGTTCGCAAGCGTTTTGGCCGTGTGCTGGCACAGGAAAGCGCTGTTGAAGCGGACGTGATTGTTCCGGTTCCTGATTCCGGTGTTCCGGCTGCACTTGGCTTTGCAGCTGAAAGCGGTGTTCCATTTGAGCTGGGCATTATCCGCAACCACTATGTTGGCCGTACCTTTATTGAGCCGACACAGCAAATTCGTACGCTTGGTGTGAAGCTGAAGCACTCTGCCAACAGAGCGCAGATAGAAGGCAAGCGTGTGGTGCTGGTGGATGACAGCCTTGTGCGCGGAACAACCAGCCTGAAAATCGTGCAGATGATCAGAGATGCTGGCGCGAAGGAAGTTCACTTCCGTCTGGCCTCACCTCCAATCAAGTTCTCCGATTACTACGGTATCGATACGCCAGTGCGCGAAAAGCTGCTGGCTGCCAAGTATGATCTGGAAGGTATGCGCAACTACATTGGCGCTGATACTCTTGCCTTCCTGAGCATTGATGGCGTCTACCGTGCGATGGGTCATGAGAATGGCCGCGATAACGAGAACCCGCAGTTCACTGATCACTGCTTTACCGGGGACTATCCAACCCCGCTTACAGATCTGTCTGACGATGTAGACACACGTCAGGCTCCTCGCCTTGTAGAAACTGGTTAAGTTCAATGAGTTCGAAAAGACTTGAAGGTCGTGTTGCTGTTGTCACGGGTGCATCCCGTGGCATTGGCTATTTTGCTGCAAAAAAGCTTGCTGAAGAAGGTGCGCACATTATTGCTGTTGCCCGCACCGTTGGTGGCCTTGAAGAACTGGATGATGAAATCCAGCAGTTGGGCAGCTCTGCTACCCTTGTTCCGCTTGACCTGACAGACTTTGATGCGATTGACCGTCTGGGCGCTGCGATCTTTGAACGCTGGAAAAAGCTCGACATTCTGGTCGGCAACGCAGGTATTCTTGGTCCAACTTCTCCGCTGGGTCACGTGGCTCCGAAGAAGTTCGATGAAGTGATGCAGATCAATGTGACTGCCAACTGGCGTCTGATCCGCTCTCTCGATCCGCTTCTGCGTCAGTCCGATGCGGGCCGTACGGTCTTCCTGACCTCAGGAGCGCCACACAAGTGCCGTGCCTATTGGGGACCATACTCCATGTCCAAAGCGGCTCTGGAGGCTCTTGTACGCACGTATGTGAACGAGACACGCAAGACCAACGTGAAGTCTATGCTGATCAACCCAGGCCCGATGCGCACTGGTATGCGTGCGAAGCTATGCCGGGTGAAGATCCAAACACACTGCCGCATCCTTCTGAGATCTCCGAGGACATCGTTCGTTTCTGCCTGCCTGAAAATGAAGAGAACGGTCGTCTCTACGATTTCCCAAGCAAGGAACTGCGCGACTTTGTGCAGCTGACAAGCTAATCCATTCCTGTTTCAGGAAACGAAAAGCCCCGGTCATTGCCGGGGCTTTTTTATTGCGTCTTGATATGAGCTTTAGAGCATGTTGCGCTCACTCACATTCACGCATCACGCTCTAACATCTTTACTTTGAGCGAATTCTTGTCGTTTGATTGAATCCAATCAAACGGAACGCGCTCTAAACGCCTATCAGATGAAGCTTTTGTCTGTGAGGGCCTTGACCTGATTGAACACGTCCGGACCCGCAGTGACGACCTTACAGCCGTTCATGATAGCATCCTGAACGTTGATCTCCTGACAGATGCCGCCAGCTTCTTCCACGAGCAGCATGCCTGCCATACAGTCCCATGAGTTCATGTGCTCTTCGATGTAACCGATGAGACGGCCAGAAGCGGCATAGGACAGCATCAGACCGCCAGATCCATTGCGGAAGAAGATGCCACCTTCATCAAGCAGCATGTTCACAGTGTCTTTTACAGCCTGATTGCGACCGCGCGCGCTGAAGCCAAGGCCAAGAGAGCCGTTGGACAGGGATGCGCTTTTGGACACGCTGATTGGCACGCCATTCAATGTGGCGCCTTTACCCTTTTCAGCAGCAAACAGTTCGTCTGCACATGGGTCGTAAACTACGCCAATGTACTTTTCGCCGTTCTTCACGCATGCAATGATCACGCACACTGCGGGATGCTGGAGACAAAGTTTGCGGTGCCATCGATCGGGTCGATGATCCATGTGTATTCAGAGGTGCCCTGCTTTGGATCGCCCTCTTCCCCCACGATGGTGTCATCAGGAAATGCTTCAGCAATTGCATTTCTAACCAGTATTTCAGTATCGCGATCAGCCTCAGAAACCATGTCCTGATGACCTTTGCTCTCGATGTTGAGAGTTTCCAAACGCGTATAGTATTCGTGCGCAAAAGCGCCAGCGCGCTTAACCAGTGCGTTGGCAAACGTAAAACGGTCTTGTGACATGAGATTCCTATTTAAAGTACGGAGTGCTGGAAACGAGCGCGATTAAAAGCAGATTCAGGACGAATTGCAACTTCTTAGCGGCGCTCGCTGATATTTCTAGAGAAAATTTCAAGTGGGTGACAGGTGGGGCTGTGATTTCTACAGAGCGCCTTGCTTGCGCGAGATATCTTATTGGCATGTGATGGAGGTGTAAAACTTATCCCCCTCCCCGAAAGCTGTCTCATACTAGGTTTCATGTTCATGCAATCGGGTGGTTTGGGGGAACGTCCCTCAGACTGGTGTGAACTGGGCGGGGCTACTGCGGAAGGTAACGTATTTCGCAGCAGGTTCGTGGAGGTTCCCCTTTCACCAATAGTGTTGAGGGATAGCGGATGTCCGGCCAGACCAGAGGGCGCCAGCACTGAGACCTGAGGCTTTCCAACGGCCTTAAGTCTTCCAAGTGTCTTCTGGCCCCTGGCCTTAGCCTCCTGCAAAAACGCCCGGGCAAGGCGCGTAGCTGATGCCGAAGAAACTGTTACCTACTAAATGCGCAGGCATTGCCTGTTCGCCTTGCTCATCCCGGCCTTCGGGGTTTCTGACTTCAACACTGCATGGAAAGCCATACGGTGCTCTTGGTGTTTCATTCTCCCACATGGGAAAGAGACTGTTTTTGAGTAAAGCCGAACCTGCAAAATCTCTAGTGGCCTGCCCCGTCACAGTTTCCGGCTCTCTACGATTTAGGCAAATAAAAAAGGGCAGCGTGGTGCTGCCCTTTCAAACTGATGGGAAACTGAAATCAGTTTCTCTTCTTGTGGTACGGGTTTTCGCCTTTTCTGTAGGACAGACGAACCGGCGTGCCTTTGATGTCAAAGCGCTCGCGAATACCGTTCACAAGGTAGCGGGTGTAGCTCTCCGGCAGATTATCCGGTTTGGAGCTGAACACCACGAAATGCGGTGGACGTGTTTTGGGCTGCGTCATGAAACGCAGACGAACACGGCGACCAGACACTGCTGGCGGCGGATGGTGGATCAGAACGCCTTCCAGCCAGCGGTTGAGGCTGGAGGTACCAATGCGCTTGTTCCACATCTCATAGGCGCGGAACACGGCCTGCATGAGCTTATCAAGGCCCTGCCCGTTGATACCGGACATGGTGACGATCTCAACGCCGCGCAGCTGGTTCAGATAACGTTCCTGAGAATCTTTGATGTGGCCCCAGGCGTCTTCACGATCTTCGATCAGATCCCACTTGTTGACCGCGATTACGATCGCACGACCTTCGCGGGCACACAGATCGATGATCTGCAGATCCTGCTTCTCAAAGGAGATGGTCGCATCAAGTGTGACAACAACGACTTCCGCAAACTTCACAGCGCGCAGAGCATCTGCAACGGAGAGCTTTTCCAGCTTCTCTTGAACACGTGCTTTCTTACGGATACCAGCGGTGTCGAAGACTTTGACGTGATGGTCCTGCCATTCCCACTCAACAGAGATACTGTCGCGGGTGATGCCAGCCTCAGGGCCGGTCAGCAGGCGCTCTTCACCCAGCATCTGGTTGATGAGAGTGGATTTGCCTGCGTTTGGACGACCAACAATCGCCATGCGCAGCGGACGCTCACGCGTACCGACTGGCTCATCGATCTCTTCGTCTTCTACGTCAACGTCTGTGCGCGCTTCGGTGAACTCCTGAGAGGCTTCCAGCTCTTCAGCTTCATCCACGATTGGACGCAGCATGTCATAGAGCTCAGAGAGACCTTCACCGTGTTCAGCAGACAGCGCGATCGGATCGCCAAAGCCAAGCGTGAACGCGTCATAGAGCCCAACATCACCGGCCTTGCCTTCTGCCTTGTTGGCACAAAGGATCACAGGAGTGCTGTTGCGGCGCAGCAGGTTTGCAAAATGTTCATCGAGCGGCATCAAGCCTGCGCGTGCATCAATAAGGAACAAGCATGCATCCGCTTCCCGGATTGCTTCTTCTGTTTGAGCGCGCATACGCCCTTCGAGGCTAGATGCCTCTGCTTCTTCCAAGCCGGCAGTATCAACGATCCTGAATCGCAGATCGCCCAAGCGCGCATCACCGGACCTACGGTCACGGGTCACACCTGGGGTATCATCGACAAGCGCGAGGCGCTTGCCTACAAGGCGATTGAAGAGCGTCGACTTGCCAACATTAGGTCTGCCAATAATGGCGACTGTCGCAGTCACGCGAATACTCCTCGTCTGGTCTACAGCACTTGGAGCATGGCGTTATCTGACACCATGCTCCAAGTTTTTGTTCTTAATCGTACCCATATCCGAAAACCGGGCTCAATGCCACAGTTGCGAAGGCACGTTTTAATTCAGCGCTGCAACCGCTCCGTCACTGGTAAGGACGACCATACGTCCACCAGCAACAATTGGTGATACAAATACGCCACTGGTCACTTTCCGCGATGCGGATGCCTGGCCGGTCTTTGCATTCACAGATGCAAGGTAACCATTGCTGGACATGGCGATCAGCTGGCCATTGGCCAGAATTGGACCTGCCCAGTTGACATTCTTGGCGTCACTTTCGCCAGTTGGCAACTTGGCACTCCAGATAAGGTTGCCGGTCTTGCTTGAGATTGCATGCAATTTGTCATCCAAGCCGATCAGGAACACCGTACCACCGGAAACAACCGGCGTGTGTACGGCACCGAAATCAGACTCCCACAAACGCTCACCGTCTTTCAGCGAGATGCCGAGTGTACGACCTGCAACGGAGGTTGCGATAACCTTGTTGCCATCAATAACCGGGCTTGCTGAAACATCAGTCAGGCCAGAAAGTGCGCGTGTACGGAAGGACCGTGCAACGGTATCGATCCATTTAGGCTCACCGCTGTTAATGTCAAGCGCCATAACCTCACCTGAGGAAAATGGCACAACAACAGTGTTGCCGGAAACTGCCGGATTAGCAGAGGAAAGCAGGCCAGCCTGCTCTGCGATACCGGCGAAGGACCATGCCTGCTCACCATCTGACTGGTTGAGGCCGATCACTTCATTGTCCTGGGTTACGACAACGACTTTGCCGTTAGACGCTGCTGGAGCACCACGAACCGGGGTTTCCAGCGTCTTGGTCCAGAGGATGTTGCCGCCTTATCGAGAGCGTAAACATTGCGATATGCGGTTGCGACAAAGATCTTGCCGCCATCAAGCACCACGCCGCCGCCTGCTGCGACTTCGTTTTCGCCTTCCAGACCCAGGTTCTTTGTGAAGACCTTGGCACCGCCTGTTGTCAGAGCAACAAGATTGCCATCGGACTTGTAAACGTAGATGCGCTGACCATCAGAAACCGGACGCGCTGCAGTGCGCGGGTTGCTGGAGCCAATGCCGAAGAAGCCTGGGGAGCGAACCTGACCGATGCTGGAGGACCATGCAACGCCGCCGCCTACATTGACTGCAATGTTGCCAGGGTCATTGCTCTTCGGGCCAGCAGCTGTTGGCCATGTGGAGCCGCCGGTTGCCGCTCCGATCGTGGCATCGCCACCGGTCGCAGCCGGTTTGAGAGCGCCCTGATATAGAGCTGACGATCGCCTTCAAGGAATTCGTCATCGCCGCCGAATGGATTAAGACTGGAAAGAGAAGAACAACCAGCCAGCGTCAGCGCAAGCGCGCCGGTTCCAATCAAAGCCTTCCAAGACTTTCTTTTGGTCTCGCTCACTTATTCAGTCCCCTTTTCGTCTTTGCCCAATGCAGAGGTGATCAGTTCAAGATAAATCTGTGCGCGCCCGGAAATGTCAGATGGGGCGGCTGCATCATTCACAATTTCGCTGAAGCGTGTACGTGCCGCTTCCAGATTGCCTGCCTTATACTCGGCAGCACCGAGAATTTCCAAAGCGGAGAAGCGCCAGGTGTTGCCTGCAACAGCCAGAACCTCAGTGTGCTTCTTCACAGCTGCAAGGTCACCGCTGTCCAGCAACAGATAAGCTGCGCGGATGTTTGCCAGGCCCTTGTAGATGGTTGGTGTAGAGCTGTCTGCCGCGACGGCCTCAAAAGCTTGATGGCTTCGTCGGACTTGCCTTCCAGCGCCAGCTCGGTGCCAACACGCATCTTAGCCATCATTGGATAGCCGCCGATTGCGCCTTCCATGGAGACAAAAGCAGCCTGCGCTTCTGCGTAGTTGCCTGCATCAGAAAGCTTAACCGCTTCCAGGAATTCTGTACCTGCTGCCTGAGACTGTTTGGTCTGCCAGTACTCATAGCCGCGGTAACCTGCGGTACCTACAACGATAAGACCTGCTGTCAGGTATACAACCGGAGCAAAGCGCTTCCAAAGCTTTGAAAACTGGTCGCTTCTTACTTCTTCATCGACTTCGCGAAAAATGTCGGACATAACTTCAAATGTTCCTGCAGCAACGATTCTTAGGTTTGTGGTATCCCAATGGGCGGCGTCACATTAAAACTAAGAGAGCCGCAGGCAAACCTCTTTCTCTACCTCTTTCAACCGATTAGTGGCTTAATTAGGGCAAGAAAAGAGTTTTCCCTGCCAACATTTACAAGAGTAAATGCCGGAGGGAACCACTTTGGTGTCTGTCTTGAAACCTTAACGCATGCAAAAGGTCAAGTTATGATCGGCACGCCAATCAAAATTGCATGTAGTTTCCACACGAACAGGCCGTAGAAAATCAGGCCAAGCCCTACAGAGATCACATCGTTTTTCATTGCGTTCGGATAGTCTCGGTTCGGTGGCGTGATGCGTTCGCGTTTGGCAATGGTAATCCTGACGATGATCGCCCAGATCAGGAATGAACCAAACAACACCACAGAGTAAGGCTCTCCATTAGCAAACAGATGCGCAACGGCCCAGAGTTTGGTTGCATTGATGAGCGGATGTTTGGTGATGCGGGTGATGTTCCCTTTCAGCTGAGAGGCAAAGAACAGCGGAAAGACTGGAAGCATCAGAAGCATGGTGACATGACGCCCCCAGTCTGGCGGCACATACCACGGCGTATAATCGCCATGCCATGCTGCACCAAAGCCATAAACAACGGCAACTAACCCGCCCAGTGCTACAAGCGTGTAAATGCCTCTGTATCCGTTGAATGTAAGCCGCTGAACCAAACTTTCCCGCAGCCCAGTGAAGGACGGGATCAAATGCACCGCGAAAAATGCGGTAAGTCCTGAAATCAATAATATCATGCCTTGCTCTCTCCCAAGATCAATTGAGAACAAGGTATTTCACGAATATCTCATTTGCAAAGTAATCTTCCGCATTGCGGTCGCGCCAACCCAAAAACAAAACCGCCCGCATGGTTGGTTCATGCGGGCGATTTCAAATATTTAGTTTCAGGCCCCGTTTAAGTCAGGATCGCCATACCGATCAACAACTCGTGCAGCTTCCAAACGAAAAGGCCATAGAGCAGGAAGCCAAGGACAACGCTGATGATGTCATTGCGAATGGCATGCGGGAACTGTTCGGCCTCGGTATTCTTGCGGTCGAATTTCTTCAAAGATATGCGTGCCCAGATTGCCCAGACGAGAAATCCACCAAAGAGAGCAACGGAATACGGCTCACCGTTCACCAGCAGATGTGAGATCGCCCAGATCTTCACGGCCAGAATAACAGGGTCTTTGGTCCACTTGGCGATATTTCCCCGGATAAACTTCGCGAAGACCAGAATAAAGACCGGCAGCAGCAGTGTCATAGCCAGGTGGCGCAACCAGAACGGTGTCACGTACAGTGGGAACAGGTCTTCTTCCCGCGCCAGAACGAAGCCGTAGATCATACAGAACAGGCCAGTCAGCACGATCAGCGAATAGACTGCGCGATATGGATTTAGTCCAATGCGCTGGACGACGGAATCACGAAAGCCCGGAAACGATGGGACAAAGTGAATTCCCAAAAAGATGAAAAGCCCGACAAGTAACAGCGTCATCGAGTGACCCTTTAGTTTTGTATTTTACGTTAAAGCCCTTAGTTGAGCTTGTGCACTGTGACCAAACACCGTGAAATATCAATAAGCCTGATCGTCCCTGCGTAAGGTGTTTTCTACATTTACCCAATTCTTTTTCAAGGAACCCTTGAGGTCATCCTCGTTTTCTCGCTAAATCAGGGTGAGTGGTTTATCTGCATATATCATAACTTGACTGTTTGACTCCTATATTTGCGCAAGATCTAAGGATTCTCAAACAGAAACAGCGCCTGGAAAGTTCTATGTCCGAGAGTGACAGTGCAACAGAGATCACAGAACGTCGCCGAGTGCGCCGTCGGCGTACGCTGAAGGAAGGGCGTATCGTCTTCGCAAGCCAGTCGATGGTTTTCGATTGCATCATTCGCGATTTGTCCGATTTTGGCGCCCGATTGAAGATGGAAACAACAATCGATATTCCAGATGAGTTCATGCTCTATCTGGTGCATTTGCGCCAACGCGTGAAGGCTGAAGTTCGCTGGAGAACAGCTGACACTTTAGGTGTCGAGTTCATTGGTGAAAAGGAAACTGTTTCCAGCCTGATGAAAATCTAAAGCACCTTCTTAAATGCCCACATTGATGGGCGTTTTTGTTTTGCTTGCACAGCTTCTCGTTTCCCGTTCATACTGATGCCAGAGTGTTGGGTGGGAGATGATCGGATGACACTTACTCTCAATGAAGCCCGGGATTTACTTCTGGCACGCAAAGCTGAACTCACGGAGTTGTCAGAGATCTCTGAGAGTGATCGCGCAACCGTTACGCTCGATCAACAGTCCGTTGGCCGCCTCTCCCGCATGGACGCCATGCAGCGACAAGCAATGGCACAAGCCAATGACCGCCAACGCGCCCGCGAACTCCAACGCATAGATGGCGCACTTCAACGGATCAAAGAAGATGAATACGGCTTCTGTCTAGAATGCGGCGAAGACATCCCCGAAGCCCGCCTGCGTGTTGATCCCGCTGCCCTTTATTGCGTGAGCTGCGCGAAGCTGTTTGGGTAGATGTGTCTCTAGACAACTACAGTAACATTGCGTTTCAGGACAAACAACCAAGCCTGCATGTCCATGTTGTCTTTCTTCGCGATCTCAAACGACGTACTAACCTGATGGCCAAACCAATCTGCAAATACATAGGGCATGACATTCGGCTTCACCCCAAATGGGTCCTTAGCTCCTGCTTCTGAAGGGCCATGAGCGTCTGTGTGTTCTATAATCACAAGGCCGTCGCTATGTATTTGGTTGAGCCAAGTCGTTAGTGCTTGCCTTGGGTTCCAGCCTTGATCCAACGAGTTAGAGTAGATGAAATCAAAGGTATTTCGCCATTCCTCTCTTTCGTCGTGAAAATCCCATTCTACTGAGCGGTCAAACTGATTGGCAGTGGGAGAGATGTCCGTTCCGAAGACATCGAATGCTTTATCCTCAACAAGATAATTCTGCTCAAATCCGTTTCTCGAGCCGTGGCAAATGCCTCTGAACCGATCGTGTTGGAAGCTTTCTCGGACAATGTTCTTCACTCGATCAAGCGTTGCCTTATCTGCCCAAATCTTTTGAAGTTTCTTCTTGTTGTAGAAAATCTGTGTTTCTTTGTAGGTCTCGTATGAATCGTAGCGATGCAGATAAAAATCCAGCTCGTCCTTTGGAGTTTCTGATTTGGACGGCTTTTTCTTCTTAAACATACTCAAAATCGACGTCGTCATCGCAGCAGCGCCTCTTAGTCGCATTTCCTGCGCCGATCATCCTACTGAACAGAGAGAGACACAAACCATACTATTTTAGTGTTTTAAGTCGGTCCGATGCTCTGTCTGCTGCTCAAACAAAAAAACCGGAGAAGTTCCCTTCCCCGGTTTTTGATAATTTTATTCCCACTCGATGGTTCCCGGAGGCTTGGAGGTCACATCGTAAACGACGCGGTTGATGCCGCGGACTTCGTTGATGATGCGGGTCGCTGCCCGGCCAAGGAACTCCATATCGTAGTGATAGAAGTCAGCTGTCATTCCGTCCACGGAGGTCACTGCACGCAGGGCACAGACGAACTCGTAGGTGCGGCCATCGCCCATTACGCCAACTGTCTGCACCGGCAGAAGAACTGCGAATGCCTGCCAGATGGCGTCGTAAAGACCTGCCTTGCGGATTTCATCAAGATAGATGGCGTCTGCCTGACGGAGAATGTCTAGCTTCTCGCGGGTGATACCACCTGGGCAACGGATTGCCAGACCTGGGCCTGGGAATGGGTGACGCCCAATGAAGCTGTCCGGAAGGCCAAGTTCGCGACCGAGATCACGAACTTCGTCCTTGAACAGCTCACGAAGTGGTTCGACCAGCTGCATGTTCATCCGCTCTGGCAAGCCACCAACATTGTGGTGAGACTTGATGGTTACGGATGGACCGCCGGTGAAGGAGACACTCTCGATCACGTCAGGATACAGCGTACCCTGCGCGAGGAAGTCAGCACCACCAAGCTTTTTCGCTTCTTCTTCGAAGACTTCGATGAAGAGCTTGCCGATGGTTTTGCGTTTGACTTCTGGATCGCTTTCACCTTCCAACTGGCCAATGAACAGATCAGAAGCGTCTACGTGAACCAGCGGGATGTTATAGTGATCGCGGAACATGGAAACGACCTGCTCGGTCTCTCCAAGGCGCATCAAGCCGTGGTCTACATAGATACAGGTGAGCTGATCACCGATAGCTTCGTGGATCAGAACAGCTGCTACGGAGCTGTCAACGCCGCCGGATAGGCCGCAGATGACCTTGCCGTCGCCAACCTGATCACGGATCGCCTGAATGGCCTGCTGGCGGTACTCCGCCATGGTCCAGTCGCCTGAACAGCCTGCGATTTTGTGGGTGAAGTTCTCAATGAGCTTCGCCCCATCTGGCGTATGCACCACTTCCGGGTGGAACTGAACGGCGTAGAAGTGGCGTTTCTCGTCTGCAATTGCTGCAAACGGCGCGCCTTCTGAAGTGCCGATCACTTCAAAACCTTCTGGAAGGGAAACAACACGGTCGCCATGGCTCATCCAAACCTGATGCTTGGAGCCCTGTTCCCAGCAGCCTTCAAACAGTGCAGAAGACTTTTCGACGGAAACAAACGCCCGGCCAAACTCTTTATGGTCGGATGTGGCAACTTCGCCGCCCAATTGGGCGCACATGGTCTGCTGACCATAACAAATTCCGAGGACAGGAATTCCAGCCTCGAATACGATCTGGGGTGCACGCGGGCTCCCCATTTCAGTCGTGGATGCCGGACCACCTGACAGGATCACCGCCTTTGGATTCATTTCCTTAAAAGCAGCTTCTGCAGACTGGAACGGAACGATCTCAGAATACACACCAGACTCGCGCACACGGCGCGCAATGAGCTGAGTGACCTGAGATCCGAAATCAATAATGAGGATGCGGTCAGTCATGCGCAGCTTCTACTCTGTACGCATTGATTTGGGAAGGTCTATTCCGAGGAAATTTTGGAGTTACGCTAAGAGCGCTAGGTGTTTTTCTGTGAGCTTTGAACAAAGCTGCGCCAAGCTACAAAATGGACTGCTCGTGCTCTTCTATACTGCTCATCATCTGACCCAGTCTGATGCGCTCCTGAACATCAAGCTGTGGCAAAAGATTCTTTTCGAGCTTCTCCAGCTGCGCTTCCAAAGAGCGCAGAACAACACGCCCTTCTTCTGTCAGGCTTAGCCGAACCAGGCGTCGATCTCTCGGATGTTCCTGCTTCTTGATGAGGTTGGCTTCTGATAGACGTTTTACAGCGCGGGAGACTGCAACCGTATCCAGACCAATGACAGGACCAAGTTCCCGAACAGAGACAGCTCCCAAACGTTCAGAAGCGCTCAGGACCAACCAGGAAGGAAGAGACAGTCCGTAATTTGTCTGCAAGTGTTCAGAGAGGCGTCGCTCAATGAAGCGGCCTGTCGCAATGATGCGAAGCGGCAAATAGTTCAGCAGCTCGACGTTATGTTCGTCTTCAAACAGACTTGCCTGTGTCATTATGTTGGCACGGTACTTCTCGGCCATAACCCTTTTGCCCTGCGTCGAATGCTTTGCTTCACTCCATTGACCGATAAGAAAAACGGAAAATGGTTAAGCTGACTTGAATATTGGTGATTTTTCCCAGGCACTAGCCCCTGATTGTGGTTTTGATGCGTTCAAGATCATCTATCCACGCCTTCCTTCCCGATCCACTCGTTCCACCTTTGACGCTGATTTGCCAAGCGCTTAGGCTTCTTACTGCATAGATACGAATTTGATTCGCAGAATTGCCTGTCAGCAGATCCATCCGGTTGGATCTACGGACGGCACTGCCCAACAAGGGGGTCCGTAAAAGATGACAGAGACACTGCGTGGAACGCCGGAAGCCGATACCCGGCAAGAGAAAATCAACGCTGCACTGGATGCGATTTCTTATCTGGAACAGGATGAACGCTTTGATGAAGTGATCCCTGTTTATCAGGATCTCGTGGGTCGCTACCCGGATGATGTGGAACTTCTCTTTAAGATGGCAACAATCATGCTGCGCAATGGTGACCTTCGGGAGTCCGTTGCTCATTTGCGCAAAGTTTTGTTCATGAAGCCAGAGCATCTGCCAGCCCGCGCCAATATGGGCAACGCGCTGCTTTTGCTTGGCTATCTAGAGCAAGCTAAAGAGGCATTTGACGCTGTCGTAGAAGCCGAGCCAGACAATCGCAATGCGCTCTATGGACTGGCGACTATTCTGATCAAAATGCACGTGCATGCAGAAGCTGAGCCCTACGCCAGACGCCTTGTACAGCAGATCCCCAATAGCGCCCCTGCTCTTTCTTTGCTCGGCGATGCTTTAAGTGCTGAGACGAATGCAGAAGCAGCGATCTTGAACTATCGTGCGGCCCTGAGATTTGATCCGCATTATGTTCCAGCGCTTCTTGGTCTGTCGAAAGTACTGATTATCCGCAAGAAAAGCGAAGAGGCTCTTGCTCGCCTCAATGAGGCGCATGATCTGCAACCGCGCAACGTGGAAGTGCTTGTTGCAATGGGCCATGCTTATTTGCTGGAGGACAGTACGGCCAGTGCTGTTGAGAGCTTTGAGCTAGCGCATGCGTGCGAGCCAGACAATGCGGCGGCTCTTGTGCATCTAAGCATCGGCAAGCGGAAGATGGGACTGGTGTATGCTGGCGTTTATCATGCTGCAGCAGCCTGGCGCCTCGCTCCCGGCAACAAGCAGGTTGCTAATGCGCTTGGCGCCGCACTTGCGGCAGCAGGTGCCAGCGATGCTGCCCGTGACGTGCTGACCTCTCACGCAAGAGGTCATGAGTTTATGGAAGCCACAATCGCAGCCATCAAAGAAATCGAATATCTTGCTGAGCAAGGCTATGAGCGACCTGTTCGTGAAGAAAAACGTGTGGCTGAGGCTGTGGAGGTAGATGAGCCTGACGCAACAGAGAACGCTGAGCTGGACGAGACAGAAGTACTTCAGGAAGAAAGCGGCGAAGCAGCGAGCGTGGAGCAAGCTGACAAGACTGAAGACAAGCCTGAGCCTTCTGAAGAACTCGAAGAGAAGTCTACAAGCTAATCATTTTGTTTTCAGTAAAAAAGCCTGTCGTAGGTATGCTGCGACAGGCTTTCATTTTTTGATAGTTGTTGGCCGGCTAGCTCTTAGTATCGTTCCATCATTGCGATGAAAAAGCCGTCCGTTCCTGTGTGATGCGGTGTCAGCGTGATCATACCACCATCCTTGAACAGCGGACGGCGAGATGTAACATCGCCAAAGTGCTCTTCCCAGACTGGAGCCAGGTCAACAAGCTTGAAGTCTGAATGCTTTTCGAGGAACGCTTGAACCTGAAGCTGGTTTTCTGCTGGTACAAGTGAGCATGTTGCATAGATCAGTTTACCGCCAGAGCGCACGAAACGGGTTGCTGTTTCCAGCACCTGCGCCTGATCTTCAACACGCCCATTCAGCGCATTCTCAGTTACACGCCACTTGGTATCCGGACGACGGCGCCAAACACCGGTGCCTGAACACGGCGCATCAACAAACACGCGGTCCATTTTGCCATCACAAATGTCCAGAGAGCCGGTTTGCGGATCAATAGTCTGGATATTGCGCACACCAGCACGGGCCATGCGGTCATAGAGCGGTGCCAGACGAGTTTTGTGAGCATCATAAGCGTAGATCTGCCCTTTGTTCTGCATCTGCGCTGCAAGGGCGAGGCTTTTACCACCGCCACCAGCGCAAAGATCCAGAACCTGCTCGCCTGGCTGAGCGCCAGAAAGGATGGAGGCAATCTGAGATGCTTCATCCTGCAGCTCAAACCAGCCTTTTCGGAAACTTTCTTCTGCCTGAACGTGCGGTGACTTACGAGGTCCCACCACTGGTTCCAAACGAACACCAACTGGTGAGAGACCACTTGATTCTGGATGCAGGTGTGACAGGCGTTTGAGAACTTTATCCTGCGAACTCTTCACCGTATTGACGCGCATATCAATTGGCGCGCGCTCAGAAAGAGAGCGACCAACAGCCAGAGCGTCTTCACCAAAGTTTTCCTGAAAGTGTGGCCAGAGCCATTCCGGGATGTTTGCGGAGATCTGATCGTTGTCGCCGACCTGCTTGTTTTCAATCAGCGCGGTGCGTTCTGCATCGGACAGAGGCTCTGGTGCATGACGGTCTTCTTCCATCACCTGCTCCAGCTTCTCGACCTGATTGCCCCAGCCCCAAATATAAGTGGCAAGCACAAGAGCGCGTGCACTCTCAGATCCCATCGCTTGCGCGTGGGAGAGCTTGTGGCGCAGCGCATCAAAAACCAGATTGCCGATGGCCACCCGGTCACCGGATCCTGCGAACCTGTGCTTGTTGCCCCAATCCTTCAGAGCTTCCTGCACAGGACGGCGGCGGTCATTAATTTCTGTCAGCACTTCAATTGCAGCCGCAATTCGTCCACCGTCGCGCATGAATGATCCCTAATTCCGTGAATTCTATTTTACGATTTATTCGTTTGGCTTTGCAGCGTGTATGCCAATACTCAAGGCATTTCAATAGTGCATAGCATCTGTGAGGCAAAGCTCACATCAACTCATTCAACAATTTCTTGGGTGTTGCATCGCTCACATATGCGGGATTTAGCAGATAACAGTAAAAATACAGATATTTATGGGGTTCACCCGCTACCTCGTGACGCATAGCGCATTTTACTAAAAACATAGATGCTGTCTCGCAACTCGTCGCAATCCTGTAAACAACCCGTGTTGCGTTCTATGTTTTATCAGGTCTCCATCTTTCTGCTTGGCAATGCCATTCTGTTTCTTTTGAAGGCAGATCTTATTGGCGCTTCGATTGCATCCAACTCCCCGGTTAGTGCAAAGCAAAACCATTACATGTTCGCAGCTGGCGCTTTTACGACTGATGCGCTGCTTTCAGCCGTTCTTTCTTTGGGCAGCCTTGCGCTGTTGGAGCTGGTCTTTGCAGTCTCCACGACATGGTATTACTCAGTTGTTTGCCTGCTGACATACTTGAGTATTCTCAGCTTCTTCACTCTTCGCATTCATCGATAAGCTGAATACAAAAATGGCTCACCCGCTTCCGGAGTGAGCCATCTTTCTTTTTGTATTTGATCGCAGTTACGCGCTTTTTACATTGCGCAGGAAGCTTGCGATATTGTCTTTCAGAATATCAGCCTGCTTGTTGAGGATCTGAGAGGATGACAGGACCTGACTTGCAGTGGCGCTGGTTTCAGAAGCAGCTGAAGACACACCTGCCATACTCTCTGCAACATTCTGCGTACCAACAGCTGCTTGCTGTACATTCTCACTGATCTCAGTTGTTGCAGCGCCTTGCTGTTCTACTGCAGCTGCAATTGTTGCCGTGATATCATTCACATCAGCCATGGTTCTGGTGATGGCACTGATTGCCCCAACAGCTTCCTGAGAAGAGTTCTGGATGCCAATGATTTGGCTGGAGATCTCTTCTGTCGCTTTGGAAGTCTGATTGGCCAACTCTTTCACTTCAGCTGCAACCACAGCAAAGCCCTTACCCGCCTCGCCAGCACGCGCCGCTTCGATTGTTGCGTTGAGAGCCAAAAGGTTGGTCTGCTCTGCAATTGCCTGAATGAGGGTCACCACTTCACCAATCCGCTGAGCAGCGCTGTCCAGACTGGAGACTTTGTCGTTGGTTATCTGCGCTGTTGATGTGGCATCAGAAACAACCTTCTGTGTCTGTCCGATCTGGCGACTGATTTCATCAATAGACGCGGCCAGCTCCTCAGCAGCAGACGCAACTGTCTGCACATTGGTGGAAGCTTCTTCAGAAGACGCTGCAGCGGTTGTTGACTGCTCTGTTGCATGTTCAGCAATACCCGTCAGAGCTTTTGCCGAGATTTCCATTTCTGTGGAGTTATCTGCCACAGTGGTCAGACTTTCCTGAATGGTATCGTCAAAGTCTGTAATGAGCTCATCAATATGCTTTTGACGCAGCGCACGGGCTTCCTGCTCCTGCTCAGATTCACTTTGCAGCTTCAGGCGTTCAACAGCATTGCCAACAAACACTTCCAGTGCTTTCGCCATCTGACCGATTTCGTCTTTGCGATCCGTGAAAGCGACTGGCTCGTCTACGTTCCCTTTTGTCAGGGAGTTCATACGCGCTGTGATGCCAACAACCGGCTTTGCGATAGAAGACCCGACAAACCACAGAACAACCACACCCAGTGCCAGGCAGATGAGCGCCGTAATGATGGCGTTGGTGCGGGTGGTGTTTGCAGCCGCCAGGAGCTCTGCTTTATCGACGGTTACGATTGCAGACCAGACCTGCTCAGTGCCACGCAGTGTCAGCGGATAAGTCGCGATCTCCTTGTCGCCCAGTTCGATCACGATCGGCTGCGTACCTGCATCAACAATAAGCTGTGCGATGTCTGCTGGGATCTCTTCACCTTTTAGCTCGGTGTTGGAATGTGCAACCCACTTGCCATCATCGCTTACGAGGCCGACAAAACCGCTTTTGAACTTTCTGGACGCCTCGAGGCTCGCAATAAGGCCGTTGAGGAACACATCACCAGTGACAACGCCGATTGCCTTGCCATTAGCATTAAACACAGGCGAAGACATGGAAACTGCCATGACGGTATCGCCCTGAGATTCAAAGCTGTATGGCGGCGTTACCACATCACGACCCAGTCTGAGGGGAAGGCCGTACCAGCTGTCCGCATCGGCCTCATCTGCACCAGCAATCCGCCAACCGGTTTTGCCATCCTTGCGGGAGAAATAAGGAGAGAAGCGGCCTGCCTCACTGTTGTAATCCTGCCCCACATGAGCAGCATCCTCGCCGATGGTGTTGGGCTCAAAGGAGGTGGTCAGGCCATCAATAGTGGGGTTGTTTGAGAAGAAGTCGCGCGCAATGTTGGCGACCTGCTCACGGGACAAGTCTACATGAAGGAGCGTTTGTTCCAGCTGATCTGCAAAACTTGCGGTGATGATTTGGGCTTCGCTGATGGTTTGATTGGCCAGATCTGCTTGAACCTGTGCGTTCTCAATAAGTAATTCCTGTCCTGCCTCTTCTGAAGAGTTGGACATAAGGACTGAAACAACTGTGATGAGGCAATAAAGCCAAGCAAAAACACGGCATTCGCAGCAGCGAATATCCTGAGGCGCAGTGACATGGTTATTTTCCATTGAATTAGTTCAATTTATTCTCAACCTCTCTACCCCTCAAAAATTAATTGCAACTTAAGTCTAGTGTTTTCCAAAGAAAACCTAGTAATACATTTTGCCGCACTCAATTTTTATCAATACAACTCATTGCTTTTTCTATATTAATTGAAACTTCCAAATAATCGACAAAGATGCAAAAATATTTTCTCTGCGTGAGATAATTTGCGATATAGCTGAATATTTCTATTCTATATGCAGAGGGCATATATTTTGCGACTCAATTATGGTCTCTAGTTGAATGCTTCAAGTTACTTTGCTGGCTAAAGTTATTCTAATATATCAACATAGATCCAATTGAAGCAGAACGACATCGAATAGGTATATCAATTGTCCCCTCGTCATGATCTCAAACCCTTCCTCAAGCTCAATCCCCCTCCAGTTTCAAAGTACATTCTTCCGAATTACTTTGTTTGGTAGAAGGGAACAATGTCCCTTCTACACGTGTAGCTTTTCTAGTCAGGTCTTCCTGAAGTATCCCAGAACATCGGGTTCATGATCGGTGCGGCGGCGACAGAAGTGCCACCGATACCGTCCATAGATCCCGGCTTAATCTCCAGCATTCTCCAGGCTTCCGTTTCGCCTACTAACTTATGATGAGGCGGGAGGACTTTGGCTGGAGCAAAGCCTCTGGAGGCGTAGTATTTTGGGTAGCCGAGTACGAAGATTGCATCAGCGCCTATGAGCTTGAGGTGATAGACGCCCTTCTCAATCAACTCCCTGCCAATGCCTAGTCCTTGGTATTCTGGCAGAACACCAAGTGGCGCTAAAAGAAAGCATTTCTTCTCAGGATGATCATCCAGACTGAATGGTGAGAAGAGTACATTTCCAGCTATCCTCAATCCTCGATAGACGTTTATCGAGATAGTTTCTGGTAGCTGCAAAAACTCTTCTGTCATCTTTTGAATGACTGGGCCTTCTTGCTCACCAAAGGCGTGCAAGTGAAGATTTTGAATTTCTAGTTTTTCATTTTCAGCATGAATCATGCGAACTTATCCTTGTTGGTTTGGTGTTTTGCTTCACCAGATCCATCAGAATTTCAGATTGCGCACGTTATGCGGACCTGTACTTCACAGGCTTCAGCAGAGACTGCGCTTCAGCCTCTGTTGAGTTATGGCGCTGAAAGATAAGTGTGAGACCGATAAATCACGTTGCTCATCGGCGCCGAACACTCGACCAGGTCCGCTTGCGACGGCTTATCGGTTGTCAGCCTGCGATCTTACAAGGGTAAGACCTTTTCTGGTGACACGATAAGGCGCGCTTTTCTTAGACGCGATCAATTTTCGACGCTTGAGTTTGCGAAATAACTCGTCGCTCAGGCCAGAAAACCTCCACCCTCACGGGTGAATAATTCAATTTTGGAAATACGGCGGTGGTCGTCTTTTTCGACGCGGATGCAGCCGCCTTGCGCCAACATATGCAGAATTTTCTGCTCTTGTCTGGAGATGTCCATAAGAACTGGTTACCCAAATACATGCGTAGTCTCTCCCCTTCCAACCGAGTTGGAGTGGGTGCATGAATTTCAGCTTCCTGCCAGGTCAGGCATCACTCGAATGCGAGCAATAGATCCAACCCTTTTTACAATGCGAACAACATGTCGGCCTGTAAAAAGGCAGTCAGCAAGGTTACCGATCCTCTTGTTTAAACAAAAACTCTTCAGATTTATGGCGATGAAGCAGCGGCTTCCTACATTACAACGTCCGCAGCTGGCAAGCATTTTTTGAAAAAGGAAGCACCTCAAGCAAATGGCACGCTCAGCCTACACATAACTCGATCGACACAAGAGCAAGCTGCGTTCTCAAAAAACGCCGGCTTGATACAACATCAAACAGGCGTAACAATTTGATTTTAATTGATTAACTCTAAATCGCGCCAGGGCAATTTGGCGCTTCACCGCTTATTCATAATAATATCATGCTTATCAAGTACTTATGAATATAATTTGATCAATTAATCGCACACAAATCACATAGCCTATTTTTTTAGTCTTACATTTTGAAGTCAACCAATCACCAGTTTCTATGTCCAGTGCGATTAAAAGCCTGCTTGCCCACTCAATCAACACACGCGGCAAATTGGGACAAAGGCAACGCTCTTTAAACTCGTAATCTTACTCGACCTTTTTGAGCTGCACTCAAACCTAAACTTTGAACATGTTAAAAAGAAAACTATACTAATACGTGTATTTGACTAAAAGTACGAGGTTGTGTTGTGGAACGAAGTGAAAGATTTGAAGGAAGAGATCGCCTTACAATTTTCTTTTTGACAGCCACCTTATTGAGCTCAGTCGCTATCTTTTTTTATTTTGTATGGTCTCAAAATCTGCTTGCTTTTCCTGAAGATAAGCTGAGCACGATGAAGGCGAATGATACCTACGAGTACTATGCTCAGTCCCTTGAATATCGTGAAAGGCGGTTAGCTCTCATCCTTACTTATCGGACTTTCCTGACGAGTCTCGGATTTACGATCGGCTTAGCGCTTTCTTCAATTGGCGGCCTCTTCGTTCTTCGGCGCGCAACCGCTGAGTTTAATGTGAATGCAAACGGAGAGCCACCAAACGATGAGCCAGTGGGCCAGCGCTTCATGTTTGCAATGGCGACGAACTCACCTGGTCTTGTGTTCATGATAGGCGGTATCATCGTCATGATTGCGACGCAGGCGCTCTCTATCCCGATATCGAATGCTGAAGTATTCCCATCTACAAGTATTGTTTGCTCTCAAAAGCAATTGAATAACGGGAGCTGCGACTCTCCGGATGCTGTGAACAGTGAACCTGAAGAACGCAGCCTTGAAGCCCAGCAGTTAGATGATTTGCTGGAAAAAATTTCTTTGATCTGCCCAGACAACAACGAAGAAACAGATTTTTGTCTTGAACTTGTGAGTACAGTTGACGAGGTGATGTATGAAACTGATTAACGTTTTTCTAGCTGTGGGATTAACTAGCGCTGCAACACTTCCAGTAGCAGCTTCAAGCTTGGATACATCGAAACTGACTACAAAACTCACAAAAAGTTCAAAGAACAAACTTAGGTGCTTTAAAGTTTCTGGGCGGTTTAGGCGTCCTGTCAAATGCCCCAAACTTAAAGCTGTGAAAGGGCCTCACATCTCGACCTTTGACAACATTGTAGTCGTCTTCGAAGACAAAGAGATTCCATTTAAGCAATACTATCAAGCACAACTAAACTTACAGAAGCTGCAACTCGATAAAAAGTCAAACACCCTTTCGGGCAATGAGCAGTTGAAGTTGCTAGAAGCCCTAGACATAGACATAGACAAGAAGCAGTTACAGCAAAGGCTACAACAATTTCAGGCGCCATCTCAATAAGGCACCCATTTACGTCCTGTTAGCCAGCTCCATAGGGGCTGGTTCACGATCACTCCTCTTCTCCGTCACTTCGGTGGACATAAGAAGGAGTGAAACATGTCTCAGAAAACAAGAAAAACCAATAAAGTTTTTTGCGCTGGAGTGGGCGTATCCCTACTCGCCAGCGTGGGTGCCGCCATGGCAAATGATGGCGTACTTGTGCAGGCCTCTATTTGCGAAGATGTGGTACCTGGCGGTATTGTTGAACTGGGTTGGTTAAATCGAACAAAGGGTACCAAGAACATCTACTATATGGACTCAGTAGGTAATGTTGTAGCCTTAACTCCTGATGCCCCTGAACTGAAGAACATCAGTAATCTGCGTGTAGTTGAACACGGCAGCTGCACTGAAGTTGGCGGTATGACCTCCCAAAAGTTCGCCACGGCTTTAGAAGCGGAGTATCATCCTGGACACCCAAAACAAATTGAGCTTGCTACCTGTAACGGCGGCGCGACCACTCCAAATGGCCCGGCAAGAGTGCTTTTTGACAAGTTCAACGGTGACACCAAAGTGATGGGTTACAATGCTCCTGCAGCAATGACTGGCAATGGAACGGCCAACCTAAGAGATCTCATGTTTGGAGCAGCTCATCTTGATTTTAATGGAGACTGGGTCAACGCTGCTGAAGCCGCCAATATTGGCGTGAAAGAGAAATGGGACAAAGCAAGCACTGCTCCCTACAACCAAAAAACTTGCACGGACACCTTGGTAATGGCTGTTGCTGATCCTGTTGAGTATGACTTTTTGGCATTCGTCAACAATACCGTTGATTACTACAGCTCTGCTGAAGCAGAAACGGGTGGATATAGTATCACTAAAGTCCTGTCTTTCCTGCTTCAATCAAAGCGAACAGTTTGCAGTAAAGAGGTAAAAGGCATCACTGGCCAAAACTGCATCACGGCGCCATAACCCAACCAGGTGCTGAGGCTTCTCCCTATCCCGCATAGTCTCTCCGCCGAAGGAGGCAGCACCTGCCTCCTTCATGTTCTTATTCCACAAATCCCACCGCCTGCCAAAAAGAACAAAATAAGCACAAAAGACAAAAATGGAGTGGCAGATGACTGATGAAAAGCGCATAAATTGGCGGCAGATTTGGCCAAATACGCCTGACGATGGTATCGGACGGGATCCTAATAACTCGGAGTATCGACTGCGGGTTTATAAGACGCTTTGTCCTGAGGGCACTGTCGTCTGGTATTGATTATCCTGTTCTCACCTATCTGAAACTGCAAATCAAAAGCCCGCCCAAGGCGTATTAGGTTGATTTTGCAACTTTAAATATATAGGCAAAAATAATTATCTCATTTTGAGAGACGGAGAATGTTTATGAAACTGAAGATTTTATCGACCGTTTTAATATCGGCAGCGATTACAGGCTGCGGGATGCCTAAGGGAGATTGATAACTCGGCCTGCCAATGGTTATGATAAAATAGTTTTCCAAAATACCGTCCGAGTTAAGGGTGCACCTCTCGCAGAGTATACTTTTAGTACTGGAAGTGTATTCACCCAAGATAGAACAATGGAAGGTGTGCCAGTATATTGCGGCCCAATGACGATTAACGTCACCCTATTAATGGAAGCTTGTATTATTTATGACGGCAATGACACGATACAAGTTAATCCAACACAAATGCGCCAAGCAACACGAAAACTTCCGCAAGGTACGATTAAGCACATTAAAGCCCGGCGATAACGACCCAAGAGCAACCGCCCCCGCATGGAGTGTGGGCGGCTTTGGGGCGAAACAAGCCTGAGTGCTAGAATCAGGCGTTGGCTTACCCCTAAATGCTGCGTCCTACTAAGGAGCGCTCCTTGGCTTCGACCTCTGAGCAACTGTAATACGCCAACATGCAGCCATCGGCAGGCCGTAGAGGTCAAACGACTTGGAACGAACTGCACTGGAATGACTACTTTGAACTACTAAAAGTAAAATCTGAAACAGGAATTCTCGCATGTATTTTGCAAAATTGAGCCGCTTTATTGCTTACGTTTTTTTGGCAATTGGAGCTCTGCAGTATGCAAGCAATATATTTGGGTTTTCGATTGCAGAAACCAAATCTTTTTCCAAGCTATTCTATAGAGGTGATGCTAACCCGTTACCAGACGCTGGAGTGATACATTGGATCGGTCTTGCGATTATCTTTGGAGCTATCTGGGAAATCTGCTCACATCTAAAACAGATCAACGACAAATCCAATTAAGGGGGTCTTATGAAGATAACACTCAAAACCTCGGTGTTGGCTACGCTCATCATGTGTAACGGCTGGATGACGCAGCCAGCCAGTTCTCACACGCTTGAAGAATGTCTTGTTGATCCTGTTGGGCAGGAGGCTACCCACCATGCCAATTGCATCAATCTGGCAAATAAAACTGGCGATAAAAAGCTCCAATTTCAGCTCGCAATAGCATATTTGTCGGGCACAGGGGTGCCGGAGGATCGCGCGAAAGCAGCGGTATGGCTCCGGAAAGCCGCCTCACAAGGCCTTGCTGACGCCCAGTATATTTTAGCGCGGATGCATTATTTTGGCGACGGGGTGCCGCAGGATTACGCGAAAGCAGCGGAATGGTACCGTAAAGTCGCCTTACAAGGCGATTCTGCCGCCCAGTATCTTTTAGCGCGGATGCATTATGATGGCGACGGGGTGCCGCAGGATTATATAACCGCCTATATGTGGGTAAATATGGCTGCCGCCTCTGGTGATCAAATTCCCAAAGATCTGCGTGATGAAATATTGCAGCAGCTCACTCCTGAACAAGTTACCGAAGGCCAAAAGATGACCCGCGGATGGCTCGCCGCTTATCCACCTAGAAATTAACCCACCTGCTCCCCCTGCCGCTGAGAACCGGTTTCCCCAGCTCTTGGCGCAGGCGGTTGACATAGGCATGTAGATCAGCTTTGCGCGTGGAGCGGAGTTCTATTTCCCACCCCGTGGCGGATCTGATGCGCACCGCCATTGCACCCAACATAAACTCATGCAGAGTTGCATAGGGGCAAACATGGCGATCCTGACATCAAGAGGCATGGCATATTAATGTCAGAAGCAGACAAATTTTTGCAATGGGTGTTGGAACAAAACCCAGAGCTTAAGGATAAGTTTCACGAACCACAGCCCAACTAAGGAAGCAGTACACCTGCCTCCTTCACGTTCCCATTCCCCTTTTGCGCCGCTTGCTGCAAGAGAACAAACAGAGTACAAAGACAAAAACGGAGCAGCATGATGACAAGCGAGAAACGGATAATCTGGCGGCCTACATGGCCCGATCAACCTAACGATGAAGCAGGCAGAGACCCACTCAACGACATTTGCCAGTTGCGTGTTCATCAAGACCGTTGCCCTGAAGGGAGAATGGTTTGGCTTTGGGCCGCAAACTTTACAACACTGGCCATTGCCCACGGCTCAAGCGATACAATTGAGGAAGCAAAAGCAAGCGCAGAGGAAGCTTATTTCGATCGCCTTCAATCGGGACCTCTGCCCAAAATCGGAGGTGGGTGGCGGCCTTAGCCGATAAGATTAGCTAGATAAGTCGCCAAGAGCAAAGGCATACTCAAGCGGCATTACCTCAAAAAACAACAGGCTAGACAGTCTAAATGATCTTGAGCACTTTATGAGAAGCCCTCTAAACACATAGTCCAGTGTCTCAGTTTTCAAACTCTCTTGTGACAAGATTACGTAGATTAAAATATCCTGAGTCGATGACAAAAATCGCTCCGGGGGAGAAGGCAAACAAAATTAAGAGTACATTCCAATCCCAGACCGAATACGCCCCATATGTGCCGACGGTCAACACAGCAAGGGAACCAAAGCGAGGCAGTGCTAAGAATAAAAAAATCGGAACGATCCACGCTAGATTGCTATACCATCCAAACCAGACCGCTGCCCCCTGGGCAAAAGCCACACAATAAAACCCAATACAAACGCATAGTACGATTGTGGTGATCGGCCATCTAAGAAAAACTCTGAGCTTTTCAAGATAAGCTGTCATTTCATTATCTTTCTGCAATTACAACTCTAGATTGAGCAATATATGACTCTACATTAATGGCGAGAAATGGGTAGATATCATTCATCCGAGAAGCGGAAACATATCATCAATTTCCCGACAAGATCCCACTATTAAGCAAATTAAGAACAGAAGCAAAAAGCAGGACTGAACTAGCCTTGCCTTTTCCTTAACTCCCTAACCGCGTCTCCAGCAGAGAGATCGGCACCACCACTGCACGTCGCTGCTTACCGTCTATGGTGATGGCGTTTTGGGATTGGTGGGCGGCGGGGAGTTTTTGGAGGGCGAGTTTCCAGTTGCCGTGCCATTGGGTGAGGCGGAAGACCTCCCACAGGTACTCGTGATCGTAGGCGATGGCGACGCCATCCGGGTACGCGTGGGGGCGCAGTTTGATGCCCAGTTGCTCCATCCGGCGGGCGCCGACGTCATCTGCCAGGCGAAGGCCAGGGCAATGCGGACGGAGAGGTTTCTGCCGCAGGTGAAGTTGATCAGGTGTTTCAGGCAGCCATCGGGATCATCGGCAGCGGTGCCGGCGACTTCGTTGACGCCCTCTCCTGCGATATCCGGCAGGCCGAGCCTGTCCCACAGGGCCATGGCGGCCTCGCGGCCATAGATGTAGCGCGCTTCTTTGAGGAGATTGGCGCGGGCGTTCATCTCGTTGACCAGCAGAACCTGCTTTGCGTCTGGCGGCTCGGGCTTTTGGGGTGTGGGGCCCATGGAGTAGATGCCGGACTGGCGCAGCGCGGGCAGCACTTCTGCCGTCACCCATTTTTGAACTTTTTGGCCGCTGGCTTGCGGGATTCAAAAATGAGCGAGTAGAGACCGCTCTCATTCACCGCTGTTGTTTGACGCTTGCCCGCGTTCGTGTCGGTTGAAACGACACGAACGTCATCGCTGTCAAGTTTGGTGACAGCATCGCGGCTGTTCTTGATTTCCAACGCCGCGCAGACATCTTTGGCGATGAACCAGAACAGGCCTTCCTCCGTCCATGTACGCAGGCTGTGGTCTTCAAAGTCGAAGATGGTGAGCGCACTCATGCCTGCCCTCCCCGGTTCAGCTTGCGGACGTTGAGTTCCACCGTTTCCAGAGCTTTGATGAGGCTGGTGTGCCGGTCTTCCAGCTCGCCCTGCAGAGCCAGTGCTGCGTTCCACAGAGGATCGGAGCTAGCGATCTCGTTGGAGATGTGGCCGAGCGCGGTGAAGAGCCCTTCCATGCGGCTGCTCAAGGTGTTGAGCGTGGCAAGGCCGCTGTGAATGTCATTAAGTGAGGTATTCCGGGAAAGTTCTGTCATGACTAATTCCCTTGTGTGCGAAATTAGTCTGGTCGACACCTGCGAAAATGGCGGCCAGACGCCACGGGTTCGCAGACCGGTACACAAGGAAACCGGCAGGCACAAAGCCTCCCATAACGCCTGACCATATGCGCAGCAAAAAACGCGCTCAAAAAGCGGTTTTCTGGCGCGTCGACGCCTTGTGTGTTCGTTCAGGCTGCGAAACCCGGCTCACCGCTTTCAGATGAGCTTGGACAGGTTGACGGAGGATGGGAAGGTTGTCAAGGGAGGTGGAATCTGTCCAAAACAATATCTCCATTACATTCTATAAAAGCTGTTTTTAAAAATGTCAGAAAGCACGTCCTCTTCACCTGCCGAAAGCAAAAAAGACAAAACATGGCAGCACTACGCTATCGCGGTATTGGTCTTGTTTGTCATCATAGTTTGGTTCCTAAACTTAGATCACGCTTTGAACTCGCTTTCAGGAGAAGACGCCAAGATTTATGAGCTTGGCACACTCGGTGATGCATTCGGAATCGCCAACTCCCTGTTCTCCGGCCTAGCCTTCTTAGGACTGCTTTATGCGGTGAAGCTCCAGCGCGATGAACTGCATGAGGTGAAAGAAGAACGAAAGGCAGTGGTGAAGCAATTTGAGCAGCAAGAACGGCAAGCCGAGATCAGGCATAAAGCTGAAATTGCGAAATACGAGGAGCAGCTTGCGAACAGTAAGAAGCAGGAGTTGCGGAGAGAAAATGATGCTCGCTTCTTTCAACTGTTGAGCCTTTATCGAGAAAACTACAACTCAGCTTCTGCTGACAAATTTCGTGGACCTAAAGGCTGGGATCAGTTGGCAAAAGCGTTGATTGGGGCAAGTGAAAATAGCGACATTTATCACACAACAGGTCAGTTTATTTGGGGAACGCATAGAACTCTTAAAGTTGCTCTAGATCAACTTAATGCATCCAGTACGTCAGGAGTGCATTCATCTGAGGAGATAAATAATTATCATGTAATAATTATGGCGCAGCTAACAATTTGGGATGCATTAATATTTTGGAAATACGAGAAAAACATTGGAAGTAACTCGTCGGTCAAAATATTTATAAAGGAGTACTTTATTATCAATGAAAGGACTGAGAAGTTTTTCGAGGATCAGTAATTTGTAATCATTCACTTGATGTTGGCCGCAAAAAGCGTCAACTTGATTAACTTAAGTCAGACCCAGAAAACCTCGTAATTTTTGCGAGGCATTTTACTTGATCAGCCCATCCTTCCAACTCCCCGGGTTGGCAAAGTGTAAGACTCATAATAAATCAATTAAAAGTTGATTTAGGAGATTGTGATGTCTGAATTTGTCGCAGATTGTCTTTGGTGCGGCTGTAAAAAAATGACGTTCGAGTATGTTGGAGAACATGCAAAGATAGACCTGTTTGATGATGTTGAAAATGTTCAGTTTTTTGGCACCTGTCGTAATTGCGAAGCTGGTTCTGTTTTGACTTGCAAACCAAAACGTCAAATGAACCGCTATGAACATCAAGAAAGATGGGCAGAAGACCAAGGATACTCAAGATCGGTATTCACTGACTTAGTTCAACTCAGGCCTCCTGCAGTCAATCAAATCCCTTGCCCTGAACACGTGCCAGAACCAATCCGGAGTGCCTTTGACGAAGGTGCTAAATGCCTGACCGAAGATTGTTATAATGCTACCGGAGCTATGTTCCGTTTATGTTTGGACCTGACAACCAAAGATAAACTGCCGCAAACTCCAGCGGATGATGGCGGCCCTAACAAGTATGTCAGAGGTAATCTCGCTGCCAGAATAAACTGGCTTTGTGAGGAAGAACACCTCAACCCTAAACTGAAAAGGTTTGCTGAAAAAATTAAGTTAGATGGAAACGATGGTGCTCATGTTGGCAATTTGAAAAAGATTGATGCTGAGGATCTGGCGACGTTTACCAAACACCTCCTCGAAAATATCTACACACTTCCAGAAAGTCTTGAGCTTTCATTTGAAAGACGTAGTTCAGAGAAGGAAACTTCATGAGCGATCGCATCTATCATTACACTTCCGTTCAATCACTGGCGTGTATATTGAAATATAAGACCATGCGCTTCACAAGACTGGACTGCCTTAATGATCCGAATGAAGGGATTGCTCTTAACTTCAAAAACTCAGCAAAGCAGATTTATTGCTCTTCATGGACTAAACGGCATGATGACTTCATTCCAATGTGGAGAATGTACTCTGACTTAGATGGCATACGGTTATCACTGCCTGAAGAGATATTTAAGGTCCGAGGTCAAACACAGGCTCCGGAATCAATGAAACCAGTCAGGTACAATTATCTCTCAAATGAAGTTCAGGTAACCGAAGTTAACTCGAAAGATAGTAAGACTTCTGAGGTTGGCTTGGGACAACTCTGCGGGCCAGATCCAGTTTTGTACCAAAAGGACGAATTTGAGATTTCGCCTGTTTTTTCTTTCGGGGACGCAGATATCCAAGAAGACCAACATTCGTTCGCAGCAATCGGCCTTTTCAAAGGAGCACATTGGGAGTTTGAGGAGGAGGTAAGGTTTAGGCTTATGAGAAACCTCGCCATAACAACTACAAAAAGTTACGGTGAGGTCTTTAGGAACAATATATCTTATGAGCAAAGATTTGTAGATGTGCCTCTATGCGAAGGTGTGTTTGAACATGCGGAAGTAATGCTCGGTCCATTGTGCAAGAACTCGCCAAATGAAATTTTAGTTGACGCACTTCTCAAAAATTACGCGCCCAATGCGAAAGTAAGTAAAAGTCAAATTGATATTCAAAAAATTTAATTAGAGAGAGACCGTGTTTACATCCAGATTTGACGATTCAAGTATTGAAGCTATCCGAAAGTCAATTTTCATTTTTGCATCGATGATCGGTTTTGTTTGGTGGTATCAACTCAGCCTTACCTTACCCAAGGACTTTGTACTCTCAGGAGCCAATCCTCCAGTCCAGATCACATACCTCCACGCCCTTAAAGTACTTGGTATCTTGCAATTGTATTTGCTAATACGTCTATTCGTCTCCTTCCGGGTTCATCAGGCGAAGTTTGAGAAAACTTGGATTATAGATGAGGTGAAGGATGAAGACTTTAAAACGATTAGAGAGCAAATAGAGAAGTTCATACACTACGCTGAAACCAAAGAGGTAAATGTAGCTGGCACTCATTTCGATAAAGAGTATTTTGATAAATACTTTGATTTAGTGCGAGAAATCCGTCAAAATATCGACGAACATATCAATTCTCCATCTGATGAGTCGGAAGTAACCACCGCAATACTTAAGAAAATTAAACAGATTGAAAAGAGCTTTTCAGGAGCGCTAAAGCAACTCAGCGATACTCCACCACAATCTGCAGATACCAAAGACACCCAGTTTATACTGAAAGATCTTGCTCCACTCAAACAGCAAGTACAAGAAATAGCCGGTGAGTTATCAATCTTGTTCAAGCAAGCGCCAGAACAAAGTTATTCTAAAACACTCAGCAGTATTCATAGTGGAATGGAGCAAGCATTTAAATTAAATGAGGATATATTTAGCAATCTCAAAGATTTAAGGAAGCTACCTGAGGCATTTGACCAGAGTGGTCTTAGAGACGCGCTAAATATCGATAGTAGCTCGCTGTTACATGCTAAATCAGTGCGAGCCAAAGAAATGTTTGTATTTGAGCTGCTCATACCAACAGCTGTATCAATCGGTTCTCTCGCTATCTGTTCGAATGTGTTTTTGATTGGCTCTTGGTACTATACTGCGCCATTTACACTGATTATTGCCCTTCTAGGCTTCGGATATTACTGGAACCGCTATGGCAACACTACTTTTCAGACCGCAGCCAAATCATGATGGCTGCGGTTATGAGCAAGCCTACTTCAGCCGCAGAACATTGATGTTATAGAGCTCGCTTTGAGGATCGTCGTCACAGGCGAGCGACACATGCCATTTGCTGTCGTATGGCTTCATGGAAATGGTTCTTTGGCTGACGCCAGATGAGCCGTCTGCCCTCACCTCACTGCAATCAATAATGCTCAGATACTGGGTCTCTGCGATGGAGTGCAGAACGGTATCTTCCGCCACCACCATCACATGCCCGGTATCCGTCGGATGCTCATCTGCGGGCAGTGACCACGCCAGGATGGATCCACGGGCAATGTAATAGGGCCCGATGTTGACCGTGCCGTCGTCAAACTGCGTGATGTTCTGCTTCACAAAAAACTCGTCTGACCCTTGCGTCGCATAGCAGTTCGCGAGCTTCTTTTTTCCCTTCGGATTGAGCGCGGCCCCAACACCGCCGCAGACATGAGAGACCACGTGGTTGATAAAGCCGGAGCAATCGGTGAGCACAAACGGCGCGTCGTTTACAATGCCAATACAGGGGTTGCTTCTACTGCCTGCCATTCCGTAGACCCCAAAGGTGGAGACGGTGTAAGGGGACTTTATCCGCTCATTGAGCGCATCTTTGGCTGCTTGGAGCTGCTTAGGGAAACTGCCGTTTTCCAGATTGTGAAAGTCCGAGAACCTCTCATTTTCAAGAAAGTCGGCCTCGCCATAGGCATAGACATTGAGCACCTGCTCGGTCGCCAAAACAAAGCTCTGCGCGCACTCTAAAACAGAGCCGTAATTGATGGGCAATAACATTTCCAGTTTCCTTTATTGGTCTTGTCTGGAGTTGTTCAGATATCAACGCGCCAACCTAAGTTTTGTCAGTGCCAACACCCAAGCCCTATCTCAATCTAAGGTGTACACCCCTTTTACCTACACCCCCGCATTTTATGCTGCTTGCATTTGTCTTTGAGGGACTTTTTAGCGCCTAAAATTTGAATGCATGAGCAGGTTTAAATGACTGGCTTTTGAGGCTCTGTGATGGAGCTGAAACGCCCTGCTCTCAGCTGTTGGTAAGCCGGAAACAGCGCTTTAGGTGCGCCATGGCGCATGCAAGAGTAATGCACGTTACTCTTCAGAATGACGCCAGATTCCTTCTGGCATCATCCTTTCGGATGCCCCAGTTTTATTGCGGAGGCGGAATGCAAATTGATCATTTAAGCCAGTATTTTAGCCGTGGCTTTTCCATTGAGAACGGGCAGCAGGTGCATGCACCGCTTGTCACCTTTGAGGAGTGGATGGAACGCCCGGGCATGCGGGACAACTGGATCAAAACCACCCAAGATGGCTTTGACAGAAACATGAAATATCTTGATGGAGCCACCGCGCATTATCAGGCGATTCAAGATATGATGCCCCGATGGATCCAGCAGGATAAAGAACGTCTTGCCAAGGCTCAGAGCAATCTGGCGCAGGCGCAAACTCCGGAAGACCGTGCTGTCTATCAACTCCACGTAGACACTGCGCAGAAGGAGCTGGATCATCTTTACGATGTGAAGCGGAAAATGAACGATCCGGACTACAAGATTGAATGGATGGAACAGCGTGGCTACTTCGATAACGTCGCCCAGTTCCTGCCCGGTCAGTCATCCGAACAGGTCAAACAGACCTATGTGGCTGGCGGTGATCTACGCAAAGACTTCGATCCTCTCACCACCATTGAAGCCCGAAAAGCGCTGCCCCCTGTTGAGGCTCTGATGCCTTTGCCACCTACTGTTTGGAGTGGAGAGCCCAGCAAGCACGCAAACATCGGTCAGCCGGCTTAGACCCACCCAAACCATGATTTGAGCGGGTCCAAAGCTTTATCAGAGCAGGAAACCGCTCAGGTCATAACCTTGACCGTCACTTCCAAAGACGAAATTGACATGCTCTTCGCTTGTATAGAAATCAGCCAGGATCACGCCGGTGTTCAGCTGACCATCTGCGAAGTCGTCCTGAGATGAAACGAAGAGGTCGTTTCCAACTTTGTAGAAGGCCAAATCGGCACCAAGTGTTTTATCAAGGAACACTCTGTCATTTGATCCGCCTGAATCACGGATGATTGCGATACCAGCTTCATAGTGCCGTATCTGATCATCGCCTGCTCCAAGCTCCACCTGCGCAGTCCCAGCACGTGTATGAACTTGGTCGTCGCCCTCACCAGCATCGATCAACGCGTTTAGTCCATCGGTGACAATGACATCATTACCCATGCCTGCGAACACTTCAGCAAACTCACCGTAAGTCTCAATCGTGTCCGCACCGTCTCCAGCATTAATTGTTGCGTGAGCACCTCTGGAAATGATCGTGTCATCACCTTCACCGCTGGTGATTTTGTTACCACTGGCCGTCGCGTCAACGAAAATAAAGTCATTTCCGGTGCCACCATCAACGGTGTTGTTGCTCCCATAAGATTCGATGTGATCGTTATCAGCGCCTCCTGATAGAAGTGAATGTGCACCGGTAGAGCTGACAATGTAGTCCTCTCCATCACCGCCATAGAGTTTGTCTGTACCCTGTGTCCCCTTTTCATCCAGTAGGTCGTCACCACTACGGCCAAACACTACATCACTACCAGTTCCACCGTAGAGCCGATCATTACCGCTGCCACCATCCAGGTAATCATCGCCCTGATCACCATAAAGATAGTCATTGCCCTGCTCACCGTGCAGAGCGTCATCATCATCGCCACCTGAAATTCTGTCGTAGCCGTAACCGCCTTCAATGTAGTCTTTGCCTTCGCCGCCGTAGATCAGGTCGTCGCCGCCCTCACCGTAAAGCATATCATTGCCACCCAAGCCTCGAATTTCATCGTTTTCTTCGTTGCCATGAATATCATTGTTGTTGTGATCGCCGACGTAATAACCCATGTTTTAACACCCATTTTAGAATAAAATAATTCAGTCAAATAAATCACTTAGACCATTATTCGACGCAGCATGCATATCTGATTCTTCCTTTGCGTCATTACTGTAATGTTTTCAGTAAATAAGGGCTGAACACGACGATGTTTTAGGGTTATTACGTATTGCCAAACCTTCGTACTAGAAGGTCGCCAAACGACTTAACTTCCAATCTTTGGGATCTTGGGATTCTCACGCCAACGCCGTGCAATCTTGACGAGCCCCTCGGACAGCGCCAAACCGCACAAGCCCAAAACAAACCCTGTAGCTCCTTCCACACTGGCGTCACGTACGTTAGACCAACTGGAGATAAAGGGTGCAGCTATGGGCGTCAGGTGGCCAGCAAATAAAGCGCCGACAATTGCTGTCCCAATCGTTCTTAAGAGCCAGAGGAGCCAGCCATCTTTTCGTTCCTCCTTTGAAGAAACTATTGCCCGAACTAAACCACCGAAGAAGCCTGCCGAAACATGTACAAGTTTAATTCCCAGAAAAGCGTGTAGTGGGTCACTCATTGTGCTTCCAATCTTCAAAAGAAAACCCGGCCTTTGGGGAGGCCGGGTCTAAGCATCCTTCAGGTATGCTTGCCTACTGATCCAGACACCAGGGCGCGACCTTGGTGCCGCCGTCATAGGGCACTGCATGATCGTTCTGGATGAGAAGCTCTGCCAGATCCCGCCCATCGTTCAGTGCCAGCCTGCCGACGGCGCGGCCTGCGTATTTACCCAGCTTCACATCCGTCAGCACCAGCGTGTCCTGCGGCTTCAAATGGGCCTTTACAAACTCCGTGGCCTCAAGCCCCAGTTGCTTCTCCCGCTGTTTGATATGTGCCGGCACATCCGCTGCTTTGCCGCCATAGAGCGCTGAGCAACCTGTGCTGCGCTTTTCCGGCGTATCAATGCCCTCCAGCCGCACATCCACCCGCTTGAAGTCCAGCGGCCAGACTTCCACGTCCACGCGCACGGTGTCGGCGTCAATCACCTTGATGATCTTGGCGGCGTAAGGCCCGGGCAGTGTCCGGCTCTTGGCTAATGATTGCTGTGCGCCCGCCCAGATCGTCAGGCACAGAATGACTGTCAGAAGATGTTTCATGGGAACCTTTCAGAATTTGGCAAGCCGGTTGCTGCCATGTGTCGATCGCGCACACAGCCCGCCGCAGAGCCTGATAGTGCGCCGAGATCTGTCGCAGCTTTGAATGCCGCGGCAGGGTCTCCAGCTCCTGCGCAACCCCAGCGGAGTATGTGAGGCTGTAGGCTGAAGTGTCGGAGTTGGAAAGCGCCAGTGATAGCTTGAGGCTGGTTCTGGCGGATCAGAGCCCGTGCTTGCGCAGGCGCTCAGGCAGGTCATCAGGGCCATCCTCCAGCTGAGCCTGATGAGCGGCGGCCTCTGCTGCTCTGGCCTGCTGTTCAAAGTCATGATGCGCCTCCGTTTTGATGAGCTCATCGGTGCGGGCCTGCGTGCGTTTCTGGTCAAGGCGGCTAAACACCGCCTCAGCCAGAGCTTTGAGGATGAGACGCAGCAACTGGCTCATGTGCTGCCCTGCCCGGTTGTCCGCGTGCCGTGCTGTATCTTCTGCAGGGTTTTGGGGCCCACACGTCCGGAGACGAACTCCGCCAGTTCTGCAGGCTGCAGTTTGAAGTGGCGAATGGCGTCCGGCGCTTTTCTGGCTGCGTAGTCGGCAACTTCAGCCACTAGTTGGGATCTGGAGTGGATGCGCATGGAGGCCCGGTTGCCCTCATAGGCATCCGTCAACATCTGGCGCAGTTTGGAAACGACAATGTCTTCCAGAGTTTTGCGGTGACGCTCATCCAGCGATACGCCCACGTATCGGTGCAGCAAGCGTCCGGCCCATGCCAGAACGGCAGAGACGAGTGCTCCCAACAAAGCAATCAACGTTGGCATGATGGCATCTGCAAGAGGAGCAAGGTCGATGGTGTAACTGTCTTCAGTTGCGGCCCACACAGCGCTGGTAAAACTGAGAAGCGCAAAGCAAAGGGCGCACAGGCCCATTGCAAGGGAATAGATCCGCTGCATCAGAAATGTCCTTTCAGGATTGAAGTTGGATGATCAGGTATTGATCCAGGTGGCGTTGGTGCCGCGCCCATCCACGTGGACGAAACTGCGGTAAAGGCCGAGGCCTCCGCAAAACACGCCGCGATCGCGCTGGATGCTGAGCCAGTCGAAACAGGCTTGCGGGGTGATGCCCGGACAGCTCAGATCCAGCGCGCTAAACTTCAGGTGCTGGCTGAGGGAGCTCCGCCAATAGCCGCGTTGTAGACTGCGTTGCGGTAGGCAGAGAGAATGACAACCGGTCGCCCGAAATGTTCTCTCATTCTATCAGCCATGGTGATGGCGGGGATAACATTGGGCCAGAGCTCCGGAGGCGGATCAGCATTGAGGCCGAATCCACGATACCCCGGTGTCTCATGTGCCTTCCCCTTGTTCCGCAGTTCCAGCGGTGAAAAATGAAGCAAGTTGAGCCCTTCGCAGAAGGCGGCAAAGCCCTCCACGCGCTCAAGTTCAGTGATGTTCATGGGGACTACTCCAATAAAAAACCCGCCTATGAGGCGGGTGGATTAGTTGCGGATGACGCAACCAGGAGCTGAATAAACCTGCAAAATGCAGTATATTATTTTGTGTGGTGAAGGGGATGGATGCCCCATCCCCACCACAAGGAGAAAAGCGAAATGAAGTTACAGCTTCTAGCAATTCTCCTTCAGATTATCGTGGGCTTGATGCTCCTAGTGAACATCATACACCATTGGTAACCTGAAGCCGGTAGGCCCTCTCTGACACAGAGGGTCTACTTGGCTTACAATATAGGAGCACAATCATGTCAACGCAAGATAAACTGGCAATCGCCTCAATCGGGCTTTCCATCGTGATCCTAGTTCTGATCGGCATCAACTTCGGCTGGTTCTCGTAAATCCTTGATCTGAGAACTACAGTGAACTTGTAAAGCCAATGCTATGCCGCCTTGGCCCTGCCTTCGACCTCAGTTATTAGACCGCCACCTTTGGAGTAGGTGTGCGCCACGCTTTCAGCGATGAACTCCAGCCCATCGACGCCCGGTCGCACACCGGCATAGGAGAACGGTTGTCCGGCCAGAAATTCTGGTCTGCCTTCAATTGTGACAGCTGAGGTCACCTCAGCTCGTTTGCAAAGTGCTGCAAAACTGGATGGGATTGTGGTGCGTTCATAGCGCGCCTCCCGCCGCAAACTCTGCGCTCAACTCATCAATTGCAGCATTGCATCGCTCTCGAGAAGCATCTCGCTCTTTCACGCGTTTAGCAGCGGCTTGTGCACCAAAATTCTTGTAGTTTGGATTGATTTGCGAGAGTTCCTTGCGGGATTTCATCGCGGAAACAATAGCTTTTGTGAAGTAGTTCAAGCTGTTCGGCAGCGAAGGCGCCCGCTCCAACACAATTGCAAGCGCCGGTTTCACGTCTTGGTCAAGATCACAACCGACCGTGAACCAACCCATAATCGGGTTTATGCCACCAGCCATCCGGCCCACATCCAACCCCGGCTTCAGCCGTGCCAGTGTGCTCACGACCTCGTTTGCATAGCGTTTAAATGAACCATCCGCATGCGGTTTCGCTGGAGTGGGCACATCAGATTTCTCCCCATTCACCCTACTCGCAGCCGCTTCTTCATCATCAATCGTTATATTTAATTCGTTATAATAGGTGTCCGCCTGAGCGGACAGGGTCTGTCCGTTTTTGAAGCAGTTTATTTCAAGGCGCGCGGCCTCTTCTTCGAGGTCTGGTTCAAGCAAATCACCCTGATTGTCTTCCGGTAAATCTTTATGGATAACACGGTAAGTGAAGGAGCAGTCACCACCGTTCTTGCGTTTGCCGCCAGACCGCTCCAGCCAGCCTGCTTTCATCAACTTATGAATGGCGCGATGCACAGTTGTTCGGCCAACACGCAGCAGCTCTGCAATCTGCACCATTGATCGACAACAGACCCCAAATCTATTGGTAGAGCTGCAAAGCACACCCATCACTTCTTTATCTCGAGGAGACAGCTCGGGATCGCCGTAGATACCTATGGGCACATACGACCATTTACGTTTATCAGCTGTAGTCATTTCCCACTCCTCTCAACTACACGGTAGGAAAAAGCACATTGCGCTCCATCACGTGTTGTGCCGCCAAATCGTTTTAACCAACCCGTCTTCATCAGCCGCTTGATTGAACGACTTATTGTAGTGCGCGACACTCCCAGCAACGCTGCTACCTCCCGAGTGGGCTGTCACAAACACCCTCTTTATCGGCAAGGGAACACAGCAGGCCCAGAACCTCTCGATCTCGTGGTGACAGGCTGCTGTCTGACTGAATTTCTAATTTTGGGGTTGAGTTCATCTATCCGCTCCCTCGTCTTTAAAAGAAGGATGGTTGAAGTTGATCAGTGATCTGCGATTTAGAAGGCTCAGGCGCTAAGACTGCTCACGCTGAACCGAGTTGACACAAACTATGGTGGCGGATCGCTCATAGAAACTCGGCGCTCTCGAACTCTCCAATCAGGACAATCCTGCGCCCTGCAAGGATGATCTAAAATCTTGTTTTTGGGCGTTTTGTTAAGAGCAATGTTGAGGGTCATGCAGCATGCCTCCGTTTACCCGCATAAAAAACGCCTGCAGCGGAGTTTGCATCCCAACGCCTTTCTGGCGCTCCGAACTCACATCCCTCCTCTGCAAGGAACAGCAGCATGTAGAGTTCGCTTAGTCTTCGTGCTTCCGACGCGTTTGTCTCGCTCCTCAGCAATCTTGTCTCAATCTCACCGAGAAATTGCCGGTGAGATAAGTTACCGTCATTTAAAAGCTTTTTCTGATAAACAGGGTTTGCATAGAGCCGTTCCAGGAACTCTGCAGCAGCAAGTTCTTCCCCCCAAGGCTCAATAGGAATATCGAGCTCACTTTCATCCCGAGGGCGGTGTCCATGCAAAAGCTGGCACTGTTCGTTGAGAAGCAGTTCTTTATCTACCTCTTTCACGCGCTTCAGATCGTCAAGCGAAGCAACGCGGCTAATTCCTGCAGCTTTGCGAATGGCGTAATCATGAGAGACCTTCAACGTTTCCAGCCAAACCTCCAACTGGTCCTCATCAATCAGAGAGTTCAGCGCTTTCTTTACCGGTGTAAGAATATCGCCGATATACGCCTCATGAGCATCATGGAGCAAAGCCAGCAAACGCAGCTCTGGATGATCCCCTTCACACACGTGGTCGTGTGCCAGACAGCAATGCTGAGCAACCGAATACGGCATCCGTGTATGCCCATTGAAACGAGGGATGCGGGCCAGAACCTCAGCAACCTCCCAGAAACTTACAGCGCGAGCTTGAGGGTTAAGAAGATCCCATTTTCGACCATAGCGGGTAGTAATCGTTGTCATGCCGCTTCTCCTCGGTCTGCGACATCAATCAGCTGCATCAGGTCTGCGAAGGTGGAGATGTAGTAGAGAGGTTGGGTTTCTCGCGGATTGTTAGGGCTGACTTGGTTTTTGCCGAAGGACAGGCCCTTTTCTGTCAGCAGTTTGAAGCGCTTTTCCTTGCCGCTGGTGGAGGTGCGGGTGCGCTCCTCCAAGATACCAAGGTCCAGCAGCACCTTGTTGACGGCGCGGGCGGAGCGGTTTTCTCCGATTTCCTTCAGCAGAGTTGTGAGCGCCAGACAGGTCTTCTCATCAACATAGTCAGGCAACATGTTGGTTGAGCAGCCATGGTTGTTGGCGACGGTTTCAATCATCTTGAGCTTTGAACTGTCAGACATGGCAAGCGCCCGTCCCGCTGCTTCTGCAACAGCCATTTCCATTTCAATAGCGATGACTTGCGGAGGCCGATCATAGTTGCTGGAAGCACGCCGATCCCGATACTCCAGAAACGCTTCAACAAGCTTACGTTGCCCTTCTTTTGATTTCCGGCCACCAATGAATGGCATTGCAATCAACGCTGCTTTTTCTGACAGCTGATACATCGGCTGTTCTTTGTTCTGAGCGTTGAGGTAGGAGGACGACGCAAATTCCCGGAGTCCTAATGTCCCCTCATTAATCAATCCCCGCACGCTTCTGAGCACTTCGTCATGCCGCCGACCAAACACTTCCGCAATCACCAGAGTGTCTGTAACAGGCTTACCATTTTCAATTTTGATCAGATGTTGCATTCCGAAACTCCTTGGGTTGGTAAAAGCGTGCGGGTGGAGTGCCACGCGGATTGGGTGTGGGTGAAAATCTCTTTGTGGTGGGTGAGAAGAAGGGATTGCAGGGTCACAATGGACTGCACCGCCTCGCACTGATGGGGAGGCAGGTTGTTGCCGAGCGCGTTCATGGCGTGCAAAAGCGCGCCGAACTGGGCCACAGCTAAATCAATATGTTCAAGGGAATTCCGTAGGTCTCGGCACGCACGTGTCGTGTCATCTGCCAGCACTGCCATGGCTAATCTCCTTTGGTCAGAATGTATCTGACTGCCGGAGGTACCAATCTCTGGCGGCCAGACGAGCAGGATTGGTACTACCGTCCCAAAGGAAAACGGCGCGCGTGAGCGCTCCCGCCCGCCTAGCCATAAAAGCAAAACGCCGCTGGCATAGACATGCCGCGGCGCGAAGCGTGCGCCTTTGGATCTGGAAGGGGTACCAATCCCCGCACGCCTTTGTGTGACGCGCTCACTAGCAAACCACCAGCTGAGCGGAATCATGGCCTGATTTGTACCTGTTGTCAACGCAGCTGGAATCGCGGATAGGTTATTTGACGCCATGTAAGGACAACCATGAAGAGCGGTCAGAGGAGAGATCAAAGAATGACCAACGCTGACGCCATGAAAGAATACATCTTCAGCGATCCCCAAAAATGGAACACATGGCTGTCCAAACAAGTTGATGCGGACTTGACGTTTGAGGTAACCTTTTCGGATCCATCTTTCACGGGAGACGCAATAAAGGATGTCTTTTTGGCATCCTCCAAACTCGTCGGAAGCTTGCTTGATGTTAACAGCATCCAGAAAACCAATTTTTTCAATAGCAGATTGGATAACGCTGCATTTCAAGTTGCAGCACTTTCTGATGTGGGGTTCGAAAGTTGCGTCTTGTTTGGAGCAACATTCCACGGAAGCAAACTTCATCGCTGTAACTTCGACTTCACGCAGTTGGACGATGCGACATTCGAGCGAAATCAGATACACAACTCGAGGTTCGTTGGCGCGAAGGGAGAGAAGGTCAAATTTCTTGGTGTTTCGGTAAAAGACACTCAGCTGCGCCGGAGCAATCTTCGCAGTTCGAGTTGGAGCAAAGCAACCCTTCGCAATGCAAACTTCCACGACGGTGGTTTGATCGAAGCAAATTTTACCGAGTGCAAGTTTATCGGTTGCAAATTTAACGGCGTTCGGTTTGGCAATGCTACTCTGTCTAATTGCGAATTTGTTGCAGGCAGCTTCATTAGGGCAAACTTTAAGAATGCCCGTCTTGCCGACATAGAGTTTGCAAATGTAAATCTCCTGAAAGCCAACTTTCGCGACGCGGAGCTGCAAAACGTCATTTTCGTTGATTGCGACCTGACAGGTGTCGATTTTACAGGGACGAGTATCTATAGCGCTGATCAGCTGAAAGGTTGTACTACCGATAGAACTACAATATTTGCAACCGACCCAAATGAGAATGAGGTCACTCGCGAGGTAAAAGCGGCCAAAACAGAACATCACTTGGCTCCGCCACCCTCACGCTTCCACCCATTGAATTTTCTGTAGGAGAACTCACAACGGGTTCTCAACTTAGAAATCGGCAAACGATACATACAGTAACCCCGATTTCTTTTGAGCGAGCAGATGGTTCCCATGAAGCAATAGTTCTTGAAAGCCTTGCGATCGCTATGTGGGGAAAGGAGAACAGGCTTGGTTTCTTGTTTGACCAAATCCAAGCTGAACTGCATCAGCAGGAAGATCGAAGCGCTTACCTTGAGGGACAATCTTGGCTTGAGAGGCTGATGGATTACGAACTGGCTGACGTCAATCGAGACGCTAGATATGCAGCCGTCAAAGCCGCAATTGATGAACGCTATGCAATCCCTTACTTCGGTAGCCTCAAATCCCTGACAGAGCAGTCGCTTTCCAGTTTCATGGGGTTTGTGACTTTTGCTCAAGAAACGGGGACTGAAGCCGTTGTTACAGGAGCTCTTGTCTACGGGTGCTCCGTTATCATCATCAGAGCAGCACCTGTCATTGGGGATGCTGCCGGTGACAACAGTCGCAAAGTCATGAATGCCCTTGGCAATCGCATAGTCACGATGATTGAAGCCAAAGACAAAGAGCTGGAAGACAGCTAGATGACTATCTTGCCCCCTGCTCCACCGAGACCTTTCCTCTCCTACCTGCCAGGACAGCTGCGTGGGTTTGGGTTTGTTTTTGCGGGTAATTTGTGGAGCCTGGGCGTCTATCTGATTTATCAGGGTAGCGCGTTGCGGGACTGGTTTCTGGCTGGGTTTCTCTGGATTATTGGGGCGGTTATCGTTTACTGGCTGGCAACACGGATTGATCCCGTTTTCAGCCCGCTCAAAGCCCTGCTGGTCACCCTGTTCTTTCAGGTACAGATGTTCGCCTCCATCGCCCTCATCCGCGTTAGTGTGGCGGATTTCGAGATCGAAGCCATCAACCAGCTGACCATCACCCAAATGGTTTTGGCGGTCTACATCCTCATGGTGCCCATAACCCTCCTCTCCGCTTTCATAAGCTGGGTGAGGCAGAGCAACTGATGGTGCCAAGTTTTTGTTTGGAAAATCAGTAAGCATCATAGCATTAACCTCTGCCACTTAACGCAGAGTGCAAAAATGCTATTGAAGAATCTCCGAAAATAAATCTAACTAAATTCAATTTACTTAAAAGTGTTTTTATTTTCGGGTTAGAACTATGGAAGACAAAACTCATTGGTCTGAAGTGATGCTCCCAGTTATGGGAGTATTCTATGCATTTGCTGTTTTTGCTGCAGCTATTATGGCTCTCACAGTTCCTAATGATCCTTTGAATTTCTGGTTTCCCAGTACCACTTCTGGGGCAGAAACTTGGAGAAATATTGGTTTGATGTTTGTGGGAGTAGTTGGTTTGCCATTTATTGTTTGGCGAACAATAACCGCACATAAGCAGTCTAATACCGCCAATGCGCATCTTGAGCTTACGGTGCGTGGACATAGCATAGACCGCTTTCAGCAGGCAGCTCATTTGTTGAATAGTGATGTATTGCCGATCCGCGTGGCAGGTATAACCAAGTTTGGAGAGTTGGGTAGCGCTCCAGAGAATCTCCGTTACATGACTATCCAAAAAATACTCTGCTCTTTCATTCGCACACGATCTGAAGAACTTAAAGAAACGCTGGATAGAGATGCAGCAAACTATATGATGATGAATCTTCGACGCGGAAAGGAAGGTTCTGGAAATAGTAAATGGAGCTATGCAACTATAATTGATGAAGATATCACCGAAGCATTTCGAGTATTTTCTGAAATTAGGACGGAAGAAAACCGAAAATACGAGAAAGATTGGTGCCACAATTTTGCTAAGATAAAATTGCCTTTTGTGGCTCTCCCTGGCTACGATCTCTCGGGTAGCGCGATCTGGGAGGCTAACTTTCTTTTTGGTATTTTCATCAATACCGATTTTTCTGAATCCCTTTTGGGGCTTGCTGATTTTCGTTTCGCAAGACTTAGGGGAGCTAACTTCACCAGTGCTGACTTGTCTTATTGCAACTTCGCCAATGCTGATCTGTCGGAATGCAATTTGACTAAAGCAGATATGACTTGTGCTAAGTTGCATGAGGCAATCCTCAAAGAATCTAATTTCTCTGACACGAATGTGAGCCGGGCTGAGATATCGCCTCATTGGCAGCACCTTTTTTGCTGCAGCCAGAAATCGCAGATACGTTGGGTTAACAAGGATGGAAACCCAATCCCCTTCATTCCAGATCCCCTACACAAGCCTCTATCGCCAAAACCTCTCAAGCCACTGCCCTCCTCGCGTTCACAAGCTCACTCGGACGAGGTGCGCCAACTTGAGTGCAGTAGCGGTTGACGGCTCGGCAGACGACGTGGACGCTGACGCCGGAGGCGGTGGCGATGCGCTCGTAGTTCCAGTGGAACTGGCAGCTGAGGCCGTAATAGAAGCATCCCCGACAGAAGACATCCTGCTTGCGTTTGCTGGCGCTGGTGAACAGACGGCCAACGGGCACCTTGCAGGTTTTGGCCACGCCAGCTGCAAAGCTCTGCACGTCCTCCGGCAACGCTTTGAACAGGCGGATCTGGGGTGTCAGTTCCCTGCTCTGCACCGGATGCAATGCCACACCGTTCACCACCGGAACACCGGAGAGAATGGTGCGCTCGGCCTCTTTGGGCTGGATCACGTTCTCCACGTCATCCTCTGAGCAGCCATAGATGCCTGCAATGGCTCGTGGGCTCATGTTGTTGGCGTGGTGCTGTAAAATTCTGCGGCGGATTTTGGGGGACTGGATCATTTTACGCCCTCCCGCTCGATGGCTTCGCAGGTTTTGTCCAGCTTGACGGCCACGCTGATCAGTTCTGCGATTTCCTTGCGCAAGTGGTGGCGCTTCACTTCATCGGCAGAGACTTTGCCGTCATCCTTCAGGCACTCGGCCACGCGGGAGATCACATCAGAGAACTCTTTGGAGAGCGAGCCCATGTTACCGATCCAGTCGGGCTCGGCGGCTTCTCGTGGGAGTTTGACCAGGGCATGGCCGCTCATGCGTGCCAGGATGCGGGTGAGCACGGGATCAGCGGCCTCATGCTCCAGATCGGCAATCACGTCCACCGGCATGGCGTCATGACTCTGCTGGTTGCCATAGCGGGAGAGCTGGCACGGTGCCACGCGGGTGACCATGCTGGCCGCTTCCACCCCGCCATTCAGCTTCACCAGAGCTTTGGAGTAGGCAAACAGGCGGGAATAGTCAGATTCCGGCAGGGTGCGACTGGTCTGTGAGCGGGACATGCAAAACTATCCTTCAGTGTTTCGCTGACAGCGCCCGGTCAGTCTTGCAGACTGACCGTCCAAAGCAGCGGAGCCGAGCTGATGCAGGCAGAGAAATGGAATTTGGAAAAACTGGAGCGCGATGCTGAACGGCAGAACCATGAGTGCCGGCGACAGATGCAAAGCGCCCTCGCCGCCTGCCGGTTCGCCCGGTGCTTTTCGGGCAAGGTCAGAGAGGAGTGTCATCGCGGCGCTCCTCTCCGTCTTCTGAAGCATGCTTCCAATTGAAAAGCGTACGCGGAACGGAAACGCCTTGGGACGCTCCCATATTGTCCAGCGCATCAAACCAGGCCGCGGGAAAGACGCCCTTGCCTTCGGCGGCATAAATTGCGGATTGCTTGACGCCCAAAGCCGACTTAACAGCTTCGCGGCCAAGTGATTGGAGAACTTGCTTTGCATCGGTCATGACCCGTAACATTACAAATATTTTGTTACATCACAAGTACAAAATAAAAAAGCTTCCAATTTTTTTGTAATCTGGAATCTTTAAGGCCATGAAAGAACCAGAAGAATCCTCGACCAAACACGTTGCCGAGCGCCTTAAATGGCTCAAGGAATACTATGACTTGAGCACAAAAGAGCTCGCGAGCAGTGTGGGCGCGAGCTACACCCAGATGGCAAACTGGGAGAATGGCACACAGCGCCTATCCCTCAAGGGTGCGCTGGCCATTAACGACACTTACGGCACCTCATTGGACTTCTTGTTCATTGGGAGAGTTGAGGCATTGCCACAGAAGATTGCGAAAGCCTGGGCATCCAGACCACGCGAGAGCAGCTCTAGTAAATCGAGCGATAGCCCTGTCGAATAAGCGATAATTATCAGTCGTCTCAATCTACATTCATCACGCATAACTCAACCCTTAAAATACGGAATAAGGGCTGAGTTATAGGATGTATGCAGATTGAATATTTAGAAGCAGAGGCTATAATAGTCATCACAGAGCGCAGCCCGCGCATCCTGAAGAACAAGCTTATAGGTAAATGGCGTAGGAGCGTCAGCCAAACTCAAATTAAACTCCTTCATCTCAAGGCCCTGATACGCAATATCATTTAGTAGCCCTGGATCCCCTTTATACTTTTCTCGAAATAGATTGTATACAAGATCAAGCTTCGCTGGCTTCCTATACGAAGTTGAATAAATTACATCAGCCTTCACAAATTCTTGCAGAAGAGAATAGAAGTCTTCGCCTATATTGAAGTCATTACCCCTCACCGTGAGAGTTTCTGACTTCGCAGAGTAAGTCAGCCTAGAAGAAGCCATACCTGCAGCATAGCGGTCAGCGCCACCAGTTATTAAAGTCAAATCAATGTCGACCTTAGGCCGTATTGAGTTTATTAACTTTGCCAATGAAGTCAGAGACCTTGCTCGCTCAATAGAGGTCCAGTCACCAATTCCGGCCTCCATAAAAAGCATACTCACCTCCCCCTCTTCATTTTCTCTATCTTCGAGCTTGTAGTAGCCACCCCTTATTAAATGCAACGGCACAAGGCTGTGCTTTTGTAGATCTGAAGGAGTCTCCACCTTCGCAAGCTGACTTGAGAAACTCAAATCCTCGCACTTTCGGCTCAGGTGCTCCATCGCAGCAGAAAGACTCTTCGCGCTATAGAGAAGGACATCACCATTTAGGCTACGCATTTCCATTCCGCCCTGCACCTGCTTCATGCCCCTTACGGGATAGGAGGAGTGCTTCAAAGCGGTTTCATAGCTAGATAGAACAATATCGCCACGATAGCGCTCTGCTCGCAGATGGGGGCGACTAACCTCCTCGTCATCCACCTGAAATAGAAAGCTCAGAAATGTCGGATCCAGCAAAGTTCTGCGGCTATACTCCTCAAGGCCCAGAAGGGAGAGGCTATACAGAGTAACTATCCCGCTAGTGCAGGAAATAGCCAGCTGTAGCGGATGATCAGTGTGCCCGGCAGGCTCAATCACGACGGACGCCGTTGCGCGCGGAAGCGGGGGTACAACCTCAAACGCATCCGAGGATGTGGCAGACAAAAATAAAATCAATGAAGTTAATGCGATAGCTTTCATAGGTGCCCCTTAGAATTTAGGGGTAACTTTAGTAAATTTGCAGCATCTCGGCACAATGAAAAATATTCATCTACAAATATTTTGTACTACATCGGTTGACAATACAAATATTTTGTAATTTCTTATGAAGATCAATCAGACAACTTTTTTGCTCTGAAAACACACTTTCCGAAGTGCCTGTCATGCAGCTCCCTACGCTAGGCAGGTGACAGGCGCGGGCACTCCTTCCAACCCTTGTGCCCGTGCCATTTGCTTCATGCGCTCAGGAGATTTCTGCATGAGTTCATATCTGACACTTGCCTCACACAACACCGGCCCACTCCTGCAACCAGGACAGTTGCCGACAAACTCCACCGCCGAGCAACAAGGCCACAAATTGCTCGACCAGATCGCCCCAAGCTTTGGCGAGATTGCGTTGAAGCGAGAAGACCTGAAACAGGTCCTGAAAGACAGCCCCGCAGACAGCACTGCGATCGTGGCGCAGATCCATAACCTTCAGGATTTCTATCGTGACGGCTGGCAGCTGTGCCAGCATGCCCTCAACAAGTTGGGTCGGGGGTGATCATGAACGAGACCGTAAGCCTCATTCCATTGCCAGAGCGCTGTTACATCAATCTGAGCCACCCTGCCTCATCCAAAGTGAGCTGGCGGTCTCTGGGTATTGTTCTCGGCCGCGTCGCTGCCCTGCCAAACCTGACGGATATCTTCTTATCTCAGGCCCAGTTCAATCTGCTGGCAGCCCGGTTCACACCACGCCCTTTGCGCCCGCTGATGATGACCTCTGGCCTCCAGGTGATCCTGACCAACCTTGCTTATGTGGAAACGGACTGTGATAGCGGCCAAACAACCCTGCAGCGCCCCTCAGGCGGCCTCTGCGAGCTTGCCAAGCACTTGGGGAGCTCATACCCCGCCCCAACACCATCTCGCGCACTGACAGCGCCAAGCTGGAGCAAATCCGGCAAGCCACCACAATCACCGCCCTCAACCAACTCTCCCGCCGAAGCCTGACAGGCCCAACCATTCCACTAGCTGCGACCATCAAGCCCAAAAGCCCCGAGATTGCTGCCATCGACTGCAGATGCGATGGAGACAGCCGTAAACTGCAACACCTTTAAAAACGGAGCCGCAGCATGAGCACGATTGAACTACTGACGACACGAGAAGCAGCAAAACGCCTTCGCCTTTCCAAGTCCACGCTCGATGCATGGCGCTGTCAGGGGATCGGCCCGAAATACTGCAAAATCGGACGAACTGTCCGCTACACGGCAGAGGAACTCAACGCGTACATAGCTGCAACAGCCTGCCGCCACACGGGAGAGTAGAAAAAACCGCTACTCCTTCACAACAAGAGTTAGTAAATCGATAAATTTGAACATAAACATTGATACAGGCCTGTATCTGCCATATCCGCATCTCAAACACATAACAACGAAAGACTATGCGATGCGGAAATGGCTGATACTGGGGCTAACAGCCTTTATTTTGAGTGGCTGTAAAACATTAACGAGCCTGCCTTACCTACTGAACAACTTCCCCATCGACAGCAAGCGAAACTACGTTGTCTGGAGATTTGACAGTTCAGCCTTCTTCATGGTCGACACCTTCTGCAAGGTCTCAAAAAACAACAGTTTCAAGGACTGTAGCAAAGACAAAAACAGCAATCCGAACAAGCTGTTTTTTGGCCAGAACAGAGTGTCTTTTCAGCATGATGGCCATCTCTATTTCATCGGCTATTCTGAGCAGCCTCGCCGTGGGAGGTTTGCTCTTTACAAATCAGAGGGCAGTTTCACCCAATCAACGCAGACGCTTGAGATTGAAGACGCCACATATCACAGCAACTTTGCTCCAGGCACAGTGACTGTTATCCCGTATGGCGATCGCGAACGCCCCTCCCACAGCAAGTGGATCAAAAGCCTCAGAAAAGCCCTCAACGAAGCCTTTGGCCCCAGAGCTGCAAAGTTGAAAATCGTGACAGCTAAGAAGCAATACACTGTATGCAGCACCCTACCTAAGGATGCGAAAGATGCGGTTGAAGTTTGCAAGCTCTCCAAACGCTAAAACATAGCTCTTTGCCTGATAGTGTGGCGGGTCATCCTTGCCCTGCCACGGCTATTTCTGCTTCATCAAGGCGGCGACAACTTCCACCTTATCCTGATGAGATGCACCATCCAGATGCGCGTAGTGCCGGCGCGTTGTCGTCAAATCTGAGTGCCCGAGAATGTCAGCAATGTCCGCCAGCCCAACACCACTCAGACGAAGATGCGATCCGACTGTTCGCCGCAGATCGTGGATCTGCAAATCTTTGATACCAGCACGGTCGCAAATATCCTTATGAGCACCATAGAGCGTGTGCTCATCAATCGGCGAGTTGGCCCTGCCAAATGACGCAAACACAAAGTCACAGCCCTTCACCTTTGGGATGTTCTGCAGATGCTCGACAACCTCTCTTGCCAACCGAAATGTTTTCTCACCCGTCTTCGTGGGCTGAGTGACCATTGCCATTTCAAGGTCCAACTGCTCCCAACGCAGCGATAAAGCCTCGTCTTTACGTCGCCCTGTCATGAGTAAGTAGCGAAGCGCATGCAGAGCCATGATCCAGCGCCGCCCACCAGACTGAACTTGCTCCAAGCCCTCCCAGTAAGAGCTAAGCTCTTCAGAGCTCATGAAACGCACCCTTGGCTTGCGCGGGTTACGGCTCACATATTGCCAGGGATTAGCATAGGACAGAGGCAGGAGCCCCTGAGAGATAGACCAGTTGATGATCACTTGACAGGCTATCGCTGCAGTATTCGCTGCGATCGGACCATGCGCTTCAGTCAGCGCCCCAAACTTCACTCGACATCGATCGACGGTAAGAGCCTCAGGACGCAGCTTGTGCCACTCCTCAAACTTGCTGTCCCAGTCCGCCCGATATCTCTTCAAAGTAATCTCGGCAACCTCACCGACCCGGCGCTTGAAGTAAGCCTCGGCCAGCTCTCCGAGCGTCTCCACAAGCACGAGACCTTCGCGCAGTGCCTTCTTTGTTTTGCGCGCCTTCTCCCGCGCCTCTTCAACCGTCATTTCCGGGAAGTAGCCAAGCGCTTCATAGCGACGCTTACCATCCACTTTGACGTAGACAGAAAAGCTTTTCTTTTTGACGCCGATGACAACGACAAGCCCCTGCTCTGCGGAATCGTAAAGCCGAACCTGCTTGCCTGCGTATTCAAAATTCTTAAGATAGGAGTTAGTGAGCCGAGTTGCCATTCAAGAGCCCCAAATCGAATAAATCGCACGGCTCTATTTCAACACGAAAAACTAATCGCAGGCTAGTCACACACCCCATAAAAAAAGCGGCTATTTGGCATAATACCAAATAACCGCAACTTGTTGATTTTAAAAGAACTCGTAGTTCTAAATGGTATTATCAAACCGCGCCGGGGTAATTCGGGCTCTCACGTGTAATCGTCACATCGTGAGCGTGGCTTTCTCTTAGAGAAGCGCCGGAGATGCGGACAAAGGTGGCGCGTTCTTTGTACTCTGGGAGGTTTGGTGCGCCGACGTAGCCCATGGAGGCGCGGACGCCGCCTGCGAGCTGGTGCAGGACAGATGAGAGTGGGCCTTTGTATGGCACCTGCCTTCAATGCCTTCCGGAACCAGTTTGAGCTTGTCAGAGACTTCTGCCTGGAAGTAGCGATCTGCGGAACCGCGCGCCATTGCGCCAACGGAGCCCATGCCGCGGTAGGCTTTGTAGGAACGGCCCTGATGCAAGTAAACTTCGCCCGGGCTTTCTTCCGTACCAGCCAGAAGAGAACCAACCATACAGGAGCCAGCACCTGCTGCGAATGCTTTGGCCATATCGCCGGAGAATTTGATGCCGCCGTCTGCGATGATTGGCACGTCTGCTTTGGCAGCTTCTGCCGCACAGTCGAGGATCGCGGTGAGCTGAGGCACACCGACGCCAGCGACAATACGGGTTGTACAGATAGAACCTGGACCAATGCCCACTTTCACTGCATCTGCACCAGCATCAATCAGCGCTTTTGTTGCAGCTGGTGTAGCCACGTTGCCAGCTACCAGCTCCACGTTCGGGTAACGCTTCTTGATCGCTGCGACCTGATCAATCACAGCCTGAGAGTGGCCGTGTGCAGTATCTACTACGAGAAGGTCCACGCTTGCTTCGATAAGCGCTTCTGCGCGGCGCATACCTTCTTCACCCACGCTGGTTGCAGCGCCTGCAAGAAGGCGTCCCTGCTCATCCTTGGATGCGTTCGGGTTCAGCTGTGCCTTTTCCATGTCCTTTACGGTGATGAGGCCAACACAGCACTGGTTTTCGTCTACCACCAGCAGCTTTTCGATGCGGTGTTGGTGCAGAAGGCGCTTGGCTTCATCCTGACGCACATTATCGCGCACAGTGACGAGGTTGTCGCGGGTCATCAGCTCACATACCAGCTGCTCTGGGTTGGAGGCAAAGCGGACGTCACGGTTTGTGAGGATACCAACGAGGCGGCCAGTTGAAGTACCACCACGGCCACCGTTTTCGACAACCGGAACACCGGAGATCTTATGCGCTTCCATCAGGTTGAGCGCGTCTTCCAGCGTAGCATCCGGGCCAATCACCAATGGGTTGACCACCATGCCGCTTTCGAACTTCTTCACCTGACGGACTTCTTCAGCCTGACGCTCAAGAGGCATATTCTTGTGAATGATACCCAGACCGCCAGCCTGTGCCATTGCGATAGCAAGGCGTGCTTCGGTCACCGTGTCCATTGCGGAAGAGAGGATCGGCAAATGCAAATGAAGATTGCGAGAGATACGCGAGTGCAGATCTACCTGCGCTGGCATGATCTCGGAATGCCCTGGGAGGAGCAGAACATCATCAAAAGTCAGCGCTTCGTGACCTGAAGATGGTTCGTAAAATGTAGGCATCGCCAAGTTCCCTTCGGATAGATATAGACCACCCTGATCCACTCCCTGCTCAAGTGGATTTGATTGCAGAGTTGCCTGAAATGATAGAGAAGTTGACGCGGGTCACTACCACGGCTTTTCCGATTTGAAAAGGGGTCATTTGTCAATTTCAGAAAGCAGATTGCATGTTTTCGCCCTACCCCATTGATTTTATTAAATTACGCAGTGGACCAATGATTGTTGGTAGACTGAGTTCCTCTAGGGTGAGCTTTTGACCGCAGATCACCAGTGCAGGGTGCTGAGCCTTTGACAAAGCCCCTCACCCTTTGGAAACCAGAAAGCCTCACGCATGCCTCACCGCCTCCGCATGACGACTGTGATCGTTGGCATGACGCTGCTGCTTGTACAGTTGGATGCGACGGTGCTGGGCACGGCTATCCCGACCATAGCGCGGGATCTGAACATCAATCCGCTGTCACTGCATATGACGATTTCGCTCTATCAACTGACGCTGGCGGTGTTTATTCCCATTTCGGGCTGGACAGCAGATCGACTTGGCTCAAAGCGGCTGTTCGTTACAGCCACGATCCTGTTCCTGAGTATGTCCGCTGCGTGTGCGCTTTCAACAAATCTCACCCACCTGCTGATTGCCCGCAGCGTGCAAGGTGTTGCCGGTGCGTTTTTGATGCCGATTGGCCGTCTGACGGTTATTCGCATGGCTGGCACGAAGAACCTTGTGCAAGCCATGGTCTGGGTGGTGACGCCAGCAGCGTTCGGGATTGCGTTTGGTCCGTTTCTGGGTGGGGTGATCGTTCATTATCTGAGCTGGCGTTGGATCTTTCTCATCAACGTCCCCGTTTGCATTGCCGTGGGGGCAATGAGCAGTTTTTACTTTCGAGACTACAAGCGCAAAAACAAGATTCCTTTTGACTTTCCGGGCTTCATTCTGCTTGGCAGCGCCGCCTCTCTCCTGCTTGCGGGCATAGCAAATCTCACCAAGGTAACGAGCGAGGCCTCTATTCCGGGAAGCTTGTTCACGGCCAGTCTTCTTTGCGCCTTGGTCTTCATCTGGCACGCAAAACGGGCGGCGCATCCCGTGGTTGACCCGAAGCTCTTCACAAATGTGAGTTATCGCCTCTCAACCTTTGCTGCAGTGCCACTGCGCATTGGGGTGGCTTCCTTTGCGTTTGTGATGCCGCTTATTTTGCAGATACCAATGGGGCTTGATAGCTTGACCACGGGGCTCTTGATGGGAGCTGCAGCGGTGGGCGCCCTGCTTTCCAGAACCGTTGCGCATCGCCTGATCAAGACACTCGGCTTTCGAGGTGTGCTATTGCCCTGCACTGCTGCGCTTTCCGTTTTGACACTGGCGGTGGGTTTTGTCTGGCTCACACAGTCTCTTGCAACAGTCGCAGTACTCATCCTCCTAACAGGCTTCACACGCAGCCTTGTGTTCACGTCCGCGAACACGGCGAGTTATGCGGATCTCACGCGATGTCTGGTCAATCAAGGTGTGAGCTTTGCGGGCCTTGTTCAGCAGCTTTCCATATCGCTGGCTGTAGGATTTGCAGCTGCGGTGCTGCATGTTCGGCAAAATGTGACGGGTGCAGATATGCTGACTGGACCAGATTTCATCTGGCTTTCCGTTTGCACCGGACTATTTGCGCTGTTGCCTGCTGTGTTTTTCTGGTTCCTGCCGGTGAACCTTGGCAAAAACAAAGTGGATGAACAGGCGCACTTGCACCATTAGATTGCACATAACAAAAAGGCCGGTCGAGACCAGCCTTTTGATGATTACTTTTTGCCTCTGTAGCCACGAGCGAGAATGAACATCTCCGGGCTGCCCTTGCGGCTTGCTGGTGGCTTAATGTGCACCACGGACTTGAACTCTTTTTTCAAATCCTGAAGCAAACTTGCTTCTGCACCGCCAGCAAACACTTTGGAGAGGAACGTGCCGCCCTCGTTGAGGTTCTGGCGCGCAAAATCAATTGCGATCTCGAACAGGTAGGTGGTGCGCAGGTGGTCTGTCTGACGGTGACCGGTTGTTGGAGCCGCCATGTCGGACATGACCAGATCAGGACGATGTCCACCAAGCGCTTTCATCAACTCGTCCGGCGCATCGTCGTCCAGAAAGTCTTTCTGCAGGATCACCACGCCAGGGATTGGTTCAACTTCAAGATAGTCGATACCAACAACCAGCGGATCATCATCTGTGGAACCAACGATTGGTGCGGTCAGCTGAGACCAGCCACCCGGTGCACAGCCCAGATCCACCACGCGCATGCCTGGTTTCAAGATCTCGTGCTTTTCGTTGATCTCAATCAGCTTGTACGCTGCACGGGAACGATAGCCATCCACCTTCGCGCGGCGGACATAAGGATCGTTCAGCTGGCGCTGCAGCCAGAGTGTAGAGGAATTGGACCGTTTACGCGCGGTTTTCACGCGCTGAAACATGCCACGATCACCTGATCCACGACCACTTGAGTTGCGGGTCATCTGTTATATTCCTTTCTAGGTGTGCGCCGGCGCTTATGGTTGGAGTTGCTCCAGACTTTGTCTGCCGCCATCATCTCCATCAGAATACCTTCACGCAGTCCTCTGTCAGCGACACGTAAACGCTGACACGGCCACCTGCGGCGTATTCCTTCCAAAATCGCACAGCCTGCTAGCACCAAATCGGCTCTGTCCTCACCAATACAAGGATTTTCCACCCGTTCCTGGTAGGACATATTCAAAAGCTGGTTAATCATGGCTGAAACATCTTCCTGTTCCATCCATGCTCCATCAACGCGGCGGCGATCATAGCGTTTGAGGCCCAAATGGACCCCGGCCAATGTGGTCACCGTCCCGGATGTTCCCAGCATATGGACGTTGCCGCGCTCTATAGCACGGGAGAGTTCATTGCCAAGAGGGAAATTCTGCAATCTTTCTGAGACATCACCAACCATGGCCTCAAAAACCTCTGGCGTCACATGCACGCCGCCGTGCCGTTCAGCCAGATTGACCACACCAAGTGGCAAGGAAGTCCATGTTCTGACGAAGCGGGTCAAAGCATACCCTCTAGCTCCGTAGCGGTTACGCAAATCGAGCCAGACGATCTCAGAAGAACCGCCACCAATATCGAAAAGCAGAACTCCATCAGCTTCAGGATCAACCAGCGATACGCAGCCTGCCACAGCAAGGCGTGCCTCAGTTTCCTGACTGACGATTTCCAACTCCAGTCCGGCTTCTTTTTTGGCGCGACTAACGAAGTCCTCGCCGTTTTCAGCTGCACGACAGGCTTCCGTTGCAATCAGCCTTGCCCGCTGAACACCGCGCTCAGAGATTTTCTGCTGACAGACCTGCAGAGCTTCGATGGCGCGAGAGATGGCGTCATCGGAGAGCCTGCGATTCCGTCCGACGCCCTCCCCCAAGCGCACAATCTTGGAGTAGGCATCAATCACGCGAAAGCCACGCTGTTCAGGTCTGGCTATCAGCAAGCGGCAGTTGTTAGTGCCCAGATCAAGCGCTGCATACAGCTCTTGCGGTCCAGTTGCATGATGCCTGTGACGGCTTGGGAAACGATGCGTGCCATCGCCCCGCATATCTGCAGGGTGTCGGCGCCGGTTGGTATCGTTATCTCTGGTTTTGTAGCCTTGGGAAGACCGCGGAGACTTTCTGTCGGAAGTTCCATCCTGCCTTCCCGGCGTCGGCACATGCTTTTTGGCCTCCTCCTTTTTAGGAGCAGGTGGCAAAACTTCTACTGATGTGCCGCCCGGATCAATATTGACAACGGGCGGATGTAGCTTCTGGTTTAAGAGCGCACGTCTTTCAGCCCGATTAGGCTTTGCGCGACGTGCCTTCCTCTGCCGCTTGGCGCCTTCAGGACGAGAACTGCCAGTCTCTTCCGCCGCTACAGCAGAATGACCGGTTTCAGCGCGTTGCGGAGACACACTTTTGGCGTCTCCTGACTGGCGCTTTCTGTGGCGTTGCTTCCGTCTGCCCTTTTTAGAGCTTCCCGGGACGCCGGGCGTTCTCGTTCCATCCGAAGAGGACCGCTCACCCGTTTTTTTCAAGTGCTATGCCTTTGTGCAGTCCTGATGGCATCTGGATGCGATCAGGACCGAAGTCATTTCAAGTTGGCAACATTGTAACAGTTTAATGGCAAACAGCAATCGCCCCATTGGAATGGTACAGTCCTAAATTTAAACGGGTTCTCTCAAATTGCAGGAAACTCCAAGAGCTTACTGCCCGACTTGTGCAGGAAAGCAGCTGCCTTATTGTGGCCTCGAGCAAGATGCGGCTGCGCAAAAACACGCAGAGGCGAGATCCTTATTCACAAGCGAGGGGCCAGAAATCCGCTTAGACCACTGATTTTGTTAAAACTCACCAGAACCAAGTTGACAAGGTACGGTACGGACACTAAAAGCCCTCTCACCGACGAATTGAGCAGCTTGCTTCTGTTTGTCGGCGAGCAGTAGCTAACTTGCTGTTATTGCTGGGGATTAGTTTAATGGTAGAACAGCGGACTCTGACTCCGTCGGTCCTGGTTCGAGTCCAGGATCCCCAGCCAATTTCAGTTTAAGCTTCTGCATTGCAGGGAACACCACCCTCCTGTTCTGCTGGGGATTAGTTTAATGGTAGAACAGCGGACTCTGACTCCGTCGGTCCTGGTTCGAGTCCAGGATCCCCAGCCATTCTCTTCCTTACATTGAAGCTCACCATCGCACTCAGCGGTTCTTCCTGTTTTCCGCTAGTTGACGTTTGTGCATGGCTCAAGAACACTTCCCGCGGTTTCAAACTGCGAAGGATGTGTCATGCCCTTTTCTCCCAAACGAGTTGCTGTGTTTGGTGCAAGCGGCGCTATTGGCTCTGCTTTTGCGCAGGAATGTCTGGATCGCTACGGCACAGCCAAAGTGTTTTGCTTTGCGCGCTCACCTGAACGCATTCCCAAACACGACAGGATTGAGAGCCACGCATTTTCCTTGGAAGATCTGGAAGCCTGCAGGCCAATGCTGAAGCAATCAAAGCGGTTGGTGGGCTTGATTTGATTTTTGTGGCGACTGGGCAGCTTCACAGCGCCACTGCTAAACCAGAGAAAACCATGCGGTCGCTTTCCATCGCCAGTATGGAAGAAACACTTCACACCAACACGATCTTGCCAGCGATGATCATGAAGCATTTCCTGCCCCTGTTGCCGAAGCATAAAAAGGCAGTTTTTGCAGTAATTTCGGCACGTGTTGGCAGTGTCTCCGATAACTATCTGGGAGGCTGGTACTCTTATCGCGCGTCAAAAGCAGCCTTGAACATGCTGATCAGGTGCGCGGCAATTGAGATGCAGCGCACGCATCAAAGTTCAGTTGTTATCGGTGTGCATCCGGGGACAGTCGACAGCGATCTATCCAAACCGTTTCAGCGCAACATTCCGGAAGGGCAAATGATGCGCCCTGCCAAATCAGCTGCAATGCTATTGGATGTGATCAGCAAAGTGGATCAGTCCCAAACAGGCAAATGTCTGGCCTATGATGGGACTGAGATTTTGCCTTAAACTTCCGCACTAACTTTCAGAACGTACTGTTCAAACACATCCCGACTTTGAGTTAGCAAGGCGTCACACCATTCCGGCGTATCCACGAAGAGTGCATCTTTGAGCTCCTGCCGGATCTCTGCTGCCAGTCCCGGCGCAACGGTATCGCGGTTGCGTTTCAGCCAGTTGTCGCGGCGATGGGCATCAAGCACCTGCTCAAACGGGATGGTACCAAACTCCAGAATGAGCTTTGTTGGTGGTTCGTCCAAATCTAGCAGATCGATGGTATCGCACATGAAGCCACCGATCAGGCTCCACTCTGCTTCTTCTCCCGGCTTGGAACTCAGGTCCATCACCTCACAGAAACCGCTTGGCCCTACCCCTGTGTGCAGGTCGATAATCGTTGCGCGTTTCGCGCCTTGTCCGTACCGCGAGATCACCTGCTTCAACGTTGTGGTGGACCAAGAGGTTTCAACGCCTCCGTAGAACAATCCCATAGGCACCGTGTACTGGCCTTTCAGGACTTTCTGCGTGAGTGCGCCAGCACCGTTTTTGTCAGTATAGGCTTTGATCTCAGCATTGGCTTTCGCCCAAGGCTCACCGGTGATGTCTGGCGCACAAATGGCGGTGTGAAGCTCTTGGTAATCCGGATTTTGCGGCAGTTTCCCATCGAAGCTGATGGAGTTGCGGTTGTTGTCGACGTTGTTTTCATCAGTTCTGGTGAAGATCGCGCAGCCTGCCGGATTGACCGCATGGATCCAGACCACCTTTGTGTTTGGTAGCACCTGATCCAGATAGCGCTGCATCAAGTCCAACTGGATGCCGGAGCCTGCAGTCAGCTCGGTTCCATGCACACCGGAGGTGATGAAGACAACATGCTCGCATTCCTGCCCGCCCTGCACTGCGACAGTCATCTGCACTGGCCCTTCTTCGCTTTTGAAGGTGGGATGCGGGATCACTTCCATTTCGAACCCGAGGCGCTGGGACAAGTTGATGAAACGCTCTTGAGCCTCGAAATAGTCATCAGAGAAAATGGGATTTGCAGGCATGCTTTACTCGTCAAATAATGGGATGAAGCTGTGATATATCGTCAGTTCCATTACACAGGTAATTGACCTTGCCAGAATAATCTAGTCTCTTGTTTCTTATCTCTTTTTTTCATGCATCACACGCATGTACCCAATCATCCGCGATGATGCATCTGCATATAAGGCTGCCGCTGCGCACCCATAGCGTTAGCAGCGATCAGCTTTCCGGGAGCGAATAATGAAAAGAAAACTGATACTAGATGTGGACACCGGCACAGATGATGCCGTTGCTATTATGCTGGCTGCATTGCATGAAGATCTTGATCTGATTGGCGTTACCACAGTCAATGGCAACGCTGAGCTGCATTATTGCACAGATAATTCCCTGCGCGTGCTCGACTACATCGGCAAGCCTGAAATCCCGGTTTATGCGGGCTGCCCAAAGCCACTGGTCCGCAATGATTTTCCGATTCCGCGCACTAAAAACGACCTGACTGAAAAGATCCACGGCAAGCACCTGCCCCTGCCTGAAACCGCATTGAAAGCGCAGAAGCAGCATGCGGTTGAGTATCTGGTGGAGACCTACCGGAATGCGACTGATCCAATCACGCTGGTTCCGGTTGCTCCACTAACAAACATTGCAGCTGCATTGGCTGTAGAGCCGAAGCTGGTGGATCTTATTCCTGAAGTTGTGATCATGGGTGGTGGTCACGATGTGGGGAATGTAACCCCTGCTGCTGAGTTCAACATCTGGGCGGACCCAGAAGCGGCCTATGCCGTGTTCAATGCTGGCTTTGAGAAGCTGACCATGGTGCCGCTGGATGCGACCCACAAGGCACTGGTGACTGCAACACAGTGCCGACAGTTTGATGAGCTGGGCACGCCAGCCGGTAAAGCAATGGCCGCTTGTACAGGTCACCGCATTGGCATTCACGACAAGATCCAGAAGATGGATGTGGAGCACAGTGCACCGGTGCATGATGCGCTTTGTATTGCGCATCTCATTCAGCCTGAGGTGATTACGCTGGAAGAGTGCCCTGTCGACATTGAAACTCAGGGTGCACTCACCGTTGGCCGTACTGTCGTGGACAAGAACCGTCGTGGCGGTAAGCCGGTGAACTGTAAGGTGGCGTTTGATGCGAACGCACAGCTCTTCGTCGACATCATGATGGACACATTCGCGAAGAATAAATAAGTCTGATGAGCGCCGATGCGTTATGCAGTTCGGCGCTTTTCCTCCCCCTATTTAGTGAAGGCCATCTGGCCTGCGCTGCCCAGCATCCAGCGGGAGCCGAACTGATCGATCGCCACACAGCTGGCATGGGTTTCAGAGCCAAACATCAAGCACTTCACTTTTACCGCAGTCACCAGCTGCCTGCGCAGGGAATAATGGTTCTTGGCAGGCCACATGAGCCCTACCCTGACAATGCCGTAGGCATGGTAGATATCAAGATGGCGTTTATCGACCACTTCGGCCCTACCGCTCACTTCTGTTAGCTGTTGAATGCCCAGTGCCTGATTGGCTGAGACCGGCAGCAACAGGCCGGCAAGAAACGCAAGCATCAATGGAAAAAGCTTGAGTAAGCGCATGGTATCTCTCCGTGGTCGCACCTTTAATTCCGTTAGGGAAAAGTTAAGCATACCACAAACAAGGCGCACTCAATGCGCTTTATTGCATTTCTGTGACAATTGAGGGGTGATCCGGGACTAGTTGGAGAGGTAGAACGCAGTAAAGTGACGCTTGCCTTCAATTTTACTGTTTGGTTTTGAGGGGAAATCAGATCTGTGCGCTATACTTGCGCTGTTACCTGCATTTGAAGGTTTGGATTGGGTGTAGATGCTTCGTTCCACTGTGCATCAATTGTTTGACCAGCTGGTCTCCTGCGAGCAGTTTCTTGATAATTGCGGCGAGCTCATGTGGCGCGATAAGCTGCGCCAAACCCGCGTGGTCGACGCTGCGGGCAATGAAGCACTGGATCTGGATTTGCTGCTCTCTTACTTCTCCCAGAGTGAGGCTTTCTTTGAGCTGGAGCTCTCTCAAGACCTCGGGCACCGGGTAAATGAGACGACGCAGCCGGGTGCAAACTCACATCTGGTTACGCTGCGGCTCGACATTTACTATCTTGCGAAGAGATGCCGAGACGAAGGCAATACGAGTATCGTCATCATCTCGGCCTGTCCGTAACAGGAGCTATTCCGCTGGCGTGTTTGTGGTGCCCAGCGCTTCGTCCAGTTCGCTGTGCAGTTTCTCTTCACTGGCCTTACGTGGTTTCGTAAAGCGCATCAGCAGCAGATAGGCTGCAGGCGTCACGAACAGCGTTGAGAGCGTTGCAAAGCCCAGACCGCCGACGATCACCCACCCCATCTCAATACGTGCTTCAGCACCGGCCCCAAACGCCATGACAAGCGGCACACCACCTAAAACGGTTGAGACAACAGTCATGACCACCGGACGGAAGCGGATGAGGCAGGCATCGTGGATCGCCTGAAACACAGAGCGGCCTTCTTCGCGCAGGGTGTTGGCAAACTCTACGATCAGAATACCGTTCTTTGCCATGAGGCCGACCAGCAGGATGATGCCGATCTGGGAGTAGACGTTGATGGACCCTCCCGTGAGACCAATAGAAATGATCGCAGCAGACACTCCGAATGGCACTGTGCAAAGGATCACAAAGGCGCTCATGAAGCTTTCAAACTGCGCAGCCAGCACAAGGAAGACCACAAGGATCGCAAAGAGGAACGTCATGTAGACGTTGGAGGTGGTCTTCTCCAGAACAGCTGCTTCACTGAGGAGCGTGACATTGTTTCCTTCGGGCAGGACTTCTTCAGCGACCTGTTTCATATCTGAAATCGCCTGCGCCAGATCGTAGCCTTCATTGATGGCGATGGTGACCGGGACTGCACGTTGCTGCTCTTCACGCGTCAGGCTTGGCGCAACGGCCTCTTCTTCAATAGAAACGATGGAAGACATGGGCAGCATGGTGCCGTCTCTGCTCTTGATGAAGATGTTTTCTAAGTCACGGGTTGAGCGCAATGGCAGGCCACCTGCTTCCATGACCATCGGGATACCGTCATCCTCCACGAAGAGATCCGCAACAGAAGACCCATCCAGCAACATGCGAAGGTTGGAGGCAATCCTGTCTGAGGAGAGGCCCAGATCATTGGCGCGCTCTCTGTCCACGCTGACCAGCAATTGTGGTTGGGTCGTTTCATAAGAGACGGATGCAAAGCCGACCTTATCGCCAAAACGAGCCTGCATTTCTGCCACGATATCGTCGGCACTTTCAGCCAGCTCATCGTAGTTGGTGCCGGTCACTGCGAAACGAAGGCCCTGCCCGGCTCCGCGGATGCCCAGTGTGTTCGGCTGCGCCACGCGGACTTTAAGGCCCGGAATTTTGGAGGTTTTGCGCTGGAGTTCGTTGACGATCTCCTGCTGGGAGCGATCACGTTCTGCCCAGTCTTTCAGGGACATGATAAGGAAACCACGATTGATCTGCCCGCCCATCCCTACAAGGCTCATGATGCTTCGTGCTTCACCATTTTCTGCGTAAGGTTGAGCAATGATTTCCAACTCACGCATTTTGGCAGCTGTATAATCCAGACTGGACCCTTGTGGCGCTGATGCGATCATGAAGATCACAGAGCGATCCTCAGAGGGGGTCAGCTGCCGCGGCAGGGATGTGAACTGTGAGGCGCCAAGGATGACGAACAAGGTTGCCAGGCCCAGTAGCACGAATGGTCGGCGCAAAGACCAGTCCAATACGTTGGAGTAACCGCGTTCTATAGCGGTTCCCGCGCTGGAGATTGCTCTCCATGCAGCAGACGGCTTGTGTGTGTCCTCATAGTTTTTCGTGCGCAGCAGGCGTGATGCCATCATTGGTGCGAGTGTCAGCGCAACGAAGGAGGACAGCATGACACTGATTGCCAACACGAACCCAAACTCGGAGAAAAGCTTCCCGACGCTGCCCGGCAGGAACGAAATCGGGATAAAGACGGCGGCCAATGTAGCCGTTGTGGTAATCACCGCGAAGAAGACCTCACGCGTCCCGAGGATCGCAGCAGCTCGTGGTCCCTGCCCTTTGTGAACGCGCTTGGAGATGTTCTCCAACACCACAATGGCATCATCCACCACCATGCCGGTTGCCAGCAACAAGGCAAGCAATGTGAGCACGTTTGCGGAGAAACCTGCCAGCCAGATGCCAACCAAGGCGCCGATCAGGGCTACTGGTACTGTGACGGCTGGAATAAGCGTGACGCGGATTGAGCCGAGGAACAGCAACATCACACCAACGACGATGCTGGTGGAGAGGAAGAGCGAGAACACCACTTCCTTGATTGCGCCGCCAATGAAAGTGGCATCATCACTGCTGATGTTGACTTCCACATCCTTTGGCAGCTGTTCCTGCATCCGGGCAACTTCAGCACGGACATCATTGGAAATGTCGATGGTGTTGGAGTTGGCCGAGCGGATGATGCCCATGCCGACAGCACGTTTGCCGTTGTAGAACGCACCGGAGGATGCTCTTTCCGGACCGTAGCTTACAAAAGCAATATCGCGGATACGTGTCGTGTCATTCAGTTTGACCATGCCGATCTGTTCGGCGGTCTTCACATCAGAGTTGGCGCGAACGAAGAGTTCCTGATCGCCTGTTTCCAAAGAACCGCCAGAGGTATCCAAGGCCAGTTCTTGCAGAACACTGCGCAGGTTATCTGGTGTCAGGCCTCTTGATGACATGGCCTGTACATCAATCGCGACCTTGAAAACAGGTGTTTGCGAGCCATAAACATCGACACTGGCGACTCCCGGCACGGAGGTGATGCGGTCGATAATCTCGTCATCAACAAACTTGCTGAGTTCCTCAATGCGCATCTCATCGGATGTCACCACAAGGCGCATGACCGGGTCAGCGTCAGCGTCTGCTTTCACCACCACAGGCGTATCAGCGTCTTCAGGCAGGTTACGCCCTGCACCACTGACGGCATCGCGAATGTCGTTGGCGGCTTCGCTGACATCTACACCGTCATTGAACTCGACTGTAATCCGACTGCGGCCATACTTTGAGGAGGATGAGACAGATTCAATACCAGCTGTTCGGGCAATGGCTTTTTCAAGAACGCTGGTGATTTCAGCATCAGTGACTTCCGGTGGAGCGCCGGAATATGTGGTTGTTACGGTTACAACAGGCCGGTCTACGTTCGGCATCTCGCGTACTTCAACGCCCAGAAGTGCTGCAATGCCAGCAACGATGATGAGAAGGTTCAGGGTAATCGCCAGTACCGGACGACGTACGCACAGGGCATACAATCCGCTCAGATGACTTTCCCGTTTGGAGTTTTTGTCAGTGGTCATAGAAACACCTTGGGGTCCGTCAATCAGGAGCTGGATTGGTTGGCATCATCGCGGGGTGCACCGGAGCGGGAGCCGGAACTTTTAACAGGCTCTCCCTGCTGGGTTTGCTCAGCATCTGCGGGCTTGTTTTTGCCTTTACCGCGGCCTTTGCCTTTGCGCTCTCCTTCTGCCTTCCCCTCAGAGGTTTGGGTTTCACTCACAAGCGGTGCTTTGCTGCCTTCCGGCTGAGTGAGTGTAAAGCCTGGTTCGGGGCTAAGCTGCACTTTGGTGCCTGGCCTCAGATCGCGAACGCTTTCTGTGATAACAATATCACCCGGTTCAACTTCGCCTTCGATCAGTACGCGATCAGCACTGCGTTCGATAACGATTACATCGGTGCGAAGAGCCTCCCCGCCCTCTGCCAGCCAGATATGCGGACCGGAGCGATCCCATTTCAAGGCGATTGATGGGACAGACGGCCATTCGTCGCCCTCAAGCTGCACCCGCGCGTCAAAGGCGATACCGGAGCGCAGCAGGTCATCCGGATTGTCGACGGTGGCTTGCACTTTCAGCGTGCGGGATTCTGAGTTGACGCGGTTTTCCATGGCCGTGAGCTCACCACTGAAGATGCGGCCTGGCATGGCTTCAGTACGCAGTTCCACTTTGTCGCCGCGCTGCACTTTGTTTGCAAAACGCTCTGGGACAACGAACTCCACCAGAATACTGGAGCGGTCATCAAGGCCGGTGATCCGTGAGGACTGTGTGACGTAATCACCAATCTCAACATCCATGATGCCAAGCACACCATCAAACGGAGCTTTCACCAGTCTGCGATCCAGATCGATGCTGGCTTTGTCCAGATCAAGACGTGCCTGATTAGTTGCCAGCAGAGCATTCTGCATCTGAACGGCGGAGATGGTTTGAGAGGTCATGAGCTTTTCGTAGCGCTCGACTTGCTCCTCTGCATCCTTCAGCGCCAGCTTGGCTCGGTTTACGGCCAGTTTCTCTTCGGCATCATCCAAGCGCAGGACGATGTCTCCCTTGGAAACCCGTGTGCCTGCTTTGAAGGGAAGCTCCTGAATGCGGCCTGAGGCTTCCGGGTAGAGATCTGTCATCTTGGCTGCACGGCCAGTGCCGATGGCGCGAACGAATGTGTCGGTGACGCCTGTTGTTACATTGCGGGCACGGGCGAGAATTTCCTGATTGCCGCCTCCACCAAATCCACGTTTCCCGCCACCTTTCTTGCCTTGCTGCTTACTGCCAGAACCCTGCACGGCAACTTCGGAGGTTTCCGCAGGCCAGAGCGTTAGTCCAATGGAAGAGAGAAATGGAACCGGCTTTGAGAACAGCGCCGGTTTGCCGATATACAATCCTGCAACGCCAATTGAGATGGCGATCAGACCAACTTTTACAGCCTGCCTAGAACGGGACATATACACCCAACTCCTACAAGAATTCGCAGTACTTACGGCTATGCAGGCTCACTGGATAAATGGGGAGCCTCTTGGCGAAACAAGTATGCTTGAAAGAACATATTAGTTGAGAGTGTTTTACATTGCTTTTGTGAGACATGTGCATTTTGATGTTTGTAAAAACGTAATGACATTGTCTGAACCGGCGTTTTGCTACAGTTCGTTACACTTTCCTCAACCTGCCCTCGCGTTTTCCAAAGGCGGATACACAAAAGGCCTGATGGGGATATCAGGCCTTTCAGTCTTTTTCGCGATGATGTTTTTAATCAGACGCTCAGCGGTTCTACCGGATTGCTGGCCGGACGAACTACAACGCGAGATCCGTTTGGCACGCGATTGTAAAGGTCGATCACATCCTGATTGAGCAGACGGATACAGCCACTGGATACGTTTTTGCCGATGGACCAATGTTCGTTGGTGCCATGCAGGCGATACAAAGTGTCCTTACCATTCTGGAACAGGTAGAGCGCACGGGCGCCCAGCGGATTTTCGATACCCGGCGCCATGCCATAGCGGAATTCTTCCAGCTCTGGCTGACGTGCAATCATCTCTGCAGGCGGTGTCCATTTCGGCCACTGGCGCTTGTACTGGATCACAGCATCGCCGTTCCAACCAAAACCTGCGCGGCCTACGCCAACGCCATAGCGCATCGCTGTGCCGTCACCACGTACCAGATACAGGAAGCGGTTGGATGGGTCGACGACGATGGTGCCGCCCGCTTCAGGTCCGGTGTAGTTGACGACCTGACGGAGATATTTGCCATCAGGAATTTCATTGAGGTTCACTGCCGGGACGGGGAATTTTTCTTCCGGCATCGGGCCATAAACAGCCTTGTAGTATGGGTCCTGACGAAGATCAGCGACCGTCTTACGTTTTGGTGCGCTTGTGGTCTGACAGCCAGCCAACGCCAGAGCTGCTGTTCCGATGACAAAACCACGCCGGGACAAACTTCTTTTGCTTGAATGCCTCGCCTTCTCGGCCGTTGCACTTAAAAAGCTCATGGTCACCCTATTATTGTTCCTTAAGTTAGATTGCCGAGGATGATGCAATAGGCATACCGCACAGCCGATTTGCGTTTCTAACTTGTCTCTATCAATAACTAATTGAGGAAGACAGATGGTCACGACAATTTGAACCTATGCATTATTCACTATGTGGATTCAAAGGGTGCGACCAACAAGGCAATATAGGGTGTGTCTGGCCTGCAAATGGCTGCATTGCGGCCAGTTCAAGAACAAAATGGCTTTTCTACAGATGACGAGACAACCTCCCTCACCTGCGGCAAGGAAGGCAATTGCCTCAGTTTTTGAAGAGCTTACGGTTTGTGATGCTCGTGCCAGTGGCGTGCAATATCGATGCGGCGTGGTACCCAGATGTCCTGTTTGGTGGAGATGTAATCCAGAAAACGGGCCAGAGCAGCAGTTCGGCCAGGGCGTCCAGCCAGGCGGCAATGGAGGCCGACACTCATCATTTTGGGCGCCCCATCCTCCCCTTCAGCGTAGAGCGTGTCGAAGCTATCTTTCAGGTAGGTAAAGAATTGGTCACCGCTGTTAAAGCCCTGCGGTGTTGCAAAGCGCATGTCGTTGGCGTCCAGCGTGTACGGAATGATCAGATGCGGGCCTTTTGGGCCTTCCACCCAGTATGGAAGATCATCTGCGTAGCTGTCTGAGCTGTACAAGAAGCCGCCTTCTTCCATGATCAGCGGCAGTGTGTTGACCGAAGTGCGGCCTGTGTACCAGCCGTAGGGGCGCTCACCGGTGGTGTCCTCATGAATCTTAATCGCCTGCTCAATGTGCCAGCGTTCTTCTTCGGCAGAGAAATCCTTGTACTCGATCCATTTGAGGCCGTGGGAGGCGATTTCCCAACCAGCTTCCTTCATTGCTTCAACTGCACCGGGATTGCGTTCCAACGCAGTTGCAACGCCGTAACAGGTGACCGGAAGCTTATGTTTCTGGAATAAACGCCACAAACGCCAGAAGCCAGCGCGGGAGCCATACTCGTAGATAGACTCCATATTCATATGGCGCTGGTTCAACCATGATTCCGCGCCGACAATTTCAGAAAGGAATGCTTCGGAGCCGGCATCACCATGAAGGATGTTGTTTTCGCCGCCTTCTTCATAATTGATGACGAACTGTACCGCGATCTTCGCATTGCCTGGCCATTTGGGGTCCGGTGTGTTCCGGCCATACCCAATCATATCGCGTGCATAATCCATCATGAAATACCTTTTTGAAGTTGACCGGAGACACTTCACCTCAAAACAGCAAGACAAGACAAGTAGGTTTGTGCAGAAATCCAATGCACAACTGCTTCGTAAACGAAGAAAATTGGAACAACCTGTGATGGCAAACACATTCTTTTGCAGATTATTTATTAAAAATGAGAGAGACCCATTGAATTTTTGAGCACGTGACCAATCTGAACCCTATGTAGCAAGAGTGGGACATCCTGTTACATTTCTACATTTGACAGTGTTCAGAGCATTAAGTAGAAAAGTTTCACATATATCTAATCGATATATATCGAACGTGATCAGACTTTTGCTCTAGTCGAAATTAAGTCTTTTAAGTTCAGTAGTTTATTCGAGCTCATCGCAATATGGGCTCTGTTTTCAACACTCAGTGCCATGTGGTGGGTATGAGCACACGAAAATTTTGTCTTGCCATATTGTCCAGCGGAGACGCGACGGGATATGAAATTCGCAAGACTGCGCAAGAAGGTCATTTTAGCCATTTCATTGAAGCCAGTTACGGGTCGATTTATCCGTCACTTGCCAAGATGGAACAGGAAGGGCTTGTGACCTGGCGCGAGGAGACCTCCTCAGGCAAACCGTCCCGAAAAATCTATTCTATTACGCAAGCAGGGCGTGATGCTTTTGTGCAAGAGCTGACTGAGACCCCTGTCGAAGATCTGTTCAGATCCCCTTTCCTTCTTCTTGCTCTTTATAGCCGATGGGTTGGAGGCGAGTTCATCTCACGTGAGATCGACCGCCGCATCGAGCATCTGGAGCTGAAGATCGGGGGCATGAAACACGAGGTTGAGCTTTGTGAAGATCCGGCGAGCGCCTGGACGCTGGGATACGGAATTACCACACTGAGTGCTTCCCTTGATTACTTGAAAATGAACCGAAGCAAGCTTGAGCGCATCGCCAGCGAGCGTGTCTCCCACGCTCAAGCAGCTGAATAATCGCCTAGAACCGGCGGAGAGAAAAATGGCAATTCGATTTTCACATGTTCTGGCATTGGGGCTTACGGCCGGAATTGGTATTTGGATGGCAACTGGCACCACTGTTGTGATGGGTCAGGGTAATGGCGAAAATTCTACGCCACCGCCTGCCGAACGCGTGAAAGCCCAAGCCTCTTTACCGTTTGCCGTAAAAGTGGAAACCCTGGAAGCGACAACGCGTACGCCGTTTCTGGAAATGCGTGGGCGCACGCAGGCTGATACACGCGTAGAGGTGCATTCGGAAACCTCTGGCGTGGTTCGCACACGTCCGGCAACGGAAGGTATGTTTGTTCGCAAAGGCGATCTGTTATGTTCTTTGGATCGCGGTGCACGTGAAGCGCGGGTTTTGCAGGCCAATGCCGCTCTGGCACAAGCGAACATTGATTATGAAGCTGCCAGCAAGCTGAACAACAGGGGCTTTTCTGCAGCAAACCGTGTGGTCGCGCTGAAGGCAACACGTGATGCGGCCAAAGCCCAGTTGCAGGAAGCGGAGCTGGAGTTGGACCGCACCGAAATCCGCGCACCGATTGATGGCATCATTGAAACACCGCTGACTGAAGTGGGTGCAATGCTTGGTGTTGGCAAAGTCTGCGCAACAATCATGGCTCCGGACCCAATGCTTGCCATTGGCGCGGTTTCTGAATCTAACATTCAAGCGGTGAAGGTTGGTCAGACTGCAGTTGTTAATCTGGTGACCGGCCAGAGTGTTGAAGGCAAGGTGAGCTACATTGCAAGCTCTGCTGATCCTGATACCCGCACTTTCCGCGTTGAGGTGGAACTGCCGAACTCTGACTTTGAACTGAAGGACGGTGTCACCACCAGCACGCAGCTGCAGCTTGCGGAAGAGAAAGCGCACTTCGTTTCTCCAGGCATTCTGACCCTTGCTGACAATGGCGACATTGGTCTGCGCGGTGTTGATGCGGACAACAAGGTCATTTTCTACCCTGTTGAACTGATCGGCGGCGACACACAAGGCGTATGGCTGAAAGGCCTGCCAGAAAAAGTGACTGTTATTACTGTGGGCCAGGACTTCGTGAAAGAAGGCCGTACTGTTCATCCTGTTTTTGAAACCGCGGAGGTTTCACAATGATTTCCATGCTGGAAGGGGTGCTCCATCGCCCCAAAACAGTTTTTGTGATGATGCTCTTCATGGTGATCGCAGGCATTATGTCCTACATCGCGATCCCGAAAGAAGCAGCTCCTGATATTGACGTTCCTTTCTTTTACGTTTCTGTCAGCCAGTCCGGCATCTCTCCTGAAGATGGGACACGCCTGATCGGTCAGCCGATGGAAACAGAGCTCCGAGGCCTTGAAGGGCTGAAAGAGATCACAACCATTGCCTCTGAAGGGCACGTTGGTATCTTACTGGAGTTCGACATCAGCGTCGATAAAGACAAGGCTCTGACGGACGTTCGCGAGAAGGTGGATACGGCGAAAAGCAAGATCCCCGAGGACGCCAAAGAGCCTACTGTCAGCACACACAACATGGCGCTGCAGCCAACCATGACCATCGCCCTTTCCGGTGATGTCCCTTCCCGCACTCTCTATCGGCTTGCTGATCGTCTGAAAGACGAGATCGAGTCCATTGCGTCCGTGAAAGAGGTTGAGCTGACTGGTCAGCGTGATGAGCTTTTGGAAGTGATCATCGATACGCTGAAGATGGAAAGCTATTCCATCAGCCAGAGTGAGCTGATCAACGCCCTTAGCCTGAACAACCAGCTGATAGCAGCGGGCTTTATTGATGGTGGCGCAGGTCGCTTCAACATCAAGGTGCCGGGTCTGATCCTTGACGCTGATGATGTGTATTCGCTGCCGGTGAAACAGTCCGGCGAAGGTGTTGTTACCCTTGGCGACATCGCGACCATCAAGCGGACCTTCAAAGATCCAAGCACGTTCACTCTGGTGAACGGCCAGCCAGCTGTCTCTCTGGATGTTGTGAAGCGTATTGGTGAGAACATCATCGAGAACAACGCAGCTGTGCGCACTGTTGTTGAGGAGATCACAAAGGATCTGCCTCCAACTGTGTCTGTCAGCTACATGCTGGATGAGTCCGACAACATCTTCCAGGTTCTCAACTCCCTTGAATCCTCCATCATGACCGCGATCTTCCTCGTGATGATTGTCGTGGTGGCAGCTCTTGGGTTGCGCTCTGCAGTACTTGTTGGTCTAGCAATCCCGACCAGTTTCATGCTCGGCTTCCTGACACTGACAACCATCGGCATGACCGTGAACACCATGGTGATGTTTGGCCTCGTGCTGACCGTTGGTATGCTGGTGGATGGCGCGATCGTGATGGTGGAATACGCAGACCGTAAAGCTGCGGAAGGTATGCCTCCACGGGATGCATATATCCGTGCAGCCAAGCTGATGTTCTGGCCGATTGTCTCTTCCACTGCAACAACACTGGCAGCCTTCCTGCCGATGCTGCTGTGGCCGGGCGTTCCGGGCGAGTTCATGAGCTACCTGCCGATCATGGTGATCATCGTTCTGTCCGGCTCGTTGCTGACTGCGATGGTGTTCCTGCCGGTGACGGGTGGCATCTTGGCTTCCGTGTTTGCGTTCATGAGCAAGTATGGTGAGCATCTTCTGGCTCTTATTATAGCGATGGCGCTTGCTGTTGTGGTTTCCAGCCTCACACCTGTTGTTGCGGTGCTTGGGCCAGCTTCTAAGTTACTGGGTGCAGCAGTCCTCGCGATTGCTTACCTGCCATTGATGAAGATGTTCAAGCCAATCCTCAACTACTCGCGTGCTCGTGTTGAGCGTCGCAAGACCGAAGAGTTGGCAGCAGCAAAAGTATTCTCCGGGCACGGTCCGTTCGACACTTCCAAGCTGCGTGGCATCACCCGCGCTTACATTGCTGTTCTGGAGTTTCTGGTTCGCAGATGGTGGGCTGGTATGATGGCTATTGTCGCCATGCTGGCTCTTTGTGCGGGTATCTTTATTACCTTTATGGGCAACAATGCCGGGACTGAGTTCTTCGTAGATGAAGAACCAGAGCAAGGTAAGTTCTATGTGACTGCGCGTGGTAACATGTCTGCGCTGGAAGCATTGGAGCTGGTTCGTCAGGTTGATAACGTCATTCTGGCAGAGCCAGGCATCGAGAACGTTGTGACCCGTGCTTTCCCTGTTGGAGTACGTGGTGGTAGCGGCAACAATGCACCTGCGGATCTGATCGGTTCCATCGATATTGAGTTTGCTGATTTCTGCTGCCGTCGTTCGGCGCAGGAGATTTTCAACAGCGTTCGTGAGAAGACCACCCAGATTCCAGGCATCAAGGTTGAATCCCGTCAGGTTGAAGGTGGCCCTCCAACCGGTAAAGACATTCAGCTGCAGATCAGCTCAAACAACTACGAAGCTGCTGTTGCTGCTGCGGATCGTGTTCGCAACCACATCGACACCATCGATGGTTTGCGCGATCAGGAAGACAGCCGTCCGCTACCAGGTATCGATTGGGAGCTAACCATCAACCGCGAGAAAGCGGCACGCTATAAAGCGGATATCGCTGCTGTGGGTGCGATGGTTCAGCTGGTGACCAACGGTGTTCTGATTGGTGATTATCGCCCATCTGACTCTGAAGATGAAGTGGATATTCGCGTTCGCCTGCCAGTGGAGGAACGCACGCTCGACAAGTTTGATGAGCTGCGCCTGCGCACCTCTTTGGGCCAGATCCCTCTGTCCAACTTCGTGGAACGCACACCGAAGCAGAAGGTTTCCAGCATCACACGCCGTAATGGCATGTTCTCGCTGGACGTGAAGGCTGGCGTTGATAAGGACCGCTTCCTCATAACTGAGAAAGAGGCTGAAATTCAGGCTTGGCTTGATACTCAGCAGTGGCCAGAGGGTGTGTTCATCAAGTTCCGCGGTGCGAACGAAGAGCAAGCCAAGTCTCAGGCCTTCCTGATGAAGGCGATGATTGGTGCCCTCTTCCTGATGTTCATCATTCTGCTGACCCAATACAACAGCTTCTACCAAAGCTTCCTGACACTCTCGACCGTTGTGATGAGTGTGTTTGGGGTGCTGCTGGGCATGCTGGTGACCGGACAAAAGTTCTCGATCATCATGACCGGAACTGGCATCGTGGCTTTGGCTGGTATCGTGGTGAACAACGCGATCGTTCTGATCGATACCTACAATCGCTTCCGTGAAGACGGACAGAGCCCGGTAGATGCAGCGCTGCGCACCAGTGCACAGCGTATCCGTCCGGTGATGCTGACCACGATCACAACGATTGCGGGTCTCATTCCGATGGCAACGCAGATCAGCTTCGACTTTGCTAATCAGGTCACCACTTTTGGCAGCGTGACGGCCAGCTGGTGGGTACAGCTCTCAACCGCTGTGATCTCCGGTCTGGCGTTCTCAACCCTGCTGACGCTGGTGGTGATCCCGATTGCTCTGGTGATGCCGATGCACATGAAAAATGGTGTGTCGCGGATCTCCAACCGTCGTCAGGGCAAAATGCCTGCGGATCAGTATGCCTTTGCTAATGGCAATGTGGGAACGAAAGAACCGAGCTTCGGAGACGAGGTTGAAGAGGTCAAACGCGTTCCAGAGGCTGCTGAATAAAGCTGGCTCAGATACGAGTAAGAAAGAGGCTGCTTCGGCAGCCTTTTTTGTTGCCTGCATTCTAAGGACAAAGCTGGGAGCTGGGAGCTGGGAGCTGGGAGCTGGGAGCTGGGAGCTGGGAGCTGGGGAGCTGGGAGCTGGGAGCTGGGAGCTGGGA
>NZ_BAZK01000002.1 GCF_001310815.1 Pseudovibrio denitrificans JCM 12308
GCCGAAGCCGAAGCCGAAGCCGAAGCCGAAGCCGAAGCCGAAGCCGAAGCCGAAGAGAATGTTGAGCCCGAGGTTCCAGCTGCATCTGATCAAGATGATGAGAGCACAGCGGATGCGGATGCATTTCTTGCGGATGAAGGTATCGAAGAGGTTGCTCCGGAGGTTGCCGAGGATGTATCGCAGTCCACTCAACCGGATGAGCAGGACGGTGCAGACGCCCTTGGTGGACTAGGTGCTTCTGAGGAACCTGCTGCTTCGCCGGAAATCGCGGATTCTGAGGCTAAAAACAGCGAAAAACCACGCCTCAAGTCAGCGATAGACAAGCCTGAGTGGACTATCGTCCCCCACATCAACCTATTGGACCCGGAAATTAAGTCGGAATATGAGCGGCAAATGATTGAACTGCCTGAAATAGATCGTGGGCCGCTGTGGCTGCTCAGCGATTTTCTGGAGGCGGTAGATGGGGATGTTCACGGTGATCTGGCGGATGACATAACCGGAATTTCCATTGATAGCCGAACGATCCAACCCGGAGAGGCCTTCTTCGCTATCAAGGGTGAAAACTTTGACGGTCACGCGTTTGCGGGAACGGCTGTTGAAGCTGGTGCTTCTGTTGCAGTTGTGTCGCGTGAAAAGCTTGGTGAGCTGCCAGAAGGTGGGCGCTATGTGGCCGTTGATGATGTGCTGAAAGCGTTGGAGCGCCTTGGTGTGGCTGCTCGCGCCCGTTCAAAGGCACGGATCATCGCGGTGACTGGCTCCGTCGGTAAAACAGGCACCAAGGAGGCTCTGCGCCTTTGCCTGTCCAAATCCGGCATTACTCATGCGCCTGTGGCGAGCTTTAATAATCATTGGGGCGTGCCGCTGACGCTGGCGCGCATGCACGCAGATACCGAGTTTGGTATCTTCGAGATTGGTATGAACCACCGCGGTGAGATTACGCCGCTGGTGAAGATGGTTCGCCCGCATGTTGCGATTGTGACCACCGTTGAGCCTGTGCATCTGGAAGCGTTTAACTCCGTTGAAGATATCGCCCGTGCGAAGGCTGAGATCTTTACCGGTATTGAACCGGGTGGTGTGGCGATCTTGAACCGGGACAATCGCCAATATGATCTGCTCCGTTATCTGGCAGCTGTGGCTGGTGTGAAGAACATCGTCAGCTTTGGTATGCAGCCGGGGGCGCAGTCCATCGCCAAGAAGGTTGCGGCTAATCCTGATTGCTCCTGTCTCAATGCCAATATCCTTGGGCAGGAAATCTCCTACAAAATCGGCGCTCCGGGCGCACACCATGTGATCAACTCACTGGGCGTGCTGACTGGTGTGATGGAACTGGGTGCGAACCTTGCCTTTGCGGGTCTGGCTCTGGCTGAAATGTCCGCGCCGAAAGGCCGTGGTGCGCAGACTGTACTGGATGTGAATGGTGGGACCGCGCTGCTGGTGGATGAGAGCTATAACGCCAACCCGGCCAGTATGCGCGCAGCCATCAATCTGGTGGCTGGATTGCCCGTTGAGAAGAATGGCCGTCGTATCGCCGTATTGGGGGATATGCTCGAATTAGGTGCAGATTCTGACAAGCTGCACGCAGACCTTGCGCGTGAACTGGAGCGCGCAAAGATCGACATCGTTTATTGTGTGGGTACTCACATGAAGGTGCTCTGGGAACGGTTGCCTGCACAGACCAGAGGCGCCTATTCAGAGACCTCCGACAAACTGGAAAAAGACCTGCTGTCGGAAGTGCGTCCCAACGACATCGTGATGGTAAAGGGCTCCCTTGGAACCCGTATGGGTCCACTCGTGGATGCTTTGAAGAAACGTTTTCCTGAACCGGCTGCAACCGGTAAGTCCTGAGGTTGACTAAATGCTATATTTGCTGGCGGAGCTTTCAGAGGTTTATCCTTCCCTGTCTGCGCTGAATGTTTTTAAATACATTACGTTCCGTACCGGCGGCGCGATTATGACTGCTTTGCTGTTTGTGTTCCTGTTTGGCCCACGCATCATTGATGCATTGCGTTCGCGTCAGGGGCACGGACAGCCAATTCGCGAAGACGGACCTCAGAGCCATCTGCTGACCAAAAAAGGCACGCCAACCATGGGCGGCTGATGATCCTTTCCGGGATGATTGTGGCGACGTTGCTGTGGGCTGACCTTCGCAATCCTTACACCTGGATTGTTCTGGGTGTGACTGTTGGGTTCGGCCTTATCGGTTTTTATGATGACTATCTGAAAGTCACCAAGTCTTCGCACAAAGGCTTTGGTGGTAAAGCACGTTTGGGTCTGGAGTTCCTGATTGCAGGTCTTGCTGCTTTTGCGGTGACGCTTCTGGATTCTGAGCCATTTTCCACCAGCATCGGCTTTCCGTTCTTTAAAGAGCTGACGCTGAACCTCGGTCTGTTCTTCATCCATTCGCTGCCTTTGTTGTTGTTGGCGCGGGCAATGCGGTGAACCTGACTGATGGTCTGGATGGTCTTGCGATTGTGCCTGTGATGATTGCTGCTGCCGCTTTTGGTCTGGTGGCTTATCTCACCGGTAATGCTGTGTTCTCCAACTATCTGCAGATCCATCATGTGGCTGGCACTGGTGAGCTTGCCGTTGTGTGTGGTGCCGTGATTGGCGCAGGACTTGGGTTCCTGTGGTTCAACGCTCCACCTGCTGCGATCTTTATGGGTGACACCGGTTCTCTTGCTCTGGGCGGTATGCTGGGTGCGATTGCGGTTGCGACCAAGCATGAGATCGTTCTGGCGATCATCGGTGGTCTGTTTGTTCTGGAAGCTGTCTCCGTGATTGTGCAGGTGGCTTCGTTCAAGCTGACTGGCAAGCGTGTGTTCCGCATGGCGCCAATTCACCACCACTTTGAGCATCTGGGTTGGACCGAGAGCCAGGTGGTTATTCGTTTCTGGATCATTGCTGTTGTTCTGGCATTGATCGGCCTCGCAACACTGAAGCTGCGCTAGGAGGCTGAGCACATGATCCCTATCCGTCATTTGGCAGGCAAAGAAGTTGCGTTGTTCGGGCTCGGTGGTTCCGGGCTTGTGACTGCGCGCGCGCTTGAGGCTGGCGGGGCTCGTGTTGATGTCTGGGACGATAACGAAGCAAGTGTGGCCGCTGCTGAAGAGCAGGGGCTTGCTGCGATTGATCTGCGTGATGTGGACATGACCCGTTATGCAGCGCTGGTTGTTGCGCCGGGTGTGCCGCTGACCCATCCGACACCGCACTGGAGTGTAGTGCGAGCTCAGGAAGCTGGCATTCCGGTGATTGGGGATGTGGAGCTGTTCGTAAATGAGCGCGAGGCGGTTTGCCCTGAAGCGCCGTTTGTTGCGATCACCGGCACCAACGGCAAATCCACGACCACTGCGCTGATTTCGCATGTCCTTAAAGAATGCGGCATGGATGTTCAGATGGGCGGCAATATTGGTCGCCCTGTGCTGGACCTTGAAGGTTTCTCTGAAGATCGCGTCTATGTGGTTGAGGTCTCCTCCTACCAGATCGATCTTGCTCCAAGCCTTGCTCCCGACATCGGGGTGATGATGAACCTGTCGCCGGACCATCTGGACCGGCATGGCAGCATGGAGAACTACGCTTCCATCAAGGAACGTCTTGTGAAGGCGGCGCGTCTGGCTGTTGTGGGCGTGGATGATGAGTTTAGCGCAGCCATTGCGCAGCGCCGGGCGGAGAGTGGTGAGCCGATTGAGCTAATCTCCTGCCACGAGCCGGTTGAGTTTGGTGTTTACGCCGCAGATGGCAAGGTCATTGAAGTTTTTGATGAAGAGCAGGTGGTTGTTGCTGACCTGTCTTCTTCCAACACTTTGCGTGGCTCTCACAACGGGCAGAATGCATCGGCAGCGGTTGCTGTGTGTGCAGCGCTTGGGCTGGAGTTGGACGAGATTGCCGGTGCTCTGGCAAAGTTCCCGGGTCTTGCGCACCGGCTGAAGCTGGTGGCTGAAGCAGGCAAGGTGCTGTTTGTGAACGACAGCAAGGCAACCAACGCAGAAGCGGCGGCACATGCGCTGGCTGCGTTTGACCGGATTTACTGGATTGCGGGTGGCCGTCCTAAAGCGGGCGGTATTTCATCGCTGAAGGCTTACTTCCCGAAGATTGTTAAAGCGTACCTGATCGGCGAAGCGGCGGAAGAGTTTGAGCAGGAACTAAGCGGCTCAGTTGAGGCACACAAGTTCGGCAGTCTGGATATGGCTGTTGAAGCGGCAGCGCGTGATGCGGCGCGTGACAAGAGCAAAGAGGCAGTGGTTCTGCTGTCTCCGGCTTGTGCGTCCTTTGACCAGTTCAAGAGCTTCGAAGTTCGCGGGGATGCATTTGAGAGCGCAGCTGTTGCTGCTGCCCAAATGCTGAATGGTGAGGGGGCACGCTGATGGTTTCACGTACGGATCGCAGTGCGTTTGCAGAATGGCTTTGGACGATTGACCGCTACATGCTGGTCGGCGTCTTCACGCTGATGGTGTCCGGTCTGGTGTTATCACTTGCGGCCAGCCCTCCTGTTGCTGAACGTATCGGGCTTGAGAGCTTCTACTTTGTGAAGAAGCAGGCCATCTTCCTTGTTCCAAGTGCTGCGTTGATGCTGGGCGTTTCGGCGTTGTCTCCGCGCTATGTGCGACGGGTGGCTTTGCTGGTGTTCTGTGGCATGCTTGTATTGTTGCTGGGGACGCTGTTCTTCGGGACGGACATTAAAGGTGCGCGGCGCTGGGTGAGCCTGTTTGGTGTTTCCATTCAGCCCTCTGAGTTTATCAAGCCAGCGCTTGTTGTGATCGTGGCGTTTCTGCTTTCTGAAGGACGCAAGGCGCAGGATGTGCCGGGGCAGCTGATCTCCATTATCCTGTTCGGGATTGTGGCGGCTATGCTGATCGCGCAGCCTGACTTTGGTCAGACCATGCTGTTGACGATCGTGCTGTTTGCGTTGTTCTTCCTGAATGGGTTGTCGTGGCTGGCGATTGTGCCGCTTGGCGTCATGGGCATTCTTGGCGTGGCGGCTGGCTTTACTTATCTGCCGCACGTGCGCGGGCGTATCATGCGCTTCCTTGATCCTGCTTCCGGTGACACCTACCAGATTGATAAAGCAATCGACTCCTTCATTGCGGGCGGTTGGCTTGGTCGAGGTGTGGGTGAAGGCACCGTGAAGCGTATTCTGCCTGATAGTCATACGGACTTTATCTTTGCTGTTGCGGCAGAAGAATACGGCATCATCGTGTGTGTGGTGCTTGTGACTGTGTTTGCGTTTGTTGTGCTGCGCGGCCTTTACATGGCGATGCAGGATCAGGATCCGTTTGGCCGTCTGGCCTCTTCCGGTCTGATCGTGATGTTTGGCCTGCAAAGCTGCATCAACATGGCTGTGAACCTGAACCTTATGCCATCCAAGGGCATGACACTTCCACTGATTTCGTCCGGTGTGTCTTCCCTTATGGCGATTTCCCTGACGATGGGGTTTGTGCTGGCGTTGACGCGGAAGCGACCGCAGCCGCGTAAGAACCCGATTATCACTGTTACCCGCGCTGCACCTTTGCAGCACGCTTAGAGAGTTTTGTTTGTGTCGGAGAGTGAAATGAAGCCGAAGATTATGCTCACTGCTGGAGGAACGGGTGGTCACCTGTTTCCTGCGCAAGCGCTGGCCAGTGAGCTGACGCGCCGTGGGTATGGTGTTGAGCTGATCACAGATAGCCGTGCTGACAAGTATGGTAGTGCGTTTCCGGCGGACAAGGTGCATCTAGTCAAGAGTGATACCATTCGCGGCAAGAACCCGATCTCTCTTGCAAAGACTGCGATCAAGCTTGGTCTGGGTACTTTGCAGGCGATGAAAGCAATCCGCGCGGCCAAGCCTGCTGCGATTGTTGGCTTTGGCGGGTATCCGACATTTCCGCCTATGTTTGCGGGGCGCCTATTAGGTATTCCATCCATTCTGCATGAAGCCAATGCGGTGATGGGCCGGGCGAACCGTATGCTTGCCAAAGGGGCAAGTGCTGTTGCGACCAGTTTTCCGCTTAAAACACTGCCTGCTGATCTGGCTGCCAAGGCAACCATGACGGGCAATCCTCTGCGTGACAATGTGATTGCTGTGTGTGGTCAGACCTACAATGCGCCGGAAGAAGGTGGAGCGTTCCATCTGCTGGTGTTTGGTGGCTCTCAGGGCGCGCGCGTGTTTTCTCAGGTTCTGCCGGAAGCGCTGAAACAGATGGCGCCAGAAGATCGCGAGCGGCTGGTGATTGTGCAGCAGGCCCGACCTGAAGATCTGGAAGGCCTTGAAGCTTCCTATCGCGAGATGGGTGTTGCAGCGCAGGTGGCCTCCTTCTTTACAGATTTGCCTGAGCGCATTGCGGCAGCGCATCTGGTTATCAGTCGTTCCGGTGCTGGTACAGTTTGTGAGCTGGCAGCGATTGGGCGCCCTTCTATTTTGGTACCTCTTCCAGGTGCCCTTGATAATGATCAGGGCCTGAATGCGAATGTGCTTGCTGAGGCAGGTGGCGCATGGCCGATCCCACAAAAAGAACTTGATCCGAAACGACTGGCCCGTGAGCTGAAAGAACTCATGGATAATCCGGGCCGTCTTGCACAGGCAGCACAGGCAGCACAGGCGCAGGGCGCGCCGGAAGCTGTACAGCGCCTTGCGGATCTGACCGAAACACTTGTTGGTGCTGCACCAGCAACTGAACAGAAAGAGATTACCTCATGAAAATGCCAGTAGACATTGGGGGAGTACACTTCGTCGGTATCGGCGGCATCGGAATGAGCGGTATTGCAGAGGTTCTGCATAATCTTGGTTATCGTGTGCAGGGCTCTGACATGTCCGAGAATGCGAACGTTCTGCGTTTGCGTGAAAAGGGCATCAAGGTGATGGTGGGTCATGCTGCTGAGAACCTTGAAGGTGCTGATGTTTGCGTGATCTCTTCTGCGATTAAAGGCAGCAATGTTGAGCTGAAGGCTGCGCGTGAAAACAACATGCCTGTTGTGCGCCGCGCTGAAATGCTAGCAGAGCTGATGCGCTTTAAGCAGGCGATTGCCATTGGCGGTACGCACGGCAAGACGACGACAACCTCCATGGTTGCGGCGCTGCTGGATGCTGGCCATATGGACCCGACTGTTATCAATGGCGGTATCATCAACGCATACGGCACCAACGCCCGCATGGGTGAAGGGGACTGGATGGTGGTTGAGGCGGACGAGTCCGACGGGACATTCGTCAAGCTTCCTGCCGATATTGCTGTTGTGACCAACATCGACCCTGAGCACCTTGATCACTACGGTGATTTTGATGGGGTTCGTGCAGCGTTTGCCCAGTTTGTTGAGAACGTGCCGTTCTACGGTTTCGCGGTTATGTGTCTGGATCACCCTGAGGTGCAGAGCCTTGTGGGACAGATTGAAGACCGTCGCATCATCACCTACGGCACCAACCCGCAGGCTGATGTTCGCTTTACGGATGTTTCCACCAAGGGCGGCAAGTCCATCTTCACCGTGAGCATTCATGATCGCCGTGGAGACAAGGTGATTGAGCTGAAGGATCTGGTGTTGCCAATGCCGGGTCTGCACAACGTTTCCAATGCGACAGCTGCAATTGCGCTGGCGCATTCTCTGGGCATCTCTGGTGAGAATATCCGCAAGGGTCTGGCGAGCTTTGGTGGTGTGAAGCGTCGCTTTACGCATACTGGCTCGTGGAATGGCGTTGAGTTCTTTGATGACTACGCGCACCACCCTGTTGAGATTAAGTCTGTTCTGCATGCAGCGCGTGAAGCTGCTGAGGGTAAAGTGATTGCTGTGATGCAGCCGCACCGTTTCACCCGTTTGCAGAGCCTGTTTGAAGATTTCTGCGCTTGCTTCAACGATGCGGACAAAGTGGTGATTACGCCTGTGTTTGCAGCGGGCGAGCAACCGATTGAAGGCGCGGATCAGCCGGATCTTATTTCTGGTCTGCGTGCTGGCGGTCACCGTTCGGTTCACAGCATTGCTGGCCCGGATGAGCTGGCTGGCAAGATAGCGGAGCTGGCTGAGCCGGGTGATCTGGTGATCTGCCTTGGTGCAGGTAATATCACCCAGTGGGCTTACAAGCTGCCGGTTGAACTGGAAGCACTCTCCCCAAAAGGAGAGACTGTATGAGCGCGAGCCTAAGCTATCCTGATCTGCTGCCACTGTTGGGTGATGCTGTCGAAGACATTCGCGGTCGTCTGATCCCGAACCAGCTGCTCTCTGCTGTGACGTGGTTCCGCGTTGGTGGGCCTGCGCAGTTGATGTTCCAGCCTGCGGATGAAGCTGATCTGGCCGTGTTCATGAAAGCGCTGCCTGAAGATGTGCCTGTGACTGTGGTTGGGCTGGGGTCCAACCTGCTGGTGCGTGATGGTGGCATTGAGGGCGTTGTTATTCGTCTGCCGATCCGTGGGTTTGGTCAGGTTGAGTATCTGGGTGGCCATAAGCTGCGGGTAGGGGCGTCTGTTCCTGACAAGAAGCTGGCGGAAGAAGCTGCGAAAACCGGCACAGGTGGCTTTGCATTCTACACCGGTATTCCGGGTGCTGTTGGCGGTGCGCTGCGCATGAATGCAGGGGCTCACGGTACCGAGACAAAGGACCGGGTTGTTAACGTTAACGCGGTGACAAGATCAGGCGAAATCCTCACTCTTTCCAATGAGGAAATGGGCTATGCCTACCGCCATTCTTCAGCCTCCAAGGACCTGATTTTTACCAGTGCGGTGTTTGAAGGTTTTGCGCAGAGCGAAGACGAGATCCGCGCAGAAATGGCTGAGGTTGTTGCGCATCGTGAGAAAGCACAGCCGATCCGCGAGAAAACCGGCGGTTCCACTTTCAAAAACCCTGAGGGCAACAGTGCCTGGAAGGTGGTTGATGCAGCTGGATGTCGTGGATTGCAGATCGGCGGCGCAAAAATGTCGGAATTACACTGCAACTTTATGTTGAACGTTGCAGACGCTACCGCTCACGATTTGGAAATGCTTGGCGAGACCGTGCGGTCTGAAGCTCTGGCAAAGACCGGGACGCGTCTGGAATGGGAAATCAAGCGCCTAGGGGCGTTTGTGGACGGAGCGGCGATTGAGCCGTTTTTGGGTAAGGCGGACTAACTCCGTTCACGTGTTGTTTTAGGCGTTTTAATCAGGATTGGGTTTTGTGATGACCAAGCATGTTGCAGTTTTGATGGGTGGATGGGTTGCTGAGCGCCCTGTTTCTCTGTCTTCAGGCAAAGACTGTGCGGATGCGTTGGAAGCTGCTGGTTATCAGGTGACCCGTGTGGATGTTGACCGCAACATCTCTGCTGTTCTTCAGGACCTGAAGCCGGATGTGGCTTTCAATGCGTTGCATGGTCCGTTTGGGGAAGATGGGGCCATTCAGGGTATCCTTGAGGTGCTCGATATTCCTTACACCCACTCTGGTGTGATGTCCTCTGCGCTTGCCATGCACAAGGAAAAGGCGAAGGCCGTGATGAAGGCGGCTGGCGTGCCAGTTGCGAATTCTCTCGTGGTGAGCCGCGCTGACGCTGCGCGCCGTCATGTGATGGAACCGCCTTATGTGATCAAGCCAATCAATGAAGGGTCTTCCTTCGGCGTGTTGATCGTGAAGGAAGGGCAGGAGTACCCACCGCAGGAATTGACCCGCGATGATTGGGAGTATGGTGAGTTGCTTATGGTCGAGCGCTACATCCCAGGCCGCGAGTTGACGTGTGCGGTAATGGGTGATGTGGCGTTAGGGGTACTAGAAATTGTACCGCTGGGGCACGCTTACTACGATTATGATGCAAAATACGTCCCAGGCGGTTCACAACACATACTTCCTGCGGAAATTTTACCATCTGTTTACCAAGAAATACAAAAATCAAGTCTCAAGGCACATCAGGCTCTGGGGTGTCGCGGCGTTACACGCGCCGACTTCCGTTTTAACGAAGGACCCGGTGGCCTAGGAGAACTGATCTGTCTTGAGGTGAACACTCAACCCGGCATGACGCCAACATCACTGCTACCGGAAATCGCGGCGCACGCCGGACATGATTTCCAAGAGTTGGTGAGTTGGATCGTGGAGGACGCAAGTTGCGGAAGATAAAGGCAAAATTTGATGCATTGCGGGAACGCACAGGCGTCTGGAGCTATCGCTTCAGAAGTCGTGGCGTGTCGCGTTTGCACCAGAGACCCGCTTGGGGGGTCACTGGATTTTTTGCTCTTATCCCGTCGTGGGCTCCAACTGCGAGCGCCATTGGCTTCCTTGCTTTGTCTGCCGGATACGGAATTACCCTTGGCGGACACGCCCGTGAAGTGAGCGAATCAGTTACATCCGCCGCCGGTTTTGCCGTTAACGAGATCAAAATGGAAGGTTTGCAGCGCGTCACCGAATTTCAGGTGCTGGAAGCGCTGGAACTTCATGAACGTCCTTCTCTGATGCTGTTTAACGCCAGCGAAGCGAAAGAGCGTCTGGAAGGCATTGCCTGGATCCGCAATGCGTCGATTCAGAAGTTCTATCCGGGCACGCTGCGTGTGATGATCAAAGAGCAGGAGCCTTATGCGCTCTGGCAGCGGGGCAACATTACCTCCGTCATCACCAAGAAGGGCGAGGTCATCACCGATGAGGTCGATGGCCGTTATGCGAACTTGCTTCGCGTGGTCAATCACGGTGCGCAGCTGCGTGCAGGTGAGATCATGAGCGAGCTGGATAAGTTCCCGGGCATTCGTGCTCGTGTGCGCGCTGCGAAGCTGCGCTCCGAACGCCGCTGGGATCTGGCCATGGAAAACGGAATTACGGTGCGTCTGCCTGAATTTGATGTGGGTGATGCATTGGCTGAGCTGAAGAAGCTCGATGATCAGGGTGGTTTGCTCTCCCGCGATATCGTCGCGGTTGATCTGCGTTTGCAGGATCGTGTGGTGGTGCGTCTTTCCGATGATGCTGCCATTCGCCGTCAGACCACCATTGAGCAACGAGGCACTCCCTCCAGCACTGGGAGGGACACATGAGTTCGAATAAGAACGTGATCTTCTTGCCGCGCATGCGGCCTTTGCCAAGCCGCAGATCTGTTGTGGTTTCTGTGCTGGACGTCGGCTCCACGAAAGTGTGCTGCATTATCGCGAAACTGGTGCCTGGTGATGAGGAAGACCTGATGCCGGGCCGTACCCACGGTGTTGAAGTGCTGGGTTACGGCTATCAGGCGTCTGCGGGCATGAAGTCCGGCGTTGTGGTGGACATGGATCAGGCCGAGCAGGCGATCCGCCGTGCGGTGGATCAGGCTGAGCGTATGGCCGGTGTGATGGTTGAAACCCTGCTGGTGACAGTGAGCTGTGGTCGTCTGCAGAGTGAGATCTTCTCCGCCACTGTGCCGCTTGGAACTGAAGGTGTTACGGAAGCCGATATTCAGCGTGTGTTGGCTGCCGGCTCTACCCATACAGCGACCGAAGGGCGGGCGGTGATGCATGCGCTGCCGATCTCCTACGGGCTGGATGGCAACCGCGGTATTCGCGATCCGCGTGGCATGATGGGCCGCAAGCTGGGCGTGGATATGCAGGTGGTTTCTGCTGAAGTGCCGCCCGTGCGTAATCTGGAGCTTTGTATTGAGCGCGGTCACCTGCAGGTGGAGTCGCTGGTGGCAACGCCATATGCGGCGGGTCTTTCCACGTTGGTGGAAGATGAGACCGAGCTGGGTGTCGCCTGCATCGATATGGGTGGTGGGACCACCACGCTTTCTATTTTTGTTGACGGTCAGATGGTGCATCTGGATGCGCTGGCTGTTGGCGGTAATCACGTCACCATGGACGTGGCGCGCGCGCTCTCCACACGGATGGAAGCTGCAGAGCGTTTGAAGGTTTTGCATGGTTCGGCCCTGCCAAGTGTGGTGGACGACCGTGATTTTATTCAGGTGCCGCCCGTGGATACGATGGTGATCTGCCAACGCAGATTCCACGAGCGATGCTGACGCGGGTTATTCGCCCGCGCGTTGAAGAAATATTGGAGATGGTGCGTGACCGGATTGTCGCTTCCGGTTTCGCAGGCCGAGTGGGCAAGCGTGTTGTGCTGACAGGTGGGGGCAGTCAGCTGACTGGTCTTTCTGAAACCGCACGACGCATTCTTGGACGCAGTGTGCGTCTGGGTCGTCCGCTGGGTATCTCCGGTTTGCCAGAGGAAGCCAAGGGTCCGGCATTCTCGGCAGCTGTGGGCCTGCTGATTTATCCGCAGGTGGCACAGATCGAGCAATTCGAACCACGTCACCAACGCCGGGGTCTTACGGGCCGCGGGAGCTATCTGGCTCGGGTTGGGCAGTGGATTAGAGAAAGTTTCTAGTGGGGAAGCGCATAACCCCCACTATCACGAGTTTCGCCAGATGCGGCGGACGCACGAGAGGAAGAACGACATGCCCGGTTCGGGCATGTTATTAGGGTCGCGAGGTTAATATGACAATCAACCTGAAAATGCCTGATATTCAGGAATTGAAGCCCAGGATCACCGTATTCGGTGTTGGCGGCGGTGGCGGAAACGCCGTAAACAACATGGTCACCAGCGGTCTGCAAGGCTGCGACTTCGTTGTTGCTAACACAGATGCGCAGGCGCTTGCTCTTTGCCAGGCAGAGCGCGTGATTCAGATGGGTGTTGCTGTTACCGAAGGTCTGGGCGCTGGTTCCCAGCCTGAAGTTGGTGCAGCTGCTGCTGAAGAAGTTATTGACGAGATCAACGATCATCTGTCCGGCTCGCACATGGTGTTCATCACCGCGGGTATGGGCGGCGGCACCGGTACCGGTGCTGCGCCAGTTGTTGCTCGTGCTGCGCGTGAGCAGGGTATACTGACGGTAGGTGTGGTTACCAAACCTTTCCAGTTTGAAGGGTCCCGTCGTATGCGCGTTGCTGAAGCCGGCATTGAAGAGCTCCAGCGCAATGTTGACACTCTTATCGTTATTCCAAACCAGAACCTGTTCCGCATTGCCAATGCACAGACCACCTTTGCTGATGCCTTCTCCATGGCTGACCAGGTGCTGTACTCCGGTGTTGCGAACGTCACTGACCTGATGGTTAAAGAAGGTCTCATCAACCTCGACTTTGCTGATGTGCGCTCCATTATGCGCGGCATGGGTAAAGCGATGATGGGTACCGGTGAAGCTTCGGGCGAGAAGCGCGCAATTCAGGCGGCTGAAGCTGCGATTGCGAACCCGCTGCTGGATGAGACTTCCATGAAGGGTGCTCGTGGTCTGCTTATCTCCATTACTGGTGGTAACGACCTGACCCTGTTTGAAGTTGACGAAGCTGCGACCCGCATCCGCGAGGAAGTGGACCCAGAAGCGAACATCATTCTTGGTGCAACCTTCGACGAGTCTCTGGACGGTATTATCCGCGTTTCTGTTGTTGCTACTGGCATCGACAAGGAAATGCGCGAAGATATCTCTCCTGCAGAGGTTCGTATGGCTGAACTCACAGAGCGACTCCAGAGCGCTACTACGTCTACGCCCAGTCCAGCGGTAGCTGCGCCGGTAGAAGTAGCTCCTGCACCGACTCCAGTTCGTGCGATGCGCGCGATGGGCTCAGCCGCAGTTGACGCACATATGGAAGTTGAGCCTGTTGCAGCTGTAACAGACCCTGAAGTTGAGATTGCTCCTTATCAGGCCCGTCGCTACGAGCCAGTGCAGGAATATGATGCTCTTGAAGAGCCAACTCAGGTGGTTGAAGAACCAACAACCATCCCTGAACCATTTATTCCACCTGTTGCTCAGAAAGCTGAGCCGCAGTCACGTATGCCACGTGTGGAAGACTTCCCGCCGATTGCGCAGCGCGAAATTCGCGCACGTACTCCTCAGCAGGAAGCTCCAGCAGCACCAGCTCCACAGCCGGTTTCTGCTGCTCCTCAGCCAGCACCAGCCACTATGGCTCCATCGGTTGAAGAGCACGAAGAGCATCACATGGAAGAAGAGCGCCGCCCAATGGGTCTCCTGCGCCGTCTGACTGGTGGTCTTGGCCGCCGTGAAGATGAGCACATGGAACACCATGAGCCAGTGCAGACAGACGCGTTCGCTGAGGCTCCACGCCAGCCAGCAGCGCCTCGTCCAGCCGAGCCTCAGAATCACGGTGCAACCGGGAATCTGGACGCTGGCGGACGCCCTGCGGCAGCACGCTCTCAGATGATGGAAGACGATCAGTTGGAAATCCCGGCGTTCTTGCGCCGCCAAGCCACCTGATTATCAACAGAACTCGCGCCTCTCGAGCAGCAATTCGGAGATTTCCGGATTGCTGCTTTGCGTTTTTAAGCGAAATTGTCGGTAAATGTACCTAAAATTTTCAGGACGTTACAAACCGTAATAAAGCTTTATTTTATTTGGTAAGCCCCAGGGGCTATGTTCCAGCCAACCCGGTGGGGGTATTCGAAAGTAGTGGCTCATGAGGTCTCGTATGTACCTAGAGCGGAATGATAAAGGCTGGAACATTATGGGAATGCGTGTCGAAAAACAGACAACGCTTGCAGACAGTGTAACCTTGAACGGAATTGGGGTTCACTCTGGCGGTCCAGCTTCCATTACCCTTCACCCTGCAGACGCAAACTCCGGTATTGTTTTTCATCGCAGCACCAAAGATGGGTATGTTGAGACGGAAGCAAGCTGGAAAGAAGTAACTGCAACCTCTTTGTGCACCGTACTCGGTGATCCTCATGACAGCGGCATCTCTACCGTTGAGCACCTGATGGCTGCTCTGCGCGGTATGGGCATTGATAATGTGACCGCTTACATTGACGGACCTGAGATGCCAATCATGGATGGTAGCTCCGAAGCATTCGTTGAAGCTATTGACCGCGTTGGCCTGAAAACGCTGAGCGCAAAGCGTCGTTACATCCGCGTTAAAGAAAAAGTCCGTTACGTTTCCGGTGATCAGTGGTGTGAACTCAACCCGTTTGACGGCACACGCTTTGACATCACCATCGATTTCGATCACGCAAAGATCGGTCGTCAGCAGCTTAAGTTTGATCTGACACCTGAGTTCTTCCGTGATGAGATCTCCCGCGCCCGTACCTTTGGTAGCGTGCAGGACGTTGAGAAACTCTGGAAGCTTGGCTTCGCTATGGGGTCTTCTCTTGAGAACTCCGTCGCTCTGGACGGTGATCGCGTTCTGAACCCTGAAGGCACTCGCTGGACTGACGAATTTGTACGTCACAAAAGCCTTGATGCAATTGGTGATCTGGCTCTGGCTGGTCTGCCTATTCTGGGTGAGTACCGTTCTTATAAAGGCGGTCACCGCATGAATCACTGCATCCTCGTGGAGCTGTTCAAGAACCCTGATGCCTTTGAAATTGTTGAGGCGGACGTCGCTCTGGAAGAGCGTTATGCACGCGAAAAAGGCCATGCAGAGCTCATTGGTGGGCTGCAGGCTGCTGCATTTGGTCCTGAGGTCTCCTAAGGCAAAAATAGTTATTCAACGGTTTTTGCCTCTATTCCGACATAAATTCGAGGCAAATGCTGTGGTACTACGTGACGTTATCCAAACATTGAGATAGAAGCGTGAACTTGGGAGGGATTTTACCCGAATCCCAACACGATAGGAGTCGGAGACATTGCTGCGTTCAGATGCTGCCGGGAATGCTTTGGGGGCCGATCGCCTCAAAAGAGTGATTAGATATGCCTCTTTGGCGTTGGCGCTCGTTGTTGCGGGCTGTGCCACCAAGGATGATGTTGACGACCTTGCGCTGGATGATACGCCTGCGGAAGTGATGTTCAACGAAGCTCTTGCTCTGCGTGCTTCTGGCGATATCAGTGGTGCTGCGAAGAAGTTCTATGAACTTGATCGCGTCTATCCTTACTCCGAATTCGCACGTAAATCGCTCATCAACATTGCTTACCTGAACTTCAAGATGGGTAAGTATCCTGAAGCGGTTGCTGCTGCGGAACGCTTTACTACGCTTTATCCTGGTAACAAGGATTCAGCATATGCGCTCTTCATTATTGGTGAATCCTACTTCCGTCAGATCCCTGACGTGGGCCGCGACCAGGCTGTGACAGCCAAGGCGCTGGATGCCATGCGTGAAGTTGTGCAGCGTTATCCAGACTCTGAATACACCAAGCAGGCTCGTCAGCGTATCCGCGCAACGGAAGACCAGCTGGCTGGTAAGGAAATGGAAGTTGGCCGTTACTATCTGGCGCGCCGTAACTACCTGGCGTCCATCAACCGCTTTAAGGTTGTTGTGACCAACTACCAGACCACTCGTCACGTTGAAGAAGCGCTGTATCGCCTGACTGAAAGCTACTACGCTCTGGGCGTGACCAACGAAGCTCAGACAGCTGCAGCGGTGCTTGGACACAACTTCCCGCAGAGCCAGTGGTACCAAGATGCCTATTCTCTTTTGAAAAAGGGTGGTCTTGAGCCTCGTGAGAACAAAGGTAGCTGGCTTAGCCGCGCATTTGGGAATATGAAGATCCTCTAAGCCTTTTAAAGGAATCGGGGTGACGTAGACTACCATGCTGGCATCGCTTTCTATTCGGGATATCGTTCTCATTGACAAGCTGGACCTGCATTTCAGCGATGGAATGAGTGTTCTGACGGGTGAGACCGGCGCAGGTAAGTCTATTCTTCTTGACAGTTTGAGCCTCGCCCTTGGTGGGCGAGGAGATGCCGGACTGGTTCGGCATGGTGAAGACCGCGGTCAGGTGACTGCGGTTTTTGACGTTCCAATGGCGCATCCTTTGCGCACTCTTCTTCAGGAAAATGATCTGGAACATGACGCCGACATCATCTTACGCCGCGTGCAGGCGTCGGATGGTCGTACCCGTGCGTTTGTGAATGACTCGCCTGTGAGCGCTGGCCTGTTGCGGCAGATCGGAGCGCTGCTGGTTGAGGTTCATGGTCAGCATGATGACCGTGCGTTGATTGATCCTGAAAGCCATCGCCAGCTGCTGGACAGCTTTGGTGGACTGGAAGCGGACGCTGCCAAGGTTGCGGAGAGTGCGAAGGCAGTTCGCAAAGCTGAGAAGACCCTGAAGGACCATGTTGCCCGCATAGAGGAAGCGCGCCGTGAGGCGGATTACTTGCGCTCCAGTGCGGATGAGCTGAGCACGCTGGATCCGAAAGAAGGGGAAGAGAACGAGCTCGCTTTGCGTCGTCAGGACATGATGCAGGTGGAGAAGATCGCCGGTGATCTGCGCGAAGGGTATGAGGCGCTGGATGGTCCTGCCTCTCCAATCCCTGAGCTTTCCAGTCTGCTGCGCCGTCTTGAGCGCAAGGTGGATCTGGCGCCGAACTATCTGACCAGTGTGGTTGAAGCGATTGGCGGATCTCTGGATCAGCTGGAAGAAGCGCGGAGCGGTCTGGAGCAGGCGCTGCGTGATACGGATTTTGACCCGCAGGAGCTGGAGCAGACTGAAGAGCGTCTGTTCGCATTGCGGGCGGCGGCCCGGAAGTATTCCGTTCAGCCGGATGAGCTGGGCAAACTGCGTGAACAGATGGAAGGTGACCTTTCTGATCTGGACGCAGGTGAAGAGAAACTGCAGGCGCTTGAGAGCGCTGTAGAAGCTGCCAAGCAGACCTATGACAAACTGGCCGCTGCGCTTTCAAAGAGGCGTCAGAAAACGGCCAAGGCGCTTGAAGATGCGGTCCATGCAGAGCTTCCGGCTCTCAAGCTGGAACGGGCGCGGTTTATCATAGACATTGAGAGCGATGAAGAGCAGCGTGGCTCTTCCGGTATCGACACTGTTGAGTTCTGGGCGCAGACCAACCCGGGCACTCGTCCGGGGCCTATGTTCAAGGTGGCGTCCGGTGGTGAACTTTCCCGCTTCCTGCTGGCGCTGAAGGTTTCACTGGCGGACAAAGGTTCTTCTCCGACGCTGGTGTTCGATGAGATCGACACAGGTGTTGGCGGTGCTGTTGCTGAGGCGATTGGTGTGCGTCTGGCGCGTCTAGCCAACAGTGTGCAGGTGCTGACGGTCACTCACGCGCCGCAGGTGGCTGCGCGCGCAAACGGTCACTTCCTGATCCGCAAGGATGAGGTGGAGAAAGACCGTGTGGCAACCCGCGTGACCGAGATTGCGCAGGAAGACCGCCACGAGGAAATCGCCCGCATGCTGGCCGGTTCCACCATCACCGAAGAAGCCCGCGCCGCCGCAAAACGCCTGATGGGCCAGGAAGAGCTGGTATAGCTATCGGATCTGGGATAGCTTGGTCAGCATTGACTGATTGAGCTATTTATCTGATGCATAATTTAAATTTCCCAACTGAAATTCAAAGCAGGCTGCGCTCCTACGACTGGCATAAAGACAGTATGGGCCGTTCAGCCTCCGATATCTTCATGCTTACCCAGAATGGTGAGCTCAAACTTGTTCTTAAAGTTGAGCAGGATAGTCCGTTTGCCGAGCTTGGTGATGAAGCGAAGCGGTTGGAGTGGTTGACTGAGGGTGGAGTACTGTGCCCTGAAGTGCAGTGGTTTGAGCAGTATGAAGGTCGACAATGGCTGCTATTGACCGCACTGAGTGGAACGGATCTGGTTTCTGATCCAGAGTTGCTACCGCTCCAGCAGGTGGAGATCCTCGCGGACGCGCTTCGTCATCTGCATAGTCTCGATTGGGAAGGTTGTCCTTACGATCACACGGTTGAGCGTGGCTTACGTGAAGCGGAAGCACGCATGAAAGCGGGGTTGGTGAACGAAGATGACTTTGATCCTGAATGGCAGGGTGAGCCTGCTCAAAAGCTCTTTTCTTATTTGACTGCCAACATTCCGGAGGGTCATGAGAAAGTGCTTTGTCATGGAGATGCCTGCTTGCCAAACTTTATGGCGACTGCAGGCGATTTCTCAGGGTATCTGGATTGCAGTCGCGTGGGGCTGGCAGATCGCTATCAGGATCTGGCATTGGCCGTGCGCAGTATTCGCTACAATCATGATGATGCAGCAGTAGAGCACTTTCTGAAGTGTTACGGGATCGAGCAGTTCGATAAGAAACGCGCGACCTTCTTCACGACCCTGGATGAGTTCTTCTAGATCTCTTCCTTCTTACTCGTCGTTTGCCAACTTCACGCGTGCATCCAGCATTTTGCGGTAGAAGCGCTGCTGCGCAAATATTCGTGGAATTACTTATGAAAATATTTTCAGAGATTCCAGGGAGTTACGTACACGTGAGGCTGTGGGGATTGTTGACCTTCCAGCAGGTGGAACGATTAGGCTGAGAGCCCTAAGAACTTTGGCACATTCTGGTTCCAAGGGTAATGGAAAGGGCAGATTATGTTTCCATTCAGCAAAGTTTCAATTGGATTTCTTCTGGCGCCAGGCTTTCGGCAGACGGATGTCATTCTGACACAAGGGATCATTGGAGCTCCCCCGCGACACAAGTGTTACTACATCGCAGATCAGGAGGAGCTGGTTGTCGGAGGCTACGGTTTTTCGATCCGAGCCAACTGCACGTATGACAGCTGCCCGCCACTTGATGTGCTGGTGGTAGGTGAGGTTCCTGATGAGCAGCTGGAAGATGCTCGCTACATCGATTTTATCCGATCTCAGGTGCAGTCTGCGCACCATGTGATTGCCGCGTCCAATGGTGTTGTTGCACTGGCAAAGGCAGGAGTGCTGGCTGGGAAACAGGTGACGGCAGATCGCGCCAACCTTGAGAAGCTGGCGCAGTTTGGTGCAGAGGTGGTTGACCGCGGTGAATCTGTGGTGGATGGCAAGTTCTATACATCCGGGCCTTCAACCGGAATGGTGGAATCTGCTTCAAAGTCATGAGAAAACTGACAGGTGATGCTGTTACCAGCATTTTCGAGTTGACGATTGAGTACGACCCTAAGCCACTCTACTCCAACTTGGGGTCTGACACTGCGCTGCAAGACACCTTGCAGGGTATCAAGCCTTTGAAAGTGGCTGTTCTAACTCCTCCGGACCTGTATGTACCAGATGTCTCAGGATCGATTGATGTTCTGGGCTCAATACCTGGTTCCGAGATCTTTTACGTCTGGAAGGAAAAAGGCAAATGCCAAGGTATCCTGGGACCAGAACTCTATGCAGACACCACTTTTGAAGAGTGCCCACCGGTGGATGTGGTTGTCATCGGGGCAGTCCATCCAAACCTGAGTAAGGATGTAGGTGCGCAAGACTTTCTGCTGCAGCAGGAAAAGCAGGGCGCCTCGATGATAGCGGTTTGCGAAGGTGCTCTCATGCTTGGGTCAACGGGGCTGCTGAAGGGCCGGCACGCTGTGACGAACTTTCATATGGTCAACCTATTGCGTTTGGCGGATGCGATCCCGAGCACTAAGGAAGTGGTTGTCGTCGATGGCAAATTCTATACAGCCGGACCGGTTATGGGAGCTTATGAGCTGCCATCATGTACTTGAAAGACACGTATGGTGATGATGTTGCCCGCTATATTGAGCAGAGTGTTCTGGAGTACGAACCTAATCCGGTGCTTGGTGTTGGCTCACCAGAACTTGCCGGGAAAGTCCGCACCTTTGTTTCCAGAGCTCTCGTGTATCCGGCCGTGATGATTTATGGCAGCGGCCTGAAAAAGGGGTATCGCCGCAGAACCGAGTTGGCAGCGGCGTAAAGCCCAAAGCTCACGCAGCAATGTTCCTTTATTGCTGCGTGACTAAGCCTCCACCTCACTCATACTCGGCTTCCATGTAGATGGTGAAGCGGAGGGCTAGGATGATGGAGAGGGTTTGGGAGGCGGATATGCCGAGCATGATGGCGATCTGGTACTGGACGGCTTCGATTGGATTGAAGCCGCCGAGGATCTGACCTGTCATCATGCCGGGCAGGGAGACCAATCCCAGTGTTGCCATGCTGGCGATGACGGGGGAGGCGGCAGCGCGCAGGGAAGCTTTGACGAGTGTGCGGCGGGCTTCCAGCTTGGTAGCGCCCATGGTGGTGAGTAGCTCGATATGCTCCCGATCTTCGGGTGTTCTTAAGTTGAAGCGGCGCAGGGCGATGACGAGTGAACCCAGTGCGTTGCCGAGCAGCATGCCGGCGATGGGAATGGTGATCTGCGCGGAGTACCATGGCACCGGGCGGCTGAGCACGACGATGAACATCAGCAGTACTGGGAGCATGGCGATGAGAATGGCTGAGGTGAGCGGTACGGCAGACTTGAGCCGTGGCATCTCGGCTCGCCCTGCCGAGGTGATGGCGGCAATCAGCGCCATGGCGACCAGCCAGAGGATGTTGAGGGCGAGATTGTCCAGATCAAAGACGGTTTGCAGGTAGAAGCCGATGACCAGCAACTGGATGCTCATGCGAACGATGGAAATAGCCAGATCTCTTGAGAGGTCTTTGAGGCCCATGGACCAGAGCAGAGACAGCGGGATCACCGCAATAAAATAGAAAAACGCCAGATCACTCCAAGCAACAGTTGAGGTCATTGTGAGCGCTCCTCTGCGTTGGTTTGATCCGGTTCGGGAAGCGTGATGACCCGATCTATCTCGCCTTGCAGGTGAGCGTCATGGGTCACGACGAGCAAGGTTTCGGCTTGTTCCAAAAGCAGTTTGGCGCAGGCGAGGGCATGGGCTTTGTCGAGCGCAGCGGTTGGCTCATCTGTGATCCAGAGTGGGCGTTCCAACAGTAAAGCACGAGCGAGGGTGAGGCGTTGGCGTTCTCCGCCGGAAAGGCTGGTGGTGGCCTGATCCAGCGCACTGTTTGGCAGGCCTGCTTTAGAGAGAGCCTCAAGCATTGTGGCGTCGGTTGGCTTGTGCCTCTGGTTTGCGTGCAGCTCAAATGGAGCGAGGAGGGCGCCGCGAATGGTGTCTTCCAGCAGGCTGACACGTTGTGGCAACCAGTTGAGGTGTTTGTACAGGTCTGCCCGGCCTCCTGACGTGAAGGCTCTACCTTTGAAGAGCAGCTGACCGCTGTCTGGCTTATCCAGCCCTGCCAGAATACGCAGCAGAACGGTTTTGCCGCGGCCTGAGGGCGCGCTGAGGCACAGTTTGTCCCCTTCATAGAGTGTGAAAGAGTAGTGATGAAACAGCTGGCGACCTTGCTTGCTGACTGAGATGTTGCAGGCCTCAATAAGCGGCACACGCTCTGCTTCTGGAAGGGCGACCATAGGAACTCCTGATTGCAGCGCTAAGGTTCCTCAGATGCCCTTGAAAATCAAGACAAGAGTGGTTTCTGCCCCGATTGATAGAGGTCTGGATATGGTTTGCGGCAGAAAGAACTATTCTGGGATGTCTTGTCTGGTGGCGAGATAGCTGGCCAAACTTTCCAGTGAGCTTTTCCAGCCTTCCTCATTGCTTGCTTTGAAGGCAGAGGTAGGGAACCTTGCTTCATGCACGATGAGACGAGAGCGATTGTTTGCCAGACTCTCGAAGAACATGGTGATTGTGGTTGGGTCGGAGGCGTTGCCGCGCTCATCTATCCATTGGCTGGTGTTGCTGATCAGACGTGGGGTATCGATCTTGAGGTACTTACCACGCATGCGGTAGGTGGTGCCGTCTAGCCCAGTCATGTTGGTTGACCATGCGCCGCCTTCTCTGAAGTCCATCCTGATCTCGGTGATCTGAAAACCTTCCGGGCATCCCCAATGCTTCATGTGGTCTGGATCAGCCCACATCTGGAACAGCAACTCCACAGGGGCGTCGAACTCTCTCACTAGATGTAACTCAAAATCTGTATCGCTCATTCCTGTGTCTCCCCGTTCTGGAGGTCGCTCAGATAGTCATCAAGGCGGCTGAAGGTTTCGTGCCAGACTTTCTTCTGCTGACTGATCCAGTCTTCAGCTTTGGCCAGATTATCCGCTGAGATTTCGCAGGTGCGGACACGGCCCACCTTGCGCGTGCTCACGAGACCACAGTCTTCCAGCACTTTGAGATGCTGCGAGAAGGATTGCAGAGCCATGTCGTGATGCTGTGCCAACTCACTGACAGAGGCCGTGCCATGGCTCAACTGCTCAATGACCGCCCGACGGGTTGGATCGGCCAGCGCATGGAAGAGATTATCAAGGGAAACAGAACACTCAGTCATGTGCCTGAGTATTGGAAAGGAAGATACTCAGGTCAATGCCTGAGTAATAGGGGAGCTGCTTTGAGAAGGGCGGGGCAGCTGCCTCAGTGGTAGGGGGTACTTCACAGATCCATACCCCCAACCGAATACTGCGAGCTTATGATGTTGGGGCTTCTGCCTTGTTCATCATTTTAATTTCAGCAGGGGTCAGCTTACGGGAGCCTTTACCGCGCTTGAGAATGAAGTTAACCGGGTTTGGATAGTGGTCCAGAGTTGCACCGGTTGCCGCATCAACGCCGACGCCGATTACGCCACCAAGCAAGACGTTACCAGCCATGCCAGCTGCGCCCTTGCCGCTTACGCGGGTCTCAACATCGATGACCTGTGTCTGGTAACCAGGTGCAGATGCTGTGAGCGTGAACTCTTTTTTGCGTGGTACGTTGATGACACATGGACCAACGCAAGTGTGAGCTGTTGTTGACGTGATCTTCGCGTGCTCAGGCTCCACGTAGATCTTGATGTCTTCAGTTGTACCGCGAACAACTGTGCCGCAACCTGCGAGAAGAACGCTGGATGCAACAACGCCAGCTACTAGATAAGTTTTCAATTCCGTATACCCCATAATTACGTGGGGGCTTAGTAGGCTCGTGACACATTTCAGTCAAATTTCTTAATGAATTATCTGGTGATATCTTTATCCAATAAGTTGCAGGTAATGACTTGTTAAATTTTAGATACTTCTGAAATACGTAGATTTATTCATCCTTCCGCCGCAAACGCTGTTTCACTTTCCTAAAAGATTCTTAAATTACGTAGCGTATTCAAATAATTAACTTGGTATCTTTTAAACTCTCTGGCAACCAAGAGTTTGTGTTTGCGCAGAGCCCTTTCTGAAAACTGAAAGCAATTTAGGGGTGGCGCATAGATGGAGGCCGGTAGATGTTTATCTCGTTCGCCCGCTTGCAGATCTATTTTTTCATCGCACTGCTGCTGATTGCAGTGGTTTATCCGATCTATTTGTTTGGATCGGTGATGGGTCTTGATGGATTCGATTTGCGCAGGGTGGGGGGAGACTTCTATCAGTTCCTGTTGGCCTCTCGCATGGCCGTCGCCGGGCAGGCGGCGCAGCTTTATGACTTTGGCTGGTTCTATGATGAGGTTCAGCGCAATGTGGTTGGCGGTTCCGGCTTTTACGCTGGGTGCATCCGCCGAGCCTGCTGGTGTTTCTGGTCCCGTTATCCGGCCTGACTTATCTGCAAGCCTATAGCCTCTGGATGGGTATGGGTGGTCTGCTTTCATTTGCAGTTGCGTTCAGTCGCAAGGCGCCTATTCGGGCGTTCACGTTCTTCATCTTTGCTCCGGCTACACTCGTGAACCTGTTTTACGGCCAGTTTGGCATGCTGGCAGGTGGGTTTCTTTATGGCGGGCTGCGATTGATGAACCGGCATCCGGCTTTGGCTGGTGTGTTGCTTGGGTGTGTGTCCATCAAGCCTGAGCTGTTCATGCTGATCCCGATTATTTTGATTGCCCATCGCAGCATCATTGCGCTGTGTGCGTGTGTTGCGACGGTGGCGTTTCTGGTGGATGCGTCTGCTGTGTTCTTCGGCTCCGGTCTGTGGTGGATCTATCTGGAAACCGTTCCATCCTTGCTGGCAACTGTTATGGATCAGGGTGAGGGCAGCTTCCTTTATCTGATCCCGTCTGCGTTTGGTGCGATGCGGTCTCTTGGGTTCTCAGCAACAGCTGGGTATCTGGTGCAGTTGCCGTTCACGGTTATGGCGTTTGTGGTGACGTTCTGGCTGTTCATGCGGGAGCGGGAGCCGGTGGCGCGTAACCTTGCTGTGACCCTGTGTGTGTTGCTGGCAACGCCGTTCCTGTTCCTTTGGGATTATGCGGTGCTTTCTCCGGCGCTCTATTTGTATGCCACCCGGACTGGCCTGTTTGATGATGATGCGGACTCCCCTTATGTGGCGCCGCTGCTTCTGTTTGCGGTTTATCTGCTGCCGATCGTCAACATAGCTCTAGCGGCACATGGCTTCCCGGTTGGGCCGATCTTTACGGCACTGGCGCTGGTTGTTGTGATTGTGCGGATGATGAGCACAGCCGAGACACAAATGAGTGTACCTGAGGATGAGCAGGAGGGGGATAACTCCTTTGCTGAGGAGCGTGAAAGCGATGAGGGGCTCGGGACCACCTGAGCCTGAGCTGCGAAAAACATAGCAACGCAGGTTTCACCCCAAAAAACGCAGATTAACGCAAACCAGCGCAAAAGAACGCAAAACGAGGCTAACCCTTTGAAATATAACAGGGAGAGTGTCTATGTGCCTCCTGAGCTCGTTAAATCCTGTCTAAACTCCCCAGTACCGGGTGGTTTGTTATTCCCGGTGGCGATATGAATAATCCCCCTAATTGATGATTAAACAGGTGGGTAGACCGGTGAGCCTTGCTGATACCTCTCAAAAAGACATTGAAGCGCTGAATGCAGAAGAAGCTGCGCTGGAGCTGGAGCGGCTGGCAAGGCTGATTGCTGAATATGATGAAGCCTACCATACCCAAGATGCGCCGATTGTTGATGACGCTACCTATGATGGACTACGTCGCCGCAACGAGGCTCTGGAAGCCAAGTTTCCTGAGCTGGTGCGTGCAGATAGCCCTAGCAACCGGGTGGGTGGTGCTGTTGCTGAAGGCTTTGGCAAAATCACTCATGCCGTGCCGATGCTCTCGCTGGACAATGCGTTTTCCGATGAGGATGTGCAGGACTTTATTGGCAAGGTGCGCCGTTTCTTAAAGTACGATCCGCTGATGGGCGCGCTGGCTGTTACGGCTGAGCCGAAGATTGATGGGCTCTCCCTTTCTCTGCGCTACGAGAGTGGCAAGCTGGTTTATGCAGCGACCCGCGGTGATGGTGCAACGGGCGAGAATGTGACGGCTAACGCGCTGACCATTCAGGATATTCCGCAGGAGCTGCCTGCTGGCGTGCCGGATGTGGTTGAGGTACGCGGCGAAGTTTACATGAGCCATGCGGATTTTGCGGCCCTGAATGCGCGTATGGAAGCCAATGGCGGCAAGGTGTTTGCCAACCCGCGTAACGCGGCGGCTGGTTCTTTGCGCCAGCTGAACCCGGAAATCACCAAGACCCGTCCGCTCAAGTTCTTCGCCTATGCCTGGGGCGATATGAGTGAGGTTCCGGCTGATACGCAGATGGGCATGGTGGAGATGTTCGGTGCGTGGGGCTTCCAAATCAACCCGCTGATGAAGCGCTGTGAGACTGTCGAGGAACTGCTGAAAGTTTATCATGGCATCGAGGAGGATCGTTCCGGCCTTGGCTATGATATTGATGGTGTGGTTTACAAGGTGGACCGGCTCGATCTGCAAGGCCGTTTGGGCTTTGTTTCCCGTTCTCCGCGCTGGGCGATTGCACACAAATTCCCGGCGGAGCGTGCATTTACTACCCTCAATGCCATCGAAATTCAGGTGGGCCGCACCGGTGCTTTGACCCCAGTTGCAAAACTGGAGCCTGTTACAGTCGGCGGTGTGGTGGTCTCCAATGCAACACTGCATAACGAAGATTACATCAAAGGCATCGGTCAGGATGGGGAATCCATTCGTGATGGCAAGGACTTACGCGTTGGCGATACGGTGATCATCCAGCGTGCGGGTGATGTTATCCCACAGATCGTGGACGTGGACCTGAGCAAACGGGCTGAAGATGTGCAGCCGTTCGAGTTTCCAACTGAGTGTCCGGTGTGTAACTCGCATGCGATTAGAGAAACTAATCCAAACTCCGGGAAGGTCGATGCTGTACGTCGGTGTACTGGTGGATTGATATGTCCTGCGCAGGCCGTCGAAAAGCTGAAGCACTTCGTCTCCCGCAATGCCTTTGACATTGAAGGCTTGGGCGAGAAGCAGGTGGAAGCCTTCTACGAGTATGACATGGATAAAGGTGGTATCCGCACACCAGCGGACATCTTTACCATGGCAGAACGGGACAAGGTTTCCCTCAATAAGCTGCGTTCTCGTGAAGGGTTTGGTGCGGTCTCTGCACGAAAGTTATTCGAAGCGATTGATAGTAAACGCCAAATCGAACTCAATCGCGTGATCTTCGGCCTGGGAATCCGCCATGTGGGCGAAGGCAACGCCAAGCTTTTGGCGCGGGCCTACTCTTCGTGGCAGGGCTTCTATGACGCGATGATCGCGGCAACGGATACGACCTCAGAAGCTTACCGCGAGCTCAATGATATTGACGGGATCGGCGGTACGGTTGCCAATGCTCTGGTGGAATTCTTTGCAGAGGAGCACAACCTGACTGCTCTGGCCGCTTTGATGGAGCAGATCACACCGCTTGATGTGGTTCTAGCTGATACGTCTGGCAGCCCTGTTGCTGGCAAAACGCTTGTGTTTACAGGTAGTTTGGAGCGCATGAGCCGTGATGAGGCCAAGGCGCGGGCGGAGAGCTTGGGAGCTAAGGTTTCTGGTTCTGTTTCTAAGAAAACCGATCTTGTGATTGCTGGTCCAAAGGCTGGATCCAAGCTCACCAAGGCGCAGAGCCTTGGCATTGATGTCATCTCCGAGGATGACTGGTTCGAGCTGGTTGGCGATCAGTAAAAAAGCGAGGGAGCTGTTCGGCTCCTCTCGCTGCATTAGTAGGCTTGCGGCAGAGCCTACTTCTGCGCCAGTGTTGCTCTGAGGCGGACAGATGCTTCGGCACGTCCGCCGATGTAGAGCATCATGTTTTTCCCGTCCGTCTGAACACTCATCGGGATTGTTTTCTCAACCTGCTTTTTCAGCGGGTCATAATTTGCTTCAGCCTGCTCTAAAGCTTTGAGTGCTTTGTCGTATTCCTGGATTTTCTTCTTAACCGCAGGCTGGGCCTTGATTAGCTTTTTGAGTTCCTTGGCCGTATCGCGATAGTTGGGATCGGTTTTCGGATCGATTTCCTTTTGCTGCAACTGGCTTTCCAACACGCGTAACATCTTATGTTTGGCGGAGATTTCGTCTTCCAGAGACTTCAGGCCCTGCACGAAGCGGTAGGTTCTGGATTTCTCTTTTTCCAGCGCTGCAATGTTGGATCGGGCTTTCTTCATCTCTGGCGCATCCTCGACATGGTTGTCGTAGGTCAGCCGGATGGCAGCCTTTCCCTGGAAGATGAGTTTGTCGAAGCTTGCAGTATCTGCCGCATGAATATCCATCCGGCGTCTGATCTCAGCCCAGATGCTTGTGCGGTTTTTATAGAACTCGTCGTAGTTCTTATATTTGCAAATGACCTTCGGCATATCTCAAGCTCCATTCCAGTTGCGATGGAATGAGAGTGAGCAGAAAATCTTATCGAGATCTGTCGGGAGAGGCGTGCAATTGAGCCAAATTTGAAGATGTGATCGGCTCTTACAGGTGGAAATGAACGGAAACGCCAGCAAATCGGTTTGCCTTTGCCAGCGTTTCTTCATGTATCGCAATGAGTTACCTAGCCGATCTGTTTGCGGATCTCTGCCAGCATGGCAGATGAGTATGGATGAAGGCGACCAGAATGGTTGCTGTTGCCACATCCACGTTCACGGGCTTTTTACCTGCTTCCGGTGTTTGAACCGCCAGCAAGTCCTCATGGCCTGTGATTTCAGTCGAGATGTAGAGGCGGTCAAAGTCATCGCCAGACGCGGCCTCCAGCTTCTTGTAGATGTCTTCCAGAGCGGTTGGGCGCGGCGGTGGAGTGGCACCTGTGGACTCGATGACCATGGAGACAGCGGCCTGTTCCTCGCGCTCCAACTCTGCAAACTGGCGCACCAGCGGGTTGCTGGCCTTCATGGTCGCCATCTCGCTGATGGCTAATGAGAAGGGGCTGATAGTGAGGGTTTTGTTGGTGTAGTCGGTAGAACCGTGATTGTCGGCCAAAGCGGAGGAGACCAGAGCAGGGGCGGCTATGAGTGAGCCGGACATGCCAAGGAGAGCGTTTCTGCGCGTCAGGTGTAACTTACCAGTCTTCATTGTTTTTCTTTCAGGTTGTTACAGTGGTTTTTATGGTTTGAAAGTGAAGTTCGTCCCATTGATTAGTTCTGGAAATTTCAGATCCAGATATACGCAGTCTTCCTCTTTAAATCGCTAAGCCAGCACTTGATTTTTCAAGTATCCGGGATCTGGCTTGATAAAACACCACAGAGCAAAGCAAGTTTCACCCAAGAGTTACTGGGCGAAGATGTGCTGATGCGCAAAACGATGTGTATCTCTTTGCTGATGCCTCGCTTCTTCAATGTTGTTGCTATATTGTTCTTCGTGAACTATTGGAGATTCTCCCTCTGATTTGAGAGGGGTATGCGTTCAAAGGATCCAACGAGCTCAATGGCAAATTCTTCTGGCCCACTACATCGCGGAATGCCTTCCAACCCTGCTGATCCTCTGGCTGCACCACAGCCCAAGGCAGGTGGTATAGCAGCGAGGGCCATGGCAGCACGGCAAACGACCATGCCTGCCTATATGGAAGGATTGAATGCGGAACAGCGCCTTGCTGTTGAGACGATCAACGGTCCGGTGCTGGTGCTTGCTGGCGCAGGTACGGGTAAGACGCGCGTTCTGACAACGCGCATTGCCCATATTCTGGCGACAGGGCATGCCACTCCGGGGCAGATCCTTGCAGTGACCTTCACCAACAAAGCGGCTCGAGAGATGAAGGAGCGCATTGGCGCTTACATTGGCGAAAACGTGGAAGGCATGGCTTGGCTTGGCACGTTCCACGCGATCTGTGTGAAGATCCTGCGCCGTCATGCCGAGCTGGTTGGTTTGAAGTCCTCCTTCTCCATTCTGGATACGGATGATCAGGTTCGCCTGATCAAGCAGATCATTCAGGCGGAAGGTCTGGATGAAAAGCGTTGGACGGCAAAGACTTTTGCCGGATTGCTGGACAGCTGGAAGAACCGCGGGCTGACACCGGAACAGATTTCTGCTGGTGAAGCGCAGGCCTTTGCGAATGGTTTGGGGCGCAAGCTCTACCAGACTTATCAGGAACGGCTCTCCATTCTGAATGCCTGTGATTTTGGTGATTTGCTGCTGCACTGCATCACCATTTTCAAAGAGCATGATGATGTTCTGAAGAGCTTCCAGAGCCGTTTCCGCTATATGCTGGTGGACGAGTATCAGGACACCAACATCGCGCAGTACATGTGGCTGCGTCTGCTGGCACAGGGCAACTCCAACGTTGCCTGTGTGGGTGACGATGACCAGTCGATCTATGGCTGGCGTGGTGCTGAAGTTGATAACATCCTGAGATTTGAGCAGGATTTCCCGGGCGCGACCGTGGTTCGTCTGGAGCGGAACTACCGCTCGACCAGCCACATTCTGTCTGCTGCCTCTCATCTGATTGCCCACAATCAGGGGCGTCTGGGTAAGACCCTCTTCACGGATCAGATGGGATCTGAGGATGAAGATAAGGTGCAGGTCGCCTCTGCCTGGGACTCTCAGGAGGAAGCGCGCTCCATCGGTGATGAGATTGAAGCGCTGCAGAACCATGGCCATTCGCTGAATGAGATGGCCATTCTGGTGCGAGCATCATTCCAGATGCGAGAGTTTGAAGACCGTTTTGTAACGCTTGGTCTGAACTACCGCGTGATTGGTGGTCCGCGCTTTTACGAGCGCATGGAAATCCGTGATGCGCTGGCCTACTTCCGCTGTGTGATGCAGCCTTCTGATGATCTGGCGTTCGAGCGTATTGTGAACACGCCGAAACGGGGGCTTGGTGAGGCCACTCTGAAGATTGTGCATGCCTATGCGCGGGAGCGGGCTATTCCGTTGATGATTGCAGCGGGAGAGCTGGTGCAGACCAATGAGTTGCGCCCGAAAGCGCGTGCTGCTTTGGCTGATGTTCTTGGCATGTTTGAGAACTGGCGCAATCAGGTTGAGACCATGAGCCATACGGAGCTTGCGGAAATTATCCTTGATGAGAGCGGTTATACCCAGATGTGGCGTCAAGACCGTTCCGCAGAAGCACCGGGACGTCTGGACAACCTGAAAGAACTTATCCGCTCCATGGAAGAGTTCGAGAGCATGGCTGGCTTCCTTGAGCATATCTCGCTGGTGATGGATAAGGACAGCGATGTGGAAGAGGATGCGGTCTCCATCATGACCCTGCACTCCGCGAAAGGCCTTGAGTTTGATACGGTTTTCCTACCGGGCTGGGAAGAGGGCGTATTCCCGAACCAGCGGGCATTGGATGAGACTGGACAGGCTGGTCTGGAAGAAGAGCGGCGCCTTGCGTATGTGGGTCTTACCCGTGGCCGTAAGCGTGTGAAGGTGTGGTTCACCTCCAACCGCCGTATCCATGGGTCCTGGCAATCCTGTATTCCTTCCCGTTTTCTGGATGAATTACCCGCGGACAGTGTTGAGGTTGTTGAGGCCTCCAGCTCCTATGGTGGCTATGGTCTGAACAGCGCTGGCGGTGGTTATGGTGCCAGCCGGTTTGACAACAGCGACCCGTTCCAGAGCAAGTACTCCACTCCAGGCTGGCAACGCGCCCGCAAGGCGCAGGCCTCTGGTCAGCAGTATGGCCGGATGCATGGTGGCAACCAAACTCGACGTGCCAAAAAGGCCGGTCCGATGACCATTGAAGGTGAGCTAGTGGCCAAAAGCGTTACTGAGGTTGGCAGTGATTTTGCTATTGGTGAGCGCATCTTCCATATGAAATTTGGGTACGGCTCCATCAGTGACATTGAGGGGAATAAGCTCACTGTCGACTTTGAAAAAGCCGGCCAAAAGAAAGTGCTCGATAGCTTTGTCGAGCGGGCATAACCTGCAACTCAAGCGTTACTTACCTTTAGGGTAATTTGTGCTATCTCTCTTCTAAGTTGTGTTGGGAGGTGGCAATGGACAGTGTGGTTATCGCGCTTGCGATGATTGGTGTGGCAGGTGTTGGCGCCCAGTGGCTTGCCTGGCGATGGTCGCTTCCTGCTATTGTCCTGCTGCTTGTTGCGGGCTTTCTGATTGGTCCTGCAACCGGCGTTCTCAACCCAAATGCGTTATTTGGTGATTTATTGCGTCCAACTGTTGCGCTCGGCGTTGCAGTTATTCTGTTTGAGGGCGGGCTTTCCCTTAATTTTCAACGTATTGGCGGTGTAGAGAAGGCCGTTTGGCGACTTGTGTTGCTGGGTGCGTTTATTGCGTTCTTATTGGGCGCGCTCAATGCTCATTATATAGCTGAACTAAGTTGGCCCTCGGCTCTTGTGTTTGCCGCCATCCTGATCGTAACTGGCCCGACCGTCATCATCCCACTTCTGCGTCAAGCCCGGCTGGAACGCCGGGTGAGTTCGCTGCTGCGCTGGGAAGCTATCCTCGCTGATCCTCTTGGCGCGCTGCTCGCGGTGTTCATGTTTGAAGGCTATCTGGTTTACCACGGCGATCACGGCTTCTGGGTTCTTGCGGTGCGAGCGGTGGCTGGGTTGCTGATTGGTGGTGTTGGTGGCTGGGCGCTGGGGCGTGGGTTGATCTGGCTGTTTGTTGGTGGCCGGGTTCCCGAATTCCTGAAAGTTCCTCTGATCTTTGTCAGTGTGATGGGCGCTTATGCGCTTTCTGATCTGGTGCTTGAGGAATCCGGCTTGCTGACCGTGACTGTTCTGGGGTTGGTGCTCGGCAACTCGCGCCTTGCCAGCCTTGAGGAGTTGAAGCGGTTCAAGGAAGCGGTGACGATTATTCTGGTGTCTTCTGTCTTCATCGTTTTGACGGCTTCTGTTCAGCTGGGCAGTCTGGCTGAGTTTGGGCTGGAGGATCTGGCATTTGTTCTGGTTCTGCTGTTTGTGATCCGGCCTATTTCCGTTTGGGTTGGCACGATTGGTGCACACTTAAGCTGGAAGGAGCGTTTGCTGGTGGGCTGGATCGCGCCGCGCGGTATTGTGGCAGTAGCGGTGTCTGGCCTGTTTGCACGCTCGCTGGTGGAACATGGCGCTCCGGATGGTGAGCGGTTGGCGGTGCTGTCGTTTGCGGTGGTGGTTGCCACTGTGTTTGCCCACGGGTTTACGCTTGGGCCGTTTGCTCGTTGGCTGGGGCTTTCCAGTCATTCGGGGCCGGGGCTGCTGATTGTTGGGGCAAGCCGGTTCAGCGTTGCGCTGGCGACCAAGCTGAAGACGCTGGATATCAATTCGCTTACCGTTGATCGCAACTGGGGTAAGCTGCGGCTTTCCCGGAATGCGGGGTTGGCGAACCATTATGCGAGGTTCTTTCTGAAGAGGTTGAGAACGAACTGCCGCTTGAGAATTATAGTGTTTTGCTCGCTGTGACTGACAATGATGATTACAACGCGTTGGTGACCACGAACTTCGGGCCGCTCATGGGGCGAGGGGAGGTCTATCAGTTTGCGCCGTCAGAAGAGCAGAGTGAGAAAGAGAAGTTTCGCCGTGTCGTAACGCTTGGTGGACGCCCGTTCCTAACGCCGGAGCACAGCTACAACGACCTTGAAACGAAAATCCGCGAGGGCTGGTTTATCAAGGCCAGTGAGTTGACCGATACCTATGGCTGGGATGCGTTTCAGGAAGCTCTACCCGAAAAAGCAATTGTGCTGATGCTGATTGAGCCGACGAAGAAGCTGCGCCCCATGAACAGCTCCGTGCCTGCGACGGTGGCTTCGGGTTCAACAATACTTAGCCTTGTTCCCAGTGAATATGCGGCAGAACGCGAGAAAGCCTCGTGAGCTCTGGCTTTTCGGCGCGGTGCATTCTATACGCCTATGCAAAGATATTGTTTGAGTTTTGATAGCTCATCGTAACTAAGGGTTTTTGCATGGACACGATCCGGGTTCGCATTCCGGCGCCTGAAGCTGAAGCAAAGGCACTCTCCGATATTATGGAGGCCCGCTTTGAAGATGATGGTTTTCCGGTTGCTGTTTTTGAAAGCTCCACTGATGGAACCATCTGGACAGCTGAGGTGCTGGTGCTGGAGTCCACGATTGATGACGCGATCAATCTGGTAGAAATGCGCCTGTTTGATCAGTTCGAAGGTGGCGTTATCCCAACTTCGGCTGAAGTTGAAGCGCTGCCGGATATCAACTGGGTTGCCAAGTCTCTTGAAGGTTTGAAGCCGGTTCGTGCGGATCGCGTTATTGTGCATGGTGCGCATGATCGTGATGCGGTCAACAAGTCTGATATTGGTATCGAAATTGAAGCGGCGCAGGCATTTGGCACGGGTCACCATGGTACGACCGAAGGTTGCCTGCTGGAACTGCAGCGTCTGCTGAAGCGCCACAAGTACCATCGCATGCTTGATCTGGGTACCGGCACCGGTGTTCTGGGTATTGCTCTTGCAAAGCTGACCGGTTCTGAGGTTCTGGCAACGGATATTGATCCGATCGCGATTGAAGCTGCGATTGACAATGCGCGCAAGAACAATGTTGGTCCCCTGTTCAAAGCCTTTACAGGCGCTGGTGTGGAAGATCGTCGCTTCAACGAGTTTGGACCGTTTGATCTGGTTGTTGCCAACATCCTTGCAAAGCCATTGGTGCAGATGTCTGCCAAGCTGTGCAATCACCTTGCGCACAAGTCCACGCTGGTCCTTTCCGGATTGCGCATAGAGCACGGCCCGCGGATTATTTCCGCTTACGGCCAGCAGGGCCTGAAGCTGGTGCATCGCCGTGAGATTGATGGTTGGCTGACCCTGACTTTTGCTAAGGGCAACTGGGCGCCATAAGCTCATTTGCACTGTGAATAATTCAAAACCCTCTTTGCTTCTGCTTAGAGGGTTTTTTGATGTCTGATTGTTGGGTTGCAGAAAACAAAAAACCTTTGCTTCCTGATCCGGCAAATTGGGAGGAGGTTGCCGGGGAAGCAAAGGTTTTTTTGTGTGCCAAGCAACTGGGAGGAATTTGCTTAGCTTGCTAGATATTGGGAGGAGGTATCTAGCTATATGAGTGGCATTTCTAGCGCTTTATCAGCTGCTGATGGCTGCCGGCCATTGGTGTCGTGCGCATCACATTGGGAGGAGGTGTGATCCGCCGGTTTGCTTTGGGAGGGAAGCGCCCCGTCGACGAGAGGACTTATCCATTATTTTAGTTTGTAAAAAAAGAGATAGTTTCGCATGACACTTATGCATTTTTTGCATGTCTTGGGATTGTCATGATCTGAATTTGCATGGAGTACATAGCAGATCTGCGTATACGGCATGGATTGTGTACTTCTGTATCCTTTTGGCTTCTTATGAGAGCATAAAATCCTCTGAGGAGGCTTGTTTGTGTGGTTGAGTTGCGTCGCGATCAGCATTAGCCTTCCGGCATGTTTCAGAGCTTTGACACAGTAAATGATAAATCTCGCGGGCCGGTTCGGTTGGCCGCTCTGCGGGAAGAGCTGGCCTCTCGCGGGCTTGATGGCTTTTTGGTGCCGCGTGCAGATGCACACCAGGGCGAGTATGTGCCTGACAGTGATTGCCGTCTTGAATGGCTGACCGGCTTTACCGGGTCTGCCGGCATTGCTGGCGTGCTCAGTGACAAGGCTGCGATCTTTATTGATGGTCGCTACACCATTCAGGTGCGGGATCAGGTGGATGAGGAGGCGTTTGCTTATCGTCATCTGATTGATGAACCGCTGACTGACTGGCTGCGTGAGAATGCACAGGAAGGTCAGAAGATCGGTTATGACCCGATGCTGCATCCTGTTCGTCAGGTACGCTCCCTGAAAGCGGCTTGTAAAAAGGCTGGTGCTGAACTGGTTGCTGTTGATGGCAATCCAGTGGATGCGGTCTGGAATGACCGTCCAGCAGCACCGCTTGGTGCGGTCAACATGCATCCCATGCAATTTGCAGGTGAAAGCGCTGCAGACAAGATCAAGCGTATTGGCGAGCTGATTGCTGAGAAGGAAGCTGACACTGCGCTTCTGACCCAGCCGGACTCCATTGCATGGTTGCTGAACATTCGCGGTAGCGATGTGATGCATACGCCGTTGCCGCTGTCTTTCGCTCTGGTGCCGACCAAGGGCAAGCCATCCCTGTTCATTGATGGGCGCAAGCTTTCCAATGAAGTGCGTGATGAGCTAAGCTCTCTGGCTGATATCGATGAGCCGGGCGGACTTGCTCCAGCACTGAAGGCGCTTGGAACGGATGGCAAGCGGGTTCTGATTGATACCGGACTTGCTGGTCAGGCGCTTTATGATGCGGTTGCTGACAATGGCGGTCATGTCGTAGAGGGGCAGGAACCAACCCTGCTGCCGAAAGCGATCAAAAATCAGGCTGAGATTGAAGGCACCAAAGCGGCTCATCTGCGTGATGGTGTTGCGTATGCACGCTTCCTTGCATGGTTTGAGAAGACCGCGCCGCTTGGTGGCCTGACTGAGGTTGTTGTTGCTGAGAAGCTTGAGGAGTTCCGCCGCGAGACGGGCGCTCTGAAAGACATCTCCTTTGACACTATCTCTGCTGCTGGTCCTCACGGAGCGATTTGTCACTACCGTGTGAGCTATGACAGCAACTTGCCGATTGAGCTGAACAGTGTCTACCTGATTGACTCCGGTGCGCAGTACGAAGACGGCACGACCGATATCACCCGTACGTTGGCTGTTGGAGCTGTGACCGCTGAGCAGTGCAAGCATTTCACGCTTGTTCTGAAAGGGCACATAGCGATTGCGACAGCCCGCTTCCCGGTTGGAACAACAGGTTCTCAGCTGGATACGCTGGCGCGTATTGATCTCTGGAAGCAGGGTCTCGATTTTGACCACGGCACTGGCCATGGCGTTGGTTCTTATCTGGGTGTGCATGAAGGTCCGCAGCGGATTGCAAAGGCCCCGAACAGCATTGTGCTGAAGCCGGGCATGATCCTTTCCAATGAGCCGGGTTATTACCGTGCAGATGAGTATGGCATCCGCATTGAGAATCTTGAGCTGGTGACACCTGCTGCAGCCATTGAAGGTGGTGACCAGAAGATGCTTGGCTTTGAGCCGTTGACACTGGCGCCGATTGATCTGCGCATGGTGGACACCAAGCTTCTCTCTGAGTTTGAGCTGAATTGGCTGAACGCTTACCACGCACGTGTGCGTGAGCTGGTTGGCCCACTGCTTGATGATGAGACCAAGGCATGGCTGGAAGAGGCGACCCGTCCGGTCTCCTGATCATGATCAGCTTTGTCATGAGATAAAGAAAACCCCGCTTCACGGAGCGGGGTTTTTTGTTTAGATGACAGCAAGTGCCATTCTTAAGACCACGACACTGACAACACCGATTGTCATGGCTGCCAGCATGGGGAAGCGTAGAGCTGCGACAGCGGTGATGGCGGTCGCTGCGGTTTCAGCAATGCCGGTTGCGAAGGCAGTTGGGGCTACGACAGACATGAGGATTGCAGGAGGAACAGCCTGTAGCGCTGCTTCTGTTCTGCCGGAGAAGGTGACGAACTTTGTCAGCACCAGTCCTGCAATGCGGGTCAGGTAGGTTCCTGCTGCCATAACCAGAATGGTGAAGAGGACGAGCGGATCAACTGCGAAGATTTCTGAGGTCATGATTGTAACGCCTCCGCAGAGTTCTTAAGCCCGTTTGGATTGTCGTCATATTGAATGGCAGCTGCAATGACGCCTACAATTGCGCCCGCGATTATGTACCAGGCGCCCGGCACGAACTTATGTGTGAGCACGGCGGCCAATCCACTGGCGGCGAGTACCACACCGGTTTTCCGGCCTTGCCAGAAACCCATAACCAGACAGATGAAGAGGGCGGTGAATGCGAAATCCAGACCGTAGCGGGATGGATCGCCCATGACTGCGCCGATCAGACTTCCTGCGACTGTGGCCACCTGCCATGTGATGAACAGGGTCAAGCCCACTCCTAAGTAGAAGCTGAAGGTTGTGTGCTGCTTCATGGCGCGCTGCTCAGACAGGGCCCAGACCTCGTCGGCCAGTATGAAGAAGCCGAGATATCGTTGCAGGGTTGTCCAGTGACCCAGTTTTGGGGCCAGAGAGGCACTCATGAGTACGTGGCGTAGGTTGATCAGGAACGTTGAGAAGGCAATGGTGAGCCACGGCAGCGGGTCTGCCCACAGATCCAGCGCGAGGAACTGGGAGCCGCCTGCGAACACGAAGGAACCCATCAGCAGCACTTCCAAAGGAGACATTCCTTTTTGTGCTGCGAGAGCACCAAACAACAGGCCGATGGGCGTTGCGGCGAACACCAGTGGGAAGAACGTGGTGACACCGAGCAAAAATTCATTGGGGCCAGCGTTGACCGCTGATTTGTTTTGGTTGCTTTTCACAAAACCCTCCTAAAAGCATGGAGTGTTTTTAAGGCAGAGCGGTCGGAGCCGTCTTGAACGAAATTGCGCTTCTACTACCAATTGGTGGTATGTCGCGGATATTAAATGGAAATCACGGACCGCTGGAAGGCTGCCGGAGTGGTGCCGACGCGGGATTTGAACTGGCGTGTCAGGTGGGCCTGATCCGCAAAGCCGCAAAGTGAGGCTGTCTCGCTTGGAGAAGTGCCACGAACGAGCAGGCGTCTTGCATTGCGTACGCGGACGTCTGTCAGATAAGCATGTGGGGTCTGGCCCGTGGCTTTCTTGAAGGAGCGGATGAGGTGATATTTGGAGCGGCCTGAGATGTTCACCAGATCATCCAGATGCACGTTGCCCATGAAGCTTTCTTCCAGATACTCACGTGCTCTTCTTACCGCGACCGGATCTTTGGAGTTCATGTCGCTTTCGCGGAAGCTGCCGTATTTGGCGAGCATCTTGGCGAAGATCATATAGAGCGGCTCTTCGGCTTCCAGACCTATAGAGCGGTTCTGTATGGACTTGTGAGCTGTGATGAACTCCTGACAGAGCTCAGGGTCATGGACACAAGCCTCCGGGAAGTATGGTGTTCCGCTTTGGGGCTTGTCTGTCAGGTCTTCGGCGATCTTCTGCAGCAAGGAAATGCTCGGGTAGGTCATCCGGTAGGTGTAGCCATAACCTTCTGGTATGCCGTCGTGTAGCTCGAACGGGTTCACGAACACCAGATCTCCGGGGCCTGCAAATATCTGCTCGCCGCGCTGCCAATAGCACTGACAGCCCTGAAGAATTCCGCCAACAACGAAGGTGTCATGGGTGTGGGGTTCGTAGACGTGGGTTCTGAAACTTGCCGCAAGACATTCCAGTCCGTCAAAGTTGGGAGCGCTCCAGAACTGAGCGTTTTCTCCCGTATTGAGCGGAGTTGCTTCCAATGCAGCTTTTTGAGTGACCGGTTTCATAGACCCAAATTACCCAGCGAAGACAATGATGTCTTGAACGAGATTGCTGTTTTTTTCGGATGGGTCAATGGAGATTATCTGGGGTTTGGCTAGCGGTGCTCCTCAACATTCGCCTGAATGAGGGCGGAGTTGAAGTAGCGCAGCGCCTTCACGTGGCTTGCATAGCCAATGACTTGCGTCGGGTTTTTCGGGTCTATGACAGGCAGCGTGGCCTTGCCGGCATCATCGAAGGCCTTGAGGGCTTTCTCCAGCGTATCCAGCGGTGCGAGGAATGGTTCTTCTGTCTCTGGATCGAAGGTGGTGTCGGTGTCCGGGCGTGGAGGGTCCGCGAAATCTTCCACGTGCACGATGCGGACGAGCCACTTGTGGGCCCCGTCTTGCAGCATGACGCCGCGCATCTCTAGCTGCCAGTGGAAGTAGGAGCGTCCATGGATTGCCTGATTGAGGCCGGTGGCGATGGAGACTGAGATCAGCAGCGCGATGGAAAGCTCGTAACCGCCTGTCAGCTCGAACACGATCATTGTGGTTGAGATCGGTGCTCCCAGCACTGCGGCGGCCACTGCACCCATGCCGAGGATGGCGTAAAGACCGTGACTGGAGGCCATCTCTGGCAGATGGTTTGCAGCAATCAAGCCAAAGGCGCCACCGGTCATGGCGCCCAGATAAAGAGAGGGTGAGAAGATGCCGCCGCCGAAGCGGGAGGCGAGGGTGATGGCCGTTGCAGCTGTTTTAGCAACCAGCAGCGACAGCATCAAAGTGAGCGACAATTCTGAGTTAAGCGCGCCATCCGTTGCTTCATAGCCGACACCGATGACTTCCGGATAGAAGACAGCGATCGAGCCGACAAGCACACCGCCAACAACAGGACGCAGCCAGATTGGCATTTTGACGTTTCGGGCGACCCAGTCGGACCCGATCAGAGCAAACTGGAAGGTGATGGCCACAATCGCACAGATGATGCCGAGAAGAACGAAGGCCGGAAACTCCCAGTAGGTGTTGATCTGATAATGCGGCAGGATAAAAGCAGCCACATCGCCAAAATAGAGGCGGGAGACCAGGGTTCCCATGGCAGAAGACAGCACGATTGGCACGAAGGCTGACATGGCGTAGTGGCCGAGGATCACTTCATGCGCGAACAGAACGCCTGCAATCGGTGCATTAAAGCTGGCTGAGACTGCGCTGGCGACACCTGCTGCCAGCAGAATACGCATTGTTGAATCGGGCAAGTTCAGTCTGGAAAAGACGGAGGTGCCGAGGGTCGCGCCCAAATGCACCATAGGACCTTCACGACCTGCGCTGGCGCCACTGCCAAGAGAGATGACGGTGATAAGCGCAGAGCTAATGCCGGGCCAGAAGGGGAGGCCAGTACCGCCGTGGGCGCGCGCTTCAATCACATCTGCCACACCGCCTGCGCGTTGTTTCTTCTGAATGGTTTGCAACAGCAAGCCAACGATGGCGCCGCCGATGACCGGGGCCAGAACAATCACATACCAAGGCTGTGCGTTGGCAGCGCTGATCATGCGCTCTGAAGCTGTGCCGAGCCAAGTCCACTGGATCAATCCGATGCCGATACGGAACAGGATAGCTGAACCACCCACTGCGGCCCCGATGATGAGTGCGAGGAACCAGACAAGCGGAAGCCGCGATGACAAAAACAAACGTAAATTTGGTTCGACCCATTTATAGGCTATACGCATTGCGATTTTCAGCGGGTTAGCTTGGTTATGCATACTAGATTAAGCGATAAGACAATGAACGATTGGCACTGTCTTTAACGAGATTCCCCGGGAAACGCCAATCAGGATATGCTCAGATCTTCGAAATTCGGCTCATTATTTTCGATAAGCACTGAGAAACACTTAAGGCGCCTCCAGAGACCGCTACGTAAGGGCGGGTTCTGCCTTGCCAAAAGCTCAATAATGACGACCATGCAGAATACTATAATTCCAATAAATGCCGAGTCGTGGCTTCGGGTTTCGACTATACGCTTGCATGAGCGCTTTCTGGGGGAAGCATCTGGAATATGAGGGAGGTCTGCCATGTCTTTGACAGGGATGCAGCTTGAGGTGACACGCAATGCAGAGGGGATCGACAAAGCGATCGCGACCCTCACTGAACGGTTTGGAGACCGCTGCCAGACTTCCATGAGTTTGCGGGAGCAGCATGGGCATACGACGTCCTGGCTGCCGAACCAGCCGCCGGATGCTGTTGTTTTTGCCCACTCGACAGAAGAAGTCTCTGAGATTGTAAAGCTATGTGCAGAGCTACGTGTGCCAATCATTCCATTTGGCAGCGGGTCTTCTCTGGAGGGGCATCTGAACGCACCGGGCGGCGGTATCTCGCTGGACCTTTCCCAGATGAATGAGGTTGTAGCCGTTCATCCTGAGGATCTGGACTGTGTGGTGCAGCCGGGTGTGACGCGCAAGCAGCTCAACGCTTATCTTCGTGATACCGGCTTGTTCTTTCCGATTGATCCGGGAGCAGATGCCACGATTGGAGGCATGACAGCAACGCGTGCCTCAGGCACAAATGCGGTTCTTTATGGCACCATGAAGGATATGGTTCTGGCGCTGACTGTTGTCATGCCCGACGGGACCATTGTGAAGACCGGCAGCCGCGCCAAGAAATCCTCTGCGGGTTATGACCTGACCCGTCTGATGGTCGGCTCTGAAGGGACGCTTGGGGTGATCACTGAGATCACCCTGAAGCTGAAGGGAATACCTGAAGCGATTTCAGGTGGAATTGCCTCGTTCGACAGCATTGCGGATTGCTGCAACACGGTGATCGAAGCCGTACAATACGGCATTCCGATTGCCCGTATTGAGCTTTTGGACACGCTGACTGTCAAATCAGTCAATGCTTATTCGAAGCTTGATCTGCCAGAATCACCATTGCTGCTTGTGGAATTCCACGGCTCTGATGCCGGGGTTCGGGAACAGGCAGAGCGATTTGGTGAGATTGCTGCTGAAAACTCCCTGAAAAAGTTTGAATGGGCAACTGATCCTGAAGAGCGCAACAAGCTTTGGGCGGCTCGTCACGATGCCTATTGGGCAGGGCTGGGGCTGGCTCCAGAACGGACTGGCCTTTCAACTGACGTGTGCGTGCCGATCTCTCGTCTGGCTGACTGTGTGACTGCTACACACGATGACATCGAAGAAAATGGCCTGATTGGTCCGATAGTTGGCCATGTTGGTGATGGAAACTTCCATGTGCTTGTGCTGACGGATTTGAATGATCCGGAAGACATAGCCAAGTCAGAAGCCTTTGTTGAGCGCCTGAATTATCGTGCCATTGAGATGGGCGGAACCTGTACTGGTGAGCATGGTGTGGGGCAGGGCAAGATGAAGTATCTGCCAAAGGAGCATGGTGCTGGGGTTGCTGTGATGGCGGCGGTAAAGCGTAGTCTTGACCCGCTGAATATCATGAATCCGGGCAAGATCGTTGCCTTAGATGCCGAGTAAAGAAGTGCCATAAATACGCACTTGCTTCGTTCCATTCATAAACATTGCCTTAAGTCGTTGCTGTCGTCTTGTTCCTGCTGTAATTCACTTAGATAAACAAGTGTTTGCATGCGGCTCATAGGCGAACAGCGCGGTAAGGTGCGCGGTTCGAAGTGGGTAAAGGAGCTTAACGTTGAATTCGGTTTACATCACCGTTGGTGGGACTTTGATCTTGGCGCTGGTCATCGCGCTTGTTGGCCCTTTGGTCATCGATTGGTCAGCTTATCGTTCCCTGTTTGAAAGCTATGGTGAGAAAATTCTGGGGCATCAGGTTACGATCCTCGGAGAAACTGACGTTCAGCTGCTGCCTGCCCCTTATGTGAAGCTTTCTGACGTGCGTGTTGGCGCTGTCGAAGACCCGTTGATGACCATCAAAGGGTTTGAAGGCCGCATTGAGCTTCCCTCGCTGTTACGTGGCGAAGTGCATGTGACTGAGATGAAGCTCAATGAGCCAGAGCTCAACCTTTCTCTTGATGAGGGTGGCCGCCTCGATGTGCTGCAAACCACTAGCCGCCGTTCCGTTATCTCCGAAATCGACCCAACCTCGCTTATTCTTGAAGATGTGAGCGTTCGTAACGGCTCTATCGTGCTGACTGATGCGCGCACCGGTGAAGTACGCCGTGCAGGCAATGCAAATCTGGAGCTTTATGCCGGTGGCTTGCAGGGCCCGTTCAAAGCGGAAGGGGCAATGCTTTATGAAGGCGTGCCTTACACGTTGAAGATCGGCAGTGGACGTCTGGAACGTAATGGTCAGATCCGCGTTAAAACCCAGGTTTCTCCTGCCAATGTTGCTGCACAGTTCTCGACTGATGGTTTCCTGAGACACCAAGATGGTGTTGTGTCCTATTACGGCGATGCTGAGGTTCAATCGGTTACCAGCGAAGGCTCTGATGATCTGGAGTGGGCCGGTAAGAGTAAGTTCAATCTGGATGGTGAGCGACTGGAGCTGACTGAAAGTACGCTGCGTCTTGGTTCTGAAGATCGTCCGATTACCGCTGAAGGTGGTGGTGTTTACAGCTTTGGCCCTGAGCCTGAGTTTCAGGCTGTTGCGCAGTTCAAGCAGGTGGATCTGGACCGCATGATTGGCGGTGGTCCGCAGCGTCCGCTGGTGCCTTCTGAGGCTGTTATGGCTCGTCTGGCTGGTGGCTTGAGCTCTTTGCCGCTGCTGGATGTGAAAGGCCAGATGGATCTGACTATTCCGGTTGTTGTGGCAGGTGGTTCTGTTGTTTCCAATCTGAGCACGCTGCTTGAATCCACCGGTACTGGCTGGAAGATTGATGAGCTTTCCGGTGAGTTACCGGGCCGTAGCCAGTTCAAAACCAGCGGTTATTTGGATCTGCGCAACTCCGCTGGGTATCAGGGTGATTGGGAGATCTCCTCTCGTCAGCCACACCAGCTGGCCCATTGGTGGCTGGGTGAGCGCAAAGATGCATCCAAGCGTCTGTCTCCTGTTGCATTGAAAGGCCGTGTTGAAGCTGGCTCCGGTGCTCTGCGTCTTCCTGACTTGCGGATTGATGCGGGTGATGTGCGCAGTGTTGGTTTGATCTCCTTTGAGCATCCACTCGACCGTAGTCCGCTGATCACCGTTGATATGGACAGTGACCGTGTCAATCTGGATGAGATCCTGCGCTATGTGGAAGCGTTTACGGGCAAAAAGATCAAGCCGAGCGCGGTTGATATGTCCATACGGCTTTACGCAGATGAGCTGGTTGCCAGCGGCGTGAAAGCCAAGAGCATGGCCGTGAGTGCAAGCCTGAGCCGGGATGCGCTTTCCATCGAGCAGCTGAAAATCCGCGACTTTGCGGGTGCCTACATCGACATGAAGGGTCGCATTGATGACCTGAGCACCACGCCTCAGGGGAACATCAAAGGCACGCTGACAGCGTCTTCCTTAAGCGGTGCAGTGGCTGTGCTGGAAGAGTATGCGCCTGAGCATCCATTGATTGAGCGCCTGAAGACGGCAGCTCCTGATCTTGCTCCTGCCAACCTGAAGGCTGAGCTTTCCGCTTATGCAGAGAAGGGGCGCACGGATATGTCGCTGAACCTGTTCGGTGAGGTTGGCGTCAGTGATCTGGATCTGAACGGTACTTTTGAAGGGCGTATTGATGATTTTGCTGAGGGTGATCTTTATGCAGAGATGACCCTTGGTGGCAAAGACGGCGTGAAAGTGCTGCGCCAGCTTGGCTTTGAGGCAATCCCGATTACTCAGCTTCAGCCGGGTGAGGTTCGTCTTTCCCTTTCCGGTAGCCCGCGTGACCAGTTGGCCTTTGGGTTCTCCAGTGATCTTGTCGGTATGAAGATCCTGTCTGATGGCACTGTTCGTGTGCCGAGCCGTTCCGCAGCTGTCTGGTCTGCCAATGTGGCGCTGCAGTCTGATGATCTGGCAGATTATGGTCTGGCGTTTGGCAAGGTGTATCCGATTTACTCTGGCCCGCTGAAAGCAAACCTGACGGCTCAGGTTGAGGGCCGGGGACGTGATTTCACGCTTTCCGAGCTGAAAGGTCAGCTCGCGAATATGGATCTGAAAGGTGATCTTGAAGGCACCCTTGAAAAGAATGGTCCGCTGAAGGCCTCTGGTAAGCTGGAGCTTTCCGAGCTTGATATGCGCAGCCTGAGTGAGCTGCTGCTGGGCTCCAATGTTTGGGCAGGTGTTCTTCAGGAGGATTCCATCTGGTCTTCGCAGGCGCTGGGGCAGAGCCTTGCAGATGGTGTGGATCTGACACTTGATGTGACCAGTGATCGGGCGCTGTTCAGTGATGAGTTCCGGCTGGATGCTGCTAGCGGTCAGCTGCGTTTGCGCTCTGATCTGCTTTCCATCAATGAAGGCAAGGGCCGGTTTGCTGGTGGTGAGTTTTCCGGCACGTTTGATTTGCAGCGGGATCAGGGGCAAGCAACGCTTTCTGGCCGGTTCCGTCTGGATGATGCGGACTTTGAAGAGCTGGCCTGGACCGATGAGGGCCGTGCGCTGGCGACTGGCAAGCTGCAAGCCATTGCTGAGTTCGAGGGCAGTGGCCGTACGATCTCAGGTCTTGTTTCTGGTCTCTCCGGTGGCGGTACGTTCAGCGTGACCAATGGTGAAATCCGCCGTGTTAATCCGGCAGCCTTTGATCTGGTGATCAAGGCAGCGGATGCGGGGATGGAGCTGGATGAGGCTGCTATTCAGAGTGCGTTTGCTGATCATCTGGATGCGGGTTCTGTGAAGTTCAACCGCGTTGATGGCTCACTGGGTATTGCAAGTGGACGCATCCGTGCGCGCAACATCTCTGTTGATACGGCTGGCACCACGTTGTTTGGTTCTGCGCTGATTGATCTTGAGAAATGGGCGCTGACTGGTGATGTTTCCATGAAGACCCGTGATGAAGCGCAGAAGGTTGCCGGGGCTGAGCCTCAGGTGGCGATCCTTTATTCCGGGCCGCTGGAAAATCCTGCGCGCAAGCTGGATACGGGTCCATTGCTTTCATATCTCAACCTGCGTGCGATTGAGCTGAATGTGAAACGCATTGAGGAAGAGCAGCGCAAGATTGCCGAGCAAGAGCGCATGCTTGATGAGCTGAAGAAAAAGCAGGAAGAGGAAGCAGCGCGCAAGGCTAAAGCAGCTGAAGAAGAGAAGGCCCGTCAAGCTGCGGAAGCGGAAGCTGCTGCTGAGCGTGAACGTCAGGCCCAGGCTGCACGGGAAGCTGAAGCACGTGCGGCTCAGTTGGCTGCAGAGGAAGAAGCCCGCAAAGCGGAAGCTCTGGCTGCTGTAAACCGTGCAGAAGAGGCTCAACGTGCTGCTGAGGCCAAGGCTGCGGCAGAAGCAAAAGCAGCTGAGCAAGCGCGTGCAGAGGAAGCCAAGAAGAGCTCTGTTCAGGATTTTAGTGCGCGTATCCGGTCTGTGCTTGATGGAGACGCTGCTGAAAAAAAGCCCAATAGCCCCTCTGTTTCCATCGTTGATCCTCCCAAACCGCGTGCCAAGTCCAGCTTACCTGCTCTGGAAGCTCCAGTGACCATTGGTGGTGTGAATGAGGCGACTGTGCCAGCAGGGGAGGTTGATTTGCTTGGGCCGATCATTCAGTCTGGTGCGCCGAAGAACCTTGGTGTGTTGGAAGCTGGAAATGATAATCAGGTGCTGCGTGGTCCGCTTCCGGACCTGCCTACCGATGAGCGTGGAACGCCGAAGTTTATTGAGCTGCCGGGTGGGCGGTTGCTGCAGGTTAACTGATCAGTTGGTTTTGAAAGTGTTTGAGCACGGCAACGCGGATACAGCTTGAGAGATTGTTCTCAGGATTTCTTTCATCATCGATGCCAGCGATGGTCGCCGTGATGTTCTTTCCCTGACTGCGCGCAAGATCCTCCAGACCTGACCAAAACTCAGGCTCCAGCGTAATGCTGGTTCTGTGGCCGTGCAGGGTTATGGAGCGTTTCTTGAGGCTCATGGGTGCCTCAGTCTTCGTCTTTGCGGGAGGAGATGGACGTGAGCTTGTGGCCCTCAAAGCGCTTGGTCTCCAAGGTGGCTTCAGCTTCTTCCTGAGATTTTTCGGCTTTGGTGCGCCCGAACTTCCGGCGATTTTCAGCTGCGGACTGGGCTTTTGTGTCTCTGGCCTTTTGCTTACGGGCCTGACGCAGATTAATAACGGTCGCGCTCATTCAATCATCCATACGTTGGGTTGATGAGCCGACCGCCCTTTTCTTGATCGGAGCGATTAGCTCTTTTTGCGGAATGCATCCAAGGAAACAACCTGAGCACTGCCGCTTTCTTCTGTAGAAGTTTCGTCAGCTTCAGATTTTTCTTTGTCTTCTTCAGCATCGCCAGCTGTGTCTTCGGCTGCGGAAGCGGTTTTGGCTTCTTCCTCTTCAGCCTGCTCAACAGCAGTTTCAAGACGTGCGTGGAACTCTTCAACGGAGTCAGATCACGTTCTGCGATGCGGAATTCTGCAGGCAGTTCTTCCCCGGTTTTGCCCGGCTCAAACTCAAGAGCGAACTGGACGGATGGGTCGAAGAAACCTTTGATTGCAGAGAACGGAACATAAAGATGCTCCGGAACACCACCAAAGGACAGGCCAACCTCGAAAGCGTGCTCAGTGATCTGCAGATCCCAGAACTGGTGCTGCAGCACGATCGTCATTTCTTTCGGGTAGCGTTCCTTCAAGCGGTTTGAAATCTTGACGCCAGGGGCCGTGGTTTCAAAGGCAATGTAAAAATGGTGCTCTCCGGGAAGTCCTGCCCGGTTGACCTCAACCAATATCTTTCGAACTGCGCTTCTCAGCGCGTCCTGAATGATGATGTCATAGCGGATTAAATCTTCAGCCATGCTCGGCACCGCTCATCCTTTGCGTTCTTATTCGGCCTAACTATAGCGTAGAGGCGACAAAAAGGCCTGTCTTTTATTTCTATACCCTGAATCGGCGTAGAATAAGGAAAGAGCCTTTTAACACTAAAGTGGAGGCTTCTGTTGCCAGGTGCCCCCGAACCCCGCCTGAAGGTGCTAACCAACAGGACTTAGTGGACTACCGGAACCGCATTACGCAGCTACAGCGTTGTCCATAGCGTAGTTGTCATTTGCAACTATCATTTTGGTCCGATAACGGTGGTACCATGCCGAGCAAAAGCAAAGCCTTTACGCCCTCGTCGATCCTATTTCGCCCCCCCGAAGACCGCTGGAGTACAACGGGCTTTGGTGGAGGCGCCGGGTACCGCCCCCGGGTCCGAATGGTTTATTGCGCTCGCAATTTATTGCCGTAGCCAGCGAACTGGCAGGGGGAATATAGGTGCACGCACTGCCAAATGGAAGTGCAAAAGCTCATGGTTGTTGGCGCAAGACTAAGAGAAGCTGTTGACAAAGCGGCATATTCACAGGGCAATTTGAACAAGTAGCGTCACTGAAGATTTGTAAATGACGCATTTGCAGGGATTTGTCGGAAGCAGATGATCTCTTGGCGTTTTCATGGTCTTTTTATCGACGGAAGCTTGGGGTAAGACCGCTCCTGCAAGATGGCACAGAGGCGTTTTTCAGGAGATTGGCTATACTGTGCGCGAGCCGAATCGTAGAACAGGAGATGACCCTTCGTGCAGCAATATCTAGAGCTGATGCGCCGCATCATGGATGAAGGTGTGGTCAAGGAAGATCGCACGGGTACAGGCACAAAATCAGTCTTTGGTCATCAGATGCGGTTTGATCTGTCCGAAGGCTTTCCGGTTGTTACGACCAAGAAGCTGCATCTGAGATCCATCATTCATGAACTGCTGTGGTTTTTGGCGGGTGATACCAACATCAAGTACCTTAAAGACAACAAGGTACGCATCTGGGATGAATGGGCGGATGAGAATGGCGACCTGGGGCCGGTTTACGGCTATCAGTGGCGCTCCTGGCCTAAACCGGATGGTGGCTCGATTGACCAGATCGCGAATGTGGTGCAGCAGATCAAAACCAATCCCGACAGTCGCCGCCTGATCGTATCAGCCTGGAACCCAGCTCTTGTTGACGAGATGGCGCTGCCGCCCTGTCATTCGCTGTTCCAGTTCTATGTGGCAAACGGCAAGCTCTCCTGCCAGCTTTATCAGCGTTCAGCCGATGTGTTCCTTGGTGTTCCGTTCAACATCGCGTCTTATGCGCTGTTGACCATGATGATTGCTCAGGTCTGTGATCTGGAGCCGGGCGATTTCGTGCACACGCTGGGGGATGCTCATCTTTATCTCAATCACATGGAACAGGCTGAACTGCAGCTCTCACGGGAGCCGCGGGCTTTGCCTGTCATGCGTCTCAATCCAGCAGTTAAGGATATCTTCGCGTTCCGCTATGAAGACTTTGCTCTGGAAGGTTATGACCCGCATCCACACATCAAGGGTGTTGTTGCGGTTTAGTTGTCTTTGACTTTCAAAAGGAGTTCCCATGCGAACCCTTATTTGCGTTCCAGCGCGCATTGGCTCAACTCGTTTTCCTCGCAAGCCACTGCATCCTATCAGTGGGCGTAGCTTGCTGGAGCGTGTTGTGCAGGTTGCCCGGGTGGCCGCCAAGCAAACCAACTCTGATTACGTAGTTGCTGTTGACCATGAAGAGGTTGCTGAACATTGCCGCCATATTGGTGCGCCGTTTGTGATGACCGATCCTGAGCATCCGTCCGGGACTGACCGTGCGCTGGCTGCGTCCAAAGCGTTTGGCACGCATCCTGGGTTTGTGCTGAACCTGCAGGGGGATGCGCCATTTACGCCGCCGGCACATGTGGCAGCGCTCATCAAGCAGCGGAAGCGCGGCCTGATGCGGATGTGTTTACACCGGTTATTCGGCTTGATTGGGAAGGGCTTGATGTGCTGCGTGAGCACAAGAAGGCTCATCCTTTTTCCGGCACGACTTGTGTGCGTAAGGATGACGGCACTGCTCTGTGGTTCTCCAAAAACATCCTGCCTGCCATCCGCAAGGAAGAGAAACTGCGTGAAACGGGTAAGCTTTCACCGGTGTTCCGTCACATCGGGCTTTATGGCTACCGCGTGGATGCGCTTGAGCGTTTCAACAAGTTGGGCCTTGGCTATTACGAGCAGATGGAAGGGCTGGAACAGCTTCGCTTCCTAGAAAACGGTATGGTTGTTCATGCGGAAGAAGTTCAGCCGCCGAAGCTTTCCATGTCTGGTGTGGATACGCCAAGTGATGCTGAGCTTGCAGCGCAATTGATTGCGAAGTTTGGTGACCCGTTTGATCATTTGGAGACTGGCCTGTGACGCGTATTTACATTCTCAGACACGGCAACACCTTTGACAAAGGTGATGTTGTCACGCGTGTTGGTGGCCGTACGGATCTGCCTCTGAGTGTTTCTGGTCTGGAGCAGGCTGAAAAGCTGTCAGAGCACTTTGCTGAGCTTGGTGTTTCCTTTGATATGGCCTTTTGCTCGCCGCTTCAGCGCACCAAGCAAACCGCTCAGATTGCACTTAAAACACAGGCTGAAGAAGTTGACCTCAAGGTTCTGCCGTTTTTGGTGGAGATCGACTACGGGCTTGATGAAAACAAGCCTGAGGAAGAGGTATGCGCCCGCATTGGTGAGGAAGCTCTTCGTGCGTGGGAAGAAGAAGGTGTGCCGCCGAATGGTTGGCATATTGATCCACCAGCGGTGATTGGCCGTTGGCAGGAGTTCTTCTCTAATGCACCAAAGAAGTATCCGGGCAAAACCCTTTTGGTGACCACCAGCAATGGCATCGCGCGTTTTGCGCTGAAAGCTTTGGCTGATGGTGGCGCTGGTGCTGACCTGAAACTGAAGACAGCTGCCTATGGTGTGTTCGATGTTACAGACGATGGCAAGCCGTTAATGCTTAGTTGGAATGTGAGGCCGTAGGCTCGTTCTGCTGTCTTGAACTGGTTTGGATGAGAGCAGCCATGCTCTCGTCTCTCGACTGCCCCATGTCTCTTGCCGATTGAGGATAGGATGAAGCAAATTTCGATGATTTCAGCTGTTGCTGAAAATGGTGTGATTGGCGCAAACAACGACATGCCATGGTCTGTTTCTACCGATCTGAAATTCTTTCGCAAGACGACGACAGGCAAGCCAGTCATTATGGGGCGGCGTACGTTTGAGAGCATTTGCACGACGCTTGGCAAACCTCTGCCAAACCGCAAAAACATCGTGATTACGCGTGATCCGAATTACGCCTATGACGGTGTTGAAGTGGTGAGTAGCCTTGGGGATGCGCTTACTCTGGCCAATGATATTGCGAGAATGATGATGTCGATGAAATCATGATTGTTGGTGGTGGGCAGATCTATAAAGAAGCCATGCCGAAGGCCTCGACGCTCTACATCACGCGTATCCATGCTCAACCGGATGGTGACACCAAGTTTCCTGAGATCCATGAGGATGAGTGGGAACTTGCGGAGCGGACGCCGTTTGATCGTGGAGAAAAAGACTCTGCGGATTCCTCCCTGGAAATCTACCGCCGTCGCCTCTGATTAGTTGCCGCGGGCTGAGGATTTGGTCGAGAGATCAGCACGTAAAGCTAACCGGTGTGCAGTGTGGGCGTTTTGAGAGTTGTTGGTGCTTGGCAAACGCCCATGGAAACCTGTTCTATCCCAGATCAGCAATGTGTTTGCCTGAACATTGAGCGGTAGGAGTGGTGGCAGGTCCAGCTCCTGCAAGTCACTGAGCCCTGTGATGGGCGACTCTTCTTCCTCATCGATCTCCGCAAGATATATGTGCCGCTGGTATTCCCAGAAGATGCGCTGCTCCGTCATACGGTGAGAGCCGGGGATATAGAATAGCGCGCCATCTTCCGGTGTGATGGTTTCCAGAAACAGTAGCGCTGTTGCGCCCGGTGCACGTGCATCATGCTCAATCTCAAATGGTGGCGTGCTGTTGCCATCCGTTTCAAAACGGAAGGCTGGTGCGCACTGAGCCATCGCCTCCAGCTGATACATGGGTTTGCCTTTTCGCCCTGCCGCATATTGCAGGGGTGGAGGGATTAACTCGTCGGTGATCGCTGATTGCAGGAATGGTTGCCTCAGCAGATGGGTGTAGTTGAGTGGAAGTGTGAAGCTTTGCGCGTTGTGCCAGTTGGATAGGAGACGCTTGTTGCGATCTCTTTGCCCTACGAAGTAATCGAACGCCTCGAACTTCAATCTGCGAAAGAACTCTCTGGGTAACGCGTTGTGCTTGATCCAGATGCCATGAGTTTGCAGAGCTTGCGCGCAGGAAGCTGGCAGGGTCATGTGGAGCTTGGCTTGTTTTTCGCGTTTTTGGTGATGCAGGTCTGAGAGCTCATGGTGGAACCAGCTTGGTACTGTTTCCTCATCCCATTCTGACTGGTAGGCGGAGGACGGCAGAAATCTGCGCTGCAAGCTGTTCATCAGGTATTTTGGCTTCATTGCCCGCATACGCATCCCCGCCGCTATTCATTAACGAGAGGTTAAGGGGATCAGTACGTGCGGTCTTTCCTTCTGTTTCTGCGTGTGAAATCTGCCTAAAGATTAGTTTTTGGCAGCAATTCCCTTGCAAAATGAACGCTGAAGACCAACATAACAGAGGGTTTGAGGCTTGCTCCGTGGGAGTAAGCTGCGGAATTTTGAGGTGGAATGTCCCAGTTTCTTGAGCTTAAAGACTTCAACGAGTTCAGTCTTGAACAGCTGTACTCGCTGCTGAAGCTTCGGTGTGATGTGTTCATTGTTGAACAGGAATGTGCTTATCCCGACGTTGATGGGCTGGATCCGGTCGCTAAGCATGTGTTGGTGCTGAATGATGCAGGCGAGATCATCGGAGCGTTGCGTATCCTCCTGAAATACGAAGATGGCGATGTGTTCAAGATTGGCCGTGTGATTGTTGCCAAGGAAGCACGAGGCAGGGCATTGCTCGGAAACTGATGGATGCAGCGCTTTCTTATTGCGCCGCCACCAATGATGACGCCCGCGTTGAGCTGCAGGCTCAAGCCTACCTTCAGGATTTTTATGGCCAGTGCGGTTTCTTTGCGATTTCCGAGATTTATCCGGAAGATGGCATTCCGCATGTGGACATGCGTTTAAGGCAGCCGCCTGAAAGCTGAGGATGTGTGAACCTGCACGTTTCTGCTGTGTCTTGGCGTGGTTTACGTTTTGTTGAGCAAAACAGCAAGAATTTGCCAGAATATGCCTTTAATTCTTACAGCTGAAATTTGTAGGTGAGCTTTTGAGCGTCGGTTGAAACGCGCGAAAGAAGGCTTATCTTCTTCAATAATGTCCGGTTTCTGTGGGGTTTGGGTGTTTTTCCATAAAGTGCAGCCTTTTGGCTTATCTGCATTCGTTGAAAGGCGCTGGTAACTTGCCTATAACCCTAATCAAGTAATAGTTGGCTTAGTCCAACTCTCATTTATTTGTCGGTTTGTCCGGCAGCATACCTAGTAAAGGGATCTCTCTATGCCTTGGAGCAATCAAAGCGGAGGTGGCGGCAATAACGGCGGCCCTTGGGGGAACTCCGGCGGCAACAAGGGCGGTGGTGGCCCTTGGGGCGGTGGCGGCGGCCCACAGCGTGGCGGCGGTAACAACGGCGGTAACCCACCTGATTTCGAGGAAATTTTAAAGCGTGGCCAGGATCATCTGAAGACTGTTCTTCCAGGTGATGGCGGTGGCCTTGGCTTTAAAGGTGTTCTGTTCGCGATCCTCGTTGCTGTTTTGATTTGGATGGCTACTGGCCTTTATCGCGTTGACGAAGGTTATGTGGGCGTTCCTATGGTGTTCGGTAAGGTCGTGGGCCAGACCGGTCCAGGTCTGAACTACAACTGGCCGTATCCGATCGGTTCTGTCGAAACACCAAACGTACAAGGTGTTCGCGAGACCACAATTGGTCTGCAGCAGTTCTCCGGTCGCAGCGCGGTTTCTACACGCGATGTGCCAGAAGAAAGCCTGATGCTGACCGGTGACGAAAACATCGTTGATGTTGACTTCAAGGTTCAGTGGGTCATTCAGAACACTCCTACTGGTGTTCAGGAATTCCTGTTTAACATTCAAAACCCGGAAGGCACCGTTAAAGCTGTTGCTGAAAGCGCGATGCGTGAAGTCGTAGGTAGCTCTCAGATTGATGCGATTCTGACTGAAAGTCGTACACCGATCCAGCAGGCTGTTCAGAAGCTGATGCAGGAGACGCTGGATAACTACAAGTCTGGTATCCAGATCACCAACGTTCAGATGCAGAAGGTTGACCCGCCAGCGCAGGTTATTGAAGCGTTCCGTGATGTTCAGGCAGCGCGTGCTGACCAGGAACGTGTACAGAACGAAGCGCAGGCTTATGCAAACCGGATTGTTCCAGAAGCGCGCGGTTCTGCTGCTCGCGTCTCTGAAGCAGCACAAGGTTACCGTGATAAAACAGTTGCGGAAGCAAAAGGTCAGGCTGATCGCTTTACCAAAATCTATGAGGAATACGCGAAGTCTCCGGACGTTATTCGTCAGCGCCTCTATCTTGAGACAATGGAAGAGGTCTTGAGTAAAAATCCAAAAATTATCATTGACGGAAACGGTCAGCAGAATGGCGTGGTGCCATACCTGCCGCTTGACCAGCTGAACAAGCGTGCTGGAGGAAACAACTGATGAAAAGTGGTCTTCTTGGCATTGCAATTGCTATCGTTGCGCTGGTTCTTTACTGGTCCACATTTAGCCTGAACCCAGCACAGCAGGCATTGGTTCTGCAGTTTGGTGAAGTACGCGGCGTTCAGACAACTCCGGGCCTCAAGTTCAAAGCTCCTTGGCAGAACGTTCTGATCATCGACAAGCGTATCCTTGATCTGAACATGCCTCCAATCGAGCCAATCCTTGCTGACAAAAAGCGTCTTCTGGTTGATGCGTTTGCGCGTTACCGGATTTCCGATCCAGTCCGCTTCTATCAGTCCGTGAACAACATTCCTGCGGGTGCTTCCCGTCTGGCTACGTTCCTGGATTCCAGTCTGCGTGGCGTTTTGGGTAACGCAACTCTGGAGCAGGTGGTTCGTGATGATCGTTCCAACCTGATGGAGCAGATCCGTCAGGACGTTGATAAGCGTGCTGCTGCGATTGGTATGGACGTGATTGACGTGAAGATCCGCCGTGCGGACCTTCCGGAAGCGAACTCCCAGGCGATTTTCCGCCGCATGCAGACCGAGCGTCAGCGTGAAGCGACTGAAATCCGCGCACAGGGTGAAGAGCAGTCCCGCCGCATTAAGTCCCGTGCGGACCGTGATGCGACCGTTATTGTTGCGGAAGCTGAGCGTGATGCGCAGGTGATCCGCGGTGATGGTGATGCGGCTGCCAACCAGATCTTCGCTGAAGCTTATGGCAAAGACCCAGGCTTCTTCGAGTTCTATCGCTCTATGCAGGCGTACCGGACCGCAATGGAGAAGGGTGATACCTCTCTGGTCCTGTCTCCGGACTCTGACTTCTTCCGCTACTTCAACGATCCACGCGGAAATGTAAGTGCTCCGGCGGCTGGTGCTGCCCAGTAATGAATGATTTTATTGTGGCTCTGGGGCTTGTCCTCGTTGTTGAGGGAGTGGTCTACGCTCTTGCCCCGGGTCATTTGAAGGAGTTCATGCGGAAGGCTCAGGAAATTCCTGATCAGTCTCTCCGTCTTGGTGGTGTCGCAGCAATGGCGTTGGGTGTTCTGATTGTATGGTTGGTGCGTTCGCTGAGTGGCTAGACGCAGATTTGCCAATGATACAACTGCGAGAATTCAGCCTGACGCTGTAAAAAAATAAATGTTAGTTTTGCCCGCGCTTTATTAACCAAGCGCGGGCATATTTGTTTTCAGAATGCGTTCTGGTGGCGCGTGTATGCTCACCTGATAATCTGAGGAGATGGCTTATGGCCGGTGTTTTCCCTCGCCTTGAGCTTGGACGATCAATCAAGGCAATTGTTTTTGCGAGCGTGCTTGGAGTTGCGGCAGTGACCGGCAGCTTTAACAACGCTCAGGCACGTGGCCCTGAATCTCTGGCGGATCTTGCAGAAGAACTTGGCGATGCTGTGGTGAATATTTCCACTGCGCAGCGTGTGAAAGCCAAGCGTTCTCTTCAGTTGCCTGATGTTCCGGAAGGATCTCCATTCCAGGAATTTTTTGAAGAGTTTTTCAATGGGCAAGAACCTGAAGGTGAAAGTCCTCAGCGGGTTCAGTCGCTTGGTTCCGGGTTTGTGATCGATGGTGATGAGGGCATCATTGTTACGAACAACCATGTGATTGAAGGTGCTGATGAGATTACCGTCAACTTCAATGATGGCACAAAGCTTTCCGCTGAGCTTCTTGGCTCAGATGAAAAGACTGACCTTGCTGTCTTGAAGGTTGAGCCCCAATCTACACTGGACTCAGTCAAATTTGGCAGCTCAGAAGTGCTGCGTGTTGGTGACTGGGTGATGGCGATTGGTAACCCGTTTGGCCTTGGTGGCACTGTGACGGCTGGTATCGTTTCAGCGCGTAACCGTGATATCAACTCCGGTCCATATGACAACTTCATTCAAACCGATGCTGCGATCAACCGCGGTAACTCTGGTGGTCCGTTGTTCAACATGGACGGTGAGGTTGTGGGCATCAACACGGTGATCTTCTCACCGTCTGGTGGGTCTATCGGCATTGGCTTTGCTATTCCTGCTGAAACCGCAACTCGTGTGATTGCGCAGCTGCGTGAGTTTGGTGAAACCCGACGCGGTTGGTTGGGCGTTCGTATTCAGCATGTGACTGACGAGATTGCCGAGAGCCTTGGCATGGATAACGCGCAGGGTGCGTTGATTGCCGGCGTTTCTGAAGATGGTCCTGCAAAGGAAGCAGGCATCATGCCGGGTGATGTGGTGCTTACCTTTGATGGTCGTGAAGTGCCTGAGATGCGTGATCTGCCGCGTATGGTTGCGACCACCACAATTGGCAGCACCGTGCCGCTGACTGTTCTTCGCCGTGGTGAAGAGGTTGAGATCGAAGTCACGCTTGGCCGTCTTGATGAAGTAGCTGAAGTTGAACAGGTTGAAGAAGAGCAGGAAAGCCCGAAGGATAAAGCTGACGAGACCGTTGTGCTGGGTCTGTCTCTTGCCAAGATTGATGAGCCTCTTCGTGAACGCTTCGCTCTTTCCGATGAAATTGAAGGCGTGGTGATCACTCGCGTGGCTGAGGGCAGCTCTGCCGAAGACAAGCGGGTGCGTGCTGGTGACGTGATCGTTGAGGTCGCTCAAGAACCAGTGGCTTCACCGAAAGACGTTGTTGATATGGTTGAAGCTCTGAAAGCCGACAAGCGCCGCTCTGCGTTGCTGTTGCTTTCCAATGGTGCTGGTGAGCTTCGCTTCGTTGCGGTTCGTATCGAAGAATAAGACGCCCTTATAAGACATGGAAAAAGCCGCTTCCGTATTGGGAGCGGCTTTTTTGTTGGTTGGTGAAGTTTAGTTCTTCACGAACTCATCATAGCTGTAACCCTGCAGATAGAGCAGGGCGGTCAGATCGCCGTGGTTGATCATGGCGCGTGCCTCAGCCGCGACCTTTGGCTTCGCGTGGAAGGCAACACCGAGGCCCGCAGCGCAGATCATAGCAAGATCATTCGCGCCATCACCGACTGCGATTGCATCTTCCAGAGCGATGTTCTTTTCTTCTGTCAGCTCGTTCAGGCGATCCAGCTTGGCCTGCTTGCCGAGAATTGGCTCAGCCACTTCTCCAGAGAGTTTGCCGTCGGCTTCCAAAAGGGTGTTGGCTTTGTTTTCATCAAAGCCTATGACCTCAGCGATCTTACGGGTAAAGGACGTGAAACCACCAGAGACCAGTGCTGCGTAGCCACCGTTGGCTTTCATGGTCTGGATGAGTTCTCTGCCACCCGGTGTCAGGGTGATGCGGTTCTCGATGGTCTTGCCGATCACCTCGGTGCCGAGGCCTTTCAGTAGTGCAACGCGTTCACGCAGAGCAGGTTCAAACTCGATCTCACCGCGCATGGCACGTTCGGTGATATCGGAGATCTTTTCCTTCAGGCCCAGCTCTGCTGCCAGTTCGTCGATGCATTCCTGCTGGATCATGGTGGAATCCATGTCTGCGATCAGGAGTTTCTTTCTGCGGCCATTCTGGGGTTGAATGAAAACGTCAACTGGTGCATCTGCAAGGTTTGTGCGAATAGAGCTTTCGAGCTCTTCAGCATCTGCAGGTGCTTCAACCGCCAGATCAACTGCGATCTGTGGTCGGAGAACTTTAACCTGAGGCGTTGCGGGCAGAAGGGCACTGATCTTTTCGATAAGGTCTTCAGTGACAGCAGGTTTGGCTGGATTGGAAATGAGCGTGACAACAAACGACATAAGCAGCTCTCGAACTGTGCAAGTGAATGGCACTGGGAAAAGGCCTGTTGCCGTGTTGATAGCCGGACCGACGGCCAGCGGCAAGACAGCTCTTTCCATTCAACTGGCAAAAGAGCTGGATGCGTGGGTTGTTAATGCAGATTCCATGCAAATCTATTCTGATCTGCACATATTGAGCGCTCGCCCGAGTGCAGAAGAAGAATCGCAAGCACCTCATTACCTGTTCGGTCATGTGGCCAGTGAGCAGCCTTACAGTGTGATGAACTGGTTGACCGAGTTTGGTGAGCTGTTGGCGAGGGCTCGAGAGGATAATCGTCCGCTGGTGGTTGTTGGTGGAACCGGGCTGTACTTCAAATCAGCTTTAGAAGGCCTCTCCTTGCTGCCGGATATTCCAGAGGACATTCGCCAGCGTTGGCGCACGTTTGCGCATAAAGCTACTTCTGAGGAGCTTCATGCAGCGCTTGGGGAGCGTGATACGGTTATGGCGGAGCGGTTGCATCCGTCAGACACACAGCGCATCGTGCGGGCTCTGGAGGTCATTGAGGGGACAGGCAAGTCACTCTCTGTTTGGCAGAATGAGCGAAGCACACCTTTGCTTGCTGCTGATGAAGCTGTCACCATTGTGCTCTCGCCGGACCGGAAGGTGCTGCATGATCGTATCCATCGCCGGTTTGATATGATGGTGGAGCAAGGAGCTGTTGAAGAGGTTTGTGCGCTCTGGGCCAAGGGGCTTGATCCCAACCTACAGGTGATGAAGGCGATTGGGGTGAAGCAGCTAGCGGAAGCTGCGAATGGACACACCACGATGGAATGGGCGATTGAGAAAGCGAAGACGGAGACTCGCCGCTACGCTAAGCGACAATCCACGTTCTTCAGGGGACAACTTTCCAGTTGGCCGAACCTTGATCCGCTGAATCCGGATGATGTCGCCGAGTTTGTCGAAACTGTGAAGACAGCTTTCTCAGAGAAAGCGTGACGCCCGATTTTATTGATAGGCGAAATTCCCTGTTAAAATTAGCAGATAGATAGTTTTACGAATGAATTTCTGAGTGACAACTTTCTATGGTTTCTTTAAAGAGAGGCGCACGTTTGGCAGAGGCCGCCAAACAAGCCATACTTTTTTCCGAGAATTTAAATATGCGGCGGAGCTGAGGCTCCTTAGAGCTCTGGTCGGTGTGAGATTACTCCACCGACCAGTACTAATTTTAAGTGATTGTTATGGGTGCTGTTAGGGTAGGTTTACCTTAAGTCATTGTGCGGATCGCATAAATAGCGTTATCCGGCAAATCTATGGTAATTTGAGAACGTAATTTTGCCGTAATAAATGTTGTCTGCATACTTTCTTCGAGAAAATCCTACTGAATTTCAAAGGATTGCATGAAACATGGGTTCTGACGCTTTTTAGACATATTAAAGTGCCATCAAGCACTCGCCTTTAAGTTTCGCCCATGCTTGTAAGCATAGCGCATGCATTAAAAGTGGTCTTTCGTCGGGAAAGTTAGTTCCGAAAATGACCAGAGGCTGTTGGTCTCACGTGGCCTGTTTTCACGGACTGGCTGGCGTGTGATTATAATGGAGGAAGCGAGCGTGACACTCCCAATTCTGGAAACCAAACGGCTCCGGGCACGTCCTTTTACCTCTGATGATCTGGCAGATCTAGTTTGCCTCCATAGTAACCCAGTCGTTAACCGGTATCTGCAGCCCACCAATGTGGCCTGGGACATCTCTACCGTGAAAAAGCGGTTGGCTGGTTTCATTGAAACACAGGAACTGATGGGCTTCAGCAAGTGGCATCTGTCTACGCGTGATGGTGAGTTCGTTGGACGAGCCGGCTTCTCTCTTTATGAGAAGACCGCTGAAGTCGAGATGGGCTACACCCTGCATCAGCATTACTGGAACCAAGGGCTAGGCAGTGAGATCGCGCAGGCGCTTGTGGAGTGGTTCTTTGAGAACACCTATTACTCCCATCTGCTTGCCTTTGCGCATCCGGAGAACCATGCCTCCAAGAAGGTGATGATACGTGCTGGCTTTGAGTTCCGTGAGACACGGATGGTGGATGGCATGCCCTGCGAGTTCTATCAGGTGCTGAGCCCAAGCTGCCAGAAGCTGGCTGTTCCTGCCTAAGCAGGCACAAAAAAGCGCGGGCATTCAACCCGCGCTCTTTCCTTGAAATTACATAGGCTTAAACGCTGATCGCATCTTCAACGTTCACCTGACGCTGGCGGCGAATGGCCAGTTTGTTCAGAGCTGAAACGTAGGCGCGGGCGGATGCGACCAGAGTATCGGTGTCGGCACCTTTACCAGTTGCGATCTTGCCGTTGTCTTCCAGACGTACAGAAACCTCAGCCTGTGCATCGGTGCCTTCGGTGACTGCATGTACCTGATAGAGGGACATGGTTGCATCGTGTGGCCAGATTGCCTTGATGGCATTGAAGGTTGCATCGACAGGGCCGTCGCCAGTGGCTTCGCGGGTCTCGTGCTTGCCGTTGACATCCATGGTCAGGATGGCTTTCTGTGGTCCGCCGGTACCTGCAATCACGGTCAGAGCGATAACCTTGACGCTTTCGCTTTCGATGGTGATCTGATCTTCCACCAGCGCTTCAATGTCTTCGTCGTAGACGTTTTTCTTACGGTCTGCCAAGTCTTTAAAGCGACGGAAGGCTTCCTGCAGAGCGTTGTCGCCCAACTCGTAACCCAACTCAGACAGCTTGTCTTTGAACGCATGACGACCGGAGTGCTTGCCCATGACCAGGGAAGTTGCGCGAACTCCTACGTCTTCCGGACGCATGATTTCGTAGGTCTCTGCGTGCTTCAGCATGCCGTCCTGGTGAATGCCGCTCTCGTGAGCAAATGCGTTCTTGCCTACGATGGCTTTGTTGTACTGGACGGGAAAGGAAGAAACGGCGGAAACCAGCTTGGAAGCGCGGGTCAGATAGGCTGGATCGATGGAGCACTCATATGGCAACACATCGCTGCGGGTGCGCAGGGCCATGACGATTTCTTCCAGAGCCGCGTTACCAGCACGCTCGCCCAAGCCGTTGATTGTACATTCGATCTGACGTGCACCACCTGCGACACCAGCCAGAGAGTTTGCAGCAGCCAGACCCAGGTCATTGTGACAATGTACTGAGAATACTGCTTTATCTGAGTTCGGCACGTTCGCAATGATCTGCTCGAACATGCTCTGATATTCGGCAGGTGTTGCGTAGCCAACGGTGTCTGGCAGGTTGATGGTGGTTGCACCAGCGTTGATGGCGGCTTCCACGCAGCGGCTCAGGTATTCGATGGAGGTACGGGTGGCGTCCATGGCGGACCACTCGATGTCATCGATCAGGTTGCGAGCCTGTGTCACGGTTTTGGTGATGATCTCCAGAACCTGCTCTTCGGTCTTGTTCATCTGGAACTGCAGATGGATCGGAGAGGTGGAGACGAAAGTATGGATACGGCCTTGATTTGCCAGCTTAATCGCTTCTCCAGCGCGATCGATGTCTGCCGGAATTGCGCGGGCCAGACCTGCGATGATGGAGTTCTGGGAGCGTTTGGCGATTTCACTGACCGCTTCAAAGTCACCCTGAGACGCAATCGGGAAGCCAGCCTCAATGATGTTAACGCCCATTGTGTCAAGTAATTCTGCGACTTGCAGCTTTTCTTCCAATGTCATGGACGCGCCTGGAGATTGTTCTCCGTCGCGCAGGGTGGTGTCGAAAATAACTACTTGGTCTTTAGCGGATGCGGTCATTGGTGATGCCTTCAACTTTGCCCCGACAGCTTGCTTGTCCTGAATAGCGCCTGGGGATTTTCCTTCAATCTCAGATATTTAGATGATCCCCTAAGTGCCCGCCCAGATACGGGGCAGCCGACGCCTAGGGGCATCTAAGTAGAAGGAGGGTGCGTAGGAAGAGGCCGCCATGCGGGCGCATGGTGCTGTTTTCATTCAGATTGTCGCGGTTCGCGATCATTATCTGTCAGCTGCCTTTTCGTCGCTATGGCTCAGAATCAAACGTTTCTAATCACTTAGGTGTCAGATACTCGTCTGAAATTACTAGCCAATTCTTCTTTAAGCGTTACCGAGTAAGTCTCGTTTTTGCCAAATCTGTAATTTTCCTAGCGGATATGAGGTGGAAACGCAAGAATTTTACTCAAAGACAGGGCTCTGATTACTCAAAAGTATATGCAGCTCACGCTGAGATAATCTCAATTGGTTCACAGCGCAGCGGAAAAGCGGAGGAGGCTTGAAGCGCTCCTGCGGAATAATCGATCAAAGCAGCAGTTCGCCGCGTGCGAGGACAACTGCCTGTCCGCCAATGCGGTGCGCGTGGATTTTGCCGGACTGCATCTCCATTTCCAGTGAGATGGAGGAGGGGCGACCCATCTTGAAGCCCTGCTCAATGAGATACTTGTGTGTGCCATCCAGCGGGGCATCAAACTCGGCAATGGACCCGGCGAAGGCGGCGACGGCAGATCCGGTCGCAGCGTCTTCCCGTGGCAGGCTGTTTTCCAAGTAGACCATGCGGGCGTGGAAGGCGCTGTCTACATGGATGGTCTGGCGGCAATAGGCGAAGGCGTTGTTGTGCGCGATATCGCCGAACGCTTCGTCCCAGTACTTGTGTACGGGCTGGATGCGGTTGATGGCGTCCATGTCAGCCACAGGAACAAATGCAAATGGAACACCTGCTTCCCACGCTTTCGGCTTGTGGTTTTCGAAAGTGATTTCATTTGGTTCCAGCGAGAGCGCTGCAGCGATTACATCTTTGTCGCCCAGTTTCTGCGCTGGCTTCGGTAGCTTGGCACATCAAACTCAGCGGAAGTGGCTTTGCCTTTTTGCAGGGCGACAGCGCAGCGAACCAGACCGACTTTCTCTTCCAGCAGTACCAGCATATCCATGTCGTTATCCGGTGCGCCAAAGCGGTTCTCAGCCAGCAGCACTGCAGTGCCAACTGTTGGATGACCGGCGAATGGCAGTTCCATGGATGGTGTGAAGATGCGGATGGATGCGTTATGAGCCGGGTTTTCCGGCGGCAAAACGAAGACGGTTTCAGAGAGATTGAACTCGCAGGCGATCCGCTGCATCTGAGAGTCTGATAATCCTTTTGCGTCCAGAACGACTGCAAGCGGATTACCTGCCAGCGCCTTATCAGTGAAAACGTCTAGCAGGGCATAAGGTCTGGCCATTTTAAAGTCCAATTATCTCAGTTTGGTGCTGGGCTGATGGCCTTGGAGCATGAGCCCAGCATGCGAAAAATGTTAGCTTGAGCGCTACTCAAGATTGTTTTGGCACCAAATACAAGTCTGCAAATGAATATAGCTCGTTAATTTAACAGATGTGCGGTGAGCGCGATTGCATAAGGTGGCACGCGATAGGCTTTCAGATCTTCTGGTGATGTAATGATAACTGCTTCTTCCAACTCAGGTTTTTCCTGGTTTGCGTTGAAATGTGAGATTTTTGAAAGGATTTCGTCTGAGCTGAGTTGCAATGTTAAAATACGGGCAATGGCCAGCCGTGGTCCATCTTCAATGGCAAGGACCTCACCCAGATCACCCTGATCGAGTGTGAGACCGGTTTCTTCTTCCAGCTCACGAGCAATGGAGCCGAAGATATCCACCTCACCGGAGGGAGTGATATCATTGAGATCAAGATTTCCACCTGGCGGGTAAACCTGACCGGCGGTTGCGGTGTTGCCAGCCATTTTACCAAAGACCAAGTGACCTTCTCTGGAGTGCAGCACAGTGCAGCCGAACAGATCCTTTGCGCTTCTGTCCGGGAAGCCCCAGTCGCGCCACGCCAGAAATTCGGAGTAGTTGATCTCTACCAGTTCGCCAGTGAACTGGGCGTTGTCCAAGGAGTACTGATAGAGTGACAGGACTTTGCCATCCCAAAGATCCGGATTATCAGAGATCAGGGTTTGCCAGTTGGCTTTGATAGCCTCGCTGTTGTGGGTCGCAAAGTCCCAGGTGGCGGCCATATCGAGCTTCAGGTCAATTTCGGAGATCTCGTGGATCTGAGGCGTGAGATCCTTCTGCATGTGCTCAATCGGGCCAGCACCCTGGAAAGCACTCGGCCTGCTGCTGGTGCTGTGATAGCCGTGATGAGCATAGAACGGAGCTGCATTTGCATCTGATTCAAGGCGCAGCTGCGTGCATTGCATGCGTTTGGCGGTTTCCTCTGCGCCTTCCAGCAGCCATGCGCCATGGCCTTTTCCGTGTGCCTCTGGCAACACAAACAGACAATCGAGCAGCGCAACCTCCGTGCTTTCTTTGAGAACACGGGCAAAACCGATGGGATGATCTTCCTCCAAGATCACAAGGATCGGATCTTTGTCGATCATTTCCGGCGTGATCTTCCAGTGATCGCGGAACTCCTGCATGTCCTGAGGATCATAGCCCCAGTGGCCTTTGGCTGCGTGCATTATGTTTGTGAGGGCAATGGCTTGGCTTTTTTCAGCCGGGCGCATTTGGCAATGCATTCTTCTTGGTTCTCCAAAAAACAACTTATGACGAAAAGCAATAGTGCCCGAGGAAGTCGTAGCTCTGGATTCGCCAGTCTTCTTTTCGGTCTAGTTGAAACAACCAGCCAATAGTGGCCCAAAAGAGGAAATGGTTTCAAGTGACCAACGCGATTTGAAGGATACCCAACCCGAAAAGATTAACGATTAACTACTTGCATGAGGTTCGTTGGCTGACAAGAGCTTACCGCAGGCAGACCCTGTTTGCCCTTATCGCATGGCGCTCTTTGTGACCCGTGACAATCACAGTTGAGAAGGTTCTCATGCGCATTCTGGTTTCACTCCTATGCTTGCTTGCGGTTGCCAAAGGGCTGCCTGCTTATGCCGTGAGCTGGCAGGCGACCGGGAGTGAAAAGGAACTGTTGCTGACCAAGGGCGTTGGTGGTTTGACGCTGCTGCATAACAGGGCGGGGAAGATCCATCGTTCCACCCGGGCAGAAATGTCCAAGAGTGCGCTCATCAACTCACTGAGTGCAGAGGCCCTTGCGGGCAATGCGCAGGCTGTCTTTGGACTGGCTGTTGCGCATGAGATGGGCCATGGGGTGCCGCGTGATTTGCCGGTTGCCATGGAGCTTTATGAGCGAGCGGGTGAGATGGGGCTTGCCGCAGCTTATAACAATTTGGGCGAAATCTACCGGCAGGGGAAGCATGGTGAAGCTGACCCTGTGAAAGCGCGAGAGCTGTACCAGCTTGCAGCGGATTGGGGAGATGCCTGGGCGCAGAACAATCTGGGTCTTTTGTATCTGCATGGCATTGGTGTTGCCCGTGACCCGAAGCTGGCCTTTTATTGGGTGAAGGGCGCAGCCATGGCAGGGCTGATGCAGGGTATTGAGAACCTTGCTGGCCTTTATCGTGACGGTGTTGGTGTTGAGCGGGATGCGATGCGCTCTCGTGCGCTTTATAAAAAGGCGATTGCATTGGGTTCCATTGATGCGCATGTGCCGCTGGGCGAACTGCTTGAGAATGGGGATGGCGGGAAGGCTGATCTGATGGGGGCCATTCGTCATTACCGGGTTGCCGCTGATGCAGGGCACCTGCTGGGGAACCATTATCTCGGCACGCTTTATGAGGATGGTGTTGGCGTTCAGCGGGATCTGGAGCTGGCGTTTTATCATTATGAGCGGGCGGCGAAGCGTGGGTTGGCCCGATCTCAGTTTGCTCTTGGGCGGTTCTATCTGCTTGGGCAGGGAACGAAGCCGAACCTGAAGAAAGCCATTGGCCTTTACAAAGCAGCTGCCAAGCAGGGCAATGCGCAGGCATTGAATGATCTAGGTGTGCTTTATGAAAATGGTCGCGGGGTTCCGCAATCCTACGAGTTGGCACTGGAGTTTTATACGGCGTCCTCTGCCCGGTTTCCGTTTGCGCTGACCAATGCGGGGCTGCTCTATCTCAATGGGCGCGGTGTGCCGCAGGATATTGAGCGGGCCAAGGATCTGTTCCGGGAGGCATCCGAGCGCGGTGAGCCCGTGGGGGATGTGCTGCTGGGCAAAGTCTATTTGCAGGGCTTTGATGAAGAGCCAAACCCGAGTGAAGCGGCGCGGATGTTTTTGCTTGCAGCTTCCAAAGGCGTGCCCGAAGCCTTTTATCTGCTGGGTTATTGCCATGAGAGCGGGCGGTGTATGGACCGCAATCTGGTGAAGGCTCGTGATTTTTATAAGATGGCGGCAGAGCAGGGTTATCGGGATGCGGAGCGGGCGCTTAACCAGCTTGAGTGGCGGTTGCGAACCCAGCCACACAATTAAAGCGTATCGCTGAAAAGTGGTGGCCGGTTTTCAGATAAAGATACGCAGAAGCATAGACAAAAAGAGCCGGTTTCAAACCGGCTCTTTTGCTTCATCGGGAGAGGTGAATGTTATTTGCTGGTGCCGCCCTGATTGGCTTTGTCCAAGGGCACTGGGCGAACGATGTTGAACCAGAAGTCAAAGGTATCCAACATGCCGAGCAGATCGGTGAGTTTGGAGGCTTCTCCATCAACTGAGATCATGCCGGATTGGATCGCTTCTTCAAAGGTTTCCATGCCAAGCATGATGTTGTCGAGGGTGCTTCTGTCCATGGTGACGGTCGCGTCTGCATTTTCCAGCTGATAGCCTGCGATGTGGCTGAGTGCTGCGTTCTGCAGTTCCATGGCGTACTTCTGATCTGTGTCCGGGAAGACCCAATTCAGTTTGATTTGCTGGTTGCCTGCCTTGGTGTTGTTCAGGCGCATGGCCGCATAGTCGAACAGTAGGTCGATATCCATGGAGCGGATGATATCGGGGCTGGCGGTGTCGACAGCGGGCAAGTCTTCAATGCCACTGCGCAGCTCCTGTGCACCTGACAGATAGAAGTTGCGCCATGGGCCGGACTCTGCTTGATAGCCGAGCTGCTCCAGTGCATCTGCCTGCAGCTTTGCGGCATCTTTGTTGTCCGGTTGGGCGAAGACCAAGTGGTTGAGCACTTCCACAACCCAGCGATAGTCGCCTTCGTCATAGGATTCCTGGGCTTTTTGCAGGAGGACGGCTGGACCGCCCATGAACTCAACGTACTTAGGGCCAGAGATGCGTTCCGGATACTCGTGCAGGGTGGCCGGGTTGCCGTTGAACCAGCCGAGATAGCGCACGTAGGTGGATTTGACGTTGTGGTTGAACGAACCGTAATAGCCGCGTGCGCTCCAGTCGTGCTGCAGGGTTTCCGGCACTTCCAATATCTCTGCAATCTCCGTCATACGGAAGCCGTGGTTTGCCAAGCGCAGAGGCTGATCGTTGATGTAACGGTAAAGATCACGCTGATTGCGCAGGTGCTCCATTATCTTGTCATTGCCTGACAGATGCCAGTGGTGCGGGGCAAAGAGGATCTCGACATCCTTGCCGTACTTGTAGATGGCCTCGTTGATGTACTTGGACCAGCCCAGAGGATCTCTCAGTTTTGCGCCACGCAATGAGTATGTGTTGTGCATTGTGTGGGTGGCATCTTCAGCCGTGCACAGGGCTTTGAGCTCTGGAATGTAGAAGAAGAACTCAGAAGGGGCTTCAGAATCCTGCGCCATCCAGAAATCGAAGGTGAGGCCGTCGATAGTGTGGGTCTCGCCATTGTCCTTGATGATGTCCGTTGGCGGAATGAGGGTGACGGTGCCGGTTGATGTGGTTGGACCGAGGCCTGCCCCTACTTGTCCTTGTGGGGAATGGGGCAGCAGGTTGCCGTACATGTAGGAGGCACGTCTGCTCATGGCGTTACCGGCCATCACGTTTTCCGAGACGGCGTGTTCCATGAAGCCTTCCGGGGCGTAGACCTTCACTTTGCCGTTGATCACGTCCTGCTCATCCACCACGCCGCGCACGCCGCCGAAATGATCGACATGGCTGTGGGTGTAGATGATGGCTTTGACCGGCTTCTTGCCGCGTTGCTCGTAGTAGAGCTCCAGAGCGTAGCGGGCGGTTTCCTCGGAGATCAGCGGGTCCACGATGATGATGCCTTCGTCGCCTTCAATGAAGGTGATGTTGGACAGGTCTGCCGCGCGGACCTGGAAGATATGCTCCGACACCTGGAAGAAGCCGCTGAGCAGGATGAGCTGGGATTGACGCCAGAGGCTTGGGTTGACAGTTTCCGGGGCGATGGAGCCTTGCATGATGAAATCGAACTTGGAGAGGTCATAGACGATCTCGCCCTTGGCATTCTTCACCACACCGCCATCTGGCAGAGGGGCGAGATAGCCGGCCTGCGCATCCTTGAAGTCTTCCTCATCAGCAAAGGGCAGCTGCTTTAAGATGTTCTCATAGATCTCACCTGTGAAGCGCGTTGCCGGGTTGGTGACGGTTGCAGCCATGGTTGCTGTGAGGGACAGGGACCAGGCCACGCTGACACCAAGGGATGTGCATAGGATTTGGCGGGCAAAGGATTTTTTGGTTTTGTTGGGCGTCATTCCCGACCTCCGGAGTAGAGTTGCCCCTTCCTTATCGCGTTGCAGTTAAGGGGGAGGCTCAACCACTGTTTGAAATGAGGTTTTTGGTTGCTGAAGGCCTAATCACGCGTCGCAACCTTGGGTTATTAAGTTCAGGGTTTGTGTGGTTTTGATTGACTTCCGATTTGAGGGGAGTGAATGATTGCCTAGTTATATTTAAGGGTGCTGTTTCAATGATTTCGCGCGTTCTTTCTGCCTTTCTCCTGACCAGTGTCTGCATGGGTTTTGCGCAAGGCGTCTGTGCGGCTCCCTATGCAGAACAGGAACGTGTGGCGGGTTTGCGTGAGGTGTTGGAACAGCGCGGCTATAAGCGCTCCGTTCTGGAAGAGCATCGCAGCAAAGTGGAGAGCATCGACTTTGATGAGTTGCGGCTGCGGGCGGAGCAGGGCGATGTGAATGCGCAGTACCAGCTGGGGGAGTCGTTCTGGCTGGGAGACGGTATTGCGCTGGACTACGAGCAAGCGCATTACTGGCTGACGAAGGCGGTTGAACAGCAGCACGTTGATGCCAAGGTCCTGTTGGCGATCATCTATGAGCGTGGGCACTTTGTGGTGCCGGATCCTGAGCGGGCGGCGGAGCTTTACTTTGAAGCTGCACAACTGGGTGATGATTGGGCACAGGCGCAGCTGGGGCGGCTCTATGTGGATGGCGAAGGCGTTCGTAAGGATGTCGCCTACGGACTGAAGATCCTGAAACAGCTTGCCTCTCTTGAGTATTACGTGGCGTTGGATTTTCTTGGTGACTTTGCCAAGGAGGGGATCCTGGATGGCTCTCCGGATTACGAAAAATCTGCTGAGTATTACGAGCGTGGCCGGGAGGCGGGGAGCGATGTAGCCGCCTCGCGATTGGCTGAGCTGATTTATGACGGGCATCTGGGTGAGGTTGATATTGAGCGCGTGCTCAGCCTGCTGGAGGAAGAGCTCGGACATTCCTCTCCCGGCGCTGCGTCGGATTTGGCGGATATCTATCTGGAAGGGCACGATGTTCCCAAGGATGTTGCCAAGGCGGTTGAGTATTTTGAGCTGGCAGCTGAGTGGGGCTCCTCTTACTCGCTGGTGAGGATTGGTGAGCTTTACGAGGAAGGTACGCTCGGGGAGCCCGATTATGGGAAGGCCGAGGAGTACTATCAGCTTGCCCGTAAGCGGGGGAATGGAACGGCTTCGGGCTATCTAGCCTATCTCAAGAGGTATTTGACGCCTGAGGACAGCACTCCTGAGGAAGTGATTGCACTTTATGAGGAAAGTGTCCTGCGAGGTGCCCGGTCTGGTATGGTTGGACTGGGGGATTGCTTCCGCGATGGTTACGGCGTTGAGACTGATCATGCCAAGGCGCGGGAGTATTATCTGCAAGCGGTGGAGGTGGGGTCTTCACTGGCTCTGGTGCGGCTGGGGAATGTTTATGATGAAGGCCTTGGCGTTGAGAAAGATTATCTGAAGGCTCGGCAGTACTATGAGGATGCGATTGCGGAGGGGTACACCAACGCGAATGCGGATCTGGCGTTTCTTTATCAGCAAGGGCTGGGTGTTGAGAAAGATGACCAGAAAGCCATAGAGCTATATGAGGTCGCGCGAGAAGGAGGAAGCACCTTTGCTGCGTATCGCCTTGGTCTTATCTCCTATTATGGGGATGGAGCAGAGCAGGATTACTCACGTTCGTTGAAGATGTTCCATGAAGCAACGCGTGGCGGCAGCAAAAGTTCCTACGATTATCTTGGCTACCACTATCATTATGCGCTGGGCGTGAGGGCGGATTATATCGAGGCGCGGTATTGGTACGATGCGGCGCTTGCTGCCGGTATTGATGATGTGAAGATCGATCTGGCGTTTCTGGAAGAGGATGGTCTTGGTGGACCTCGGAACAAAGCCCGCGCCAAGCGTCTTTACAAGGAAAGCAGCGAGATCAACTCAGAAGCGCGCTTCCACCTTGTTCGTATGGAAGATGAAGCTGACATTCTGGACTTAAAACAGGATGAGCATGTTGCGGCCTATAAAGCTGCGATGGAAAAAGGCAGTCAAGCCGCCAAGCTTGAACTTGCCAGCATTTACTTGTTCTCATCGGACAAACACAAGGATGTCGAGGCTGCAAAGCAGTTGCTGCAGGAGCTCGCGGACGAGGGCTATTCAGATGCCTACGTCTACATGGGGGCGTACTACGATGAGGTGAGCCCAGAGCAGGACAATGCAGTGGAGCATGCCGTCAAATGGTTTAGCAAAGCGGCGGGCCTTGGGAGCCACTATGCTGCAAAGCGACTGGTCTGGATCTATGAGAACAATCCCCCTGATGGTGAACGTCCAGATAAGTTGGCCCATTGGCGTCAGGTGCAGGGGCTGAATGGGGATGCTGTTGTAGCGCTGGAGGCGGCGCAGGATCTGGAATACAGCCAGATTGATCAGGACTTAAAACTGCAGGAGCGGCTATACACTGTTGCGGCAAATGCTGGTCTTTTACAGGCGCAACTGGACCTTGCCAGGAAGTACATCTATGGCTCTGAGTTCCCCGGCAACTATGAAAGAGGCGTTGAGATATTGCGGGAGGCAGTTGGCCTTCATGGTCCTGCGCAAGCCTACGAGATCACCCATCGGCTTTCCGGTGGGATGACGGTTGATGAGATGCTGAAGACGGATGGCATCAGCAGAGACTGGGACAGGAAGCATCTGACAGCAGTGAACCTGTTTTATGGTCTAACAGTGCCGAAAAACGTTGAGTTGGCAGAGAAACTGGTTCGCTCTGATCCGGATCGCTGGGTGTATTCTCCAGAAGCGCGGTATACCCTTGCCAATATTGTTTTTTCCAAGCAGACACCTGCTCAGGCTGAAGTTGAGGAAGCCCTGCAGGCTTTGGAGATCTCCGCAAACAGTGGTTACATCAGTGCGCAAAGAAAGCTGGCGGAGCTTTATGAAGAAGGGCGCCATGTTGAGCAGAACTATCGTAAAGCGGGTATGTGGTATCGCATTGCTTCCTCCAAAATCCCGTCCCTTAAGATCCATGTTGCAAGGTTGATCCTCAATGGAAAAGTAGAAGCCAACTATGGTGAAGATGCCTTGGACATTTTGACGAGTGCGGCTGAGCAGCAAGACTTGCTGGCGATTGAGTTGCTGATTGAGTATTGGGCAGACAAAGAGCCTGATGGCTATGAGCACAAGCGATGGACGCGCCGGTATAAAGCATTGAGCGGTCCGTCTTCTTAAACGTAGTGGCTTATGTGTTTTTGTTGAAGCGGACCATCAGACGTTCTGAGGGATCCATTCTGACAAACCCGAACTGACTGAAAAGTTCGTGGGCTTCAACTCTTTGCCGGGTGGTTAGCACCCGGCAAACAAAGACCGAGTAATCGTGCGGACTGGTGCTTCTAGGTGGTCTGGTAGACCGTTTTGTTGTGGCGCTCCATCATTCGATCTGGTGTGCTCAATGGGGTGAAGCCGAACTGTTTGTAAAGCTCATGCGCGTCTGCTGTGGCTAACATGAAACGGCGCAGGCCTTGCAGGTCCGGGTGTGCGTCGATCGCTTTCATGAGCTTTTTGGAAATGCCTTTGCCACGCTGGGCCGGGGTGACAAAAACGTCCGCCAGATATGCAAAGGTGGCTTGATCAGTCACCACGCGGGCGAAGGCCACCTGTTCTCCGTTTTCCAGATAGGCGCCAAAGCAGATGGAGTTGGCAATGGCTTTGTCAAACGTCTCTCTTGGCAGACCTTTGCTCCAATAGGCCTCTTCTGAAAGAAACTGGTAGATCTTGTTCAGCTGTAGTTTGTTCTTATCGGTTGAGATTTCAAGTTCAAGAATTTCTGTCATTTCAGTTGCTTAGTTAGGAGGAAGCTTGCAGGCTGGTTTCCGGTTTGGGTGCACGGATCATCAGGAGGATGCCTGCGGAGAGGAGGGTAAGGAGCGCGGAAAACTGGATCGTGTTTCCGAAGGAAGTGATGCTGGCCACAGTGCCTGTGGTCATGTTGCCAATCAAGCCGCCGGCAAAGAGCGCATTGGTGTAGTAAGCCGTGGCGATGCCGGGTCTGTGGGGCGCGTAAGACTGGATGAAGGTGAGGCCAAGCCCAACGTTGATGCCGTAATAGAGCCCTTCTAGTGCACAGAGCAGATAGACCTGTGTTGGGTCAGTTACCCGAACGATCAGCAAGAAGAAGAGTGTGCCGAGCATTGCTGAAAACAGCATAGCATTTCTCTGCCCGATCTTTTGAGCAGGTTTGACCACGAAGAAGATCGCAATCACCTCCACAAAGCACTTTACTGAGAATGCCAGCCCTGGTGTTGCGGTTGGAAAGCCCATTTCCTCAATGAAGAAGACTGGCCCTGCTGACACAAAGGTGGTGTTGGCGGCTGTGAGCGCAAAGATCGGCAGACAGGCAAAGATGAGCGCAAACGGCACGGGCTCGATACCGCCGCCATTGCTGGTTTTTATCGGATGGTGTGTGGTGAAGTCTTTGGGAACGATCATGGCGCCCATGGCCAGCCACAGAACGCTGAGCACGCCAGCGGTTGGGAAAATGGAGCTGACACCAAAGATGCCATAGAGCGTGAAGGCCAGCGGTGTGCCGATCATCCAGCCTAAAGACATGGAAATGCGCAGATGGGAGTTGAACTTGGCAGGCTCCCGATTGGTTTGCTCTGCAAACAGGCGACCAAAAGAGAACATGGTGGAGAGCACTCCGCCAGAGACTCCCATAAGCGGCACACCAAGCAGCAGTATCCAGTAGGACGGAATAGCGGACTGCAGGCCCATGTTGAGCATGTAAAGCGTGGTGCACAGGATCAGAATTGGCTTCAGACGGGCACCCGCATCAATGCGCGCGCCGAAGTAACGGTTTGAAAACAAGGTCACAATGGTGGAGCTGGCGATGTAGATGGCAAGCTTCCAGGCTGGTTCGCCCAGCTCTGTCACCACATAAGAGCTGTACAGCGGAATGAGACAGGCCACGGCCAGAGAGCCGATGAGCATGTACGCATGAATCAAAAAGGGAAAGCGATCCAGCATTGCCAGAGCAGCGGGAATAGAGCGCATGGGAAATCCACGGGTGATGGGAAAAGATTAACGAGAAACGAGGGGATGTACGTATTGATACATCTCCTTGCAGGAAATGCAAGCAGGGAGATGTTGGAGAGCTCTTTTGCGTGCGTGTTGGGTGCGGGTGTGAGCTTAAGAGGTTTGTGCGAGCTGCTCGCTTTGTGGTGGCTTGATCACCAGCAGGATCAGGGTGGCTAAGGCTGAGAGGACTACGCTGCTCAGGATCGTGTTCTGGAAGCTGGTGTAAGACGCGACGATACCGGTGAGGATGTTGCCGGCCAGCCCGCCAACGAAGATGGCGTTGACGAAGTACGAGGTTGCAATGCCGGGTTTGTGGCGAGCGTAGTTCTGGATGAACGTGATGCCAACGCTGGCACAAATGCCATAGTACATGCCCTCGATGATGCAAAGCATCAGAACCTGATTGATGGAGGTGGCGCTGGTGATGGTGGCGAAGAAGAGCAAGGCGCCCAAACCGGAAAGCAGCATCATGTTGCGCTCGCCAATGCGCTCTGTTGGTTTGATGGCGAAGTAGATGATGACGACTTCGAACAGGCTTTTGGTGGCAACTGCCCATCCGGGAACAGAGGCTGGCAAACCCATCTCTTTGATGAAATAGACTGGTCCGGCTGAGAAGAAGATGCTGTTGGCTGCTGATAAGGCAAACACAGGAACACAGGCGATCAGCAGCATGGCTGGGACTGTATCAGCAGTGTTGCTTTGCTGGGTTTGCTTTTTGATGTGTGTTTTGAGCGTTGCCGGAATGAACAGAAGACAGAGAGTGAGCCAAATGAAAGCAGAGGCAGCTGCAGCAAGGTGGATTTCTCTGAAGCCATAGGTGCCGTAGAGCAGGAAGGCTACTGGTGGACCGAACACCCAGCCCAATGACAGGCAGATGCGCATGTGGAGGTTGAAGGTGCCCGGATGGCGCCCGGTCTGTTCTGCAAACAAGCGGCCCGTGGAGTACATGGTCGACAACGCGCCAGCGCTGATACCGATGAGTGGGATGCCGAGAATGACGAGGGTTACATAAGACGGGGCTGCGATCTGGATGAGCGCATGGAGCGTGAAGGCGCAGATGTTGATGAGGAGCAGCGGCTTGACCCGATTGCCGGCATCAATGAGCCCACCAAAGACGCGGTTGGTGACGAGAGACACCAAAGAAAAGCCGCCGATGACCAGCGCAAGGTTGAACGCTGGTTCTTCCAATTCCTCAATGATGTAAGTGCTCAGCAAAGGGATTACGAAGGCAATCGAAAATGCGCCAAAGAACATCACTGCAAAGAATAAAATCGGAAACTTATCAAGTCTTTGTAAGGGACCGCTAATAGGATTCAAGAATAACTCCACGCCCTGACCTTGCAAATATTGGTTTCGGGCTAATTGCTCTAATACTACGTAAATTACCTGATGGGCTATGCGTGTAAAGTGAGCAATTTTAAGCACAAAAAAACCCGGTTCTGGACCGGGTTTTTCTGGATATCGCGTATATCTAAGCCTCTGGAAGATTATTGATTATTGCTGACTTAGTATAGCTGAGCTGGATTAAGGTTGCATTCCGTAGGGTTGACTTGGAAGGCCGCCTTTGGGCCAGCTCAACCTCGAAGCAGCTTGATTTGCCTGTGCATTCAGACCGCTTCGAGTTTTGCTTTTCGCGTTGTCTTATCCGGGAACTGCTGAGCAGTTCTGTCGGATAGTGCTTAGTTCTTGGACTTGTCGACCAGCTGACCAGCGGAGATCCAAGGCATCATGCCGCGGAGCTTTGCGCCAACTTCTTCAATTGGGTGCTCGTCGTTCAGGCGGCGGGTTGCTTTGAACTTCGCGCCACCAGCCTTGTATTCCTGGATCCACTCAGAGGTGAAGGTACCGTTCTGGATTTCTTCCAGGACGCGCTTCATTTCTGCTTTGGTCTCGGAGGTCACGATGCGTGGACCGGTCTGGTACTCACCCCATTCAGCAGTGTTGGAGATGGAGTAGTTCATGTTCGCGATGCCGCCTTCGTAGATCAGGTCTACGATGAGCTTCACTTCGTGCAGACACTCGAAGTATGCCATTTCTGGTGCGTAACCAGCTTCGGTCAGGGTCTCAAAGCCTGCGCGGATCAGCTCAACCAGACCACCGCAGAGAACTGCCTGCTCACCGAACAGATCGGTTTCACACTCTTCGCGGAAGGAGGTTTCGATGATGCCGGAGCGACCGCCGCCAACGCCGGATGCGTAAGCCAGGCCGAGGTCTTTTGCGTTGCCGGTTGCGTCCTGGTGAACAGCGATCAGGCATGGTACGCCGCCGCCCTTCTGGTATTCACCGCGTACGGTGTGGCCTGGGCCTTTTGGTGCAACCATCAGAACGTCGATGGAAGCTTTTGGCTCGATCAGACCGAAGTGTACGTTCAGGCCGTGTGCGAATGCGATTGCAGCGCCGTCACGGATGTTGCCTGCGATTTCGTCTTTCCAGATGTCTGCCTGCAGCTCATCAGGAGTAGCCATCATCATCAGGTCTGCGTCTTTTGCAGCTTCTGCAACGGTCTTACAGGTAAAGCCGTCTGCCTCAGCTTTCAGACGCGTGGTGGAACCTTCGCGCAGAGCGATGGTGATGTCGGTCAGACCACTGTCTTTCAGGTTCATTGCGTGTGCACGGCCCTGGGAACCGTAGCCAATGATGGTGACTTTCTTGTTTTTGATCAGGTTCAGATCGCAATCGCGGTCGTAATAAACGCGCATGGTATTACCCCTTGTTTCCCTCGTGCCTTTCCCAAAGCACGTATGGTTTGTTTCTAATTCCGTGCTCCGTAGAGCTGTATGAACTGTTTGACTGCTGTTTGGGCAGCCAATTCCAAGTCTTTTGCTGATGCCTGAGCGGTGCCGCCCAGAAGCATGCGGATGTGCTGGTCGCGGACAACCAGCCCGTAAAGTGTGCTGTAGGCTTCCTGCGGGTCTTCGCAGTGCAGGTAGCCAAGTGTGCATCCCTTTTCCAGCAAAGCTGTGGTCTGTCTGCCAATGCGGGCGCGGCCACTCTTTTCGAGGATGGCGCCGAGACCGGTTTCAGATTTGCTGGCTTGCCCGATGGCAAGTCTGTTCAGGGCCAGAGAGACGTCACCGGAGATGGTCTCCAGCAGGTTTCTGGCAAATTCTTCCAATGCGGCACGCAGGCCGTCTTCGCTCATGTTGGCTGCAGGATCAGCACCCGGAATAACCTTGGAGGCTTGACGGGTGACGATTGCGGCCAGCAATCCATCGCGATCTCCAAACCACTTGTAGAGACTCTCTTTGGAGCATCCCGCAGCACGGGCGATCGCAGCTGTTGTCAGCGCTTTTTCGCCACCTTCCACGAGCAGCTCCAAAGCTTTGTCCAGCACCGCACGCTGGCGGTCTGTAAAGTCTGGTTGTTCTGGCTCAGTGGACATATGCGGTTCTAATTCCAGCGGTTTGGCTTGTTTGATTTTCTGTACCGTACGGTACGGTTCGGTTATGACGCAGAATCGAAATGGATGCAACAGGAAAGTGAGGGGAAATGCAGAGTTGACGCAATAAAATTAGGTGTCTTTAGGTGAGCTTGGTTTGATCCTTTCAAAAGCACGCAAAAAAATGCCCCGAAGGTCTGTGCTCCTCCGGGGCATTGCTGATCTGAACCAAAGTCAGTTCAGTTGGGGGCTCTTAAGTTAAGCATGCGCCGCGTTTGAGTTGACGGATGCTTCCTTGTTCTGATCCATGCCGCGATCCACTTTCCATGGGCGATACATTTCCAGTGCGATCATGACGACGACGAGGGCTGCTGCGGTGATGAGGCCGAGCATCCAGAAGGGCAGGGATGGGAACAGATCAGCGTAGGTGATCTTGCCGAAGCTGCCCATGTCCAGCACGCCGTCGATGAGGGATTTGTTGTAGCCATAAAACGCTGCGCCCATGATGCCGCCGATGACGGTAAGCCATGCGTCTTTGTAGCCGCGGCCAATCTGGGCGAAGACTGTGCCCGGGCAGGCGCCAGCGATGGCGATGCCAACACCCAGGATGGTGCCGCCGACGATGATGTTGCCGACAACGAAGCTCTTTGGATGCAGTTCAGCAAGGCCGAGTGCCGTCAGGCCAGAAAGGGCGACCAGACCGGTGGCTGTGGCTGCGAGGAACATCTTGAGCATGGTGTAGTCTTTGAAGAGGAACTGACCGATGAGAACGCCGGGTTCCATGACACGGGACTTTTCCAGTGCGATGCCGAAGATGATGCCCATGGTGAGGCCGAGGATAACAAGCCAGAAGATTTCCATGTGACCTCTCCTTAGGATGCGCGTTTGTAAAGAAGGTTGGCTGCGACGATGCCGCCTGCGAACATAGCTGCAACAGCAACACTGGAGCCAACGCCAAGCTGTGCGAGGCCGGAGATGCCGTGACCTGATGTGCAACCGCCTGCGATGCGGGCACCAACCAGCAGAACGAAGCCGCCGATGAAGCCTTGCAGAAGTCGGATGACTGGTGCTGAACTTGCGCCGATGGTCTTCCAGCTTGGAGACGAGAAGCTGGCTTTCCGGCCACTGGCTTTATAAGAAATCAGCGCTCCCAGAGCGATACCGATGACCAGTGCGCTTTGCCAGAAGTACTTGTCCTTGGACATGTACTTGGCGAAGTACTTGATCTCCGTGATGCTGGAATCGAAGAGTGAAAAGATGAAACCGGTGCCGGTGACGAAAGAAGATGAAGCGCCCAGTGCGGTATCAACCAGCAGGAAAGCCGGGATTTGCAGGAGCCCAATAATTATGCCCGCCAGATAGGGGGACCAAACGTTTTGCCTGAGAAGATCCAATTGATTGCCCTCCGATCTCTCTTTAATTTAGAATATTAATATATACTAATAAACTAAAATACAAGAGGAGTTTGCAAGAAATTGTGGCTTCGCTCGGACAGCTGAACTTATCGTTTTCGCAAGATTTTCCAGCCTTTGCTCAATGCAATCAAATGCGTTGGTTAGGTTGTTTGATGAGCAGGTGATGAAGTTCTCCGGTGATTTTAAATATTGGAAATATGAAATTCATACTCCGAGTATTGGTTATTGTGAGACCTGCGTTTTCCTTCAGGATGTAGCTGCTTTGCATTTGGGAGGGATAATGTCTTTATTTGAGTATAAGGGAAATGATGCTCGGCAGCTTATGTCCGATGCTTTGGATTTGATGCTTTATAGCTATCATGGGTTGGATGATGCGCTTGGGAGTGCGTATCAGGCCAATGGCTTTTCGCTGGCAACGCTGGTTGGAACCCTTTGGGGCACTGAAGATCAGGCAGGCTTGCTGAGCGGGGAGAGTGAGCAAGCTGCACGTGACCGGATTGAGGAGAAGGGGTGGACGGTCCTTTCTGCTGAAGACCTTGGTTACGAGGGTGCTCTCGTTGATCACAATGGGACGTTTCAGGGTGAGACGTTCAAGTTCAAGGATGCGCAGGCAGACGTGCTGGCCAAGTATGATGAGCATGGCAATGTTACTCAGGTGGCCTTGGCGTTTCGTGGAACGACGGGAACTCTGGACAATATCGTTACTGACACCATTGGGGACGTGATCGACTATCTTGAGTTCTTTAAGGATGAGCCGCATTACGTGGAAGAGGCGTTTGGTGGGCTGCTTGCTGCGCTTAAAGACCTCATGGTGGGGCATGGTCTGGATGGTAGTGACCTGATCGTCACCGGGCATTCTCTGGGTGGTGGTGCTGTTGCCAACATGGCAGAGCGCAGCAACGACTGGCTGGATGGGTTTTTCGTGAATGCCAATTACATGGCGTTCGCCAGCCACTATGCGCCGGAGGATGGTGCTGCGGTGTTGAGCAGCGGAGCTGAGCTCTTCAGTTTTGATCTGGAGAATGATCCGGTACCATCGACGATTTCTTCCGATGGTCTGGATCTGACCGGCAATGACACAGACTATGGCTACGACACCAGCAATATCGTCATCTTCAATGATTGGTATGATACGCCGCTGTTCTGGGATGGTGGTGGTTTGCTCAACCTGCCAAGCTGGTCAGCGCATTTGCCGTTCAACTACAGCACGGCGTTTAACGCCATAAACGCCTCTGAGTTTTACAGCGAGATGAACCGAGACAGTGTGGTGATCATCTCCGGGCTTTCCGATCAGAAACGCGATGATACGTGGGTTGAGGATATTCAGATCCCGCTAGATCCGACCGGACACCATGGGCAGGATGCCTATATTCTTGGGTCAACTTCCAACGATTTGTTGCGCGGCAACGATGGTGATGATGCGCTGGAAGCTTTGCCGGGAATGATCATCTGCGCGGCGAAGATGGGAACGATCGGTTGCTGGGTGGTGCTGGTGATGATGTTCTGGAAGGCGGGGACGGTAATGACGTCCTCCATGATGGAGCTGGCCGTGACTTCCTTGTTGGGGGGGATGGTGCAGATATATTCTGCTTTGCGGATGATGGCGTGAAGGATGTGATTGACGACTTCAAGGTTGGCGAAGATACCATCGATCTTTCAGCAGCTGGGGTAAGTTCGTTCTCACAGCTCGATATCGACGAAAGCCTGCTCGGTGGCTGGATCACGATCTCCTACGGCAATGATGTGCTGGAGGTGGATACAGGGTGGTTGTTCACCTACAGCCTGAGTGCTGAAGACTTCGTGTTTGCCTGATCAACAACAGGCTTCTCTCGCTGATTGGGCGAGGGAAGCCTAACTCACAGTCGCAGAGGCTCTTGTTTGAGCCCGATAGGCCCGTTCGTTCTTCAGTAACTGAGGAGCGTTGAGGGTGCTGATGGGGACGGATTTGTCCTTCGGGATGTCATCGGTCACCTGCAATGAGAGATAGCGAAGGCAGCATACACGTAGGAAGCTGGTGAAGTTGCTGAGGTCATGTCCGGCTTCAATGGACTCGTTGTGCAAACGGGTCAGCAACTGGCCGACAGACATGTCATCTCGCCGGGCGATTTCTTCCAGAATGGTCCAGAAGTAGGTTTCAAGCCGCACGCTTGTGACCATGCGGTCAATGCGAAGGGAGCGTGTGGTGCTCTCCCATAGGTCAGAATCTGCCTTGATGAACAGCTCGCACATGGTCCCCTCCGCCTTATCTCGTGCTATGCCTCAAGCATAGGCAGGCTGGTTGAGCAGGGCAAGGAACTGCTTGAGCCATGCTGGGTGAGCTGGCCATGCAGGGGCTGTCACCAGATTGCCGTCTGTGACAGCATCTGCCACATCGATATCGGCAAACTTGCCGCCGGACATGGTGACCTCAGGTGCGCAGGCTGGGTAAGCGGAGCAAGTTCTGCCTTCCAGAACGCCAGCCGCAGACAGAAGCTGTGCGCCATGGCAGATGGCGGCGACGGGTTTGTTTTCAGCGAAGAAGTGGCGGACCATGTCCAGTACTGCCGGGTTCAGGCGCAGGTATTCAGGTGCACGGCCGCCTGGAATGACGAGTGCGTCATAGTCTGCTGGATTGATGTCGCTGAAGGTGGCGTTGAGAGTGAAGTTGTGACCGCGTTTTTCGGTGTAGGTCTGGTCACCTTCAAAATCATGGATGGATGTTGCGACGGTGTCACCGGCGTTTTTATCCGGGCAAACGGCGTGAACATCATGACCAACGGCGCCTAGTGTTTGAAATGGCACCATGGTTTCGTAATCCTCGGTGAAGTCACCGGTGATCATAAGAACTTTCTTTGCGGACATGTTTCCCTCCCAGATGTCGCTGTGAGGGAAACTTAGCAAGGGATGGGACTGAGCGGGTAATAACGTATTACTACATAGCCCAGTCACATCTTGAGGTCTTAGTCGACTTCGTTGGTGGAGAGTGAAATCCAGCGCTTCAACTCTGGCAGATCAGAGCCTGCAGCGGTGCGGTCATTTTCCTGCAAGGTGGATGTACCGAACTGGAAGAATGCGCCAAAGCGGAATTCATGGACGACTGGTTCATCGGACTCATCCCCTTTGATCTGGAAGTCATGACCGTTGTAGGATGCGCTGAGGCCAACTGGCAGAGCAGTGAAGTTCTGCTTGAACTCGGCACCCCAGCTGAAGATGTTGACTTCTCCGTCACGTGCATCGCCCGGGTTTGGACGGTTGTAACGGTCACCATTGACGTAAGACAGAGAGCCGGTCAGCTTGGTGTTTGGCGTGAAGTAGTAGCTTGCACCACCGCGTGCGAATAGGCCATTGTCGATGGTTTCGTACTGATCATCGTCGCCATCAAGGAAGCCAGCCTGACTAAACAGGGTGATGTCCTGAATGTAGTACTGACCTTCAAGACCGATGAACTGGAAGGTCTTGTTGGAGTCGTCGTCGCCACCGTCAACAGTTGCGCCGCCACCTGCGAAGACGCCAAACAGGCCTTGCTGCGGGTCTTTGTAGGAGAAATGAACAGCACCCAGACCGTCGCGCAGGGTGTTGTCGCCGTCTTTGGCGTCGAACTGATAAAATTCGATATCACCGTCTACCTGCAGGCTGAAATGCTGGAAGAATGGGATGGCGTAGGAACCGTAAAACCCGAGGTTTCTGGCTGGTGATCTTTGGTGTCAACCTGATCAGCCTCAAGATATGTGCGGCCAACGTTGACGCCGACGAAGCCGCCAGCCTGCAGCTCTGTTGGTGCTGAGGTCTGTGGCGCGGCTTCCTGCGCACTGAGGGGATGTGCGGCGAGGGCAAGTGGCAAAGCTACGAGATACAAATGACGCATGGTTCTATTATTCTTGATGGGGGTATCCTTAGGGAATGTCTAACTTAGCAGAAATCCTTACCTCGGCAATTTGAGGGTAATAAACTATTAGTTATCGTTACGGAGTGTTGCCAATTTGCACGGTGGGTTCAGGCGCCATTATTTTCATTGTTTCATAGGCTTGATGTGATTTTGGTCGATAATCTCTGATTTTCTGTCTGTGTATGAAAGTTACTGTCTAGGTAGTCTTCTTGTGTTCTTTGCAACCTATGCGGAGCGGGTGATTTAGTTCAAAGGTCGCTGATTTCTTCTACGGTTTGCACTCTGCGTTGACTTTAAGGTGCTTGGTACATCTTGGAGTAGATCAGACATGACGCAGTTTTCTCAGATGCAGTCTGCCTCAAAAGACGCGCTGGCCAAGCAGATCGGGCAGCTGAAGCAGCGGGGTGTGCATTCGGTTATCACGCAGGTGCCGGATATGAATGGACTGCTTCGCTGTCGGCTTCAGCCGCTGGATGGTCTGGAAAAGGGGTGCTCCACTAACTCCTCGCTCTATCTCATCCCTCATGGTGATGGACAGCCAGCGGGGGAGTTGATCTACGAGTCTCCGCATGTCTGGTATCACACCGGCTTTGGCAATCTGCACAGTCTGGCGGACAGCAATACGTTGTTCCAGTTGGGCTGGCGGCCTGGGATCAGTGAGGTCTTGCTCAACTGCTTTAACCGGGATGGGACGCGCTTTGTGTTGGATGTGCGTCGGCCTCTTGAGATGCTGGAGGAGCGGCTTGCTGAGATGCGGCTGACCATGAAGGTTGGTCTGGAGTTTGAACTTGGGATTTTCCATTTTGACCGGGCGCTGGTGGAGGCTGGAGAACATCACAAGCTGAAGCCATTCGGGCATTCCTTGCAATATGATTCCGTAAATCGTGATCCTGACTACATGGACCTGATGGACGATTTCCGGGAGCGGATGGAAGGGCTTGGGATTGGTGTGTCTTCCATGGAGAGTGAGATTGGCTGGGGGATGTATGAGGTTGCACTTGAACCTGCGACTCCGTTGCAAGCCGCTGATAATGCAGTGCGGGCGCGGCATCACCTGAAGGAGCTGTGCCGGGAACGGGGGCTGATTGCCACCTTCATGGCGCGCTATCAGCCGATGGGGCAGGATTCAGCCAATGGCACCCACGTGCATGTGAGCCTCTACGATGAGATGGGGCACAACATTTTTTATGATAAGGACGCTGCGTTGAGTGAGCAGGGCCGGTATTTTGTGGCGGGCCTTCTGGCGCAGATGAAGGCGTCGCATCTGGCGTTTCGGCCAACGATCAACTCCTACCGGCGGCTTTCACGGTTTACGGGATGTCCAGAAGAGGTGTGTTGGGGGGAGGAGCACCGGGTGAGTGCGGTGCGGGTGATCTCCAGCCCTGATCCTCAGGCGATCCGGTTGGAGCATCGGTGCTCAGGTGCTGATACGCATCCCTACATCATTCTGGCACTGATTGGTGCCGCTGGGCTGGATGGTCTTCAGCAGCGGGAGGAACCGCCAGCGATGCTGATTGGAGATCCGGGCAAGGATGAGGATCTTGTGAAACTGCCGCGCTCTTTGGAGGAGTCGCTTGAGCTCTTCCGGGAAAGCGAGTTTGTGCAGCAAGCGCTTGGGGTAGCTTTGGCAGATCAATATGCGCGGAGCCGGGAGAATGAGCTGAAGGCGTTCCGGGCGTGGATTGAGAAGGACATCACCAGTTTTGAGTTCCTGCGATATTTCGAAGGTGTTTGAAGCTGTGCCCAGGCACTAAAAAAGCCTGCGGTGCGGGGCACAGCAGGCTTCCTTTGAAACTTGATAGGCTCTTATAGCTCGACTGGCTCTCCAAGCGCTTTGCGGAAACGGCGGACGCTTTGGGTGAAGCCGTGTTCCAGAGCATCGGCGGTGAAGCCGTGGCCGATGGAAACCTCTGAGATGTAAGGTACGCGCTCGATCAGGCTGGCAGGTTTTCAACGGTGAGGTCGTGGCCTGCGTTGACCATGAGGCCAGCAGCTTTTGCAGCTTCTGCTGTTGCGACCACTTTCTCCAGCTCAACCTTTTCAGCTTCTTTGTCAGAATGGCACGCGCCGTAAGGGCCGGTGTAGATCTCGATCCGCTCTGCACCTGCTTCAGCTGCGAGCGGTGGCTGGCTTGGCTCTGGGTCGACGAAGAGCGATGTGCGTACGCCCCAGGACTTTGCCTGAGCGATCACGTCTTTCAGAAGATCCATGTTCTCAGAAAAGTCCCAGCCATGGTCTGAGGTCTGCTGGGATGGATCGTCCGGTACGAACAGAACCTGTGTTGGGCGGACTTCTTTCACCAGTTCCATGAAGCGCTCATCCGGATAGCCTTCGAGGCACAGCTCCTTGCCGTGCAGTTCCTCGCGCAGCATCTTGGAGATGTCTTCAACATCCGTGCGGCGGATGTGGCGCTCGTCCGGGCGTGGGTGCACGGTGATGCCTTTGGCTCCTGCGTTGAGGGCGAGGGCTGCCAGATGCGTCACGCTTGGCCACGGAACGTCGCGGCGATTTCGCAGAACAGCTACAGCGTTTACGTTGACGGATAAGCGACTTGGCGTCTTCATGGGGGCTACTCTTTATTGAGTTTGTATTTTAAAATAAAACGGCGTCTTCACAGACTTGCAAAAGACGCCGCTTAATATCAATAGGACAAAATTGTCCTCTAACTGTTAAATTTCGTCGTGAAGATCTTTGAGACCCTGACCACCACGTGCAAGTGCGGCAACACCCGTACGCGAAACCTCTACGAGGCCCAGTGGAGTGAGGATTTCAATGAACTGATCGATTTTATTTGTACGGCCAGTGATCTCGAAAACGAAGTGATCAATGGTTGCGTCAATAACAGTTGCCTTGAATGCTTCTGACAGGCGCAGTGCTTCCAGACGCTTTTCACCTTCACCGCGCACCTTAATCAGGGCCAGCTCGCGCTCAAGCGGCTTTTCCTGATTGGAGTTCTTTGCAGCCACTGTCAGGTCGCGGACGATGTGAACCGGTACGAGGCGGTCCAGCTGGTGGCGGATCTGCTCAATTACCTGCGGAGTACCGGTGGTGACGATGGTGATGCGGGACACGTGCTTTTCGTGTTCTGTTTCAGACACGCTGAGGCTGTCAATGTTGTAGCCACGGCCAGAAAACAGGCCGATCACGCGGGCAAGAACACCCGGCTCGTTATCTACAATGATTGATAGAGTATGTGTTTCCAAAACATCGCTGGTCTCAGCTAGGAAGTAAGCTGATAGTGCGTCAGTTTTTTGTGCGTTCATAATGAATCTCCCAGCTTTATCCTATACCAATGACTTGCCTGCGGTGTCGATGGCATTTGCGACGGCTTCATCAGTTGCTTCGTCCGGCAACAACATTTCGTTGTGGGCTTTGCCTGACGGGATCATCGGGAAGCAGTTGGTCAGCTGAGCGACGCAGCAATCGAAGAGGACTGGTTCAGGAGATTCAATCATTTCCTGAATAGCATCATCCAGTTCACCCGGCTTGGTCACGCGGATGCCTTTTGCACCATACGCTTCTGCCAGTTTTACAAAGTCAGGCAGACTGTCGGTGTAGGAGTGGGAGAGGCGGTTGCCATGCAGCAGCTGCTGCCACTGACGAACCATTCCCATGTAAGAGTTGTTCAGGATGAACGTTTTTGGTGCGAGACCGTGCTGAACGGCGGTCGACATTTCCTGAATGTTCATCAGGATGGAGGCATCTCCTGCAACGTTGATGCACAGTGCGCCCGGATGAGCGACCTGAGCACCGATGGCTGCTGGCAGGCCGTAGCCCATGGTGCCAAAGCCGCCTGAAGTCAGCCAATGGTTTGGAGATTCAAAGCCCAGGTACTGAGCAGCCCACATCTGATGCTGCCCAACCTCGGTTGAGATGTAAACGTCTTTGCGGCCTTTGATGGCTTCGTTCAGGCGCTGCAAAGCGTACTGAGGCATGATGACGTCATCGCTGTGGCGATAGGACAGACAATCTCGGGCACGCCATTTGGCAATCTGCGTCTGCCATCCCTTCAGCTCTGGCTGGGAATGGAAGCTGGACGCACGCCAGATGCGAACCATGTCTTCCAGAACGTGAGCAACATCGCCAACAATTGGCAGATCAACGTGCACGATTTTGTTGATGGACGATGGGTCGATGTCCACGTGGATCTTGGTTGAGTTCGGAGAGAAGGCGTCCAGACGGCCTGTGATGCGGTCATCAAAGCGTGCACCGATACAGATCATCAGATCACAGTCGTGCATCGCCATGTTGGTTCATAGGTGCCGTGCATGCCCAGCATACCGAGCCACTGTTCGCCAGATGCCGGATAAGCGCCCAGACCCATCAGGGTTGAGGTGATCGGGAAGCCAGTCAGATCTACCAGTTCACGCAGCAGCTGGCTTGCAGCCGCGCCGGAGTTGATGACGCCGCCGCCGGTGTAGAACACAGGGCGTTTGGCTTTGGACATCAGCTCAACAGCCGCGCGAATGGCGTTCATGTCGCCTTTCAGCTGTGGGCGGTAGCTCTTATGGTTGCTTGGATTTGCCTGAGGGCCATCGTAGGTGCCGGTTGCAAACTGAACATCCTTTGGAATGTCAACAACAACAGGGCCCGGACGACCGGACTGAGCAACGTAGAAGGCTTCATGCAGAATGCGTGGCAGATCATTAACGTCCTTCACCAGCCAGTTGTGCTTGGTGCAAGGGCGGGTGATGCCAACGGTGTCACATTCCTGGAAGGCGTCGGAGCCAACCAGATTGGTTGGAACCTGACCGGTGATGCAAACCATCGGGATGGAGTCGAGCATCGCGTCTGTCAGCGCGGTGACCATGTTGGTTGCGCCCGGACCAGAGGTTACCAGAGCAACACCGGCTTTACCGGTGGAGCGTGCATAGCCTTCAGCAGCGTGGCCTGCACCTTGCTCATGACGGACGAGGATGTGCTGGATCGAGTCCTGCTGGATCAGCTCATCATAAATGGGTAGGACTGCACCACCAGGGTATCCAAATACATGTTCCACCCCGTTGTCCTTCAGCGCCTGGAGAACCATTTCAGCGCCTGTCATCTCCCGTTGCATCATCAAGTCCTTGTTGCCTGTATCTGCTCGTTTCGCCCGATTGAAGGGTGTGCAATCAATCCAGCTGTTTGTTTTGCAGAGTTGCTCTTTTGAACATCTCTGCGAATTAGCCATAAAAAAAGGAGCCGTTTGGCTCCTTGTGCGCGTCTAACCGTTCCGAGTGAGCTAGCTCACTCCGGCGACGCGCTTCCCACCACGATAAGAAGAATTGAAGTTTGCATTCTGGTATTGGGAGCCTCAGGGCTCCACTCTCCCTTAACATAATTCCAACCGTGTAAGAGATTACCGCGCTTCACCATTGAATCGCTCAGGTAAACTCTAAAATTCGGGGTGAGATTAGGCTTAGATACGTAAAAGCGTCAAGTGGCTTCTTCTTAATGTTGCGCCGCAATGACCTCTTGTTTTCTTGAGTTATCTGCAAGTGTCGGGGTGCTTTGCGAAAGTTGCGCAACGTCAGAAGATGCTCGTTGTGTTTGCATCAGGTTCTGCCGGTGCATTTGGTGCGCTTTAGAGAACCCGCAGAATTGTGCGATTTTGCAGTGCGGTGGCGTCTTATGTCTTTCGGTTGCAGTGCAGTGTTCTACCTCTCCTGTTTGCAGGTGTAGGAGGGAGCAGTACAATTTTGGCGTGGAGTGGGAGTTGGACTAATTACTAACAGGGCTAACAACCTCAAATTGGATTGTTTTTTCGCATTTCACACTCTGGAATTGTATTTGTGCTGCCAAAATTCGTAGATTTGCATAGGTTAGTCTGGGATAAGTTTACTTTACACAAGACATTTTTGAAAAGTTGCAGTTAGGGCCTTGCGCTCTCGCAAAAGGCTTTATATACACCCGCCATCGCTTCGGCGGGAAACGTTTGGGTGTATAGCTCAGTTGGTAGAGCATCTGACTCTTAATCAGACGGTCCCGGGTTCGAATCCCTGTGCACCCACCAAGCGTATCACGTCATGTGAGCCCGTAGCTCAGCTGGTAGAGCAACTGACTTTTAATCAGTAGGTCCACGGTTCGAACCCGTGCGGGCTCACCATTTTCTCCCCGAAAATTGGTGACTGTTTCACAAAGGCTTATAAGCCTGTGATGCTTGTGCGTAGCTTATTTCAACTGCTCGCCTCTTTCTCTCAAATTTCCTTATTTGAATTTTGCTGATCGTGTCTTAGCGAGGTTTCATGCCGCGTTTTGTTATCACTGGTGGTTTAAGGCTTTGCGTTAAAAGCATGTGTTATGTGATGCATTCTTATTGCCTTTAAGAATGCATCGATGAAGTAGGTTTCCCCAATTAGTTGCCGTTTGAAAAGCTTGATGTTGAATTACTACTTGTTGTCAGTAAAGGTTTGATCGCCCTCCAGGCAGTTCCGTCTTCAAGCTCTGCCAGCCGCCATTGGCGCCACGCAAGATCGTGGCACCATTGAGTTCTGTCCGGTCTTATTAAAGGATCTTCAACTTGATGAGAGCACATAGGCCAGGCTACAGATCCTATATCACACACAACTGTTGGTATTCCTGCTAATACTGCCTCTACTGCTGTAGTTGAGCAGAATGTTACTACTCTATCAGCATGATCAAAATCATGTTGAAGACTGTTTTCAGATAATTTGGCTCCGACTGGGCAAGGTGTTGAGGACTCCGGGTGAGGTCGATATATTACTTCTAAACCCATTTTTATCAGTCGGTCGGTCTGTTCTTGAGCCCAAGTAATAAAGTCTGTCCCCATCAGTGAAGCATCGCTGGGTACTTGCCCGATTAGAAGCGCGATGTTGCCTGATCTCTTTCGCCAAGGTTTGAGGTGATGTGAAAAATGCAGCTGCCAACGTTTTCCGTGATCGGGAGCTTTGATAAAGCGTCCTCGATTATTGAAGCCATCAACAGCTAAGCTATACCATTCATTTCGAGGCTGAATAAATCCACGTTCTATCACAATAATTTTGCGTCCAGTTTCAGTCATATCAGCAATAATTTTTCTCTGCTTCCATGACCACATCACCGCAACATCTGCTTTTGTGGGCTTGTTACCCCTACCGCGCCTTGTGATGACACCGTCTTTGGACATTGCGCGCCTTAGTGCCAGTCCTGAACGGAAACTATACCATTTTCGACGTAAACGTTTCCAGCCCCACGGCCATGGATATGCTTTTGGATAGGTGTGAAAACTTACTTTCATAGTATTCTGTCTCGTTGCTCATCTGGCGTGTTCACCTTGTAAAGAGATCTTGAAGTGTACTCCAGACTTAATTTCCAGAATCGGCCATGTCACAAAAAGAGAGCTGGGCTGTCTATTAAGGGCAGGGTGAAACTCGGTCTATGAGATTGGCCTTATGCCTTTTCCGGGTTGTGTGAGGTTTAGAATTACACCTTATAGGTTGTTAACAGGCGCGCATCGCGTTTCAGGTTGTGTTGTAAATCTGCAAAGTGTGTACGGTGAAGTGGTGTAAGTATCTGGAGCATATCAAACTTTTTTAGTTGGTTTGAGTGTTGTTACTAAAGGTTGTAAGCTTCAATTTATACAACCCATAAAATTGCGTTGGTTTTCCAAAAACAAGAATATCCGTAGCGTCAATCGTATCGAAACGGACAATTTCTCTCGAATTAAAGTTGATGTCAGAGTTCTGGTGCAGTTCTACTGTGCCCGCTGTGATGTGCTGCTGAAATTATCTGGAGGTTTGTCTGTAATACATTGAGGTGTGGCGGATGTATTACAAGAATACACGACTTGAACATCTTGATGGGCGTCAGGATTTAACGCCTGTTTGGAAATACTGGAACGAGCATAGAAAAAAGATTTTTGGCAGGGCGTTTCACCTTACGGGTGGTGACATGGATGCTGCCGAGGAGTTGATGTCAGCAACCATCATCAAGGTGGCGTCTCATTTTGAACAGCGCCCCCTGAATATGCGGGAGCCGATTGCGTTCTTCATGTATGCGCTCAAGAACGAGTTCATCAGTCAGTATCGCAAGAAGCGCTATGAGTATCAGTTTAGGGATGGCGAAAAGGATGTTTATGATGAGCACCTTGCCAACGCTGAAGTGGAAGCGGCACCGCAAGAAGTTCTGTTGGTGCAAAAGGAAGAGCTTGCATTGATTGGCAAAACGCTGGAGCGGCTGCCAGTTATCTACCAGCAGATTTTTTCTCTCAAGTTTGCCGAGGATCGCAGTTACAGCGATATCTCGGAGGAGCTGAACATCTCTCAGGCGCTGGCGCGTAAGCGGGTGCAGTTCCTGCGTGAAAAGCTGCGGGATGCGCGCAAGAAGAAGCGCAGACGGTTCAGTTGATCAGATTGTGTTCACAGGAGAGATGTGAGTGCGTCTCTCCGAATAGTTAACGATTTCAGACTGCGAGGGCACTAGCATGGCGGAAGAGACTGTAAATGCTCAGGTGACGGATGCCGTTACCCAGACAAATGTGAAGGTGGTGGGCGAGGCGCCCTCTCAGGCAATCGCTAATTTGTATCAGGTGGTTAGCAATGCAACGGGGCTCTCGGTGCAGAATGCGACCCATGCCCAGCAATCCATGAACCAGATCTCGACAGCCGTGGTTTCCAAGGGCGTGCAGCTCATTATGGAGATCGGCCCGACGTCTGGCTCTGAATCTACCCCATCAGGTGGCTAGTTTGAGGGAATTTGATGGTGAGGGAGAGAGGTGAGAGTACAGCTTCTCAAGAGTATGAGAATGCGATTACGCGTCGTCGGCGCATGATCTCTCTGCTCCAAGGGCCTGTGAGTGATAATAGTTTGCGTTCCTCTACTCAGGCCACTGCTGCATCCAGAACACAGGATGTGAAGCAATCCTCCCCGGCAGTCAAAATGTCCTCACAGGCGGAGCAGCAAGCCGTCAACCCAGCAAGTGAGAGCAACAGTCAATCCGGAGCGCAACAAACCATGATCATGGATAGTGAAAAGGGACCTGCTGGCGGTGCTGGCTTTGAGGCTGCCACTGGTGCTGGCGGTATAGGCGGTCAGTCGCAAGGCGTAGATGCCGGCCAGGGATCGGAAAAATCGTCAGGCCCATCCTATCCTCCGTTGCCAACCACAGCGCCCGCGACACCTGCTTTGAATGATCAGATCACTCAGGCTGTGCAGTTCACGAACTTCCAGAACTTTCAGGGTCTGGAGACCATGATCTCGGTGCCTGAAGACGTGATGACCAAGCAGTCCAGTGGACATGCTTCGCAGGATGCAGAGACCTACATGAACGGGGTTATGCAGATCTCTATGGCCGCGCAGGCAATTGTGGCGGCGAAGATTGCGCAGGATCCCGCACTTGCGGCAACGCCGGCGCTGACTGAGCTCAACACCATGGTGACCAACGCGATCTCTGCCTTTCAAGAGGTGAGTGAGTGATCTGCCGGGAGAAGGATGGATGAGCGCTCGTGCTGGACGGCCCCGTTATGGCTTTGAAGCTGCTGCAGATGTTCGGTCTGAACCGGATGATGTGGAGGTGGATGAACTGGCGGAGTTGGTTCGGGAGGTCACACGGTTGTTTCAACGAGACTACATTTTGCTTGCGACTTTTCTTCGGGCTCTGACGCGATAGGCAGACCCCTGTCAGCTCAAAAGGTGAGATATGGAACGGGACGTTACATACATTCGAGAGGAATTGGAGGAGGTGATCCTCAATCAGTTGCGCCGCTGGGAAGGGGTTATCGAGCAGGAAGAAGTGCGAACATTGTCCCGGTCCGGCGTTGAAGGTCTGCCAGGGATGTTGTGTCATCTGAGCCTGGCGCGGGATGCTTTGGTGAAGGCTGAAGGGATGCTTGGCAGTGAGGGTGAGATTTCGGCAGCGGATCTGGTGCTTGGGTTCCGGGACGAGCGGCTTCAGGAAGATGCTGATCGGTATGACGACCGGGATGATGAAGAGCGGTTGGTGCAGGACGGGGTCGAAGAGGAGCTCCTTGCCCGGTTTACCTCGACTGGCGACATCGAGTTTGAAGAGCGGAACGAGGATCGTGGGCCGGACCGGAACTCTGACTACAACTGGTAAGGCAGGACGTGAGGAGTGGGGCGATGAGTACAGCCGTGAATGGAACGCAAGACGCTGGTCCGCAGAAGGTGACGGCAACGCCGGGGCCGGAGCTCAACTCTGCGCTGGATGATGCTGTGGTGCAGCTCACCAAGGTGAAGGAGAATGTGGATCAGGCGGCGAGTGAGTTCGCTCAGCTGCGTCAGGGCATTCCCAATTACAACGAGGTGGTGGCGGAGATCCGACAGCAGCAGGCACAGATTAACAGGGCCTGTGAAGATGCCACGACATCTGCTCAGAGCATTGTGTCGGAGGTGGAGCAGGCGGCGGCCAAACTGTGTACTTCCATTGATGAAGAGATCAATACGATCAAGAGTGTGATTGGTACAGGGAGTGAGCAGGCGGAGGTGCAAACACCGCAGACGCCTCCGGTCCAGCCGCCACCACAGTTGGCGCCTGGGCAGGGCGTGCCTCCAGCTCAGGCTGGGGCCGGGATGGCACAGTTTCCGATGACTGGGCAGCCGGTTCAGGGCGGTGTTGCCAATCAGGAAATGATGGCCGTGCAGGTGGCGGAAGCTTTGAGGGATTATCTGAAGAAGGAGATCAACTCGGAGATTTCCAAGCAGATTGGGCCACTTAATGAAAAGCTCTCAGAGCTTCTGATTGGATATCTGCAGCAGCGATCCCGTGATCGCTAAGGGAAGTGTGAAGGAAACCTTAGCGAAGGCTGGGGCTCTTAGGAAAGAGTTCACAAATGAGGGGGAGCGGCGTCAATAGTCTGTAAATGGCAATAATAACAAGCATATTGGAGAAAAAATGCCAAAGACTATTGAGGAACAATGTGGCTCAACAAAACCCTCCGATGGCGGAGCCGTTGATGCTGATATCATTGCCCTTCTGGGAGTAGCGCCAGCGTTTGCGCTGGGGCTCACCTTTCTGACAGCGGCGCAATCAACGGGGGTGCTTTTTGAGAATTCTGTCGCGAATGCACAGCGCCAGAACATCATTGCACAGACGGCGTTAAGCAGGGAATTTTGCATACTTATTCTGTTGGTTCCATGGCTGCTGCAAACAGCATTTCGCATATGGATCCGCAAGAGATCGAGCAGGTGAATGAGAGTTTGCTTGAAACATTGCGTCGGTACTTTTCGCGTTAAAGCTATTGAGAGGTCACTCCCACATTTCGGGAAGGCTTTTCCAGTTTTCTAAATCATTGAGAGTTTGCCTCTGGTCAGTGCACTGCCTGTGCCTGATCAGGGGTGAAGCAGGGCTGCGTTTTACCGAACTGCTCTTGAGTTCGGTTGTTTAGAGCATGTCGCGTTCATTCGCATTCACGCATCATGCTCAAACATTGTTAGTTGAGCGAATTCTTGTCGTTTGATTGAACTCAATCAAACGGAACGCGCTCTAGGTGGGAGTGACTTTATGGCGGATCTACCGGGGATTGGTCCCGTAATACCAGAGGATGGCATGGTGACGGATGCTGTGACGCAAACCAATGTATCTGTGATTGGAGCTGCGCCGGCTATTGCAATGGGGAACCTTTACACATCTCTCGCTCATTCGACGGGCATACTCTTTCAAAACTCTGTTGCGACGGCTTCTCAATTTTCAACTCTTGCGCAGGCGACGACCAATCAGGGCGTCATGCAAATCTACTCAGTCAATACAATGGCCGGGGCATCGGCCACGGAAAAGGTTGCTCAGATCGGGACATCTGATCAGCTGAACACGCTGCTGACTACCTTGCGTAGTCTCAATCAATAACCGGAACTTTCGAGCTTCGCTTTCTGGTGCAAGGCCAGAGCGATGAGAATGGTTCTGATGCATCCTTTCAGTTGTAGTAGTGCGTACTCCTTTGGAGCCAGTTCAAGGAAAAGCAGAACCGGATTTTGACCAGAACTGTATGAAAGAGGACTATTAGAATGCCAACTACTGTTAGCCCAATGATCACTGATGCCGTTACCCAGTCCAACGTAAAGGTGGTTGGTGAAGCCCCTGCAATGGCAATGGGCAGCGTCTATCAGACAATGGCTCATTCCACCGGAATTCTCTTTGAGAACTATGTTTCTGCAGCACAGCAGCAGAACATTCTTTCTCAGGCTGCAGCTAACCAGGGAGTTATGCAGATCTACTCCATGGATACGATGGCTGGTGCTGGTGCTACCGAAAAAGTTGCTCAGAGCGGCACACCAGATCAGCTGAACACGCTGCTGACAATTCTGCGCGTATTCAACCCGACCTAATAGGTTCTGGCGTCGCCGTCCGGCGGCGTTTTCTCAAACTGCTGTTTAATGGTGTCCGGTTGGTTTTCAGTTGGGCATGCCCTTGGTGGTTCTCTGCAAGGCCACCGGACACGACCTCTCTCTTTTGTATTGAAGGATGATGACTATGCCAGATACGGTTAGTCCAATGATCACAGACGCTGTGACCCAGGCGAATGTGAAGGTGGTTGCAGAAGCACCTGCCATGGCAATGGGGTCGCTGTTTCAGACTATGGCGCATTCCACCGGAATTCTCTTTGAGAATAACGTAGCTGCCTCTCAGCAGCAGAATACGCTGGCACAGGCTGCAACCAACCAGGGTGTCATGCAGATCTACTCCATGGACACCATGGCTGCAGCTGGGGCAACGGAAAAGGTTGCTCAGTCTGGTACGCCAGATCAGTTGCAAACTCTGCTCACGATCCTGGAAGCTTTCCGTCCGCGGTAATCTCCGCATTTCGGAAATTCTGGAGTTCGACGACACAATGGGCGGTTTGCCCCGGAACCTTCCCTGCCTCGGTAGGGGAGGTTTTGTCGTTTTGGGAGAGTCTCTCTTGCTGACAGACAGGGGGGAAATGAGTATAGGTATTCTCACGAATAATGCCAAAAGGCTGAGAATGACACCTACACTGACCCCCATTTTGGTCTGTGCGCTCTATAAGTTTGTTGAGTTTGCAGACTATGAAGACATGCGCGAACCGCTGCTTGCATTCTGTAAGGAGCGAGGCATTCGCGGCAGTCTTCTTATTGCCCGTGAGGGCATTAACGGCACCATCGCTGGTGAAGAGCAGCAGATGCGTGAAGTGATTGCGTACTTGCGCAATGATCCACGTTTTGACGATATCATCGTCAAGGAAAGCTGGGCGAAGAAGCTTCCGTTCAAGCGCATGAAGGTGCGGTTGAAGAAAGCCATCGTGAACATGGGCCTCAATCACATTGATCCGAATGATCTTGTTGGCACCTATGTGAAGCCTGAGGACTGGAATGCGCTGATCTCCGACCCTGAGACGGTCGTGATTGATACGCGCAATGACTATGAGTTTGCGCTGGGCACGTTTGAGGGGGCTCTTGATCCTGAAACGGAAACGTTCAACGAGTTTCCTGAGTGGGTCAAACGCAATGACAACTCTCTGCGCGCCAAGAAGAAAGTTGCCATGTTCTGTACCGGCGGCATTCGCTGTGAGCGGGCGACAGGCTTGATGCTGGAGCAGGGCTTTGATGAGGTTTATCACCTTGAAGGTGGCATTCTGAACTATCTGGAGAAAGTGCCTGAAGAGGACAGTCTCTGGAAAGGTGAGTGCTTTGTGTTTGATGACCGTGTGTCTGTCGATCACAAACTGGATGCAGGCTGGGGGAAGAACCTGCCTGAAAAGACCAAGAAGGTTCTTGCGCCTTATCAGATTGACGATAAGTCGTCTGAGCCAAGCGAAGGCTGAAGCTGAGAGTTTTGAGGGGCAGTTTGACTGCCCCTTTTTCGTTCCGGCTGCAGAAAAACTTATCCCCGCTGCCAGCGCATGACCCATACTTAACTCATGTTCACGTAAACGGGCAGCTGGGGGACCGACCGTCAGTGCGGCGTGGGCTGGGCGGGGCTATCGGATGAAGTAACGCATCATCTGGCGGGTCCGTTGAAACACCCCTTGAAAGTCTTTAGTGCAGGGACCAAGCGGAAGCTGGTCACCCGATGGGCGTCTACACTGGCAGCTGCAGCTGTCACGGGCAGATCAAACTGTTCCGGATAGCAACTGCCCAGACGGGGAGGTTCCAAGCAAAGCCTTGTGCTTTGTGAGGACTGATCCTGATGGGTAGGCACCTGCTCCCAATGCCTTTCGGTGGAGACCTTGTTTCATACAAAAACGCCCGGGCGAGGCGAGCAGCCAATGCCGAAGAAACTAACTTATTTACAATGCGCAGGCACTGCCTGCTCGCCTTGCTCACCCCGTACCTGGGGCCAAACGAAAACACCGCCGGCCATGAACCAGCGGTGCTAAAAGTGTTTGTCTCTGTGTGCCAGTTTGCCTTTCGGCAGGATGCTTTATCCAAAGCGGTAGGTTGGCAGGCCTTTGTGTTCCACATCCATTGCGAAGATGCCGCCGGACTTAGGGAACTCTTTGAGGAGTTCGTCATCACCATGCGGGCGCAGGCTGGCGACAACAAGCGTATTGAGGTTTGGACCTGCAAAGCACGGGATTGTCGGGCGCGGCACTGGCATTGCGATGGACTGCAGCAGCTGGCCATCTGGTGCAAAGCAGTTGACGTTGCCAGCAGAAACGCCTGCGGACCAGTAGTTGCCATCTGTGTCAGTGGTTGCACCATCCGGTCTGCCAACGGTGTTATCCAGCTGTGCGAACTTGCGCTGGTTGGTGACTGCACCGAAATCGCGGTCAAAGTCATAAGCGAAGACTTCACCTGAGCCGGTGTCGGAGTGGTACATGGTTTTGGTATCCGGGGACCATGCCAGACCGTTGGATGTGCGGATTTCTGTGGCGATCTGGGTGACATTGCCGTCTGGTGCCACGCGGTAAAGGCTGGCGATTGGGGTTCTTGGGCTGATATCATCATGGTGCCCACCCAGAACGCGCTGTCTGGTCCAACCTTACCGTCATTGAGACGGGTGCGTGGATTGTCCGGCTCAATCTTTGCGATGACCTCGTAGATTTTGGTCACGGTGTTGAACAGGATGATCTCGTCCTTCATTGCCACAATGAGGCGGCCATCCTTGCAGAGGCCGAAGGAGCCGACGACTTTCGGGAAGTCCCATGTGGTGACTTCTTTGGTATCCCAATGCATTGCGTGGATCTGTTTTCCAAGGATGTCGCAGAAGAACAGGTGTTTTGTCAGTTCATCCCAGAGGAGACCTTCGGCCAGCTCGTAGCGACCGTCCAGCAAGCAAGTGATAATTGGGGTCAAAGTCGTGCTCCATACTCATGCAGCCCGGGAGAGCCGCAGGCAATATACAATTGAGCGTTGTTATAGTGTGGTTTGGCAGAAGCGTCGAGTATGCCTGTGAGAAAAACGCAAGGTTTATGAAGCGGTCTAGCCTTCAGAGATCGGCAGAGCGCTGCCTTGTTTGGTGGAGCGAATTGCAAAAGAGGAGCGCATACGAACAACGCCGGGCAGGCGGGTGAGGTGGTCGCGGTGAATGCGCTCAAAATCGACCGGATCATCTGCCATGACACGCAGGATGTAATCCGCATCGCCGCCCATCAGATGGCACTCCATGATCTCGGCGGAGCGGTCCACGGCCTTCTCAAATGTGGAGAGGGCTTCTTCTGATTGGGAGCCAAGGGAGATCTCGACAAAGACACTCATACGCTTGCCGAGCTTCTTGGGATTGAGCAGAGCGACGTACTTTTCGATAACGCCTTCTGACTCCAGTGTGCGGACACGGCGCAGGCAGGCAGAGGCGGAAAGGCCCACATGATCTGCCAGGTCAGAATTGGAAATACGGCCATTGTCCTGCAGAGCGCGAAGGATCTTTTTATCAAGCTTGTCGAGTTTCATAGCTTTGCCGTTTTCGCAGATTATTGTGTCTAGATGATGTTTATTCGTAGAAGTTTGCTAAAATGTACCGTTTAGAGCGCACATTGCAAGCATCTGCCGCAGAGATTTCCATAAGCTATGTAGAAACACAGGTCCGAAGCTGATTGGGAGAAAAACATGCTTGTAGGTGTTCCTAAGGAGATTAAGAACCACGAATACCGCGTTGGTCTGACACCAGACAGCGTGCGTGAAGTTGTTGCTCATGGCCACGAAGTGGTTGTTGAAACCAATGCCGGCGTTGGCATTGGCGCGAGCGATGCTGACTATGAAGCAGCAGGTGCATCCATCCTGCCAACCGCTGCTGAAGTCTTCGCAAAAGCAGAAATGATTGTGAAGGTGAAAGAGCCTCAGGCTGTTGAGCGCAAGATGCTCCGTCCTGACCACCTGCTGTTCACCTACCTGCACCTGGCTCCGGACCCAGAACAGACTGCTGACCTTGTTGCCTCCGGCGCGGTCTGCATCGCTTATGAAACAGTGACTGACCAAAAAGGTCGCCTTCCCCTTCTGGCGCCTATGTCTCAGGTTGCTGGTCGTCTTTCCATTCAGGCTGGTGCAACGGCTCTGCAGAAAGCAAATGGCGGTGCTGGCGTTCTTCTCGGCGGCGTACCAGGTGTAGCGCCTGCGAAAACCGTTGTGATCGGCGGCGGCGTTGTTGGTGCCCACGCGATTGAAATGGCAATCGGCCTTGGTTCCGACGTGACCGTTCTGGACAGAAACGTTGATGTGCTCGACGCTCTTTCCGCTCGCTTCGGTTCCCGTCTGAAGACAGTGTTCTCCAACCGTGCAGCGCTTGAGAAAGAAGTTCTGGCAGCTGATCTGGTTGTTGGTGCTGTGCTGGTTGCTGGTGCAGCTGCACCGAAGCTGGTGACCAAAGAACACATCAAGGCGATGAAGCCGGGTTCTGTTGTGGTTGACGTTGCAATCGATCAGGGCGGTTGTTTTGAAACTTCCCGCGCAACAACTCACCAGGATCCAACTTACATCGTTGATGAAGTGGTTCACTACTGCGTGGCTAACATGCCAGGCGCTGTTGCTCGCACTTCAACCTACGCACTGAACAACGCAACACTGCCTTACGTTCTGGCACTGGCTGACAAAGGTTATGCCGCTGCACTGCGTGACATTCCAGCTTCATGCCAGGTCTGAACGTGTACAAAGGTCAGGTGACTGTTGCTGAAGTAGCTGAAAACCTGGGTTACACCTACGTGTCTCCAGAAGCAGCACTGGCTCAGGAAACTGAAGCTGCCTGAAAGTCCAACTGGACGTGATGAGTTTTGAGAGCGGGGGCCTTCGGGCTCCCGTTTTTCGTCGGTAAAGGATCTGTTTACCCTGTCCCGTGTTTGCCGCCGTGTTAATGAGTTTGCAGGGCTGACTTCGATATACTTGTCAAAATTTACTAGTATTTTTCGGGTTAGGCGGCATCATGTATCATGATTTGGCATTGGTTCTTCAGCATGATTTGATTGTTGAATGGAAAGAGCACTACAAAGAGGTGTTCGGCAAGCATACGCTGCTGCTGAAAAACCGATTGCACGAACTGCCGGTCTTTTTGCCGGAAAATCTGGCGCGTCTGATTGAGGTACTCCCTCTGAGCATTATGACTTCGTACGTCCCGGTGCGATTGGCACTAAGAAGTCGCAATGGCTTCAGGGCAGCATTGAAGGTGCCAAAGGCGAGGATGTACTTCGTGCTGTAGAAGAGGGACGCTTCTGGCTTTCCCTGCGTGCATTGCAGGAATGGGATGAAGGTTTCCGGCAGATTACCTCGAAAATCTTTGATGAGCTTGAGGTGAAGGTACCGGGCTTTGAGACCTTCAAGCACAAAACAGGGATGCTAATCTCTTCCCCCGGTGCTCAGGTGTACTATCATGCTGATGTACCCGGTCAGTCTCTTTGGCAAGTGAAGGGCCATAAGGACGTTTACATCTACGAGAACAGTGATCCATTTCTTTCTGGTGAGCAGCTGGAAGGGATCTTTCTTGGTACGACTGAGGAGGAGATCCGGTTTGAGCCCTGGTATGATGAGTTTGCCACAAAGGTGACGCTGAGCCCGGGTGAGATGGCGCATTGGCCGCTCAACAATCCGCATCGGGTGGAGAACCATGATGAGGTGAACATCTCGGTGACGACTGAGCACTTCACCAAGGAGATCCGAGACTTTTACGCGATCGTCTACGCCAATGGTTTGCTGAGAGCTGCTGGGATTTCCGGTAGTCGGCACAGCCTCGGGGCTATGAAGTACGCCAAGATGGCTTTGGCGGCTGCGCACAAGATGATCTACAAGAAGATGGTGCGTTCAGGAGCGACTGCAAAGAGCCCGCGCAGCTTCAAACTGGATATGGCCGCGCCGGACTTTATGTCTGATCTTTAAAGCGGAGTGCTGTCAGCAGCGATAGTAATAGGGACGACCATACGCATCGTACCCAACACAGCGGCGCGGCGTGGTTGCTACGCCGATCAAACCGCCTGCCAGCGCTCCGATGCCTGCGCCTGCAAATGCGGCCCCAACATCACCCGTTGCGGCACCGATGGCAGCACCAGTTGCAGCGCCCAGGCCACCGCCGACGAGGGCGCGGTCTGTTCTGTTGTACTCACTGCAAGCACCGAGTGTGAGCAGGGTGGCTGTTATTATTATTGTTTTTCTCACGGTCCTATCCATGGTCTGATTGTTTGAAACCCACGGTAGTGCCGGACCTGTTGCGGATGAATGAATGCAGCTGATGAGATGGGAGCGTGGTTAAGCGGAAGCTTTCTGTCTGTTGCAACTTGTAGGTATGCAACAAAAAGGCCCTGCGGGTGCAGGGCCTTTGGAATGGTAGAACCAAATCTTTTTGCGAGGCTTATGGGCACTTCACGCGGTAAGGACGGCCATACTGATCGTAAGCTGTACAGTTCTTCGGTGTGGTGACGTTACCGATGATACCGCCAGCAACGCCGCCGATTGCAGCGCCTGCGAGAGCATCTCCTACGCCACCGCCTGTGGCAGCACCGATAGCTGCGCCTGTTGCGGCACCAAGGCCACCGCCTACGAGCGTACGGTCTGTGCTTGAAGTTGAGTTACAGCCAGCCAGAGCCAGTAGACCTACACTTACGCCCACGAGAGCAAGTTTCTTCATTTTCCAGTCTCCTTTTGCTGCCAATCCCAATTTGACCGGACCCCGATACCTCCTGGCAGCTCGTGTTTTGTGAGAACGAGCTAACAAAAAGAACATGGTTAAAGTTTGTTAAAAATTAGAGGTTCCGTGCCTTCTTTAGGTATTTCAACAAACCTTGGGTCGAACTGTCCTTGTTCGCTGCGGATTGACTGCCTTCAACCATTGGTAAAAGTTGAGTCGCGAGTTCTTTTCCTAGTTCAACACCCCACTGGTCGTAGGAGTTGATGTTCCATATTGCGCCTTCAACAAAGACGCGATGCTCATAGGACGCGATCAATCTACCCAGTGTGAATGGATCGAGACGATCATAGATGAGGGTGGTTGAAGGCCGGTTACCCGGGAACACCTTTTGTGGAGCTAGTTTGGCAATCTCTTCTTCAGACTTGCCATCTTTACGAAACTTGTCTTCAACCTCTTCCAAAGAGCGACCGCGGAGCAGGGCTTCACTCTGGGCAAGGCAGTTGGCAAGCAGGAGGTTGTGGTGGTTCTGCAGGTCGTCTTCGTGGCTGTTGGCAGCAACGAGGAACTCGCAAGGATGATGCTCGTACCCTGGTGGATCAGCTGGTAAAATGCGTGCTGACCGTTGGTGCCAGGTTCGCCCCAGACGATTGGGCCGGTTTCAGTTTCAACAGCAGTGCCGTCTTTGGTGACGCTCTTGCCGTTGGATTCCATATCCAGCTGCTGCAAGTAAGCAGGGAAGCGGGAGAGGCGCTGATCGTACGGCAGCACAGCGCGGGTGTCGTAACCCAGTACGTTGCGATGCCAAACGCCGACAAGGCCCATCAGGAATGGGATGTTGTCTTCGATCGGTGCGGTGCGGAAGTGATTGTCCATGGCATGTGCACCGCCGAGGAAATCGGAGAATGCATCCGGACCAATGGCGATCATGAGTGGTAGACCGATGGCTGACCAGATGGAGTAACGACCGCCAACCCAGTCCCAGAACCCGAAGACGCGTTCTTCGGAGATGCCAAAGGCTGCGACTTTGTCCAGAGCGGTGGAGACTGCTGCAAAGTGTGCGCCAACTGCTTCTTCACCGCAGTGCTTTGCGATCCATTTGCGTGCGGTTGCCGCATTGGTCATGGTCTCAATCGTGGTGAAGGTCTTGCTGGCGATGATGAACAGCGTGGTTGCCGGGTTCAGCTTAGCCAGTGTGTCAGCGATATGAGCGCCGTCAACGTTGGAGACGTAATGCAGGTTCGGGCCGTCGTGGTATGGAGCCAAAGCCAAGGTGGTCATGACAGGACCAAGGTCGGAACCGCCAATGCCGATGTTGACAACATCGGTGAACTTCTCGCCGGAGTGGCTTGTGAGTTCGCCAGAGCGAATGCCTTCAGCGAAGTCGCCCATGTTGACGAGGACTTCGTTGATGTCTGGCATCACGTCTTTGCCGTCGACCAGAACAGGGTTCTCGGACTGATTGCGCAAAGCGGTGTGCAGAACAGCGCGGTCTTCAGTTGTGTTGATGTGCTCACCTGCGAACATGGCATCGCGCTTTGCTTCCACATTGGCAGCGCGTGCAAGCTCAAGCAGGAGCTCAAGAGTTTCTTCGGTTAGCTTGTTCTTGGAGAAATCGTAGAGCAGGTCATCAGCAGAACGGGAGAACTTGTCAAAACGAGAAGGATCTGCAGCGAAGAGATCAGTAATCTTGGTGGAATGAATGGCCTGAGCGTGCTCTTCAAGGCGCTTAAAGATATCTTTTGGATTTGCGGTCGGCATCAAAGCTCCATTTATTCTTGTAATAGCTTCTGGCTGGCAGCGAGTATCGCGCCTTGCAATTTACCCAAAAGCAGCCTGCGCGCTTTGTAAGGCGTGCAAACTGCTTTAAAGCTTTGTTTTTATGCGTACTCTTACCCGAAAGCCGGTGTCTGCTTATCGAGAATGTTGGCAGGTCTTTGATGTAAGACCCCGGGTAAGATATTCAATGCAATCAATCGTGATGGTTCGCGATCAAACAGTCAATGCAGCAGCTTCGCGAGCCCGCTTTTCGATGCCTGCCCAGTCTTCAGATTCAATTGCTTTTGCATCTGCAATCCAGGAGCCACCAACGCAGAGAACGTTTGGCAGCGCGAGGAAGTCACGTGCATTGCCAAGGTTGATACCACCAGTTGGGCAGAATTTAGCCGCAGCTAGTGGAGAAGACAGACCTTTCAACATTGGAGTGCCACCGGCTGGTACTGCCGGGAAGAACTTGAGGCGCTCATAGCCAGCTTCCAGAAGCTTCATCACTTCTGAAGCGGTTCCTGCGCCCGGCAGGAGGGGAGCTTGCGGGAAGTCTTCAGCTGCTGCGATCAGGTTGTCTGTTGCACCCGGTGAAACAACAAAGGTAGAGCCCGCTTTGACTGAGGCTTCGTACTGCTGATGATTGAGGACTGTGCCGGCGCCAACCAGTGCGCCTTCCACATTGTCAGCCACGGCTTTGATGCAGTCCAGTGCGTTTGGAGTGCGAAGCGTAATCTCGATGCCCGGAATACCGCCACGGACGAGCGCTTCTGCCATTGGAACTGCTTTTTTAGGGTCATTCACAATGAGAACTGCGATCACCGGGGCGGCGGTCATGATTGCTTCTACACGCTCGATATTCTGAGCCATTACACTGTCTCCATTGCGCTGACCACGTCAGCATTCCTTTGGGTTTTGATAGTCTGCTCCAGATTGAAAACGCGTGCGCCAGTATCGGCAGAGCTCACGTTCGCTCTGAAGCTTGCGAATAATTCTCGTCCCGTTCCACTCTGGCAGCTTTGCAGATCTGCCGGGGTGATTTCACGTAGGCTAATTCTTCAGCTGGAACAAGCAGTTCCAGAGTGCCGTTAACTGCATCGAGGCGCAGCAGGTCGCCGTCTTTTACCTTGGCAATCAGGCCCCCGTCCTTCGCTTCGGGAGTAACATGGATTGCAGCTGGAATCTTGCCACTTGCGCCGGACATGCGGCCATCAGTTACAAGTGCGACTTTATAGCCTCGGTTCTGCACAACACTGAGTGGTGGTGTTAGTTTATGAGCCTCTGGCATGCCGCAGGCTTGCGGGCCCATGTAGCGCAGCACGACAACCACATCTTTGTTGAGCTCTCCTGCCTTGAAGGCTGCTTCAACATCTTCCTGCGTATGGAAGACCTGAGCGGGAGCTTCGATGATGTGTCTGTCAGGGGCAACGGCGGAGCTTTTGATGATGGCAGCGCCAAGGTTGCCTTTGAGGACTTTAAGGCCGCCGTCTTTATTAAACGGAGCGGACATTGGCGCGAGGATTGTCTCATCCAAAGCTTTTGCTGGTGCCGGTTTGCGAAGAACACTGCCGTCATCATTCAGGAAGACGTTGACTGTGTAACCATCCAGCCCGGTACCGTTGACGGTTTTGACGTCTTCATGCAGCAGGCCAGCGCTGAGCAGTTCGCGGATGAGGAAGCCCATGCCGCCAGCAGCTTCAAAGTGGTTCACATCGCTCTTGCCGTTTGGATAGACGCGTGCCAGCAGTGGGATGATTTCAGAGAGGTCTGAAATATCCTGCCATGTGAGCTGAATGCCAGCTGCTGCTGCTACTGCAACAAGGTGCATGGTGTGTTGGTGGAGCCGCCTGTTGCATGCAGGCCGACAACGCCGTTAACAATCGCGCGCTCGTCGATGATCTCATAGAGCGGCGTAGGGGTGCTGCGTTGAGCAGTAAGCTCAACAACTTGCGCAACTGCTTCTTCGACCAGTGCTTTGCGCAGTGGTGTCAGCGGATTGATGAAGGAGCTGCCCGGCATGTGCAGGCCCATGATCTCCATGAGCATCTGGTTGGAGTTTGCTGTGCCGTAGAAAGTACAGGTGCCCGGAGAGTGGTAGGAGGCACTCTCTGATGCCAGTAGCTCTTCGCGTGTGGCTTTGCCTTCAGCAAACAGCTGACGGATGCGGGCTTTCTCATCGTTGGCGATGCCGGAGGTCATTGGGCCAGCAGGGAGGAAGATTGCTGGCAGGTGACCGAAAGACAGTGCGCCGATCAGCAGACCGGGAACGATCTTATCGCAAACGCCGAGGAATACGGCGGCGTCGAACATTCCGTGGGACAGGCCAACGGCGACGGACATGGCGATCAGGTCACGGGAGAACAGGGACAAGTCCATGGCGGGCTGACCTTGTGTGACGCCATCGCACATGGCTGGTACACCACCAGCGACTTGAGCGGTTGCCTGAATTTTGCGGACTGTTTCGCGGATGATTTCCGGGTAGCTCTCATAGGGTTGATGCGCTGAGAGCATGTCGTTGTAAGCGGTGATAATACCGAGGTTTGGCTGCTTGTCTGTGGCGAGGTGCTGCTTATCTGCTGCTGGGCAGGCCGCAAAGCCATGCGCGAGGTTGGTGCAGCCAAGGTTTGTGCGTTGTGGTGCGTTGGTGTGCTGCGCCTTCATGCGACGAAGATAGTCTTGTCTGCTCGTAGCGCTGCGCTTGATTATGCGATCTGTAATCTCTTTGAGGCGAGGATGAACCATGTCTTGTGCTCTGCCTTTTGTTCTTTGACTTTTCATTAGCCAAACCGAACGGCCCTTAGCGGGATTGGGAGGAGGAGAATCCCTGTATTTAGCCGTTTTAATCGATTTAAATTATGAGCCTAATTTTTATTCTGACAACTCTGCCCATAGGCAACTTTGATTGTTTCGGGGATTGGCGCAAGTGGGAGAAATACTTGCTTGGGTGATGAGGTGCCGGTGGACCGGCACCTGATGCTTAATCAGTAGGTTTCATCATGCCATGTACGGCCATCACGCTCGATGAGGGCGATGGAGGCTGATGGGCCCCAGGTGCCTGAGGTGTAAGGCTTTGGAGCTTCTTTGATCTGGGACCAGTGCTCAAGGATCGGGTCAATCCACTTCCATGCAGCTTCCACTTCGTCGCGGCGCATGAACAAGGTCTGATTACCACGGATCATATCCATGATGAGACGCTCATATGCATCCGGGTGGCGGGAGCTGAAGGCTTCCGCAAAAGTCATGTCCAGCGGCACTTCACGCAAGCGCATGGAGCCTGGGCCCGGGTCTTTAATCATCACCTGCATCTTCACGCCTTCATCAGGCTGCAGGCGGATGACCAGTTTGTTTGCTGCGATCCGGCCCGCGTCTGGCAGGAAAATGGAATGCGGCAAGTCTTTGAACTGGATGGTGATTTCAGAAACACGAGCAGCAAGACGCTTGCCGGTGCGCAGGTAGAATGGAACGTTGGCCCAACGCCAGTTCTCGATGTCTACCTTTGCCGCTACGAATGTTTCGGTGCTTGAATCATCGCGGCCCAGCTCTTCCAGATAGCCCTTTACTGCGCCACCTGCGGAAGCGCCTGCGCGGTACTGACCGCGAACGGTGTTGCGTTCCACCATTTCAGCGCTCATTGGACGCAGGGCTTTGAGAACCTTCAGTTTTTCATCGCGAACACTGTCTGGTGCCATGGACTCAGGTGGTTCCATTGCGACGAGACAGAGGAGTTGGAGCAGGTGGTTCTGCACCATATCGCGCAGAGCGCCTGCGGTGTCGTAATAGCCGGCGCGGCTTTCGACGCCCAGTGTTTCAGCCACGGTGATCTGAACATGATCGATATGAGCTGCGTTCCAGAGCGGTTCGAACAGTACGTTGGCGAAGCGCAGAGCATGAGGTTCTGTACGGTTTCTTTGCCGAGGTAGTGGTCGATACGGAAGATCTGGTGTTCCTTGAAGACAGAACCGATGGTCTCGTTGACTTCGTGTGCGGACTTGCCGTTTTTGCCGATTGGCTTTTCGATGGTCACGCGGGACTTTTCTGTCACCAGATCGTGCTCACCGAGAGCGGAGCAGATTGGGCCGAAGAAGTCTGGAGAAACAGAGAGGTAGAAGCGCGAACAACGTCTTCGCGGCCAGAGAGCTTTTCTTCCAGCGCTTCCCAACCAGTGTTTTGCGCAACGTCTACAGCAACGTATTGGATACGAGCGAGGAAGCGTTCGAGTGCTTCCTGATCAACCTCTGCCACATGCTCGCAAATGGCCTTGCGGGCCCAGTCGCGGTATTCGGTGTCGCTGAGCTGACGGCGGGAGACGGCGATGATGCGAGCGTCCTCACCCAGATGACCGACTGGTTCACGGTGATAGAGAGCCGGCAGCAGCTTGCGGTGTGCAAGGTCGCCGGTGCCTCCAAATACAACGAGATCAAATGGGTCTGATTGAGTTGGACGGTTCGCCATGGAGTTCCCTTAGTCGTGAGCCGGTATCGGATATCCGACTTCAATTGCTTGGCATGCGTTTTTCAGTTGGAGAAATTGCAAGAGCAAGCCCGCAGGCCAACTGAATTAAATTTGATTGTAGAGTTGCGAGAGGCGCGGATCTGGGGCCGTAAGCTCGGCAGCTGGGCTGCTCTTATGTGCGTCAAAACTCATACAAAGGTTGCATTTATGAAATTGCACCTCTGTTTGATGCGGGTTTCATCAAATTGCAAGCAAAAATACGAATGTGCCTAGAAAGTAGGCAAATCAGACTGCCGAAAGGGGATCTGGAGACTAAAAAAATCTTGTTTCTGTGGGTTTTGTTTTCTCACTGACATGATTTGTACAATTCCAACAAGCATTTGTATTGGCGGCATTGGGGAGCCCGCAATCTTTTGCTAGGCTTGCCCTTAGGGAAATAAAAGTGAGGGAGCAGCCCAAGTGCTTCCTCCGGGAGGACATCACATGGGATCTCGCCAGCAGAAGATTGCCGGTTTAAAAACACTCATCGATCAGGGGCAGGGCAATGCACCTGCTGATCTTGTGCTGAAAAATGTTGAGCTGTTCAGTGTAATCGACGGCAGCCTGACCAAGACCGATATTGCAATCTCAGGCGAGAAGATTGTGGGCACCTATGATACGTATGAAGGGCTAGAAGAGATAGACTGTAGCGGCAAGATCGCTGTTCCCGGCTTCATCGATACTCATCTGCACGTGGAATCATCCTTAGTTACTCCTTTTGAGTTCGACCGATGTGTGCTGCCCCATGGTGTGACGACTGCGATTTGTGATCCGCATGAGATTGCGAATGTGACTGGTGCTGCAGGGATCAAGTATTTCCTCGATAGTTCGCTGGAAACCATTTTGGATTTGCGGGTGAACCTGTCTTCCTGTGTGCCTGCGACCCAGTTTGAAACAGCGGGTGCGCGGTTGGAGATTGATGACCTGATGCCGTTCAAAGATCATCCAAGTGTCATTGGTCTTGCGGAGTTCATGAACTTTCCGGGCGTTCTGGCAGGTGATCCTGATGCTTTGGCAAAGATTGCGGAGTTTGATGGTGAGCATATTGATGGCCATGCTCCACTGGTGCGCGGCAAGGCGCTGAACGGATATCTTGCTGCGGGAATTCGCACAGATCATGAGGCGACGACTGCAGAAGAGGCGCTGGAGAAGATTTCCAAGGGGATGACAATTTTGATCCGTGAAGGGTCTGTCTCCAAGGATCTGGATGCGCTGGCTCCGGTGCTTACGCCTGAACGGGCAAGCTTTGTGGCTCTATGTACGGATGACCGGAACCCGCTGGATATTGCGGAAGAGGGACATCTGGACAGTCTCATCAAGCGTTTGATTGCGCATGGATGTGCGCCGCGTGATGTGTATCGGGCGGCGAGTTGGTCTGCGGCCAATGCGTTTGGACTTCGTGATCGTGGCCTGCTCGCGCCGGGATGGCGTGCAGATATCGTTCTGCTGAATGATCTGGAAAGCTGTGATGTAGATCAGGTGATCAGTGGTGGCCGTGTTGTGACCAATGCGTTGTTTGCGGGCCGAAAGCTGGTTGAGCCGGAAGGCTTGCTGGATAGCTGCCATGCAGAGCCGGTGCATGCTGAGAGCTTCCGTGTGCCTGCGCAGCGGGAAACATCCGTGATTGGGGTGAAGCCGGGGCTTATCATCACTGAGCATTTAAAGGTGGATCTGCCGGTTGAGCATAACTTCTCTCAGATCGACCTGGGGCAGGATGCCATCAAAGTGGCAGTCGTGGAGCGGCATGGCAAGACTGGTAACATCGCGACCGGGTTCGTGAATGGCTTTGGCATGACAGCCGGGGCAATTGCATCTTCTGTTGGGCATGACAGTCACAACATCTGTGTGGTGGGTGCTGATGAAGAAGCGATGGCCACAGCAGTGAACAGATGCATTGCACTGCGTGGTGGCTTTGTTGTTGCAGATGGTGATCAGGTGCTGGCGGAGATGGAGTTGCCGCTTGCTGGATTGATGAGTCTGGAGCGATTTGAGGTGGTCAAAGAGCGTTTGGAAGAGCTGCGGGCTGCCGCAAAATCGCTCAATTGTGTGCTGCCGGAGCCGTTTTTGCAGGTCGCATTCTTGCCTCTTCCGGTTATTCCCCACCTTAAAATTACAGATTTTGGCTTGTTTGATGTGTCGAGTTTTCAGCTCATACAATAGAGCAGGGCGTTGATATCTCTGAGTTTCTCTAGAAAAAATCAGTGGAATGGAAGAAAGTGTCGCATTGAAGTTCAATCGTATGTCTGGGTTGACGTAATGGTCAGCCTATCCCAAATTCCACGCAAAGCATGATGAAATAAGGTTTTTCTGATATGTTGCGCACATGAACCTTGGCGCTCAGCTTCGGTTTCCTGTCAACTTCGTCTGAAGAACTATAATAATTCGGGGAGGAGATCTGCGCATGGCGACAGGTCGTGAGGGACAAGTGGAATTTCCAATTCGTACTATCGATAGCTATCTGGATGATACCGTAAAGAACTATGCGCATCGTCCTGCTATCTATTTCATGGGCAAGACAACAAGCTATGGCGAATTGGGAGATTTCGTTGAGCGTGCTGCGGGTGCCCTGCAGGCGATGGGCGTAAAGAAGGGCGACAAGGTTGGCCTTTGTCTGCCAAACACGCCGTACTACACCATCTTCTATTTTGCGATCATGAAAGTTGGCGGCGTCGTCGTGAACTTCAACCCGCTTTATGTTGAGCGCGAAATTGCGTTCCAGGCGCGGGATTCTGGTGCACGCATCATGGTGACCATGGATCTTTCCGTGATCTATGATCGTGTTGAAGCTGTTCGTCAGGAAGGCGCGCTGGACAACATCATCGTCTGTCCAATGGCTGACATCCTGCCTCAGCCCAAGAAGCTGCTGTTCCAACTGTTCAAACGCAAAGACGTTTCCAACATTCCTGCTGACAGCGCTCATATTCGCTTCAAGGATTTCCTTGCAAAGTCCAAAGGCGTAACGCCGGTTGCGATTGAGCCTAAGGAAGATGTAGCGATCCTGCAGTATACTGGTGGTACGACCGGTGTGCCGAAGGGCGCGATGCTGACGCACTACAACATCACCTCCAACATGGAGATGCTGGAAAGCCATTACGGTGGTTTGAAGCGCGGTTACGAGAAGACGCTCTGTGTGCTGCCGTTCTTCCATGTGTTTGCGATGACCGTGCTGCAGAACCTTTCTATCCTTGGTGCAGCAGAAATGCTGCTGATGCCGCGGTTTGATCTGAAAGATCTACTGGATCTCGCTGCCAAGAAGAAGCCGACACTGTTTGCTGCGGTGCCAACGCTTTACACGGCGATCAACAACAGTGAGCTGACCAAGAACTACGATCTGACGTCAATCCGCTATTGTATGTCTGGTGGTGCGCCGCTTCCTGTGGAAGTGAAGCAGAAGTTTGAAGCGCTGACTGGGTGTGTTCTGGTGGAAGGCTATGGCCTGACCGAGAGCTCACCTGTGGCCTCTGCGAACCCGATGGACGGAACAGGTAAAGACGGCTCAATCGGCGTTGTTATGCCGGGTACGACTGTTGAGTTCCGTGATCTGGATGAGCCTGAAAAGGTTGTTGCTCCGGGTGAGAAGGGTGAGCTTTGCATCATTGGCCCGCAAGTGATGAAGGGCTATTGGAACCGTCCGGATGAAACTGCCAAGACGCTGGAAGGTGGCCGTGTGCTGCATACCGGTGACGTTGGTTACATGGATGAGGACGGGTTCATCTTCCTCGTGGATCGTATCAAAGATCTGATCATCTGTTCTGGTTACAACGTTTATCCGCGTGTGATTGAGGAAGCGCTTTATCAGCATGCTGCTGTGGCTGAGGTTATCGTGATTGCGATCCCGGATGGATATCGTGGTCAAGCGCCGAAGGCCTTTGTGAAGCTGAAGGATGGTCAGAGCGCGACTGAAGATGAACTCAAAGAGTTCCTGAAGGGGCATATCTCCAAGATCGAGATGCCTAAAGCGATTGAGTTTCGTGATGAGTTGCCAAAGACCATGGTTGGCAAGCTCTCCAAGAAAGAGCTGGTTGAAGAAGAAGCTGCTAAGACGCGCGCAGCTGAAACCGCGACCTGATGTTCTGCTAATAAACAAAGAAAAAGCCCTCGCAGTTTGCGAGGGCTTTTTTTGTTAAAGCAACAGCTTTGCGCTAGTGCGTTTTAGACGGAGCTGTACCGGTTGCCACTTTCTTGCCCAGCACTGTTTCGCGGTGCAGGGTGTAAAGAGAAGCTGCAACGATGATTGCGCCGCCGAGGTAAGTGGTCCAGAGCGGCCAAACACCGAAGATCACAACCGAGATAATCGCTGCGTAGACGAGGCGGATGTAGTCGAATGGTGCGATTGCGGAGGCTTCGCCAAACTTCAGAGCCTGAATGTTGCTCATCTGAGCGCCCCAGCTGACGCCAGCCAGACAGAGCAGCAGGATTGCGTCGTTCAGGTCGATGGAAACCCAGTTGTAGATGCCGAACGGAGCCATGATCAGGCCGACGAAGGTTGCCTGAAAGGTGAGGATCGTGATTGGCTGGTCTACCTGAGTGACCTTGCGCAGGATGATGCCGACCAGTGCTGCACACGCTGAGGCGAGGATCGCCATGAAGCTGTAGATGCTCATTTCCGCGCCGGTACCGGGCTGAACGATGATCATCACCCCCAGGAACCCTAGGATGGTTGCGGAGATACGGTGAACGCCGATGACTTCTTTCAGAAAGAAGACAGCGAATATTGTGATGAAAAATGTGCGTGCAAACCCAATCACTGTACTTTCGGCAAGTGGCAGGTGAATGACGGCTGTGAACCCGAAGTACATTGCTGAGGAAGCAAGCAGGATGCGTCCCAGATGAAGCAGTGGAGCCTGTGTTTTGAGTGAGCCCGGAAAACCTCTGATGATGACCGGTGCTGAGATCACCAGCATGAAAAACTGGCGAAGCATAAGGATTTGAGTAACGTGTAGACGGTCGCCGAGCAGCTTAATGATTGTGCTCATAACGGCCATAAGAAATGTTGCCAGAAGGGCCCAGCAGATGCCGCGTGTATTGTTAGACAGGCTTTGCCATTTTTCGGAAAACCTTGTTTTTAACGCAGCAGGTGATGAGCTGCCTTCAGGCTCTGCTGAAGGAACAGGCATGTAACTGCTTTCGAAGCTGCCTTGTTACCGGCAAAAGGACCAGACCCGATGTCCGGTGCAAAATGGTGCGCACCTGAGCGGCGTGCAAATGTAACAAGGATCAGATGGGTGTATGACTTAAATAACCTAATGTTCGCGGTTTGGTCAAATTCTAAAACAAATTTTAGATTGAGAGTTTCGACAGAGAGCGCGAAGCTCCTGACAACTTAGAGCTACAAATATCTCTCCGCATTTTGCTCCAGATGATGTGTTAGTGACGTTAAGTTACTCTGGAAACAACACCTCTGTGGTGCACCAGAAAACACTTGCAGGTTGAGAAAACCACTGTACGTTCTCTGCTGATACGTAAAAAGCTGTATTGGGAGGTGCGGTGTTGGGTCGCTCTCCAGATTTTTGAGGTTTTCATGAATCAGGTTGCTACACCGAAGTTTGGAGTTGGTGCTCCCGTTCGCCGTAAAGAAGATGCCGCTTTTATCTCCGGGAAGGGTCATTATACGGATGACCTGAAAGTGGAAGGTGCAGCGCATGCCGTTGTTTTGCGGTCTTCTTTGGCGTTTGCAAAGTTCACTCTGGGAGGATTGGATGATGCGCGGGCGATGGATGGTGTGCAGCTGGTTCTGACTGCGGCGGACATTGAAGGGACGAACTCCATTCCGTGTAAAGCTGTGCTTCGACAGCTGGATGGCACGAAGCACTGGGTGCCTCATCGCGAAGTTCTTTGTTCTGATACAGCCCGGTTTGTTGGCGATGCGCTGGCCTTTGTTGTGGCCGACACTGTTGAACAGGCGCGGGCGGCCATGGAGATGATTGAGGTCGATTATGAAGATGTCGATCCTGCAATTGGAACCGAGGCTGCGCTAGAGGATGGTGCACCGCTGGTTTGGCCAGAGCATGGGTCCAATGAAGCCTTCAACATTGGGATGGGTAACAAGGATGCGATGGAAGAGGCTTTCCAGAATGCGCACCATGTTACCAAGATCAAGGTGGTCAATAACCGTCTGGTATCCAATGCAGTGGAGCCGCGGGCCTGTATTGGTGAGTTTGATGGCGACAGTGGCCGTTACACACTGACCACCGGAACGCAGGGCGGTCATGCCATGCGTGATCTGATTGCCAAGAACATACTCAACGTCGACCCAAAAGATATCCGCGTTGTGACGCCGGATGTGGGCGGTGGATTTGGAACCAAGATGTTCACCTATCTTGAGTATCCGCTGTGTCTGATCGCTGCGAAACGTCTTGGCCGTCCGGTTAAATGGCTTCAGGAACGGACTGAGCATTTCATGTCTGACGCGCATGGCCGGGATAATGTATCCACGGCAGAACTTGCGCTCGACGAGAATGCCAAGATGATTGGCCTCAAGGTGCATGTGCTTGCAAACATGGGCGCTTATCTGCACGAGTTTGGTCCGGGTATCCCTCAGGTTGGTATCACGATGACCTCTGGCCTCTATGATATCCCCGCCACATGGGTGGAAGCGACTGGCGTTTATACCAATACGGTGCCGGTGGATGCCTTCCGCGGGGCAGGGCGTCCTGAGGCGCTTTATCTGATGGAGCGGCTTGCTGATAAGGCTGCGCATGAGATGGGCATGGATCCAGCGGAGTTCCGCCGTAAGAGCTTTATCCCCGATGACGCCTTACCTTATACAACAGCGCTCGGACGCATGTATGATACTGGTTCCTTCGGTGCTCATCTGACCAAGGCGTTGGACGAGATCCATTACGGCACTTTTGCGGAGCGAGAAGCGGAGAGCAAAGCCAAGGGCTTGTACCGTGGTATCGGCCTGTCGACCTATGTGGAGGCCTGTGCCTTCGCGGGTGGTGAAGAGGCCAAACTTGAGCTGAACAAGAATGGCACTGTGACATTGCTGATCGGAACGCAGAGCAACGGTCAGGGCCATGCGACTGCATACGGTCAGGTGATTGCCGAGTATCTTGGTTTGCAGCTTGATCAGGTTGAGATGGTGCAGGGGGATACGGACCGTGTGGCGACCGGTGGTGGCACTGGTGGATCACGTTCGATCCCGATTGGATTGCCTTCTGTGAAAGCGGCCTCTGAGACGCTGGTTAAAAAGATCAAGGAGATTGCCAGTGAGAAGCTGGAGGTTGGTGCTGCGGATCTGACGCTTGAAGATGGGCAGGTGCGTGTGGTCGGAACCGACCAGCAGATCAGCCTTGCTGATGTGGCGGGATCACAGCCAGATACTTTGAGTGCTGCGGAAAAAGTCATGCAGGACGAGTGTACTTATCCAAATGGCACGCATGTGTGCGAAGTGGAGATTGATCCGGAAACCGGGAAGACGGACGTGGTCAATTATGTGATCGTGGACGACTTTGGTGTCACAGTGAATCCGATGCTTCTTGCTGGTCAAGTGCATGGCGGTGCCGGGCAGGCGATCTCTCAGGCGCTGTGCGAGAACACGGTTTATGATGAAACCGGACAGCTGCTGTCAGCATCCTTCATGGACTATCATGTTGCGCGTGCTGATGATTTGCCGAGTTTCGACTTCTCGACAAGCAACGTTCCTTCCACGACAAATGCGATGGGCATTAAAGGGGCTGGTGAGGCTGGTTCTATTGGGGCGGCGCCAGCGGTGATGAATGCTGTGCAGTATGCGCTGCGTAAGAATGCCGGGGTTGAGCATATAGATATGCCCGCGACGCCGGTTGCTGTGTGGAGTGCTATTCAGGATGCTCAGGGCTGAGCGAAGCTATTACCAGACATTGAAACGAGATTGTGCAGGCGGGCTGGTGTCCCGCCTGTTTTCGTAGGTATTAGAATGCTTTGAAGGTAATGATGGTTCTGGTGTCCTGGATGCCTTCGAATACCTGTACCTTGTTTGCTACGAAGTGTCCGATGTCTTCATCGTCGTTGATGTAGAACTTGGCCAGCAGATCGAAATCCCCGGAGGTGGAGTAGATCTCGGAGGCGACTTCCGCGTCTGCGATGGCGTTGGCAACCTGATAGGTTTTTCCGAGCTGGCATTTGATCTGTACAAAGAACGGAATCATTAATCTGCTATCCTTCTGTCCCGTAAGCCTGTTTTGTCTTTACGGGTGCGCTCAAAATTGAGTTTGCGTTGTTTTGTGAGCATTTTGCGTTGAAGCTGCGTTTTTTTGCAAGCTTTTGCGTTTTTTAAGCGAAATCTACCCCCAGTTGCCTATTGTCGCGGTCTCTCGTTTCCCCTTGCAGTTCGCTTACTGGTTTGCTAGCAAAAAATTCTAACCAATGGGGGTGCTCGGCAGTGACTGCCGGGCTGAGAGGCGGAAGGCCAACTCCTAGAACCTGATCCGGGTCGTGCCGGCGGAGGGAATTGGGATGAGTACCAAGGTAATCGTTCCCGCCGTAATCAATAGGGGAGCGAAAAAATGTCCTACAAAGCTGAAGATCTCTGGCAAGTGTTTGAGAACCTGCGTGAGCGTGGTGTGCGGGTTCACTGTCTGACGAACTCCGTTGCGCAGAGCATTACCGCGAACATTATGTTGGCCTGTAACATTGTACCGTCCATGACAGCCGCTCATGATGAAATTCCTGCATTTGTTGAAGGTGTCGATGGGTTGCTGGTCAACCTTGGGACGCTGGATGGTAAGCGTCGGCATGGGATCCGGTTGGGGCTGGAGAATGCTGCGAAGAAATCTATCCCCGTGGTGCTGGACCCGGTTAAAGTGGATCGTACTGACATTCGCATGGAGTTTGCGAAGGACATTTTGCAGGAAAACATCTCCATCCTGAAAGCGAACATGACTGAAAGCGCTGGGCTGAGTGGGGCGGTTCGTGAGGACACGCTGCTTGTACGCACCGGAAATGAAGATGCTGTGTTTGGCCGGGAGGCAACCTACACCATCGGCAACGGGCATGCTTACATGGACAAGGTGACCGGCATCGGCTGTGCATTGGGGGGAGTCCTGGCGGGTTTTGCGGCTGTTGAGCCGGATCAGGAACTTGCCGTGGTTGCGGCGCTGGCTGTCTATGGTGTATGCGGCGAGATTGCCGCAGAGCAGGCAAATGGGCCGGGAAGCTTCACTCCAGCTTTCATCGATACCCTCTATGGCTTGAAGGCTGACCAATTCAACGAGCGCCTCAAGCTCGAAACAATGAATAATAAAGGTGGGGTATTGGCCTAATGAGTGCGATTGCAGTCACAATTGCGGGCTCGGATTCAGGCGGTGGTGCTGGCGTTCAGGCAGACCTGAAAGCCTTTTCGGCTCGCGGTGTTTATGGGGCCAGTGTGATCACTGCGCTAACGGCCCAAAACACCAAAGGTGTGACAGCCATTCATGATGTGCCGCCAGCATTCGTGGCGGACCAGATGGATGCTGTTTTCTCTGACCTGAAGGTGGATGCCGTGAAAATCGGCATGCTTTCACAGCCAGAGATTATCGATGTTATTGCCACAAAGCTGGCGGAATATGATGTTAAGCGCGTCATCCTTGACCCGGTGATGGTTGCAACTTCTGGTGATGTTTTGTTGCAAACCTCCGCTGTTTCGGTCCTGAAGCAGAAGCTGTTTCCCATGGCGGCGTTGATTACGCCGAATATGCAGGAAGCGGCCTTTTTGCTGGATCAGCCGGTGGCCGGATCCCGTGAAGACATGCACAGCCAAGCTTTGCTTTTGCTGGACATGGGCGCAAACGGGGTTCTGCTGAAAGGCGGGCACGGGTCTGATGATACCTGTGATGACCTCTTCCTCTCCCGCGATGTGGAGAGGTGGTATACGGCGCCAAGACATGAAACGCAGAACACACATGGGACTGGCTGTACCCTGTCTTCTGCGATTGCAGCGGAACTGGCCAAGGGGCTGGCGCTACAAGATGCTATTGGCGAAGCGAAAGAATATATTAGTCAGGCGATTAAAGCTGCAGATACGCTTGACGTAGGCGAGGGACATGGGCCTGTGCACCATTTCCACGAATTCTGGTCTGAATAAAAGGCGGAGATAATGACCAAGAACAAAGATAATAATCTGACCCGCCGACAGGCGCTGGGGTTAACCGCTGGGGCGGTTGCCGGTGGCGCTGCACTTGCTGCACCTGCTCTGGCTCAGGATGCTGAACCAGTGATTGAATGGCGCATGGTGACCAGCTGGCCGAAGAACTTGCCGGGCCCAGGAATGTCTGCGCAACGCATTTGTGACCGCATCAACATCATGAGTAATGGTCGGATGCGTGTGCGCCTGTTTGCTGCTGGTGAGCTGGTTCCGGCTTTTGAGGTGTTTGACGCTGTTTCAAGCGGCACTGCACAGATGGGCCATTCCGTTGCTTTGTACTGGGCTGGCAAGATGCCGGGCTCGGTGTTTTTTACGACCGTTCCTTTCGGTCTGCTGCCTCAGGAGCATACTGCCTGGGTGGATCAGATGGGTGGTCAGGAGTTATGGGATGAGCTTTACGCACCGTTTGGCGTGAAGCCGTTTATGGCAGGTAATGCCGGCCCGACCATGGCGGGCTGGTATCGTGAGCCTGTTGAGACGCTGGATGACCTGAAAGGTCGCAAATTGCGCATGGTTGGTCTTGGTGGTGAGATCCTGCGCAAACTTGGTGTTACCCCGGTCAACATTCCAGCTGCCGAAATCTTCACCAGCTTGCAGACCCATGTGGTGGACGGTGTAGAGTTTCTTGGACCCTGGACTGACAGTGCGCTGGGCTTCCACAAGCTGGTCAAATACTACTACGGTCCGGGCTTTAACAAGCCAAACGGCACTGGAGAAGCGATTGTGAATGCAGTTGCGCTGGAAGGTCTTTCTCCTGAGCTTCAGGCGGTGGTTGAAGAGGCTTGCCGTGTGGAAGCTGATCTGGCGCTTTCTGAGGCCAATGCACAGAATGCAGCGAGCCTGAAGGTGCTGCAGGAAGAGCATGGTGTGGAGGTGCGTGAGTTCCCTGAAGAGGTTCTTGCTGCCTTGAAGGAAACCAGCATTGAGGTGCTGGATATCTATACCCAGAAAGACAAAATGGCTCGCAAGATTTATGAGAGTTACATAGAAGCGCAGGGGCTTCTGGCAGGTTGGAGCGCCCTTTCGCTGGGCAAAAACATCGCTGCAAGAAGCTAACCGGCTCATCAAACCGCGTTTAAAAGGCCCTCCACTTGGAGGGTCTTTTGTTATGTGGAGGTTTTGCCACAGAAAATGTTTCAGTTTACTTGCACGAAATACGCATAACTAAATGCATGGATCATCTACTGCCATTGATGTTTTGTGAAGGTGGGCGGGTAAACCTTTAAAACTACCAGTGCAAGAATTTGATAATATTTGGAATTCTAGTTGTAAGAGCCGAATCAATAAGTAACTCGTAACTTGATCATGGCGCTGCTTGATTGTTTTCTTGAGAACAGAAAGTACCGTGCATGTCCAGATATCTGCCCATTACGATCGCCAGTCTCTCCACGCTGCTGATTGCCTCTGATGCCCTCGCCGGTGCTTTTGCTGTTCGTGAGCAATCTGCCTGGTTCCAGGGCCTTTCCTTTGCCGGAAATGCGACAGTCTCAAAAAGCCTTTCCAGCATGTACTGGAACCCGGCAACGATGACAGGACATGACGGTATTCAGGTGGAAACCTCCCAGACCGTTGTGTTTCCTCGTGCCACGATTGATCTGGATACGGCGACCATTGATGCGGTTCCGACACCAGTGACGGGGGTTCCTTACTCCTCAGGTGATATTGGCGTGGATGCTGGGTGCCTGCGGGGTATGGCACCTGGAAAGTGGATGAGCGCCTCACTCTCGGTGTCAGTTCCAATGCACCTTATGGCTTTGAAACGAAACCACAAATTGAGTGGGCGGGGCAGGTCTATGCGCGGTCCTCCCGTGTGCTTTCTGTCAATATTACGCCGATGGCAGCTTATGAGCTTACCGAGAAATTCTCCGTTGGGGTTGGTTGGCAGCTTCAATATTTGCAGGTGAGGCTGAAGTCAGCGACGGGTGTTCCACCAATTGCTGCAAACTCTCCTACAGCGGAGCTGCGGGGTGAGGACTATAATTTGGGATTTGGTGCCACCGTCGGGGCTCTTTTCAAGCCGTGGGAAGGCACACAGCTTGGCATTGGCTATCGCTCGCCCATTGAACACAACCTCAAAGGTCGGCTTGTGGTTGGCGGTAATGCGCCAACACCAATTCGCGCAAACATCATCATGCCGGAGACGGTGACGGTTTCCTTCCAGCAGGAGCTGAATGAGCGCTGGCGTGGGATGGGGACGTTTGAGTGGACGCACTGGTCCCGGTTTGGCACCTTCCCAGTGTTCAACCTGCAGGATCAGGTGGTTTCTGAACTGCCGTTCCAATACAACGATGGCTACTTCATCTCGCTTGGTACGGAGTATGACTTCACGGAGAACTTCACGGGTCGGTTTGGATTGGCTTACGAGTGGTCGCCGATTGATGAAGCCAACCGGACGCCGCGTCTGCCGGATGCGAACCGGTTCTGGATCAGTGCGGGTCTGAGTTACTTCTATGAGGACTGGCTGGAAGTGGATATTGGTTACTCGCACCTGTTCCCGGAAAGCGAGAGTATCAACATCAACCCGGATCATCCATTCTATGAAGGGATTACCATTCAGGGGCCGGTGAATGACACCAACGTGGATATTGTTAGTCTGGGTGCTCGTCTGAAGTTCTAAGAGCTTTGTTCGCTCATCTGGCCGCCTCCCCAGAGTGATACTTTGGGGAGGCGGTTTTGTTTTAGAATGCGCTTGGGTAGAGGCCGCCGTCGAGCAGCAGGTTCTGGCCGGTGATGTAACCAGCATGGGCGGAACACATGAAGGCGCAGGCTTTGCCGAACTCTTCAGGATTGCCGAGGCGCTTGGCTGGGATCTCTTCTGAAGACAGGCGCTTTGCTTCTTCAATGGAGATGCCGGTCTGTTCTGCCTGACGTTCAAAGCCACCTTTCAGGCGGTCGGTGTCGAACTTGCCGGGCAGGACGTTGTTGATGGTGACGTTGTGCTGTGCGTATTGACGGCAGACACCCGCGAGGAACGCGGTGAGGCCAGCGCGGGCACCACTGGACAGGTCCAGACCTTCAATGGGCATCTTCACGGACATGGAAGTGATGTTGACGATGCGACCGAACTTGCGCTCTGCCATGCCATCAATGACGGCTTTGATCAGCTCAATCGGGGTGATCATGTTTTGGATAACACCATCCTGAATGGATTGGCGATCCAGTTCCTTGAAGTCTCGGCGCGGTGGGCCACCGTTGTTGTTGATGAGGATATCCGGGTTTGGGCAGGCGTTGAGGACGGCTTGCTGGCCTTCTGGAGAGGAGATGTCAGCGGCGACCGGAGTGACAGAGACTGAGTGCTTTGCAGCCAGATCCTTGGCGATCTGATCGAGCAGTTGCTCATTGCGTCCGTTGATCACCAGATCACATCCGGCTTCTGCCAGTGCTTTTGCTGTACCCAATCCCAAGCCACGGCTGGATGCGCAGATGATGGCTTTGCGCCCCTCAATTCCCAAGTTCATATGAATATCCCACTGAATCAATACGTTCTGGCAGGCAGCTTACTGGCTCTGAGGGAATTGAGCCAGTGACCATCAAGCTTAGCAAGCGAATAGAATAATCATTTGAATTGCATGGGCTTGCTTTTCTCTCCCCTAATAAACGGGGAGTAATGTTGCTTGAGGTTCAAGCAAGAAACTGCAAAGTTTGAGTATATGTATCCTGTCATATTTGTTTCTTGTGAATCAATTTAAAGGAAAGAAGGTTTTCTTATTCCGGAGGCTTTGTGGTGACCGGGGATTCTACTAGCAAAAAGTACAGAAGCTTGTTTCTGTCTGATGTACATCTGGGCACGCGCGGATGTCAGGCCGATTTACTGCTGGACTTTTTAAAGCACAACGATGCTGACACGGTTTATCTTGTTGGAGACATCATCGACGGGTGGCGTCTGAAACGGTCCTGGTATTGGCCTCAACTTCACAATGATGTGGTGCAGAAGTTGTTGCGCAAAGGGCGCAAGGGTGCGCGTATTGTTTACATTCCCGGCAATCATGATGAGTTCCTGCGGGACTTCTTTGGCATCCACTTTGGCGGGGTGGAGGTGGTGGACCAGTTCATCCACGAGGGAGCCAACGGCAAGAAGTATCTGGTTATTCATGGCGATCAGTTTGATGTGGTGGTGCGGCACGCCAAGTGGCTCGCATTCCTTGGGGACTGGGCCTATGTGACAGCGCTGAACCTAAACACGGTGCTGAATTACTGTCGCCGCAAACTGGGTCTGACCTATTGGAGTTTGTCTGCCTGGGCGAAGCTGAAGGTGAAGAACGCGGTCAACTTCATCGGTAAGTTCGAGGAGACGCTGGTTTCTGAAGCGCAGCGACAGAAAGTGGACGGGGTGATTTGTGGTCACATCCACCATGCTGCGGATCATGAGACCAACGGCATTCATTACATCAATACGGGTGACTGGGTGGAAAGCTGCACCGCTGTTGCCGAGAACTTTGACGGGACCTTTGAGTTGATCCGTTGGGGGGATGGCAAGCGGGCTGCTACTGAGCCTTCGAGGGAGAGTTCCGGCAGTCGGGTGGCGGCATGAGTTCGATCCTGATTGTTACCGATGCGTGGAAGCCTCAGATCAACGGTGTTGTGCGGACGCTGGAGCGGTTGGCTGTTGAGTTGCGCCGCATGGGTATTCGCGTTGAGTTTCTGACACCGCAGTCATTTCACAGTGTGCCGATGCCATCTTACGGCGAGATCCGGTTGAGCCTAACGCTGCCTCATATCGTGCGTGGGTTTATTGAAAAGTACGACTGTGATCATCTGCATATCGCGACTGAAGGGCCTCTGGGGTTGATGGCGCGGCAGGTGGCAAAGCGGGATGGACGGGTTTTCACCACGAGCTATCACACGCGTTTTCCGGAGTATTTGCAGGCGCGCTATCCGGTGCCGTTGTCCTTCAGCTACTCCTGGCTGCGCCGGTTCCACAACAGTGGGCAGGGATGCATGGTGGCGACGGGGACGTTGGAAGCAGATTTGCGGATGCGGGGGTTTGAGAACCTGCTGCGGTGGTCGCGCGGGGTGGATCATCAGCGGTTCCGGCCTTTACGGACTGCGCTGCTGGACCATCTACCGGGGCCACGGTTTCTTTATGTGGGGCGTGTGGCCGTTGAGAAGAACATTGAGGCGTTTCTTCAACTGGCCTTGCCAGGCACCAAGGTTGTTGTTGGTGGTGGGCCGCAGTTGGAGGAGTTGAGGCTGGCGTATCCTGAGGTGTTGTTTACAGGGCCTGTTGAGGGGGATGAGCTGGTTGAGTATTACGCCAATGCGGATGTGTTTGTGTTCCCCAGCCTGACGGATACGTTTGGCAATGTGTTGCTGGAAGCGATTGCCTGCGGGACGCCTGTTGCGGCGTTTCCTGTGATGGGGCCGATTGATGTGATCGGTAACAGCGGGGCTGGGGTGCTGAAGAATGACCTTCAGGCGGCAGCGTTGGAAGCGCTGGAGATTTCCAGTGATCACTGCCGGGATGTTGCCCTGCGATTTACATGGCGGGCGAGTGCTGAGCAGTTTCTGGCAAATGCTGAGCATGCGTATGATCCGGCGATGCCTGCCGGGTTTCGGCAGGGGGCTGGTGCAGGTCAGAGATCTGTCGGAAATCACCTGAATGGTTGAGCGGATCTCCTTGGGGGCGTTTCAGATTAAGAGCAGCCTGCGTAATTTTGCGTGTTATAGATAGCCTCATATTGCAGTTATCGAGGTTCTTATGGTTTTAGATGTTTCCAGTCCCGTTGAACTCACCGTTTCCGAAATTGAAAAAGCTAAGACAAGGCTGCAGGGTTATGCCAGCCTGACACCGCTTTTGAACTTTCCGGTGTTGGATGAGCGGGTGAATGGCCGCGTTTTCATCAAAGCGGAAAACCTGCAAAGAACCGGAAGCTTCAAGTTTCGTGGAGCGTTCAACCGCCTTTCTCTTATTCCGGAGGACAAGCGGCCTGCGGGTGTTGTGGCCTGTTCTTCCGGCAACCATGCACAGGGCGTGGCTGCTGCGGCGAAGATCCTGGGTTTCCCGGCCACGATCGTGATGCCGAAAGATGCACCGGAGCTGAAGATCCAGCGCACCAAGGCGCTTGGGGCTGAGGTGGTGCTTTATGATCGTGAAACTGAGGACCGTGAAGCGATTGCCAAAGGCATTTGTGAGGAGCGCGGTGCAACGTTCATCCATCCTTACAACGACAGCGGCGTGATTGTTGGGCAGGGGACTACGGGTCTTGAGATTGCTGAACAGTGTGAAGTGCTGGGCGTGACGCCTGATCTGGTGATCAGCTGTACGGGTGGCGGTGGCCTCACCAGCGGGATTGCGCTGGCGCTGGAAGAGAAGCTGCCTGAGGTCCAGATCTATACAGCGGAGCCAGACGGGTTTGATGATTACGCACGCTCTTTAGAGGCTGGTGAGCGGATGAGTAATCCGGCGCTGGGTGGCTCCGTGTGTGATGCGGTGCTAACAGAAACGCCTGGTGACAAGGGCTTTTCCGTTTTGAGCCGACGTCATGCCAAAGGTTTGAGCGTGAGCGATGAGGAAGCGCTGAATGCGGTTGCCTTTGCTTACTTTGAGCTGAAGCTGGTTGTGGAACCGGGTGCAGCCGTTGCGCTTGCTTCCGTGCTTTCCAAGAAGATTGATCTTACCGGGAAGACTGCGGTCATCACCATTTCTGGCGGTAATGTGGATCCTGCTGTCTTTGCGACTGCCCTGAAGCAGTATTCTGCGGAAACAGTTCCGGCCTAAGAAAAAAGCCGTTTGCGCAGGATAAGGCGCAAACGGCTTTTAAAAACTTTGGTGTCTCGTTTCTGATCAGGAGAACAGGGCGAGGCGCTCACCTGTTGAGAGGTGGTGCAGCGGGTCTGAGTTGCTGCTGCGCGGTGCTGTCAGAGGCGGAGATTCTCCTTCGATCTCAATCGGGTTCTCTTCCTCTTCTACCTTTGCTTCTGCCGCCAGCGGCTCAGTGTCATTTGCTGGCACAGTGCTTTCAGTCGCGATCAGATCATCGTCTTCTTCATCATCAAGAACCGCGACTTCAGAAGTTTCGACCACTTCCGGCTCGTCTGCCATATCATCGAGCTCAACAACTTCAGCTGCTTCCTCTTCCAGCTCAGCTTTCGCTTCCTGAAAGGGGGCGTCTGCGCGTGCCTCGGCAGCGAACTGGACGACGTTCTCATTGAGAGATTCTTCAGAGGAGGCCGGTGTTGTGTCGAACATGGCATCGATGTCTGCCTGATCCACGCCTTCGCCATCCATCTGTGGGCCGTTGAGAAGGTGCGCATCCGGGCGTTTGTCGATGTGACGGTCGTCCTCGTCATGCGGATCATCAAGGTTGATGTTCGGACGCTCTTCGTCTGTCAGGTCCACACCCCAGATGCGGATCATCTTGCTGATGCGACCTTCAAGGTAATGAAGGGCTTTGACCACTTTGTTGATGCGCTGGCCGGTGAGATCCTGGAAGGAACAGGCCATGAGAATTTCCATGGCCATCTCTTCAATGGCATCGCATGGCGCATCTTCAGCGCCGGATGCACGCAGTTTGTCCACCAGATCCTGAATAGCTTCAGATGATTCCAGAATGACCTGAGTCGCGCTTTCGGTGGATGTGACGATTGCATCCAGCTCGTCAGAGGCTGCTGAAAAGCGGTTGTTGTCGGCGTTCTCAAGCTTGATCTTGGAGATCTCGTCTTTGGTCCGCTCGATCGCCTCATACATTTCATAGGTGTGCAGGCGATAGCTTTCCATCTCTGATGGAAGTTCGCGCTCAACCAATGTTTTCTCAAGTCTTCTCACAGCTTCCAGAAGGTCTGCTGTCTCGACTGATCTGTTCAGAGTGAGGTGATCGTGAAGGAAAGCGCGGCCTCTTTCTGTCTCAGAGAGTGCGCTTTTGATGGCATCAAATTCCTCGGGGCTCAAAAGGACCTTTCGGTTGTTGCCAGCCATAAGTGGCTCCTTCATAACTAACTAAGAATATACTACAAGTTTATATAACAGATCCTACGGCTAATAATTGGTTTACATTGATTTGGATAGTCCCTATTAGCACAAGTAATAGGAGTATCCCTTCCCATCCTTATTTGTGGGTACTCTCCACCCCCATTTGTAGTGTTTTCCAATGACTATGCCCAGAAGCAGTTCCCCTTTAGGGAAAGCCCATAATCTATTCTGGATCGCCACAGGCGTTAGTGGTCTGTTTGCGGCGTTCAATTTTGCGAACGCATTCTTTCTTGCGTATTTTCCTCTTTTTCTCGAGGATATTAACTTCACTCCTGTGCAGATCGCATTTGCCATTGCCCTGCCGAACATCGTCCGGATTTTTGCAACTCCGGTGATGACGAGCATCTCTGACCGGGCGGGGCGCAGGCGTCATTCCATGGCGCTGTTCAGTGTGATTGCGCTGATCTCGTTCTGGGTCATGATTTACTCCAGTGACTACTGGGTGGTCATCGGCCTCGTGATTTTCCTTTCCATTTTTTACACGCCCATTCAGCCGTTGCAGGATGCATACGCATATGAAACCGTGCACACGCTTGGCCTCAATTACGGGCCGATGCGGTCGTGGGGCTCCATTGCGTTTGTGGTCGCTACGCTGATTGGTGGTTGGTATCTGTCCTTTGGTGAGCCTGCAGAGCTGTTGTTCCTGACTGTCGGCGCGCTTGGCGTGCTGGCGCTGACATCTGTTCTGCTGCCGGGTATGCCTTCTGAAAGCCGCAGCTCCACCAAAGAGAGCATCTGGAAAGCGGAAGAACTGCGTGATCCGCAGTTTCTGCTGGTGGTGCTGGCTGGTGGTTTGTTGCTGGGCAGTTTCTCGGCGCTTTATGCCTTTGCCAGTATCTTCTGGCTGTCCGTTGGCATTAGCGATGCCATGGTCGGCGGCTTGTGGGCGCTTGGTACGCTGGCAGAGATTGGTATCTTCGTGTGGGGTTCGTTCTTCATGCGCCACCTTGGTGCGTGGGGCCTGATGGTGACGGGTGGTGTGGCGAGCATCATTCGCTGGTTGCTGTTCCCGTATGCCACTGAAACCTGGTCTGCCGTGCTGTTGCAGCTGCTGCATGCTGGAAGCTTCGGCATGGTGTTCCTGGGGCTTGTTGCCTACACGTCCAAGCTGGTTTCCAGCAAACGCCTTGGCACTGCACAGGGGCTTTCTCAGACGGCCTTTGGTGTGGTGATGGGCGTGAGCGGCATTGCCAGTGGCTGGCTCTACGAGATTGAGCAGGCCTACGCCTTCTATCTGATGGCAAGTATCTGTGTTGCCGGTGTGGTGACACTGATGTTTGTGACAAAGCGCGTATAAATGAAAAAGGCGGCCTCTGAGAGAGCCGCCTTTTCTTGTTCTTAACCCCAGAGCTGCGGGGAAGGAGGGTGCATCAGGCTGCCCTCAAACTGGATCGCATGATCGCGGTCCTTTGCGAGCAGCAGTGGTCCATCCAGATCTACAAAGTCAGCGTTTTGCGCCAGCAGCATGGCTGGTGCCATGGCGAGAGACGTGGCGAGCATGCAGCCAACCATGATGACGTAGTCCATCTCTTCTGCCTTGCGCAGCAGCTTCAGGCCTTCTGTCAGACCGCCGGTTTTGTCGATCTTGATGTTGATGGCTGAGTAGCGATCACGCAGGCTTTCCAGATCTTTTGAGGTGTGCAGGCTTTCATCCGCACAGATTGGGATGAGATGTTCCACCTCTGCCAGAACAGCGTCTTTGCCTGCTGCTAGAGGTTGCTCCACCAGACCAACGCCTGCCTGCTGACAGGCTTTGATGTTGGCTTCCAGATTGCTTTCTGACCAGCCTTCGTTGGCGTCGACAATGAGCTTGCTGTTTGGTGCTGCCTGTCTGACGGCTGCGATGCGTTCCACATCGCCATCGCCTGCCAGCTTGACCTTGAGGAGAGGGCGGCTGGCTGCTTTTGCTGCATCCTCAGACATCTTCTCAGGTGTGCCAACGGAGATGGTGTAGGCGGTTTCCAGAATACGCTGGGACTTGATGCCGACAAGTTCAGCTACAGTGGTGCTCTGGCGCTTCGCTGTCAGATCCCAGAGGGCGCAATCCACTGCGTTGCGGGCGGCGCCTGCCGGATGAGGCTTTGCAGCTCTTCAATTGAGACGCCAGCTTCAATAGCAGCGCGGGCGGCCTCGATCTGCGCGGTGACGCTTTCAACGCTCTCGCCGTAACGGGGATAAGGCACGCATTCGCCACGACCGGTGAGGCCATCCTGTGTAAGGCTGGCGGTGACAACCTTCACCTCGGTTCGGGAACCGCGGGCAATGGTAAAGCTTCCCGCAATTGGGAATGTTTCAGCTTCAATAGATAGGCGACAGGTCAAACCAGTTTAAACTCCGCGCAAATATGATCAATGATTGGATCGGTCCCGAAGCGGACAGGATCAGTTGCGGGCAGTTTATGCTCTTCGCTCAGCTCTTCAATCAGGTTTTTTGCATGATTTTCAGAAAGCATCATGGTGTTGATGGCGAGGCCGACACAGCGGATGTCCGGGTTTGTCAGACGGCCAAACTGTATGTTCAGGTCGATGATTTCCTGAATGGATGGGATTGGTGTTGAGACGCCGCGCATGGTGGAGCGGGTTGGTTCATGACAAACCACAAAGGCATCTGGCTGGGAGCCGTGGAGCAGACCCAGAGAGACGCCTGCAAAGGATGGATGCAACAGGGAGCCCTGACCCTCGATCACATCCCAGTGGTCGTCTTTGGTGGCTGGCTGATGTACTCCGCGGCGCCAGAGATGAAGTCTGAAATAACGGAGTCGATGGCGATGCCGCGCTCGGCGATGAGGATGCCGGTCTGGCCGGTGGCGCAGAAGTCTGAGCTGATTTTGCGTTCTGCCAGGCCACGTTGCAGGGCAATTGCGCTGTATTTTTTGCCAACAGAACAGTCCGTGCCAACGGTCAGCAGACGTTTGCCAGAGCGCTTCTCGCCTTTGCCGGTTGGGAAGGTGAAGTCGGTGAAGCGCAGATCATGGAGCTTGCGGTTGTTCTTTGCTGCAGCTTCCGCAATGGCCGGGATGCTGCCAAGCTGAATATGCAGGCCTGCTGCAATGTCGAGACCATTGTTGAGCGCATCAACGATAGTGGCGATCCAATGGTCAGGCAGAACACCGCCTGCATTCACGCAGCCGATTACCATAGTTTTGGCGCCAGCTTCAGATGCTTCAGTCAGGCTCATTTCAGGAAGGCTGGTGTGGGCTTTGCAGCCGGGAAGTGTAATTTGACCCAGACACCACTCCGGTCGCCAATCAAGTACGCCATGCGCAGTTTTTGCTGCGAGCTCGTCTTTTACGTCCCCAAGAAATAATAGATATGGCTTAGAAATAGACATTATTTTATCCGTTGTACTTGTGGCTGAATGAGGATTACTAGACGACACACTACAGAAACCTGTATAGGATCAATAGGATTTTTGGATTATAGGGCGCAGGGTCCCGAGATGAAGCTGAGTGATAAATTTGATGCGCCGGACCTGGTAACTGCTGAAGACGGGGCGTTACTTTTGCTTACGGCTTCCGGTGCCTGGGGCATCCGGCAAGGGGCCACTTGCGAAAATCTCATCAATCAAGTGGCAGCGTCTCTCACTCACTCTGTAATTTGCGTGGATTTAAAGGCGGTTAGTTTTCTCGACACCGCTGGTGCCTGGCTGCTGCAGCGGTTCCAGATGGAGCAAGCGGAGCAGGGCCGGGAGGTCAAGTTCTTTTATGAAGACGAGCGGTTCGACATCCTGCTGAAAGAGGTTGACCGGCAGGAAGTCGACAATCCAACCGAAGAACACTCTGGTAACTCTTTCCTCAATTACCTCGAAGCCGTGGGCGAAGCGACTCGCCAGCTGGGGCGTGATACGCGCGATATTCTGGCGATGCTTGGCAGCTTGACAGCGACAATCACGGCAGCTGCAACCCATCCAAGCCGGTTACGGCCTATCTCCATTGGTGTTCAGTTCCAGCGCTCCTGTATGGGCGCGGTGCCGATTGTTTGCCTGATGAGCTTTCTGATAGGTGGCATCATCGCGCAGCAGGGCGGGTTTTATCTGAAGCAGTTTGGTGCTGAGATCTTCGTGGTGGATCTTTCCGGTATTCTGGTGCTGCGTGAGATTGGCGTTATTTTGACCGCCATTATGGTGGCTGGCCGGTCCGGTTCTGCTTACACGGCTGAGCTGGGATCCATGAAGATGCAGGAAGAGATTGATGCGCTTCAGGTGACTGGCTTGCGGGTGACGGAAGTGTTGATCCTGCCGCGTCTAGTGGCGTTGATGATTGCCCTGCCGATCCTAGTGTTTCTGGCGAATATTGCGGCTTTGTTCGGTGCCGGGCTGACTTGCTGGTGGTATCTGGGCATTGTGCCTCATTCCTTTATTGCACAACTGCAGGCTGCTGTTACTGTTGATACACTGATGGTCGGCATTGTGAAAGCGCCGTTTATGGCGCTGATCATCGGGCTTATTGCGTGCATGGAAGGTATGAAGGTTGAGGGCTCATCGGAGTCGCTTGGACGTCATACGACTGTTTCTGTTGTGAAATCTATTTTTATGGTCATCGTGGTGGATGGAGTTTTTGCTGTGTTCTTCGCGTCTATCGGGTTTTAACCAGTATGGGACAAGGGCAAACAGGGCCGATGAACGGATCAGGCTCGGGTCACCAATCTGCTGATGATCGGGAAGTGCTGCTTCGGGTTCGGGATGTTACCGTTGGCTTTGGCAATAAGCTTGTTCTGGAAAACTTGAACCTTGATGTGTACCGCGGCGAAGTGCTTGGCTTTGTTGGTGCATCGGGCATGGGTAAGTCCGTTCTCATGCGTGCTGTGCTGGGGCTGACACGGCGGCGGTCCGGTACCATTGAGGTGTTTGGGCAGGACTTTGATGAAGCCACGGATTCCATGCGCCGTGAAATTGAGCAGCGCTGGGGGGTGTTGTTTCAGCAAGGGGCGTTGTTCTCCTCGCTGACGGTGAAGCAGAACGTGCAGGTGCCGATGCGCGAGCATCTGAAGCTTTCACCGCGGCTGCGGGATGAACTGGCACTGCTGAAGATTGAGATGGTTGGGTTGCCTCTGGATGCGGCAGACAAGCTGCCTTCGGAGCTTTCCGGCGGTATGATCAAGAGGGCCGCGCTGGCACGATCGCTGTCGCTGGATCCTGATCTTTTGTTCCTAGATGAGCCCACTTCCGGTCTGGATCCGATCGGGGCGGCTGATTTTGATGATCTTATTGTAAAACTGAAAGAAACTCTGGGACTTACGGTTTACATGGTCACCCATGATCTGGATAGTCTTCATAGTATTTGTGATCGTATTGCCGTGCTGGGTGAACGCAAGGTTTTGGTTGAAGGAACCATTGAGGATATGATGCAGGTGGAGCACCCTTGGGTTAAGTCCTATTTCCGTGGGGCGCGTGCCTCAATCGGGTGTGAGGAGGATGCATGGAAACCCGCGCAAATAATATCGCTATCGGTGCATTCGTTCTAACTGTTGTTGGCATCGCCTTTCTGTTTACGTTTTGGCTCTTGAGCGCGGGTGATCGCTCGAGCCGTCGTGACATCAAGATTATCTTTCCTGGTGCTGTAACCGGCCTGCCGATTGGTGGTCAGGTGCTGTTTAACGGTATCAAAATCGGTGACGTGAGTGCGCTCACGTATGATGCCGAAAACCCGAAGCTCGTTGTGGCGACTGTGCGTGTTGATGCCAATGCTCCGCTGCGCCGCGACACGGTTGCTTCCCTTGGGTTTACGGGTTTGACGGGCGTTGCCTATGTGGATCTTTCCGGTGGGTCTTCGGAGTCTCCGCCGCTGTTCTCCAAAGCGACTGATACTGTTCCGGTTATGTATGCGCGCAGGTCTCAGTTTGAGGATTTGCTGGAAGGGGCCAAGGACATCATGCGCAAAGCGGATTCCACGCTGACGCATATTGATGAGCTGGTGATGAATGCCCAACCGGATGTGCAGAAAACCATTCAGAACGTTGAGGTCTTCACGCAGGCTTTGGCCAACAATGCCAAGGGCGTGGATGACTTCCTTTCTGGTGTGACCGAGACAAGCAAGGCGCTGACCGGGCTTTCCGGTAAGATCGGTAATCTGGTGGATCGCGGAGATGACCTGCTGGCGAATGTGCCGCCGGACAAGCTGGGCCAGATCGTGACCAATGTGGAGAGCATGACCAACAAGCTGTCAGCTTCTACAGATGGTGTTGGTGAGATCATCGCCAATGGCAAGCTGGCTTCTGATCAGCTGGTGAACTTCACCACAGAGCTGAATGATGAGCTTGAGCAGTTGGAGAAGGTGATTGCTGCGGTCAAGCCTGAAGAAGTTGGGCGTATTCTGAAAGGCGCCTCGGATCTGGGCGGTGTGCTGACGGAGCGCCGTGGGGACATCAACACCATGCTGTCCTCAGCTTCTGTTGTTGCCGAGAATGCGCGTGAGTTGACTGTTGAGCTGACCAAGAACAAGGAAGCGATCGACCGCATCGTGAAGAATGCAGAGACAGCTTCCAACGAGATTGTACTGACCACTCAAAACGCCAACCGCATCCTGAGCATGGTGAAGTCTGATCAGGTCAGCAACATTGTGACTTCGGTTGAGAAGGTGACCAAGACACTTTCTGACAAGGATCAGGTGATCGCGAAAGCCATTGAGGATGCGGGTGCTGCGACGGCCAACATTCGTGAGGTGAGCAACACCATTGCCGGGCGCAACAAAGAGATCGACAGTGTGATTGTTTCTGCGCGCGAGGTTGGAACCAACCTGAGTGCGGCGTCTGATCAGCTGAGCGAAACCATGGATAACGCCAATACGCTGATCTCCAACACCAACGGCATTGTGGAAGCGATTGATCCGGCCAAGGTTTCCAACATTGTGGCTTCAGCGGACAAAGTTACGACCACGCTGGCTGAAAAGACACCAGAGCTTTCCAAGGCGATTGATGAGATCGGCAATGCTGCCAAGTCCGTCAACGACATGACAACCGAGCTGAAGAAGAAGGTTCCAGACGTTGATAAGGTGATCGATCAGGCGAAGAGCATAGCCACAAATCTGAATGCTGCTTCTGTGCGTGTGAACACCATTTTGGAGAAAGTGGACGGCATGGTTTCTGCTGATGGACAGGGCTTCATCAAGGAAGCGACTGATGCAGCGGCTTCCATTCGCAAGGTTGCAGATGCTTTTGCTAAGCGGGCAGAGCCAATTTCGTTGGCCCTGTTGAAATTGAGCCAGCAAGGCGGACAGGACTTTACTGCGGCAATGCAGCAATTAAACCAGACACTTATTGAAATTCGACGGGCCGTGAATAATTTTGACCGCAACCCAAATCGTGTGATTTTTGGCGGATCGGACACACCTGTATTTAATGGGGCGCAGCGGCGTTGAGTTTTTGGAAATGTTTGACAAAACTATAGGGAAGCGACTCGAAAACCCACGGGTTGCCAATGGCAGTAAGCTGGAGCTCGGCGTGTTCGGTTCGACACTTAAAAAATTGGTTGTTGGTGCCGTTCTGCTGGGTGGTCTGGCAGGGTGTGGGGCAAGTGGCCCTGAAGCTCTGTATGGTTTGACTGCGCCGCGCGATGTTCCTGTCAAAGTGAGAGCTTCCGACTATCAGGTGCTTGTTGCAACGCCGGTTGCTTTGCAGGCGCTGGATACGAGCAACATTGCGGTGACCCAAGGCGGCGGTCCGATTTACTCGTACTTCCCGAAAGTGGCGTGGACTGACACGCTGCCACGCGTCTTCCAGGCTAAGCTTGTTGAGACGCTGGAGAACACTGGCAAGCTGCGTGGTGTTTCCCAACCGGGGCAGGGCCTTCTGATCGACTACCAGCTGCAAACCACTCTACGGGCTTTTGAGCTTCAGGTAGACGGTGGTGACAAGGCCTATGTGGAAGTGGCTGCTCGCATCGTAGATGATCGTGACGGACGCTCTATCGGCATGCGCATGTTTGCGGCAAGTGTTCCGACAACGGGTGATACTGTAACGGATGCCATCCCGGCGCTGAACGCGGCTTCGGACAATGTGCTTTCTCAGATCGCCAGCTGGTCCGTCAACACCGTTGGCCGTATTCCTCGCTCCAAGGCGGCTGCTAAGCGTGCTGAGTTGAACACTCAGGAAACCGCTGGCAACAGACAGGTTGCTGCTGTTGCGCCAGCCATGACTGAGGCAGCGAAGGGCAACTAGGCGCGGTTAACTGCGGGCTTCCAGCAGTTCGATCTCTACGAATGCGCATTTGAAGGTGTTGGCGTTGATGACATCGTGCTCAACGCCAGTCTCTCTGAAGTAAGGGATGCCGTTTTGCATGGCGGCTTCCATTCTTTCTCCATCTCCCAGATCGATCTCTAATGTGCCGGTGAAGAGCGGAACGACAATGTAGTCGTAGGAATGGCGATGCCAGCCGGTATTGTCTCCGCGCTGCTTAAATCGCCATTCAGTTACTCTGACACGGTCATTCTCAATCAGAACTGTCGGCTTGGCTGAGCCGGTTGATGAGCACATTGCACTCTCCTCTGTTGTGCGTGTGCTCATGTTAGGAACGGTGTGGAAGAGGGTATAGAGCCAGCGCGTGGTGGATGGATGTCAGCTAACCTAAGCGGGGCTTTTTTCTGTCTTGGTTTGCCCGGAGAGAACAAATTGCAGAACAAGATCATCCCGTCGTTTGGCAAGCTCCTGCATGGACGTGTTCTCCAGTGAGGTTTTCACGCCGTCTTCGAGGGTGTCAACCACTTCTGGTGTGATCCGCGGGGTGCCGAGGTCGTCCCACCAGCTTTGGAACGGACCACCAAGGTGATCGCAGAAGGAGCGGATACCGCCTTCCCCTCCACCCAGATGTAAGAGTGTGTTTGGCCCCATGGCTGCCCAACGGAGGCCAGGGCCGTACGCAACGGCTTTGTCGATGTCCTCAACGCTGGCAACTCCTTCCATTGCCAGATGGATGGTCTCACGCCAGATTGCAGCTTGCAGGCGGTTTGCGATATGTCCGGGGACTTCTTTGTTGAGGCGGACGCAGACTTTGCCGATGCTCTCATAGAAGTCTTTTGCGGACTGGAGCACATCTGCATCTGTCTTCTCGTTGTCCATCAGTTCCACCAATGGAATGAGGTGTGGTGGGTTGAAGGGGTGGGCGAGGATAAAGCGTGCTGGCTTGTTAAACCCTGCCTGCATATCGGAAAGCTTCAGGCCTGAGGTTGAGCTGCCAATGATGACCTCTGGCTTCAGGTGCGGTTCAATCTGTTTGTAGAGCCCGTGCTTGATCTCCAGACGCTCTGGGACGCTCTCTTGAATGAAGTCAGCATCTGACACAGCTGCTACCGGATCATTCGTAAACTTCAGCTTAGACGTATCGCCTGCATGCTCCCATCCAAGGGCTGCGAGCGTTTCTGAAGCGTTCTTTACCAGAGTGGTGACCCGGTCTTCCGTTTCCGGGGAGGGATCGTAAACAGTGACCTGCCGACCCGTGGCAGCAAACAGCGCTGCCCAGCTCATTCCAATTGTTCCGGCCCCGAGAATTGCAATGTTTGGGTACTTCATGTCAGCTTTTCCTGTTGTTGCCCGAATTGAATGAGCTGCTCAGTCAGGTGCGGAGATTGCCCGATACACCAGTGCAGGTAAGCAGAACTACTATGATGTTGTTTTCTGGGTCAATTTGGCAATTTGGAGGAAGGTTACGAGGAGCTCTCCGAATAGCAAAGTTGAAGGCAAACAACACTGCCAGCAAAAAAGGCTCCTGAGAGTTTCAGGAACCTTTTTAGATTTCTAAGGCTTGCTTGCAGAGCGATTTCCAACTTACAGGTCAAAAAGATGGTGATGTGATCGGTAGAACGGTAAAGACAGCAGAAGTTACCTCCGTACTGCCTAAACTGCTTTGTTGTTGCTCTCACATTCGCGGGCTTTAATCATCTAATCTTATCAGTGATGCAGTACAGGTTGCCTTTGAGTTCTGCATTGTATGTGCGTAGACGTTCTGGTGCTTCAACCTCGATACAAAGCTGGAACTGCTTAGCGGAAAGCTTCTTGTAAGTGACTTGAGATGCATATCCAGTGAGTAAATGAGGACTACGTGCGCAGCTCATAGGATCTAACTCTTCTGGAAGGTCTTTGTTGCGGGTGGCCTTGCAAAACGTGATACCCTTTTGAAGCTGATTGATATCAGAGATACGTAGTTGATCTCTGCGTTCCAATTGCCCTTGCATTGGTCCGCCAACGGTCCAGAATGATAAGGCCAGCACAAGTGTTGCCAGCCCACTTGGTATCCAAGTTGCAAATAAGCTGTCTAGTCTGCTGATATTTTCCTGAAGTTGTCGACCCTGATAAAAGTACTGGATGACTACGAGTGAGAGGAGTGCGACTGCGCAAGATTTAGCAATAAAGCGGGCTGTTAGATCTCCATCAAGGAAACGGTAGATCAGATAAATGGCATCGCAGAGTAGTGTCATTGCAGCTGCAAAAATCGCAATGGCGGTGAGCCAGCGTCTGACACTGCTATATTTGCTTGCTGGATTTGCGCAGCTGTCACGCTCATCTTTGAGATGAAGCCAGAGGAAAACTGGAGTAAAAATAATCAATGCAGCCATAGACCAGCGAAGGCTGCGTAGGCCACTGCGGGAAAAACTATCTCCAACCTCTGGTATCCAGAGGGTAATCAGCCCAAGCAGCAAAATCAAAGTGTTGCCAATGACCATCCCAAAGGCTGCGAAGAGAAGCGCGTAGAAGACGGCATCCCATGCTGAAGTAGAGCGCTGTGGTTGAGGAACTGCCCCAATCGTTTCAACGTAGGACCAGCTTTTCAGAGCTGTATCTATTTCAATAGCAGTCCAGTCTGACGGGCTCAGGCTTGTACGGATGTCATCCTTAGAGAAGCCCTTGTTTAGCGCATCACGCACGAACTCGGAGAGTGAAGCGGGGATTTGCATCTGAAAATCCTTTGAAAATCAAGAGTAAAGTAGACGCGTGCCTGAGTTTGGAATTTTCAATTTTGTCTGGGTAATACGCCTTTTCATTTTACATGTGCACGTCTTTTCATGCTGTTCAAGGTTCTCCGGGCCTAAACTTGTTGCTGACTCCGATAGTTCACAGCGGAGATGCAATAACTTATGCGACCTGCCCAACAAAAAAGGCTCCTGAAAATCTCAGGAGCCTTTTTGATTTCTAGTGCTTGCTTGCAGCTTAGTCGAAGCGGCCGCTGGCGTGGGCGAGCATGGTGTAGACCTTGCCGGTATCAGAGGTCAGGTATGTCTGACCGAGCTGATTGTCGCTGTCGCTTCTGGAGACCTGAGACAGGAGCTGCTCGAAGTCCTGAATGTAACGCTCTACAGCGCTGCGGAACTCAGGATCACGACCGTACTTCTGGCGGATCTCGTCGAAGGTCTGCTGACCTTGCAGGGTGTACAGGCGACGGGTGAAGACGTCGCGCTCACCGCGCTTGTAACGCTCCCACAAGTCCACAAAGGTTTCATGATCAACTGCACGAGCAATATCCATGCTCAGGGAGTTGAGGGATTCCACCATGTGCTGCGGGGTGCGTGCGTTTGCTGTGTCGTGTGCGTGTCCGCCCATGCCGTCTTCATCGTCGGAAGCGCGGCGGAGCAGGTCGCTGATCCAGCCCTTGGATGTGCCGTTTCCCTGTTGTACTGCTGCCGGAGTTGCCTGCGGACGCTTAGCGCGCGGGGCAGGGGCTTCCATGCGGCGTGGAGACGGGGACATACGTGCTGGCTTTGCACCGGTTGCAGCAACCTGCTGCAGGGTTGGTGCTTCAGCTGCTGCGTACTGGCCGCCTGCTGCCACTGCTGCAGGAGCAGCGTTGACTGCGCGTGCTGGCTCAGCTGGCGTGGACACATCGAACTGAGAGGACTGGCGAGACACGATGCCGGAGAGTTCCTCCAGTGCCTTGACCTGTTCACTCACGATACGACGCAGTGCAGAGGTGGATGCTTCTGCTTCATCCGGCAGAGCCAGAATGCCTGCGTTGAGCTCAGAGCGGGTTGCTTCCAGTTCCTGATGAACAGAGCGGGCCACATCGCGCATGCGAGCCGTTGCGTCGGTGAAGCGCTCAGATGCCTCGGTGACGGTGGACTTCATGTCATGGAGGATTTCGTCATGGGCCGCGCGAACTGCGTCACGTGCCTTTTGACCTTCCATGCCAGCAGTCATGCGCATGCTTTCGAACTGCTCAGTCACAGACTTGGTTGCCGCTTCAGCAGCAGCGCGGAGCATGCCGGAAACTTCACGCGCCTTGTCGTCAGCAACTTCAAGCGTGTCACCAAGGGTGTTGGTGTAGTTCGCCATGAGCACTTCGACATCCTGAGTTTTCTTGATCAGGGTGTCTGCGACCATCTCGATTGCCATGCGGCGATCGGAGAAGCGGCTGTCCACGTGGGTGTTGGTTGCTTCCAGATCTGCAATTGCCTGTCCGAGAAGCTGGTTCTGGTCTTCCATGCGGCCTGCGATCTTCGCAGCGTCTGCAAGCACGGTGTGTGTTGTGTTGCGGAGCTGGCCGACCTGCGCCTCGATGGTGGCGTTTGCAGCTTCGGTTTCGGTGACTGCACGATCGATCGCGGTTCTGAACTCACCTGCGCGGTTTGCCAGGTTGGTTTCAACTTCAGACAGGTTCTCGCTTGCAGAAGCAAGGATCTGACGGAGGCTGCCGTTGGATGCGTTCAGGCGTGTCAGGATCTCAGAGACATCTGTTTCAAGACGCTCTTTGGTGCCTGTCATCACGTTCACAGCCATACGGGTGCGATCTTCGATGGTGTTGCCGATGCCGTCGATGGTTTGTGTCAGCGCCTCGGTTGCCACTGCACCCTGACGGGTCACGGTATCTGCAACTTCCTGACCCTTCGTGGAGACTGCGTTGAGCAGGACGTTCATGTCGGCCTGCATGCGCTCGCGGCTGTCATCCATACGGGTGGTTGCGATGGTGCTGCGCTCGTCGATTGCGGTGACGATCTTCTCACCAGCTTCAACCAGCTCACGGGTTGCCTGCAGACCGTTCTGTGCGAAGCGGTCGGAGACTTCACGGCCCTTCACGGTCACAGCATCCAGAATTGCGTTCTGAACTTCGTTGACGCGTGTGGTGAGGTCGTGGGCCCGGTTTTCGATAGCGAGGATAAGTTCGCTACCGTCCTTACCAATGATCTCAGAGAGCTCGGAGGAGCGGCTGCCGAAGGCATCGTTGAGGTTTTCGGCTTTAACCAGCAGCTCGTCTGCCACGGACTTGACGCGGGTGGACAGGGTGCCAGCTGCTTCTTCGATGGTGGTGAAGACGCGGGCACGAACTTCGTCGGTTTCGCCTGCCAGAAGCTTGCGGACGTCTTCTGCAGATTCTGCAAGGATCGTCTTGGAACGCTCGCTTTCTGCGGAGAGGCGGCCAGTGACCAGCTCGATGGTCTGGGACAGGTCGCCACGGACCTTGTCGCTTTCGCCGGTGAGGGCGCCAGACATCTCGGCAAGAGTTGCGGTGTACATGGCGCGGGCGTTTTCGCTTTCCACGGCCAGTGCATTCGCTGCCTGTGCCACAGTTGCCAGAACGCGCTGCGCGACCTCGTCACCTTCCTTGGTAAGCGTACCGCGGACGTTTGCCATGGCATCGGAAACAGCTGCTGCTGCTTTCTCGCCTTCGCCTTCCAGAGAATTGCGGGCTTCGCCGATGGAGTTGGAAACGATTTCCTGCAGACGCTCGCCTTCTTTGCTCAGTGTACCGGAAAGCTGCTCTACGGAGCTGACAACCTTCTCGGTTGTGAGGTCACGTTCCTGAGCAAGGCGATCGGATGCCTGACCAACGACTTCGAGGATGAGGTCGCGAACACGGGTGCTTTCGGAGCCAAGGGAAGAGGTAGCCTCTGCCATTGCTGTTGTAAGCGTGCTTGCTGCCTTCTCGCTCTCGTCGCCCATTGTGGTGGTGATAGCTTCGAGGCGATCGGTGAGGATCGTTTCGAGAGCTTTGGAGCGGCTGTCGAGGGTTTCTGCAACTTCGAAGACCTTGGAACCGAGAGAGACGTTGATCTCTGCCACCTGCTCGGAGAGAGCGTCGGTGAGGTTCTTAGACTGCTGAACGATGATGCTGCCAGCTTCTTCCAGACGGCTGTCGAGTGCTTCGTTGATCTCTGTCTGACCGTCGTGGAATGCTTTTGCAATCTCACGGGTGCGGGAAACCAGAGTTTCAGAGATCTGCTTGGCGCGTGCGTCCAGAGCCTGATCAATGCGCTCGGTGCCGGAGGACAGGGACTCGGAGAGATGCTCTGCGCGGTCAGTAATGACTGTCGCAGCTGCCTCGACCTTGTCGCCCACAGCCTGATCGAAGGTGGACAGGCTGTTGGAGATGGTTTCTTCGATTGCTTCGGAACGCTGAGCGAGGATTTCGCCGATCTTCTCTGCACGGTTGGAGAGGGAAACGCCAACCTGTTCCACACGCTCGGAAAGATTGACCGCGATGATGTCGGTGCGATCTTCGAGGATCTTGGAGATGGACTGGGTTTTCTCTTCCAGAGTGCTTGCGATGATGCCGGTGCCCTGTTCCACAGCGTCGGCCAGCTTGGTGGTGCGGCTTTCGATGGTTTCGGTAAGGGCTGCTGCGCGGGTATCGAAGCTCTGTTCGAAGGTGGAGGTGCGTTCTTCCAGTTTCGCGTCGAGGGACTCGATGCGGCTGTCGAAGGATGCGCCGATGTTCTGGCTGCGCAGGTCGATGGACTGAACGAGATCGGAGCCGCTTTCGGTAACAACCTGCTCCAGTTCTGCCAGCTTGCTTGCCAGACCGTCGTTGAGGGCACGGCCACGGATGTCGAGGGTTTCGGTAATGCGATCGCCGATTTCGGTCAGATCTGCCGTTACACGTTCACCACGAGAACCGATGAGGTAGGCCAGCTGTGTACCGGTGTCAGCCAGTTTGTCAGCCAGTTCCTCAGTGCGCAGGCCAAGTGCTCCGGTGATGTCGGATGTTGTGCTTTCAAGAGCGGTCTTGAAGGCGGAAGTCTGCTTGCTGATGGTGTCAGCCACTTCTGCGCCACGCTCTGCCAGACGCTGATCCAGCTCAGCACCGTTGATGGTGATGCTTTCGTAGATCTGAGTGCTGACGTTACCAAGACGATCAGCCAGCTCGCCGCCGCTGACAGTGATGGTGGTGCCGAGTGTGTTTGCAGTCTCGTCCAGACGGGTCGCGATGTCGCCACCACGCAGGGAGAGGTCAGCAATGATGCTTTCACCTGCACCGCGCAGCACTTCGGAAACCTCGGTGGAGCGGTTGGACAGGGTGTCGATGAAGTCGGTGCACTGAACAGCGATTGCTTCGTTGATCTCGCGACCACGGTTTGCAATGCCTTCTGCTGCCTGTTCGCCGGTTGCGCGTAGGGCGGTGTCCAGGTTGGTCACACGCTCGTCGACAACGCCCATCATCTCTTCGGTGCGGCCAGTGATCGTGTCGATCAGGCGGCCACTTGTAAGAGACAGGTTGGCATTGATTTCTTCGCCGCGTGTAAGGATCTCGTCGGAGAGGCGAGTGCTTGCGGAGGAGAAGTGCTCGGTGATGCCGGAAATGGATGTTTCCAGAGTTTCATGCAGCTGCGCGTTTGCGCTGCCGAACTGATCGGAAACCGTTGTTACTGTCAGGTTCAGCGTATCGGTCAGCTGAGTGTTGGCCGTGTTGACGGTCTCGTTCAGGCTGCTGACGCCAGTGTCCATGATCGTGGAGATCTGGGAGCTTGCAGAACCAACAGTTTCGTTGAGGCTGCCAACACCTGCGTCCAGTGTTTCGGACATGATGGTGTTTGCAGTCTTGACGGCATCTGTCAGGCTGCCAACGCCGCTGTCCATGACAGTGGAGATCTGGGAGCCAGCTGCATTGACTGTTTCGCTGAGCGTAACAACGCCGCCGTCCAGAGTTTCGGAGATCTGCTCTTTTGCACCAGAAACAGTTCTGCTGAGGCTGGAAACGCCGTCTTCCAGAGCGTCTGTGATGTTGGCGGTTGCGCCGGAAACAGAAGCTGTGAAGTTGGATGCGCTTGCGTCCAGAGTTTCTGTCAGCTGTGCGGATGCACCGTAAACGCTCTCGTTGAGATTGGTTACGCCGCTTTCCATCGTTTCTGCAATGGCAGCAGTGCTGTTGGTGACAGTCTGAGAAAGAAGCTCAACACCGCTGTCCAGAGACTGGGAGAGTTCGCCGCTAACGCCATCAACTGTGCGGGTGATGGTGTCGACGCTGCCCTTCAGGGTCTCGGTCAGGTTGTCGTTTGCAGTTGTGATCTTCTCGGTGACTTCGTTGGAAGCGGTGAGAAGTGTTGTTGTCAGCTCAGAACCTGCGGTTTCGACGCTCTGGTTGATGGAAACAACGCCAAGGTTCATTGTTTCGGTCAGAGTATCGTTTGCGCTGTTAATCTGGTCTGTAACAGTAGAGGTAGTCGCTGCCAGAGCTTCGGAGAGCTCGGTGCTTGCACTTGTTACGCTTGTGGTCAGCTCGGTTACGCCGTTGGAAAGAACGGTGCTGACCTGAGAGCTTGCGCCTTCTGCTGCGGAGCTGATGGACTGTACAGAAACATTGAGGGTTTCTGTGAGGGTCGCATTTGCTTCGGTGAGCTGCTCGCTGACAGTAGATGTGGTGATGACCAGAGTTTGCGCCAGCTCGGAGCTGGTTTCGGAAACGCTGGTGGTGAACTCGGACAGACCATTGGTGAGTGTGGAGTTCAGCTCTGTGTTTGCAGCGCTGATCTGGCCAACAACTTCGCCGGATGTGGTGACCAAAGTTTCAGTCAGTTCGGAACTTGCACCCACGAACTGGGCAGTTACGGAAGAGACGGTCTCTTCGATGGAGGCGGTCAGTTCAGTACCCTGCGCCTGCAGAACGCCTTTCATGGCTTCTGTCTGGTCAGTGATGGTTGCAGACAGTTCTGCGCCAGCTGCGCCGAGTGTTGCGTTCAGTGCGTCGCCGCGTTCTGCCAGCAAGTCGCTGATTTCGTTGCCGCGCGCAGAGAGGCCTTCAACGATTTCGGTGCCAGTGGTGGACAGGGTTGCGGTGATTTCATCGCTGCGGCTTGCCAAGTTATTGACAAGTTCCTCAGATGTCTCAGAGAGACGGCTGTTCAGATCAGAACCGCGCTCGGTGAGATTGTCGATGAAGGAGTTTGCAGTTGAGGAGAACTCTTCATTGATAGAAGAGCCTCGCTCGTGAAGTGTTTCAGAGAGCTTGGAACCGGTTTCAGAGAGAGTTTCAACCAGTTCGGAACCGGTTGATGTGAGACGCTCGACATAGTCGTCGGAACGGATGGTCAGCGAGGAGACCATTTCGCTTCCGGCTTCCGTGAAGCTGTCGGTGACTTCTGAGACGCGGGTTTCCAGCTTGCTGTTCATCTGCTCAAGCATAGAGTCGATCGAACCGGTGAGGCGTTCCCGGGCGCGATCAACGGAGGAGGCGAAATCCTCTGAAGTGTTTGCGAGCTGTGAAGCAAGGTTTTCGTGGGAGCCGGAGATAGTTTCACGCACCAGTTCCGCGTTGGCCTGAATGGCCTCACGCTGGCTGACGAGTTCTTCCACCAAACGGCGAATTTTCAGTTCGTTGTCATTATATGAGTTCTCAAGGGAAGACACTTCCTTATGGATGAGAACTTCCAGCTCACTGGCACGGGCAATTGCGCGTTCGATACCGTCGCCCATGGCAGCGGCTTCGCGGCGGATCGCCTGACCAACGTTGAGGATGCTTTCTTTTGCAACATCTTCCGGCTCAGCCAGACGAAGCGCAACTTCTGTCATGCCCCGTGCGACGTTGCGCATTTCCTGCGCGCGCCAGAACATGAGGGCCATAACCCAGACAAAAGCGATTGGAACAACAATAAAGACGGAAACGAGAACCAGTGTCGGGTTTTCGAATACGCCTGCGAATGAAGATGACTTTTCGAGCTGCTCAGCAAATGCGCCCCAGGACATTGCAAGGCCGAGGCTGGCCCAGACAACGGAGACTGCAAATGCGAACCAGAACGGAGCTGCAGACGGCTTGCGCTGCAGAGCAAACATCAAAGAGCCAATGGACTGGCGATCATCATTGCTTGCTGTTGGCGGGCGGCCACCACGGCCACGCTTGCGAACCTGTCTCGGTGCCTGATTTTCTTCTACAAGCTGAGCCAGTTTTTTATCAGTGGAAGGCGCAGTGGTTGCGGCCTCCTTTGCAGGGCTAGCCGACATCTGCGGTGTGTCCGCACTCGTGCTTTCCTGTTCGCTGGATAACATTGACTCCTGTGGAGCGCCAAAATCAGCCTGAAGGGCTTCTTCTACCGCTGACAGAGCCACTTCCGATGGTGCTTTCGCCTTCGGGGTGTTCGCCATATCTCGCCTCGCGTCCGTACTCTCTACTTGCCGGTCGTCAGCACATCATTTCGCCTTTTGTGCCGGCGCCGTCACCACAAGGTGTCTGCCTTACGCGAAAAGCGCTCCTCCCAAACAGAAACGCATTTCAGACAACAATGGGTTTGGCCCCATACAATCCGACAGCTCTGAATTGAGAGCACCGCCGAACTTCTAGGGCCAAAAACAGGGAGTTTTCAGAATCAAAGCGGACCGTTAATGTTAACGGTGCATTAAGATTTAGATTTCCCCACCTTGCAGCTACCCTTAACCTAATGGCACAATCCGGTGGACTGTACAACAGAAGTTGCCGGGATTTTTAGGTGCCCTACGATAAGTCACAGGCAGCATTTTTGGGGGGAACTCACTATGGCTAATCGCGAAAATTCTCCAGTCAGTTCTAAAGGTCCCAATCGGCCGAGTCCTACACAACTCAAATGGTTAAGGCGAGGTCTTAACGAAGCAGGTGGAAAGTTGCCGCTGTTTGATGAGAGCGGTCGACAAGTGCCAGCTGCAACTGTGCGGGCGTGTGTTGCGGCAGGGTGGGCGGAGCCTTGGTTTTCCAACCCATTGAAGCCCGATTGGCTTATATGCAAGCTGACTGACAAGGGACGCGAGATGCTGGAGCGGGATGGTAATTCGAAAAATCTTGTTAACCATCTTTAACAGAGCACCTTGTCAATTTTAACGTGTGATGGCAGTGAAGGCTGGTGGCAGGGCTCCGAGTCTAGATTTGAATCTGGGCAGTAGGATGTTGTTAACCATAAAATAAAAACCTGTGTTTTCTTTTGGGGAATAGATTCCGTTGCCTATGGGAAATGAGGGGTAGAGTCACTGCAGAGTCATAGCGGCGGCGGGTTTTGAGTCACTCAAGCGAATCAACTTTCCGAATAGCTTGATAACTTTGAGTCACTTGGCTGTGTTTGGAGGCGTGGCGTCAACTTGGCACTGGAACTACATAAAACTACAAGTGCTATATGCAGGGATCACTTCTCATCTGTGACGTTTGATGACCCGGATTTGCAAGGTCAGATCCTGGAGATGTTTGAGCAGCAGATCGATGAGTTCCGTCGGGGCTTACAAGGTTCGTCAAGTGCTGAGGTGCTGAAAGCTGTGCTGCATCGCTTTAAAGGATCAGCGCGCGGTGTTGGTGCCTTTGCTCTGGGCGATGCGCTGGAGCATGCTGAGCTTGAGGCTGCTGGAGGGCAGGTGCCAGTGCTTGCAACTGTAGAGGCTTGCCTTGATGCTGTGTCCGCTGAGCTTCAGGTGCTGCGTAAATCGTGACGTGAAACTGGCTGCGCGGGTTTGACCATAAGGTCTGGCTCAGAAGTTCTTGAATAGCTGGGCGCCTGCATGTATCTGAAGACAACAGAATAAGCCAATCAGGGTCGGGACGACTTTAAATATGCCAAAGATTACTTTCATCACCTCATCAGGTGAAAGCCATGAGGTGGATGCTGCTGCTGGTTCTACCGTTATGGAGAACGCGATCAAGAACATGGTTCCTGGAATTGAAGCGGAATGTGGTGGTGCCTGCGCTTGCGCGACCTGTCACGTGTACGTGGACCCAGCATGGAATGACAAGACTGGCGAACCTGAGCCAATGGAAGAGGATATGCTCGACTTCGCTCAGGACGTTCGTGACACTTCCCGTCTTTCCTGTCAGATCCGTGTAACAGACGAGATGGATGGTCTGGTGGTTCATATCCCTGAGAGCCAGAGCTAAGCTGCAGCTTCAGAGTTTAAATGAAAAAGGCTGGTCCGATTGGGCCAGCCTTTTTTGTTGCGTGTCGTGAAGGGCTTACTCGGCGCCGACGGCCTGTGGTTGGCGGCCTGAGACCCACACGGTTTCCATACCCGGCTCCGGATGACGAGGGATCATGCGGCTCAGGATCAGGCTGATGGCAGCCATGGATGCGCCTGCGATGAACACCAGAGCAGGCGAGAACAGCCAGATGGTGCCGAAGACAACCGGGATCACCACTGCAGCGATATGGTTGATGGTGAAGTCCACGGCGGACGTTGGTGCAATGTCTGCCGGATCTGCGATCTTCTGGAAGTAAGTCTTCATGGCGATGGCCATTGCGAAGAATGCATGGTCGATCACGTAGAGTGCGCCTGCAACCCAGACGTTTGTGACGAAGGCGTAGGAGAGAAACACGATGATCAGGCCGATGTATTCGCAGGTCAGCGCAGTTCGCTCGCCGACGCGACCGATAAAGGCGCCGATCTTCGGAGCGAGGAACATGTTGATGGCGCCGTTCAGTAGGAACAGGGCTGCAACTTCATGCACTTCGTAGCCAAAGCGTTCCACCATCAGGAAGCCTGCAAAGACGGTGAAGATCTGACGGCGCGCGCCACTCATGAAGGTGAGGGCGTAGTACAGCCAGTAGCGTTTGCGCAGGATCAGCTTTTTGTGCTGCTCTACGTGGGCTTTGTATTTTGGGAAGGCAACTGCTGCGAAGATGGTCAGCGCCATGCCGGCAATGCCTGCCCAGAGGAAGACTTGCTCATAGGCTAGGTCAAAGGTCTTCCAACTGAGCATGATCGTGCCGTAGATGCACAGAGATACCAGAGATGAGACGGCGATGATCTTGCCGAGCAGGGCTGGCGCATCCTTCTTTGGCAACCACTGCAAAGACAGAGACTGCTTGAGTGTCTCGTAGTAATGGAAACCGAAGGACATGATGAGGGTGGTGGCATAAAAACCGATTGCGGATGGGAAATAGCCCGTAATCGCAATGCCGAAGCCCATCAGGCCCAATGAAATCAGCGTGAAGGTCTGCTCTTTGAAGATGAGCAGCATGAAGATAACGGTGAACGCCAATAGGCCCGGGATCTCGCGGATGGATTGCTGAATACCAATTTCCTGACCGGTAAAGCCAAGCGTGTTCACTGCGAAGTTGTTGATGAGGTTCCACCACACAGAAAATGAAAGCTGTGAGGCGACCGTGAGAACCAGCAAAAATACAAAGGGTGAGCGCCAGTCGGCTCTGATGTCTTTAATGATATTCAACATGGTGCTTCGTTCTTATGAAAAGGTTTTGCAATTAAGTAAGCGAAAAGTTTGTTTACGTGATAGCACTAGTTTGCCAAAAAATGTTTTGGAGTCGCCAAGAGGTGTTCGATGCCTATTCACGCTGATGTTTACATGGACCCGCATGAGGTGGATCGCCCGCAACCCATTGTTGCTTATGCGGTAGATATGCCCATTGGAGGGCAGGGGCAGCCGCATTCACACGCGCGTGGTCAATTGGTTCACATCATGCAAGGCGCGACCACGGTGTTCACCGAGGAGGGTACGTTTGTTGTGCCGCCGGAGCGGGCAGTGTGGGTTCCGGGTGGGATGATGCATCGAACGGTCTACCCTGTCAAAACCCAATTCCGAAGTCTGTACTTGCGTGAAGATTGGTCTGCACGACTCTCTGATAAGCCAGTGGTGGTGCAGGTAACACCGCTGCTGCGTGAGTTGATACAGGAGCTCATGGCAGCGCCTAGGGATTATGCGCTTGATGGGCCTGTTGCGCGGATTGCTCAGGTGATTGTTGATCAGCTGAAGAGTTTGCCGGATGCGCCGTTACAGCTGCCTATGCCGGTCAATCATGCGCTGCTGAAAGAGCTTTGTCAGTCGATCCTGTCTTGCCCGGCGCATTTGCCAAGTCTTGCAGATGCGGCGGAGCGGACGCGCATGTCTCAGCGGACGTTTGAGCGGCGGTTCTTTGATGAGACGGGCTGGAGTTATCGCAAATGGTGCGGGCAGGCGAAGTTGTTTCGTGCGCTGGAGTTGCTCTCAGCAGGGCGAAGCGTGGGTGATGTGGCCTTCAAGCTTGGCTATGAGGGGCCAAGTCCGTTTATCTCACAGTTTCGCAAGGCGTTTGGTACGACACCGGGCAAGTACTTCAAGCCGCAGTAGTTGTTACTTGCCACTGCTGCAGGCGCGGATAAAGTCACGAACTGGCTTTGCGCTGCCTTTGAGGCTGACGTTGTAAGTCGCGTAACCGCCCAGGTTGACCTTGAGCTCGTTGTCCCGTGCCATCCGGTTCCAGAGTGAGGAGCCGTTGCTTAGGGTGAGAAGCGGTAGGGAAATACCGGCTTCCGGATCCAGTGCGCTGCCGACGCCGACATAGCTTTCCTTGAAGCGTTTGGTGCTTAGCGAGATCAGGATGCTGTCACCGGGTTTAAGTGCTGGAACCGTTGACTGGAACATGATTTCGATATCGCCGCTACCAGCTATGCAACGGGCATAAAAGTCGGTGTCGTCTGTTTCTGGTACGCCGTGAACAAGTACTTTGTTGTTATCGCCTGTTGGTAGTCCAGATACCCAAACATACGCGCCGTCAAAACCATTCAGCGGAGCTTTTTCATTCAGGAACTTGTCCGGATTTGGCAGAAGGTCTTGAGTAATGAGGTCGGTGTTTTGCTCGTGGAATACAAAATGCTGAGCGGTTCTGCCGCTGCTGTTGAGTGCACAGGAGAAGTTGAAGGGCACATACATGCCCTGACTTTGATAAACACCGCGGCCCGCCAGCTTGTCGCCCGTACGCACCAGCACAGGTTTCTGGTTCAACTGATCATTTGTGAACGTACCAAGGCCCAGATAGACGGGCGGCAGTTCTGAAAGGGAGTTCTTGGTGGCAATGATTTTGCTGCCAAGCTTGGAACAGGCGCGGCGTGCGTTCCAGAGAGGTTCTGCCACGCTGATCACAAGATCATCTTCCGGAGCGATCTCGCTGTTTTTCAGTGGTGGCAGGTCTTGTGTCACGACCTGTGTTGGAGGTGCGGCTTGCGGAGAGCTGCTGTCCCGTTTCAGCTTGTAGTAACAGGCCTTTCGGGCTGCGGGGTCTGGATCTCCAAAGAAGTCAGTTCGGCAGTGAACATCGCCCTCAGCGGTCTTCTCGTAGAAAGCGCCGGGTCTGCCAAAGCGAACAGTGGTTGGGTATGGCAGTTCGCAGACCTGAAACTCCAGTGCGCACTTGCGCCAGCCATCTTTGGTAAACTCGGGAAGCTGCGGGATCGGGGTGATCACACCGCCAGAGCTTGCTGACTTGACTGGTGTTTTGAGCGCAGATGATGTTGCGCTGACTGTGTTCACACTTTTGCGGGAATAAGGTTTGTTGCCTACATAGAAGATGCCCGCACAGCCTTTGTCTGTCCAAAGGTGTGAGGGGACAACGCCCCAACTCTCGTTGAGCTTACACAATGCATTGGATGTCTGGCGCAGAAGTTGGACGTAGTTGCGGTTGGCGTTCGAGATTCTGCACTTGGTGTAAGCAGCGTTCTCAGAAGCGCAGACGACGACGTTGGTTCCGTCCAGACGGTCTGGTGTGTTGGCAACGTGGTTTGCCGTTGATGGCCGATGTGTTGGATCGCTGCGATGAACATTCTCCCCATCATGTTGCTGGGTGAGTGTATTGGTCAGGCAGTCGATAAACTCCGGGCTATCCAGCGATGCATCTGTCTTATCCAGCAGCTTTCTATAATCAGCGCGGGATGAGTGAGTTGATCGGCGGGATAGTTGTTGCGTTGGCGTTGGCTACAAGAAAGGGTGCAATGAGGGCGAGAGTGCCCGCAGATTTCCTTGTGAACAGTTGCCACATATTAGATTTGCTCACAGCATAGCCTCTCTTAGCTCGTCTGGTGCATTTGTTGCCTAACGCAATCAGCTTGCGCCCAGCTTAAAGCTTTGCGTTTCGTCTTCTCCAAAATGGCAAGGAAACGCTCTGCAGCTGAGCATACGGTGCTGTCTAAATCTCAAAGCTATTCGCAGTCTAGTTGTAAAAGTACAAAAGAGGGAAGTTAAATACGCAGTGTTGTTAGCGTACAAGTTCCTTCATGGCAGAATCCAGCCCCTCCAGCGTCAGTGGATACATACGCTGATCAAACAGTTCTTTCATCATGCCGATGGAATGGGTGTAATCCCAATGCTTCTCGCGTACCGGATTGAGCCAGACGGCCTTTTGGTAAAGATCCGTGACGCGCTTGATCCACGTGTGGCCGGCTTCTTCGTTCCAATGCTCAACAGAACCGCCCGGATATGTGATCTCGTAGGGGCTCATGGATGCGTCGCCGATGAAAATGACCTTGTAATCACTTGGGTATTTGTGGAGCACATCCATGGTGTTGATGCGCTCAGTATGGCGACGGCGGTTGTTCTTCCAAACGAACTCATAGAGGCAATTGTGGAAGTAGAAGTACTCCATCACCTTGAACTCCGTCTTGGCAGCAGAGAACAGCTCCTCGCAGACGCGGATGTGGTCGTCCATCGAGCCGCCGATATCAAAGAACAACAGCACCTTGACTGCATTGCGCCGTTCCGGACGCATATGGATGTCGAGCAAGCCTTTGTGAGCCGTGGACTTGATGGTGTTATCCAGATCCAGCTCATCTGCTGCGCCAGTTCTGGCGAACTTGCGCAGGCGCTTCAGGGCAACTTTGATATTGCGGGTGCCCAGTTCAACGGTGTCATCCAGATCTTTGAACTCACGCTTGTCCCAGACTTTGACTGCGCGTCGGTGGCGACTGCCATCCTGTCCAATGCGGATGCCTTCCGGGTTATAGCCATAAGCACCAAACGGGGATGTGCCACCCGTTCCGATCCACTTGTTGCCGCCTTGGTGGCGTTCTTTCTGCTCTTCGAGCCGCTTTTGTAGCGTTTCCATGAGCTTTTCAAAGCCACCCATGGACTCAATGAGTTTCTTTTCTTCTTCGCTCAGGTGTTTTTCGGTGAGTTTGCGCAGCCATTCCTCAGGGATTTCCGTGGTTGGCACTTCGCTCATCAGATCAAGGCCGTTGAACGTGTGTCCGAAGACCCGGTCAAACTTGTCCAGATTGGCTTCGTCTTTGACCAGCGTGGCACGAGCGAGGAAGTAGAAATCCTCGACGCGCTTGTAGGCAAGGTCAGCGTCCAGCGCTTCCATAAGCGTTAGATACTCGCGTACGGAGACGGGCAGGCCAGCGGATTTGAGCTCTTCGAAAAACTGAATAAACATGGGGTTACACTATGCGATAGGGCTGTGTGGTGTCGAGAGTGCATTTGACACCTTAGGCAAAAGCATAGGGATCAGTAAGAGCCTCTGGCCCAATCGATTGCTTTGGCCAGATGGAGCTCCACGAAGTCACTTTTGCCTTCACGGTATCCGACTACATCACCGTTGACGTCTTGTGCCGTTTTCTTCTTCAGGTGCGCATACTTTTCACGCACTTCCGGGTGGGCTTTCAGGTAGTCACGAAAGGCGAGATGGCGATAGACGTGCGGATCGCCGGTTTTGAAGGCGTGGAGGTGATGTGTGCGGTCGTCTCCACCTTTCTCAAAATAGCGACGACCTTTGATGCCGTGTTCGCCCTTCGCGACATAGCCGATGTTGATGAGCTTTGCGGACTGAGTTTCAAGCGCCTCGATATCTGAGACTTCTAACAGGATGTCGATGATCGGTTTGGCTGCAAGGTCTGGCACGGAAGTGCTGCCTATGTGGTGGATGCCTTCGACGATGTCTCCGAGAAGGTCGTACAGGACCTCCTGTTCTTGTTGGAAATCCTCAGCCCATCGGGCCTGTGCATCTACCACTTTGACTTTTCGTGTGATCATCGCTCTGCCTGTCGTTGTTGTGCCTTGTGAGCCCGAGCATAGCAAATGCCTAGGAGGTGTGCAGGGTTCTGTCAGATCCTCGTTAATCTTGGTCTACAACCTCATCTGGGGCAGATTTTGTTATCTCACTCATGAGCTCGGTCAGAGATGGGCCCTTTGTTGCGATGAACGGAGCCGGGCGGCAGGTCTGAATGGCGGCTACACCAATGCGGGCGGTGAGGAAGCCGTTGACCAAACCTTCGCCCAAACGGGCGGAAAGTTTTGCCGCCAGACCCTGGCCGATGAATTGCTCCAATAAACTATCACCTGCAGCCATGCCGCCTGTTACGGCAAGATGAGCAGCTACATCTCGTGCCAGTCTCCAGAAGCCCAAAGCGCCGGGACGGGCGCCATAGAGGCGGGAAACACGGCGCACGATGCGCAGGTTTTCGTAGAGCACGATCAAAATATCGACGAGCGCGCGCGGGGACAGGGCAGTCACCACAGATACACGCTTTGCGCTTTCCATAACGATCAGGCGAGCGCGGGCATCCAATGGGGCCATCAGATCGCGTTCCGCGAGTTTAACGAGATCTCTGCCGTCGATGATCTCCTGCATATGCCCTTTCAGTTGAGTGCGGCCATGGGCTGTTTCAGGTCGGTCAGCATAAAGCGTCATCAATTTGTGCAGGGCTTCGCGGGCTTCTTTGTCGCTGTCGTTGTCGGCAGCGGTTTGCAGATCATCTCGGATATGGTCGATCTGTTCCAGCCGCGAAAGTGCGCGCCATTCCTTGAAGAACAGGCCGATCAAACCGAGGAATGCCAGTGCTGTCAGGCCAACAGCTGTCCAGCCTAGCCAGTCATAGCGGGCGAACAGGTCTCTGATGAGGCTGTCTACAGCAAGACCAACGGCAAGTGAGACGAGGCCGCCGCCGCCAATTGCAATGATCTTACTCCAGCGGCTTTTTGCTGGTTTGGGCTCCGGTGCAATAGCGCTTTGCGGTAGCGCCAGCGCGCTTTCACTTTCCTCTGAGATTACAGCTTCAGAAGAAAGTGGTTCATGGGCGAACTCTCCTTCCAGCCGGACGGAGCTGTCATCCAGTTTGAATGCCTTGGGCGCGCGGCGCGCCTGTGGCTTGTGCTGATGTGTCTTCTTGTTGGTCATGCGAGTTTGTCTCCCAGCAAGAACTCCATAGCGCTGTCCAAGCGGATGTGAGGGAGTGATAATGTTAGTCCTTCTGCAGTTCGTTCCAGCTTGGGAGGGCGGAAACGAACATACTTCAGTGCGGTCTGATCTTCTGGTTTGTCCTGGTCTTGTTCTGCCGTGAAAAGGTCGCTCAGGTCATCTGGTAAGTCACCAGGGAAGATTGCGGCTTCTTCATCGCCGTCAAACTTCATGGTGCCAATGGTCTCATTGGGCATTGGCGTGCCGAGCAGCGCAGGTGTCTCCACGCCATCGTGATGGACGGTTGCTTGCCGTGTTGCCCTGACAGAGGCGAGCGCAAGAGTTTTGACGGATGCACCGGAGAACTCTGCACGGTTGATTGCTTTTTCAACCAGCTGTTTCAGAAGCATTTCAAGATGATCGTGATCTTCTCGGCGCAAGTGATCTGCTTTGGTTGCTGCAAACAAGATACGATCGATCTTGCGTGAAAGGATCGAGAACAGCCAACTGGACTTACCGGGTCTGAAGGCACCCATGATTTCCGTAAGTGCGCGGCTCAGATCGTCCAGGGCTTCTGGCCCGGCATTGATGGCAGTCAGCGCATCCACTAGCACAATCTGCCGATCCAGACGCGCGAAGTGGTTCTTAAAGAATGGTCTGACGACGTGTTTGCGGTAGGCTTCATAGCGGCGCTCCATAATGGCAAGGAGCGTGCCTGCTTTGGGCTTAACCTGCGTGTTGCCCAGATCCAGCGGCGCGAATGTGAGTGCCGGAGTTTCTTTCATGTCGCCAGGCATGAGGAAGCGGCCCGGAGGCAGCATGGAGAGCGCGTTCTCATCATCCCGGCAGCGGCTCAGGTATGTTGTGAATGTGCTGGCTAACTCTTTGGCGACTTCCTCAGAGAACTCATCGTGGAGTTTGTCCTGATAGCGAGCAAGTGTTTCCAGAAACTCCTCTGAAAGATCTGGTCTTGCCTTGGCGCGGCGGAGCGCTTCCTCTGAGAAGCGGCGGAAATCCTGTCTCAATAAAGCAAGGTCTAGAAGCCACTCGCCGGGGTAATCGACAATATCGAGATGTAATTTGCCACCACCTAGACGGCGGTTCAGGAATGTTGCTGACTCGTACTCGATTGTCAGGCGCAGCTCTGAGATCTGGTGCGTGGATTCAGGCCAGAGGCGATCTTTTGTGAGCGTTTCGACATGCTGCTCATAGTTGAAGCGCGGCACGTCATCATCAGGTTGCGGTTGGAGATAAGCGCGGGCCAATCTTCCTGTGCCTGCAGCGTCCAACAGAGGCAAGCGACCACCTGCGATGAGGTTATGGACGAGGGCAGAGATGAAGACGGTTTTACCGGATCGTGCCAAACCGGTGACGCCCAGACGTACAGTTGGGACTGTCAGATCAATTGCTGAATCCGTCAGATTGTCCAATGCGGTTTGCGCATCGTTCAGGGCCAGCTTCGCGTTTTTAAATAATGAATTCAGTGGGCTCACAGATCATCCTCCAAGGAACGATGTGGTGCGTTCTTTGGAGGAATGCAATCGCAAATGCCCCAATAATTGTAGAGTAAAGCAAAATTTTCCTAGTCAGGAGCCGGAGACAGCCTGTAAGTGTCGCGGCTGGAAGAAGGATACAATCCGTCCTTGTCTACGTTCTACCTCTGACCAGCGGTGGGCTTCAAAGTCTATAACAGCTAGTGCGCCGGTTGGGTATTTGGCCTCCATCTGATGGATATACTCTGGGTTGCCTTTGCCAACCAGTTCAAGAGCCGTGTCCTGAATGGCTGTGTTGTGCCCGACAACAAGAATGGTATCGAACCCACCGCCGTAAGCCCGGATAGCATCGGTGTAGTCGCCTTCGCTGGAGTTGTAGAGATCTCGCAATAACTGGATACGGGTATCGCAGCGCAGATAAGGCATCACCTCCATGAGTGTTTGCCGGGTGCGCAAAGCAGTTGAACACAGAATGAGCTTGGGATGAAGTTGGTGCTGGTGGATGTGAGCTCCGACCCGTGCTGCGGCTTTCCAGCCACTGGAGTTTAGAGCGCGGTCATGATCGTGGACGCCTGCGTCACTCCAGTCGGATTTTGCATGTCGCAACAGCATTAGGCGAAGCATATGTTACCCTCCAGTTATACGTTATTACTTTATGTTCCTAAGAGGTAGAAACATTCTAAGTTGTATTGATGCTGCTATGCGATATTGCGGTGCAGCAATGTTGGATGGACTTATTTGTTTATTACTTGCTTTGTCTCTGTTTGAAACCTACATGCTTTTTCTGTGATTTGGAAGTCGATAGTATTCCCCTAATAGTATGGGGTTTTTATCTCATAATTACTGAAATATTTATTGGTGATGCATGCATTATTAAATGCAGCATTTTCATCTTTTAAACGAGAATGTGGAAGCTTGCTTGGGGCTTTGCTTCAGTGCTTCAGGGAGTTGGCATGAAGGGTGAGTGATGTGTGGTCTGCATTGTATAAACTCCCCGCACGATTTGAGGGGAGATTAGTTGCGCTGCTGCTCTTTCTCAATGCGCACTGCAAGGCTCTTAAACAGGGCTCTGATTTTCTCAAGCTCGCTCACAGGCAGATCGTCAGAGATGGATGTCCAGACGGTATAATCTGCACTTGGGGCTGTGTAGGCGACAAAGCTCTCAACACGTCCCATGTTCATTGTTGTCTCGGTTCTGAAAGCGACTTCGTTCTGCGGTGTCTTCAGGTTCAGCGGTTTGAAGTGACTTTGGCGATAACCGCTTTTGAAGTTATTGATGAGTGTGGCGGCCGTATCTTTCTTGTGACGACGAAAGATAACTTTGATCTCGCCGTTCTCTGTCTCGTACACGCAGCCGGTGCCTAGTTCCTTCAAATCCGGCACCAAAGCAGATCTGGAGAGCTGACTGATATAGTCCGGGCAAAACATGCCGGTGAAGTGGGTTAGCGCATCAACGTCTTTCCGCCAGCCATTGTGTAACGTGTGTGGCTGGTAGAGAAGGCTTTCAGAAATGGTGCTGTTTGCCTGAGCGATAGTGGTGAAAGAACTGCTCAATAGGACTGTGCAGCCCATCAGTGCCACCAGAGATGCGTGCATGCGTGCTGCGAGGCTCAAAAAATTTAGCTTTTTGTATTGTTTCATTTTCAAGCCACGCAATCGACGTCAACGGCGGTTCATGAAAGCCAGGCGCTCAAATAAGTGAACGTCCTGTTCGTTTTTAAGAAGGGCGCCGTGCAGAGGCGGAATAATCTTCCGGCTTTCGGTTTCGCGCAGTGTCTCTGGATCAATGTCTTCGTTGAGGAGCAGTTTGATCCAGTCCAGCAGTTCAGAGGTAGACGGCTTCTTCTTTAGGCCCGGTAGGTCTCTGAGGTTATAGAAGGCGTTTAGTGCTTCTTTGAGCAGGCGATCTTTGATTTGACCAAAGTGAACGTTGACGATCTCGCTCATGGTCTCTGCATCTGGGAACTTGATGAAGTGGAAGAAGCAACGGCGCAGGAAGGCGTCCGGCAAGTCTTTCTCGTTGTTGGAGGTGATGATCACGATTGGGCGCTGTTTGGCCTTTACAGTTTCACCGGTCTCGTAAACGAAGAACTCCATGCGATCCAGTTCCTGAAGGAGGTCGTTCGGGAACTCGATGTCAGCCTTATCAATCTCGTCGATCAGCAGAACCGGGCGCTCGTCCATCTCAAAGGCAGTCCAGAGTTTGCCTTTGCGGATGTAGTTGCGGATGTCCTTTACGCGCTCGTCGCCGAGCTGACTGTCTCGCAGGCGGGAAACAGCATCGTACTCATACAGACCTTGTTGTGCTTTTGTCGTTGATTTCACGTTCCACTCAAGAAATGGAACGCCAAGGCTTTGCGCGATTTCCTGAGCTAGGACAGTTTTGCCGGTTCCCGGTTCGCCTTTTACAAGCAGGGGGCGTTCAAGGGTAATTGCTGCGTTGACTGCGATCCGAAGATCTTCTGTGGCAACGTATTGGGAAGTCCCTTCAAATTTCATTGCTAAATCCTGCTTGAACATCGTGATTTGGCGAAAACACTAATCTCTCGATAGGCAATGGGCAATCCCTGCAGGGTTGCGCCATTGGGCTTATCTAGTGGTTTCGGTTCTGAGTGAGCTTCTTTTGTGTCTATGGGAATTATATGCCGGGTGTGGCGAGTTAATTGCCGGGTCTAGGTGGAATTTTTTATATTTAACAATAAGTTAAAATTGTAAATTACTGAAATAGCTGAATAAATTAAGTTTTTTAAATTGGCATGCAAGTTGCATTGAGTGTTCAAAAATCTGCGCAAGTTTGAGCGAATTTGAATTTTAGGTGGGCTCGATGAGTATTTATGGTGCAATCAACTCTGCAACGACCGGTCTGGATGCACAGTCCAAGGCGTTGGAGAATATTTCCGGTAACGTGGCGAACTCCTCGACCACCGGCTACAAACGCCTCGACACAAGCTTCTCTGATCTCGTTGCCAGCACTGGCAGTCGTCAGAGTGAGCAGGTCTCGGGCACAGTTCTCGCAACGTCACGCGCGACGAATTACTTGTCTGGCGATATCACATCCGCTGATCGTAATACCTATATGGCGATCAATGGTCCTGGATACTTTCTCGTAACGAACCGGGATGGACTTACTCAGCAAACGCCTGAGAGCTACTACACGCGCGCTGGTGATTTTGAGTTGGATACTGAGCGTAACTTGGTCAACTCTGCTGGGTATTTCTTGCAGGGGTACCCAATCAATCCTGCAACAGGCGCTGTTAGCGATCGCCCGGAACCTATTCAGGTTTCCGATGCGCCGATGCCTGCCAAGCCATCAACTCAGATTGACTATCAAGCAAACTTGCCGTCTACGCCTACCACGGACAACTATGACACAACCGACGGTGCGCCAAATTCACAGTATGTGGATTTGAGTGTATTCTCGACAGAGGATACGCAGGCTACTCCAGTATTGGATGATGGTGGTTCACCAGCAACCATCTTAACTGCAACTAGTTTGCTTCAAGATTCAGATGAATTTAGTCCAGGTGATACTATAACATTAACTGTTGGCGCGCATTCTGCTGAAACGTTTACTGTTGGTGCTGATACTACAGTTCAAGATTTGCTTGATAAATTGAATAGTATGCACGGAGTGAGCGCTGAAATGCTGTCTACTGGTGCGATTAGTATTTCTTCGCTCGAAGATATGACATTTACAGGCGGCGCAACTCCAATCAACGTATCATTGACCGCTCAGCCGATCGCACCAGCTACTTCGGTTGATCGCACAGTTGTAACTGGCGATAAAGCTGATGACTTCATCAAATCATCCATCGCTGGTGGTCAGGAGACTGTTTACGATGAAAACGGTACTCCAGTTAACGTGGAGCTGCGTTGGGCTCTGAATGCTGAGAACAAGTGGTCGCTGTTTTACAACACGAACACCAAAGCAACCGGTGATGAGGTGGCTTGGAAAAAAGTCAGTGACATGACTTTTGATGCTGCAGGCCGTCTGACGTCTCCAGCTTCTGGTTTGGTTGAGATTCCTGATCTTGAAGTAAATGGCGTCGGAATGGGCGACATCACATTCAAGTTTGGTCAAGAAAACCTGACGCAGTACGAAGACACTATTGGTAACGCGACCAGCATCGATTTGTCTCAGGATGGTTTCCCATCCGGTACATTGCAGGATGTTTCCATCGATGCTGAAGGCAATGTGATTGGTAAGTACTCCAATGATAAATCACAGAAGCTCTTTAAAATTCCTGTAGCGACCTTTGCTGCCGAGCAGGAGTTGCAGCGTGTGGATGGTGCGGCTTTTTCTGAAACGTCGACTTCTGGTGAGCCAGATTTCCGTAATGGTGGAACCATTCGAGCGAAGGCGCTTGAAAGTTCGAACGCTGACATTGCAAAAGAGTTTTCGAAGCTGATTATTACTCAGCAGGCGTACTCTGCAAACTCTAAGGTTCTTTCCACTGCAAACCAGATGCTGGATTCGGTCCTTAACATTGTTCGATAGTTTGGTGATGAGGTAGGCAACCGCCTGCCTCTCATTGCTTTAAGGAGTTTGGAATATGACACTCGGTGCGGCTCTTAATGCAGCGATGTCGGGTTTGTCGCTCACAAAAGCTCAGCTCGCGGTTACGTCTAAGAACGTCGCGAACGCAAATGTTGATGGGTACACACTCAAGACCATTGTTGGAACTGAGGTTCATAATACCTCGACGTCCTCATCGTCTGTGCTGACCAATCAAGTTAAGCGGCAAGTCAACACCGAACTTCAATCTGCTTACTGGGAGAGCTTGAGCGATTCAGCTTACTCGACCCAATACAACGAGTACATCAAACAGCTTGATCAGATGTTCGGGAAAGTTGGAGATCCCAATTCCATCCCGAGCTTGATGAACAATTTCACAAATGCACTAACGTCACTGGCAACAGATCCAAGTTCTCAAAGTGCGCAGGAAGTTGCTGTAAATGCTGCGGAAGAGCTGTCTAGGAGTATAAACAGTTCTGCCGAGCAAGTGCAGGAAATGCGTCGTGATACGGATGCTGCAATTGCAGATGACGTTGATCAGGTGAATGCGATCCTCAAAGAAATTGAGAGCCTGGAAGATAGCATTATTGTTGAGCGCTCTGCTGGGCGTGAGACAGCTCATTTACAGGACCAGATGGATCGCCAGCTGGAAGCTCTCACAGAGAAGATGGATGTTGAGATTGATCAGGGTAATGACGGATTGCTCCGCATCTCAACGCAATCTGGGATTACTCTTTACAACGATCGAGCCTCAGAGCTTCAGTTCACGCCTAAGCCTACTCTTGGGGTTGGTGTTGAAGGAAACCCGATTGAGGTGAAGTCGCGCTCTGGTGCTGTCATGGAGCTCTCCAGCCATGACCTGAAAAGTGGTAGTATGGGAGCTCTTGTCGAGCTGCGGGACAATACTCTTCCAGAAACGCAAGCCCGGCTGGATGAACTGGCTAGTCAAATGGCGCTTTCATTGTCTCAGCAGACATCTGAAGGTGTTGCGGCGGATGATGGCGGTGCCCCTCCTGCTGCAACGGGTTTAAGTGTTGATACATCTAATCTCAATTCTTCTGGCGACACTATTGAGCTTGAGTTCAACGTTAATGGTGAGAGCCGGAAGGTTACGTTTGTAGCTGTTACCGATCCGAGTTTGTTGCCGCTTTCTCCAGATGTGACGGCTGATTCAAACGACATTGTTCATGGTCTTGTCATTCCTGCAACGTCTGCATCTCTCCAAAGCCAAATATCCAGTGCTCTTGGGGGTGGGTTTGACGTGTCGGTAGATGCCGGTGGGGAGCTGAAGGTTTTGGCTCCAACGAGCCCTGGGACTATTGAAGTTACCGGGCTTACTGCGAAAAATACACGAACAGTTACAGCAGCGGATGGGTCTGAGATTCCTCTTTTTGTAGACTCAAATGATGGTGGTGTTCCATATACAGGGGCCCTTGAAGAGGGTGGGCAGAAGACCGGTTTTGCGCAACGGATTACAGTCAATAAGGCGGTTCTGGATGATCCTGGTCTGTTGGCTGGCGAAACGGACAAGCAAAGCTCTGAGCGCGCAAATCTTCTGAAAGATCGGTTGACTAAGACCGAGTACACGTTTTCTCCGAGCTCAGGCGTGGGTGCGAAAAATGCGCCTTATGTGGGTACGATTTCTGACTTTGGCATTGAAACGGTCGTAAAGCAGAGTCAGATTGCGAGTGCTGCAACTTCAGCTGAAAGCAACTCCAAGGCTGTCACGAGCATTGCTAAAAATGCTTATGAGAACAGCTATAAGGTTGATGTAGATGAAGAGCTGGTTAAGCTGACTGAACTGCAAAATGCTTATGCCGCTAATGCGCGTGTTTTGTCAGCCATCGATGAGCTTTACGATACTCTATTCAGTATCAGATAATGTTGTTTTAGGAACTGGATACTCAAATGAATACAATTGGTTATTCAAAGTCACATAGTTATATGGTCGATCTCCTAATGCAGCAGAAAACGCAGCTGGAGAATAAATCCATTCAGCTGAGCTCAGGGTTGAAGTCTCAGACGTATGGCGGAATTAGTTCAGATTCCCGCATGGCATTGGAGTTGCGTCGGGAGATCTCAAACATTGGGATCTATGAGGATTCGAATGCGATCGCGAGTATTCAGCTGGATTTGATGGGTAAGTCTCTTGAGCACATGGAGAAGATGCGTGCTGAGAGTGTGAGCGCTATCGATGAGAATAACTATACGCTGACAACTGATGGCCAAACTACAAGTCAGCAAGCAACCGAAATCATGCTGCATGAGACGATCTCGCAGCTAAACTCAGAAGTGAATGGTTACTATCTGTTTGGTGGCAAGGATGCGACTGAACCTCCTGTAGCGTCGCTTGACGCAATTATGGATGGGCAAGGTGGTAAGCTTGGCCTCAAAGAGTTGATGAAGCGCTACGAAAACGCACATATCGGTGCTTCTGAAAATGGACGAATTGAGTCTAGCGTAACGAGCCCTGCTGGCGTGCCGACACTCACGTTGCAACAAGACAACGTTGAGGGATTTGGTTTTGAGATCAACTCCGTCACTGCATCCTCTACTGACGTGACTACCGCTGTTGTGCCCGAAGATGTTTCTGATCCACTCAACCTTCAGGGTAAGCAAGGGACGTTCGCTTTTAATGATACGCCTGTGGTTGGTGATACGATTGAAGTTGAGCTTGAACTTCCTGATGGCAGCATATCAGTAATCAAACTCACTGCCACGGATGATCCGGACGCAGGCGAAGGGACTTTTCTGATCGGCACAGGTGCCAACCCTACTCTTGAAAGTGCCCAGAATGCTCAAGCTGCTTTTGATAAGGCTATTAGCGGTATAGCTAAGACAGAACTTCGAGCGGTTGCTGATGTTCAGGCTGGTGAGGAGTTCTTTGGCAATCATGGGCGTACCGATCCAACGCCAAAAGTGCCGAAAGCAGATGGTTCTGGTTATGAGACAGGAACGGATCTTCTGGTGGATTGGTATACTGGCACCGAGAATGATGATGATCCGCGTGCTGACAAGGTTGTTCAGATTGATGACAACGTACGTGTTGAATACGGTGCTCGTGCAAATGAGAAAGCCTTCTCCGAGCAGTTGCAAAACCTAGCTGTATTTGTTGCGGCAGACTTCACTGCAGAGACGCCTGATGCTGCTGCTAGTGAAGCGGAAGCTAAAGCTTACTACGCTGCTTTGGCGAGCAAGAGTGATGATGCACTTTCTGTGGCTGGAGATCGTAACTCGGGAATTCAGAGTGTCGCCTCTGAAATGTCCGTTGTGAACACCACTGTGGTCCGCACTGTGGAGCGTCAGAAGCAAGAGTTACTGACCTACCAGAATACGCTGACGGGCTTGGAGAACGTCGATAAAACTGAAGTTGGTACAGAGATAGCTGTCTTGAGTACCGATTTGGAAGCCTCCTATCAGGCGACTTCGATGCTCTTGAACTTAAGCATGACGAACTTTTTGAGATAACAAAAAGCCTCCTGAAAACGGAGGCTTTTTACTTTAGATGTTTGCTTTCTGCCCTCTAAGGCCAGCTGCCAGAGACTTGTTAATGCTGATCATGGTCTCTAGCGCTTCAGGCTCTGCTCCACCCATCATTTCGATAGTTCTGTTAAACATAAACAGCGCTAGATTTGCGATGTTGTTTTGGAGCTCAAGCGGCAACTCGCTGTGGTGTGCTGTTGCCTCAGTTACAAAGATTGTCCAAAGCGTACGATTGAATATGAGTGTTTCATTGCGTTCTTCGCGCGAAACTGTATCCCACTCACGTTGCAGCACAGAAAGGCGTGCTGCAGCTTTCATCAGAGCTTCAGCTTCCAGAGCCCTCGGATCCGCTGAGGCCGAGGTGTTCGCGGACTGCTGATATGCCTGAGTTGCTTGTTGATACATGACTTATCAAAGTCCTTTCATATTCAATCAGTTTCTTCGCGAGCTTCAGGGCGCGATAGAGCTCTTCCCGCAATATTGCTTGGCTGATATCACTGATAAGGTCGCGCGTGCTTGGTGCGGCCTGCAAGATCTTCCCAATAACGTCGAAGTACTCTTTCTGAGTAACCGTTATGTCTTGCTTTAAATACATAACCTGGACTGCAAGGTAGACCTGTTGTGCCATTGTGCTAGCGTCTTCAGGCAGCAGAATATCTTTCTCACGGAGGATCGGTGCGTCGCCTTGTATGAAAAAGCGTGCACGCTGCTTGTCGTTGGTGATAAGTGTTTCACCAACAATCAATTTTTCTCCGGGTTTCAGTTCTACTTTTAGTGCCATGCAGCCTCCTTCAAAGCACTCTTAACTATGATAGCAACCAAAAGGTTAATCTAGTTAATTCTTACGAGTTATTCAGCGATTTATTTCGAATTTTGATCAAGTTTAGAGCGTTTCTGAATTGAATTTCCTGAACCCGACTTGATACATGACAGATTGAGTTGTTTGCGAGGTTTATCAAAGTACTGACCCAAGAAATATGCACAGACAATATTGGCGTGGTATCTAAATTACCCGCTGAGTTATCTAGCTGAATTAATTGAGTAAAATTTTCATTTTTAAGATGTGCACTGTGATCACCACTACAATCCCTGATTTATTAAGCGCTTGTTAACACGTTCCCCCTTTACTCGCAGGACGGGTAATTGTACCCAATTAAAACTCAGTAATTATTTGCTGCGTTTGTGACCCAGAAAGGGTCATTCATTATCCTAGAAGGGAATTATAAAATGGCTGATATTACACTCACCGCAGCGGTGCGCACGAACCTGAACACACTTCAGAGCACTGCTTCTTTGATCAGCGATACTCAAGAGCGTCTTTCCACTGGTAAGAAAGTTAACTCTGCTCTTGATAACCCGAATTCATTCTTCACCGCATCTTCTTTGAACTCTCGTGCATCTGACCTGAGCAACCTTCAAGATGATATCGGACAGTCTGTTTCTACATTGGAAGCTGCTGATAAAGGTATTAACGGGATCGACAAGTTGCTTGATGCTGCAAAAGGTAAAGCAAATCAGGCGCTGCAGACCAAAGATACCGATACCCGAGCTAAGTATGCTGCAGAATATAACGAGCTGCTTACTCAAATTGAAGATATCGCTAAAGATTCTGGCTACAAAGGTAAAAACCTTCTCGGTGGTGACGGTAACGACCTAAAAGTTAAGTTCAACGAAGATGGGTCTTCAGATCTGAATATCACTGCGGTTGATTATACTGATCTTGATTCAGATAACGCATCTTTCAAACTGGACAGTATTGGCGCTACTGTAAAGTCTCAAGAAGAAGTGGATTTTGCTCATAATATTGTTGAGCTAGGTCTCGGGGCTGAGAAGTTTACGGGTAGCATTGCCGTTACGGGCGCGACTAGTCAGTCATCTGACCTTGCTGGTCTTGAGGGGCTTGCCGCTGGTGATGACCTAGAATTTACTGTCGATGGCCAAGATTATGTGTTTAAAATTGGAACCGATGGCGACTCTGTAGATGATCTGGCTCAATATTTAAATGATATTGATGGCGTTTCTGCATCTGCTGGCCTGTCTGGGACAATTGAAATTAGCTCTGACAATGACATCGCATTTGATGTAACGGAACTTGATGGCGGTACTAGTGACGGTGCTGCAATTCGTAGTGCCTCACTCACTGCTGGAACACTGACTGATAGTACTGATCTCAACAGCCTTGAGGGTTTTGCTAACGGTGACCTCATTACTTATAAAGCCGATAATGGCGAAGAAAAAGTTTTGAAGGTTGAAGATGGCGTAAAGGTTAGTGATTTAGAAGCAGCGCTTGAAAGTGTCGGCGATGTCGATGTACAGGTGGCAGGCAATAGATTACAAATTGACGCTAATGACGTTGATCTTAAGATTGGCTTCCGTCAGGGGTCTGGTAATTCCACGAATGGTGCAGAACTCGGCTCTGGTGGTGGCGTGACTGTAGATAAAGACACTCAAGCGCAACAGCAGCGTGTCGGTAGCGGTTGGGGCGACGATAGCCTTATCGAGGATTCTCTTGAACAGATCCGCCAAGCTCAGTTGGATCTACGCGCTCAGGCCTCTACCTTCGGTACCAACTTGTCCGTTGTGACTAACCGTCAGGACTTCACTCGTGACCTAATCAATACGCTGGAAGTTGGTGCTGGTAAGTTGACACTGGCAGATAGCAACCTTGAAGGTGCGAACTTGTCTGCTCTGAACACTCAGAACCAGATTGCTACTTCTACTCTGTCTCTGGCAACTCAGGCTGGTCAGTCTGTACTGCAGCTTATCCGATAAGCTTCGTTTCAGATTTAGATTTTGGGAGAACGCGCTCATTTTGGGCGCGTTTTTCTTTTGAGTTGGTGTGTGCGTTGTTTTGCGTTTGCATAGCGGGTGGGCCGTTTTTATGTTGTGTTATCGCACACAAAAAAGAGCCGTGCAGCGGGGGCGGCAGGGCTCTTAGTTTAAGTCATTTTGGGGCGTAGAACGCGTTCAGCTTAAGCGGCGTGCTCTTGCTGTGCAGTTGCTTGCTTCACTTCGTAGGCTGTTGGCTCGATAGCTTTTGCTTCGCCACCCAGATTACGCTTTTCCTGTGCTTGTAGCACTTCGTCCAGGAAGGCCTGAATGCGGCGAGCGTTTTAGAGGGAAGTTCATAAATAACTTCGCCTTCTGGCTGCTGTGTCATCGCATAAATCAGCTCTTCGGATTCCTCATCATAATTGTATCCGCGTTCGACGCGGCTCTCTTCACCCTTTGGTTTGCTCGGGATGATGCCTAAGCGAGAGTCTGAGAGATAAGATTTCTCGGAGGCGGTTGAGTTTTCGGAGGATTCTGAGGAAGCGGTGACGGCCTGTGCACCGGCGAGTTCAGTTTTGACCTGTTCGGTATCCGACTTCACAGGTGCGGCCTGTGTTGTTAGTGCTTGATGTAAGAGTGTTGGTCTTTGTGCGACTATTTCCATAATGTCCCCCACGTTTTCATTCTCGGACAACTTTATGGGGAATGTTCTTAAATAAGATTAATCTTAACGCTCGAAATTTACTAAATATTTAGAGAAATAGTACTGAAAACCGCCAAATACTCTTATTTTTCAGGGAGCGTTTGAGCGGTCTTCAGGGTATTTCGTTAATATGCACGCTTAATATAGCGTGGATCAGAGGGTTTGGTTAACAGCTATGCCCTGGGCGGATCTTTGCGGTGCGCTCATCATGCCGTTTGCGCCGTAACCTCTTGTTTTCATTTGTGATCCGACAGCCTTAGCAACGGTTTCAATAACGTTGTCAGTGACCGAGCGTGCCGTTGAGACAACTTGCAGGTTGGTCTGCAGAATTGGTCTCAGATTGCCGTGGCGCTCGCGCATACGTTGAATGGACTGAGGAGCGAGATTGCCCAGTGCAATTGCATTGGCGCTCGCGACACGAATGCCGGAGAGGTAAGACTCGATCGCGGCATGCTTCTTGGGGGCAACTGTTGGAAGCTCTGAAATCTGGCCGTCTCGAAGCAGTTCTGTTTCTGCTTCGATGATGGTGACCAGATTGTCCATCGCCGTTTCAAAGTTTTCGCAGAAGACCTCAGCCTGCAGCCGGGTTTGGATCGGTTCTTCTTCAAACGATACTGTACTCTGAACAGTTTCAGCCTCGTAATGATTGGTCATACTGCGGTCTCTTGAAGTTGTAGTAATTGCGAATGAACTGAAGCTGCAATACCAATGCCGCCAGATTGAGACATTGTGTTGGCGTACTCATTGATCAGCATGGATTTCCACGCATCTGAGCCTTCTTCAGTGCCGAATGTTCCGCCTTCATCCAGGCCGGTGAACATGTTCTGCAGCATCTCATTGAGGAATACAGACTCGAATTCCTTAGCTTTTTCCCAAAGCGGGTCTTTGCCTGCGGGTGCGTTGCCATTTGCCTTAGCGCCGTTGATCAGCTCAGCTGAGCTTGCCAGAGCAGGCGAGGGGAGTTGCGCTTGTTGCAGCATTAGAGAACCTCAATTTCTGCCTGGAGGGCGCCAGCGGCTTTGATTGCCTGTAGGATGGAGATCAGATCTCTTGGGCCAATGCCCAGAGCGTTCAGGCCATCTACGAGTTGTTGAAGTGTGATTGTCTCATTGACCAGTGCGAGCTGGCGGTTGTCTTCGGTCACCTGAACATCTGAGCGCGGTACGGCTGCCGTGTCCCCTTGCGCAAATGGCAATGGCTGAACGATCTCAGGCGATTCTGCGATTGTTACGGTCAGGTTGCCTTGTGCGACAGCGACAGTTGAGACTTTTACCTGCTGTCCCATGACGATGATGCCGGAGCTTTCGTCGATGACGATTTTTGCAGGCAGGTCTGGTTCCACGATGAGCTGTTCAATATCGGTGATGAGATCAACAATGTTGCCATCGAACTGCTTTGGCAGAGTCAGGCGAACAGTCGCTGGATCCAAGGGTTCGGCGGTAGGCAAACCAATCAGCTCATTGACTGCGATTGCGATGCGGCGTGACGTGGTCAGGTCCGGGTTGCGCAGAGCAAGGCGAATGGAGCTGAGTGAAGAGAGTTTGAATTCAACTTCACGTTCAACAAGTGCGCCGTTTGGAATGCGGCCTGATGTTGGGACGCCGCGAACGACAGAAGCGGCTTCGCCCTGTGCTGCAAAGCCAGCAATCGCCAGTGGGCCTTGTGCGATGGCGTAGGCTTCACCGTCAGCGCCCATCAGTGGGGTTACCAGCAGTGTGCCGCCCTGCAGGTTCTTGGCGTCCCCCAATGCGCTCACGGTGACATCAATGCGGGTACCTTGTGTCGAGAACGCAGGGAGGTTGGCTGTTACCATGACGGCAGCGGTGTTTTTGGTGTTCAGGTCGGCTTCGTTGGTGTTGACGCCCAAACGCTCCAACATGGCCTGCAAAGATTGCCGAGTGAACGGTGAGGCGTTCAACGAGTCACCTGTGCCCTGAAGGCCGACGACAAGGCCGTACCCAATCAACTGGTTGTCTCGGATGCCTTCAAAATCGGCAATGTCCTTGATCCTGGAGGCGGCGTTTGCCTGTAAGGTCGCGCCAAAAAGGATCAGCAATGCCGTTGCGGCGATTCTACGTAAACTTGCGAAAGAGCGCATTGGTACCCGGCTATACAATTCACACTTGCCGCAATTATGCGAGAATTGTGCCAGTTGCCGGGCGTTGTTTGCTAATTTTTAACCTGCTGAATTTACTAGATATTTTTAGTAGGGGGTGGATAAAAGTTAAAGCACTGCAAATTTTAATGCGGCAATTGTTGCCTGCTTGGTAAAGTTTTTGCGTGATCAGCTCGGCAAATGCGTTCGGGTTTAACTTGTTGTCCAATAATAAAACTCTGAGGGTAAGGTTTTGCTTGTACGCAGCACTCCAGTTTCTGGTTTGAACTCCACGAGTAAAGTGGGCACAAAACGTCGTAAGGGTTCTGAAGGCGAGCAGGCGGGTGCGTTTGCTGTCGAAGAAGAAACCACGACTGTTGCGCAGTCTCAGGCTGGTGTCCCAACCCCTTCACTTCAGGGTGTTGATTCCCTTCTCGCGCTTCAGCAGATGGACGTGCAGGTTGATGACAAGCGCCGTGCTGTTCAGCATGGAAACAAGCTGCTCGATCAATTGGATGCGCTGCGGATTGATTTGCTGCAGGGTAAGGTGCAACCAGAGCGTCTGGAACGGCTTGTTGGTAACTTGTCCATGCAGGTGAAGAGCGGCAATCCTGGCCTCGACAAGGTTGTCGAAGATATTGAATTGCGTGCAAGAATCGAGCTTGCAAAGCTTGGTCACTACGTAGAATAGCCTATCTAGTTACGGTAGTTATGAAGGTTTCCAACCGCATAAGTTGCTGAATACACTGAATAATTGTGTTCTTAGACAATTTCATCTTTTTAGTAGATTGTTGTTTCAGGTTCCTCTCGTTATATTCCAGCCGCCAATATAAATAGGCGGAGTTTCAGATGGCAGTTGATGTCGCAATTGATTATCGTCCATCTCCGGATGAACCATTCATGAACGACCAACAGCGCGAGTACTTTCGTAGAAAGCTGCTTGCGTGGAAGGAAGATATTCTGAAAGAGAGCAAGGAGACCCTTGCTGCGCTTCAAGAAGAGAGCACAAATCATCCAGATCTGGCTGACCGTGCTTCTTCTGAAACCGATCGGTCGATTGAGTTACGTGCGCGCGACCGGCAGAGAAAGTTGATTTCCAAAATTGACGCTGCTCTTGCTCGCATTGAAGACGGATCCTATGGCTATTGTGAAGAGACTGGCGAGCCAATCTCTGTACGCCGACTGGATGCGCGACCTATCGCTACGCTCTCTATCGAGGCCCAGGAAGCCCACGAGCGTCGCGAGAAAATCTATCGGGATGACTGATCCTCTGGGAGACAGGATATCGCCTTTCAAGCTGTGGTCCTAATATTGTAGGCACTATTACTTGAAGTATGACTTTACGAGGGAAGCATGGCTCTGCTGTGCTTCCCTTGTTTCGTTTTTGGGGTGGGGCTGGTGCCTTTAAAAGAAAACGAGCCCGGCATGCTGGGGAGCATTGTGCCGAGCTCGCTTTATGTACCGCTCAAGCCGGGGAGCTTATTGAGCGGCGTTGGGTTCTTTGAACTTTAGAATGGAAGAACGATGTCGAGCACCTGGCTGCCATAGCGTGGTTGCTGCGCGACAGAAATCTGTCCGCGGCCACCGTAGCCGATGCGTGCTTCAGCGATCTTTGTGCTCTCAACTGTGTTGTCTGATGCAATGTCTTGTGGGCGGATGACGCCTGCTACGATCAACTCGCGAACTTCATGGTTCACGCGGACTTCCTGACGGCCTTCGATGACAAGGTTTGAGTTTGGCAGAACCTGTGTCACCACAGCGGCGACCGTTGTCTTCAAGCTCTCCGTGCGGTCGATTGAGCCGCTGCCCTGAAACGTGTCAGAGCTGTTGATGGAGGCGAGGGCATCAGCAGATGCGCTCGCAGGAAGGGCCAGTGTGTTGATCGCTGCGCCCAGTGCGCCACCAGCACCGGAGTTCTTTGCATCACTGCGGGAGCTTCTGGAGGAGTTCTCGAAAGCTGCTTCGTCAGAGATTGTGACGTTGACTGTTACGATATCGCCAATGCGCTTTGCGCGCTGATCCTGAAAGAATGCACGGTTGCCTGTGCGCCAGAGTGAGTTGGCGTTGTAGCGTTCCGTTTCCTTCACTGGCATCGGCATCTGAACAGGGCGATAGCCCGGCTGGGTGCGTGGATCCTGAATTGCAGTCAATGCAGGTTCCTGACCAACCTTGGAAAGCTTGTCAGCTGTTTCGCAGCCCGCAAGAGCCAGGAAGCCAATCGCAACAGCTGCGTATTGCTTGAGTTTGTGTGCTGAAGAAGTTCTGGACATCAACGGTTCCCCAGTACAGCCGCGACTTGCGTGTTGGAGGTGGTTACAACGGCAATGTTTTTGCCAATCACCTCTGCAAGGATTGTTTTCTTTGAGGTTGGGTTCAGAATCTCGATCAGGTCGTTTTTGCCGCCTTCTGATTTGGCTTTGCCCTGCGTGGAGATGTTCATGCCCGGGATTTTGTAGAGCACAGTCACCTTCGCGCCGCGTTTTACCAGAACAGGTGTGCTGACGTCGCGTGGGGTGATTGTAGAGCCGGAGCGCATGTTGCGGCGCACTTCCATGCCGATGAGATCGGCAGCAGCAAGAAACTCACGTCCTGCATATCGAGATGCTGGTTTGCGTTCCTGGCGAACATCCTTCGCAGTGATGATCGCGCCGCGATCCAGATTGCGAGCGAGTGTTGTGATGGAAACCATTTGAGAAGCGTTGCCAATAACGGAAATCGGCTTGCTCTGGCCTTCCTGTACGACGTTCAGAATCGCTTTGAAGCGTGCTGTTCGTGGTGTCCAGTTGATGTGGCCAATGGTCAGCGGTGAAATGGCGTTTGCGTCTGCCTGCAAGTTCACCGGAAGTGGTGAGCTGAAGGAGATCTCGATTTCATCCGGCTGTACGCTGGCGCGCTCAGCAAATGCATTGCGCAGAATGTCTGTGATCAGCACTTCATCAACCGGAATGGACAGGCGGTGCACGCTTACGGTGGTGAGGCCGTTGGTGTCTGCCTGAATGAAGCCAGCTGCTTGTGCCTGCTGCGCGATGATCAGCGCTGAAACGTTACCTGTAGTTCCCAGATCTGGGCTGCGGAAGATTGGTGTTTGGGCCAAGTCTCCAGCTTCGGTGTAAAAATCACCGATGGTCACAACTGGGCCGGTGACGTTCACTGTTGGACGCAGGGTTGGAGCGGCGATTGCATTGCCAGCTGCCAGTGCGATCAGGCCTGCGAAAAATGTGCTTGCCAGCTTTCTCATCAGATCAACTCCTTAGCGAAGGTTCGTTGTCGTGGAGTACATCTCATCGGCTGCCTTGATGATCTTGGAGTTCATCTCGTAGGCGCGCTGAGCGGAGATCAGGCTGGAAAGTTCGGTCACAGCATCAACGTTTGATGATTCCAGGTGGCGCTGCAAAATATTGCCGAAGCCAGCGGTGCCCGGGTTGTTGAGCTGTGGTGGGCCGCTTGCTGGTGTTTCGAGGAACAGGTTGTCGCCGATTGCCTCAAGGCCTGCCTGGTTGGTGAAACGGGCGGTTTCCAGTTGGCCGAGGTTCAGAACCTGATCATTGTCGTCCATAGCCTGCACGAGGCCCTGAACGTTGATGGTTACATCACGAGCGTTGTCTGGAATGGTGATGCCTGGCTGAACGGGATAGCCGTCTTTTGTCACCAGCTGGCCGGTCTGAGAGCGGGCGAAGGAGCCGTCACGGGTGTAGCCGATTGTTCCGTCCGGGCGCTGGATCTGGAAGAAGCCTTCACCGCGGATGGTTACATCGTATTCGTTGCCGGTCTGGGTGACGGAGCCCGGTGACATGATGCGGGTTGTTGCAGCGGTGCGTACACCTGAGCCAATCTGCACACCGTTTGGAACGATGGTACCTGCATCAGAGGTTTCGGTACCCATGCGACGCTGGTTTTCGTAGAGCAGATCCTGAAAGTCTGCGCGCTGGCGTTTGTAGCCAGTGGTGCGCATGTTAGCCACGTTGTTTGAAATGACTTCGACGTTTAGTTCCTGTGCTTTCATGCCGGTTGCGGCGATGTGTAGGGCTTTCATGGTCCTGCTCCTTAAGCTTCAACCGATCCAAGTTCGCGGATGGAGCGCTGACGGAGTTCGTTGCGCTGCGACATCATCTTGGACACGCTTTGATATTGACGGGTGATTTCGATCATGCGGGAGATTTCGCGAACGCCTTCCACGTTGGAGCCTTCAAGAGCTCCCTGAATGACGGTCGGGTTGTTTGCTGGGATCGGGTTCAAGCCGGAAAACAGGTTTACGCCAACGTGCTTGAGCTCTTGGCGGTTGTCGAAGGTGTAAACATCCAAGCGGCCAATTTCGCCTTGACCCGTGGAGATAACGCCTTCTTTGGTGATGGTGATTTCACCATCTTCAAGATTGATTTGGATTGGAGCGCCATCAGCCAGAACTGGCAGGCCGCCGTCCGTCACGAGTGTGCCTTCAGGGTCAATCGCAAGGCTACCGGCGCGTGTATAGAACTGCTCGCCCTCGGCTCCAGTCACAGCAAGATAGCCGTCACCTTCAATTGCAACGTCCAGCGGATTGCCGGTCAGTTGAATTGAGCCCTGAGTCAGAACTGTTGCCGTGCCCACATCCTGCGTAAAGGATAGAGGGCGGTCCGGGCGCTGAAACTCAGTCGCCTGTGCGGTTGGCATCAGGTATTCCTCAAAGATGAGCCTTTGAGCCTTGTAGCCAGTCGTATTGATGTTAGCCAGATTGTTGGCCACCACATCCAAGTTCCGACGAAGGGCACTTTGACGTGACAAGCCGATCAGCTGTGCGTTTTCCATTTTATGCTCCCCAGCATTGCGACAGGTCTCCCCAGACCCGCAGCGCCAAGGTTCTTGCAGGAGTTGTGCCAGTTTGAGACTTTGGCTGAATTCTGCTGTTTTGATGGAGTGGGAGGCAAAATATCTGTTAAGTATCTGATAAAATATGCCTACTTTAATTTCCTAGTGGGCAAAAATTGCTTAGTAATGACGTATTAACCATTTGGTAATCTTTGTTAACCAATTAGGTTATATTAACAATTGTTAAACCTTTGATTGCGATTCACCGGGACGCAAAAATGGCAGATGCAGAACTGCAAAATACCGAGGATGAGGGTAAATCCGGCAAGCGCAAGATCGTGATCGGTGCGATTGCTGGCGTTTTGCTGTTAACCCTTGGTGTGGGCGGTGCATATGTAATGGACTGGATCAATCTGGGTGACACTGCGACCGTCAAACGAGCTGATGGTACGGTGGAGCAGATTGAAACCAAGCCTGTCGTTTTCTACGACCTGCCAGAAATGACGGTGAACCTTTCTACTCAGGGTCGCACAACCTATCTGAAAGTCCGCATCGCTCTTGAAGTTGAGAGCGACAGCATGGTTTCTCAGGTGGAGCCGTACCTTCCTCGCATTCTTGATGCTTTCCAGATCTACCTTCGCGAGCTGCGCCCTGCTGATCTTGAGGGATCTGCTGGTCTGTTCCGCTTGAAGGAGCAACTTCTGCGCCGCATCAACTCTGCAATCTATCCAGCCAAGGTCGAAGGGGTTCTCTTTAAAGAGATCCTGATCCAGTAGGGGAGCGGCATATGTCAGATACCGATAGCCTCCCTGAAAACGAAAACATGGACGACGCTTGGGACGCAGCCCTTTCTGAAGGTGGCAGCGGTGATAGCGACGAAGACCTTGCTGCTGCCTGGGGTGCTGCGCTTCAGGAACAAGGTGTAGAGGGCGGCGAAGAGGCTGCAGCTCAATGGGCTGCCATGATCGATGACAGCGAGCCGGACCTTGAAAGTGCGTCTCGTGGTGCGGACCGTATCCTCAATCAGGAAGAGATCGACAACCTTCTGGGCTTTACGCTGGATGGTTCTCTGACCGGTGATGAAGGCGGTATTCGCGCGCTTATCAACTCGGCGATGGTGTCTTATGAGCGCCTGCCGATGCTTGAGATTGTCTTTGACCGTCTTGTGCGTCTGACAACGACTTCTCTGCGCAACTTCACGTCGGATAATGTTGAAGTCTCTTTGGACTCCATGACCAACGTGCGGTTTGGTGATTATCTGAACTCCATTCCACTTCCTGCGATCCTTGGTGTGTTCAAGGCAAAGGAATGGGACGGGTTTGGTCTTGTTACCGTTGAAAGCTCTCTGATTTACTCCATCATTGACGTATTGCTCGGCGGTGGTCGTGGGTCTTCACCAACACGTGTTGAAGGGCGTCCTTACACGACAATTGAGAGCAATCTGGTTCGCCGGATGATCGAGATCATCTTGCTGGATGCTGAGCAGGCTTTTGGGCCGCTTTCTCCAGTAAGCTTCCCGCTTGAACGTCTTGAGACGAACCCACGCTTTGCTGCTATCTCCCGTCCGGCAAACGCTGCTATCATGGTTGAGCTGCGTATCGACATGGAAGATCGCGGCGGCAAGGTTGAGATTGTTCTGCCTTATGCGACCCTTGAACCTATCCGTGACCTGCTTCTGCAGATGTTCATGGGTGAGAAGTTCGGGCGTGATCCTATTTGGGAAGAGCACCTTGCAACGGAGGTTTACTCCTCTGAAGTGCAAGTTGATGCCGTCCTTTACGAAAATACTATCCCGCTCCAGCGGGTGTTGAATCTGGAAGTTGGTCAGACATTGCTGTTTGATACCGGCCCGCGTGATCCCGTTCAGGTGAAATGCGGTGGGGTGCAGTTGACAGAAGGCCTCATGGGCCATGTTGATGACCGAATTTCTATCGAAATTTCAAAGAAGCTGAAGCAGCCGAAAATGACGCTCGCCGCTTTTGAGAAGTCCCTGCAAAGCGAACTGGAGACAAACTAGTCATGTCCCTAGGTCTTATCATTGAATGCATTGTTGCTGTTCTTCTGGTGATCACCATCGGCTACTGCTGGACGCTTAACCGACGTCTCAGCCGCCTGCGGTCTGATGAAGAGTCCCTGCGTGCCACGATTTCTGAGCTGATTACAGCAACGGAAATTGCAGAGCGCGCGATTCTGGGTCTCAAGTCCACTGCTGGCAACGCGGACCGTACTCTTGGTGCGCGCCTTGGAGAGGCAGAGGCTGTTTCCCGCAAGCTGACTGATCAGTTGGGTGCTGGTGAGGATGTTCTGGACCGTATCGGCGGCGTTGCTGATCGGGCTCTGGCAGATCGTGATACGCGTGTGGCTGCGCCTGCTGCCCATGCTGCTCCTGCTTCGCGCACATATGAGACCGCAGCTGAGGGACTTGCTGCTGGAATCATTGCGGATCAGGAATTTGCTCAACCGGTTGAACCGCGCAGTGCGCCAGCTCCAAAGGCACCAGCACGCTCTGTGACCCGCGATATTCGCGAGGCTGCTAACGAATCTGCTGCGCGTCTTGAGCGCTTTCGCAGGCAAGCGCAGGACCGCGTAGCATGAAACTGAGACTTCTTCCGATCGTCGTTTTTGCTGGTAGCTCCCTCCTTGTTTTGAAGCTGCTTGGGTTCTTTCTGGGTGATACCTATCCGATCGGTGCTGTTCGTGTTGCGGATGCTCAGCAGTCCGCACCTGCTGTGGCTGAGACGGAAGCGGTACCAGATCCAAGCGTGCTGCCAAATCCTTCTGGTGCCAGGAAAATTCAGGTTGCTCAGAATGCTGAAGGTGTGAAGAACAGTGGTGTTCCGACCAACTCTGTGTCTGAACTTGCTGTTCTGAACAGTCTTGGGAATCGCCGTGATGCGCTGAACCAGCGTGAGAAAGATCTGGAGTTGCGTGCGCAGGTTCTTGCCGCGGCTGAAGCGCGCTTGAACAAGCGTTTTCAGGAGCTGAAAGCGCTGGAAGCGAAGATCGATTCTGAAGTTGAGCGCAAAGAGAAGCAGGCTGCAGAAGAGATCATGGATCTGGTGAAGATCTATGAGAGCATGAAGGCAAAAAATGCTGCACGTATCTTCAACCGTCTGGATCTGGACATCATGCTGAAAGTGGTCAAGCAGATGCAGCCGCGTAAGATGGCGGATGTGCTTTCCGAGATGGATCCGGAGATGGCTGAGCAGCTCACTATTGCTTTGGCGGCTGGTGAAAGCCGCAATGTGAAGACCACTTCCACAATTCTCCCGAAGATTCAGGGGAATTAACGGAACCAATTGGCGGTTTTTCGCTCCTGATGCTGGAGTCTGTAAGCTTGCGTTAATAGCCAATTGTTACAGATACCTAATTAATTTTAGGGAGTAAGAATCGGGCATGCGCGACTTTGGGGGCGACAATGGGGATAGGCAGAAGCGTTCCTTTCTGCGCGCCACTTTACCATATCTGCGCGTCGTGCCTTGCATGGAGCACGCATTGTGAAGGTCAAAGGCAAAGCCTGGCTTGTCTCACTGATGCTCGCCACCACTGCGCTGGGAAGCAGCGTTTTGAGTGCGTGGGCTGAGCCTGCTCCGGCTGTTGTTGAGGTTGAAGACACCGGCACCTTTGCGCGGATGGTGATTACATTCCCGGACCGCTCGCTCTTGCCTCCCTATGAAGCTTCCATTTCCACCAGCGTTCTGCGCATCTCTTTCCCTGAAGGGATTGAGGCGGATGTTGATGATGTGCCGGAAGCGCTGATGGATTACATCTCCATTGCCCGAACTGATCCTGATGGTGCGGCGCTGCGTTTTGCTTTGCGCCAGCCGCTGAACATCAACAGCATGGAAGCGGGTGAGAAGCTATTTATTGATCTTCTGCCTTCCAGCTATGAAGGGCGCCCGCCTTCGTTGCCGCAGGATGTGGTGGACGAGCTGGCGCGCCGGGCTGCGGAGGCGCTTGAGCGTATCCGGGTGCTGGAAGAAGCGAACGCACTTGAAGATCAGGAAATCAAGGTCAAGCTGCGGATCGGTGAGCATCCGACGTTTACGCGTCTGATCTTTGACTGGAATGTGAACGTTGGCAGCTCGTTTGAGCGTAATGGAAACAACATTCGCGTCAAGTTTGATCAGGCTGCTGATCTGGATCTCTCGCAGTTCAAGGCCAGTTTGCCGCGAACGGTTTTGGACGTGGCTTCCAAGACCCGTGACAATGATCTCATCTTCAACATGATTGTTGATCCGCGTGTTGATGTGCGTTCGTTTCAGGAAGGTAAGCAGCTGATTGTGGATGTGACGCCTGAAGATATCGGGCAGTTGGATCCACGTGTTGCTGAAGTCCGTGACGAATTGTTTGGCAATGGTGATGTTCCTCAGGGAGCGGCCAATGTGATCAACACGTTGGGTGATAAGAACGCCTCTGCTCCGGCACCTGTGGCTGCCCAACAGCCTGCCAATGCGCCGGGAAGTTTGATGCCTGCACCGCAGCAGGTGCAGCAGCCCCAGCCTCGTGAAGAGGCCGAGGGGCTTGAGTTTGCGCAGATGCCATTGCCTGTCGCCAAGCCTGAGCTTGAGCGGATTGGAGAGCCTGTCGACCGACTGACTCCAGCGGATATTCCGCAGTCGAAGCCATCGGAAGAAGATCTTCGTGCTGCTGCTGCGCGTGCACCAGAGGCTGCCGAGCCGGAAGTTGTGGTTGAAGCGCCTGCGCCGGAGGCTGCTCCAGCACCTGCTACTCAGGAAACTGCTGAGGCTTCTGCTGCTGAGGTTATTCCGGAAACGGACCTGATTGCTGAGGTTGTCAATGCGGGTGGGCAGACATCTATTCCACTGGCGCTTGATGATGAAGTTGCAAAGCAGAGTGAACCTGTGATTGCGACGGCTCCTGTGGTGACAGATGTCGCCGAGGACTTGCCGATTGCACGCCGGGCTTCTGCAGAGAGCATCGTTCAAGAAGAGAACGATGCTGCTGGTCAGGTTGTTGGTGTTGAAACCTACCGTATTGGCGATACTGTGCGTCTCGTCTTCCCGTTTGAGGGTGAAGTGGGAGCTGCTGTTTTCCGCCGGAATGACAAGGTCTGGGCTGTTTTTGATAGCACGGAGCATCTTGATGGGCGCGGTATTCCTGCTGTTTTGAGTGATCTGGCTCGTAACGTTGAGCTTGAAGAAGTTGATGCGGCGCAGGTGCTGCGGTTTGACCTGAAGCGGACCACGCTGATTTCCATCGAGTATCAGGATGAAGCCTGGGCGATTACTCTGGGGCCTTCCATTTCGACAAAGACCGAGCCGGTTGATGTGGAGCGGAACGTTCAGGGCGATGGCTCCAATGTTCTGCGTTTGCCGTTTGGCGAGAGTGGGCGTCTTCATGTGTTGACGGACAAGAGCGTTGGTGATCGCATTTATGTGGTCAGTGGGGCTGCGCCTGTTCGCGGTATTTTGAAATCGCATCGGTTCCCTCAGGTTCAGATTTTGCGGAGCTCGCAGGGGCTTGCTGTTGTTCCGAGTGCGGATGGCATTGATGTTGAGCTTTCCGGTGAGGATCTGGTGATCTCCCGGCCTGATGGGTTGAAGATCTCCAATCGAGGTCTTTCCAAGGGGACGACCATTGGCGCTCATGTGAAAGATCCGACCCAGCCGGGGCTGATTGAGTTTTCTCAGCTGCACCAGCAGAAGCCTGAGGATTACATGCGCAACCTTCGTGCTCACGAAGAGGCTATTGCGCGGGCTGATCCTGAGGAGCTGAGTGGTCCGCGGCTGGATATGGCGCGTTTTTTTCTCTCTAGCGGGTTTGCTCAGGAAGCCATTGGCACTTTGCGATCATGGAAGAAGACGATCCGCTTATCGAAAAAGATGCCACGTTTAACGTGATGATGGGTGCTGCGCAGATGTTGGCAGCGCGTCCGGGAACGGCGCTGGAGTATCTGGCTGCGCCAGAACTGGCGAGCAGTCCTGATGCTGCGGTTTGGCGGACCTTTGCGCATTCCTCGCTGGGGGACTGGCAGGGGGCGCATGCCAATCTGGGGCGTGGGCTTGCTGTTATGGCGAACTACCCGGTGATGCTGCAGGTGTATTTCAACCTTGCTGCTGCGAAGACGCATCTGGCGCTTGGCAACTACGGCAAGGCGCTTGGGGCCCTTTCTCAGATTGAGCCGTCTGATGTGAACGAAGAGCAGGCGATCCAGTATGACTTGCTGCGTGGCCGGATTGCGGATGCTTCTGGTCGTTCTCAGGAAGCGCTGGACGTTTATGATCTGGTGGTGCGCTCCAGCGATGGGCCGGAGGCGGCTGAAGCGAAGTTTCTGAGTGTGAAGCTGCGCTATCGCGATGGTTTGATTGATGCGGATGAGGCTCTCTCCGAACTAGAAGGTCTGGCTGCTTCCTGGCGTGGTGATGAGACTGAGCTGAAAACCTTGCGGTTGATGGCTCAGCTGCATGCGCAGGAAGGCAATTATCGCCGGGCATTTGAGGCGATGTCTCAGGCAGTGCAATCTGATGCGGGCGCTGAGATCACTTCGAACATTCAGCAAGAAATGGGTTCTGTTTTTGCAACTCTGTTTCTTGAGGGTAAAGCGCAGGCTTTGGAACCTGTGAAGGCGCTTGCGTTGTTCTATGACTTCCGTGAGCTGGTGCCTGCTGGTCGTCAGGGTGATGAGATGGCCCGGATGCTGGCCAGCCGGTTGATCGATATGGATCTGCTGGATCAGGCGGCCTCCGTGTTGCGGCACCAGATCGACAAGCGCCTGAAGGGTGCGGCCCGTGCGCAGATTGCGGCTGATCTTGCTGTTGTTTACTTGCTCAACCGGAAGCCGGAGGAAGCGCTTCGTGTGCTCTCCCAGACCCGTCAGGGGCAGTTGCCAGCTGCGTTGCAGCGTCAGCGGAACATTGTTGAGGCGCGAGCTCTGAGTGAGAGTGGCCGACCTGATCTTGCGCTGGAACTGGTCCGCAACATGTCCGGGTCTGACGTGGACCGTTTGCGGGCTGACACGCTTTGGTCTGCCCGGTCCTGGCAGAAGGCGGGTGAGCAGCTAGAGCAGATGAATGGCAGCCGCTGGTCTGATGAAGTGCCGCTGGCCGATCATGAGCGTGTTGATGTGATCCGTGCTGCGATTGCCTACACGCTGGCAGAGGACAGTCTGGGTCTTGAGCGTTTGCGCCAAAAGTACTCTCAGAAGATGAGCCAGTCTCCTCAGGCTGAGACCTTTGAGGTCGTAACCCGGCCGATTGAAGACCGCGGCGTTGAGTTCCTCAATGTGGCCAAGTCAATCGGGGGCGGGGATAGTCTGGTGTCCTTCCTTGAGGAGTACAGACGACAGTATCTGTCAGCGACACCGATTGTTCCGACAGAAGAGGCTTCGCTCTATCCCACTGATAAGAGTGATGGCGCGGCTTAAGCCGGTCTTTTCCTGAAACAATTTTAGCACCGCATGGCTTGCCCTGCGGTGTTTGTGTTTGAGGACCCCGTTTCTCACGGGTGGAGCAAGGCGAACAGGCTCTGCCTGCGCTACTTGTTAGAAATGTTTCTTCGGCATTGGCTGTTCGCCTCGCCCGGGCCTTTTATCATGAACACGCGGGCTCCCTCTCGGACAGACGCGACAGGCACGTTTGCGCATCACAGATGCGCTTCCGTACCTTTGACAGTTTCCTGTCACCACCGGACGCCCTCCGGAACGACCCCAAGCTCCCTACTACCACTGTGGTCTCAATAGGGTATGGCGCTTCACCGGACCTCCCGACACGATGCGTTACCTCACGCCGGTAGCCCAACCCCGCCCACGCCACGGAATGGACGGTCCACTCCTGCCCGAATGCGTGGGCACGAGAGTTAGGATAGGACGGATTTTGGGAAGGGGGATAAGTTTTGTGAGGGTGTCGCCAGAGCTTAGTGAAATGCTGCCAAGCCCTGACGTACTTTCTGTGATTAGAGCGGCGCTAACCGCCGAAACTTCGGACCAGACTGCCCGCGATCAGTTGCCAGCCGTCGACAAGCACAAAGAAGATGAGCTTGAAGGGCAGGGAGATCACGATGGGTGGCAGCATCATCATACCCATGGACATGAGAACGGATGCGATCACGAGGTCGATGATCAGGAACGGGAGATACAGCAGGAAGCCGATCTCGAAGGCGCGGCGTAGTTCGCTGATCATGAAGGCAGGTACCAGAACGCGCAGGCTCAAGTCTTCAGGTGTTTCTGGTGTCGGTGCCTTGGCGAGTTCCTGAAAGAGCAGCAGATCAGATTCACGCACCTGCTGACGCATGAACTGATGGAACGGCTCGGAGGCGCGCTCAAACGCTTCCTGCGGCTCAATGGTTCCTTCAATCATGGGCTTTGCGCCGAGATCCCATGCGGTTTCAAAGGCAGGCATCATGACGAATGCTGTCAGGAACAAGGCAAGGGATAGCATGACTGCGTTTGGCGGGGCAGTCTGCAAGCCGATGGCTGAGCGTAGTAGGGAGAGCACCACAACGATACGTGTGAAGCTTGTCACCATGATCAGGATGCTTGGTGCAAGAGAAAGCACCGTTAACAACATGACCAGCTGAACGGCGCGCTCTGTTACGGAATCGCCTTCTCCACCGCCGAAGTCAATTGAGATGCTTTGTGCGGCGGCAGGACCAAACCAGAAAAGCAAGAGAGCGAAAACCAAAAGGCCAATTTGCCCTTTGCTTCCGCCCAACTTTGCTTTCACCAATCCCGCAAAATTATTTAGTGTTGGCCTCAATGTCATCTAGCAGGTCTGCCATTTCCTTTGCGATGCCATCCATGGCTTCTTGCGGGTCTTCTTTAGGTGGTGTTTTGTCTGTTTTCTTCGCAGCTGGCTTTGAGGCTTTTGGCTTCTCTTCCTGTTTTGGCTGCTTGGCAGGCTCTTTAGCTTTTTCCGCTTTTGCAGGCTTCTTCGCTTCAGACTTTTCTGCTGGCTTTTCTTCTGTCTTTGCAGGTGCCGGCTTCTGGTCTTCAGTCTTCGCAGGCTTTTGCTCTGCTACTGGCGCTGCTTCTGCTTCCGCCTTGGCTGCAGGCTCTTTTGGCTGTTCGGCAGGTTTTGCCTCAGCTGCCTTTTCTGGCGTTGCTGCTGGTTTCTCAGCGGCCTGCTTTTCCGGAGTTGCAGCAGGCTTATCTGCTGGAGCTGCTTCCGGCTTCGGCTCTTCCTTCTTTTCGTCCTGTGCTTTGGCTGGAGCCTCGTTGACACGTGGACGCATGAAGGCGCTGGCTGCCTTTGCTGCCGGGCCATTCATTGGTGGCCGCATTGCAGCTTTTGGAATTGGCTTGTTGGATGGCGCTGTCTCAACCTTTGGCTCTTCAGCTTTTGCAGCAGGTTTTTCAGCAACGGGTGCCTTTGGTTCAGCGGCCTTCGGTGCTGGCTTTTCTACGGCAGGTGCCTGAGGCTCCGCTGCTTTTGGCGCAGGCTTTGGCTGGTTGAAGCCAACATTACGAGCAGGTGCCGGACGTGCGGAGATCGGACGGGCTGCTACCTTCTGAACACCGCGCGCGCCGCCAATGGTAGGCGTTTGAAGCGCTGTTGGTTTGTTTGCTGTAGCCGCTGGAGCAGGAGCTGCAGCCATCGGCTTTGCAGCGCGTAGTGGTGCGGTCTGTGGTGCTGCGACAACCTTCTCGCGCTGAGGAGCTGCAACCGTTGGTGCTGGTTTTGGTTCTGCCGGAGCAGGAGCCGGGGTTGGCGCTGGAGCTGGAGCTGCCTCTTCCCCCCAGTTCAGGCGTGCAGTTTGCTCGCCCGTTCCCTGAGCCTGCTCAACAGATGCTGGTGCTGCGCCGGTCTGGCCGTTGCCTGCGTACATCTGTCCACGCGGCGGCGTAGAAACCGGCATGCCGCGGATGATGCCCTGTTCGACCACAACATCATTGGCACCACCAATCATGATGAGGTGCTCGACATTATCTCTGCGCACGAGGAGAAGTCTGCGCCGCGCATCAATGTCGGTTGCATCCATGATGGCCAGACGAGGCTGGCGACTTCGCGAACCTTTGTAGCTGGTTCGGGCAAAGCGTTTCAAAAGCGGAATGCAAACCGCGATGAGAACCGCGATAATCAGCATGGCCAGTACGACAGCAAGAAGCTGCGCGCTTCCCTGAGACATACCGGTGGTTTGGGCCAGCCAGTCAGGCATGAATGTTCCTCAACTCGTATTCAACATTCAGCGGACCATCTGCATGAGCAAACAGCCCGGAACTGGGGTACGAATCCCCGCATTAACTCATGCGCGCATTTGTAACCTATAGTTTATGTAGAATGAACAGTTTAGAAGGGTGAAGTTTGTGGCGTTACCCGAGTTTTTGCGCGAAAATCGCGAAATGGGCCTCTTGGCTAGGTGAATTTTGCTAGCTGGGCAAAATTTTCCACTCCCGCTGCCGCAATTCTTAATAGGTTCTGAAGGTGTTGATTCTGTCCGGTGACTCGCCGGAGCGTGATTTTGGCTATTCCCCTGCTTTTTAAGGTTTCTTCGGTGTGTAATTCTTAATGGAACCTTAATATTAACCTTTTGTTAACCATTGCCTAGGCACTTTCTTCCTAGTTTAATTTAACAAATCTGTTCTCATAGGTTGTGCTGTCAGATGGCCTTAACTGATCTCCCGATGTTTCAGGCGTTGCGCCAGAAAATGCAATGGCACCAACAACGTCAGGGTGTGCTTGCGGAAAACGTCGCAAATGCGGACACGCCGGGATACCGCAGTAAAGACCTTAAGGAACTGAGCTTCTCCGACATGGTGGATGCAGAGCAGGGAACCGGGGCGTTGCGCCCTGTGGTGACCAGTGCCGGGCATATTACCAGCGGGGGTATCAGCGCGGGCGTTGGGACGAAAGTTTCCAAGGCGTCCAGCTTTGAGAGAACACCAGATGGCAACAGCGTGGTTCTTGAAGAGCAGATGATGAAGATCGCTCAGAACCAGATCGACTACCAGACTGCGACGAGCCTTTATTCTCGCAGCCTTGGCATGTTGAAGAGCGCGCTGAAGTGATGATTGAGAGCAGTTGCTGTGGTGTGAGCGGCATCGGAGCAAATGTGGGAGGGGCCCATGGATTTTATTAAGTCGATGTTTATTGCGGCATCCGGTCTGAAAGCTCAGACGGGACGTATGCGTGTGATCGCAGAAAACATTGCGAATGCTGATTCCACTGGTCAGACACCAGGTGAGGATCCGTATCGCCGTAAGGTTCCTACGTTTTCCAGCAGCTTTGACGCCAAGGTTGAGGCTGAACTGGTGAAGCTTGGCCGGGTTCGTGAGGACAAGAGCGAGTTCAAGCTGCGTTATGAGCCAGACCATCCGGCAGCGAACGACAAAGGCTATGTGAAGATGCCGAATGTGAACACGCTGGTTGAGATGGCGGACATGCAGGAAGCCACACGTTCTTATGAGGCAAACCTGAACGTGGTGAAGTCTTCCCGCTCCATGATGCAGAAAACACTCGACATTCTTAGAGGTTGATGACCGGTTGGCTGATACCGGAAGGAGATACAATCATGTCTAATGCTTCTATTGCTGCCAGTGCATATGCGAACACAGCAAAGCTGAGCAACCCGCTTGAAGCTGCCAGTGAGTCTGGTGATAAGAGCGGCGCCTTTGGCAATATGGTGCAGTCTGCGATCAGCGAGATCAATGAGAGTGGCCAGATTGCTGATGTGCAGTCTCTCGATTTGCTGCAGGGCAAGGCCAATGTGTTGATGTTGTGACCGCTGTTGCAGAGACCGAGCTGGCTCTGGAAACCGTTGTTTCTGTTCGTGACCGCGTTATTTCTGCGTATGAAGAAATTATGCGGATGCCAATCTGATTGGTTCGCTTTATGTGAGGTGTCAGTGAACTAAGGGAAATGGTGGTTAGAACACAATGACCGGAGCAGAAGTGCTGGATATTGCCAGCGAAGGCATATGGACACTTATTCTGGTGTCGGCCCCCGTTATGCTTATCGGGCTTCTGGTTGGTGTGATTGTGGCGCTGTTTCAGGCACTGACACAAATTCAGGAACAGACGCTGGTGTTTGTTCCCAAGATCCTGAGCATCTTTATTGCGTTGCTTGTGACGCTTCCCTTCATGGGGGAGTTGATGAATTCTTTTACAAACCGCATTGCCGGGTTGATTATCTCCGGATATTGAGCGAGATACAGCGCAAGGCGACGCGCATTCTGGGGGCAATTCTGTGACGATCAATCTGGATTTTTTACCGGTGATCGTCGTTAGCTTTCTGCTGATGTTTGCGCGTATTGGTACGATGATCATGCTCGTGCCAGCATTTGGTGAAACCTTCATTCCCGTTCGCGTTCGTTTGACCATCGCACTGCTGCTGACTTATGTGTTCCTGCCGATCAACTCCAATCTCTATCCTGATGATGTGATGAGCAGCTTGCCCAAGCTTCTGGCGTTGCTGGGTGGTGAGCTGATGGTTGGGTTCTTCATTGGCTTGTCCATGAAGCTGATTTCCTACGCACTCTCAGTGGCTGGAACGATCATGGCGAACCAATCCGGCCTTGCATTTGCGATGGGCGGGGATGCGACGAACTCTGGCCAGCAGGGGGCGTTGATGGGTAACTTCCTCAACGTGCTTGGCATTTGCATGGTGTTCGTGACGAACCTGCACTACGTGATGATTGCGGCCATGCAGGACAGTTTCGTGCTGTTTCCTCCCGGCAATCCGCTGCCGGTTGGCGATCTTTCCACGTTGGCGGTTGAGACGGTGACGCACATGTTCTCCGTGGCTGTGCGCCTGGGCGCGCCGTTTATTGTGGTCGGGATCGTGTTTTACTTCAGTCTGGGCTTGCTGAATAAGCTGATGCCTCAGATGCAGATCTTCTTCATCGCCATGCCGGTCAACATCATGATTGGCTTTGGCATCTTCCTGCTGCTGCTTTCCACTCTGATGGGTTACTATCTGTCAGAGTTCCGCGAAGCACTTCAGCCGTTCCTTTTGAATTAGCGAGGAGCTGATGGCTGAAGATACCGACGATTCGGAGAAAACCGAGGACCCCACGCAAAAGCGGCTCGATGATGCATTCGAGAAAGGGGACATACCAAAATCGCAGGAAGTGAGCTCGTGGTTCTCGTTGGTGGGGACCGCTTTGGTGATATCTTTCCTCGCGCCCACAATGGTTTCGAGCGTTTCTACGATTTTAAAGGGGTTTTTTGCCCATGCGGACACAATTGCTGTTGATCCGGGTGCGCTTGTTTTCCTTTTAGAAATAACTGGGCCCGAAATACTTGGTGTGGTGGCACTGCCGTTGCTGACGCTGATGGCGCTCGCCGTGGTTGGGAACGTGGTTCAGCATAAACCGCTTTGGACTGCAGAGCGATTGAAGCCGAAGCTGAACAAGATCTCGCCTCTTTCGGGGATGAAGAGACTGTTCTCCAAAGACAGCCTCGCCAACTTCCTGAAGGGGCTGGTGAAGATCATTGCGGTGGCGGCGGTGGTTTTTCTGGTGTTGTGGCCGGAAAGAGACCGGCTGGACACGGTGGTGTTCAGAGAAACGGGGCTTGTGCTGGAGGAGGTTCGTGAGCTCGCCATCATGGTGATTGGGGCAATTCTTGCGCTTATGACTGTTGTTGCCGGGGCCGATCTGGTCTGGCAGCGCAAAAAATGGTTCGAAAAGCAAAAGATGACCCAGCAGGAAGTGAAAGAGGAATACAAGCAATCTGAGGGTGATCCCAAGATTAAAGCCAAAATTCGAGAGTTGCGCCTTCAGCGTTCACGCAACAGAATGATGGCAAGTGTGCCGGATGCGACGGTTGTTATTACAAACCCGACCCACTACGCGGTTGCTCTGAGCTATGAAGAGGGCATGGGAGCACCGCAGTGTGTTGCGCTTGGGGTGGATGACCTGGCGCTCCGCATTCGAGAGGTTGCGAAAGAATCTGATGTGCCGATCGTGGAGAACCCTCCACTGGCACGTGCGTTGTACGCATCGATTGAGTTGAACGATTATGTGCCTGAGGAGCACTACGCCGCGGTTGCGAAGGTGATTGGTTATGTCATGCAGCTGCGTAAAAAGAAGAGCTGGCGGTCTTAACAGCGCGGGAGTGCTGGAGTGTCGGCTTTTGAGCGGATTATTCTCATGGCGAAAAAGTCAAGGTGTCTGCGGGTGGCCGTAGAGAGGGTAAGATGACAAAGACCGAAGCGCGGCGACCTGAGCCGGTGATTGACAGGACAGACAAGGGGGGCAGCCTTGGGGCCTTGATGCTGCTTGCACTCGGCCTTGTCGCAGCAACAGCCGCTTTCGCGTTGATGCGCAAAGAACAGGCCGAGCCTTACATTCTGGGGTTGCTGGGTGTTCTGGCTGTGGTTGGGGTGTTCTCGCTGTTTGCCATGGCCATTGGCCTGTTACGGTTCATCTCCAAATCCCACCGCAATCCGTTGGCCGAATCCTTCATGAACTCGCTGGATGATGGCGTGTTGCTGGCTGATCATAATGGCCGCATCATCTACGCAAACCAGTCCTATGCTGAGCTGACGGGCGCGCGCGGACCAGCTGATGTGCGCACGGTGGAGCGGGTGTTCTCTTCGGATCCTGACGCCGCAGATGCCATATTCCGGCTTTCGCAAGCTGTACGAACAGGGCGATACGCGACAGAAGAAGTGCGCCTGCCGAACGCTGTTGGTGAAGTTGCCAGCGGCGCGCGCTGGTATCGCATTACCGTTCGCCCGCTGGAGCAGGATGCTGCTGTTGGCGTGGATAGCGGCATTACCATCTGGCAGGTTTCTGACATTACCCGTGATCGGACCGAGCAGGAGAACTCCTTCCAGGAACTGCAACGCGTGATTAACTTCCTTGACCATGCGCCGTGCGGCTTCTTCTCCTCTGACAGCACTGGCAAGCTGGTTTATCTGAATGCGACCCTGGCGGACTGGCTTGGTTATGATTTGACCCAGTTTATCTCCGGCGAACTGTCTTTGAAGGACATCGTGCGCGGAGAAGGGGCAGCTCTGGTTGAAGCTCTGCAGGGTTCTGAGGGTGAAGTTAAAACCGAAAGCTTTGATATTGATCTGGTGACGCGCAGCGGCACTGGCCTGCCGGTTCGCCTTGTGCACCGTGTTCCGTTTGGCGCTGATGGCCTTGCTGGTGACAGCCGGACGCTGGTGATCAACCGTTCTGCTGGCAATGATGATGAGGAAGCGCTGCGTGCTGCTGAAGTGCGCTTCTCCCGCTTCTTCAACAACACACCGGTCGCGATTGCCTCTATCGACAAAAATGGCCGTGTTGAGCGCACCAACGGTCCGTTCATGCGCCTGTTTGAGCAGGGCGAGGGCCTTGGCAAAGATGTGAAGCTGACCGAGTTTGTGGCTGAGAATGATCGTGCTGCCTTGCAGGGCGCGCTGGAAGAAGCTGCGCTGGGCAAGAGCGAGATTGCACCGCTGGATGTCTCGCTTGAGGGCAATGGCGATCCTCGTTCCGCGACCTTCTACGTGTCTGCTGTTCAGGACGGGCAGGCCGGTGAAGATGCGGCTGTGATTTACGTTCTAGAGACCACTCAGCAGCGTGCGTTGGAAGCTCAGTTTGCGCAGAGCCAGAAGATGCAGGCGATTGGCCAGCTGGCTGGTGGTGTTGCGCATGACTTCAACAACGTTCTGACCGCGATTATCGGCTTTTCTGACTTGCTGTTGGCAAGCCACCGTCCAACGGATCCGGCCTTCCAGGACATCATGAACATCAAGCAGAATGCAAACAGGGCTGCTGGCCTTGTGCGCCAGTTGCTTGCGTTCTCCCGCCGTCAGACACTGCGCCCACAGGAGCTGGCGCTGGCGGATGTGCTGGCGGATGTTTCCATCCTTCTGGACCGCTTGCTGGGTGAAAAGATTGAGCTGAAGCTGGTGCATGGCCGTGAGCTGTGGCCGGTGATGGCTGACGTGAACCAGCTGGAGCAGGTGATCGTGAACCTTGCGGTGAACGCCCGTGATGCGATGGAAGGAGGCGGTGAAGTTTCCATCCGGACGCTGAACGTAGATGAGGACGCGTCCAAGACCTACGAGAACACACGCGGTATGCCTCCGGGTGAGTACGTGCTGATTGAGGTGGCCGATAACGGTCACGGCATGTCTCAGGACGTGATGGACAAGATCTTCGAGCCGTTCTTCTCGACAAAGGATGTCGGCAAAGGCACCGGCCTTGGACTCTCCACTGTTTATGGCATCGTGAAGCAGACCGGCGGCTATGTGTTCTGTACCAGTGAGGTAGGTGTCGGCACAACGTTCCGCATCTTCTTCCCGCGCCACATCACCACCGAGAAGGAAGAGGTCGTTGAGGTTAAGCCTGAGCAGGAAGCGACCGAAGCGGACCTGACAGGTTCTGCAACTATTCTTCTTGTTGAAGATGAAGAGGCTGTGCGGGCCTTTGCAGCACGCGCCCTGAGTGGTCGTGGCTATGAGGTGTTTGAGGCTGGTTCTGGCACTGAGGCTCTGGAAGTGATGGAAGAGACCGGCGGGGCGGTTGACCTTGTGGTTTCTGACGTTGTGATGCCGGAGATGGATGGACCAAGCCTGCTGATTGAGCTGCGCAAGACACGTCCTGATCTGAAGATCATCTTTGTTTCCGGCTATGCTGAGGATGCGTTTGAGAAGAACCTGCCGGCGGAGGAAAGCTTTACCTTCCTGCCGAAGCCATTCACGCTGAAACAGCTGGCAACCACGGTGAAAGAAACGCTGGAAGCCAAGACACAGGAACGGGCTTAGCCTTTTCTTAGTTCGAAATACAAAAGCCGGAGAGCATGGTCTGCTCTCCGGCTTTTTTGATATCTATATGCGCTGCTTATCAGACGCAGCCGGAAGAGTTTTCCGCGTTGGACTTCAAGCGCTGCAGGCTCTGCATGGAGCCTGGATTGCCTGGCAGTTGGAAGGACTGTTCCTGCGAGGTGTAGATGTTGTTGACCAGCGCGAGGTCCTGCACAACGTTGGTGCTGCACTGCGTGCCGGAGAAGCGAACGCGGATGCGGTAGGCGCGCTCGCCAGAATCTGACGGGCCAAACTCATTGTCGAGTACAGCGTTGTCGCCGCGCACATAGCTTTCCATTACCACCATGTTTGGCTCGTTTTGCTGAACGATGGTGCCTTTGGCGCTTGCGCTGTTGACCAGAGTAGTGCGCACAACTTCAGGCGAAGCTTTGATCTGAATGGTTTGAGAATCGGCGTCCGCGCGGATGGATGGTTGCCCGCTGCGAGTGGATGGGCCGCTTTGGCAAGCTGCGAGAGCTGCCGTTAATCCGATAAAAATAAGTTTCTTCATAGCGTAAATCCTGCGGGTGACAAAAGCCGATGCAACTGCCGCCAACCGCGAAACTCTGTTGGGCGTGATTTCAATGGAACCACCCAATAAATTGGATTGGCCTCTTTCACATATGCGCGCCAGATGGCGTTTTGATGAGTACTATATGACCACAAGATGCAGATGCGCCAATAAAAACACAGCGATGTAAAGTTCTATAGCTTTAGAACACCTAAAATAATCGGGGCGGAAAAACAACGGAATCTTTCGATCAAAGAGACGTGAAAACCTCTGCATGTATTGAGTTGATTGGAAGCGTGGGGAAAGCTCTGCACAAGTGGCTAAAGCAGTTCGCTTTTTAGTTGAGGCAAATGAACTGCTTCAGCCTTTGATCTTGCGTATCTTCATCTGAAAACCGGTGCTCACTTTTCAGCGATACGCTTTAGACCACAAAAAATCCGGGCTGGAGGCTCCAACCCGGATTCTTATAAGGCAGATGCCTGCAAAAACTTAATCGGTCAGACCGCATGCGATCTTTGTTGCAAGCTTTGCGTTGTTCTTAACCAGCGCAATGTTGGTTGCCAGACTGCGGCCTGCTGTGCGCTCGAAGATATCCTGCAGAACGAATGGTGTTACGTCCTTGCCGGTGATGTTCTGTTCTTCAGCTGCCTTGATAGACGCATCGATGAACACCTGCATTTCGTCAGATGGGATTTCATCTTCAGCTGGAACCGGGTTGGTTACGAGCATGCCACCGTGATCGCCGAACTTCTCGCGGAACTTGATCAGCTTGGAGATGTCGTTTGCTTCATCCAGACGGTAAGGCGCTTTGATCTTGGAATCGCGGGACCAGAATGCAGGTACGTTTTCACAGCCAAAGCCGATGACTGGCACGCCGCGGGTTTCCAGAACTTCCAGAGTTTTCGGGATGTCGAGCAGTGCTTTTGCGCCAGCGGAGACAACACAGACAGCGGTGCGGGACAGTTCGTCCAGATCTGCGGAGATGTCGAAGGTGGTTTCAGCGCCCTTGTGTACGCCGCCGATGCCGCCGGTTGCGAAGACACGGATGCCAGCAGCGTGTGCTGCCATCATGGTTGCTGCAACTGTGGTGGAGCCGTTCTTGCCCAGAGCCATTGCGAAGGACAGGTCCGCGCGGGAGCATTTCATCACGTCTTTGGCGTTAGCCAGCTGGTCCAGAGTTTCGTCTTCCAGGCCGACGTGGAGTTCACCGTTGAGCACTGCGATGGTTGCTGGAACGGCACCGCCGTCGCGGATGATCTGTTCAACTTCGCGTGCTGTTTCAACGTTTTGCGGGTACGGCATGCCATGGGTAATGATTGTGGACTCCAGCGCAACGATTGGAGCGCCGCTGCTGAGAGCTTCTGCAACTTCTTTTGAATGATGGATTTTAATTGAACTTCCCATGGTTTTCCCAGTCTTTCGTATGTTGTTGGTGCTTAGGCATGTTCTAATAAACGAGCTTTAAGCGATTGGGGTGAAAGCGTTTCCGGCGCGGCGCCGGTCGCTTCCACTGTAATGGATGCAGAAGCAAGCCCGCTCTTTACTGCTGAATATGGGTCTTCATTGAGGCAGCTTGCATAAAGAAAGCCTGCAATGAAGGCATCACCGGCGCCGGTGACATCCACGGGAACAACAGAAAATGGAGTGTGCGAACTTGTGCTGCCTGCACAGTGAAGAGCCAGTGGCTTGTTGGCGTTGCTGACCAGAACGGTAGGAATACCTTTTGCAGCCAGCTGTTGGGCCAGCTCTTCTGCGGAAAGTTCCCCCGGCTCGCAATCCAGCAGGGCCGTGGCTTCATCTGTGTTGGTGAAAAGAATGTCAATTTGGGAGAGAAGGGGACGAAGTTTTGGTGCCTTTGCTATTGAGACCGTATCAGCGGCCAGAAGGCGATCCCCTTTGGAATTGGCGAGCGTGAGAAGCGTTTCTTCTTCCAGATTGGTTTCGCAGAGCCAGATATCGCAGTTCAGCAGTGCTTGCGGAATTGGATTTGCTTCTGAAAAACTCACTCTGGAGGTAATCTCGCTGTCCGAAATGGCTGAGAATAGTGTGCCATCCGGGTTGTGAAGGGCCAGATATGATCCGGTTCTTCCGTCAGCTACTGTCTTGATGCTGGATGTATTAATTCCGCATTCTGACAGGCTTTTTGCGAGGAACGCTCCGTCGGCGTCGTCACCCAGACATCCATGCATTGTCGGCTGCATGCCCAACCGCGCCATGGCGCGTGCAATGTTGGCTCCAACACCTCCTGCGCGGGACATAATTTTCCCTGGTGTTGAGGTGTCCGGTTTGAAGGGTCGATCTGCATGGGCAATCCTGTCCAGATGGATTGCTCCGATTACTCCGACCTGTTTAGACGACATAACCAATTCTTCCTCCCGACATCGAAAGACCGTTGATATGCAAGTTGGTTGGCCAAAGCAAGCTACGAGCAAATACAGACTGTGGGTGATGTATCAAAAGTGCATTTTTGAGGTTTGATTCCAGATGTGTGCCTCCAAACAGGTGCCAGGAAAAGTTATCTACATGTTGAACAATAGGAGAACGTATTGAAATTAATCCATTTTTATTAGTTAGTTATCAGGTATTGCGAAGTTGGAACAAAGTGAGTACAAATAACTGACTTTGAAACTGCACGTCCATCGTGAAATAAGGGATGAGAACGTATGGCACAAACTTCACTTCGCCTTGTTGAGGGCAATCAGATGGACAAAAATAAAGCACTGGATGCAGCGCTTTCCCAAATTGAACGAGCCTTTGGTAAAGGCTCCATTATGCGCATGGGCCAGGGACAGGCCGTAGAAATCCAGAGCGTTTCGACTGGTTCTCTCAGTCTGGATATCGCGCTGGGCATCGGCGGTCTGCCTAAGGGACGTATCATTGAGGTCTACGGGCCTGAAAGTTCCGGTAAGACCACGCTGGCACTCCACACTGTGGCGTCTGCGCAGCGCGACGGCGGCATCTGCGCATTTGTTGACGCTGAGCACGCACTGGACCCGGTGTATGCACGCAAGCTTGGCGTGAACATTGATGACCTGCTTATTTCCCAGCCAGATGCTGGTGAGCAGGCGCTTGAAATTGCAGACACTCTGGTTCGTTCCGGCGCGATTGACGTGCTGGTGATCGACTCCGTTGCGGCTCTGACACCAAAAGCTGAACTTGAAGGTGAGATGGGCGATTCGCTCCCAGGCTTGCAGGCTCGTCTGATGAGCCAGGCACTGCGCAAGCTGACCGCATCCATTTCCAAATCCAACACCATGGTGATCTTCATCAACCAGATCCGTATGAAGATCGGTGTGATGTTCGGTTCTCCTGAGACGACAACCGGTGGTAACGCGCTGAAGTTCTACGCTTCTGTACGTCTGGACATCCGCCGTATCGGTGCGATCAAGGATCGTGATGAAATCGTTGGTAACCAGACCCGCGTGAAGGTGGTGAAGAACAAGCTGGCACCTCCATTCAAGCAGGTTGAGTTTGACATCATCTATGGCGAAGGCATCTCCAAAATGGGTGAACTGCTGGATCTTGGTGTTAAAGGCGGCATTGTCGAGAAGTCGGGTGCTTGGTTCTCCTACAACAGTCAGAGGCTTGGGCAGGGGCGTGAGAACTCGAAAACCTTCCTGCGAGAGAATCCTGAACTGGCGGAAGAGATCGAACTTGCAATCCGGCAGAATGCGGGTTTGATTGCTGAAGCGATTGATGATCCGGAAAAAACTGCGGAAAACCAATAGAGTTTAGAGGGGCTGGATTTATCCAGCCTCTTTTTTTGTAGGGTTTTATGGACAGATTTGCTGCAGATGGCTAAAACGCGGCAGATACTAATTTTTGTTGCATCTTTCCGGATGCGCATACCCTGCAATTTGGCGGCTGTGATTGTTGAAGTAGCTGCCCACTAGAAAACGAGACGGACATCAAGACCTATGAGTGGCGTCAACGAAATTCGGTCGGCTTTTCTCGACTACTTTGCAAAAAACGGACACGAGGTTGTTCCTTCTAGTCCATTGGTGCCACGCAATGATCCGACATTGATGTTTACAAATGCGGGTATGGTGCCATTTAAGAACGTATTCACCGGCTTGGAAAAGCGGGACTACGTGCGTGCAACATCTTCGCAAAAATGTGTTCGTGCAGGCGGCAAGCACAACGATCTGGATAACGTTGGCTACACTGCGCGTCACCACACCTTCTTTGAAATGCTCGGCAACTTTTCCTTTGGTGACTACTTCAAGGAAAACGCGATTGAGCTCGCATGGAACCTGATCACCAAAGAATACGGCCTGCCTGCTGATAAGCTGCTTGTGACCGTTTACTCCGAGGATGATGAAGCCTTCAACATCTGGAAGAAGCTGACTGGTTTTGCTGATGAGAAGATCATCCGCATTCCTACTTCAGACAACTTCTGGGCGATGGGTGATACCGGTCCTTGTGGTCCTTGCTCCGAGATTTTCTACGATCACGGTGAGCAGATCTGGGGTGGCCCTCCAGGTTCTCCTGAGGAAGACGGTGACCGCTTTATCGAGATCTGGAACCTTGTGTTCATGCAGTATGAGCAGCTGGCTGATAAACGCATCGACCTGCCGCGTCCGTCTATTGACACCGGCATGGGTCTTGAGCGTTTTGCGGCGATCATGCAGGGCGTGCACAACAACTACGAGATCGACCTGTTCAAGGCTCTGATCGCGAGTTCTGAGCATTTGACTGGTGTTGAAGCTGCTGGCAAAGCACAGGCAAGCCACCGCGTGATTGCTGATCACCTGCGTTCCATGGCGTTCCTGATTGCTGATGGTGTTCTGCCATCCAATGAAGGTCGCGGTTACGTTCTGCGCCGCATTATGCGCCGCGCGATGCGTCACGCGAACCTGCTTGGTGCAAAAGAGCCGGTCATCTTCAAGATGCTTCCAACTCTGGTTCGTGAAATGGGTCAGGCTTTCCCTGAGCTGCCACGTGCGGAAAAGCTCATTGAAGAAACCATTCAGCTGGAAGAAAAGCGCTTCATCAAAACGCTTGAGCGTGGTCTCGGCCTTCTGGAAGATGCGACCAGCTCTCTGGGTTCCGGCGATCAGCTGGACGGTGAGACTGCATTCAAGCTTTATGACACCTACGGTTTCCCGCTTGATCTGACACAGGATGCCCTGCGCAACCGTGAGATCGCGGTTGATACTGATGGCTTTAACACCGCAATGGAGCGCCAGCGTGCTGAAGCGCGTGCTGCCTGGGCGGGTTCTGGTGATGCAGCGACGGATGCGATCTGGTTCTCCATCAAAGAGCAGGCAGGCGCTACTGAGTTCCTCGGTTATGAAACCGAAAAGGCTGAAGGTGTTGTGCTGAGCCTTGTGAAGGACGGCGAAGAAGTCAAAGTTCTGAAGCAGGGTGAAGAAGGTTCTCTGATCCTCAACCAGACCCCGTTCTACGGTGAATCCGGTGGTCAGGTTGGCGACTGTGGTACCATGGTTGCTGACGGTGTTTCCATCACTGTGACCAACACACAGAAGAAAGCTGACGGCCTGTTTGTGCATTCTGTTCGTGTTGAAAGTGGTGACGTGAATGTGGACGATGCGCTGGAGCTGATCGTGGATCATGCACGTCGCAGTGCCATTCGCTCCAACCACTCAGCAACTCACCTTGTACATGAAGCGCTTCGCGAAGTGCTTGGTACTCACGTGGCTCAGAAGGGGTCTTTGGTAACGCCTGAGCGTCTGCGTTTCGACTTCTCACATCCAAAGCCTGTGAGTGCGGAAGAGACCACCAAGGTTGAAGCTCTTGCGAACGAGATCGTGCTGCAGAATGGCGCTGTTGAGACTTCTCTGATGGAAGTTGATGAAGCGATTGAAGCTGGCGCGATGGCTTTGTTCGGCGAGAAATACGGCGATGAAGTTCGCGTGGTTTCCATGGGAACAGCGACAACCGGCGAGAAGGCTGGCAAGTCTTACTCTGTTGAACTTTGTGGTGGTACACACGTTAAGCGCACTGGTGACATCGGCCTTGTGACTGTTGTTTCCGAAGGTGCGGTAGCTGCTGGTGTGCGCCGTATTGAAGCGCTGACCGGTGATGAAGCCCGTAAGTATCTGGCTGAGCAGGATGCGCTGATGCGCGAAACTGCTGGCCTGCTGAAGGTTTCTGCTGCTGATGTTCCTGCGCGTATTGCGGGTCTTCTGGACGAGCGCAAGAAGCTGGAGCGTGAACTTGCTGAAGCGAAGAAGAAGCTTGCGATGGGCGGCGGTGGCTCCGGCGGAGACGCTGGTGTGACTGAGGCTGGTAAGTTCAAGCTGATGGCGCGTGTGCTGGAAGGCATCAACCCGAAGGATCTGAAGTCTGTTGCTGATGAAGGCAAGACTGCAATCGGTTCTGGTGTTGTGGTGCTGATCAGCAAAGCTGAAGATGGCAAGGCAGCGATCGTTGTTGGTTCAACCAAGGACGTGAGCGAAACTGCAAGTGCAGTTGATCTTGTGCGCATCGGTTCTGCGGCTCTTGGTGGTCGTGGTGGCGGTGGTCGCCCTGACATGGCGCAGGCTGGTGGCCTGATGCTGGCAAAGCAGAAGAAGCGATTGCTGCAATCAAGGCGCATCTTGAAACGCTTTAAAGCTGACCTGATAATCTGAGTTTCATGAAGGGGGGATTTAATCTCCCCTTTATTTTTTGTTAGTTACTTTTGAAGTTATTCGACTTTTGCATTTCCTTTTTTCTTTTGATGCTCGGGCATTTGTGGGGCTTTGGTGGCTAACTCGATCAAGTTGAAAGTGTACAACCTGCTGGAGCGCAGCAGTGCGGGCAATCGCCTGGCTCAGCAGATAGATGCCATTTTGATCGTCTTCATCGTTGTGAATGTGGGTCTTGCGGTTCTTGAGACGGAGCCGAGCATTGGCGGAGTGTATGTCTGGGAGATTTTTCTTCTTGATATCATCGCCGGATCTATTTTCGCGATCGAGTATCTGCTGCGCCTTTGGGTGTCTGATTTGCATCCGCCGCTGAAGAAGTATGGGCCTTTGAAAGCGCGTGTGGTTTATGCCTTGCAGCCGCTTTCCGTGGTTGATTTTGTTGCGGTGGTGCCGTTCTGGCTTTCTCTGTTCTTTGCAAGTATCAGCTGGAAATCACTGGTCATCTTGCGCCTGTTCCGCTTTTTGAAGATCGCACGTTACTCACCTGCTGTTCGGTCGCTTGTGTCAGCTGTGGTTGCGGAGCAGCGGGCGATTGTTGGCAGTCTTGTGCTGATTTTGGGTGTGGTGCTGGTTGCTGCAACGCTGCTTTACAGTGTGGAGCATGCCGCTCAGCCGGAGCATTTTGGCACGATACCAGCTGCTCTGTGGTGGGCGTTCTCAACCCTGACAACAGTTGGATACGGCGATGTGGTTCCGGTGACAGCTGCTGGCAAGATGATTGCGAGTATCGTGATGTTGATGGGCTACTGCTTGTTTGCGTTGCCGGTGGGCATTGTGGGCACCGCTTTTGCCCGCGAAATCCATAGCCGTGATTTCGTGGTGACCTGGGGCATGGTGGCTACTATTCCGCTGTTTGAGCGGCTTTCTGCTATTGAAATCGCAGCCGTTACTGAGCTTCTGCATTCCCACAGTGTGCCAGCCGGGCAGTCCATCTGTGAGAAGGGAGAGGATGGGAACAGTCTTTTCCTGATTGCCTCTGGTGAGGTGGAAGAAGTTTTTGACGATCACCGGGTGCTTCATGGAGAAGGGGAGCACTTTGGGGAGGCGTCTTTGTTTGGCCACCACAAACGGCGTGCGCGTGCTGTTGCCAAAACACCGGTGCAGCTGATGGTGCTCAAGATGGATGATCTACGTCGCTTCATGGATCGCAAACCCGCCGTGGCGAAGAAGATCATTGATGAAGCGATTGATGAGCGTAAAGCGCACCACGTGGATGTGGAGTTTACTTCCTAGGTTCGGTTGGGCTCTCCTTTCTGATGTAAGGGGCCAGTGCTTCTATCTTATCCGTCCAGATGTAACCGTTGAAGATGGCTGGAACTTCCAGAAGTTGCTCTGGCGTATCTATCCCAGCACCTGCGCCCTGTGATTTGTAAGGCCCGGCCAGAATGATCTCGCTTCCATATGCTTTCAGTCTGCTTTGAAACTTGTTTGGCCAGCCCCAGACGGCCCATGCGTAGTTTGAAGGCACGGTGATCACCGTGTTTCTGCAGGTTTGTGGGACGTAACCGCTCCATCCCAGTGCGATGTATTCCTTTAGGCAGGCTTTGGTTCTGGCCTTGTCGAAGCCCATGGTGTTTGCGGTGGACTCAGCCATGTACTGAGTTGGGTTTTGTGCTCCATAGACGGCCCAGACCTGCTGTTTCCATTGAGGGTGCTTCTCCAGTTTTGCCAGTAGTAGCTTGGCGGAGCGGAGTTCTTTTTCCTTGAAGTTGATCAGGAATTTCTTTTCCGGAAAGGCGAGAAACACTTCGTCCAGCTCTGGCATTGCACCAATGCCGGTGCCTCTGAGCGGGTAGGACTTGCCGTCATCGGCGGTGTATCCAAAGGCGATGTCCAGGGCTTTGAGCTCTGCGAGGGAATGATCCGTGTGATGCCTGAGCCGTTGGTTCTGCAATCGACCGTCCAGTCGTGGAACACGGCCAGCTTGTTGTCGGTGGTTGGGTGAATGTCCAGTTCGACGATGTCTGCCCCGGCCTCAAACGCGGCCTGCATGGAGGCGATGGTGTTTTCCAGATAGGGGTGGGAAGGCGTGTCGATGCGCTCTGCCGTGCAGGTTTTGTTGGTCAGGTTCTCGCGGTGATAGGTCTGGTGCACGCCGCGATGGGCGATAAATTTGGGCTTTCCAGAAGAAGGATCAAACGTCAGCCAGGACGCGTTGTAAAGGTAGATGCCTGCGGCAGCGAGCAGGAGGAAGAGCGCAATCTTTTTAAACATGAGAAGAGCACCGGTTTGAAATGAACACCGTGCCCTCAGGTTGAATTTGGATTGTGTTCGCACTTAGGCGTTGTTTGGGCGCACTCAAGGCTTTGTCGATTATCCTCTCTTAAAGTGCGGGCTGTTTGGAGGCTCGAAACAGCCCGTTGTGCTTGTTGCTTTATTGATCTGCTGTGTGACAACTGAATGTGATTTCAGAGCTGGCAGGGTTGTAGAAGTAGTTGCAATTCTGGAAGAAGAGCTGGCCACTGTTGAAGAACAGGGTGCTGCCTGCAGGGTGGTTCAAAGACCATCTGGCGGATTGGCCGAGTGGTTGGTCTGCTCCATAGGAAAGGTTGGTGAGAGGGACTTTGCTCTCTGGGTTGGCGAAGAGTTGGAAGTCGTAAGCTGATGTATCGATTTTTGACTTTGAAGTGCCTTCTGTACAGCATGGGGCTGAACTGCCAGCAACCGAGAGGATGCCGTAGCTGATGCCTGTATCCGGTAAGAAGCGGACTGGTTGCGGGGCGTCTGTTGGGAAGACCGGCTTGCCGGTTGCTTTGTCTCGCAATGCAAACGCCAGCTGTGGGGTTATGAGTGTTTCTGCGCTGTCTGTTGGCTTTGAGAGTGGCACCGTGATGGTTTGCCCGCGGTTGGGCAGCGGGTTTTGGGGTGAGGCGAGATAAACATCAAGGGCAAGGCTGCCTGCTTTGACGCTGCTCAGCGCATAGTTCTGCTGCGGGAGTGGTTTACCGTCGGTGTCGTCAAGGTTCAGGAAGGGGTTGTTGATGGCGTTGCTGTCGTCGTCTGTCTGAGAGAAGCTGCTGGCCTGATCAAAGCCGACACCCATCATGTAGACTTGCGGGTTGAGGGTGCAGCCTTCGGGCGGTGTGCTGGAGCAATTGGGTGTCTTACCTGCCGGACACCGCTGCACGGCGGCGTAGACCGGGAAGTCTTTCAGGTGTTTTGTTGGCTGCTGGCCAATGGTGCCGAAGGAGAGGTCTCTTTTGACGATGTATCCCGCATAGCTGTTGCCTGAGCTGGAGTATCCGAAGGGGACGCATGTTCCTCTGGATTTTTCGTCCTTTGTAGGCGTAAAGAACTTCGCTGAGCCGACGATGCCGGTGGAGCCTGTGTCCATGACAAAGTAGGAGTGCTTGCCGTCCGGGCGGTGCAGTTCCAGTTGGAAGTAGGTGCCAACTTTCTTGGCGGTGATGGGCTGCTCCTGTGCGTAGGCAGCTGAGCATAAGAGGATGCTTGCGGTCAGTAGTGAGAGTGCATTCTGCATGACTATCTCCTTTTCAGTGAGGGTAAGCTGGGAAAGGAGAATGTTGTCTTGCTTTGGTGCCTCTCAGATTTGACGGGGCTTTAAACGCAAAAAGGGTGCCCGGAGGCACCCTTTTCGGAAATCCAGCAGAGGCTGAGCTTATGCAGCTGCCATTGCTTTCTGAAGATTTTCGTCGACTTTGTCGAGGAAGCCAGTTGTGGTGAGCCACTTCTGATCTGGACCTACGAGCAGGGCCAGATCTTTGGTCATGTGACCGCTTTCAACTGTGTCGATACATACCTGCTCAAGAGTTTCAGCAAACTTCTTCAGCTCAGCGTTGTCGTCCAGCTTTGCGCGGTGAGCCAGACCACGGGTCCATGCAAAGATAGATGCGATGGAGTTTGTGGAGGTCTCTTCACCCTTCTGGTGCTGACGGTAGTGACGGGTCACGGTGCCGTGTGCAGCTTCAGCTTCAACGGTGCGTCCGTCTGGTGACATCAGAACGGAAGTCATCAGGCCGAGGGAACCGAAGCCCTGTGCAACGGTGTCGGACTGAACGTCGCCGTCGTAGTTCTTACAAGCCCAAACGTAGCCACCGGACCACTTCATTGCAGCTGCAACCATGTCATCGATGAGGCGGTGCTCGTACCAGATTTTTTCTGCTTCGAACTTCTCTTTGAACTCAGCTTCGTAGACTTCCTGGAAGATGTCTTTGAAGCGACCATCATATGCTTTCATGATGGTGTTCTTGGTGGAGAGGTAGCAAGGAACTTTACGGCCCAGAGCGTAGTTCATGGATGCACGAGCAAAGTCACGGATGGAATCATCCAGGTTGTACATTGCCATTGCAACGCCGGAGGATGGTGCGTCGAACACTTCGTGTTCGATCTCGGTGCCATCTTCGCCAACGAACTTAACAGTCAGCTTGCCTTTGCCAGGGAATTTGAAGTCAGTCGCGCGGTACTGATCACCAAATGCGTGACGGCCAACGATGATTGGCTGAGTCCAACCTGGAACCAGACGTGGAACGTTGGACATGATGATTGGCTCACGGAAGATAACGCCACCCAGGATGTTACGGATGGTGCCGTTTGGAGAGCGGTACATGCGCTTCAGGTCGAATTCTTCAACGCGTGCTTCGTCTGGAGTGATGGTCGCACACTTAACGCCAACACCGTATTTCTTGATCGCTTCAGCAGCGTCAACGGTAATCTGGTCATCAGTTGCATCACGAGACTCGATACCGAGGTCGTAGTACTTCAGGTCGATGTCCAGATAAGGATGGATCAGCTTGTCCTTGATGAACTGCCAAATGATGCGGGTCATCTCATCGCCGTCGAGCTCGACGACTGGATTTTCTACCTTGATCTTCGCCATATTAGTAGACCTCGTGTTTATTAGGTACGTGACAATGGAGCCGGTTAAGGCTCAAGTTGCCATGTGTATACACATGTGCGCAATTTAATGCCAGTGGAAATCTGCGGTTGGAGTGCCAGTAATACCAAATTCGTATGCCGCACTGAAGTGGTTGCCGCTAACAATTTGCTATTTCAACTGTATTTGCGCTCAACGATGGTTTGAATTGCTGTCTATAATTCCGCAGTCCCTCTTTCTTTTCGGGGAGTGATTGTCGGAGACTCTCGTGAGAGGCTGGGAACCGATTGTTCCGATATCCCAAGATGTTATCCACTAAGAGTTGTGTTTGCGTAGTTTGCTCTTAACTCTCAAAACATATCCAATTACTCTGACCATTAGATGGCGCCATAATTGGGACGCGAGCATTTTGTAGAGCGCGCAGGAGTCGGTTGCTGCGTTCTTTAGCTTAGGAGTTAGGGAAGATGCGGATTGTTGTAACCGGTATGGGGGTGGTTTCACCCCTGGGTGTTGGGATCAACCCGTTTTGGGAGCGTCTGGTAGCTTCCAGAAGCGGTATTCGCGCTCTTACCAGATTTGATGGAAGTGAGCAGGCTTGCCAGGTGGCAGGGCAGGTTCCCTCCATTGATGAAGATGAATTTGGCTTCGATGCCAGTGTGGCCATTCCTTTCAAAGATCAGAAGAAGATGGATCTGTTCATCCATTATGCTCTGGTTGCAGCCAAGGAAGCCGTTGACCAGGCTGGTTGGTATCCGGAAACGGATGAAGACAAGGAAGCCACGGCCACTATTATTGCCTCTGGTGTTGGCGGGTTCCCTGCCATGACCGGAGCCACACGCACCGTGGAGACCAAAGGCCCGCGGCGGCTCTCTCCGTTTATTGTGCCAAGCTTTCTGGCAAACCTTGCAGCTGGGCAGGTATCCATTGCCAACGGGTTCAAAGGCCCGCTGGGAACACCTGTGACGGCATGTGCGGCCAGTGTGCAGGCGATTGGTGATGCGGTTCGCATGATCAAGAGCGGTGAAGCGGATGTGGCACTTGCCGGTGGAGCTGAGGCTTGCATCGATGCAGTGTCGTTTGCTGGCTTTTCTGCTGCGCGTGCACTTTCCAGTGGCTTTAATGAGGAACCGCACAAAGCCTCCCGCCCATTTGACAGGAACCGCGATGGGTTCGTGATGGGTGAAGGGGCTGCGATGCTGGTGATTGAGCGGTTGGATCATGCGCTTGAGCGTGGAGCTACGCCGCTTGCTGAAATCCTTGGATATGGCACTTCAGCGGATGCACATCATGTGACGGCTTCCCCGCCGGATGGCGCGGGTGGTCAGGCTGCTATGCGTAAGGCTTTGAAGCAGGCCGGGATCAATCCCGATGACATTGACTACATCAATGCGCACAGCACCTCGACACCGGTTGGAGATGCGGCAGAGATTGCTGGCATTCAGGCTGTGTTTGGAGATCGCGGAAAAGATCTGGCTATTTCCTCAACCAAGTCGGCAACTGGTCACCTTCTGGGTGCAGCTGGTGCGATTGAGGCGATTGCCTCCATCATGGCTTTGAGGGAAGGGGTGCTTCCACCAACACTGAACTTGGAAGAGCCGGATGAGGCTGCTTCTCAGTTTGAGTTGGTGGCCAATGAGTCCAAGGAAAAGGACCTCAAATACGTCATGTCCAATGGCTTTGGATTTGGGGGCGTGAACGCCTCTGTCATTTTTGGAAAGCCAGGCTGAGGATTAAAGCAGGTTGCCATTCTGCGGAAACTACGAGTTGCTTTAATCCCCTGTTTAAGCGCTGCCTTGGTGGCTTAATAGCCATCTGATGTGGGCTGTGCGATATGGAGAGGGTAGAAGTTTTGGGAAAGGCTCAGAGATCTTTTGAGCCTTTTTTCTTTTTGCCACATTGGTCGATTAAGCGCGCTTAATCAGCTTAAAACGGCTCATGGTTCTTGCTGTTTTATCAAGCTGGTTTAGGTATTACTTATATACGCATTCTGTTTTGAAGGTCCTGTTCATCCTTCACAGCTATGCTCATCGTTTACGTAGATATTGAAAGTCTGATTGATGCTCAGTCGATTGAATAACAAGCATTATGCTTTGATCACCGTTCTCCTGCTTGTCCTGACAGCCGTCATTCTTTTTGCCATGGGGCGAGAGCCGATCTGTAAGTGCGGAGAGATCAAGCTTTGGACGTGGGACGTCAACAGTTCGGACAACAGCCAGCATATTGCTGATTGGTATACGCCTTCGCACATCATCCACGGCATGCTGTTTTATGCCCTGTTCTGGTGGATGGGGCGGTTGTTTACGGGCGGTGCCGGTTGGCCGATGGGTTTCCGTCTGGTGCTGTCTGTTATTGTGGAAGCGGCCTGGGAGATCGTCGAGAACTCCAGCTTCATCATCAATCGCTATCGGGAAGCGACGATTGCGCTGGATTACTTCGGTGACAGTGTTCTCAACTCCGTCTTCGATATTATCTGGATGATCTTCGGCTTCTGGCTGGCGGCTCGTTTGCCGGTATGGCTGACAGTTGTGCTGATCCTTGCGATGGAGTTGATTGTTGGTTCGATCATCCGGGATAACCTGACCCTCAATGTGATCATGCTGGTCTATCCGCTGGATGCGATCCGTGAATGGCAGATGCAAGCCTACTGATCTACATAAAAGTGCCGCGCTCATGGATGATTGCGCGGCCTTTTATCTTTGAACTTAAGCTATCGATGAACGCCTGAAGCGAACGCCCTATTGCTTTTTGTGAGCAGCAAGGGCGATGGCGACATAACTCCATCCGTTGAACATGATCGAGATGCCAGCAACGAGGCCAAGTGCCCACGCTGTTGAGCCGGGGAAGTCGAGCAGAATCATCAGGCCTGCGCCAATTGCGATGATACCGGACGCGAGGATCCAGCCCCAGCTGCTGTGAGGTCGTAGGCGGAAGGAGAACATGGCTTGTGCGATGCCCTGTGCAATGAAGACAACGGAAAGCACCAGCGTGAGTGCTTCTGTCCCCGCTACAGGGTTGTAGTAGATCGCGATGCCGCCAACCAATGCGATGATGCCGATGAGGGACTGCCAGAGGAAGCCTCCCCATTCTTTCACCTGCATGGCATGCCAGAGTTGAAGAACCCCGACGACGATTAAAACCAGTCCGATAACCAGTGCTACTGCGATGGAGGACGCGTATGGTATGACCAACACAATCGTACCACCAATCACCATCAATACTCCGAGCACCAGGAATTTCCACCAGTTGTCACGCACTAACTGCGTGAGGTCCGGGACATTTGGAGGCGGGGTGCCACCTGTGTTGGGTTCTTGTCCAGGCATAGTCGTCGGGGTCTCCTTCGTAGAGGGTCGGGCCATTCAGAGGCTGCATTGAAACGGCTAACTCTCTAGGTAACAGCAAATCACAGCTTTACTCTTGATTGAATTCGCCGAATTTTACCCTCTTTAGGTGACTAGTCAGAGCTCTCACACGATTTCGCAGGACTGAGGTGCTGGTGGTGAGTTATCGCCGCTGGAAAACCTCAGGCTAATCCTGATGGGATTTTGTGTTTCATGGGGCCATTCTGGCCAAAACTACTCTGGTAATTTTCAGCCTTATCGGCTAGAGGATCGGCATGTCTGAAAGCACTCCTGAAACAAACACCGCCATTCCTCCTGTTGTGATCCTTTGTGAACCTCAACTTGGCGAAAACATCGGCATGGTTGCCCGTGCGATGGCCAACTTTGGCCTGCATGATCTGCGCCTGATCAACCGCGTGATGGTTGGCCGAGTGAAAAAGCGCGCTCTGCTTCCAGCCGGGCTCATCATGTGATTGATGCTGCTCGGGTTTTTGACAGTGTGGAGGAAGCTGTTGCTGATCTGAAGCTGGTTTTTGCGACCACGGCGCGCAGCCGCGATATTCCAAAGCCGGTTGTTGGGCCTGATGAAGCTGCTAATGAGAGTGTGGCTCAGGGTCTGCGTGATATTCCATCCGGTTACATGTTTGGTCGCGAACGCTGGGGCCTGAACAATGATGAAGTGGCGCTTGCGAACAAGATCGTGACGCTGCCGGTTGATCCAACCTATGCTTCCCTTAATATTGCTCAGGCTGTTTTGGTATGTGCCTATGAATGGCGCCGCGTGGCGACAGCGGGTGCATTGCCTTTCTCATTAGATGATTACGAGGGAGAGCCTGCAACTCAGGAATCCATTCAACGGATGTTTGACCATCTGGAATCCGGTCTGGACGCGCGTGGTTTCTTCCGTCCTGTCGAGAAAAAGCCAGTCACAATTCGTAGGTTGCGCAACATCTTTCAGAAAGCAGATCTCACCGATAATGAAGTGCGCATACTGCGCGGTGTGATTTCCTGCTTCGAAAAGTATGGTGTGAAGGATCAAGATTAATGTTGAACGGCTCTCCGGTTGTTCCGTTCCAGCCTCTGCATATGCAGCCAGATGTGTCTGGCCGTGTGCTGGTACTGGATAGTGGTGTCGGAGGGCTTTCTGTTCAACGTGAGATTAAACGGGCGTTGCCCGATGCAGGCCTGCTTTATCTGGCGGATCGAGCGGCTTTTCCCTATGGAGATTGGGAGGCGGATGCTCTTCGGGATCATATTGCCTCTCTGGTGAGTTCCGTGAGCGATGCATGGCAGCCGAGTGCGGTTGTGGTGGCGTGTAATACAGCTTCCACACTGGTGCTCCAGCGCTTGCGGAAGTTCCTTGATGTGCCTGTGGTGGGCACGGTGCCTGCGATCAAACCAGCTGCGCAGAAGACGAAATCTGGTGTGTTTGCGGTGTTGGCGACGCCGGGAACTGTGAAGCGCGATTACACGCAGGATCTCATCATTGACTTTGCCCCGGAGCACCATATCGCTCTGGTTGGTGCTACCGGTCTTGCTGCGTTGGCGGAAGACAAGCTGGCTGGTCGCGCGGTTGATCTTGATCGTCTCCGCCACGAAATCGCGCCCTGCTTTGTCGAGAAAAGCGGAAAGCGTACGGACTGCGTTGTGCTTGGCTGCACGCACTATCCGTTTCTGCAGAAAGAGATGGAACAGGTGGCTCCATGGCCTGTGACCTGGATTGACCCAGCCCCAGCCATTGCCCGCCGCCTGACAGATGTGCTCAAACGTGAACGCGTTGCAGTGGGGTGTGAAGACCTGTTTTTTGTGACCGGTTAAGCCCGCATTAATCACGTGTGAGAGTTGCCTTTCTCATCTGTTGGATGAGGTGCGGTGCCGACTTATGCTGATGGCATTTCTATTATTAAGTGATTTGCCATGTTGAATTCTCTCATTCGCTCTTACAAAGGGCAGAAGTACTTTCTCCTTGATCCGTACATTGCACAGCATAACCTCATGCAGCTCCGGGTATTCGAGGTTCTTACCGGTCTTCTGATCGTATCCAACTGTTACCTAGCTTATTCAGGAGCTTACGCGGTGGGCACGTTTTTACCCCCGCAGGCTGTTACTGAGCTAATGCAGTGGGTCCTTCCGTTCCTTGGGGATTTGGCTGCCCAAGCTCAAACACCTGAGCAGCAGGCGCTTGCTGTTGGACAAACGACATTTCTTGGTTTCAGTTTCCTGATTGTGCTTGTCACACCAGTGCTCGGCGGGCTGGTAATGGATGTTGAGCGCAAGACGCGACTGGCTGTCCCAAAGGTGATGGCGTTCGTCGGGTCCATGGGATATGCCATGTACAAAATTCTCAATGCGAGTGAAGTTGTTCTCTTCTCAGAAGGCGGTCAGATCCGGACGCTTGATCTTGCAGCGGCACGGCCTGTTGAACTCGGCAATCGAGGAACATTGCTTCAGCCAGACATTATCACTGATGTCATGACGGCTGACTGGTTTCCCTATGTGGTGCTGGGATTGCTTATCCATGGTTTGGCTTGGATAGCTCATAGAGCTTTCATTGCACTGAGGCTTCTATAGGTTGCTGGATTGTTGCGGGGCTTGGCGCAAATCCTCTCTTATTTAAGTGGTTGTTCTAGGCGGATCTTGAATTTGTTTTGATAGCCAGTCGACACCTGCGGATTTGCTGGAGTCGAAGCCTTGGATATCATCAACATTGTCGTCGATTACACCAACGCCATCCTCTGGAACTATGTTCTGCTTTATGGATTGCTTGCTGTTGGTGTGTTTTTCACCATTCGGCTGGGGTTCATCCAGTTTCGATATTTCGGACAATGTTTCAGTGTTCTGCTCAAATCCCGTCATGAAGACCGCAACGGGATCAGTCCTTTTCAGGCTTTATGTACCAGTCTGGCGTCACGTGTTGGTACGGGTAACATCGCAGGGGTTGCTGTTGCGCTGACGCTGGGCGGGCCGGGCGCTATCTTCTGGATGTGGATGGTTGCGCTGGTTGGCATGGCGACGGCTTATGCTGAGAGTGCGTTGGCTCAGCTTTATAAGGTTGAGGATGATGAAGGGCAGTTTCGTGGTGGTCCAGCTTTCTATATGGCGGCAGGGCTAAAGAGCCCGCTCCTCGGCCATATCTTTGCAATTGCTTTGATTTTTGCGTTTGGTGTTGTGTTCTCTGCCGTGCAGTCCAACTCCATCGCAGATGCCATGTACAGTGCCTTTGATATGCCGGAGATCGTGACTGGTGCCGTGCTTGTGGTGGCCGCTGGTCTCGTTATCTTTGGCGGTTTGCGTAAGATCGCGCACTTTGCTGAGGTTGTCGTTCCGTTCATGGCGATTGCTTATGTGGTGATCGCGTTTGGTATTCTGGCGGTGAACTTTGAGCAGGTTCCGGGTGTTCTTTGGAGCATTGTGGCGCATGCGTTTGGATTGGAAGAAGCTGTTGGTGGTGTGACTGGCGGTGTGATGGCAGCGCTGCTCAATGGTGTTCGCCGTGGGCTTTATTCCAACGAAGCGGGCATGGGCTCTGCGCCGAACGTGGCTGCCTCTGCCGTTCCTGATCCGCATCATCCGGCTTCTCAGGGTTTTGTGCAGGCGCTGGGCGTGTTCATTGATACGATCGTGATTTGTACGGCGACTGCGCTGATTATCCTGCTCTCCGGCATTTATGATCCTACGACCGGTGTGACAGGTATTTCGCTCACTCAATCAGCGGCTGAAGCGCATGTGGGGGACTTTGGTGTCTACTTTATCGCAGTGGCGATTCTGTTCTTCGCGTTCACGTCTATCGTTGCAAACTATTCCTACGCGGAGAACGCCATGATCTATCTGGAACATGGCTGGAAAGGTGGCCTGACGGTGTTGCGTATCCTTTCTCTGGCCATGGTGTTCTGGGGATCATTGCAGACCGTTGATACGGTGTTCAACGCAGCAGATGCAGCTATGGCGGTGATGGCGACGATCAACTTGATCGCGATTGTGCTTTTGGCGCCAAAAGTCTCTTTGATCACAAAGGATTACATCAAGCAGCTGAAGGAAGGGAAGGAGCCCTTGTTCGACGTTGCTGAGCATCCTGAGCTGTCTGAGGGCGTGGATGCCACGATCTGGAGCAAGGAGCGTGGTGAGGAAGCGCAGAAGCGGTACTGATCAGGCCTATGTTTCTGGGCAGTTTGCTGTCATATTTCGTTGACTCTTGGGCGCATTTTCAATAGGAATGCGCTGTTCAGGGCGGCCCCGATGGAGCCGCTTTGATTTTACGCACCCGTGTGGTTCGGCATGCGCTATTTGCCGTAACTGCTGTCAGTCGCTTGTAAGCTTTTGTGTTTGCAGCGAAAAAGGAGGGCGCGTTTCCTTTAAAATTATAGATCAACGCAAAGGAAACTGCGATGTCTAAGCGCCAGAGCGCCAAGTATAAAATTGACCGTCGTATGGGTGAGAACATTTGGGGTCGCCCAAAGTCTCCAGCTAACCGCCGTGAATACGGTCCAGGTCAGCACGGTCAGCGCCGCAAAGGCAAGCTTTCTGACTTCGGCGTGCAGCTGCGCGCAAAGCAGAAGCTGAAAGGTTACTACGGCAACATCTCCGAGAAACAGTTCCGCAAAGTTTATGATGAAGCTTCCCGTCAGCGCGGCGATACTTCTGAAAACCTGATCGGTCTGCTCGAGTGCCGTCTTGACGCTATTGTTTACCGCGCAAAGTTCGTTCCAACTGTGTTTGCTGCTCGTCAGTTCATCAACCACGGTCACGTGAACGTAAACGGTCGTCGTGTAAACATCGGTTCTTACATGTGTAAGCCTGGCGACGTTATCGAAGTTCGTGAGAAGTCCAAGCAGCTGGCAATCGTACTGGAAGCAGTACAGTCCGCTGAGCGTGACACTCCTGACTACATTGACGTTGACACCAACAAGCTGGTTGCAACTTACTCCCGCATCCCAGCATTTGGTGACGTGCCTTACCCAGTTCAGATGGAACCAAACCTGGTTGTGGAATTCTATTCCCGCTAATAGGTTTGATCCTGAACGATTTGATTTGGGCTACCCTTTGGGTGGCCCTTTTCATTTTGCGGTGCTACTCCTGCCGCAACGAATTGCATTCATCATCGCCGGATGAATAACGAGTAAAGATAAGATAAAGCCATGAGTCAGTTAAGCGCAGAACACGCAACCGATATAGCTGCTGAAAGCAAAGTTTTCGATCCTGATTGCCATCCGCTGTTCCGTGAGGTGCCAAGTTCGGTTGAGTTTAAGAAGCTGCGTAAGCGGTTGCTGCGTGAGACACGCCAGGCGATCTCTGATTACAAAATGGTGCCGGATGGTGCGAGCCCGGAAAAGACTAAATGGCTCATCTGCCTGTCTGGCGGTAAGGACAGTTACACCCTGCTTGCGGTTCTGATGGATCTGAAGTGGCGCGGTCTTCTTCCTGTTGACCTGATCGCCTGCAATCTGGATCAGTCCCAGCCGGGCTTCCCTCAACACATTCTGCCTGAGTTCTTTGAACGATATGAGATCCCGAATTTGATCGTGCGCGAGAACACCTATGGCATCGTTACTGATAAGCTGCCAGAGACCTCGACCTATTGTTCTTTGTGCTCCCGTCTTCGCCGCGGCATTCTTTATCGCACTGCGCGTGAGCTGGGCTGTGAGGCGATTGTGCTGGGGCACCATCGCGATGATGCGCTGGAAACCTTCATGATGAACATGTTCCACGGTGGCCGTATGGCCTCCATGCCGCCAAAGCTGGTGAACGATGAGGGCGATCTGATGGTTCTGCGCCCGCTGATGAACTCATCAGAGGTAGACATTGAGAAGTTCTCCAAGGCGATGGAGTTCCCGATTATTCCTTGTAACCTATGTGGCTCTCAGGATGGCCTGCAGCGCGTTCAGGTGAAGAACATGCTGCAACAGTGGGAAAAGGAAACACCGGGTCGTCTGGGCATTATGGCACGCGCTCTGGCACATGTGCGTCCATCACACCTGCACGATGCGCAGGCGTTTGATTTTGTTGGCCTGCGTCCGAACACCGGTGAGAAGGGTGAGAGCGATCAGGAGCCATGTGCAGCTGCTGAGGCGATGACTGAGAAGTTATTCGGCAACGAGTTTTAGCCTCTTGGGCGACCTCTAAATACTTCAGGCCGCTGTATCATTTGATGCAGCGGCTTTTTTGCTCTTGGGGCATAGATTGAAGAGCTGTACAGGATTGAAAGATGGCACCACTTCGTTTTCGGGCTCGTAACACTGCTTGGTTCTGCAGAACCTGTTTGTTGCTGTGATGTTTGCCGTGTTCTCACAGCTGCACGGGTTTGCTGCGCTTTCTCCGTTGTTAGAGGAGGTGTTTGGCATTGGGGTTGCTACATTCTTTTTGCTAGGTATCACCATCGCACTCGGCACAGCTGCATGTTCTATCTGCCTTCCTTGAACTATGTTGAGATCAACCGCGAAGGGATCGTGTATCACCGCGCACTGGTTAAGCGCCGATTGGCTTGGGAAGAGGTGGATGCGGTTGGTGTGAAACCGTTGACCTTCATGGGCGTCAAGTTGGGCAAGCGCGTGGTGCTGGATTTGAAAGGCAAACGCAAGTTCCCTTACGCGCAAGCCGTTCGCGGTCTAGGCATCGATGGCATTCTTCCAGGTTCTTACAGAGAAACACCTGAAGAGATGGCACAGCAGATCGAGCAGTTTCGTGGTGTTGCCGGGGTTTGATTAGTTCCCAGAATTATTGTTTGTTTTAGTTGATGTCTTAGTTCGATTCTCAACCAGTTTTCTTAGGTTCATTAATGTGCATGAATGTTTCCAAGCTCTTAGAACTCTCCAGCCCAGAGTTGGCAGGAAATGAGCTACTAGGAGGCAATACTTCGGTCAACAAGGTAGATCTATCAGCGACCGGGTTGATTGATCTTCTTAAGCGGAGAAATGGCTTCTATGCGTTCGAATGCGCATTGCATGTGTTGCCGCTCACACCTAGCCAAGAAGTAATGAGTTTGACGCGGTGGAACGATAACCAACTGTGGCGAGATGGCTATGGCATGCTGGATGCTAAGATCATTTTCTTTGCAGAGGATGTTCTCGGCAATCAGTTTTGTTTATTCGAAGGCGCTGTTCATAGCTTCGATCCAGAGACTGGTGAACTGGAATATCTCGCTCGAGATATTGAAGATTGGGCAGGTCTTGTATTGGAAGATTATAACACTCTTACTGGTTGGTCTTTAGCTCGTGATTGGCAAAGTAAGCACGGCCCACTGCCGGCTAACATGAGACTTTGCCCGAAAATTCCTTTTGTACTTGGAGGCGAGTACTCCATAGAAAACTTGTACCTTTGCAACAATGTCGAAGCGATGCGAGTTTATGCAAACTTAGCTATTCAACTCGCCGATGTTCCTGATGGGACCAAAATCAGATTAAAGGTAGTCGATTGAAGTGAGATGCATTGGCTATCAGCATGTGCACCGAGTAACTACAGTCACATTCGTGAAATCAGAGAATCCAGACAGAATTTTAAACTCTTGTTAGGTAATAAAAATTCGTAAATGGCATGAAATAATTGCAAAAGATACGCGATTTTACCTATTCGATAAAGAATGTATCCAGAACCTGTAACTAAAGTCGAATAAGGACATACATTTCAGCGGTCAGGTCCCGGTTTGAGGGGCGATATTTTTTAGTTTCTCGATGTGATTTTTCACCAAAGGCATTGGAGGCAGCTATGAATATGGTGATTGAAGGCCTGAATGGCATTGGATGGCGAAAGCGGAGAAATCCTGCTTCTGAATCCTGTCAGTGCGGTTCCTGGAAACTGCATTGGATCAAACACTCCAAGCGTGACTGGCCGTCAAAATGCAGTAATGCAGATTGCCATAAGAAACCCACCCTAGGCGCAGATGTCAGATGGCTTAGCGGCAGCCGTCCTCAAATTATCCCCCTATGCGATAGTTGTAGCAAGCAAACTGATCGCTTCAATCTCAGAGAGGGTACAGTCACCGTACTGACGCATCAGTATGAGTGCAGCTGAGCTCTCACTTCATTCCACCATAGTACTTACAGGCGTCAGGGCCGTTCAGTAAGGACGGTTTCTGAAACACTGTCATATGGTTGCACTCGTAGCGAGCCAGACCTTCCTTTGTGGTTGGCGTGATGCTTGCCGCGACGGCTCCCATGGTGGTTCCTGTGATTATGCCAAGGAGCAAAACTCTCAGATAAACTTGCATCTCTCATCCCCCGATGAACTGTTGATGAGACGTTTTTAGCAAGGGGAATGTGAGAGAGCTCTGAGAGCAATGTTCATTTGGCGTTCAGGATGGTTAAGCCGTCAGGCTGCTCCAGTTAACCCTTAAAAGACTGTCCTGTTTTGCTGCCTCAATGAAGTCAGAGAGAGGCAGAGGCTCCGACTTGTTGTCATGCGGGGCGACATGCAATGCACTCCATCCAGCTTCCCGCGCGGGTTTGATGTCTTTCTCCAGATTGTCTCCGATGAAGAGTGCAGTATCGGCTTCAAAGTTGTGCTGGCTTTGGAGTTTGCGGAGAAGCGGAATGCTTGGCTTGCATTCTGCGGGGAAGGGGTCTCCACTGGCATAGGCGAAGTCAACGTGCTCTGAGAGGCCGAGCTTGTTCATGACAGCCCATTGAAACTGAGAGGGACCGTTCGTCATCACACCGATCTGACAGCCAAAGTTAGTTTTAAGGAGTGCCATTGCTTCAAAGATGCCTGTGAATGGTACCTGAGCTTCCGACCAACGCTGTGTGAACGTATCTAACGCGTTCTTTTGTTCCTCAGGTGATAGTTCCGGAAAGCAGGATTGAACAGCTTCAAGGCCGGTATGCTCTCCGTTGTGCAGCATATGGCGCAGCCAGGTGTCGCTATGCTTATTGAACTGCTCGCCAAAGATCTCAAAGAACATCTTGGGATAGGAGGCCTTGTGATGGCAAATGGTGCCATCCAAATCGAAAACAATGGTCTTGAACATGTACTGTCTGCTTACTGAAAAAACTATGGTTCAAACTATTCGGTTCTGACAGCTTGGCAACAAAAAACGGGCCCTCGTGTGAAGGCCCGTTTTGGAAAATGTCGTTTCAGCAGAGACTTATGCAGCTGGTGCGATCTCGATGCCTTTTTCTGCAAACAGAGCCTGCAGTTCCTGAGACTGGAACATCTCACGGATAATATCACAGCCACCGATGAACTCACCTTTGACGTAGAGCTGTGGGATTGTTGGCCACTGGCTGTAGTCTTTGATGCCCTGACGGAGGTTATCGTCTTCCAGAACGTTATGACCGATGTACTTCACACCAATGTAGTCCAAAATCTGCACTGACTGGCCGGAGAAGCCACACTGTGGGAAGTTTGGGGTGCCTTTCATGAAGAGCACAACATCGTTGTTTTCTACTTCGTGCTTGATCCAGTTTTGGATATCGCTCATTTCGTCGAGTTCCTTTCGCTCGACCGGGGTCAAAGCCCGGTGACCGTGATTGTATTTTGTTCGTGGTGCGGCCACTCATATGGGAACTTGCATGGGTAATGCAAGAAAAAGGTCGCACCTTCGTGTTCTGTTATTCCGGAGCTGAGGTCTGCAACGCCAAAGCGTGCAAATCGTCGCCCATTTTACCCTTAAGAGCCTGATACACCATCTGGTGCTGCTGTACGCGGGATTTACCGCGGAAACTTTCTGAGATGACGACAGCTGCGTAGTGATCACCATCACCTGCCAGATCTCTAATTTCCACGTGTGCGTCCGGCAAAGCCTCTTTAATAAGGGTCTGTAGTTCGCCTGCGTCCATGGCCATGAGTGTGCCTCCTTGCCCGACTGGGTTGCTTCTGTTTGGCTGCTTCTCTCACCACGAATGAAGAGAGAAGCGAATCTTATTTAGAACTCAGTTTAGCAGTTCGGTGGACGAGTATCAGCTCGCCTGCATAAAATGCGGGAACCATCCCTCGAAAGCATTGTTCAGCTCTTCAACTGACACACTGATTTTATCGCCAAGAACCAGAGTATCACCACCAGTCTTACCGATTTCTTCTGTGCTGATACCAGCGTCGATCGCATCTTCCAAGAAGGCAGCGAGTTTTTCCTCTGCCACAGTCACAACATAGCGACTTTGATCTTCACCAAACAGAATGGCATGAGGATGGTCACCGGTCACTTTTGCAGTTGCGCCGAGCTTGCCTTTGATCGCCATTTCAGCCAGAGCAACAGCCAGACCACCTGAGGAGATGTCGTGTGCAGCTGTGATGCGGCCTTCGGTGATTGCCTCACGAACGAAGGTGCCGGTGAGCTTTTCAACTTCCAGATCGACTGGAGGAGGAGCGCCTTCTTCACGGCCCAGAACTTCCTGCAGGTACTGGGAAGAGCCGAGGTGTTTGCCCTTACCACCCAGAACGACGATGGTTTCGCCTTCCGCAACAAATGCACTGCCGACGCGTTTGGTGACGTCTTTCAGCAGGCCAACGCCGCCGATGGCTGGTGTTGGCAGAATACCTTCGCCGTAGGTTTCGTTGTAAAGGGAAACGTTACCGGAAACGATTGGGGTTTCCAGCACTTCACAGGCTTCGCCGATACCCTTCAAGCAACCAACGAACTGACCCATGATCTCTGGCTTTTCAGGATTGCCGAAGTTTAGGTTGTCGGTGATTGCCAGTGGCAGGGAGCCAACTGCGGACAGGTTGCGGTAGGTTTCTGCAACTGCCTGCTTGCCACCCTCATAAGGGTTTGCGTAGCAGTAGCGTGGGTTCACGTCGACGGAGAAGGCCAGACCCTTGTCTGTGCCGTCTACGCGAATGACGCCTGCATCACCGCCCGGAGTTGCAGCAGAGTTGCCCTGAATGAGGGTGTCGTACTGCTCGTAAACCCAGCGACGGGAAGAGCCGTTTGCGCCACCGAGTAGCTTCAGCAAAGCTTCTTTGTAGTCTGCTGGTTCTTCAACGTTGGCTGCAGCGATTTCGTCCGGCTCTGGCCACTGTGTCCATGGACGGTCATATTCCGGAGCTTCGTCGCCGAGTTCCTTGATTGGCAGATCAGCCATTACTTCGCCGTGCTGTTTTACAACGAAGCGCAGGGTATCCGTGGTGATGCCGCAGATTGCGAAGTCCAGACCCCACTTGGTGAAGATGGCTTCCGCCTCTTTTTCCTTGGATGGCTCCAGTACCATGAGCATACGCTCCTGGCTTTCTGAAAGCATCATTTCGTAGGCGGTCATGTTTTCTTCGCGAGCAGGAACCTTGTCGAGGTCGAGCTCGATGCCGAGGTTGCCTTTTGCACCCATCTCAACTGCAGAACAGGTGAGGCCAGCTGCGCCCATATCCTGAATAGCGATAACCGCACCGGTCTTCATCAGCTCAAGGCAGGCTTCCATCAGGCATTTTTCGGTGAACGGGTCACCTACCTGAACGGTAGGGCGCTTTTCGTCGATGGAATCATCGAACTCAGCGGAGGCCATTGTTGCGCCGCCAACGCCGTCGCGGCCCGTTTTTGCGCCGAGGTAAACGACTGGGAGGCCGACACCTTTTGCTTCGGACAGGAAGATCTTGTCTGCATCAGCAAGACCAGCTGCGAAGGCGTTTACAAGGCAGTTGCCGTTGTAGGATTTGTGGAACTCAACTTCACCGCCCACTGTTGGGACGCCAAAGGAGTTGCCGTAGCCACCAACGCCGGAAACAACTCCGGAAACGAGGTGGCGCGTGCGTGGATGATCCGGCTCACCGAAGCGCAGCGCATTCATGGCTGCGACAGGGCGAGCGCCCATGGTGAACACGTCGCGCAGAATGCCGCCAACGCCGGTCGCCGCGCCCTGATAAGGCTCGATGTAAGATGGATGGTTGTGGCTTTCCATCTTGAAGACGACAGCCTGGCCATCATCGATGTCCACAACGCCTGCATTTTCGCCTGGTCCCTGAATGACGCGAGGGCCAGTGGTCGGGAGTGTCTTCAACCATTTCTTGGAGGATTTGTAGGAGCAATGCTCGTTCCACATTGCGGAGAAAATTCCAAGCTCGGTGAAGGTTGGCTCTCGGCCAATCAGCTCCAGGATGTGAGCATATTCATCTTCCTTAAGACCGTGGGCCTCAATGAGTTCGGGGGTGATCTTAACGCTATTTTGGATCATCACACTCAGAAAATTTGGGCGCTGTGCGCCGGGGCCAAATGTCACGGGCTGCTTAACAGGATTCATAGAAAAATGGAAACTGTAGAGGCCGCTTTTTTGGATTTTTTGCTGCCAAGGCATGGTTTTTTGCAGCTTGACGACAAGTCACTCTGTTTAAATCATATAGAGCTGTAATCTTTTGAATTAGCTGAAAAATTTTTCAGCCCCAAATGCGCAGTTTGCGGTGGTCAGAAGGTGACTTCGCCCTGCAGAGTTGTCACGGACATGGACATGTTCGGCAGCTTGGTGCGGCTCCATGTTCCGCTGCCTTTGGCGTTTGCCCATTTTTCATCGCCACCCAGAATGGCCCAATTGCCAGAGTACCGTCCATCTTTGATGCCCGTGATCTCATAGCTGATGGCGAATGGTGCGCCGTTCTTGTCCTTCAGGCTACAAACACCGCCGCCCTGTACCTGCATGTTCTTAACGACCGCACCACCGAAGCAGCTGCCGGATACGAAGTCGAATGGATCTTCTGGGTTGTCGCTGAGGAATACGTAGTCTGCGTTGATGCGCTTTAGGTTGAGCTGGTCGGTAATGATGGCGTTGTTGTAGAGACCGAAGGTTGCGAGCTGACCGGTGTGAGAGAACCCTGCTGCTCTGGCGTTGACCTGTGCTGCATTGGCAGAAAGAGCGGTGGCTCCAACTGCTGTGGCGAAAACGGTTCCGAGGACGGCAAGTCTTTTCGCAAGGGGTGGCATCACAGATAGTCCTTTGCAGGTTTGCCCGGCGATTTAGCAAGGCGCATGTGTTTTCGCGATGCAACCACAACCTGAGAGGCTGTTTCAATCATGTCCTTTTGAACTGGTTAGGGTTTTGTTTCGCGTTATGCAATGAGCAGGCGCTAAAATTTTACGCTTCGGAAATCTTCGTTAACCTACTGTATTTACTAGCTACTTAGAATTTGGAGGGATCATTTTCACGATTTCAAAACCCTCATTTGCGATGCTTTCACGTGCCTCCAAATGGGCGCCTTTTGCCGGTGCTAATAACCGGCTTGTCTAACAAGAATTCGCCGATGCTTATGTTTTGCGTAGTGTCAGGTGAGCGGAGATAAAGGGTGCCTGGAGGCATTTTTCACATAAGTGGTCCGATCAAGGTGATCTTAGGCGCATGCGCCTTGATCGGCGCTTATGTTGTTATTGATTATTTCTTCACGTACACCGCGGATGCCTATGTCTCCGCAGATGTGGTGCGTGTCTCTCCTGAAATTTCCGGATTTGTCACCGAGGTTCCTGTTGACCGGAACAAAGCTGTAAAAGCTGGTGAGTTGCTGATGCAGATTGATCCTGAACCTTTTGCTTTGGCGGTTCAGGAAGCGCGGGCGCAGGAAGCCATGTCTCTGGCAAACCTGCGCAGGTCTGAGGCAGAGGTGCAGGTTGCCGAGGCTGCGGTGACTGCTGCCGTTGCTAAGGTTGCTAATCTCTCAGCTCAACAGCAGCGCTTTGAGGAGTTGACGGACAATGGTTTCGTCACCCAACAGCGTCTCGACAACATCACACTCTCGCTGGAAGAAGCGAATGCGGAAACGGATTCGGCGAGAGATACATTGCGGGCCGCGGCGCATCAGGTGGAAGTGCAACGCTCGACCTATGAGGCTTCTCAGGCGGCAACGGCTCTGGCGCAGTATAACCTTCGAAAGTCCTCCTTGCTGTCGCCGGTGGATGGTGTGGTCAGTGAGTACACGGTTAACCCGGGGAACTATGTGCTTCAGGGCATTCCGCAGATGGCGCTTATCACGAACACCAACTGGCGGATCATTGCGAACCTGATTGAGAGGCATGCGGCCCGATTGAAACCGGGGCAAACGGTATATTTTCAGGTCTCCAGTGATCCATACCGAGTTCACAAGGGGACGGTCCGGTCCATTGGGCGAGGTATTTCCCGAATGGATCAGGACCCAAGGGTGCTGCCCTACATACCATTGACGACCGACTGGATCCGGCTTTCGCAGCGGTTTCCGGTCGAAATTGATATGGGGGAGTTTTTAGAGGACCACGTTCCAATGCACGGGGGAGATGCTCGCATCTTCCTTGTGCATTAGAGGAGGCGCCATGTTCTTCAACTACGCTATCGGTCTCCGCACCAGCCTGATGGTCACACTCGCCTCTGTCATTGCTCTGATTGTTGATGCGGATGATCCTTGGTGGGCGGCCATGTCCGCGATGACGGTGGCCAATGCGGACTGGACCAATGTCTGGCGCAAAGGCATTCAACGTGTGATTGGCACCATTGCCGGTGGGTTTTCCGGGTACTGGATCGCGGTTGCAGTTAAGAACTATGAAGTCTTCCAGATGATTGCGGTTGGATGCCTTGCAGCACTGGCGATTTATAAGCGAATGGCGAGCCCGAACTATGCCTATGCCTGGTTGATGGGGATCGTGACTGCGATGTTGGCCATTTATATTTCTCTGCTGGAAATCGATCTGTTGTTTTACCTGATGGTTGACCGAACAATTACGGTTGCCATCGGGGTGATGACGGCTGCTGTTGTCTCCTATTACTTCCTCGAGGAAACGTCTTTAGGTGTTGGAGTTGGGCCGTATTTGACGCCCAACATCGACACCATGGATAAGAGCTGGGTGATTGCGCTGTGTTTGAGCGGGGCAGCTGTCGCGATGCTGGCACCGATCATATACGTGGGTCATGAACTCGCGGCGATGGTGCAGATCATCATTACCTCGCTTGTTGTGCTCTATGGGCCGGTTGTGTCCGTGAAGAAGTTTGCTTTGAACCGAAGTCTGGGCTGTCTCATCGGTGGGTTGATGGGGTTCGGTCTGATCGGGCTCGGGTTACAGTCGTTTTTCTGGTGGGCGCTGCTGCTTGCAATCGGGTTGTTCTTCCTAGCTCGGTGCACCACGGCAAGAGTTACTGGGCTTATGCAGGAACGCAGGTGGGTATGCGTTTGTGATTGCGGCGCTGGCGTCTGCAGGTCCGGTCGACAACTTCAATCAGGTTATTGACCGATTAGTGGGTGTTGTTTTGGGGGCTGTGATTGCGATCTGTGTCTTGATTGTTGTCCGCATTTGGCAGGGGGCAGACTTTCCAGATATTGAGCACATCAATCAGAAGAAGGCACGAAAGCCTCGTGTCAAAAAGACATAAAAAAGAGAGGCTGCGAAAACACAGCCTCTCTGAGCACCAAGAAAGTGTTTGTGGTAAAATTGATTATAGAGCTCCGGTGTATTCACCGCGGGCGGGATAATCGTTCTTGATGCAGAAGTCGAGAGCACCGAGCATTGGTTTAAAGTCAGGACGTGCAAATGGCATAGTCTGCACATTCCCGAAGTAAAGTGTGCCGTCAGGCTTTACGAAGAACAGGCCTGGTTCTGCGAACAGATCTGGTTCTTCAATACCGATAGACGTTTTTCCGCGGCCTGCTGAAATGAACAGACCCCATTCACGCGCCTTGGTCAGAGAAACGCCATACCCAACGCGCAGTTTGTCTGCTTTGATTGCGTTGGAGAATGTTTGGGCACGGTCCTCTGTATCGGTGGAGAGAGCAATGGTTTTCACACCGCGTTCTTCGAACTCCGGTGTCAGACGTTCCAGTTCCTTCAGGTAGGTTGCACAGATGGGGCAGTGCAGACCACGGTAAAAGACAACCAGAGTAGCAAAATCAGAAGCGTCGGCTGACAGATCGAATGTACCACCACCAACGAGGTTCGCAGATAAGCTTGGGACTGGCTTGCGAGGGATCAGCATATTATTCTCCTGAGCTAAGTATTCTTCTTGTAGCTTTGCTCATTTCGTTTTTTGAAAAGGCAATTAGCGGTGGTCGATTTGTAGCTATTATGTTATTGAACGTTTAATTGCCTTTTGTTCGAAAAAACTGATCGAGAGTTCGGATATGGCCACTGAGCTAGCTGAAGTGAAACCACGAGAGCTGCGATACGACCGTCTGTCTTCGCTTATTGAGCGCTTTAAGGTGGAGGCGCATATCCTTCACAACACAGAGGATGAGGTGCTTCAGGGCAACTTTTTCATCCTTCGTTGCATGCACGGTTTTCGGAAGCTCGTGTTCCTTCCTTCCAGTCCCAACAACCCGACTGAGATCAAGCGTATTTGCGATGACACCATTGTGCTTGCAGGTGCGCGGGTGGAGTTCGGTGGTCCGGGGTCTCAGCTGAGTACGGCGTTGCCGGACTATGTCGAGATCTATCTGCAGGATGCGCCTGAGCTGGAAAGCCTTGCGGATCTGATGGTGGAGGAAGTGTTGTCTCCACGCTGTGGTGGAGCGGCGGTGATCAACCGGCTTTGTGAGGTCGTGGTTATCCGGTTGCTGCGGCATGCGGTTCGTTCTGGTGCAGCATGCAGCGGATTGATTGCTGGGCTTGCGCACCCAAATCTAGCGCAAGCGCTTGTGGCTATTCATGAGGAACCGGCAAAGCAATGGCGGTTGGAGACCCTCGCTGAAGTTGCGGGCATGTCGCGTACTCAGTTTGCGGTTCATTTCAAGGATGTGATGGGGGAAACGCCGGGCTCGTACCTAAGCAACTGGCGTCTGGCACTGGCGAAGCTGGATCTGGAGGCAGGGCGCCCATTGAAGAGTGTGGCAGCGCGTGTTGGCTTTGCGTCACCGACGGCATTGTCCCGTGCCTATCAACGGCGTTACAATGAGTTGCCTCGCAATGTTGCATTGAAAACAGTTGTGGCTGCTTAATACTGGGGCGCGTTGTGTATTTGTCCTAATGTCACAACTCTGCTTTATATGCTGCTCCGCTTTCTATTCAGAATACGATTGAGCCATCCATGAGTTTTGCAGAACGTCCGACAAATCTTCCTGAGGAACATGTTCAGGGCCATGCGTTAGAGGTCTTTGTTGCTTTCCTGAAGTTGGGTCTGACATCCTTCGGCGGGCCGATTGCGCATCTTGGGTATTTCCGAGAGGAGCTGGTTAAGCGACGGAAGTGGCTTTCGGAGGAAGCCTATGGAGATCTGGTTGCGCTCTGTCAGTTTCTGCCGGGGCCTGCGAGTAGTCAGGTTGGGTTTGGTCTTGGTTTGATGCGGGCAGGACCGCTTGGGGCGCTTGCAGCATTCTTTGCATTTACCGCTCCTTCCGCTTTGCTGCTCTTTGGTTTTGCATATTGGGCCAGCGCTTTTGATGGGCCTGTTGGAATGGGCTTGATCCATGGCCTCAAGCTGGTTGCCGTCGCTGTGGTGGCGCAGGCGGTTTGGGGGATGGCACGTAACTTCTGTGCAGATCAGCTTAGGGCCGGGCTTGCAGTATTGGCAGTGGTTTTAGTTGTGGCACTGGGCGGTGCTGGCGGGCAGATTGCTGCGATTGTTGCTGGTGGCTTAGGTGGTTTCCTGTTCTGCCGATCTGAACCCAAAGCCGACGTTCATGAGGTGCTGTTTGCTCCAAGACGACGGTTTGGTCTTTTAGCTGTCGTGCTATTTGCTGTTTTGTTGTTTGGCCTGCCTGTTCTGAGCGAGTGGATTGTTGATCCGCTGCTTGGTGTGTTTGCAAGCTTCTATCATTCCGGTTCGCTCGTGTTTGGTGGTGGCCATGTGGTGCTGCCGCTTCTGGAGGCGGAAGTGGTTGGAACAGGGCAGGTCAGTGAGAGTTCGTTCCTGGCCGGATATGGTGCAACGCAGGCAGTTCCGGGACCACTCTTTACGTTTGCCGGTTATCTGGGGGCTGAGATGCCAACTGGATACGCACCATGGATTGGAGCGTGTGTTGCTTTGATTGGCATCTTCTTGCCGGGAGCTCTGCTTTTGATTGCCGGTTTGCCCTATTGGGCTGTGCTGCGGCAGACGCCTTCTGCGCGTGGGATCATGGCAGGTGCTAATTCGGCTGTGGTTGGTGTGCTCGGTGCTGCGCTTTATTCACCTGTGTGGACCAGTGCAATCTTGGAGGCTAAGGATTTTGCAGCGGCGCTTTGTGGCTTTGTGCTGCTGGTTTCTTTCAAGTCTCCGCCATGGGTTGTTGTGGTGCTGCTGGGCTTGACCGGGATCGGGTTTGCATTCATCTGAGGCATGAAAAAACCCGGAGTGCTGAGCATCCGGGTTTTGAAAAAGTTAGTGTGCGTGCAGTTTAAGCTGCAAGGCTCTGCATGACGCTTTCGAACAGCGCGCGGCCTTCAACACCACCGTGAAGATCTTCAATGAGATTTTCTGGGTGAGGCATCATGCCAAGGACGTTGCCTTTTGCGTTGGTGATGCCAGCGATGTCGTTGATGGAACCATTCGGGTTGGTGCCGTCAGCATAGCGGAATGCCACGCGGCCTTCGCCTTCCAATTCTTTCAGCGTTTCTGCATCAGCAAAATAATTGCCATCATGGTGAGCCACCGGGCAGCGCCAGACCTTGCCTTTTTCCATGTGGGATGTGAAGGCACTGTTGGTGCTGGTGGTTTCCAGCATGACTTCCTTACAAACGAAGTGCAGGGATGCATTGCGCATCAGAGCGCCTGGCAGAAGGCCAGCTTCAGTCAGCATCTGGAAGCCATTGCAAACGCCCAGAACATGACGTCCCTGATCAGCTGCTGTTTTCAGAGCTGGCATGATGTGGGAACGAGCTGCAATCGCACCTGAACGCAGATAATCACCGTAGGAGAAACCGCCCGGAAGGACGTAGAGATCTGCTTCCGGCAGTTCTGTTTCGGTGTGCCATACTGTGGCAACAGGCTGGCCGGAGATTTGCTCCAGCGCTTTGATCATATCGCGGTCACGGTTGGAGCCGGGGAATAGGATCACTGCGGATTTCATGAATGTTTCCTCTTGGATGGAGGGCCGCTTGTCACAGACGAGGTTTTACAGGAGTAAAAACACCGCAAGAACAGAGAGGGCAGCTGGCAAGCCAATAAAGATGATCGCCTTGATGACCATGAAACGGATGATCCGGCTTGTATCGTCTTGCACGGTTTTGCCCTCGCAGGTTCGTCTATCGGTTACAGCTTAAAGCAGCTCGATAGAGTAATTTTCGATGACGGTGTTTGCCAGCAGCTGTTCGCACATGGCTTCAATGTCAGCTTTGGCCTGTGCTTCGCTGCGGTCAGCCAGCTCCAGATCAAACACTTTACCCTGGCGAATGCCTTCAACGCCTTCAAAACCAAGAGAACCAAGGGAGCCTTCGATTGCTTTGCCCTGGGGATCGAGAACACCGTTCTTAAGAGTGACGGTCACACGTGCCTTCATGGTTCTAACTGGTCCTTCCTTACCAATATGGGAGATTTAAGCGGACTGCATTGCGCCTGTCGCCCAAATCCATTCTTTGCGCGCGTTCATAACGCGGGAATCTATGCTGGGGAAGCAAAAACGAGCCAAGGTAGTGAGATAGTTCAATACCCGTGCGGTAGATAGCTTGCCCCAAAAATGCAAAACGGGCCTCACGGGCCCGTTCATTGATTACTTGACTAGCACTGGTCCAGAGTGTCCCGGACGGTCGTTGTCGATCAGGATGCCGAGCCTGCGGGCTACTTCCTGATAGGCTTCAACCATACCACCCATGTTCTGACGGAAGCGGTCTTTGTCCATCTTGTCGTTTGTGGATGTGTCCCACAGGCGACAGCTGTCTGGAGAAATCTCGTCCGCAAGAACAATGCGCATCATGTCGCCTTCGATCTGACGTCCAAGTTCGATCTTGAAGTCAACGAGGCGGATGCCAACGCTCATGAACAGACCGGATAGGAAGTCATTGATGCGGATGGCGAGTGCCATGATGTCATCAAGCTCCTGAGGAGCGGCCCAGCCAAAAGCGGTGATGTGTTCTTCAGAAACCAGCGGATCTCCAAGTTCGTCGTTCTTGTAGTAGAACTCGATAATGGAGCGTGGAAGCTGAGTGCCTTCTTCCAATCCCAGGCGTTTGCACAGAGAACCTGCAGCAACGTTGCGGATAACGACCTCAATCGGGATGATTTCCACCTGACGGATCAGTTGTTCGCGCATGTTCAACCGACGAATAAAATGGGTTGGAATGCCCATGTTATTCAGATTGTTGAAAATGTACTCAGAAATCCGGTTGTTCAGGACACCTTTTCCATCAACGACTTCATGCTTTTCGTTGTTGAAGGCTGTTGCATCATCTTTGAAGTGCTGAATCAGCGTTCCCGGCTCAGGACCCTCATAGAGAATCTTGGCCTTGCTTCGTAAATTCGCCGACGGCGGTTCATAGGCACGTACCATTGCGTTTGTAGAACAAGTCGTACGGGTGACGTCGGGGCGTAAACCAGATGTCTTTCAAAGCACTCGAGCCAAAAGACTGCAAATGTTCCTCCAGCATTGGTTTTCGCATCTTTCGTCATTGCGAAAATCGCGATCCCGCTATGCGGCGCGGAACTTAACCGACTTTTTGATAAAGCACAAATGGGTAATTCGAATGGCGTTACCACCATTTGATATACCACTGACTACAACTAATGGCTTTTGACCTGCAAATAGAAGTTGCGTACAATGATTCACGTAAGTTATAGCGTGACTTGTAAGAGGGGAGGGACCTTTTTACATTGTCTGAGCTAGGAGGGAATAGATGACCACGTTCGACAAACGAGCTGATGCGTTTGAAGGCGGTTTCGCAATGGGTTCTGAGCTTGCTTTCAAGGCGACTGCGCGGCGCGACAAGCTGCTGGGGCAGTGGGCTGCTGAGAAGCTTGGTTTGGCCGGGGACATTGCAGAAGAGTACGCCAACAAGATCGTACAAACTGATCTTAAAGAGCCAGGCGACGAAGACATTTTTGCTCGTATTTCCAAGGATTTTGCTGATGCAGGTGTTGAGCAGTCTGAACACCAGATTCGCCGCACTATGGAAGAGCTGATGGCTGTTGCGAAGAAGGAAGTTGCTGAGGAAGCGTAAGCTGATCCCCTCAAGCTGGCCCATCTGATGGGCGCTTCACAAAAGAATTTGCCGTCTTCCCTTGATATTGTGAGGGAGACGGCTTTTTTGTTTGAATGACAAATGCGTTTAAGAGCTGGTGCTACGTGGTTGATGGTGCCTATGCTCGATCAGATGAGGCATTGCATGACTGAGAAAATGTGTCTGGCAGAAAAACTGCGTGTAGGGCAAACCGTTGTGAGCGCGTGGGCAAGCCTGCCATCTCCGATCTTTTCGAATCTGTTTCTGAAAAGTGGTTACGAGGCAATCACTCTGGATTTGCAGCATGGCTTGCTGACGACAGCTGATGCCCGTGATTCTATTCGGGAGATCATCATTGGCGGTGGTCATGCTGTGGCACGAACCTGCGTTGATGATTTCAAGAATGCCAGCTGGCTGCTTGATATGGGCGCGGAGGTGATTATCGCGCCGATGATCAACTCAGTGGCAGACGCGAAGAAGCTCGTTGAGTTCTGCAAGTACCCACCGCTTGGTTCGCGCAGTTATGGTGCAGTGGGGGCGACGATGACCTCTGGCACCACCATGGATGAGTACTTTGCTTCTGCAGATAAGAAGACACTAGCTATTGCGATGATTGAGACGCCGGAAGCCTATGAAGCTCTGGAGGATATTCTTGCTGTTGATGGATTGGACGGTGTTTTTGTCGGGCCTGCTGACCTGTCACTGACTGTTTCTGGTGGGCAGCGTGTGGAGCCTGTGGCAGATGCATCATTAGCGATGCAGAAGGATATTGCCGAGAAAACACGCGCTGCTGGAAAGATTGCAGGGATCTACTGTGTTTCCAAAGGTCATTTGCAGCACTCGAAGGCCGCTGGTTATCAGTTCATGACGTTTGGAACAGATTCGACCTTGTTTATGAGTGCAGCATCAGAGGCTGCTAAAGCTCTCGATTAAGATTGCATTGCATACAAAAAAGGCCGCCTCTCAGGCGGCCTTTTGCGTTTATGGATCAGAACTTAAACCTGAGCAGCTGTGCGAATGGCTGTGATGTTTTCGCGGTAGCTTTCTACGCTGCCGCCTTTGAACACTGCTGAGCCGGCAACCAGTGTGTCTGCGCCAGCTTTAGTGACTAATGGCGCAGTTTCCGGAGTGATGCCGCCATCGATCTGGATGCGGATTGGACGATCACCGATCATGCTTTTGATGCGGGCCACTTTCTCAATCTGAGAGTAAATGAACTTCTGTCCGCCGAAGCCTGGGTTGACGGTCATGACGAGGATCAGGTCTACGCTGTCCAGAACGTACTCCAGGCAGCTTTCATGTGTGCCAGGGTTCAGCGAGACACCAGCTTTCTTGCCAAGGGCACGGATCGCCTGCAGAGAACGGTGCAGGTGGGTGGTCGCTTCAGCGTGAACGGTGATGTAGTCGGAACCAGCCTTTGCGAAGGCTTCAAGGTATGGGTCGCACGGCTCGATCATAAGGTGGGTGTCGAACACCTTGTCGGTGTGAGGGCGGAGCTTTGCGATGACATCCGGACCAAAGGTGATGTTTGGAACGAAGTGACCGTCCATAACATCCAGATGGATCCAGTCGGCTCCAGCTTCTACAACATCACGAACTTCTTGCCCCAGCTTGGAAAAGTCTGATGCAAGTACGGAAGGTGCGATAACGAGCGGCTGTGCCATGGCAGGGATTCTCCTTGATGTGCCCATTTGCTGTGCGGCTAACATGGACACAAGAGAGAAGCAAGTGGTGCGAACAGCGTAACTGCCACTCGTGCTTTAAGGGGCAGATGTTTCAGTCTTACCGATATGCATGGCAACGGGTCGTAAGATCCACGGCAGCAGGTAGATGGGGAACTGAGCAAAAGCGAAGAAGAGCCACGCAAGCTCAGGGATTGTGCCGCCTAATGCAGCAACCATCAGGCCCAGGTTTCTGCTTCCTGTACCATAAGCGGCGATGAAGGCGGTTTGCTTGCCTGCTGGATAGAAGATCAGGAATGTGATGAGCAGCTGAACACCAGCGATGGCAAAGACACCGATGAAAAGGGCGGTCGCCTTGAATGGAGCGGTCAGCGCAAAGTCGGTTACTCCATCCATAGCCGCGATGGCAAAGATGAATAGCACAACGCAATTGATGCCGTTGATGTGATCTGTGGCCTGGTTGATGCGCGCAGCACCAAGCACGTAATAGAGCAGGCGACCTAAACCCGCTGAGCCGATCAGGAACATGGCCAGATTGGTGGCCAGTGAGAGTGGGGCAACCTGCAAGGTGTCTGGCAGCAACAGGTACGCAAACAAGGCCGTGCTGAACGGTGCAATGATCAGTGCGAGTGTTGAGATGGTGAGTGCGAGCGCACCGTTGAGGCCAAACATCCAGATGAAGATTGGCGTGGACATAACGGGCGGTGCCGCTGAGACCATGAACAGTGCGGTGAGCACGCCGAGATCAATCTGATCCAGACCGATTGTCAGGCAGATCAAAGTTGCCAGCAGGGGCAGAAGCAGCATTTGCCAGAGGACTGCCGCGATTGCTGGAAGAGGATGTGTGAGCTGCTGTGCGATTGCAGTGTTGTCGACGCGAATAAAACTCAGTGTCAGCAGAATAAAGATGGCAGGCGTTAAAAGAATGCGCAGGGCTTCTGCAATGCCGGGCAGAAAGAGGCCGAGAAAGATTGAGATCGCCACGGCATTGGTGCCGTTTCGTCCCAGAAAACGCAGGAGTGCGTTGATCAGCTTGAGGCCGCTTATAACGAATGTGGGGGAGGGCAATGTTTAGTCCACGCGAAATCTATAAGTGCAAGAGATCGCGCGACTAAACCATATCAGTCGAGTTTGAGCAAACATTTCGGAGTTTCGGCGACCGCGCGTAAACTAACTCCGATTAGGCTGTGTCAGAAACTTTAACTGACAAACTCTTTAAGCGGTAACGCAACTGTTTCCTTAATTGTCGAAACTACAATGCGGGACTGAACATCTGAGACCAGAGCGTTGTCCAGAAGTTTCAAGCGAAGGAAATCGTCATAGGACTTTATATCTGTGGCGACCACTTTGATGAGATAGTCCACTGCGCCGGTGATGCGTTCGCATGTAACAACTTCGGGCCATACCCCAATAAGCCTGTCGAATGTTTCCATGTTCTCGCGGCTGGGCACAGTGAGCTTAACAAAGGCATATGCGAGAAAGCCAAGACCGACTGCTTCGCGATCAACCAGAGCTGCTGTCTGTTTGATCACTCCAGTCTCTTTGAGTTTCTTAATTCGCCTCCAGCAAGGAGTTTGGCTCATACCGGCTTCTTTGGCGATATCTGCGATGGATTGGGATGCATCTTTTTGCAGAATGCGCAGAACTCGGATGTCGGATGGGTCCAATAAGGAATTTTCGCTCATATGCCCTCTTAGGAATAATTTTTCGACTGAGTACGTATTTGTCGGTAGGATAGCACAGAAAGCACGCAAAAAAAGGATCACTATGGGCTAGGACGAAAGAATTGGTTTTGGCGGGGGGGACCGTCCACAGCATGATGGGAGAGGAGCTCATTGAATGAATGTAAGTGTGCCACCGATCAGCTTACATGATAAATACACAGCTGAAACAGGCAATGTTTACCTGACCGGTATTCAGGCACTGGTACGACTGGCGTTGGACCGCGGTCGTTTGGATCGAGCTAACGGATTGAAAACAGGCGGTTTTATCTCAGGATACCGCGGTTCTCCAATCGCTGGCTACGACACGGAGCTTCAAAGATCACGTCAATATCTTGATCCGCTGGATATTCAGTTTCAACCGGGAGTGAATGAGGAACTGGGTGCAACAGCGGTTTGGGGATCGCAAAAAGTTCGGCAGCACGGAAAAGGTTCTGCCTATGATGGTGTCTACGGCATCTGGTACGGGAAGGCGCCAGGTGTTGATAGAGCCGGAGATGTGCTGCATCAGGCAAGTGCTTCTGGAACCGACCCAAATGGCGGTGTTGTGGCGCTTGCTGGCGATGACCATCTGGCAAAATCTTCCATTTTGCCGGCACAAAGCGAGTTTTTCTTCCAACACGCAGAAATCCCTGTTCTCAACCCGGCTGACATTCAGGAAGTGCTAGATTTTGGTCTGCACGGGTTTGAGATGTCGCGTTACACCGGTCTGTGGAGTGCATTGATTTGCCTTGCAGATACGATGGATGCATCTGGTGTTGTTTCCGTAGACCCTCAGCGTTTGTCATTCTCACGCCCCGCTGCGTTTGATCCGCGCAAGAATGCGGAGTTGAACCGGGTGCTTTTGCTCGGCAACCGTCTGGAAACGGAGCGTTTGCTGCGTGATATCCGCATGCCAGCGGTTCTGGCCTATGCCAAAGCGAATCGTCTGGATCATGTAGCCTATGGAGCGCAGAAGCCTCGAATCGGCATGGTTGCCACAGGTAAGGCGTTCCGTGATCTGTGTCAGGCATTGCGTCTGATGGGTATTACGGATCGGCGTGCCAAGGAGATCGGGCTTGCGGTTTATAAGGTGGGTATGCCTTATCCGCTGGAGCCAACAGCGTTTTCAAGCTTTGCGCGCGGTGTTGAGAAGATTCTGGTTGTTGAACACAAGCGTGCGTTCATCGAACCACAGATCAAAGAGATTGCTTATAACTGGCCAAGTGATCAGCAGCCGCAGATCCTTGGAAAGAAAGATGCGCAGGGTGAGCCATTGCTCTCTGATGTGCTGGAGCTTTCCATTGATGAGATGATCCGCGTGATTATGAACTTCCTGCCTCGGGAGTACATCAATGACGAGATGCGGTCTGTTGCTGATTCCATGATGCGCCAGCAAATGTGGGCGCAGGGACATGGCGAGCTTGCTGCTCGTTCTCCGTTCTTCTGTTCTGGTTGCCCGCACAACACGTCTACCGTGGTGCCTGAAGGGTCTCGCTCTATGCCGGGGATTGGTTGTCATGCCATGACCGAGATTAATGGCCGGACGACTGATGGTCAGATTGCTATGGGTGGTGAGGGCTCGCTGTGGGTTGGACAGGCGCACTTTGCCCGTGATGAGCATGTGTTTGCGAATATGGGTGACGGAACTTACTTCCACTCCGGTATTCTGTCGATCCGACAGGCTGTGGCGGCGCGTGTGCCGATTACCTTCAAGATCCTTTATAATGACGCTGTTGCGATGACAGGTGGTCAGGAGATCGATGGATCGCTGACGGTTCCTCAGCTTCTCAATCAGCTTCATGCCGAAGGTGTTGAGAGGGTGGTTCTGCTCTCCGAGCATCCTGATGATTATCAAGGGCGTCAGGATCTGGCACTGACCGAGCCTGTGCATCACCGCGATGATTTGATGAAGGTGCAGAACGAACTCAAAGAGTTCAAAGGCGTTTCAGCGATCGTGTTTGATCAGACCTGTGCTGCTGAGAAGCGTCGTCGGCGTAAGAGAGGATTGTATCCTGATCCGGATCTTCGCTTGTTCATCAATGATCGTGTCTGTGAGGGCTGTGGTGACTGTTCTGTACAGTCCAACTGTCTCTCCGTTGAGCCCGTTGAGACGGTGTTTGGTGAAAAGCGCCGCATCAATCAGTCGTCCTGTAACAAAGACTTTTCCTGTGTGAAGGGTTTCTGTCCATCCTTCGTTTATGTGAAGGGCTCCAAGCTGCGTCAGGCCAAGCCAGCGGACTTTGCGCTGGATGAATACGTGAAGCAGTTGCCTGAAGTTCAGCTTCCTTCGCTTGAGAACACTCGCAACCTGCTGGTGGCTGGTATTGGCGGCATGGGGGTGACGACCATTTCCGCTATTATTGCGATGGCAGCACATATTGACGGCATCAAAGCATCTACGCTGGATATGACTGGTCTTGCTCAGAAGGGTGGTCCTGTGACCTCTCACGTGCGTTTTGCAGCAGCAAGCGACACGATTGAGGGACCACGTGTTCCGCCTGCACAGTTGGATGTGCTCATTGCGAGTGACATGCTGGTTGCAAGTAAGGCTGAACAGCTGTCGCTTTATCACAAGAGCAGAACGCATGGTTTTGTGAACACAAACGTCACGCCGACTTCAGAATTCGTTATGAAGCAGCAGCTGTCGTTTGATGAGCACAAGATGAAACGAACGCTTGAGCAGGGTACGCTTGATCTGAGAGCACATGATCTGGCGAATATCGCTGAGAAGCTGCTTGGTGATGCGATTTACACCAATATGATGCTGATCGGTCTGGCTTATCAGGCTGGCACACTGCCAATCTCAGCACAGTCGATTGAGAATGCCATCTCATTGAATGGTGCTGCGGTTGAGAAGAACATCAATGCCTTCCATGCAGGTCGTGTTCTTTACTCCAACCCAGATGCGATCTTCGCAGTGCTTCCACGTCAGGAAGCCGTTGCGGTGATGACGCTGGATGAGAAGATTGCTTTCTTTGCCAAGGAGTTGACGGCTTACCAGAACAAATCCTACGCCAATAAGTATCTCGATAAGATCACCGAGATCCGTGCGAAGGACGAGGAGTTTGGTCCGGGTTCTCTTGAGATCACCCACACTGCCGCTGAGATGCTTTATAAGGTGATGGCTTATAAAGATGAGTACGAAGTGGCGCGTCTTTATAGTGAGCCTGAGTTCCGCAAGAACCTGGAAGCTCAGTTTGCAGATCCAGGTGAGTTGCAGTTGATGCTGGCGCCGCCATTCTTGCCTAGTAAGCCTGATCCAAAGACTGGGCGCCCGCAAAAGCGGGCCTTTGGTCCTTGGATTTTCAAGGCATTTGAAATGCTTGTCTCACTCCGTAGTTTGCGTGGAACAGCTCTTGATCCGTTTGGGTATGCACGTGAACGGAAGGAAGAGCGTGCATTGATCAAACAGTACCGTGATGACCTTAGTCTTGCCTGCGGAAAGCTGGGAACGGCAAATTATGGTCTCCTGCGTGAGTTCTTGAATTTGCCTGATTCTATTCGCGGCTATGGTCCGATCAAAGACGAGAACATGCGGCTTGCGCAACTACGGCGCGAAGAGCTGCTTGGTCGACTTGAGGAAGATCCAACCACGGTGACCTTCAAAGAAGCAGCCGAATAACATCCAGTTATTGGCGGAAAATCAACAAATGCCGATCCCTATGGGGTCGGCATTTTGTGTTTCAAGTCACAGTTACGTGACCTTTTTCTTGCTATGCGGTTTCCTACGGGCAGCTATCTCGATTTTCTCAAAATTCGAACTTGTCTTTTTTTTGGTCTTCCTCTAAAACCGACTGGACGGTACAAAAACCGACTGGACGGTACAGAAACCGACCAGACGGTACAAGGCTCCGAGAGTGGAGAGGGATACCAACGTGGAAACAACAGCGGAACATATTCTGGATGCAGTCGAGCGTCTGGTTTGCATTGAAGGGACGCGCAAGCTGACCATTGATGCCGTGGCGGCTGAGGCCGGTATGTCCAAAGGCGGAGTGCTTTACAATTTCCGGAGCAAGCAAGAGCTTTTGCTTGGGGTGATCCGCCGGGTTGTGACCGAAGTTCGGGAACGGACTTACGCGTTGAGTGACAAGCTGACAGAGCAGGGGGTGGCCTGCCCAATTTTGAGGGCAAGCTTTCAGATCTATAAGGAATATAGAGAGAAGACCGCACCTAAAGCACTGTTTGCTCTTGCTGCCCAAGAGCCTGAATTGGTTGCTGAATTTCAGGATATGAGCACTGAGTTCGGTCGAGCAATCAGCAGTGAGATTAGTGACCCGGTGTTGGGGCACATGTGTTTGCTCATTATTGACGGACTTTATTATCGCCAGGCTCTGGACATTGAACACTGCAGTGCTGGTGAAATCGATGAACTTATTGATCGCGTGTTGGAAATTTCCTCCCAGAACTCCCGACACGCAGTATTGAACGCTGAAGCTGGAAACTAAGGTAAAATGCAGAAAATAAGCGGAAAAAGTAGAATAGGACGCCTGGGCGCGCCTATTTTTGTTGGGGCACTTGCTCTGCTGCTTGCAAGCTGTCAGGAGCAGGAAATCGCGGAAGCACCTAAAACGGTAGCGCCGCGCCCAGCTCGTGTCATGGTCGTTTCTGAGGTTGATGATCTCTTCACACGTAATTTCACAGGACGTGTTGATGCGGTTCAGACCGTTGATCTGGCATTCCGGGTATCCGGCCAGCTTGTCGAACTACCAATCGTTGAAGGACAGCGCATTGCAAAGGGCGATTTGATTGCTGCGCTTGACCCAACTGATTATGAGAACGCTCTTCGTGAAGCTCAGGTCAACTACGAGCAAAAGAAGAAAGACCTGCAGCGCTTTGAAACGTTGAAAGACAAACAGGTTATTTCTGAAGGTCAGTACGATAACGCAAAAACTGCATTTGACCTTGCTGAAGTGACCCTTGATCGTGCCAAGCAAAACCTTGGTTACACAAAGATTGTGGCCCCATACGACGCAATTGTTACTTCCCGTACGCTCGACAACTACGCGATCATCAATGCTGGTACCAGCATCGCACGCGTACAGGACGTGAGTGAAGTTCGCATCGACATCAACGTACCAGAAACACTGTTTGCTCAGGCAACAGAGTCTTCCGTGCTGAAAATGACCGCTGAGTTCCCATCTCATCCGGGCAAAGTGTTTCCGCTGGAATACCGCGAGCACAGCACTGAAGCTGACATGGTTGCACAGACTTACCGCGTGACTTTGGCGATGGACAATGATGCTGGCTTTAACATCATCCCTGGCATGACTGCGAGCGTGAAAGTGAAGCTCAACAGTCTTGATGCAGCAGGTGCTACTGCGTTCTTCGTCCCAACTTCTGCTATCGGTTCTGCGCCAGACAAGAGCTCTTACGTTTGGGTTGTTGATGAGAGTGAAAAGCGCGTTGGTCGCCGTAAGGTTCTACTCGGTACCGTACTGGGTGGTTTCATTCCGATCCTCTCCGGCCTGAAGGACGGCGAAATGATCGTGACAGCAGGTGTGAGCCATCTGAGTGAAAACCAGCAGATCGTGCCAAAGCTGTAAGAGTAGCGTCTAGGAGTTTTTGAAATGGATATTGCACGCTACTCAATTGAGAAGCCGGTCAATGTCTGGATGGTTGTCCTGATTGCTCTTCTTGGTGGCATTTGGGCTCTAGGCGGCATTGGACGACTGGAAGATCCGGCATTTACAATTAAAGAAGCGCAGGTGATCACCTCCTATCCGGGTGCGAGCGCTGCGGAAGTAGAAGAAGAAGTTACTGAACGGCTCGAAAGTGCCATTCAGCAGATGCCTCAGCTGAAGGAAGTTCGTAGTACCTCTGAACCGGGTCTCTCCCGTATTCAGGTTGAGATGAAGGACATCTACGATGGTACTGAGCTGCCACAGGTGTGGGATGAGCTGCGTCGTAAAGTGAACGACGAGATGCCGAACCTGCCAAGCGGTGTTCGCACTCCGATTGTTTACGACAGCTTCGGTGATGTGTTCGGCATGTACTATGCCCTGACAGCTGATGGATACTCCAACCGGGATATCCGTAAGACCGTCAAGGAACTGCGCCGTGAACTGCTGACTGTCGACAACGTTGCGAAGGTTTCCATCCTTGGTGCGCCTGAAGACGAGATCGTCATTGCGATGGATCAGGACCGTCTGGCACAGCTGGGTATCACCATTGCTGACGTGCAGAACGTGCTGAATGCAGAGAATGCTATTCAGGCGAACGGTACCACGGTATCCGGTGATCTGCGTATTCGCATCTCAACTGTTTCCGCTTTTGACAGCTACCGCAGCATTCAGGATCTGGTGATCGGTAATCCGGGTTCTACTGCGATGGTGCGCTTGTCTGATGTGGCTACGCTTTCTGTCGAAGAGCCTGAGAACAAGTGTTCTGGTTCGTCATAACGGACAGCGCGCTGTTACTCTTGGTGTAGCTGCTGTTGAAGACACAAACATTGTGGCTGTTGGTCAGGGCGTTGAAGCGCATCTGAACGAGCTGCGTGCGAACCTGCCAGTTGGCATGGAAATCATCCCGATCTACGAACAGCACCGTGTGGTTGATCAGGCTGTTGGTTCCTTCGTATGGAACCTTGTGATGTCTGTTTCCATTGTGATTGTGGTGCTCGGCATCTTCATGGGCTGGCGTGCTGCTGTTGTGGTGGGTTCTGTTCTGCTGCTGACCGTGCTTTCAACTATCCTGCTGATGAAACTTGGTGGTATTGAGCTTGAGCGTATTTCGCTTGGTGCTCTCGTGATCGCCATGGGTATGTTGGTAGACAACGCGATCGTTGTTGCTGAAGGTATGATGATCAACATGCAGCGTGGTATGCGGCCTATCAAAGCTGCGTCGACCGTTGTTGAGCAGACCAAGTGGCCGCTGCTGGGTGCAACTGTTATCGGCATCATGGCGTTCTCAGGTATCGGTCTTTCCAGCGACAGTACGGGTGAGTTCATGTTCTCCCTGTTCGCGGTTGTTGGCATTTCCCTGCTGATGTCCTGGCTCTTTGCGATCCTCGTTACACCGCTGTTTGGTAAGTACTTTTTCAAGATGGCGGCCATCACTGGTGACGAGCATGATCCGTACCGTGGTGTTCTTTATACCCTGTTCCGTAAGATCCTGGTTCTGACCCTGAAACTGCGCTGGTTGTCTCTGGCGGCTCTTATTGGTGTAACTGTAGTTTGCTTCTGGTCCTTCCAGTTTGTTGGAAACTCCTTCTTCCCGAACTCTGCAACGCCGCTGTTCTACGTGAACTACTGGCTGCCGCATGGTACCGACATTCATGCGACTGCGCGTGATATGGAGAAGCTGGAGAACGAGATCCTGTCTCTGCCGGGTGTTGTTTCTACCAATACCTTCATTGGTCAGGGTGCGACCCGCTTCATGCTGACATACTCTGCTCAGGATGGAAGCTCCAACTATGGTCAGGTGATCGTACGCACTGAGAATACTGATATCATTGATGATTTGGCTCTGAAGATCCGTGAGTTTGGTGTTCAGGAGCTGCCTCAGGGACAGGTTTATACCGAGCGTCTGGTGTTTGGTCCTCCGTCTGGTGCTGATGTTCAGGCGCGTATTACGGGTCCGGATGCGGATGTTCTGCGGGCGATCTCTGAAGAGATGATGGCGATCTTTAAGGATCCTCAATATCGCTTGAGTGATGTACGTACTGACTGGCGTGAGCGTGAGTTGGTGATGCAGCCGAAGTTCGACGAACAGCGTGCGCGTATTGCTGGGATCACTCGTCAGGATCTGTCTACTGCAATCCAGTTTACCTCTGACGGTATCCGTGCTGGTAGCTATCGTGATCTGGATGAAGACATTCCGATCATCGTGAAGCGTCAGCGTGGTGAAGGTGAGACTGCCTCTGAAGCTCTTGTAAACACTCTGGTTTGGAGTTCTCAGCAGCGCAAGTACGTGCCGATTGATCAGGTTACCTCCGGTATTTCTACCGTGGCTGAAGATACTCTGATCCGTCGGCGGGACCGCGTGAAGACGCTGAGTGTGCTTGGTGCAAGTGCGCCGGATGAGTTGGCGTCGGTTGCTCATGCCCGAATTCGGGGGGCGATTGAGGCTGTTCCGCTGCCGGATGGGTATTCCATGGAGTGGGGTGGTGAGTACGAAAACTCTCAGGATGCGAATGAATCGCTGGGGAGTAAGGTTCCAGTCACCTTCCTTGTGATGATTGTTATCTCCATCCTGCTGTTCTCTAAGGTTCGGGAACCACTCATCATCTGGCTGATCGTACCGATGTCTGTCAACGGTGTGGTGATTGGTCTGCTGGGTACAGGTTTGCCGCTGGACTTCATGGCGATCCTTGGTGTGCTGTCTCTGTCAGGCATGTTGATCAAGAACGCGATCGTGCTGCTGGAAGAGATCGACCTTCAGCTTGAAGAAGGTGGAGACCGGTTTGACGCTGTGGTTCGTGCGAGTGTGTCTCGTCTGCGTCCGGTGTCTATGGCGGCGATCACGACGATCCTTGGTATGGCTCCGCTGATTGTTGATCCGATGTTCGCGAGTATGTCTGTGACCATTATGGGTGGTCTGGCGTTTGCGACGGTGTTAACGCTGATTGCTGTTCCGCTGCTGTTCATCATCTTCTACCGCATTCATCCAACAAAGGGTGCAGGTAAAGGTGAAGCAGACAAGCCTCTGAAAAAACTGGAAGAAAAAGTTTCTGACGGTCAGAAGGCTGAGCCGGAACCGGCATAAGAAAAAGGTCTTCCCGGTTATCTAAAACCGGGAAGACCTCCGAGATACGCAAAGGGCGGCGTATATTTACCGCAACACTCCGTCCTTTGCTCCCCCGCGTCGCCTCTGCCCCCAACACCAGAGGCGGCGCATCTTTTTTGCCTTTCGGCACTTATTCAAGAGAGCAAAACTGCCTTGAATACCGGCTCCCACCCCTGGTGAGCTCGATCCAAAACTCCAGCACATTATACCGGTTTGCGTCGATTTGCGTTGTTTTGCGCAAACTTGCGTTTTTATGGGTTTGCTTGCGTTGCTATGTGAGCTTTACCTTAACGGAAATATCAGGATACGGAATTCAAATCTACCGTGATCCGTGTTGGCTCTTCCATGTTGGTACTGTGTCACCAGGGTACTCCGTCGCGTTGTAGACGCCGCGAGCGATAGCTCTGGAGACAGTCTGAGCGGCGTAGGCGCCGAGTTCGAGCAGTTCGACCATCGGGTCTTGCATCTTGCGTTTGCCGGTTGAGATCACGAAGAGCAGGTCACCATCCATTGGGGTGTGGCGCTGGCCAGAGGGCGCGGGCATAACCGTCGTGGGCGGCGGTGGCGATGCGCTTGGCTTCGGACTTGGTGAGGATCAGATCAGTGGCAACGATGCCGATGGTGGTGTTGGTGTTCGGGGACAGATCGATTGTGCCCAGAGTGAACTTGGTTTGCACGGTGCGGTCCATGCCCGGCATTTCTGCTGGCCAGCCGAGACCGCCGAATTCCCCGTTTTGCTCGCTTGGAGCGGCCCAGAAGTATGGCGTGTCGCCGATGGTGGGGCGGCCTAATGCGTTTACCGCGATGAGGGCACCAACTGTGCCGCCGCGGGGCAGGGAGAGGGAGGCAGAGCCGAGGCCGCCTTTGAGGTCTGCGGTGGTGGCGCCAAAGCCTGCGCCTGCTGAGCCGAGCTCAAAATCGTCACCAGCGTTGTCGACCGCTTCGATGCCCATCTCACGGTAGACTGGTTTTCTGCCCCAGGATTTATCCCCCCGTTGAGGAGATCGAATAGAATAGCTGTGGGGGTAATTGGAATGACTGCACTGCCAACTTTGAAACCTTTGCCGAGTTCTGCCAGTCGCACCTGTGCGCCGCTGCCTGCATCCAGCCCGAATGCGGAGCCGCCGGACAGCACGAGGGCGTCGATGGCGTTGACGGTTTGCTCTGGTTCCAGAAGAGCGATATCGCGCGTGCCTGGAGCGCCGCCCAAAATGGCGACGGACGCAACGGCCTGTTCGTCGGGTATGAGAACCGTGACACCGGACTTGGTCTTTTCGCAATGGGCATTGCCGACCTTCAATCCCGGAACGTCGGTTATCAGATTGCGCGGTGCTGGTGTCATCGTTTTTCCCTAAATCAATGTCGAAATATGCAGATGCACAACCGCGACAGGTCCATCGCGATTGGTGCAGAAAATTCTTTTATTGCTGTAGGCCTGGTTCCGAAATGGGAACTTAGGACCAAATTCAGACGGAATGATAGTTCCGATCAAGGTAGATCAGAGCAGGTGCAAATTCACCCAGACGTGCTGCGACCACCTCGCCGAATATAACAGAGTGCGTGCCAACTTCAGTCACTTCTTTAATGTGGCAGTCAAAGCTGACGCGTGCGCTCTCCAAAATCGGGCTTCCTGTTGCCAGAGTGCCCCAGCTTCCTTTTGCGAAGCGTTCTTCCATTGACAGGTCGCCCTGACCTGCGAAGACGTTGGAAAGATCAGTGTGGTCATGAATGAGTGTGTTGATGGAAAAGACGCCGTTGTCTTTGACGATCTGATTCACCTTTGCGCTGCGGTTGAGGCAGACGAGCAGGGTGGCCGGATCATCTGACACAGAGCAGACAGATGAAACTGTTGCGCCAACGCGACCGGCAGAACCGGCACTGGCAAGCAAGTGAACTGAAGCGCCTAAACGACTCATTGCCTCTCTAAATTCATGAGAGGCCAGACTTTTGCTCGTATTATCAGCGGGCGCCATTGTTAAAGCTGTCGTCATCCAGTTCGTTCCAAGATATTCCCACAGATATGATCTGTGTTTCACACTGTACAATATTCATTAGTACTTTTCAGTCGCCCAAAAACGACAGGTATTTCAATTAGAGTAGTTATAGCCATTTGCTGAGAAAAGCTAGTTCTACTGCTAAAAACTGATTAATATACCGAGGGCTTCCCTCTCGTTTTGGAGCCGTGATTTGCTGATACGGAATTTTAGTAGAAATTAGAAGGCTCAATCGTGCCTTCGCGAGCTGGCAGATTGGAAATCTTCAAAAAATCCCGGGTACCATCTTGCAGTTTTTGTCTGGATATGGTCAGTATACATCAGCTGTGATATATTACAGAATAGGGAAGAGGCATTCTACGGATGAGAAATATTCACGCATTGGTTGTGGTGCTCTGATCTCAGAGCCTGTCCTAGCGGATTGTCGGGAGTAGGAATAAGTCCAGATTTTGGGTTCTATGAAATAAAAATGCGTTTGCGGCGCATAAAGAATAGGAAAATTCCAAAATACGGACTTATAAGTATGGGTAATATACTTACAGGTCGGCTTACCATAAAATATTGGGGTCTGAATTCGGAGGCATTCAGACTGGACAGCAACTAAAAGCTGATCTCATGCGGGGAACAAAATAAAACATGGATTACTTTCTCCAACAACTTATCAATGGTGTGACGCTTGGGTCCATTTATGGGCTCATCGCCATTGGCTATACAATGGTCTATGGCATTATCGGCATGATTAACTTCGCCCATGGCGATATCTTCATGGTCGGATCTTTCGTTGCACTTATTCTAATTGTTGCACTTGGCATTACTGCCGCTACACCGGTGCTTCTTTTGATTTTGGCTCTGGCCCTCGTTCTTGTGGTGGCCATGGCTCTGACTGCTGTTTGGGGGTGGACAGTAGAACGTATTGCCTATCGGCCTTTGCGTGGCTCATTCCGCCTTGCACCGCTGATTACTGCAATTGGTGCATCAATTGCTCTTCAGAACTTTGTTCAGGTTTCTCAAGGCGCGAAAAACAAACCACTTCAGCCGCTGATTTCGGGAGGATTTCAGCTGACTGATGGTGGTGCTGACGGCTCTGGCTTTATCGTCAACCTGTCTTACGTGCAGATCCTGATTGTGGTGACCACCGTCATTCTGATGGTTGGGTTTACTTACCTCATCAACAATACAAATCTTGGCCGTTCGCAGCGTGCCTGTGAGCAGGACCGTAAGATGGCAGCGTTGCTTGGCGTGAACGTCGACCGCACCATCTCGCTGACCTTCGTCATGGGTGCTTCTCTGGCAGCTGTCGCCGGTCTGATGTTCCTTCTCTATTACGGCGTTGTTGACTTCTACATTGGCTTCCTTGCTGGTGTTAAGGCGTTTACCGCTGCGGTGCTGGGTGGCATTGGCTCCCTGCCGGGCGCGATGCTTGGTGGCCTGTTGATTGGCCTGATCGAGACATTCTGGTCCGGTTACTTCTCAGTTGAGTACAAGGACGTGGCCGCATTCTCGATCCTCGCGATCGTGCTCATCTTTATGCCGGAAGGTCTTCTCGGCCAACCTGAGGTGGAGAAGGTATAATGCAAGCAAGACAAAGAGATAGCTTGCTTGTTGCAAGCCTGAAAGACAGTCTGGGTGGTGCGGTTATTACCTTCGCACTGGCCTGTGTCATGGTGGGTCTCAAGGTTGATGTTGCCTCTGGCCGTGGTGCCGAACTCTTCCTTGAACACCGCTGGCTGGCGGTTGCCACCGCTGTGATTGTTGTGTTCGCCGGTCGCTTCCTTCTGAACATGTTCTTCTGGAAGCGCGAAGATGCACCAAGCATCGGGATTTCCGGGTTCCTGCCAAAAGGTGGTTTGGGTACCGGCAGTGCGAACATGCTGAAATACGGCATGCTGGTGCTGGCTGTTGTGCTTCCGTTTGCGTTGATGTTCTGGCTCGGTTCCCGTGGCTCCCGTCAGTACATTGACCTTGCCATCCTCGTGCTCACCTACGTGATGCTGGGATGGGGCCTGAACATTGTGGTTGGCCTTGCTGGTCTTCTGGACCTTGGCTATGTGGCCTTTTACGCGGTGGGTGCTTATTCCTACGCGTTGCTGGCGCACTACTTCGGCTTCTCCTTCTGGATCTGTCTTCCGCTGGCCGGTATTCTGGCTGCGTTCTGGGGCATCATTCTGGGCTTCCCGGTTCTGAGGCTTCGAGGGGACTACCTTGCCATTGTGACGCTTGCGTTTGGTGAGATTATCCGAGTGGTTCTGCTGAACTGGTACGAGTTTACCGGTGGCCCTGATGGTCTTTCCGGCATTCCGCGCCCAAGCTTCTTTGGTCTGGAGTTCACCCGTGGTGAAGGCGGTTTTGCTGACTTCTTCGGCCTGAAGTACAACAGCATCCATCGCATTATCTTCCTGTACTACCTCATCTTTATCATGGCGATGGTCACCAACTTCGTGACTATGCGGTTGCGCAGAATGCCGATTGGTCGTGCATGGGAAGCGCTGCGTGAAGATGAGATTGCGTGTCGTGCGCTTGGCATCAACACCACCAACACCAAGCTGACAGCGTTTGCTCTTGGCGCGATGTTCGGCGGGTTTGCTGGCTCCTTCTTCGCAACACGTCAGGGCTTTATTTCTCCTGAGAGTTTCACCTTCCTTGAATCTGCGATCATTCTTGCGATCGTGGTGCTGGGTGGTCTCGGTTCGCAAATGGGCGTTGTGATTGCGGCAGTTGTGATGATCGGCGGTTTCGAGTTCTTCCGTGAGTTTGAAGAATATCGCATGCTTGTCTTCGGTCTGATCATGGTTGTCATCATGGTCTGGAAGCCTCGTGGGCTTGTTTCCAGCAGAACGCCGAGTGTGGCACTTTCCAAAAACGCAAAAGGTATATCTGCCGATCTTGTTCAGGAGGGCCACGGATGAGCACCTGGGACAACAACCCTGTTCTGAAGGTCGAACACCTGACCATGCGCTTTGGCGGTCTAACCGCTGTTGGTGACCTGAGCTTCAATGTTGGGCGCGGTGATATTACTGCGCTTATCGGACCGAACGGTGCGGGTAAAACCACAGTGTTTAACTGCATCACCGGGTTCTACAAGCCGACTGAAGGTCGTCTGGTGATGAACCGCTCCAACGGAGAAAAGCATCTTCTGGAGCGCAAGCCGGACTTCAAGATTACGGCTGAGGCCAAAGTTGCCCGTACCTTCCAGAACATCCGTCTGTTTGGCGGTATGACCATTCTGGAAAACCTGATGGTGGCGCAGCACAATCCGCTGATGGTTGCTTCCAACTGGACGATTGGTGGTCTGCTCGGTCTGGGCGGCTACAAGAAGTCCAACGTGGATGCGATTGAGACTGCCAAGTACTGGCTGGAGCGGATCGATCTGATTGATCGGGCTGATGCGCCTGCTGCGGACCTTTCCTACGGTGATCAGCGCCGTCTGGAAATTGCCCGTGCCATGTGTACCGGTCCTGAGCTTCTTTGCCTGGATGAGCCAGCTGCTGGTTTGAACCCGAAAGAGAGCTTGGAGCTGAACACTCTGCTTCAATACATCCGTAAAGAGCATGACACGTCTGTTCTGCTGATTGAGCATGACATGTCTGTTGTGATGGAAATCTCCGACCACGTTGTGGTGCTGGATTACGGCGTGAAGATTTCTGATGGCACCCCTGAGTTCGTGAAGAACGATCCGCATGTGATTGCGGCTTACCTGGGTGTTGAGGATGATGAAGTTGATCAGGTTGAAGAGGAGGTGGGCATCGTATGAGCGCACAACAACCACTCCTGAGCATTCGCGGTGTTCAAACTTTCTACGGCAAGATTCAAGCGCTGCATGGTGTTGATCTTGATGTGTATGAAGGGGAGATCGTTACGCTGATTGGTGCCAATGGTGCCGGCAAATCGACCCTGATGATGACCGTTTGCGGTACGCCGCAGGCCCGTCATGGCTCGGTGTCGTATTGCGGTGAGGACATCACCTACAAGCCGACCTTCGAGATCATGCGCACTGGCATCGCTCAATCTCCTGAAGGGCGCCGTATCTTCCCACGCATGACGGTTCTGGAGAACCTGATGATGGGCGGCATGGTTGCTGGGAACGAGCACTTTGAAGAAGACTTGCGCCGTGCGTTTGAGCTGTTTCCGCGTTTGAAAGAACGTCAGCAGCAGCGCGGTGGGACGCTTTCCGGTGGTGAGCAGCAGATGCTGGCGATTGCCCGCGCGCTGATGAGCCGTCCGCGTCTTCTTCTGCTGGATGAGCCGTCTCTGGGTCTGGCACCGATTATCGTGTCGCAGATTTTTGAGGCGATTGCTGAGCTGAACCGGACCGATGGTCTGACCGTGTTCCTTGTTGAGCAGAATGCGTATCACGCGCTGAAGCTGGCTCACCGGGGCTACGTGATGGTCAACGGCACAATCACCATGACCGGCACAGGTAAGGAGCTTCTGTCTCGTGAAGAGGTGAAAGCGGCTTATCTTGAAGGCGGCGCACATTAGAGCATGGCTATGACAGATGAAATTTTGAGAGATGCTCTAATGAATTGTTTTTGCGCGGATCCTTGTCCGAAAACCGGTTCCCACTTTTCGGGAATGCGCTCGACGGAGGCTTAGAGATGGGTATTCTTTATGGCAGCTCGATGCCTGCCTTTATCATGCTGGTTGTTGTTCTTGGCGGGCTGGCAGCTGCAGCCACGGGTCGTTCCATTGCGACCACGTGGCGGCCTTTGCCGATCCTGTTCTGGTTTATCTTCCTGCTGTCGCTGGCGATGCGTTTTCTGTCGTTCGCGCTGTTTGAAGAGCCGCTGCTGTCTATTCAATATCTGGTGGTGGACTACGCCATTCTCATCGGCATTGCGCTGGTGAGCTACCGCGTGACCCGCACCAACCAGATGGTGACTCAATACAGCTGGCTTTATCAAAAGACAGGTCCGTTTGGCTGGAAGTTGAAGCCGGGCCAGCAAGATAATTACTAATTCGCAAAATTACTTAGATAATTGTTGCGCATTCGGTCAGTTCTGGTTCAAACTAGTTTCTGGCTAGGCATCCAGATGATGAGTACGGAGAGGTCTCATTGTCGGAAGCATTGAGCAGGCGAGGGGTTTGCCTGCTCTGGTGGGAGACGGTTGCGTTTCCCGCTCAATTTCAATTGAGAAATGCACCTGACTCGGGGAGTTTTTTATGAAAAAGTATCTTTTGGCGAGCGTTGCCGGTGTTGCTGCTATGGCAATGTCTGGCGCGGCTATGGCTGAAATCGTTATTGCTACTGCAGGCCCAATGACTGGTCAGTACGCATCGTTTGGTGCGCAGATGAAAGCTGGTGCTGAGCAGGCTGTTGCTGACATCAAGCTGCTGGCGGTGTGAACGGCGAGATGCTTGTTCTGGAAGTTGGCGATGATGCATGTGACCCTAAGCAGGCTGTTGCGGTTGCGAACCAGATGGTTGGTAAAAACGTAGCATTCATGGCTGGTCACTTCTGCTCCGGTTCTTCCATCCCAGCTTCTCAGGTATACGCTGAAGAGGGTATCATCCAGATCACCCCAGCTTCTACCAACCCGAAGTACACCGACGAGCGTCCAGGCCCTGGTACCTACCGCGTGTGTGGTCGTGATGACCAGCAGGGTAAAGTTGCCGGTACTACGCTTGCGACAGAGTTCGGCGGCAAGAACATTGCTGTGATCCACGACAAGACCGCTTACGGTAAAGGTCTTGCTGATGCGACCAAAGCTGTGATGAATGCTGCTGGTAAGCAGGAAGCGCTTTATGAAGCTTACACCGCTGGTGAAAAAGACTACACCGCGCTGGTTTCCAAGCTGAAGTCTGAAAAAGTCGACGTTCTTTACGTTGGTGGTTACCACACTGAAGCTGGTCTGATGAAGCGTCAGATGGTTGATCAGGGCATGGACACCATTCTGGTTTCTGGTGACGCTCTGGTGACTGATGAGTACTGGTCCATCACTGGCCCTGCTGGTGAAGGCACTCTGATGACCTTCCCACCGGATCCACGTAACAACGAAGAAGCTGCTGCTGTTGTGGCTGCTCTTGAAGCTGCTGGTAAAACCACTGAAGGTTACGCACTTTACACCTACGCTGCGATCCAGACATGGGCGGCGGCTGCTGCTGAAGCTGGCACCACCGACTACGACGCAGTTGTAGAAAAGCTGAACGCAGGCAAGTTTGACACAGTTCTTGGTGAGCTGTCCTTCAACGAGAAGGGCGACGTGTCTCTGCCAGGTTACGTTTGGTACGAGTGGAAAGACGGTTCCTACGGTTACCGCTAAGATTTAAGACCTGATTATTGTCAGGTTTTATGAGGGTTTCGGGGCGCTGCTCCGGAACCCTTTTTTGTTGCAGTTTAGCGAGACTGGCAGAACACCATTAAGGCTGAAAGTGCTTGATTACAGTAACCTACAGCGGGCTTAAGGTTCAGTGCGTAAACTAGCACCTTCCCAAAGCAGTTGCAGGTGAACTGCTTGCGTTTGTTTTGCGTATCTTTGCCAAAAACCGGTGTCCACTTTCCGGAGATACGCGCTAATGGAAGGTGTGCCATGATCATCCGGTGTCTGGTGTTTCTTGCGTTTTTGAGTTCCTCTGCTGTTTCCCTTGCTCAAGGGCCGAACCAGCCACGAGCTGATGAGATTAAGGTCTTTCATGAGTGCCTGCAAAAAGGGGGGCTTGTGTTCACCAACAGAGTCCAGTGCATTGGAAAGGTGTTTGAACATTGCGCCATGAAGTTGCAGGACCAGACCAGCATGGGCATGCGGGAATGTTACTCACGGGAAACGGCGCTTTGGGAAAAGATGATTTCGAACTCTGAAAAGGAGTTGAGGCGGAACGAGAATAAGGCCACGAAGACCGAGCTTGTTGAATCCACTCGGAACTGGAAGGCCTTTCGAAACAACGCCTGCAACATTCCTTTTGCCATGAACCCTAAGGGAACACTGGCGCCGGTGCTTGGGATGGAGTGTTTTAACCGCATAACGGCTTTGTGGGCGCTTCAACTGTCAGAGTTTGCAACACCTTTGGGAGATTAAGGCCTGATGAGATTATGGGCGTGTTTGGTTGTCTTTACTGCGGTTAGCTTTAGCTCCGTTCAGGCTGCGCAGATTGATCTGCCGGTGTGCAAGGCTGGTGACGGCAAAACACCGGTGCCGCGCTGGGAAGTGACGGCAATGCCCGTCGATACGCCTGAAGGGGAACCAGCTGAACCTTTTACCTACACAGTTACCTATCCGCCGCCTGCCTATCACGGGTTGATGGGCCACCTGCGGGTGAAGCTGGGCACGTTGGATGAGCAGTATTGCAGTGCTTTGCGGGAAGAACTCATTGAGATCAAAAGAAGCACGGGCCAGCCGATCCCGATTGTGATTGAGTGGCTGTTTGATGACAACGGCCCAAAGGATGATGTGCGGTCGCTGGACTTTTATGAGCTTCCCGAGTTTACGCAGGAAGGGTGCTGGCTGGATGGTGTCTATCAGTTCGTCGCGCTTGGACACTCAGAGGCGCAGTCCGAAGAGTACATGCTAAACCTGGTGCCGCTGGAAGCCATTCAAAAATCCGGTTCTTTCTGTCGTCCTATTCAAGAAGGGTGAGCTGGCTCTGTGAAGCCTTGCGTGTTTTGATAGTACCGAAGCCGTGTGTGCAGGCCCGGCCTCTTATCTCTTTTGCATATAGCCCTGTTTCCCTAAGGTGAGAAACGGCGTAGGCTTGGTTGTTGCAGCCAATGCGTGAGGGGGAGTTATGGGGCAGGCGGTTGAACATGACACGATCATCATTCGTGAAAAGCTGGAGGCATCTATTGAGGAGGTGTTTGCGGCTTGGGAGGATCCGAACGCCCGGACGGTTTGGGGTGTACCTTCTGATGATGAAGCCATTGCATTTTTAGAAAATGACTTTCGCGTTGGTGGTTTGGATGTCCACCAGTGCGGCCAGAAAGGTGATCTGCGATTTCGTGTTGAGACGCGTTATCACGACATTCGTCGCCCTGATCTCTTGCTGTTTACCGAGCGGGTCTCAACCGGTGATATGCTGCTGAGTGCTTCCCTGATCACGGTAGTTCTAAAAGAGCAGGGCAGTGCGACTGAGCTTAGTGTGACTGTTCAGGTCACATCCATGGTGGGTGCTGACATGATCGAGGCGACCCGTGGAGGTTGGCAAGCCTCTCTGGTGAGGCTGGCTGGTTATCTGGAGTGGTCCCTCCGCGAACAGTCCGGTGCCTGAATGCCAGCTGCTGATCTGCTGTTGCTCAGGTGTAAAGCCGCTCAGTACATGCCAGGTGCAGTGCTGATTAAAGCCGGATAGCATTTTGGTTCTGTTTGCCGGCTTACTAAAGCAGGATGATCCCTCACCCGCAGTATAGTGGAATATTCTCTCTGTAATTCGAGGAATTACCTTATGTATTCATGGTGTTGTATGCTGTGATGCGTATGAGGAACTCACTTTAATAGTGAATACTTCAGAGTTTTGTCTGTTCAAATCACTCCCAGGTTTACTAGGGTAAAATATCAATTTGATTCAATTTTTCTATATTGGAAGATTGAAGGATATGGGTGCAGGCAGCTGATGTGGGGCGTTTAAGCGGTTTGTCTGTGCATGGTCAGGGGCATACATGCGGATCAAAACCCTTTTAATTTCAACCTGTTTGATCATGTCCGGCTGCGTGCCGCACATTAGCGACAGTGTTGAGGAACTGGCTGAGACGACGGTTAAAAAATCTAACGAAAAACCCGTTGTTGAACGCGCCAGAAAAACCGAAGCAGAGCTGGCTGCTGTCACTGCACTTGCTGGCAAGTGGTCTGTGGTGCGCAAACAAGGGCAAAAACCGTGTGCGCTGCAGCTGAAAACAGCGCAGTTTGGCAAGAATTATTCGGCGAGCTCCGTGTGTTCCGGCAGGCCAAATGTCTGGGCCTGGAACACAAAAGAGGATGCTCTTGTCCTTTACGATCACAGAAGTGAGGTGATCGGGTCTTTTCATAAAAATGAGGTGGGCAGCTGGAAGGAAGCGAAAGCGGGTGGGGACCTGCGCTTCGTCTGATCCGGCACGGGCAATAAGACCCAACGTATTCTTTGGGGGGAATGACATGAGGAAGTTTGTTGTTGCTGCAAGCCTGTTGGCGCTTGCTGGCTGTCAAAGTGCCGGAGGCGGCGGGGAAACCTACAGCGCACCTGCACCCGCAGCGCGGCCACCTGCCAGCGCTGCTGATGCTCAGGCCGCGGTGGCGCAGGACCAGACCACGCAGAGCAAAACCTATCGCAAAGCAGATGGAACTGTTGTGACTGAGACCACCACCAGTTCTGCGCAGGGTAGTGTTGATCCCGGCACCGCCACGGCGTTTCTGGCGGGTGTTGTGGCCGCAGCAGCTCTTGGCAAGAAAGAGGAGCGCAGGTCTCAGCCCATTGTGAAAGCCGATGATATGGTTGGCAAATGGACGGTTTATCTGAACTCTGATGACCGCGTGTGCCAGCTCAATCTCAGCACTGAACCCAAGGATGAAGGCTTTGCTGCCAGCTTCAATCACTGCATGGATGGGGATCTGTTCTTCGTTTCCAACTGGCGGATGAAGGGGCAGGAGCTCGTGTTGTTCGACAACTTCTCCCGCGCCAAAGGCAGCATGCGCATGACTGAATGGAACCGTTGGGAAGGCCAACTGGCCAGCAACAGCAAGCCAATTACTATTGCGCGGTAAGGCATTGGTGTTCAGGCAGGCACTGCGCTCTTAAGTGCTGCTGAGAGCGCGGTGATGGCGTCTTTGCTCTTGGGGGCCTTCACTCTTGTATGCAGCATGATTGGTAAGGATGGCAAAGCGGGTAGTGCCAGCCGTTCTCCTACGTCTACCGCTCCAATTGGCAACATCCGCCTTGCAAGGGCTGCAACGCCCAATCCGGCCATGACGGCGGCAGATACAGCTGTCACACCTCCACCGACGAACACTTCCGTCCACGGGATGTCAGCGTCATCAAGCAGCTTTCCCGCCATGATGCGCACGCCGCATGGCTCAGGCATGGTGGCGATGGGAAGCGGTTCATCTGCCCGGGGCTGCCAGTCTTGAGAGGCAAACCAGCCAAACTTCTCATTTGCGATAAGCTTACCGTCCTTTCTGTCTGCATGTTGGCGGATGATGACGGTGCTGAGTTCCTGCCTGTCGAAGCTCTTGAGGAGATCGCCTGAAGAGCCAATCCTGATCTCGATGAGAAGCTGCGGGTCTTGCGCGTTCATGCGGGCGATCAGCAGTGGGAGTTCTGGTCCTGCAACGTGATCGCTGATGCCGATGGTCAGACGTTGACGTGTGTTGGTGAGGGAAGCGAGGGCATGGTCGTGCTGTTTCAGGAGTTCTCTGGCATGCTCCAGAAACGTGGTGCCTTCTGCTGAGAGCTGAACGTAACGCGGTGTCCGTTCAATCAGCTGGCAACCCAACCGCTTTTCCAGCCGTTTCAGCTTTAAACTTACTGTCGACTGGGTTGTCTGAAGCGCCTCAGCAGCCTGCGTGAAGCTGCCAAGTTCTGCAATGCGAACAAAGGTTTGCACGGCGTCGAGATCAAGGGGTCGGTTTGTCATTTAAGTGTTCAATAACTGATATCGCTAGGCATTGTATATTCAAATGGATGGTGTGCGTCTAGGTTTCTCTCCATGACTTAAAGGAGGAACCGTCATGCCACTTGTCCATATCTCATTGCGTTCAGGGAAATCTGATGTCTATCGGCAGGCTATCTTTGATGGTGTCTATCATGCCATGCGGGATGCGCTGGATGCGCCGGAGGACAATCAGTTTATGGTGATTACCGAGCACACGAGTGCCAACTTCCGTTTTGGGGCGTCCTACCTGAACATCGCCCGAAGTGAGGATTTGGTTTTCATCCAGATCACGCTCAACAACACGCGGAGCTCTGAGCAGAAGAAGGCACTGTTTCGGCGGATTGTTGAGCTGCTGGGAGAGAGCCCTCAAATCCGGCCTGAGGATGTCTTCATCAATCTGGTTGAGGTTGAAAAAGAGAACTGGTCGCTTGGCAATGGCGTTGCGCAGTACGCATGAGCGCGCAGTTACCCTGTCAGTTGCGCCTGCAGCTGATGGGGGAGATTTAGCAATGCCTGATACGAGGTTGTATCAGACTTGCTTGTCCATGATTTCCGCTGGCAGGTGGGCCATCCACTTACGGCGGATTGCTTTTTCCAGATCCAGGTTGTTGCGGTCCGCGTAGAGCAGAAGGTGGGCCAGCAGGTCTGCGGCTTCGTCTTCTTTCTGGGCGTGCAACTCTTTTGGTGTTGCGGAACCGGAGCGGCCACGGCGGGTTGCCTTCATATGGGCTGCTGTCAGCTCTCCGAGCTCTTCCTGAAGTTTGGCAAGATACCAGATCTCATCACGGTTGATGTTGAACCGTTTGGCGTAGATTGCTGAGACTGTTTTTACAATGTGCAGAAGTACTTTGAATGTCATCGGGTCGGACAGAAAGGTTGGGCTTTCTGCGCGGTCTCACGCAGGCGAGCCGAAGGTTTGGCGGGAACTTTTGCTAGAGCGTATCTTTATCCGAAAACCGGTTCCCACTTTTCGGAGATACACACTAGAGGAATCTCTGCGTGGCATCATATGAGCTATTTATGCGCTTGTCATTCAGGGCGAGGCAAAGATCTTTGACTGCATCCAGTGAATGAATTGCCCGAAACTCATCGGTATGCGGCAGTATCGCCTGAATTCCGCGGGCTTTGGCCTCGAACTTATCGTAGCGCAGCAGCGGATTGAGCCAGATGAGCCGTCTGCAAGATCTGTGGAGACGATCCATCTCAACGGACAACTCCTCGTACGCTTCCCGTTCCAGCCCATCCGTGATGAGCAGGACGATTGGCCCGCCGTGGCAGACGCGTCTCAACCAGGTGCGGTTGAAGGTTTGCAAGGAGCTGGCAATGCGGGTGCCGCCGGACCAGTCCTCCACCTCATCGGTACAAGCTGTGAGGGCCTCGTCCGGGTCCTTCATACGCAGGGCGCGGGTGATGTTGGTGAGGCGGGTGCCGAACAGAAACGTATGAGTTTTGCGCTTTTCTGACAGAGCATGCAGGAAGTGCAGCATGATGCGGGAATACTGACTCATGCTGCCGGAGATATCGCAAAGGGCAATCACGGGTGGATGGACCTGTGCCGGTGCTTTGTGCTTGAGGTCGATGATGGACCCACCCGCTTTCAGCGTGGCACGTATTGTTCGCCGGGCATCCACCTGTTTGCCGATTGTGTGGGAGTGCACCGGCTTGAAGCGGCGGGATCTGACCTGATCGGCTGGCATGGTGAGATGAGCGAGGGATCTGCGAGCTTCCGCGATCTCCTCAGCTGTCATCTGAGCGAAGTCCTTCTTCTGCAGGACTTCCTTTTCCGAGACGGTGAAGCGAGCATCGACCTCCACCAGCGGTTTGGTTTCCTTCGCCTCGCGCTGTTTGTTGGCTTCAAACGCGTTGGCGACGCGGGATTGGGCTGCGCGTGGCTTTTCCGGTTCGCGTTGTCCGGCTGGAGCAACGGGAGAGAGGAGGGCCAGCATCTTTTCGACGAGGCCTTTGCTTTGCCAGTAAAGGCGGAAGGTTTCGTCAAAGACCGACTGCTGGTCGCGTTTGTGGACGAAGACGGAGTGCAGGGTCCAGTAGAGGTCCTGCTTGTTCTCAATGCCGTTGATGGTGACCGCGCTCACTGCATCCACCACAGAGGACGGCCCTGCAGGCAGACCCGCTTTGCGCAGGGTTCTGGCAAAGTGGACGATGTTTTCCGTGATGCGCCCGTGAGGTGGGCGGGGAGAGGGGGAGAAGTCGTCCTGCATCAGGTGAGGCTACACTGTTTGGGCAGGCATGCTGCCAGCGATGGTGGCCTGTGAGTTGGCTTCCATGCGGATCTCATCAAGGATCGCACGTGTTCTGGAGCCTTTGATGCGGTCAATATCTTCCTGATACTTGAGCAGCACGCCGAGGGTATCGGAGACCATCTCCGGATCCAGCGCGACTTCTTGCAGTTCAGTGAGCGCGGTGGCCCAGTCTAGCGTTTCAGCAACGCCGGGCTTTTTGAAGAGAGCCTCATCTTCGCGCAGCTTTTGCACGAAGGCGACGACTTGTGCTGAAAGCGTGGCTGCTGCTGTTGGCAGTTTGGTCTGTACAATCTGAAGCTCGCGCTCTGCGGTTGGGTAATCCACCCAATGATAGAGACAGCGGCGCTTCAGTGCGTCGTGGATTTCTCGCGTGCGGTTGGTGGTGATGATGGTGATCGGCGGTTCCTCGGACTTGATGGTGCCGAGTTCCGGGATGGTCACCTGACTGTCTGCCAGCACTTCCAGCAGGAACGCCTCGAAGGCTTCATCGGTGCGGTCGAGTTCATCAATCAGGAAGATCGGTGCGCCGAGTTCTGTGGTCTCCAGCGCCTGAAGCACTGGGCGTTTGATGAGGAAGCGTGGGCTGTAAAGAGCAGTGTTGAGGTTCTCACGGTCTACACTGCCAGCAGCTTCCGCCATGCGGATCTCGACCATCTGCGCGGCGTAGTTCCACTCGTAAACGGCGGAGGAGATATCCAGACCCTCATAACATTGCAAACGGACGAGGGGGCGGTTGAGGGTGGCTGCGAGGACCTTAGCGATCTCGGTTTTACCGACGCCTGCTTCACCTTCCAGAAACAGCGGGCGTTGCATGCGTAAAGACAGGTGCAGCACGGTTGCGAGCGCACGATCTGCCAGATACCCGCCCGAACTTAAGAGCGTGAGGGTTTCCTCAATGGAGTTTGGTAGATCAACCTTGCCGCTCATAGATAATCCGCTCCCGCCCTGTCTTATGTTTCGTCGCGCTTTGATTTGCGCACCCCGATCATAATAGGGAGAAAAACGTATATTGAAAGCGGATTGTTGCCAGATGAACGGCCTGTGCGTTCTAGCGGTTTGTGAGGCCTAGGCCCTTGCCATCGCGCATCACAGTTGTGGCTTGGGCCGTGAAGGCACCGCCAGCTTCCTCGTGCAGGGTGAAGCCGGGAAGGATCTGCAACGGAGCCCGACTGGCAGCCACAGCGCGCACGATAATCCGGGTGGCTGGAGCGTCTGCTGTTGGGCGGATCGGGATAATGTCGATCGCGCCGAAGCGGCGTTGCATTGGGCCCAGAAGATCTTGCAGTCCGTCTGCTCTGAAGATGATGGAGAGCGTGCCGCCATCCTTCAGCAGGTCTTTAGCGGTTTTAATCCACGGCTCGATGCCGCGCTCATCCAGAGCATGCGCCGGTGCGCGGTCTGACTGAGGCGTGACGCGAAAGCGCGTGCTGTCGTAATAAGGCGGGTTCATGATCACATGATCTGCGATTGATGAGCCCAGTCCACTTTGGTGGCGAATGCTGCCCTTAGCGGTGAGGTTGGCTTCCAGAATAGACACACGCTCTGCGAAACTGGCGTTTTCCGGCAGGGACAGACCTTTGCGGGCCAGCGCTGCGGTCACAGGATCGACCTCTACACCCACGGCTTTGATCGCAGGCAGACGGTGAGCGGCGCAAAAGGCTGCGGTGCCGACGCCAGTGCCCAGATCATAAAGTGTTCCCGCTGTGCTTTCCGGTAGGGAGGCAGCCAGATACACTGCATCCAGCCCGGCGCGATGGCGGCCTTTGGCTGGCTGTTCCACCATAACTTTCCCACCAAGGAATTTGTCCTTCGTGGTTGGCTGTGGTGTTTCAGGTGTTTCTGGGTTGGTCATGGCGGTGCCGGATCAAATAAATGCAATAAGGCACTGATACAGGCTGCCGATTTTCATGCAATCCCTATTGTTTATCTAACGAGAAGTTTTCACGCGTCTTTTAGGTAGTGCTCAAGACCTGCATCGCGCATAAGTTGACAGGCTTCGTCCAATCGATCTGCCTCAACCATGATCCGGCGCGGAAGAAAGCCAAGTGAGCCATCCAGAATGCTCATGTTGGTGTCGGCGACGAAGTAGATGATTTCCGCTTCTCCCAGCAGGGCTTCAAGATGAGAGATGAGGACCGGGTCTGTTGTTCTGATGAGTTCTTCCACGATGGTGTCCTCTTAATGGGAGTTGCCTGTTACGCCAGAAATTATGCAGGTTAGGGTTGGTATTGTGAAAAAAACTAATTGTGATTGGTAAATTATCCATTGGACACTACTTTATTGGCAGCAAATTCTTACTAAAGCTTGCCCGAGCCTAACTACCAACCTATTGTCCCGTTGGAATCAAAATAGAGGTATCCCGTGGGCGTTGTTGGTCTTCAATCACAGACAGCCAAACCAGCTGGAATTCAAGGGCTAGTCGAGCTCGTTTCTGGTGACATGGAGAAGGTGAACGAGCTGATCCTCTCCAAAGCCGGTTCTAATGTTGAGCTGATCCCGGAAATTGCGCGTCATCTGATCGATTCAGGTGGGAAGCGTTTGCGCCCTATGCTGACACTGGCATTTGCCAGATGTTTGGTTACGAGGGCGAGGGGCATGTCATTCTCGCTGCATCTGTTGAGTTTATGCATACTGCAACTCTGCTGCATGATGATGTGGTGGATGAGAGCGATATGCGCCGTGGCAAACTGGCAGCCCGCAAGCTGTGGGGCAACCAGGCCAGCGTGCTGGTTGGTGACTATCTGCTGGGTCAGGCTTTCAAGATGATGGTTGATGTGCGCTCTTTGGAAGCGCTGCGCATCCTCTCTGAAGCTTCTGCGATCATTGCTGAAGGTGAAGTTCTGCAATTGGGCGCGGCTCAGGATACAACAACGACTTACGACATGTATCTGCGGGTGATCGAAGCAAAGACTGCTGCGCTGTTTGCAGCGGCGTGTGAAGTGAGCCCTGAGATTGCGGATAAGGGCGACGAGATGCGTGCAGCAGCGCGCAAGTTCGGCCTTGAGCTTGGCTATGCCTTCCAGCTGGTTGATGACGCGCTGGATTATGGCGGGGCAACCGTTGATCTCGGTAAGGACGTTGGCGACGACTTCCACGAAGGTAAGATCACTCTGCCAGTTATCTACGCCATGGAGCGTGGCAGCGATGAGGACAAGGCGTTCTGGAAGCGTTGTCTGGAAGACGGCGACATCAAGGACGGCGATCTGGACCACGCGATCAAGCTGCTGAAAGACACTGGTGCTCTTGCTGACACTGTTCAGCGTGCTCGTGACTACGGCGCATCAGCCATTGATGCTCTCTCCGTCTTCCCAGACGGCCCAGCCAAACAGGCTCTCAAAGAAGCCGTAGACTTCTGTATCGCTCGCGTGAGCTGAGAAGAGAGCAACCCGAAGAAATTGAATAGCGCCGCGGCAGAAATGCCCGGCGTTTTTTTGTTGGGTGAGGAGGAAAGCTTTTTCTCTGAGTTCATGAGAAGTTAGCACTGCTGCCTGCTTCAATTAACGATGCAGCAGTGCCTTGAAAAATCTACCTAAATCACGCCGATTGTAGCTTGTGGGCGTAATAGTCTCGGTAGTTTTTGTTGTAGTCTTCTTGCTCAATCGGCAAATCAAGTGTTGCCCGCAATCTGTTAGCAATATGCTGTTTTGACCAGGTAATTGCCGCAAGCTCGGAACCGTCTTCTGCTTCCAGTTCTGATATGATCTGGAGGACTTTGGCGCTCAGATCATCCTCGTTGTTGCTTGCGCTCCAGGCATTGCTCGCAACGACAGTTGCCCCTGTGGCGACAGCCATCGTAGAGCCGGCCGTTAAAAGTGCACGTCGATTGATATGCGTGTCTTCACCTTTGCGATCCATTGAATTTTTTCCTTAGGATGTAGTTCGGCAATTGTAGATCAGGGGCTTTTTCTGATGGGTAGTTGGCGTCTGCCGCGCCCCTGATCTGTGGCTATCAATGCAACTTAAATGTCGCTCACATCTGCAATGTTGATGTTGAGTGCTTCTGCAACACCGGTTCCATAAGCAGGGTCCGCCCGGTAACAGTTGCGGACATGACGGTGCTGGATTTCGATGCGTGCAGGGCCAATCGAGCGGGCTGTGTTTGCAAACAGCACCTCTTTCTGCTCAGCATTCATTGAGCGGAAAAGAGCACCCGGCTGGGAGTAATAATCTTCATCCTCTCGATGATCCCAATGACCAGCAGCTCCCTCAATGGAAAGCGGTGGCTCGGAGAAGTCTGGTTGTTGTTGCCACTCCCCAAACATGTTTGGTTCATATCCAATACGTGACCCGTTGTTGCCATCAACCCGCATGGCTCCATCGCGGTGGTAGGAATGGAATGGACAGCGCGGGGCATTGACTGGGATTTGTGAGTGATTAACGCCAAGCCGATACCGCGCCGCATCACCATAAGAGAACAGGCGGCCCTGAAGCATTTTATCGGGAGAGAAGCTGATGCCAGGCACGACTGTTGAAGGGGCAAATGAAGCCTGCTCAACCTCAGCGTAGTAGTTCTCTGGGTTCCGGTTAAGCTCGAGCACGCCAACTTCGATCAACGGATAATCTGACTTAGGCCATACCTTTGTGAGATCAAACGGGTTGATGTGATAATTGCCGGCTTCTTTTTCTGGCATGATCTGGACAGAGAGTTTCCATTTCGGAAAATCACCATTCTCGATGCTGTCATAGAGATCGCGCTGGTGACTTTCACGGTCATGGGCAACAATCTGAGCAGCCTCTTCATCCGTCAGGTTTTTGATACCTTGCTGGGTTTCGAAGTGGAACTTAACCCAGTACCGTTCGTTATCTGCGTTGATGAAACTGTAGGTGTGGCTGCCAAAACCATGCATATGGCGGTAAGTTGCTGGAATACCGCGATCTGACATGATGATCGTCACCTGATGCAGAGCTTCCGGCAAGTTCGTCCAGAAATCCCAGTTGTTATCGGCGCTGCGCATGTTGGTGCGCGGGTCACGTTTTACGGCATGGTTCAGATCCGGAAATTTGAGCGGATCGCGGAGAAAGAAGACCGGTGTGTTGTTGCCCACCAGATCCCAATTGCCTTCCTCAGTATAGAACTTGATAGCGAAGCCGCGAATGTCACGCTCTGCGTCAGCTGCGCCACGTTCACCTGCCACAGTAGAGAAGCGCATGAACAAGTCAGACTTCTTGCCAACTTCAGAGAAGATCTTCGCTCGGGTGAACTTGGTGATGTCATGGGTTGTCGTGAACGTTCCGTAAGCTCCTGACCCTTTGGCATGCATTCTGCGCTCAGGGATAACCTCACGATCGAAGTGGGCCATTTTTTCGAGGAACCAAACATCCTGCAGCAGAGCAGGGCCGCGAGGTCCGGCAGTTTGGATGTTTTGATTGTCTGGAACGGGGGAACCGAAGGCGGTGGTCAATTGGGGCTTATCAGTCATTTTCTCTCCGCGTCTTGTTATTCCCGAAGGATGATTTCGGAGGGGAGAAAAACAAAATCAGATAAACTTATTGAGCCATAATTAGTCTTGATGATGCCATCTTAACGCGTGGGAAAGACAGGGTTTGCCTGGGTTTTATCTGCTTGTAAGTCAGAGATCATTGTAGAAGTTACCTGAGGACAACTGCGGATTGCATATGAATTGCGAGATAGAGCAGGTTCAAGCCACATGTGTTCTGCTCATAAACGATCGAATGAATCAGTGAGGAGATAGGTGAGTTTGCTTTGGAGGGAAAGATGGGAGGTGAGCCCCCATCCTGGAACCGCTTAGCTGCATCAACGGCTTTTCAGAAAAAAGGCACTGGCAGCAATGCGAGTTTGCGCGTTGGTTAGATGGTCGCCGGGGCAACCTACACCTCTGCCGCTCGGATCCACCAGTCGCTGTGGAGGTCCTGCAAGTGGGTGGCGATGGATTGGGCGTCCTTCAGGGTTTCGCAAAGGGCGAAGCAGGTGGCGCCGGAGCCGGACATACGGGCGAGGAGGGTGTCTGGCTGGGAGGCCAGAAGGTCCAGTACCTCTGAGATTTCGGAAGCCTGTGAAATCGCCGGCTTTTGCAGGTCGTTGCGGCAGGACTTGAGCCAGCTGGCGAGGGCCTTCATGCTCTCAAACTCTTCCGGCATTTCTGGCAGAGGCGCGTTATCTTTCTTTTCCAGCGCACGGAAAATGGTTGGGGTGGAGATCTCGATCATCGGATTGACCAGCACGATGGCTCCTGATGGGAAGTCTGTGACTGGTTCAATGATTTCACCAATGCCGCGGATGCGGGCTGGTTTTTCTTCCAGACACATGGGTACATCAGCGCCGAGGCTGAGAGAGAGCCTGGCTAAATCTGTCGGCGCCGGAGAGGTCCCCCAGAGTTTGGCAAGGGCGCGCAGGGTTGCGGCTGCATCGGCTGAGCCTCCGCCAATGCCTGCTGCGACGGGAAGGGATTTTTCCAGTTCAATGCGGGTGCTGGATGCGTTTGGAACGTGTTCTGCCAGCAATTGTGCTGCTTTGTAGACCAGATTGTCGGAAGGATCGCCCTGTATCTTTTCTGCAAAGTCACCGGTGATCTGTAGTGACAGGTCCGGGGCAGCTTCCACTGTGATGCGGTCACCCACCTTTGGAAAGACGACCAGACTGTCGAGCAGGTGATAACCGTCTTCGCGCTGACCGGTGATGTGGAGGGCAAGGTTCACCTTGGCACGGGCTAACTCCTCAACCCGTGCTGCCTTTGTGTCTTCCAAAGTCATAGCAATATGATCGCTTTATGAATTACTTACTGTCTGCAGAGCTGGCGACGACCGGAACAGCTTCTTCCATGCCGTTCTCGATCTTGTCCAGAATGCGTTCCAGATCTTTTGGTTCTGGCTCAAGATCGCGGGCGTGGTTCCACTTGTAGCGGGCTTCCAGCTTGCGGCCGACCTGCCAGTAGGCATCGCCCAAGTGGTCATTGATGATCGGGTCATGTGGGCGCAGAGCCACGGCGCGTTCCAGTTTTTCGACGGCTTCTTCATAGCGGCCAAGGCGGTAGTAGACCCAGCCAAGGCTGTCGACGATGTAGCCGTCAGTTGGGCGCAGACGAACTGCGCGTTCAATCATCTTCTGCGCTTCATCCAGCTTCAGGCCCCGATCCACCAGCGAGTAGCGAGGTAGTTCAGGATCATTGGTTGTTCTGGTTTCAGGGTCAGCGCTTCGCGGAAATCTTCTTCTGCTGCATCCCATTTGTCCTGACGTTCGCGGGTGATGCCGCGGAAGTAGAGCAGGGTCCAGTGGTTGGATTGAATTTCGTTGAGGGTGCTCAGGCCCTGATCATAAGAAGTCTCAGCCTCTTCAAAGAGGGAGTGACCACGTAGAACATTGCCCAGAGAGGTGATGGCTTCCAGATCGGTTGGATCGGATTCAACCAGCTTTTCCAGATGGGCGCGGGCTTCTTCCAGATTGTCCAGAATGTTGTAGTGCAGGGCAATCTGGATTTCGGCTTCCCGTTTCATCGGGGAGCTTTCAGAAACCTCAGAGAGGTACGCGATGGCGCGTTCGTTGTCGCCGAGCTGCTCAAACAGAGATGCCAGACCAATCAGTGCGGAGTCGTTGCCCGGATTGAGGTAGATGGCGAGCTGCAAGTAGTTTGCGGAGAGCTCTTCGCCTTCCTTGCTGACTGCGATGCCAAGACCGTGCAAAGCTTCAGCCAGTCCATCTGCTGGTGTTTTGGCAACGGATTCAATCACCTCACCGCTTTCAATCTGTTCTCTCAGGGAGACGAGAAGCGGGTGTTCCGGGATGAGCTGTTCGTATTCAGCAACGATGTCCAGCGCTTCCTGCTGTCTGCCGGATGCGGCGAGCATGCGGGTGTAGGAGATGGCGTTGCGCAGGGCACCGCGGTCAATCTCATAGGCAGCTTTGTAGAACTCAGCGGCCTTGTGCGGATCGTTGTTGTACTCTGCCAGCAGGCCAGCGTTGAAATTGATGAAGAGGTCAAACCACTTCGCACCTGTCGTGCTTGTCAGGTCTTCAATAGCCTCATTCGTTTTGCCCTGACCGGCCTTTTCCCATGCGGAGACGAGGGCAAAGGTGAGACGAGAGAGTGGATTTACATTCTGAGTGACAGCGTCTGGCAGCGGGGTGGTGTAGTCACCTTCGTGGATACGCTGCGCGGCAATGGCCAGCTGCGCAAGAAAATGCTCGTTGTCTTCTTCCAGAATCTGGTTTGCCAGCGGAAATGCTTTCTCAACATTGCCGTTGGCCAGAGATGTGACAAATGCGCGGTCCAGAATGTAGAAATTCTCCGGATCACGCTGCAGAGCGGCTGTGAAATAGTTGGAGGCTGCTGCCAGATCCTGTGCGAGAAGGGCGCTTCTGCCTGACAGGTAACTTCCTGACAGAGAGCTTGCAGCCGGCAAGGATTGGGAGTTTGCTTTTGCTTCTTCAGCTGGCACCAGTGGGGTGCCTAACATGACAAGCGTCAGCGCTGAGGCCATGAAGCCTTTTTGAAAAATCTGTTTTTAATAACAGAATGATAGGTCATACGGCCATTGTTCTGAGCAGAAGCAGAATTGGAGCGGAACAGCGCAAAAGAGCTTGTCAGGGTCATATATGTCTCTCATTGAGAGCCGATTGCGACTCAATATTACATCAATCTGTTAGTAGCGAAGAATGGCGTTTTTATAGCAGCCGGATTACTCACCGCGTTCTAAAGAGTGTATCCGATCATTCTTTCAATTGAACCTATATTTTTTCAAGTATCTGCGGATAAGTAAGTATATTGATATTTCTCAAGAATTCAGAAGTATTTACGCAATAACACTAAGGTCGAGGTCTGAGTCTCTTGCTATAATGAGCCTGTTCATTGCAGATAGTAGGCAGTGGTGCAATTCCAAGTGAGATTGGTTGATGTCTCACTCAATAAAGGGGGGTGTTATGACCAAGTGGGTCTACATCTTTGGAGAAAACAAAACCGAGGGCGATGCTTCTATGAAGGAGCTGCTTGGAGGCAAGGGCGCCAACCTTGCAGAGATGAGCAGACTAGGATTGCCTGTCCCTCCCGGATTTACCATTACAACGCAAGTTTGCACGCACTATTATGAGGAAGGTCAGCAGTATCCGTCCGAGCTCAAAGAGCAGGTCCATGCTGCGATTGCCGCCGTTGAAGAACTGACAGGGCGTGAGTTTAACAGCACGACGAAGCCGTTGCTGCTGTCTGTGCGTTCCGGTGCCCGCGTTTCCATGCCGGGCATGATGGACACAGTTCTCAACCTGGGTCTGAATGACCGGACCGTTGAGGCGCTGGCCAAAGATGCAAATGACGATCGGTTTGCTTATGACAGTTATCGTCGTTTCATCCAGATGTATTCCGATGTGGTACTGGACGTTGACCATGACTACTTCGAGGAAATTCTGGAAGACTTCAAGGACGAGCATGACTACTCCCTTGATACGGATCTGACCGGTGATGACTGGAAAGAGATTGTAGCCGCCTACAAGGACAAGGTTGAAGAAGAGCTTGGTCGTCCATTCCCTGAAGATCCTGAGGAACAGCTCTGGGGTGCGGTTGGCGCTGTGTTCAAGAGCTGGATGATCCCACGGGCAAAGACTTACCGCGCCCTGCACGAAATCCCAGAGGACTGGGGCACTGCAGTGAACGTTCAGGCGATGGTGTTTGGTAACACAGGCGAGAACTCTGCCACCGGTGTTGCCTTTACCCGTAACCCGTCTACCGGTGAAAACGCGCTTTACGGCGAGTTCCTCATCAATGCGCAGGGTGAAGATGTTGTGGCGGGTATCCGTACGCCGCAGGACATCACTGAGAAAGCCCGCATTGAAGCGCATTCTGAAAAGCCATCTCTTGAAGCGACCATGCCTGAGGTGTTTGCGGAGTTCAAAGCTGTCTGTGACAAGCTGGAGAACCACTACCGTGACATGCAGGATTTGGAGTTCACCGTTGAACACGGCAAGCTTTGGATGCTTCAGACCCGTAATGGTAAGCGTACGCTGAAAGCTGCGCTGAAGATTGCAGTTGATATGGCAAAAGACGGCCTGATCACCAAAGAAGAGGCAGTTGAGCGCATTGCGCCTTCTTCTCTGGATCAGCTGCTGCACCCAACCATTGATCCGAACAGCGAACGTGATGAACTGACCGTTGGTTTGCCAGCTTCTCCGGGTGCTGCTTGTGGTGCGATCGTGTTCAACTCTGACGATGCCGAAACAGAAAAGGCCAATGGCCGCTCTGTTATTCTGGTTCGTACAGAAACCAGCCCGGAAGACATCCACGGCATGCATGCTGCGGAAGGTATTCTGACAACCCGTGGCGGCATGACCAGTCACGCGGCTGTTGTGGCCCGCGGCATGGGTAAGCCATGTGTGGCCGGTGCCGGTTCCATTCGCGTTGATGCGCGCAATGAGATCATGAGCGTCGATGGCCGCAGCTTTGGCAAGGGTGATGTGATCACCATTGATGGTGGTAACGGTCAGGTGCTGGCTGGCAAGGTTCAGATGCAAGAGCCTGAGCTTTCCGGCGACTTCAAAAAGCTGATGGAATGGGCGGATGATATTCGCCGCATGAACATTCGCACCAATGCGGAAACCCCTGCTGATGTGAAGGTTGCGCTTTCTTTTGGCGCTGAGGGGATTGGTCTTTGCCGTACCGAGCATATGTTCTTTGAAGGAGAACGTATTCTTGCTGTACGCGAGATGATCCTGTCTGACACCGTTCAGGAGCGCAAAGCTGCACTGGCGAAGTTGCTGCCGATCCAGCGTCAGGACTTCATCGACATCTTTGAGCTAATGGTTGATCGTCCGGTGACTATTCGTTTGCTTGATCCGCCACTTCACGAGTTCCTTCCTAAGACGGATGAGGACATTGCTGAAGTTGCCAAGCAGATGGATATTGATCCGGAAGAGCTGCGCGAGCGTGCGGAAGAGTTGGAAGAGTTCAACCCGATGCTCGGCAACCGTGGCTGCCGTCTGCTGATTTCCTATCCGGAAATTGCAGAGATGCAGGCACGTGCGATCTTTGAAGCTGCTCTGGATGTCTCCAAGCGTCATGGCCGCAAGGTGACACCTGAAATTATGGTGCCGCTGGTTGGCCTGAAGAGCGAGCTGGATATTGTCCGTGCTTCCATTGATGGCACTGCTGAGGTTGTGGCGAAGGAACTGGGTGAGAAGCCTGAGTACTCCGTTGGCACCATGATTGAGCTGCCACGGGCTGCGCTTCTTTCTGAAGATATTGCAGCGTCTGCGGAGTTCTTCTCCTTCGGCACTAACGATCTGACACAGACCACCTTTGGTATCTCCCGCGATGATGCTGCGTCCTTCCTGGGCAAGTATCAGGATCGCAAGGTGATGGAAAAGGATCCATTTGTGTCTCTGGACATTGATGGGGTTGGCCAGCTGGTGAAGCTTGCAGCCACAAACGGTCGTAAGACCAAGGCTGATATCAAGCTTGGTATTTGTGGTGAGCATGGTGGTGATCCGGCCTCTATCGCCTTCTGCGAAACTGTTGGCCTGAACTACGTGTCCTGTTCTCCATTCCGTGTTCCTGTTGCACGTCTTGCAGCTGCTCAGGCAGTGCTGGCTCATCGGAATAAGGGGTGAGTGGTCCAACCAAAAAGGTGAGGAGCTGGCCTAAGTCGGCTCCTACCTCTCTTGAAGAGTTGAGAGCTGGCGGTAAGCCAGCTCTTGCACGTTTGCTCAGCGCGATTGAGAGTTATGAGGGGCATCCTCAGTTGATCTCTCTTCTGGATGAAGCGCTGCAGAACCCAATGGCGCATGTGGTTGCGCTCACCGGTCCTCCCGGCGTTGGGAAATCCACCCTTACCAATGCAATGATTTCCGAGTACCGCGGCGCAGACAAAAGCGTTGGGGTGATTGCGGTAGACCCTTCCTCTCAGGTGACGGGCGGATCGCTGCTGGGTGATCGAACCCGTCTTTCGACAGATCCGGAAGACCAGAAGATCTTCGTACGCTCCATGGCTGCGCGGGACCGGCTTGGCGGGCTTTCTGAGCATGCTATTGCAGCTGTGATCCTGATGCGTGCCGTGATGGACCGAGTGATTGTTGAGAGTGTTGGTATTGGCCAGTCAGAGGCGGATGTGGCTCTGGTGGCTGACAGCTGCGTTCTTTGTATTCAGCCGGGATCGGGTGACAGTCTTCAGTTCATGAAGGCGGGCATCATGGAGTTGCCGGACATTATCTGCGTGACCAAAGCGGATATGGGCGATGTGGCCAGTCGTTCACGTGCGGATGTGGAAGGTGCCATGAGCCTGAGTGCGCGGCAAGGGGACTGGAAGGTTCCTGTTCTGATGCTCAGCGCGTTGGATAGCACAGGGCTGAATGATCTGGTTGAAGCCTGCGATCAGCACGTGATTGCTTTGAGTGAACGCGGTGAGTTAGTGCAGCAGCGCGGTGAGCAGGTGAAGGCCTGGTTGGTTGATCAGCTGAAAGTGCAGTTTGGCCAGCATGGAGTGGCTGTGCTGCAGGCGTCTGGTGTGCGTTGGGAAGAGGCGGTGAAGAGGCCGTTTGCTTTCAAGCAGGAAACCAGTGAGACGTTTGCTGCGTTCTGGAAGAGTTTTTCTTAGAGCTTAGACTGAGTGGCCGTTTGGCTTGGAAGGGCGCAGGTTATTCTGCTGCGCCCACTCTGATTTTGCGTGGCTTTTGCTCCAGCTCTTCGTCCATATCATCACGCCACAGACGGAATTTGCCGAGCGGGATTGGACGGGAGAACAGGTAGCCCTGCATCATTGGGCAGTCCATGGTGAGCAGCAGTTCTTTCTGCTCTTCTTCCTCAACACCTTCAACACAAACCTGCATGCCGAGGCGCAGACCCAGTGTGATTGCGCTTGCCAGAATTTCCCTGGCTTTGGCGTCAGTAACTGCACCATTGATGAAGGAGCGGTCGATCTTGATCTTATCGAACAGATCGCGGCGCAGGTAGCTGAGGGAAGAGAAGCCGGTGCCGAAATCGTCCAGTGCGATCTTCACACCCAGATTGCGCAGGCGTTCGATTACTTCAACCACCGTCTCAGAGTAGTTGATGAGTACGTCTTCGGTAACTTCCAATTCCAGACGATTTGCTTCCAGCTGGTACTTCTCAAGCAGCTTGCTGACCAACTCCGGGAACTCCGGATGGCGCAGCTGGGTTGGGGAGACGTTCACGCACATGGTGACTTCATCAAGGGTTGCACCGTCCTTGATAGCGTTCTCCAGTACCCATTCACCAATGCGATTGATGAGCATGGATTCTTCCGCAACCGGCAGGAAGGCTGCTGGTGGCAGCAGACCTTTTTTCGGGTGGTTCCAGCGGATGAGAGCTTCAGCGGCCAGAATGTTGGTCCCAGACTGATCCATGATCGGTTGATAGTAGTTCTGGAACTCGTTGGCGTTGAGTGCGCGTTTGATGTCCTCTTCAATCTCACGGGAGATCTGGAGAGTATCTTCCATCTCTTTTTCAAAGAGCACGTAACGCCCGCGGCCCAGCTTCTTCGCCTGATAAAGCGCAATGTCCGCGCGGCGCAGCAGCTCAGTAAGGTCATGACCATGTGCGGGAGCAATGGCCACACCCATGCTGGCAGTGGTCAAGATCTTGTGTTTTTCGACCTTGAATGCATCGGAGAGCATCTTCTCGATGTACATGCAGGTCTCGATGATCTCTTCCATCTTGGTGCGGTGAGACAGCACCAGTAGGAACTCATCGCCACTGACACGAGCAACCCTGTCTTCCGGATTGATGGAGGCCTTCAGGCGTTCAGCAACCAGCTTGATGACTTCATCACCGATGGAGTGGCCAAGGCTGTCGTTGATCTGCTTGAAGTGGTCGAGATCCAGGAACACGATGCCAGTGATGCGTTGCTTCTGGCGGTCGCGTTTAAGAACATCAGCTGCAAAAACTTCAAACCACGTTCTGTTGGGCAGACCGCACAGGGCGTCATGGAGAGCCGCGTGTGTTGCATCCGCTTCATTCTGCAGGATCCGGTCTGTCATTTTGATGTAGCGGAGCAGAATGAGGATGGTCGTCAGCAGGATCGCTGCGATGGTTCCCAAGAAATAAGGAGATGAATTGGTGAAGATCGCGCCAGAGGCTGCGGTGGTCTTCCAACTCAAGTTGGCGATTGTCTCACCGCTGCGGCGGAGCAGGGGAACAGACACGCGCTGGAAATCAGCTTTCGGCTTGTTCGTGGTGATGAACATTTCAGAAAGGCCGGTGGATTCTTCGAATGAACGAATGGAGCGGATGTCCAGAGAGCGGACCCAAAGCAGGTAGCCCGCCACAGCTGGCATGCCTTTTGGCGGCGCGGTGGATGGTGTGATTGCTGCGACGGTGACGAGACCAATCGCGCCATCAACCATGACGACATCACGCAGGCTGAGAGACAGTGGCGCGTGACTGCGCAGAGGTTCTGGAACGCGCAGTTCCTGCTGCTTGGTGTTTGCCTTGGATTCCAGCTCCATCAGCGTATCGTTGATCTGACCGCGCAGCTGGTCCTCAAAGACCTCGCTGTGCCATGGCAGGTCGCGGCGGTAGGTGTAGAGCGGCTTCATGTCCTTGTTGAGGATCACGAAGATGTCTCTATCCCCGCGCGTGCTTGGGGTCGGCGTCAGGTCTTCATCTAGTAGGATATTGCTTTCTTCTGACAGAACAGAAGCATAGGCCTTGTTGGAGATGGCGATACGCTCTGCCTCGTTGGCCAAGCCGTTGCGGAACACCTTGAGGTTACTCTGAACCAGCCTAATTTCTTTCTCGACTTCAAAATCGAGGGCGCGCTGTGTTGACCAGTAGAAGGCCACATAGCCAACGGCCAAGGCGGCAGCGACCACAGAAAGGATCAGCAAAGCCATCATACGGGCGCCGACTTTCTTGCCACGTGTGATCGTGTTGCCGAAAGCACTTCCCAATACTGCTGCAGAAATCGGGGTTTTCGAACTCAATTGTCCCGCCATCGGCATTCTACTCATGCTGCCTTTTAAACTCTTGATTGTATGCGTAAACGCACTTGCCCATGCTTATGTTCTGAAAGTTTGCTTGAGTGAGCCTGTACAGAAGGTGCGTTTTATCGATGACTTGGGAAATTTATGTGAATGGAGTTCTGTTGGTATGGGAAACTCAGATGAGTTGCAGTCCCCTGAAGCTGACATGTCCTGAGCCGGCAATGATGATGTGATCGTGCAGCACAATGCCGAGTGGTTCCAGAGTACTCGCAATTTTTGTTGTCATCTCAATATCTTGCCGAGATGGTGTCGGGTCTCCAGACGGATGGTTGTGGACCAGAATGATGGCGCAGGCGGAGAGTTCCAGTGCGCGTTTGGTGACTTCGCGTGGATACACCGGTGTATGGTCGACTGTTCCGGTTTGTTGGACTTCATCGGCGATGAGACGGTTCTTTTTGTCCAGAAACAGGATGCGGAACTCTTCTTTATCGTTGTGGGCCATAGCGGCTCGCACATATTCCAGCACCTTGCTCCAAGAGGAGAGGGGATCGCGTTCTACAACCTGTGCTTTTGCATAGAGGATGGCCGCAGCCTGTATTTCCTTGATGAAGCTTGCGGTGCGTGGTCCGCAACCGGGAACTTCCTCCAGCCGCTGTTTGGGGGCAGCGAGGACTTGGGCGAATGAGCCGAACTGAGCCAACAAGGACTTGGCGAGAGGTTTAGTGTCGCCCTGTTTGATGGAAGAGAACAGCAGCATTTCCAGTATCTCATAGGACTGGAGGCCATTCAGGCCGTTTTCCTCGAAACGCTCGCGCAAACGAGCACGGTGGCCATGGTAGTGTTTGGCTGCTGGTTTGATGGTTTTGCTCTGCCGGGCGGCAGGCTTGACCGGTCGTGGTGCCGGTTCATCCAGAGGGATCTGGTTTGGGAGTGTAGGCACGGAAGGTGCCTGCTCCTGAGGAGAGGGAGTTGCCTCATGAAACCCGAAACTGGTTTGCTTCATTCCCCCTCCTTGCTTGGTGCTTTATGCAGCGGCTCCGGTTTCCGGTTCCATTGGGTTGAACAGGCCTGCTGGTGACGTTGTAAAGATATCGCAGCCTGTTGAGGTGATGCCGATGGAGTGCTCAAACTGAGCAGACAAGGTTTTGTCCTTGGTCTCTGCTGTCCAGCCGTCTTTGAGGACACGTACGTCCGGGCGGCCCAGATTGACCATTGGCTCAATGGTGAAGATCATGCCCGGCATCAGCTTAATGCCAGTGCCTTTCTGGCCGTAGTGCAGGATGTTTGGCATGTCGTGGAACAGCTTGCCGACGCCGTGACCGCAGAAATCACGCACAACGGAGCAACGCTCTGATTCCACATACTCCTGAATGGCGTGGCCAATGTCGCCTGTGGTGTTGCCCGGCTTAGCAACTTCCAGTGCGCGCATCAGGGATTCGTGAGTCACTTCAATCAGGCGCTTGGCAGCTGGCTTCAGTTTGCCAACCGGATACATGCGAGAGCTGTCGCCGTGCCAGCCATCAACGATGTAAGTGACATCGATGTTGACGATGTCGCCTTCTTTCAGCTTCTTCTTTGGATCAGGGATACCGTGACAGATGACACGGTTGATGGAGGTGCAGCAGGACTTGGTGTAGCCACGATAGTTCAGGGTTGCAGGGACGCCGCCGCGCTCCTTGCCGAACTTGAAAACGAAGTCATCAATGTCCTGTGTCGTGACGCCAGGTTGCACCAGAGGCACGAGTGCATCAAGGCACTGCGCGGTCATCTGGCTTGCTTTGCGCATACCTTCAAAATCTTCCTGGCTGTAAATCTTGATCTGGCCAGTGTTTTTCAGGGGCGCTTTGGCAGCGTCTACATACTCAATCATTTTCCCGTTTTTTCCTTGTTCCGTTCGCGCAGGGACCAGCGCAGATTACATCATGAGGAACTGTAAAATGCGCTTATGCGAGCTCGCAAGCCCTGCTTCTCCGTAGAAGCTTCTCCTATTTTTTTAGGGGCAATCTATGGAGTAATCTCGTGTTTCCCCACTTATATCGGGTATTTCTAAAAGGGATAGAGAAAAAAGAAGGTCAGATCCTTAACTGCGCACGCATTTTGTGAAGGCCGCTGTTTTTCCCTGTTTAACGCAGGGAGAATGGCGGTTTTGATCGTCGTGTCACCCGGGGTAAGTCACAGGAACTTCTTGGATAACGGAAAACAGGCACTTGCACGATGCTGGTTTGCTCGTGTACTCAAGTGCCTGCAAGCGGTCGTGGTGGAATTGGTATACACAGCAGACTTAAAATCTGCCGCCCTTGGGCTTGCGGGTTCGAGTCCCGCCGTCCGCACCAAACTCTCTCCCTGAAATTTAGATACTAAACTGGTATTGGCCTTCTTGTGCCGAGACAACTGGTGGTACGCGGTTTTGCTCGAAGAGGTCGTAGCCTTGTTTCAGGTTGCGCCAGAACGGATGCCATTTGGAGCTGCTGTGTTTGCTGAGGTTTTCTTCGGTCATCTCGAAGGGGAAGATGTGAACCGGGACAGTGTCTTGTCCGCTTTGCAGTGCAGCTTCGACAAGTAGGTAGATTTCCTCGATATGCTGATTGGTCATTGCGTAGCAGCCGATGGAGAGGCAGTTGCCGTGGACCATGAGGTAAGAACCCGTTCTGCTTAATGACTGGTCGAAAGCGTTCGGGAAACCGAGGTTGAAGGAGAGGTGGTATTGGCTGTTCGGGTTTAGCTGTCTGGCTGAGACGTTGTAGAAGCCTTCCGGTGACTGGCCGTCGCCTTCTTTCAGTTTTGGCCCCAGATCGCCGGAGTATTTGCAGATCTCCCAGGACTTATAAGGCTGATAGGTTTTGCCGGATCGGATCCAGGCTTCCAATCGGCTTTCTTCCTTAAACACCCTCAAGAAGACCGGACTTCCCAGCTCCATACCTTTGAAGGTGAGATCCGCGCGCAGGGCGGGCAGGCGTTCCTCTTTTACTTTTGTCAGGTTTGCAGAGCCGGGCAGGTCGTAAGGCAGCAGCAGATAAGTGGCAAAAACTGCCAGCATCACGAAAAAGGCTGTGCCCGCGGCCCAGAGGAGCGGACGTGAAATGGTTTTTGCCATGGAAGGTCCGATTGCAAATCACTGAAAACTGTTGCCTGCAGATAAGAGAGGCAATGTGGCCAAGTGATGGTTTGCCCGATGAACCCTGTGAACAGATCGCTCTGATATTCCTGTGGCGTAAGTACGCAGCGCATTTGTTTTGCTTTTCTTTGAGAAAACAAATGCTAGTGTCCGTGCCCATTCTGATCTGATTGCTCTATTGTGCTATAGAGCATTTCTATCAAGCGTTGTGTGAAGGGTGAACGTCCTTGGATATTCGGCAGTTACAATACCTCGTTACTCTGGCTCAGGAGCGGCATTTCACCCGCGCTGCAGCGGCTTGTAACGTGACGCAGCCAACGCTGTCTGGCCGAATTCGACAGTTAGAGATTGAGCTGGGCGTGCCGATCATTGAGCGCGGTAAGAAGTTTCATGGACTGACGCCAGAAGGGGAGCGGATCCTCGTCTGGGCGAAGAAGGTGCTTGCGGATTGCAACAGCCTGCGGAATGAGGTTGCTGGCAAGAGCGCTGAGGTGTTTGGCAAGGTCAATATTGGCGTTATTCCATCCGCTGATGTGGCGACGGCGTCTCTTATTCTGGACCTGAAGAAAAGTCATCCGCATGCGCATGCTACGATCCAGCTGATGAGCCATGATGAGATCCATAAGGCTCTTGAAGATTATCAGATTGATGCGGGCATCACCTATACTCAGTTCAGTGATGCCAAGAAGCACAGCAGCTTTACGCTCTATGAAGAAGACTACCGCCTGTTCATGCCCGCTGGGCACCGCTTGCAACATGCTGAGGCTGTGGAGTGGGAAACGGCTGTGAATGCTGGTGGCATGGTCGCGCTTTCGCCTAACCTACAGAACCGTATGATGGTGGACAGCACGCTCAGGTTTCTCGGTGTCGAGCTTGATCCTGAGATCGAGGCGGAGACAATTCCGTCGCTGGGTGGTTTTATCCGTGCTGGTTATTGTGCGATCTTGCCGGAGTTTTCAGCTCTGTCGCTGGGAGCAGGGATTGTGTCTGTTCCACTTATCAAGCCGGTTGTTTTTCACAGTATCGGCATGGTGATGACAAAGCGTGAGCTTGAGCCTGCGATTATTACCTCACTGGCAGAGTGTGCAGCTCAGTATAAGAAGCCGGTTCTTCCTGTCTCTACTGAGTAGAGCTTTCATTTTCTGATGATGAGATAAAAAAAGCCCGCGAAGATCGCGGGCTTAGTTTGTTTGGGTTTGCTTTGTTATTCGGCAGGCATTGGCGCTGAGGTCCGTTTGCCAGTTTCTGCCGGTTTTGTTGTTGGAGCTTCTCCTTCACCCAGTGCGTCTTCTGCCATGTGGTACTTCGGATCGACTGGTTTCATGAGAAGGTTGGAAATAAGTGCTGCGACAAGCAAACCAGCCATCACATACATTGTTGTGTTGTAGAGGCTAGGGGTCGGATCGATTGTTCCTTCCGGGGCCACTTCCATCAATCTGGAAACAGAGATGGATTTTGCTGCGATGAGTTCAGCCAGCTTCTCTTTGCCTTCACCGAAGGTTTGGAGGAAGACAGTTGGATCAACTTTTTCTGCCAATTCATAGATCTTAGCGTTTACAGACCGTTCGCGCAGGAATGTGATGAGGAATGGACCGGCCACACCAGCTGCAGACCATGCGGTGAGCAAACGACCGTGGATACCACCGACGAACTTGGTGCCGAAGATATCTGCCAGATACGCAGGGATTGTTGCAAAGCCGCCGCCGTACATGGTGAAGATGGTCATGGTTGCTGCGTAGAACATCACCAGCCACATCACGGATGGGCTTGCGCCTGCTTCAGCTGCGATGAGCGGAATGGACAGGTATAGGAAAGAGCCCAGTACGAAGAAGACGGTGTAGGTGTTCTTGCGGCCAATATAGTCAGAGAGAGTAGACCAGCCGAGGCGGCCCATGGCGTTGAAGACAGAGATCATCAAGACGTAGGTTGCGGTGAATGCTCCATCGACGATGGTTGGCATACCGTTGCCAAAGATCTCGTAGATCATGGTTTTGGAGACAGAGATCACACCGATACCAGCTGTCACGTTGAAGCAGAGCACGATCCAGAGCTGATAGAACTGAGGAGTGCGCAGAGCTGTATCAATATGCACGTGGTTGCGGGTGATAAGGCCTTGCTTTGCTGGGTCTTCCTGCGGAGGCTCCCAACCTTCTGGTTTCCAGCCTGGTGCCGGAATACGATAGGCGAAAGATGCCAGGATCATCACGACGAAGTAGACGATACCCAGTGTGAGGAAGGTGGATGCCGCACCTGTGTTGCCTGTGCCCGCAACATAGACGCCTGCTTTTGCACCTTCGAAGGCTGCCTCTGCCTGTGATGCGCTGACGACGATTGCTTCTACTTTTGCGCCAGCGACCTGTACGTAGCGGATGCCGTTTTCTACGGTTGTCTGCACATCGGCGAGTGGGCCGAGATAATCTGGTGCTTTGGCATAGAGGCCCAGAAGCCAGCTTTTCAGCGGAACAGCGATGATCGCGCCACCGCCAAAGCCCATGATGGCCATGCCGGTTGCCAGACTACGGCGGTCAGGATACCAGCGGATCAAGGTAGAAACCGGAGAGACGTATCCGAGGCCCAGACCACAGCCACCGATAACGCCATAGCCCAGATACAGCAGCCATAACTGATGTGTCATGATGCCGATTGAGCCAATGATATAGCCACCACCCCAGCAGAAGGCAGCTGTTGTGCCTACACAGCGTGGACCGACTTTTTCCAGCCACTTGCCAGCAACTGCTGCTGACAGGCCGAGGAACAGGATCGCTACAGAGAAGATCCACACGACAGAGCTGAGGGACCAATCTTCAGCTGCTGGTGCGATGCCGCCAATTTCTCTGATGAGCGCCGGGTTGTAGATACTCCATGCATAGGCTGAGCCGATGCACAGGTGAATTGCAATGGAAGCCGGTGGAACGAGCCAACGATTGAAGCCCGGCTTGGCGACAATCGCGTCTTTCAGCATAAAGCTTGGTATTTTAAACATCAGCAAACCCCTAGAGCAATCAAAGCGGTTTGCATTCGCCTCGCTCGGCAAACCGCTTCAATCTTGTGTTGCAGCTACATCCTGTTTCCGAAAACCGAGCCCCATTTCGGGGATGTGCCTAGGAGGCAGGCGAGAGGGAGGAGGCCTGCATCCATACGTTGAGTTTGCATCTAACACATGGCGAGTTGAAATCGCCAGAGTCTATCACGTTATAGATGTAATCTATTACAGAGCTGGTTCGTGATGGTCTGAAGTGGGGAGTTGAGCAAGGACAGTGTGGTGAAAAATTTTGCACGCTCTGATTTATTTTGAAATATCAGAGAAGTAGCTTCGCTTGCTGTCTTTGTTTATGCCAGATTGGAGGATGGTTGTCATCCGTACTGTGCGTTACTGACGTCAGGTTTTACTCAGGTGCGTATTGTCGCAGTGGTTGCGAATACAAAAAAGCGCACCGCTGGGCGATGCGCTTTTTCTGATTTTGATTGCTCAGGATTACAGCAGGGCTGGAATACCTGGGAGCATGCCAACTGCGGCCATTGCCAGAGTACAGATGATAACTGCACCTGCTGGGATGACAATGCGATCTGCAAAGCTCAGACGTTCTGCGCGTTCTTTGTCACCAATCAGACCGTTGTTGTCGAGGAACATGGTGATTGCCCATGCCAGAACAGGGTTGGTGACGATTGCTGCGAAGATGCAGATACCAGCGGAGTTGGTGTCGTTGCTGGATTTCACCATCTGCAGGCCAGCTTCCAGAAGTGGAAGGAATACGCTGACGAGAAGAGCACAGGACATCACTGGCTGCCATACTGCTACGTCCATTGGGTAGCCGATGGTTGCGATAACGATGCAGAGGGTGCCGAGCAGGATTGCGCCTGCTGGGATTGGACGCTTCGCGATCGCAGCTGGGATCATGTAGGTGCCCCAGGAAGAAGTGATGTTACCACCGCCGAAGAATGTACCGGTGAACTGGCGCAGGGAGCAGCAGGTCATGGTGTCATCAACGTCCATCAGAACTTTATCGGTGTTCTTAGGGTAGTTAAGTTCCTGGAAAATGCGGTGGCCAAGGAAGTCCGGGGACCACATTGCGACTGCCAGAATTGCCCAAGGCAGGGAAGCAACGAAGTGGTTGAAGCCAGGAATACCGAGCTGCCAACCGGATTCAGTGGAACCCCACCAATACCATGGGTTCATGTTTGGCAGGCCAGGAGCTGTGGTGAACTGAAGATCAACACCAGCGCCGAGTGCGAGCGCCAGAACAACCGCTACTACAGAGCAAGCTGGAATCGCAAGCCAACGCTTACCGACTTTCGCGAGGAACGCGTAAAGGACGATGTTGACTGCAAAAATTGCCAGAGCAACGTAGGAGAGGCTGTAAGCAAGGTCATGCTTTGCTTGCAGGCCGCCGGCCCAGGTGAAGAGGGATGTGATCTGCCCCTTTGCCCCCATGAAGCCGAGGAACACGAGCAAGCCACCTGCAACGCCCTGACTGGTCAGGTTCACCAGACGGGAGCCGCCTTTGAAGTAGCTGAGGAGCAAGCCGAAGAGACAGACGAGGGCTGCCAGTGCCAGTGGGTGTGCGCCTGCAAGAGCGATGGAACCAATGAGAGGGATCATTGGGCCGTGGTTACCTGCAAGGTTTGCACGTGGGTTCAGGAAGCCAGAACCGATGATGCAGAAGATCAGGGCAGGGATGAGCATCTCAACACGAACCACCTCGATGATCCACTCTGCGCCCAGATTAACGTGAGGCCACTTTGCAGTGAGGCCGGTTGCCCATGCAGTCATAACCGCAGAGTACATCACGGAGATGCCGATGGTGCCTGCGATTGCCGGAACAAAATCTTCCATCTCAAAGCGGAAGTCGCGGCCTGGGAGGTTGAGGCCCCAACGGCGTGGTTTCATGATCTGGAGTTCGTGGTCCAGATAATCGGACCGTTGCTCAAACTCGCTGGCAGGCTTGTGTGCCTCGCTATAGGATTCTTCGTGCTTGTCTGTCTGCTGAAGCATAACAGCCATTCTCCATAAAACTGACGGGGGAAAGGAGAGGCTGGCTTCATGACGCTTGCTTGCTGAGCGAAGCTGATGAAGGCATCTCGTTTCATGGTCTTGATTTCTGGTTTGCGGGAGGAGCTGGAACCGTCAGGATTTCGGGTTTGAGCTACAGCTTTATGGGAGGTTTTAAAGTGCAGCTGCGTCAGCGGTTACAAACTCGCTTTGACTATCCTTCCGGGTTCCCGGGTCGTTGAAACGGACCCTGCAAACCACAAATTCAGACCATGAGTACCCTTCCCCTGTTCTTCAGTACCGCAAGGCCCTACCTGAAATGACGTAGGGAAGCTTACGGTGTTCAGCGAGAACTTGCAGAAGGTTGCAGCTTAAATAAAATCGTATGAGTCTATCGTGTCATTGATGAAATCTATAAGGCGAAAAACTGCGACAATATGAGCTATCTAGTTGATTTTGTTGAATTGCCTTGTTTTTAAGCGTAGTGAAATTTCAGTCTTCAATATCTCATTTAAAACAATAGTATAATGAAATTAATTCAGTTGGAGCGCATGTTAAGGCTTATGAAAAATGTGATCTGAAGGTCACATCCTGTCGCGGTAGAATGACTTATAGGTAGTATTGTCGCAGTACTGTGGGAATGTGCGGTGCACGTGTTTTTCCGAGTTTAAATCGTGCTTTGGTGACACTAAGTCGGCGTCTCACACGGCAGAATTGTAGTTCTATTATGCTGCACACCCATGCCGAGGGGATATCCTGATCAGAAAAAACTTGGCGGGGTTCTACTTTTGGCGTAGATAAACGCTCCATGCTGCCGGACTGTTCTGGTCCGATATGACCCTTCAGATTTTCACGGTCCAGTAACCTCAAACATCATCAGAGTGATTTACTGCGCCCTTCTGCTGAGAAGCTTAACCGGGATTCTGTAGGATTTGAGATTAAAGCTTGTTGGTGCAATTGCCTGAGGCTGCGCCCATCTTGAGATGAGAGATATAATGGCGACGGTGGGTCCCGTATTACGGGTGCTTGGATATTTTCTGGTTGGGCTGGCCATTTTGATGCTGGCGCCTGCATTGCTGGATATCTACTTCAGCAATCCTGACTGGATTGCGTTTGCACTTTCCTCTCTGTTTGTGGGCCTTCTGGGTCTGCTGCTTGCGGTTTCAACCGCCAACTACAAGCTTGAACATCTCACCATTCGTCAGGCGTTTTTGCTAACCACGACGTCGTGGTTCGTAATGCCGGTTTGTGGTGCGCTGCCGTTTCTCAGTCTTGGCATTGGGTTTGAGAATGCCTTCTTTGAGAGTGTTTCGGGCTTCACAACGACAGGGTCTACTGTTCTGATCGGGTTGGATGGGATGCCTCCGGGTTTGCTGTTCTGGCGATCTCTGACGCAGTGGATTGGTGGCATTGGTATCATCGTTATGGCGATCCTGCTTATGCCATTGCTGCGTATCGGTGGTATGCAGCTGTTCCGGACTGAAAGCTCTGATCGCGGTGAGAAGATCGTGGCACGTGCTACTGATCTGACGCGTCTGATTGGCGGTGTCTACATCATGCTGACGCTGACCTGTGCGATCCTTTATGTGTTCTCTGGCATGTCTTTGTTTGATGCGGTGAACCATGCGATGACGACGCTGTCTTCCGGTGGTTTCTCGACGCATGATGCCTCGTTTGCGTACTTTGAGAGCACGGCGGCAGAGTGGGTGGCTGTGGTCTTCATGTTGGCTTCCGGTCTTCCTTTTGTTGTTCTAATCAAATCTCTGACCAAGAACCCGATGGCGCTGCTTCAGGATCCGCAGGCGCGGGCGTTTATCTTTGTCATCATCATTCTTTCCAGCATGACGGCGCTGTATCTTGCATCGAGAACAAGTTCACGTTTGGCCGCGCTGTGGTGGAAGCGTTGTTTGTGGTGATCTCCATCATCACTACGACTGGCTATGGCCTTGGCGATTACACGGCCTGGGGTCCTCCGATGATGGGCTTCTTCCTGATGTTGACGTTTATTGGCGGCTGTACGGGGTCGACCAGTGGTGGCATCAAGATCTTCCGATTCATCGTGTTCTTCGGCACCGTACGGGCTTACATGAACAAGATGATCCGGCCTGATCAAGTGGTGCCTGTGCGCTATGGGGATACCAAAATTACGCCTGATCTTGCGTTCTCCGTTCTGGCGTTCCTTGTTGTTTACATGGCTACGGTTGGTCTGATTACGGTTATCCTTGGTGGTCTGGGTCTCGATCTGGTGACGGCTATGAGTGCGGCGACGACTGCGGTTTCCAACGTGGGGCCGGGGCTCGGTGATGTGGTTGGCCCGGTTGGAAACTTTGCTGACATCCCAAGCAGTGCGAAGATCGTCCTTTCTGCGGCCATGTTGCTGGGGAGATTGGAGCTGTTCACTGTGCTGGTGCTGTTTAACCCTGAATTCTGGCGATGACGCTACGTCCCTGAGAGATCTTGGTTTTTGTGTAGTGGGCATATCCGAGGGGACTGTGCCCATTCTATTGTGTGAATAGGTAGTTGCCCGATTAATTCAATTGCCAGATATCACTAAGTGGCCTAAAACCAATGCTTCATAAATGTTTGAGAGCATACCGTTCCAATCTCGTCCGTGAAGGGACAATATGTGACTAGCGGGCGGGCTAAATTGGATTTGATGTCGGCGGTATAGATGTTGGTTTCCATACGACCGGTTTTAAGTGTGCTTGGGTACCTTTATGTCGGCCTTGCTGCTGCCATGCTCATCCCAGCATTTGTGGATGTTGTGTCGCGTAATGCTGACTGGCAAGCCTTTATTATTTCAGCATTAATCACTGGTCTCGTTGGCATGTTGCTTATCGTTGCCATGGGTGGTGCTTTGCGTGATGGGCTGGATACACGCCAGACATTTATCCTGACAACATTGTGCTGGGTTTCTCTGCCTGCGTTTGGTGCATTGCCTTTCCTTTGGCTTGGTATTGCGTACGTGGATGCTGCGTTTGAGGCTGTTTCCGGGTTTACGACCACTGGCTCAACGGTGCTGACGGGGCTCGACTCACTTCCTCCGGGTTTGCTAGTGTGGCGCTCGCTGATGCAGTGGATGGGCGGTGTTGGCATCGTCGTTATGGCGATCGTTCTTTTGCCGTTTTTGCGCGTTGGTGGAATGCAGCTGTTCCAGACTGAAAGCTCTGACCAGAGTGAGAAGATTGTTAGTCGCTCCATCGAACTGATCCGCCTGATCAGTATGACTTATTTGCTGCTGACCAGCCTTTGTATCGTGCTTTACTGGTTCTCCGGTATGACCATGTTTGATGCCTTCAACCATGGCCTGACGACGATCGCGACCGGTGGTTATTCCACGCATGATAACTCCTTCGGATACTTCACCAACCCGGTGACCGGCTGGATTGCTGTGGTGTTTATGATTGTGGGCGCACTTCCGTTTGTGCTGATCATTCAGGCGCTGCGTGGTCAGCCGATGTTGCTTTGGCGTGATCCGCAGGTGCGGGCGTTTTTGTGGTTGGTGGGACTTATCTCTCTTGCTCTGACGATTTATCTGGGCACCTCCGGCAATGCAGATAGTTTTGGCAGTGCGATCCTGCAGTCTGCGTTTAACGTGATTTCTGTGGTGACCGGCACGGGCTATGCCATGGGGGATTACACCTCCTGGGGCGCGCCGGTGATTGGTCTTGCGTTCCTGCTCAAGTTTGTGGGCGGGTGTACCGGGTCTACGACGGGCGGTATCAAGGTCTTCCGCTTCCTCGTTTTCTTTGGAACCGTGATTGCGCATATGCGCCGGATGGTGCGTCCGAACCGTGTGATTTCCGTGAGCTACGGCAATACCCATCTGACTCCTGAACTGACGTTCTCCGTTCTTGCGTTCCTCGTGGTTTACATCGGTACTGTTGGTATTCTGACGCTGATCCTGTCTCTGTTCCATCTGGATCTGGTGACTGCCGTTTCTGCTGCAGCAACCTCCGTTGGTAACGTTGGTCCAGGTCTTGGCACGATGATTGGTCCTGCTGGGAACTTTGCGCCGCTGCCTGATCCTGTGAAATGGATTTTGTGCGCAGCGATGTTGCTGGGGCGTCTGGAACTGTTTACGGTTCTCATTCTTCTGGATCCTGATTTCTGGTCCAAATAATCTTCAGTCTTCACTTTGGAGCGTACTTTTGCCCGAAAACCAAAGCCGTTTTGGGGGAGAGTGCGCTGAGTAAATTGGAAGGTCGCGATGCGATTTGATGTGCCGCTGGTTACAGGCCGGCTGATTAAGCGTTACAAACGGTTTCTAGCTGATGTGACACTGGATGAGGGCGGAGCGGAAATCACTGCGCACTGCGCCAATTCCGGTTCCATGATGGGGTTGAAAGAGCCGGGCATCAAAGTCTGGCTGACGCCGAATGATGATCCAAAGCGCAAGCTGAAGTATTCCTGGGAGATGCTTGAGATTGATGGTGCGATGGTGGGGATCAACACCAGCCGCCCCAACGGTCTTGTAGAAGAAGCCATTGAGGCTGGGCGCATTCCTGAGCTGACTGGTTACGACAAGCTGCGCCGTGAAGTGAAGTACGGCAAGAACTCCCGTATCGATATCCTGCTGGAAGGCGAGGGTGACAAGCGCACCTATGTTGAAGTGAAGAACGTGACGCTGGCTCGTGAAGATGGTGTTGCGGAGTTTCCTGATGCAGTAACTGCTCGCGGTGCCAAGCATCTGGATGAGCTTGCTGATATGGTTCGCGAAGGTCACCGTGCCGCTATGGTGTTTCTGATCCAGCGTGATGACTGCGATGCGCTTGTTTTGGCCCGTGACATCGATAGGAAGTACGGTGAGGCCTTTGATGCAGCTGCGAAGGCAGGCGTTGAGGTCTATGCGATTGGTTGCCGTCTGACCGCTGATGAGATCATCGCAGATCGGGCTATTGAGGTGCGGTGCTAAGGCGGATGTAAGGCTAGCCTGTCGCCCTCTTAATGGAGTGTGGAATCCTGCACTGAAATCACCACATGGCCTCCCATGCAGTGTTGAAGCTAGAAATCCCGAAAGCCGGGAGAGGCAAGGCGGCAGGCAATACCTGCGCATTTGGTTAGTAATAGAGTCTTCGGCATTGGCTACGCGCCTTGCCCGGGCATTTTGGTATGGCCAACATCGCCTCTTATCCTGAAAGACATGATAGCCGGTTTCCCGGAAGGATAGTGGCTTTGCTCAGATAAGTTTCCGTATCCGAACAGGTCCTCTACCCCTGACATGTGCTGCTCTGACCAGCAAACGCCACTGCGTGATGCCCTTCAGGTTGGGCCCTTCCTCTCAGACCATGCAGTCACGCCTGAAAATCGGTGCCACCGGACCTTTGCAAGATGCGTTACCCCTTGCAAAAGCCCCACCCAGCCCACGACACGCTGACGGACGGTCCGCCAGCTGCCCGTCCCGTGGGCATGGGATTAGTATGGGGGCATTTTCAAGCAAGGGGGATAAGTTTTCTTGAGTGTCGTTGGAGTGGCCGTGATCCGTTTTATCTGGAGTAGCCTTGATAGGCTGACACGGATATGAAAAAAGCCCCGGCGGTGAGGCCGAGGCTTTTGAAACTCTTTTGCAGATTTCCGTCGGGCTGACTAGCCTGCGGTATCTTTAGAGATTGGTGGCTGGAACTGCATGCCCAGATCCCATGGGAAGTACACCCAGGTGTCCTGAGAGACTTCGGTCACAATGGTATCAGCCAGATCGCGGCCCATTGGCTTGGCGTATACGGTTGCAAAATGTGCTTTTGGCAGCATTTCGCGAACAACTTTTGCTGTCTTACCGGTGTCGACCAGATCGTCAATGATGAGGATGCCTTCGCCGCCTTCAGAGCCGATCACTTTTGGATCGATTGGCTTGATGACCTTCAACTCACCCTGATCGTCGTAGTCGTGGTAAGATGCGATGCAAACTGTCTCAATGGTGCGAACACCCAGTTCACGTGCAATAATGCCAGCTGGAACAAGGCCACCACGTGTGATGGCTACAATCGCTGTAAATTCGCCTTTGTCGGCGAGGCGCCAAGAGAGGGCACGGCAATCGCGGTGGAATTGGTCCCAAGAGACCGGGAATGCTTTGGATTGCTGCTGATTATCCATGTGTCTTCTTTCAAAGAAATTTTGTCTTTGCAGCTTCTACGGCTGCTCGGACGGCTTCACTGGCCTGTTCCAGTACATCATTTGACCTAGATCGCACAACAACCTGTGTGGAAAATACTCCATCTTTTGACTGCGGATACGAGCCAATTGAGGTTTCCGGGTAGTTTTTCTGGATTTCCCCTAGGTCTTGCGCGATGCGACTCTCAGGAAGAGCAGCCTCAATTGTCACGGAAAGCATCTTTTGACTGGTTTCCAGTGTCGGTGCGATGGCGTCCACCATGGCCTGCATGATCGCAGGAACGCCGGCCATCACATGGACGTTCTCAATACGGAAGCCCGGTGCGATGGAGACCTTGTTTTCGATCAGATCCGCGCCATCAGGAATACGGGCCATGCGCTGGCGGGCAGGGGTAAAGTTCTCTGCACCGTAGTGATCTTCCAGCAGCTTATAAGCGCGTGGGTCAAGATCAATGGAAACGCCAAAGGCCTTTGCGATGGCATCGGCGGTGATGTCATCATGGGTTGGGCCAATGCCGCCAGAGGTGAAGACATAGGTGTACTCAGCGCGCAGGGCGTTGACCGCTTCGACGATCTTCTCCTCAAGGTCTGGCACAACACGCACTTCGCTCAGGTCGATGCCGATGTCGGTCAGGTAGGATGCTAGAAAGCCGATGTTCTTGTCTTTGGTGCGACCTGACAGGATTTCGTCGCCGATTACGACATAGCCCGCTGTGATGATTTTGCTGGTCATGGCTTTCTGTATTCCTTCGAAACTCAATATGCTTCGATAAAGCTGTTTGACATGATCCTTGATGGAACAGACTGCTTTATCGTTTGCTTATGCGCATCTCCGAAAACTGGTGCCCACTTTCCGGAGGTCCGCTTTAGATATCTTCGTCTTCTGGAGACCACTCATAGATCCAGTTCAACCGGTCCAGAAGCTGGCTCGGTGTGCTGGAGCGCATGACGATGTCCCGTGGTATGCGCAGCGGGAAGCCCATGTGGTAGACCCAGTCATTCCACTTTACGAGCTTGCTCATCTTTTGGATGCGTGGACGACGAGCAGCTTCATAGGCCTGAAGCGCCTGAGGCGTTGCGCCATGTTTGTCGACCATTTTGGAAAGCACCGCTGCATCCTCAATAGCCATAGCCGCCCCTTGCGCAGAAAACGGCAGGATGGCGTGGGCTGCATCACCGATGAGAGTGACCGGACCTTGGGTCCAGGCCGGACGGGTGTCGACCTCGCACAAGGACCAGCGTGTCCATGTTTCCGGCAGGTAGACCAGACGCAGTGCTTCCGGTGTCCAATTGCGGAAATGCTTGCGGACCTCATCACGGCCAACGGGATGGGACCAGGTGTCTTCTTCCCAGCTTTCTTTGGTGATGGCGACGATGTTGAGTAGTTTGCCGTTTTTCACCGGGTACTGAACCAGATGCGCGTTGCGGGCGAGCCAGAGGCCAGACGTGCTGAGCAGGTGTTCCAGATTGAACGGTGGTTCTGCTGTTGCGCGGTAGGCCACAAAGCCGGTGTGCTTTGCCGGTGCTCCGCCCAGAGTGTTCTGGCGAATGCTGGAGCGCACGCCATCGGCGCCAATGAGCAGATCAAATAGTTCCGGCACACCATCTATGCCAGAGGCAAAGGCAGCGCCGTTCAGCTTGACGGTGTCACCGCTGATCTCTGCGTTGTCGATCTTGGTGTCGAGGCGCAGGGTTACTTCTGGCGTGTTCTGAACAGCTTCGAGCAAGAGCTGCTGAAGATCTGCACGGTGGATCACATAATAAGGTGCGCCGTAGCGGTCTTCTGCGATCCGTCCCAGAGGAACCGTTGCCAGTTGAGAGCCATCCTGTCCGGAGCGAATGTTCACGCTGGAAGGGGAAACGGCTCTTGCCATGAGGGCAGGGCCCAAACCAAGGGCCTGCAGGCATCTCATCGCATTGGGAGACAACTGAATTCCCGCGCCGACCTCGGAAAGCTCTGGAGCAGCGTCGAACAGGAAAACACTGTGGCCCTTACGGGCGAGATATAGCGCAGCTGTAAGACCGGCGATCCCGGCTCCTGCGATAGCAATATTTCTTGGTATCATTGCGCAGCTTTCCTGCCGTGCTTTGCCTGAAACAGGGGACAGGCATTGCAGCGGGATTACTGATTATTCGTTTTATCGTCTAAGTGATACGGCTGTTAAGCCGCATCAGGTGTCCATACGCAATCAGCTGGATTGGATTCGTGAGAACCCAGGCTGGCGTCGTAGTGGTACAGGGTAGAGCAGTAAGGGCAAACCGCGTTGTCATCAGCACCCATGTCGAGGAACACATGCGGGTGATCCAGTGGTGGCTTCGCGCCAATGCACATGAACTCTTTGGCGCCAATTTTGATGGCTTCTACACCGTTGCTGTTGTGGAAGTGTGGTACGACTTTATCGGCCATTTGTTTGCCAAGCTCCATGGAACATAAATTTTGCCGGTGACAATAAATTGGTTCTGCGTAAAAAAACAGGTTTTCTAGGAGATTGATTGCACTGCATCCTATGCGGTCCACAACTGTACTGCGTTTTTTCACCTAGCACTGAGGTTTTAAGGCGAAAACGGTTCTGTTTCGTTCTGTGTGTATAGTTAAGGGACTAATCCAAATTGATAGGTCTTTGGCCTTTTCTTTCTTGATACTTACATTTACCCTCCCTTGATCCCATAGTTTTCCTTTACGTAAACGTTAGGTAATATGCCAATATTCAACAATAACGATCGTCCTATCGCTTATCTTGATGAAGGAGAGGGCGACCCAATCCTGCTGATCCACGGATTCGCCTCCAACAAGTTCGTCAACTGGGTATACCCTGGTTGGGTCGATCTGCTGGTGAAGGATGGTCGCCGTGTGATTGCGATTGATAACCGCGGTCACGGCGAAAGCTACAAGTACTACAATGGCGAGGATTACGGCGCGCCTGTCATGGCAGAGGATGCGCTGAAGCTGCTTGATCATCTTTATATCGATAAAGCAGATCTGCTTGGTTATTCCATGGGAACCCGCATCTCAGCGTTCTGCGCTTTGCAGGCACCTGATCGTGTGCGCTCTCTGACCCTTGGCGGTATGGGATATGGCCTGATTTCCGGCGTCGGGAATCCTGAGCCGATTATTGAAGGCCTGCTGGCTGACAAAATCTCTGATGTGAAAGACCGGACGGGTCGTGCCTTCAGAGCGTTTGCCGAGCAGACCAAGTCTGACAGACGTGCGTTGGCTGCTTGCATGCAGTCTGCCCGTAAACCGATTTCCGAGGACATGGTATCGACCATTACAGCGCCTACACTGGTGGCTGTCGGCACCAATGATGATGTGGCTGGTGATCCAAAAGCGCTTGCTGATCTGATGCCGAATGCCAGCTATCTGGAAATCACCAACCGGGACCACATGACGGCTGTCGGCGACAAGATTTTCAAAAAAGGCACATTAGAATTTTTGGAGCAGTTTTCATGAATAGAGGTACCCACGAATTTATCGGAGCCGATGGCAACCGTATTGTCGCTGACCGGTATGGCGCAGAAGGCCAGACCGTGATGATGATGCATGGCGGCGGGCAGACGAGACATTCGTGGGGCAAGACTGCGGAGATGATCGCCAATGCAGGGATGCAGGCGTTTTGTCTTGATATGCGCGGCCATGGTGACAGTGCATGGGTGGACGGAGAGAAGTACTTCTTCTCAGATTTCGGTGCTGATGTTGCAGCCGCGGCGACGCAGATCCATGAGGAAACCGGTATCAAGCCAATTGCAATCGGTGCCTCGCTGGGTGGTCTCGCATCTATTCTGGCGGAAGGGGCGCTGCGCCCCGGTGCTCTTGCTGGTGTGATCCTCGTGGATGTGACGCCTCGCCTTGACGAGGGCGGGGTGAACAAGATCCTCTCTTTCATGGCGGAAAAGGTGGAGGACGGATTTGGCAGTGTTGAAGAAGCTGCTGATATGATCGCTTCCTATCTGCCACATCGAAAACGCCCTAAAACGCTGGATGGCCTTTCCAAAAACCTGCGGTTGCGGGAAGATGGCCGGTATCGCTGGCACTGGGATCCGCGCTTTATCACCCATCATGCTGATCGGGCGGATATGAAAGAGCAGGTGCAGAGCCAGTTGCTAGAAGCGGCGGCCAACCTGAAGGTGCCGAGCATGCTGGTGCGCGGTGCGGCTTCAGAGCTTGTGAAACAGAGCCACGTTGATGAATTTCTTGAATTGGTTCCGCATGCACAATTCACAGATGTGAAAGAAGCTGGTCATATGGTTGCAGGCGATGTGAATGATATTTTTACTGCCGCGATCATGCCATTTCTAAAAGAGTACCAAGCTGCCGCCTGAAATTAGAATGAAGTTCTGCATTTCGTAAAAAATGTAGTTTCTCTTTCTCTTTGGTGTTGTGGGTTTGGTACGGGCTTTCTCTAATGGCAATACTGCGTGATGTACTATAGGCGGATAACTCAAAGCGACTAGGTGGGACTTGGATTGAAATGGTCTGCACCTATGTAAGGTTGAATAGGTCCTATCCATAAAGGAACATTCTTTCATGGTGCAAATTTCTTCAAGTAGCCCCAAGGAGCTGGCCTCTCATGATCCTGTTTGGGATCGCGTGAAAGCAGAAGCTCAAGCCATGGCCAGCTCTGAGCCTGCGCTTGCGTCTTTTGTGTATGAGACGGTGCTGAATCACTCTTCTTTGGAGGAAGCGATTGTTCATCGTGTGGCGGACCGTCTGGGCCACGTGGTTGTTTCTTCTTCTCTCATTCGACAGACCTATCTGGATGCGCTGGATCAGGCACCGGAGATCGCGCAGTCTTTCCGCGTTGATCTTTCAGCTGTTTTTGATCGCGATCCAGCCTGTGATCGTTTTCTTGAGCCGCTCCTTTACTTCAAAGGCTTCCACGCGCTGCAAACCCACCGCCTGGCGAACTGGCTTTGGGCTCAGGGCCGTGAGGACTTTGCTCTTTATCTGCAAAGCCGTAGTTCTGAAGTGTTCCAGATGGACATTCATCCGCAGGTTCCAATCGGGCGCGGCGTGTTCTTCGACCATGGCACAGGCATTGTGGTCGGCGGTACTGCCGTTATTGAAGATGATGTTTCCATCCTTCAGGGTGTTACTCTTGGCGGGACAGGTAAGGTTTCCGGTGACCGTCATCCGAAGATTCGTCAGGGTGTTCTGATTGGTGCCGGTGCCAAAGTTCTCGGCAATCTGGAGATCGGCCATTGCTCACGTGTGGCGGCTGGTTCTGTTGTTCTGAAAGACGTTGAGCCATGCACCACAGTGGCGGGTGTTCCTGCAAAGGTTGTGGGCGAAGCTGGTTGCGACCAACCGGCCCGGGCCATGGATCAAATGTTGGGCCAAGGTCAAGGACTTTCCTCGCAAAACAAACAAGGATAAGCTAGTTTCCTAGGGTTGGCACGAGGATAAACTTGTATAGTTTGTGCCCCAAGTTTGAAGTGAAACTGGTAAGGAGACGGCTGTGAAGCCTGATGAAATTCGTAAGGTGCAAACCTACATGCGCAACACATTCAAGTCGCCAGAACTTGAAGTGCGCGCGCGTCCTCGTAAAGATGACTCTGCTGAAGTTTATATCAACGACGAGTTTCTCGGCGTGATCTTCCGCGATGAGGAAGATGGCGAACTGAGCTGGAATTTCCAGATGGCTATCCTCGATATTGACGTGGAAGGCCTCTAAGGCACCACGCAAATCTGATAGGTTTGAAGGGCTCCGTTTCGGGGCCCTTTTTGCATCATAATGAGACATGGAATGCGCTCTGCATCCTGAAATGAAACGTATTTGCCACTCTGGCCTAGCCGGATATTTCCAGTGCCGTCCTATATGTAAATATTAACAATAGGTTAACTGAGGATGGCATGCGGCATAGGATTTGCTTTCAACTGCACTGTATCGCGATTGAGCTGGGATGACGCAGCGAAGAGTGGGGGAGTGCATGCTGGGCGAATTGTTGTTGGCCGCGTTTATAGCGGCTTCCGGGTTTGTGACCGCGGGTATTCTGGGTAGTTTTTATCAGTTGGTGACGGGGGAGCCGCCGAAGTTCTTTGCCGAGATGAAGGGGCCAGTCTCCTGGCTTATTGTTGTCGGCCTTTGGCTGGTTGCCGGACCGTTTATATTCATGCGCAATGCGATCCAGGGATATTACTGGGAGAGTTTTAGTCCGGGCATGCTTGCTGCCGCAGGTGGCTTAACGGCTATGTGGAGCATTCTTTCTGGTACGTTTGTTTTGAGTTTTCTCTTGGCACTTTAAGCGGGGCCTATGCTAGATTGCGCGGGATTTGATTTGTGCAATCTAGGAGAACCTTGTGCCATTTTATAAGCTTGGAGACAGAAGCCCTAACGTTCCTGAAAACGGAAACTACTGGGTCGCGCCATGTGCAAGTCTGATTGGGCATGTGCAACTGGATGAGGAAGCGAATGTTTGGTTTGGCGCCGTATTGCGTGGCGACACTGAACTCATCCACGTTGGTGCGCGTTCTAACATTCAGGATGGTTCTGTACTTCACACGGACTTGGGGTATCCGCTTGTTATTGGTGCGAACTGCACCGTTGGGCACAAAGCTATCCTGCATGGCTGTACAATCGGTGAGGGATCGCTGATCGGCATGGGTGCCACGATCCTGAACGGTGCCAAGATCGGCAAAGGCTGCATTGTTGGCGCGAATGCGCTGGTGCCAGAAGGGAAGGTTATTCCGGATGGCTCCCTCGTTGTCGGCATGCCGGGCAAAGTGGTTCGTGAGCTGGATGAAGAAGCACAAGCAATGCTGATCCGCTCCGCTGATGGTTATGTGATGAATGCGCAGCGCTTTAAAGAGCAGCTTGTTGAACTTTGATGGTGCATTCGCGCTTTAAAACAGAAAAGCCGCGGACAGGTTCCGCGGCATTTTTATTGCTATGAGTAGTTTGTGCCTTACTCTGGGATGCTTGCCACGGTGGTGACGCGCTTGTCGGAAATGGCGGACCATGCTGCGGCGTGACGAGCGGACTGACGTTTTACATAGCGGTATGGGGTTGAGTACCAAGGCAAAATGGATGAGATCTGATTGTCGAGAATGAGATCTCCCTGATCCGTGCGCACGCTTAAGACAGCATGTCCACCATTGTTCAGGTCTTTCACAACGGTGATGAGCAGGGCGCTTGGTGGCCATCCCAGTGCAATCAACTGCCGTTGCTTTTCCAGAACATACTCTTCGCAATCACCGGCGCCTTGCGGGTAGGTCCAGTACTCCGCCACGCCAAAGAGCTGCTCATCTGTAAGCGGGCGCACCTGAGTGTTGATGGAGGCGTTGACGTCCAGAAGCTCTTGCCAACGTTCTTTGGTCAGGCGGACAACGAGAGGGGTGTTGGTGCCATAGCGGCATTGCTGAGGGTAGTTCTGGCAGAACTCGATATGACCAACAGGGGCATTTGCTTGTCCGATGACGGGCATGAAACGACCCGGAATCTGCTCGGCATTCGCCTGAGACAGACCCATAAATCCGCTCAACGCGATACCCAATACACTTTTCGCGAACAGCTTATACTCAAACACAAGTAGCGCCCTCCAATCATGGCTGGCTCTACTTTCATTCGGGCGCTTTTATTTGGTTATAACCTTTAAACTCAGTATTTAATCAAATTCGATCTGCATTTAACTCAAGTTTGCATCGTAATTAAATTAAATCAGATGAAAATAAGAGCTAAATTTAATTCAAATTGTAATGAGTTAAAGAGTCCGCAGAAATCTCTAGTTTTTGAGGGCTACGCTGCGAGAGTTCGTCGGCATAAGTACGGTTAATTTAAAGATAATCGCGGAAAGCTGTGCTTTTTGCATATAAAATTCACCGCAAATATTTTTTTATAAATTTATCGAAAAGCTGATGCTTAACCGTTGAAAACGAGGAATCGCTGCGGTTGAGCCTTAGCGCTTTTCAGCGTTGGAGATGTGGTGCTCCAACAACTCCTTGTTCTGGACTGACGCAAACTCGACTGCGATGCCCTCTTCGAAATGACGGACAATGCGGGCACGCATCTTGCCGAGCGTAATCGGTGTTCCAAGGGCTGGGCGCACATCTGTTTTGAGTGCGGCGCCAGAGAGGGACACGTCCACGATACGACAAGCGTACTCTCTGCCATCTGGAGGATGATCTTGGTCATTGGGTTCTTTGGAACAAAGCGGTCGAACCTGCGATCTTCAGGCAGATTGAGTTCGTCTTTGTTCGCCAGCCATGTGAGGACGGATGCCAGCTTGTCGCGTTTGCGCGCGCTGGCATTCACTGTCATGGCAAAGCCGCCGTCGATTTCACGGACGATCTTGCCTTCAACACGACCGATGTGATCGAGATAGGCAACAACACGTTCGCCGATTTCGCCCATAACAGGGGAGATGAAAGCGGCGCCGCCGGGGGACATGTTGACCACCTGACAAGGGTACTCGCGTCTGTTTTCCAGCATGAAGCGGCCAAGCACGTTGATTTCAACGCGGGAAAAACGGCGTCTGTCAGGTTCTTTTGCCGCGAGTGCAGCAATTCTGTTGGTCGCTGTGCGCCCTGCCATTTTCCTAGGAATCCCGAGTACGCGATTATTGTCTAATACGAAACTTGGGTCACACCCTAGGAAAACAAGGTTAACAGAATGGTAACTCAGGTGAGCCGTACAGGTTTATATTTTGCCACCATCAACAACTCTAAGATGTCCTACCTGTCGGCTGTTTGGAATTTCAACGGCTTTTGGTGCGGCAGGGCGTGACAAGCGGCTACCACGACTTACCCTTGGTTCCATTGGGCCAACAGCACGGTGTGCTGGCGTTCCGAAATGTGGGACACATTCATTTTCTTCGCTGAAGAGCGGTGCATCTTCATCCGGCCAGATCAAGCGCAAGCTGTTTACTTTTTGCTTGGAGATGGCCTGAACGCCGAGCCAGAACGGGCGCTTTAGAGGAGCCATGCAGCCGAGGATGCGTGTGCAGCCTTCGCCCTGAACGCGTATCGGCAAGAGCAGGAGTTCCAGATCGACGGACTGGCCCATTTCTGTGGTGCCGGTGAAGCTGATGACAGCGGCTGCGCCGTCCTGCGTGATTGCGGAGAGCATGGCAGTGACGGCCTGCTGGTCTTTCTCGTCCCAACCGTCCAGGAAGCTACGGCCTTTCAGCTCGCGGCAGAACAGGGAGCATAGGCGTGTACCTGCCAGGCGGAACCGGAAGTTGTTTTGCTTTGCCAGTTCCAGAATGAAGGTATCACCGAGAACACTTTTGATGGCGGAGGGTTGAATGTCGCCCCGTTCTGGTGCTGGACGTTCAGCCCGAATTTCGTCCCAGTATTCAAAGAGTATCCGTGATGCGCCGTGTTTCATATTCCTGCCTTCCCCAGTCCGCTTATTGGGTGTTCCCATTGGGGTCAGTGTCCTTTTTATGGACAACTTTAACTATCCGCTGGTCTATGGTGGGGAATAAGCAGGGAGCATGCCAAACTACAAATATAATAAAAATTTAATAAAATATTAACCTTAACAAAGGGTTTAAGTTGTGGTGTCCGGCAGTTTATATAATCTTGGTTGCAGTTGCCTCACCTGAACCCTTGAGGCCATAAGAATTGAGCTATTTTCGGCGGAAAACCTAGGTTTGCTGCGTTTTGTACGTAGCCAGAAAAATCGGGAAATCACACGCCAAACGGGGAGAAGCTCCGATAAACCGTCAGCGCTTGGGGGAGTGCTGGCGGTTTATTGTTTTTATTTGGTCCTTACATTCTGTGCCAAACCTTGCGAACTGTGCCAAGTTACCCTAGTTCAAAATGGGACAGCAATTTTCGGGTCTGTAATGAAATGAACCAATCCAACGAAGAGCATCAGGGCCCGGACGGTCCGTATTTTCACCGCCCAGCACGGGAGCCGATGTTCAATCTGCCAACTGTGGTTGTTGGTCTCTCCCTTATCCTCATAGGGATCCATCTGGTTCGGGCTTACATTCTTTCTCCGAATGAAGAAGTGCAGACGCTACTTCTGTTTGCCTTCTGGCCAGTTCGTTATGTCAGCGGCTTTATGGCTCAATATTCCTGGCCGGGTGAAACGGCTTCTGCGGTCTGGAGCTTCCTGACCTATGGTTTCCTGCATGGCAGTGCTGAGCATATCGGCTTTAACGTGCTTTGGATGGCTGTGTTTGGTAGTGCGGTTGCCCGCCGGTTTGGCGCGACGCGGTTCCTGCTTCTTTCTGCGGTTTGTGCTATTGCTGGTGCCGGTGCGCATCTGGCAACCAATTGGGGAGATCAGGTGCCGGTGATTGGTGCTTCTGCTGCAGTCTCCGGTCAGATGGCTGCTTCTTTGCGGTTTATCTTTGAAGCAGGCGGGCCGATGAGTTCTTTCCGCCGTCATGATACCCATGCATATGCTGTTCCTGCGCGACCTTTGCTGGAAGCGTTGAGTGATCGCCGTGTGCTTACCTTTATCCTTGTCTGGTTTGGTCTCAACTTCCTGTTTGGAGTCTGGTCAGCACCTATCGCAGGTGAGGGTGTAAGTATTGCGTGGCAAGCTCACGTAGGTGGATTTGTCGCTGGATTGATCCTTTTTCCACTCTTGGATCCAATTAAGCGGCGTTGGTCCTGACCACTTAATAGTTAGCTAACTACATATGTTAACAGCACCTAAGTTGGTGGCTAGGCAAGTATTGTTTTTTTGTGCCATGATACCGTAGGGTTAGATTTGTTCTCTTCCTCTTTTTTCTCTGAGAAAGAAGGATGGCATAAACAAACGAGGAGGTCGCCATGACAGTTGCTGCCATATTGAACGGCAAAGGGCGGGACGTTTATACGGAAACGAGCACACGTAGTTTGAGCGAAATATGCGCGAGCCTTGGCGGGCGCCGCATTGGTGCGATTGTGTTGTGTGACGAGCCGGGCGTGATTGTCGGTATCGTTTCAGAACGTGATGTTGTTCAGGCGATCGCCATGGAAGGTCCTGACGTTCTTGCTCAACCCGTCAGCGAGTACATGACCAAAGAGGTTGCTGTTTGTACGGAAGCAGACTCTGTGAACGGCGTTATGGCCCGCATGACCGAAGGCCGCTTCCGCCATATGCCTGTTGTGGAAGATGGCAAGCTCATCGGTCTTGTTTCTATCGGTGATATCGTGAAGTTCCGCATCGCTCAGGTGGAGCGTGAGGCGGACGACCTGCGTAATTACATTCAGGCAGTCTGATCTGCTGGTTTACTGCTGTGCTGTTCAGGCACAGCAGTCATTTCTTCCAAAACTCGTGGTTTACACTGGATCCTTCGCGAGATGCGTAGGTCGGTGTTATGGCTGCATTTCTGCCAGCTGGTGGATTTCCGGCAAGGCTCGGCACGTGGTTTCATAACCGACGCGAATAGCTTCTTCTCCGCGGTGGAAGTCGAACAAGCCGAGATGAGACAGGCGCAGGGTGAGGATGGTATCTGGTGGATCTCCCGCCAGACGTGAGCGGCCAATCCTGTCCTGAATGATGTTGTAGCTGTCCATCATAACACCGGAAATGCCGGGCAATCCCTTTTGTTTTCCGCCAAAAATCTGACGTCTCAGGACACGCTTGATGGTGCCGCCGGGGTCTTTGTTGAGTTTGCTGTCGATCTCCGGGATCATGTCTTTCGGGATCGGGGGCAGCTCGTGGACCACTGTGGAGCCTCGGCCAAATGTGTCTGAGTTCAGGTTTACTGCAATGACTGCTCTTGCACCCATGGCACGGCAGACGGAGACGGGGATTGGGTTGACCAGTGCACCATCCACCAGCCAGCGACCACCGTATGCAACGGGTTCGAATACACCGGGAAGGGAAGTGGAGCAGCGCATGGCTTGCGTGAGCGGGCCTTTCTTCAGCCAGATCTCATGGCCAGTGCCCAGTTCGGTTGCGACTGCTGCGAAGGGGCGATCGAGATCTTCGATCATGATGCCGCCGAAGTGGTCTTCGAACAGAGAGAGGACTTTTTTCCCAGAGATGAGGCCTGAGCCGCCGAAGGAGAGATCGACCATGCTGAAGACGCGGCGGCGGGAGAGGGAGACGACCCACTCCTCAAGCTGGTCTAGCTTACCGCAGAGATAGCAGCCGCCGACGACGGCGCCGATCGAGGTGCCTGCGATGAAGTCCAGTTGGATGCCTGCTTCTGAAAGAGCTTTGAGAACGCCGATATGAGCCCAGCCGCGGGCTGCACCTCCGCCAAGTGCCAGGCCAATGCCGGGGGTGATCTCCGGCTCTGGAATGGTGGTGGGTGTTTCAGGCTCTTCTTCTACAGGCTGTTTGCTGTTGGGCCACAGAGGTAGATTTTGCAGCACTGCCATCTCCCCGACTGTCTTTACACTGGTTGAATAGTCAACGTTACCTTGGGGTAACTATGCTATTTAAACCTATAAAAAGACTGAATCGGGGCGCAGCGAAACCTACTGTTTTTTCCCGTAAACTTCTTGGGGGTCATATACCGGAGCGACTTCTGTCTTCTCCAGCCAGACATCGCCGGTTTCGTTTGAGTTCACTTTCCGGAAGAAGCAGGAGCGATAGCCGACGTGGCATGTGGCGCCGTTGCCATGGACTTTGACGCGAAGCCAGATTGCGTCCTGATCACAATCAGTACGGATTTCAACGACTTCCTGTACCTGACCAGAGGTGCCACCCTTCTTCCAGTACTCCTGGCGGGAGCGGCTCCAGTACCATGCTTCACCGGTTTCGATTGTGCGGCGCAGGCTCTCGGAGTTCATATAACCCACCATGAGCAGCTCACCGCTGTCGAAATCAGTGACTGCAGCAGCAATCAAACCATTTTCGTCAAATTTCGGGCAGAGTTCATCGCCCAGCTCAATTGCGTTTTTGTCAGCGCGCGGCGCAAAGCCGTCGGCTTTAATATTCGTCGACATGAAATGCTCGAATTTTCTGATGAATGGTCCGAGCTTACGAACGGACCATTGTCATGAAGCGTACCTGTTCAGAGGCATTGTCTTCAAAAACACCGGAGAACCGGTTGGTGAGGGTGGAGACACCCTGTTTTTGAATGCCACGCATGGACATGCACTGGTGTTCTGCTTCGATCATGACGGCGACGCCACGAGGAGCCAGATATTCTTCCAATGCAGTTGCGATCTGAACGGTCAGATGTTCCTGTGTCTGAAGGCGGCGTGCGTAGATTTCTACAACACGTGCGATCTTGGAAAGGCCCACGACAGCATGGTTTGGATAATAAGCGATATGCGCCTTGCCTGTGAATGGCAGGACGTGATGCTCACAGAAAGATGTGAAAGTGATATCTTTCAGCAGCACAATATCGTTGTATCCACCGACCTCTTCAAAGGTGCGTTCCAGATGCTCGCGAGGATCTTCCTTGTAACCGGAGAAAAGATCTTCGTAGGCTTTGACCACGCGCTTTGGTGTATCCAGCAAACCTTCGCGCTCCGGATCATCTCCGATCCATTGAAGAAGTACGCGCGCAGCAGCCTCAGCTTCAGCCCGGCTAGGGCGGTTGGGGAGCTTGTTGTCTTCTGTAGCCGTGGGATCGGTTTCTGTAACCGGTCTCAAAACAGCGTCCATATTATGTCTCCAACAATACGCAGGCGATGAGTGTAATTTAAGACATACTTCTCTTAAAAAAACACTGAACCCGCCATAGGTTCCTGCGCAGCAACTATTTTCGTCGGCCTGTTTTCAGTTCAGGCTCTTCCCATTGTCATACGCAAATCTACGGCTTACCTAAGGAGATGTGAGTATGGCGCAGGGTATAATCTGCGACAACCCGTTTAGACCGCCAATAAATTGGCACCTATGGTTTCTTCTAGGTAATGTGTGCTAGATTGCGATATTCCGCTTTTGACCTCTAGCAAGGTCTCGGCAGCACCACCTATATAAGATAGATGTCTTGGTTAGGAAAGGGTCTTCCCTTATTAGTGAGTGATCCAAGCTCGCTTCAGGTTATAAAGCGGGCGTGAGAAGAGTAGCCAGAGTTTTGCATGTTGGACGACATTTACAATACTAAGATCCTTGAGTTTGCAGGGAATATTCCTCTGCTGGGGCATATTGATAACCCGCAGGCTCAGGCAAAAGCACACTCGCGGCTCTGTGGTTCGACGGTGAGTGTTGAGGTTTGTGTAGCCAATGGTCTAATAACCTCATTTGCGCAGGATGTGAAAGCGTGCGCTCTGGGGCAGGCTTCTGCATCCATTCTGGGTCAGCATGTTATTGGAGCAACACCTGCAGAAGTGCGGGAGGCTTATGCGCAGTTGCACGCTATGCTGAAGGATAACGGCCCTGTGCCGACCGGTCGTTTTGCTGACCTTTCTTTCCTTGAGCCAGTGCGTGATTACAAAGCACGCCATGCGTCCACCATGCTTGCGTTTGAAGCGCTGGTGAAGGCGCTTGATGATGTTGAAGCTGCTGTTGCCTAAGGCATTTTGCTATGTGTAAGCCCGATCTGCTCCCAAAAGAGAGGCCTGCCAGCCTGATGGCGCGGCTAGGGATTGGGCTTATCTGGATTTATCAGCATAGCCTGTCGCTGATTTTGGGGCGAGCCTGTCGCTATCAACCATCCTGCTCTCATTACACAGCTGAAGCCATGACACGGTTTGGGTTTTGGCGAGGCGGCTGGATTGGATTGTCGCGGATTATCCGCTGCAATCCTTATGGGGCGAGTGGCTATGACCCGGTTCCGCTCAGCTTACCCAAAGCATCAAAATGGTACCTGCCATGGCGGTATGGTCACTGGAACGGTGATCATATAGATCCCAAGACACGTTTTGATCTGAAGGACTGAGACTGCTCTGAATATCAAGGGCAGTTGAACTCGGTCTTTTCTTCTGCTGTCGGCACCGGAAGAACGGCGAATTCTCCTTCAATTGCAAGGTTTTCGTAGGGTTGTGAGTTGACGACTACGCCATATGCCTTGCCGCTGGCTGCATCGAGCGTCCACACCCATCCCAGATTGGATTCCTGCGGATTATCTTTCCAAGAGATTTGAGTGATGTCTGGTGTGATCTGCTGCACTGTGTATGTTGCGGTGCCTTTGCTCTTGCCGAATTGCGAGGTGGTGTTCCAGGCCAGAGCTTCTGCATTGCAAATGAAGGCGGTGAACTTTTCTTCGATGGCTTCCGCCCCATCCTTGGTGATGCTCCATGCAAAATTCAGGGATTTGCCGAGCCATTGTTCTGCGGTTTTTGCAGCAGACGTGTTGCTGTCGGTTTCAGCAAGTGTGTGGATTTCGCTTTGAAGGCTTTTGCTTGTGGGAACCGGCGGACCGTCGCCGGGGACTTGGGCTGTTGTCACGCTGGCTGATTGAAAGAGGAAAATCGCAGTGGCGCTCAGGAGTGCTGGGGTTTTCATTGTATTCTCCTGTTTCAACTCTGTTATCCGGCCATTCAAAGAAGATCAGTGTTTGTCGTCGTCTTCCTGATCTTGCTGGGTGGCCTCATTATCGGGCTTCTGTGTGGTGACAGGTGGCGCAGGCATCATAGATTGATTGCTCATCGGATAATCAGGCATGCCGGACATCATTGAAGGATCTTCCTGAGCGCTGTTATCTTCTTCCTCAACACTTCCTGAGGTTCCCAGAGATGGTTCATTGAACATCTGCGCAGGGGAAGGGAGGGACCATGCTGAGATGGATAGTCCCAGAACGATGATATGAGTTGGAAGCCAATACCTGCTCATTTGGACGCCTTTGATGATCTTCGGGATGTGCACTCCACTACAGAAACTCATAATTTCGTTTGAAGATAATGGCTTAATGTAGAAAAGCGTCCAGCAACCAGCAGTGGTTCCCGGTCCTTCGCTTAACAAAGCGCTACTTGCAGACGTGGGAATTCGTGAAATTTTCGCGGTGGCAATTACGTAAATACCCCTAGTTAAAGCTGCTGGAGTGGGGTGTTGTTCACAGATTGCCGGCTAAAAACGTTTTTTCCGATGTTTTCCCAACTCAAATTTCAAAGGGGCGTTGACAAGAGGGCCTCAAATGAAGATAACCCGTCCTCACACGGCGCGGCCAACTTGGCCAATGCGACGGAGGAGTGCCCGAGTGGCTAAAGGGGGCGGACTGTAAATCCGCTGGCTATGCCTACGTTGGTTCGAATCCAACCTCCTCCACCACCTTTCTTTCTTTTCATGAAATCAAACAGTTACGGTGGAAGCGCATGTCTTCTGAAGAATTCGATCATCTCCCTAGTTTTGCATTTGGCGATAGCCCTGAGCTGGCTGACAGTTTGCTTGAGCTTGTTCTGAATGGAACAAAGACAGCGACCTGTGGTGATCTGCATTCCTATGAGAAAGACGGAGAGCCCCTTCCGCAGCCGGGCGATCAGTACGTTATTCTGGATGGTAAAGGTCAGGCAGCCTGTGTCATCGAGATGGTGACTGTTGATGTGCGTCAGTTTAACGAGATTGATGAAGTCTGGGCTGTGCTGGAAGGTGAAGGCGATCTGAGCCTTGAGTTCTGGCAGGAAGGTCATCGCGAGTTCTTTGAACGCAACGGCGTGTATGCTCCTGATATGAAACTCGTTTGTGAGTACTTCCAGCTGGTGAAGATCTTCAAGCGCGATCAGGCGAAGCCTAAGCCGAATTAAGTTTCTTCCAGTTTTTGCTGCTTGCCTTCTGCGCCGGATGAGCGTTTGTCCGGTGGGGTGCTGTTGTTCTCAATAATCTTCCAGATATCCTGTTGTACATTCTGCCATTGGCGGAGTTCATCCCGTGCTGGCAGTTCGGCGCGTAGAGCCTCTTTCGATTGTATTGTTGACTGGATCAGAGTGGCCAGTTCTTCGGCGTTGTGCGGGTCAAAGTATTGGCAATGATCTCCGCCAACTTCCGGAATTGAGGTTGCGTTTGAGGCCAGTACGGGTGTGCCCATCCAGAGTGCTTCACCGACTGGCAGGCCATATCCTTCAAACAAGCTTGGGTAAACCAGTGCGATTGCTTCTTTATAAAGTGCTGTCAGCTCTGCGTTTGTGGGCGATTGCACGATCGTCACGAACTTGCCGATGGGTGTATATTTCTGGTCTTTATTGAGGCTGGCAAATGCACCGTTGGGGATCGCTCCCGCACATATGAGCTGAGGTAACTGCGCGTTTTCGTCTTGCTCCACGATATGCAGGTATGCGTCGAAGACCAGCTTTGCGTTTTTTCGGTAGCGAATGTCTCCAAGTAGCAGGAAGAAACCGTTCTCGGGTCGTTGTCGCAGAGTAGATAGGCTCTGCCTCCTGAAACTCGTGGGCCAGATGCACAACACTGGTGCTTTGCGGGGAGGGAAGCTTTTGCTCTGCGAGGAACTTCAGGAGATCGGTACGCGTATATTCGGAGTTGGCGATTACGTGCGGCCTTGTGGTGACTGTTCGTCTCAGATGCTCCAGCCAGAGCTTTGCGCCGAGATCCTCCTCCGGATCGTTGAGCCGCAGCGGAGAGATGTCGTGGATCATGACATAGACGGGCACATAGGGTGCGCGGCTTTTCACATATTCCGTCAGTCGCCGTGCTTCTTCCAGGTTTCCCAGTGACAGAAAGGGGGCGTCGATGTCTGTCAGCGGTTCCTGCAATGCTTCGCCATCATGAGCGCCGATGGTTTTATTTGCACGTGCGCGCAGTGTGTGTCTGAGCTTGTGGAACAGGCCTTTGAGTTTGCGGTTTCTGTATTTTTCAGAGCGGAATGCTTTAACGGGAGCGCCCAGCAAATCAGGGAGACATGCGGGGTTCAGGTCATCTGATGCGAACAATGGATCGGCCTGCACGCTCACATATTCGTTTTTGCGGGCGTCATGACAGATGAAGGTGACTTCGATGTCGTCTTTATAGAACCGCTTTGCTGTCTCGTAGAGCGTTCTGGTGACGCCGTTGGCCTGTAATGAGGTGGATCTGTTCTGCCTCAACGTGGTCAAGTCAAAGTAGAGCTTTGGCTTTGGCGTGGTCATGCTCAGCTCCTGACAGCTGGTAGAGTGTGCGTCATGCATTCCTTGTGATGGAGTTTGCGAATCCTGTTCTGGCCTGCAGTATGAGGAGGTGGGGCGGGTAAGGCCAGCTAAACCCTTGCTAACCCGTAATAATTCAAGGTGTGTAACCTATCGATTACGTGTCTGTGCCCGCGGAAAACAGAGTTGATCTGCCCCAGATTCATCTGGACGCGTCCTTTAGAATTGGTTATTCAGGCAACCCATGATTAACACCAAACCGCTTACCTGCCTTGTTTGCAGGAGTGAGCTGGAGAATTGATATGCTTCAATTGACTTTCCCTGACAATTCCGTTCGCGAATATGACGCTGGTTCCACCGGCGCTGATGTTGCAGGGAGCATTTCCAAATCTCTCTTGAAAAAAGCTGTTGCCGTCGCAATTGATGGTGAACTGCGCGATCTTTCTGATCCTATTGAAACGAATGCTGCGATTGAAATCGTAACCCGTGATGACCCACGTGCGCTGGAGCTGATCCGCCACGACGCGGCGCACGTGATGGCGGAAGCTGTGCAGGAACTGTGGCCTGAGACGCAGGTTACAATCGGTCCTGTAATCGAGAACGGCTTCTACTACGATTTCAAGCGCGATACGCCATTTACCACTGAAGACCTGCCGAAAATCGAAAAGAAGATGCAGCAGATCATTCAGCGAAATGCGAAGTTCACCAAAGAGATCTGGAGCCGCAACGAAGCAAAAGAATACTTTGCTGCCAAAGGGGAAGACTACAAGGTTGAGCTTGTTGATGCGATCCCTGAGGATGAAACCGTCAAGATCTATAAGCAGGGTGAATGGCTTGACCTTTGCCGTGGTCCGCACATGGCGTCCACTGGGCAGATCGGTCAGGCATTCAAGCTGATGAAGGTTGCCGGTGCCTACTGGCGCGGTGATGCAAACAACGAGATGCTGACCCGCATCTACGGCACTGCATGGTCTAGCGATAAAGATCTGAAGGCTTACCTCCATATGCTTGAGGAAGCTGAGAAGCGCGACCACCGCAAGCTGGGCCGCGAGATGGATCTCTATCACTTCCAGGAGGAAGGTCCGGGCGTTGTCTTCTGGCACCACAAAGGCTGGCAGCTGTTCCAGAACCTGACCAACTACATGCGTCGTCGTCTGGAAGATGACTACCAGGAAGTGAATGCGCCTCAGATTCTGGATAAGGCTCTTTGGGAAACTTCCGGTCACTGGGAGTGGTACCGCGAGAACATGTTCGCGACTGAGACTGAAGATCATCGCGTCTTCGCGATCAAGCCGATGAACTGTCCTGGTCACGTGCAGATCTTCAAGCACGGCCTGAAGTCCTATCGTGATCTGCCACTGCGTATGGCTGAGTTTGGTGCGGTTTCCCGCTATGAGCCTTCCGGTGCGCTGCATGGTCTGATGCGTGTTCGTGCGTTTACGCAGGATGATGCGCATGTGTTCTGTACTGAAGAGCAGATGGCTGCAGAGTGTCACAAGATCAACGACCTGATCATGTCCGTTTACAAGGACTTCGGGTTTGAAGAGATCGTTGTGAAGCTCTCCACACGTCCTGAAAAGCGTGTTGGTTCTGACGAAGTCTGGGATCACGCTGAAGCTGTGATGGGTGAAGTGCTGAAGGAGATCGAAGCGAACTCCGGCGGTAAGATCAAGACCGGCATTCTGGAAGGTGAGGGCGCGTTCTACGGTCCTAAGTTCGAGTACACTCTGCGTGACGCGATTGGTCGTGAATGGCAGTGTGGCACCACTCAGGTGGACTTCAACCTGCCAGAGCGTTTCGGTGCGTTCTACGTGGACAGCGATGGTGAGAAGAAGCAGCCGGTGATGATCCACCGTGCGATCTGTGGTTCTCTGGAACGCTTCCTTGGCATCCTTATCGAGAATTTTGCAGGTCACTTCCCACTGTGGCTGGCTCCTCAGCACTTTGTTGTTGCGGCGATTACTTCTGACGCTGATGACTACGCGAAGGAAGTGCATGCTGCGCTGAAAAAGGCTGGTTTGCGTGGTGAGCTGGATCTTCGTAATGAGAAGATCAACTACAAGGTTCGCGAGCACTCACATGCCAAGATCCCAGTGATCATTGCTGTTGGTAAGCGTGAAGCGGAAGAGAAGACTGTGAGCATCCGTCGTCTCGGTTCCCGTAATCAGACTGCTATGACTCTGGACGAGGCTGTTGCAAGCCTGCGTGACGAGGCTACAGCACCTGACCTTAAAGAACAGGCTTCGTGATCTTTAAAGGGACACTGATTTGAAAGGCTGGCAGCGTGTTTGCGTTGCCAGCCTTTTTCTTTTTTGGCCTCACTGTCGCCTAATGTTCACGTAAGTTTGCGAAAGCTTACGAAGCCAGCTCACAGAAAAGCTGGGCGAGTGAAGTGAGGTTAGCGGTGAACCACGCGGATTTAAGCTATGCCAATGATGGTCATCCACTTTTGAAGCGATGGCTTATTCGAAGCATTGAAGGGCTCTCTGGTCGCAGGAGACTGCTGGATCTTTATGAGGTCTGGCGCAGTGGCTATTCTGTCTCGGGTCAGGCCCTCTGGCGGGACCTGCTGGATCTGATTGACCTTCGTGTTGAATGCACCGGTCATTGCTGGCCGCCTTCTGATTTGGATGGTAAGCCGCTGGTGTTGATTGCGAACCATCCTTATGGCATTGCTGACGGTATTGCGATCCTCTCACTTGCCGAGCAACTGAACCGTCCTTACCGCGTGCTCATCAATAACGAGCTGCTCAAGGTGCCAGAGGTACGGCCCTTTGCACTGCCGGTTGATTTTGAAGAAACTGAAGACGCTTTACGGACCAATCTGAAGACACGGCAAGAGGCGTTGAGGCTGCTACAGGAAGGGGTGACGATTGTTATCTTTCCCGGTGGCGGTGTGGCGACTGCTGCTAGGCCATTCGGACGTGCAGAAGAGCTGCCTTGGAAGACGTTCAGTGCAAAGCTTATCAGGAGTGCCCGGGCGACGGTGTTGCCGGTTTACTTTGAGGGACAGAACTCGCCGTTGTTCCATCTGGTCAGCCGCTTTTCACTGAGCTTGCGCTTGTCCCTGTTGATCCGTGAGTTCAAGAGCATTTTGGGGCAGACAATCTTAGCGCGGATTGGAGATCCGATCCCCTATGAGGCTTTGGAGACATGTGAGAGCCAGCGGGAAATGATGGAGCAGTTGCAGGCGGCTGTTCTGGATTTGCGCCAAGAGGCTGATACTTCAATGCCCGAGACGTTTTATCTGCCTTAGTCAGTAAGCAGGCCAATAAAAAAGGCGCCGTTTCAGGCGCCTTGGTCATCGTTGCTGTGGTCTGTCTTACATCGGGTTCTCTGCAAGTACTTCCACTTCCACGTTGTTCACGCTTGGATTCACGGTGAACTCATCGCGGTACATCTCGCCGTTGTTGCGTGCCATGACGGTGTAGGTGCCAGCTGCGAGTGTCAGGTCGAGGAATGCGCCGTTGCCGCTTGCAACGGTGTCGCCACCTGGTGACAGGATGGTCCAGGAGGTGTTGGCCAGAGACGTCTTGTTCTTGGCGCTCACCAGCTTCAACGTGATGTTGCCTGCCTGATGGTAGAGAGTGGCTTCTGTCAGCTTGCCAGCCTGTACGTGAATGTCAGCCCGCACAACAGCATTGATGTCGCCGTAGCGGCTTTCAACGTGGTAGGTGCCTGCGCTCACGGGGACTAGCTCGCCCGGCTTGATGCCTGATGCGATGAGACCACGGTCGCCTGTTGCGTCATAGGTCATGTCATAGATATTGAAGCGCACATCTTCACGCGGCATCTTCTGATCGTTGCCAAGGGCTGCATCCAAGCGAATACCACCTGCGTTCAGAATGATGGTGCCGGTCTTCACGCCGCTCTTGAGTTCATAGCGTGTTGTCGCTGTGACTTTGCCAAAAGAGGTGTGAACCAGATAGGTGCCTGGATCGAGACGGAACTCAGCATCCTGATCCTGTGAGGATGCGACCATGTTCAGGGAGCCGTCGGCATTTTCTTTTGAAGAGTATACGCGCCACTTCAAACCACGAGTGAGGTTTGGTGTTCCCTCAGCCAGCTTGGCGACCAGATAGAGTACAGGCTGCGCACCAATTGGTGCTTGTTCAGCGCTGACTGCTGGTGGTGCATATGGCAGGAAGCTCGTGCCCAGTGTTGGCGCAAGAGACTGGCCCTGATATCCGCTGAGTGGATCATAGCTGATTGGAGGTGCAATGGTCTTTTCTGGCTTGGCAGCCAGGTCCAGCACTTCCTTAGAGAACGGCAAAGCGGGTTTGGAAACAGGAATAGGTCCTGCAGCCTGAGCGGCGTTTCCAAGCAATGCCAACCCAGCACAAAATGCTGTGGCGGCGGCTGCGCGTTGTAGCGCTTTGTTGAACGTCGATATCCGCTCTAACTTCACGTGTGCTCTCGCTACTACTTCAGAAAGTGTTACCCATGTGCGACAGTAAATACAAAACCGTCACCAGCCCGAGTGAAATCAGATTACAGTGACAAACTGTGTTTTGGAAGTGTTTTATAAATTTTTACTCAGTGGGTTGGGGATTGGTAGGCAATGTGGCAAGAATGGGGCAAGACCATCCTTTAATTGACACAGTTGATATTCTGTATAGGACTATTGCGTAGCTTTAATCCTTGAAATCCTGAAAAGAATCGAGACCGTGGAAATCAAAGACCTTCCAGAACTGAAGAGTTTTCTGAAAACTCGTCGCTCTCATCTCGCTGCAACACTCGTACATCCTGGCCCTGATCAAGCACAAATTTCCGAGCTGCTTGAGATGGCATGTCGTGTGCCGGATCATGGGAAAATTTCTCCTTGGCGGTTTGTTATCTATGACAATTCACAGGCGGACTCCATCGGTGAGAAGCTTGCTGAAATTGCTGAGAAGCGTCAGGGGCCGCTTGGAGAGAACACAAAGGCGATGGAGCTCGAGCGTTTCAAGCGTGCGCCTTTGGTCATTGGCGTTCTTTCTTCCCCAAACCGTGAGCATAAAGTGCCGGCCTGGGAGCAGGAGCTGGCCGTGGGTGCCGTTTGTGTGTCTCTGCTTAATGCTTGTTTCTCAATGGGATTTGCTGGTCAGTGGCTGACAGAGTGGTATGCTTTTGATGATGAAGCTGCTGCACATCTGGGTGCTCGTGAGGGTGAGCGATTTGCAGGCTTCATTCATATTGGAAGCCCGAGTGTCGTTCCAAATGAACGTCCACGGCCTGATGTAGCCCAATTGACCGAATATTTTCAGAGCGCTCCATCCGGTGTTGATGCGTAGGAACTGAGATAAGTCTATGTTTTATGAAGCAAATAAGCCGCATGGGTTGCCGCACAATCCATTCAAGGCCATCGTCGCGCCGCGTCCGATTGGTTGGGTTTCAACTGTCTCCAAAGATGGTGTGAAAAATCTGGCACCTTACAGCTTCTTCAATGCTGTCTGTGACACACCTCCAATGGTGGTCATTGGCTCCAGCGGCTACAAGGATTCTATTCGCAACATTGAAGAGACGGGTGAGTTTGTTTGTAACCAGGCAACGCTGGATCTGGCAGATGCGATGAACCAGTCCTCTGCGATGGTGGGTTCTGACGTTGATGAGTTCGAGCTTTCCGGCCTGACTGCAGAGGCGTCAAAACTGGTTGCAGCTCCGCGTGTTTTGGAAGCTAAAACCGCGTTGGAATGTAAGCTGGTCAACGTGCAGCGCCTGATCGATATTGACGGAAATGAGACCAACAGCTGGCTTATACTGGGTCAGGTTGTTGGTGTGCATATCGACGAGAGTGTGCTGGAAAACGGCATGCTCAATGTGGCGAAAATGAAGCCACTGGCGCGGTTGGGTTACATGGATTATTCGGTGGTTGATTCCGTGTTCCAGATGGATCGACCGGCACTTCCGGAAAAAGTCTGAGAATAGGGCGCTTCGGCGCCCTTTTTTATTGGGCTACGAAAACTTGTTGTATCAGGCTTGCTTCTTCCGGCGAGTTAGCTGTTTTTCCAGCAAAGCCCTGCGAGGCGACCAGATCAATCAACTCCAGCATTTTGGCTCTTGGCAGATGAGATGGCACTGCGGTGTCCAATGGGAGCAGGTGGGCTGCTCTTGCAGTGAAAAGGCATTGCGTGCGAGCGTGCTCGAACGGTGGGAGGAGCTGGCCTTGCTCATCCCGTGAGTGCTTTGCTGCCAGAGCGATCTTCAATACTTCTTCATTCCAGCAAAGTGCAGAGAGGCGTGGCTTATGCCATTCAGGTTTGCAAGGGCCGTGAATGCGGACGGGAATCTGCCAAGCTCTGGAATGATTTTGAGCGAACCATCCTGAAGCCCGTGTTCCGCTTCATAAACCGACAGGATTGCGTGCAGGCGCTCAATATCTGCTGCTGATTTGACAAATGTCGGGATCACCCCATTCTGCTTTACATCGATGTATGGTTTGAGTGTCGACAGGATGGTGTTTTCTGACGGATCGTTGAGCACGAAGTAGAGATGGTTCTGTTTGCTGAGCTGCGCCAATGCGTCAGGAGAGCCATAAGGGTCGACTTCTCTGGCTGGCTTTTCCGGCAGTATGGCATAAGCCAGCTCAGCATGTGCTGTGAAGTCTTTGCTTTGAGCGATTGCCGATGCCGTGGTTTTGAGCAGACAGTTCATTGGCTTTCTCCGAATCCAATCAGAAATTGAATTGTAAAGCATAAATGGCAGCGATCAGGATATGCGACAACTCTATTTTAGCTCAAATAACTCAGTGATTTCAGTAAGGCATATTTAAAAGTTAACTATTTGTTAACTAATATTAAGGGATATTAACTAATGGTATTATAGGGGGTAGATTCTAGTGAAGGTTGCAGGCGATCCTTCCATAGCTGGGCGTATTGAGTTGGCTTTTCAAAAAGCCAGTTCCAAAACGGGTACGTCCTTTGATTTCCTGCTGCAAGCTGCTGCTCGTGAATCCTCCTTTGATCCCAATGCCAAAGCCAAGACGTCTTCTGCGTCCGGCCTTTTTCAGTTTATCGAGTCGACCTGGCTTGAAACTCTCAAGAAAAATGGAGAGGAGCTAGGACTCGGGGACTATGCCCAGCACATTCGCGTGGATGGTAGCGGCAAGTACCGGGTAGACAACAAGCACCTGAAGCAACAGTTGTTGGACCTTCGTCATGATCCGGAGATTTCATCTCTGGTTGCTGGTGCGTTGGCGAAAGACAATGCGTCCGGTCTTTCTTCAAATCTTGGGCGTGATCCGTCGGCTGGTGAGTTGTATCTGGCGCACTTCCTTGGTGTGAACGGCAGTTTGCGTCTGCTGAATGCGGTGGAGGATAGTCCTCAGCATCCAGCCGCTGATCTGTTTCCTTTGCAGGCCCGCGCCAACAAAGCAGTCTTTTACAGCAGAGACGGGCAACCTCGGTCAGTGAGTGATGTTCATGATCGGTTGGTCGGTCAGTTTAATGAGACCATCGCCGGAGCAGAGCGTCCTGCCGTTGGGCTGCGCAAGGGGCCGATTACCAAGCCCATTGATAGCCACCGCGTTGAAAGCCGTATTCTGACGGCGTGGCGGGCGACGACTGTCGACAAAAATGAAGCACCTTTCCAGTCCTTGTTCCGGACTGATGAAGCAGCTGCTGTGACGGCCTCCAAAGCTGTCAGTGAGACGAAGCGGTCTGGTGTGGAAGTGCAAGAATCCATCAGTCAGCAGTTTGTTGCGCCTAAACCTATTGCGCGTCCTTCCGGGGCTCCTCTGGACCTGACGAAATTTCTCGCGCCAGCGCAAACCAGCGGAAAGTCCTTAAGTAAGAAGGTCTAGCCTCCTGTGATTTACAGGTGTGCCCTGGTGCTCTGATCTCTCAAAAAGCACGTTTTGCGAGAAACTGCGAGTGCGGTGAACGAAGCCTTAAGAATTATGATTAATTATTTCTACCCATAGTTGGTGGATACAGGTTTCCGAGTACCATGATTATCAAGAGTTTCCTGAATTGGGTGCAGTATGCGCCAAGTGGTAGTCGCGCACAGGCGGCTGGTGCTTTGGCACGTGCGTTTTTGTACTCTGACCTTGAAGGCTCTGAACACAGTGAAGCGGAAGCGGCTTTGACCTTCCTGCTTGATGATCGTGATGTTGCCGTTCGGGTCGCCCTTGCAGAAGCGTTTGGCGCTGCGAAGGTTGTGCCTGCGCACATCATTTCTGCTTTGCTGGTGGATGAGGATGAGGTTGCGCTGCCTTTGCTTTCTGGTGCAACGGAAATCCCGGAAGGGGAGCTGGTTGATTTGGTTGCGACCGGGTCTGCAAGGCGCTGTGTGGCTGTGGCCAGTCGTCCTGATATCTCGGTGGGCCTGTCGGCTGCCATCTGTGAGGTTGCTTGTGAAGAGGCCTGCGCGGCTTTGTTGAGCAATGAGAAAGCTGAGCTGACTTCCAGCAGTATGGAGCGTATCGTTGCGCGGTTTGGTGAGAGCCGCGATGTTAAAGATGCTTTGATGTCTCGTGATGATGTTCCGCTGCAGATCCGTCATATGATGCTGCGTCGTTATACTGAAAGCCTTGGTGATCACCCGCAGGTGTTGGGAGCGCGGAACATGCGTGCGCCGGAGCAATTGGTGGCTGATGCTCAGGATCGTTCGACAATTTCACTAGCCTGGAGTGCTTCTGATAAAGAGCTTCAGGGATTGGTGGAGCATCTGGTGGTGTCAGCGCAAATGACGAGTGTTCTGTTGCTGCGTGCTGCTGTAACTGGTTGTTTTAACTTGCTCACCAACTCTCTGTCGCGTTTGTCTGAGTATGATGAAGATCAGGTTTTCGATGCTCTGGCGACACCGTTCAGTCCTGCTCTGCGCCGGGTGCTTTCAGCAGCTGGTTTGCCGGATCGGACACATGCACTGTTTCAGGAGTGTATTGCCAGCTGGCAGCGGGTTGAGAACATGCAGATTGACCACTGGTCCAAGTCCCGTATCGTAGCGGGGGATCTAATTGCACTGGAAGATGAGCTGGGAGTTGAGGATCTGGGTGATCTTCAGGATCTGCTGCATCGTCTTTCCAACGAGGCTGCTCGTGAAAGTGCGCGGACCCGTGTTGCTGAAATGCTGAGTGACGTTGCTTAAGCCACTCAGTTCGTTTCCCGATTAGCTATCGATGAGCTGAGTGAGTGGTTCGCTGGCTTCTTCCAGACGTGAGACAAGCGCTACGCCGAGCTTGTTGGTATCATCGCGGGCGTCTTCTGAAATCATTGCATTGATTGCACTGACGTGTTGGGCGATGAGCTCTTTCGGGTAGGTGTCTTGCGCTTTGGCTGCGACGAGCAGGAGTGTCAGGTTGTTTGCGACGCGACCGACCAATGGGAAGCCCAGAGTTTCGGCCTGCCCCTTGATGTCATGAGCGCAGCGGAACAGGCTGTCGTAGGTTTCTTCAGTAAAGTCAGCGTCTTGTGCTGCCTGATTGGCTTCTTTCAGGCAGTCGACTTCCGAGCCCATCCAGCTTTCAAACTTATCTGAAAGCTTTTCAATCGCTTCTTCAGCTGCTTTAACCGGATCAAACTTGGCTGCTTCAATGGTCGACATCTTCCGGACTTTTTTGGAAAGGTCGTTGGGAACGCGGATGTGTTCCTGAGAAGATTTATCTGAACCAGTTGTAGAAGCCATTGTCTTGCGCAATTCCTGAGCCTGCATTGCTGTAGGCGCGAGTATATTTCGAATTCGTAATAATATCTAATGGTTTTATGGGCAATCCCAACCCGAAGTTGTCTCTAATAACATATTTGGCATGGGACTGCCATAAACGGGTGTGGCTCAGTACTTAAACATCTCTGAGAGGATACGTTCGTCCCAGCTGTGTTCATGATCGAACATGATGCAGCTTTCAGCGGTTGCGTCCTGATAGATGGTGGTGCTGATAACATTGCGGAACTCGCGGTGATCAGCTGCCGCGTTGACCGGGCGCTTATCTGCCTCAAGTACCTCAATCTTCACGGTGTTTTGTGTAGAGAGCAGGGCGCCGCGCCAGCGTCTTGGGCGGAATGCGCTGATGGGCGTAAGTGCCATTAACGGCGAGTCAATTGGCAGGATCGGTCCATGGGCGGAGAGGTTATAAGCCGTGCTGCCCTGGGGAGTAGAAATAATGATGCCATCACAGGCCAGCTCTTCCATGCGCACACGTCCATCAACGGAGATGCGTAGTTTGGCGGCCTGATGTGACTTGCGCAGGAAAGATACTTCATTGATTGCGCGGGCGGTGAACTCGTTGCCGTCTTTGTCGATCGCCTCGATGTTCAGTGGATGCAGAGGTGTTATCTCTGCTTTTTCAAGGCGTTCGACGAGATTTTCGGTGCGGTACTCGTTCATGAGGAAGCCGACTGAACCTCGATTCATGCCGTAGATGGGCATGCCGGTGTTCATAAACTTATGTAGACAAGAGAGCATAACTCCGTCGCCACCAAGCGCGACGATGACGTCTGCTTCATCTTGTGAGGCAGATCCATACATCTTTTCAAGAGCTTGGCGTGCAGCAAGTGCTTCTGGCGTGTCACTGGAAACAAAAGCGATGCGGTTGATAGTTCTTCTCTTCAAAGACGGCTCCTCCCTTAAAAAGGAGGTAGCATGACTTTCCGAAAATTCAAACTGCCTTTATGTCGCTTCTCGTCGGTTTGCCAAGGGATTAGGCGTTGCTGGTGTGATTTGCGCTGTCAAAAATACATAGACACTATAAGTATTGTGTTGTGTATTTGTGCAATACTACTTGTTTGTATTCGAATAAACATCAAGGTACTGATTTGCAACAGTCTGTTTTTCAGTTGATCGGAGGGGTTTTTGTTAAAATAACTTTCGAGTATGTTGAATGTGTTGCAGGTGGTTGAAATTCTCTCAAGATATCAATTATCTACAATGTTGCGACCAGAATATATTGCTTACCTTTTCTTATAGCTATTTGTAGCAGAGACCTTTTGAGCCTTAAGCAAGAGGTCGGTGGGAGCTTTTGCGCGGCGGCAGGGGCTCCCACCTTTTTATGTTCTGGTCACTTGGTCGTCTGGTGCGGTAACACTTTGGTGCCGCCAGATATGGCGGTTGGAACGCCTGTGGTTCCCGGAAAACTGATCGGTAGTTTGCGGTCGCATCTGGCGGCGAGGAAGGCGAAGCATTCTGCTTCCACGGCATCTCCTCGCCAGCCAAGCTCTTCTGCTTGCATGATTTTTACGTTTGCACGCGCTTCGATTTCCTTCAGCAGCTGCGGGTTCTTGCGTCCTCCACCACAGGCTACCAGGCGAGCAGGGTGTTTTGGTAGCATGTCCAACCCTTTACCGACTGCGCTTGCTGAGAAGGCGGTGAGTGTTGCTGCGCCGTCTTCCAGAGAGAGGCCGGTTGCCATGTCTTTGGTGAAGCTGTTGCGGTCGAGGGATTTGGGGAAGGCTTCTGTGAGATAGGGGTGTTTGAGGAGTGACTGGAGGCGGGCCTCGTCCACTTGTCCGCTGGCGGCGATGAGGCCGTCGCGGTCCATGTCGCCGTGATTGTGTGAACTAATCCAGTCATTTATGGGGGCATTGGCCGGGCCGGTGTCGAAGGCGATGAGGGTGTTGTGCCCGTCCCACCAGGAGATGTTGCCGACACCGCCGAGGTTCAGGATGGCGGTATCTGTTGGATCGTCCGAAAGACCAGCGCTGCGCAGGAGGGCCTGATGGTAGATGGCGGCGAGGGGGGCGCCTTGACCACCGGCTTCGATATCCTGTGTTCTGAAGTCGTAAATAACTGGAATACCAAGACTATCGGCGATGATTTGCCCGTCACCGAGTTGGCGTGTTGCGCCTTTCTGACCGTCTTTAGGTGCGCGGTGCAGGACGGTTTGACCGTGAAAACCGATCAACGCAATATTTTGCGTTGAAATGGAGTTTTTTGAAAGGAAATGCGAAATCGCGTGGGCCTGACCTTCACTCAGAGCTTTTTCCGCCCGTGAAAAAATTTCAGGTTCTTCGGCTGCGAAATTCCAGTCTTGAGCAGCGGTCATGGCTTCGGCGATCAGCTGATTGGTTTCGGGGGGATAACTTGCCAAGGTATAGGGGCCGAACTCCTCGATGGTTTTGCCATCGGTTTTCAGTATGGCGATGTCGACGTTGCGTCCATCACTGTTCCGGTCATGAGACCGATGCACCATTGCGCCGCCATTTATTCCCCCACTTCCCTATTCTGGTAGACTTAAATCAGTTCGCAGTTTGTGTTTTGCAGCAAGGGGCAGACCTTGCGATGGAACACCTGCGAAGCCCTCACTTCATAGCGGGTTCCGGTGTTCCTGACAAACTTGGAACACCGCAAGGTTGCAGGCTTTGGTTGAAAGGAGGCGGTTGTCGATGGGGAGGTTTGGTAGTCTCGGTGCGCATTACACATCAATCATGGTGATTGGTTGTGGCTGGTTATTCACTGCGCTCACTTGTTGGTGCTATTGAATTATGTTAGGCTTTATGTCGGAAATATCTATTTCAAATCTACTTTTTTGGATTATTTATCCGTCAAAATTACTATTATAAATAGTATTTATATTATCAATGTCAGTTTGATGCATCTCAATGCTGCTCTGATCCACTCTCAATAATTGGAATAAGTGTAAAACTCACTTATGCAACTGGAGGTGGAGATGAGTTTGAAAAGGGTGATGGGCCTGATGGCGAGCGCAGCGCTTATGGCGTCTGCTGGTCAGGCTCTGGCAGCGGATATGCCTGTGCCACAGGAAGATATCGCTGCTGCGGCTGCATCGGAAAAAAGCCCTTGGCAGATCCGTGTGCGTGCTCTGGGTGTTGTGACTGAAAATAGCGGCCATGTGAATGGCGTAGCGGGTTCAGATCTGACTTATTCAGACACTGTCGTTCCTGAGCTGGATATTACCTATTACTTTACTGATAATATTGCTGCCGAGCTTATTCTGGGCACCACATGGGCCAACGTCGATGGTGATGGTGTGCTGGATGGTGCTGCTATTGGCGAGACTTGGGTTCTGCCACCAACCCTGACCTTGCAGTATCACTTCACTAACTTTGGCAGCTTCAAGCCATATGTTGGTGCAGGTATCAACTACACGATTTTCTATAATCAGGATAGTCGTGGCAATTTCAAAGATATTGATATTGAAAATACCTTTGGTGCGGCTCTTCAGGTTGGTTTTGATTACATGATCGATGACAACTGGGGCGTCAACTTCGATGTGAAGAAGCTGTTCCTTGAGCCTGATTACAAAGTGAAGACCGACGCGGGTACGCTGCGAGGCACTGCTGAGCTTAATCCTTGGCTGATTGGTGCTGGTGTTACCTATCGCTTCTAAGGCTGTTTTGGCCGCTTAGAAAAAGTAAGGCTTGGATGTTTGAGCACCCAAGCCTTTTGTTTATCGGGATTGCCTAGTGTTTCAGGCAGGTTCTGCTGCCTTTTCACTGTTCACCCGCACAGCTTTGCCATCTGCATCGAAGAAGTGGGTGAGGGCAGGGTCGAAGGAGAGGCCGACCGTGTCGCCTGCGCTGTAGTGCTTTAGACCGGACAGTCTGACCAGAATGGTGCCGAGCCCTTTGGCGGCAACATAGATGAACAGATCTGCACCCAGATATTCGACATGCTCCACCGTTCCCGTCACGGCGGCTTCTGCTGGTGGAACAACGCTGATGTGTTCCGGGCGGATGCCGAGTTTGACCGGTGTGCCTTCGTTATCTCTGAAAGGTGATGGCTGCTCGGAGAAACCAGCAAGCGTGAAAGTATCGCTGCTGAACTCAACGGGCATGATGTTCATCTTTGGTGAACCGATGAACTGTGCCACAAACAGGTTGTCTGGGCGCTCATAGAGCTCACGTGGAGAGCCGACCTGTTCGATACGGCCAGACTGCAGAACCACGATCTTGTCCGCCAATGTCATCGCTTCCACCTGATCGTGGGTCACGTAGATCATGGTGGCATCCAGATTGCGGTGCAGTTTTGCAATCTCGAAACGCATTTCAACGCGCAGGGCGGCATCCAGATTGGAGAGCGGCTCATCAAACAGGAAGGCGGCTGGATCGCGGACAATAGACCGGCCAATGGCAACGCGCTGGCGCTGACCTCCAGAGAGCGCCTTCGGACGGCGGTCCAGATACTCTTCCAGCTGAAGCACTTCCGCGGCCTTGTTGACCTTGGCCTCAATTTCAGCTTTTGGAGCGCCTGCTGTTTTCAGAGCAAAGCCCATGTTTTCGCGCACGCTCATGTGTGGGTAAAGCGCGTAGCTTTGGAACACCATGGAGAGCCCACGCCCGGACGGTGGCAGGGCGGTGACGTCCTTGCCATCAATGTGCACGCTGCCCCGGCTGGCTTCTTCCAGACCGGAGATCACGCGCAGAAGTGTGGACTTGCCACAGCCAGAGGGCCCAACAAAGATGACGAACTCACCGGGATTGATCTCAAGATCAATCCCTTTGATGACCTGAAGATCACCAAACCATTTTTCGACACCCTCAAGGCGAATAGCTCCCATTATTCCGTTCCTCCTCAGGCTGCTTTAGCGGTCAGGCTTGGTGTGGCCCATGTGAGCCAGATGGCGGATGTCCAGGAGAAGGAGTTGCCGCCAGCGCCTTCGCCGGTGATTGGATCAAAGTATTCTGCAAAATCGCTCTTTTCGATCAGCGCAACTGTGTCGGTGCGCAGGCGCTCCGCGCGGGCGGTGTCGCCCAGTTCTGCAAAGCCGGTTGCGATCAGGTAATTGATGATGCCCCAGACAGGACCACGCCAGTAGCGCATGCTTTCAAACAGCGGGTGATCCGGGTCATAGCTTGGCATGGTGTAGTTGACCTTTGCCGCGATCCGATCGAAATGCTCGCGTGTTGGGTTGATGTACTTCTCTTCGCGAATGCCTGCATATGGAGCAAGGAAAGACGCGCTGGAAATGCCATCGCCCAGTACATCATTGCGCAGATCGTACGTGACGAAAGCCTGCTTTTCTTCGTTCCAGAGTTTGGCGATGCCTTTTTCTGTGAGGGCGATCCAACCTTTCAGCTCTTCAGCTGCTTCGGTCTCGCCCAGCGCTTCGGCCATAGCCAGCAGGTCGCGGTCTGCGCGCAGCAGGATGAAAGTGTTGCCTGGGTCAGCGACGAAAAACGGACATTGCTCTGCGACGATCTTTGGATCCCAGTTGTTATCACGACCAAACTTCACGATTGCCAGATAGCGGTCGTAGTCGATCTTCTTTGGACGCATCTCCGGGTTGACGTGGGATGTGTCTTTGCGAGTGTACTCACCAATATCAGAGATATCGACGTGGCTTGCTGCGTTGTCCCAGTCCGGCAGGTTGTCACGACCAGATTCCCATGGGTGCATGATGGCGATGACGCCGTGGCCTTCTGGATCACGATAGGTGTGGTACCAGCGGTGCCATGCCAGCAGTTTTGGGAAGAGGGATTTGATTTTCTCTTTACCAGCTGCGGAGGTGTCCTGCTCAAACAAGCGGCGAACGACGGTTGCTGCCACTGGTGGCTGGGAATGGCCGGAAGTCGGGATCTTCGGGTTTGTGGTGCCCCAGACGGATGGGCCGGGGAAGTAGCTTGGGTCATCCTTGCGGAAGATGATGTGCGGCACCATGCCGTCATCCCACTGGCCTTCGAAGAGAAGTTCAATCTCTTCCCATGCGCGGTTCATGTTGAACGTTGCAAAGCCGAGGGCGACGAATGCACTGTCCCAGTTCCACTGGTAAGGGTAGAGACCTTTGGTCGGGATGGTATAGCCGCCCAGATCATTTTCCTTAAGGATGGAAATGGCCTGATTATCGAGTTGTGCGGACATGTTAGATACTCCGATGTTTTTTCTTTTTGACAGTGCCACTTAGCCTTTGACGCTACCTGCTGTGAGGCCTTGAACGAGGAACCGTTCGAACCACAGGAAGATGCAAAGTACAGGGACTGTTGCGATGACCGCACCGGCCATCAGATGTTGACGTGGGACTTCTGAAGAGTTGAGGGACACAACACCGCGGGAAAGGGTGAAGATGTCCGGATCATCCAGGAACATGAAGGCAAAGAGGAACTCGTTCCACGCGATCATGAAGACGTAAAGAGAGACGGAAGCCAGCGCTGGCAGGGACAGTGGCAGGGTGATCTTTAAGATCACGCCCAGACGGCTGAGACCATCCATGAGGCCCGCTTCTTCCAGCTCTGCAGGCAAACCTTTGAAGTAGCCCTGCAGCATATACAGGGCGACTGGAATGGTGGTTGCCGGATAGACAATGAGCAGGCCCGTCAGTGAGTTGCGCAGACCCAGCTGAGAGAAGACAGCATAGAGCGGAATGACCAGAACAATGGCTGGCACCATGTAGATGAGCAGCACAGAGCGGGACATCCAGGAGCGACCCGGGAAGTTCAGGCGGGAGACTGCATAGGCGCCCGGAACTGAGAACAACAGGGTCAAGATGACGGTTGCCACTGAAACGATAGCAGAAACTGTTAGATAGGTGCCGAAGTTAAACTGGGTGAACAGCTCAATGTAAGAGCGGAACATTCCAGAGAGTCCACCGGACAGGTCGATGGACAGATCCAGCGGATTGCCGAGTAGTTGCTGCTGACTCTTCAGGCTGGTCATGACCATGACGTAGAACGGCAGGGCAACCATGACGGTGAAGACGACAAAGCCAAAGCCTTTGGCCACGCGCAGGAAAATGACTTCCTTCTCATAACGGGTGAGGCTGCCTTTTGGGGTGCCATCCAGAGTCTGACGGTTTGCCCAGAAGGTGACGGCTACAAAGGACACCAGTGCGATGAGCTGCCAGAGTGGCTCGACCGAGAGCGGCAGAGCAAAAGGTGCGCCGAAGGTTGCTGCCAGCAGGGTCAGAAGGATGATGGCAGCTGGTGCGTATTTCTGTCCGATGCTGGCGGTCTTACCTTCCCACAGATGGGTGAAGAGCGCGCCTAGCGCAGCGGCGAGGGCGGCGGCACCCACTTGCGGGATAGCCAACTCGCCGGTGATGAGTGTCAGGGTGACACCAATCACGATCATGGTGAGGAAGCCCCAGACGGCTCCGCTTACAGCAGAAAGAACGTAGCTGTTCAGCAATCTCATAGTCCTTCCTCCTTGGTTGAGAAGCGGATGAACAAGGTGGCGAAGGTGACAAGAACAACAAAGACGACCACGGCAACAGCTGCACCGGCGCCCAGATTGGAGAGGGCAAAGCCTTGCTCATACACATCCACGGTCAGGGTGCGGGTTCCGGCGTTACCGCCGGTGAGCAGGAAGATGTCGTCGAACTTGTTGAAGGTCCATATGAAGCGCAGCAGGAAGAGGACTGACAGGATGCCCATGAGCTGTGGCAGGGAAATGTACCAGAACTGCTGCAGTGGGGTCGCGCCGTCCATTTCAGCGGCCTCATAAATGTCCGTTGAAACGGACTGCATGCGCGCCAGAATGAACAGGAAGGACAGCGGGAAATACCGCCATGCTTCAAAGGCGATGACTGTTGAGAGCGCCAGTGGGAACTCGAAGGAGGTTCCGAACAGGTGCAGGTCGACTGCGCGCTGGCCGAAGAAGTTCACCGGCTCTGCGAAGACGCCCATCTTGGTGAGCAGGGCGTTCAAGGTTCCGGAGAATGGATCCAGCAGCACGACCCAGGTGAAGGCGACGGCAATGACCGGAGACACATAAGGGAACAAGAAGAGCCCGCGCAGGATGCCTCTGCCCTTGAAGGATGTGTTGAGGAGCTGCGCTGCAAACAGGCCAAGGACGAGTGCACCCACTGTGCCGAAGATAGTGTAGTAGAACGTGACGCGCAGAACGCTCCAGAACTCATCGCTGTCAAACACGCGGCGGAAGTTGTCCAGCGTGAAGGTGCTGTTGGTGAGCACGCTGTCAGCCTTGCCGAATACTGCAGGCTTGCTGGCTTTCTCCGGCTTCTTCAGCGCAAGGTATTCGTTGGAAACGGTGCCTGCGATGACAAGTTTCTCGCGGGCTTTTCCTTCAAGCGTGCCGATGTTGCAGGTCAGGTTGGTCCCAGTCAGAGAGCAGGCATCCGGCAGTTTTTGCGCAGTGAAACCGGGAGGGAGAATATCGGTAAAACCAGCGTCTGCGATGGAGTTTTTCTGGGAGGAATTGCGGACACGATACTCCAGCGTTGCCGGATCGCCTGCTAGTTGGGGTTTGCCTTTCACGCGCTCGTTGATAAGGACTTTGGGGGCACGCAAGTCGCCCAGCTCCACGGGTTTGAAGCTGATCCAGAAGTTGGCGACCAACGGTCCAAGAACAATTGCGAGGATGATCAGAAACGTGGGCGCCAGCATGGTGTAGGCGAGGCGGGCCTCCCGCTTTTGCATGGGGCCTGCGCCTTTGGGCGGCTGGCTTACGCTTTCACCTGCCGTGCTAACAGTTTTTCCGGCCTGATCGGCTATGGCGCTCATTGCGCTGTGCTCCTGATATCACTGTGGTTTTGGTGGTTTAAGGGCCCGCAGACCAGAGGCCTGCGGGCTGGGATCACGGCGGCGTCAGGCCTTACTTGATCTTGGCAAGTTCCTGATTGATCCGGGCGACCGCTTCTTCCGCGGTGAGTTCGTCATCAATGAACTCGCGAGTGTAACGGTTGATTGCCATGGAGTTCAGGATCTTGGATGCAAGACTGAGCTGGCCTTCCTTCACCCCCCAACGGCTAGCCGTGTCCAAACCTTCAACAATCTGGGAGATTGTTTCTGCTGGATAAAGCTCTGTGAGCGGTGCTTTGCGGTCCACACCAACTGGCAGGGTTGCCCAGCCTTTGATGAAGGCTTCTTTGTCTTCCGCATTGCCGCGGCGGACAGGGAACTTGCCTTCCGGTGCGATGGACAGGGTCGCCATGTAGCCTTCGTTCATGGAGTATTCCACGAACTGCTGTGCAGCTTCTGTGTCAGCATCGTTGGTGATGGAGAAGTAGCGGATGTCGCCCCATGCTGCGCCGGCCTTGTTGGATGGACCGGACAGAGTGGTTACAACGCCGGTTTTACCTGCCAGTTCCTTGGAGGTCGGGTCGTCGTTGATGGTTGGCGGTGCGCTGTCACGCAGACCAGCCAGCTCGTCCAGAATGAACGGTGACCAGATGATCATAGCTGCTTTGCCAGCGAAGTAGAGTTCGCGTGACTGTTTCCAGTAAAGGTCGCCTGGAGGAGATGCCTTTGCCAATGCCTTATAGAAGGTCAGTGCTTCCGCAAGTTTCTTCTCGTCAAAGCCTTTGAAGCCGTTTTTGTCGACCGGAGTTGCGCCGTTTGCCAGAAGCACATGTTCCAGAAGCTGGCTCATGAAGCTTTCGTCGATCTTTGTTGCAGCCACAAAGCCGAACTGCTCAGGCGGATTGTGCAGCTTTTCGATGGCAGCAAGGATGGATGCGTAGGTGTTTGGTGCTTCCAGACCGGCAGCGTCAAACAGATCCTTGCGGTAGACGATCATCTGGGTCCAGCCATCAACCGGAACAGCTGCGTAGCCATCTGGCAGGGCTGCCATGTTCAGAGCGCCGGATGCGAAGGTGCCTTCTTCCAGTCTTCGATGACTTCGGTTGCTGCATCTGTGTCGATGATGCCAGCTTCTGCCCATGGCAGAACGTGGATCAGCGGATGATAGATGACGTCTGGCAGATCGCCTGCTGCATATGCTGCAGTTGCACGGGTACCCATGTCTTTTTCTGTTACCGGAATAACGTTGACTTCAATGCCAGTTTTCTCGGTAAACGCCTTCGCCATTGCCTCCTGCTTGGCGAGACGTGCAGGCTGTTCTTCTGTGGTCCAGAAGCGCAGTGCTTCAGCCTGTGCAGCGCTCATTGCAAATGCAAGCGTGCCGACGAGGGCTGTTGTCCTTAAAATGTTCCTCCCGAACATAATTTCCTCCATTATGCGGTTGCGAAGTATGTGCTGAGGTGAGCTTTCAGCTCCTCAGGTGTTTTGCGCGGCGGACCATCAGAGCCACGCTGAATGAGTTTTGCTTCAGCCAGTATCTGCAGCTCGCGTGCTGGCTGACCGCTGATTGCTTTTGTGAGAAGTTCTGCCAGCGTACTGCCTGCGAGAACCGGCTCTTGGGCAAAGCTGGTGAGCGGCGGATCGAAGTGCTCACAAACAGGCAGGCCGTCGTAGCCGATGACGGTGATGTCTTCGCCAACGGTCAGGCCATGACGGCGGATGATTTTGGTAACGCCGATGGCGATAGCGTCTGTCATGCAGATGATAGCTGTCGGCGGGCGGTTCTGACGGAGCAGCTGAAGGGCTGCCTGCTCGCCGCCCGGTTCGTCCAGAGTTGCCTCGGCGATCAGCTGATCTTCAAAAGCTAGGCCAGCATCTTCCAGGCCTTGCTGGAAGCCTTCGATACGCAGGCGGCTGAAGTTCATCTGCGGGTTGGACATCACCAGTGAGATGCGGCGGTGGCCCTGTGCGATGACTTTTTGCGCAGCAGCGTAGAAGGCAGCGTGGTTGTCGATGTCGAACCAGGGATGTTCACTCTCGCGGGCTGTGCGACCATGGCTGACAAACGGGAAGCCGCGATCCAGCAGATAATCGACGCGCGGATCATTGGTTGCTGTTCTGGTGAGAACGAAGCCATCGACCTTTTGTGAGGAGATGAGGCGGCGGATTGCCAGCACTGCATCATCCATGGAACTTGCTGTTGTGACCAACAGATCTTTGTCGACTGCATTGAGCGCCCGTGTCATGCCATCCAGAAACTCGGCAAGAAACGGATCTGCGCCTTTGCCGGGCATGAGTGGCAAGACGATGCCGAATGTATCGACACGGCCACGTTTGAGATTGCGTGCTGTAGAGGAGGGGCGGTAGCCCAGCTCTTCGACAGCTTTGAGCACGCGCTCACGTGTGTTTTTGGAAATGTCCGTGTAGTTGTTCAAGACGCGGGACACGGTGCCCTTTGCTACGCCCACATGGCGTGCCACGTCTCCAATGGTCACAGATTTTCTCTGCTGCACATTCTGGTCAGTGATGCTCACAGAATTCCCACCCAAATACTTTGTCACCAGATCGCTCCCATGCATGATCTGATTTCATCAATGATGCTTACAAAACCGATTTTGGAAGTCAACAAAATCGGTTTTGAAGACTCCGAAATCGGTTTTGGAAACCGAAACACAAGGTTTTTCCGAAAGAGGGTTTCGGGTGGTTTCGGTGAGCGAAACTAAGCTTGAAAAAAGTTCTGCAAGGGCTGGGGACAACTTGGTTTCGATGGCTCTGAGGTGGCGAGAAGGGGGGGGTGAGGCTCAGAAACCGGTCTTGCAAAAGGACTCAGAGCCTTCAATTGCGACTAGGCCAAAGGGCTAGGTTGCCCATTAGGTCAACTGGAAATAGCTTCTTTAAACGAAGTTAAATTCTAAAAGGTGCCGGAGCCGGGAATGAGTGGAGCGCGACGAAGCTTTGCAGGTGTTGACTGCGCAGTTGCCCAGGCCATCGAGCAGATGGGGGATCCCTGGATCCTGCTTATTCTGCGATGTCAGTTTCAGGGCATTAAGCGCTTTGATGACTTTCAGGGGCACTTGCAGATCTCGACCAGCGTGCTGACAGACCGGTTGAGGCGGCTTGTTCAGGCCGGGATGTTGCGCAAGGAGCAAGACCAGCATGACAAGCGCGGCACGGTTTATCTGCTGACCGAGAAGGGAATGGATTTCTATCCGGTCATGATTGCGCTGCATCAGTGGAGTGAACGCTGGGAGGCCCGTGAAGATGGACCACGGCTGGAGCTGCTGGACAGGCAGAGCGGAGAGCCGGTGCGTGAGGTGCGCGTGCTCTCGCAGGATTACAGAGAATTAGGTGCCCGGGATGTTCAGGCTCTGGTTGATGACCGGAGCGGCGAGATGATGCAGGACATTCAGGAGCGGTTGAAACGTCGGAGAGGGGATGCTGCCTGAGCCTTCTAGAGGCGGGCAGATTGTCGGATTTGTAAGGGAGTGTGTTTGAAATGCTTTGCCAGATATTTTGAAGAGTAAACTTCGCCTGCCAGTTGTTGGCAGCCCATTGTTCATCATCAGCAATCCTGACCTTGTGATTGCACAGTGTAAGGCGGGGATCGTTGGATCTTTCCCTGCTCTTAATGCGCGCCCAAAGGAAAAGCTGGAAGAGTGGCTGATCCAGATTACGGAAGAGCTGGCAGCCTATGATGCCGCCAATCCGGATAAGCCGTCTGCGCCATTTGCAGTGAACCAGATTGTGCATCGCTCCAACGATCGTCTGGAACATGATGTGGAGCTTTGCGTAAAGTACAAGGTGCCGATCGTGATCACCTCTCTTGGCGCACGGCCAGAGGTGTTTGATGCGGTCCACTCTTATGGTGGCATCGTGCTGCATGACATCATCACCAACACACATGCGCATAAAGCGATTGAGAAGGGGGCTGATGGCCTGATCGCTGTTGCTGCAGGTGCAGGTGGTCATGCAGGGACGACCTCTCCGTTTGCGCTTATTCAGGAAATCCGTGAGTGGTTTGATGGTCCTTTGCTGCTGTCTGGTAGCATCAGCACCGGCCAGTCCATCCTTGCTTCTCAGGTGATGGGGGCTGATCTGGCTTACATAGGTTCTGCATTTATTGCGACTGAGGAAGCGAATGCGGAGCAGGGCTATAAGCAGATGATCGTTGAGAGTGGGGCAGAGGACATTGTCTACTCCAACCTGTTTACGGGCGTTCACGGCAACTATCTGAAGCCTTCCATCGAGAATGCCGGTATGGACCCGAACAATCTGCCTGAAGGCGATCTAAAGACCATGAACTTTAATAGTGGGTCCGGTAAGCCGAAGAGCTGGAAAGAGATCTGGGGTTGCGGTCAGGGTATCGGTGCGGTGAAGACCATCGGCACTGCTGGTGATCTGGTTGCCCGTCTTTCTGAAGAGTATGCCGCCGCGCAGAAAGCAGTTGCTGCGAAGATGCCTGCCATGGAAGCGGCTGAGTAACCAAAGCGCCGATAATGCTGGTTTGAATAGGAGGCTGCCGGGTTTCGTGCCCGGTGGCCTTTTTCTTCACAAAAGTGCGCATGCTTCGTCCTTATGATTGTCCTGCCATGATTTCGTAGGAGGTGGGACCAACGAGAAGGAAGAAAAATGCGTATTTTTTGGTGTCTCGGCCTTCTGCTGGCCGGTACTTTTATGGTCGCCTCTGAAAGCTATGCTCAGGGCAGCGACACACAAGTCACTCCTCCCATGACCCAGTATTGTAACCGCGGTACAGCGCTTTATGCGGATGGAAGCAGTGCGGGTGGCCCAATGCCAATGATCAAGTGTGGTCAAAACACGCTGGTTTATCAGCGTACCAATATGAGCTTCCCGCTCTCCGTGGTGGCCAATGGCAAGCTGTCTGTTAACAACGCAAATGGTGCCTGTCAGAGCGCAAAGGCAGCTGGTGCTGATGCGATTGTCAGCAATATTCAGTCCCTTTGTAACACGACTCTTTGGCCGAACTCTTGTTCTCAGTGTAATTGAGTATAAGATATATCAGTGGTAGTATTGGTTGCTGTAGAGCTAAAGTAATCAATACTACTTATCTTGTTGAGTTAATCTCACCATATGCCGCGTAGTAATCAGTATTACTTTTTTATGGGCATCGTGACACCCAATAGTCATATATGAGAAACTCTGTTGCATAAATGGGGTGTATCTCTGGCGATATATTGCTAGAATCGGGCAACTTGTGAAAGTTGATTTCAAAATACACTTAAGCAAAATCAAAAAAGAATGGCTTAGGTCACATGCAACGAGAGCATTGGGGGAAGTCGTATCGGCTTCATTCTGGCTGCTGCAGGTTCAGCGGTTGGATTAGGTAATATCTGGAAATTTCCGTATTTGGTTGGCGCAGAAGGCGGCGGGGCATTCCTCGTGGTCTACATTGCGTTTTTGATCGCGATTGGTTTGTGTGTGATGATCGCGGAGATTGCGCTGGGCCGTCAGGCTCAAGCCAACCCATTCAGCGCTTTCAAGCGTGTCGGCGGCGCAGGCTGGTCGATTTTTGGTCTCATGGCGGTTTTGACCGCGTTTCTTATTCTCTCATTCTATTCCGTTGTCGGCGGCTGGACCATCGCTTACGTGGTTAAGACGTTAACCGGTGGCTTTGCTGGTTATTCCGGTGCGGAGTTTGAGGGACACTTCGGTGCATTGGTGACAGATGCAGTTGAGCCAATCATTTATCACGGTGCCTTCATGGCAATTGGTGTGCTGATCGTGATCAACGGTATTTCCGGTGGCATCGAGAAGGCATCTAAGATCATGATGCCGCTTTTGTTCATTCTGCTGGCACTGCTGGTGGTTCGTTCTCTGACTCTTGAAGGGGCCTGGGCAGGTGTTGAGTACTTCCTCGTTCCTGACTGGTCTCATCTGAACCCGGACATGGTTGCTGCGGCTCTGGGACAGGCGTTCTTTACGCTGTCACTGGGTATGGGTGCCTTGATCACCTATGGTTCTTATCTGGGTAACAAAGAGAGCATTCCAAACGCAGCTGTTTGGGTTGTTGGTCTCGATCTCTTGGTCGCGATCCTGGCTGGCTTCCTTATTCTGCCAGCTGTGTTTGCGTTCAACATGGATCCGGCTGCAGGCCCAGGCCTGACCTTTATCACCTTGCCAGCGATCTTTGCTGAACTGCCATTTGGTACCTTCATTCAGCTTTGCTTCTTCCTGCTGCTGTTTGTGGCTGCGATCACCTCAGCAATTTCCTTGCTGCAGGTTGTGGTTGCTTTCATCTGCGAGGAGTTCAACGTGGGCCGTAAGGCGGCGACCATCTGGGTTGGTATCGTGATCTTCCTGTTTGGCGTTCCAAGCTCTCTGGCGCTGGGCGTCTGGGGCGATGTCACGTTCTTCGAGCTGAACTTCTTCGACTTCCTTGGCTATCTCACTGACAACTACTTCCTGCCACTGGGCGCGATTGCGACCTGTCTGGTTGCTGGTTGGGTGAGCTATGACAAGTTTGCTGCGGAAGTGACCAATGAAGGCGAGCGTCCATTTGCCTATCTGATCGCATGGAAGTGGATGTGCCGTGTGTTTGCGCCAATCGCAATCATCTACGTGATGGCTCATTCCATCTTCGGCGTATAAAGCTTCGCTCAAAAGCAATGAAAAGGCCGCCAGTTTTGGTGGCCTTTTTTAATGCTGTTCTGAGGTCATGCGTAGTTTGACTTAATCTGGGCCGGATGAGGGAGGAAGATGTGCTTGTTGGGCATGGTCCCTTCACCCGAGATGGTCTTGATAAGGAACTGGGTTATGTTGAGGCAGCTAAAGCGCTACTGGGTGCATTCCATGAATGCCAGATTGCCGCGTGAGATGGTGTGTCTGGACGAGGAAAAGCAGGCCAGATATCGCAGTGTAAGGGGACGCTGGCCTCAAGCATAAGGCCTGATGATCGTCCCAACGAGAAAAAGAAGCACCGTTTTGGCGGTGCTTTTTGTGTCTGAATTGTGGTTTTGGAGCGCAGCAGCAGGGCATGCGACGAAAAAACCTGTGGGCCGCATATGAGGACAGGAAATTGCGCTCATATATCGTGGTTAATTCAATAATTGAATGAGTGTGCTAATAATATGCCTACCTTGAGCGTAATATGCTTATTAATAGGAAAATATGAGTTCATGTGGCCAGTTTTTGATCTCACCCAGTAATTGCACTCGTAAAAAACGCTTATTTTTTCGGTACGTAGTTTTGCCTGCGACAATCTGTCAGGTCAACAAGGCTAAAAATTTCATCAAAAGAGCTGGAACAACGAATTCATTTCAAGCTTTTGCGCTTGATTGAAACAAACCATCACATGTTGATTGGCAACAATAAGAATGAAACGTGAGCAATGGGGAAGCCGCTTCGGCTTCATTATGGCTGCTGCAGGGTCTGCAGTCGGTCTCGGTAATATCTGGAAATTTCCATATCTGGCAGGTACCCAGGGCGGCGGCGCTTTTCTGGCGGTTTATCTGATCATCATGGCGACCATCGGTGCTGCGCTGATCATGGCGGAAATCGCTATTGGTCGTTCAGCGAAGAAGAACCCTGTGGGTGCGTTCCGTGCGCTGGGTGGCAACCTCTGGTCCACCACAGGTGTGATCGGGGTGGTCACGGGTTTCATGATCCTGTCGTTCTACTCCGTCGTTGGCGGCTGGACGATTGCGTATCTGGTGAAGAGTGTTGCAGGCACCATTGAATCTGCTCAGCCAGAGCTACTGGAAGCGCAGTTTGGCGGGCTGGTTTCTGCGGTTTGGGAACCGATCTTCTATCACGGTGTGTTCATGGTTCTGACCATGGGTATCGTGATTGCAGGTGTGGCGCAGGGTATTGAGCGCTCCGTTAAGGTTCTGATGCCTCTGCTGTTCATTCTCCTGATGGTTCTGGTGGTTCGCAGTGTGACCTTGCCGGGTGCATGGGAAGGTATTGAGTTCTTCCTCGTACCAGACTGGTCTCAGGTGAATGGTGAGATGCTTCGCGCAGCTCTTGGTCAGGCGTTCTTCAGCTTGTCGCTGGGTATGGGCGCAATGATCACCTATGGTTCTTACTTGGACAAAGACGCGGATATTCCGAATGCATCCTGCTGGGTGGTGTTCCTTGCGGCGCTTGTTGGCGTGCTGGGTGGCCTGCTGGTTCTACCAGCTGTGTTTGCCTTCGGCATGGATCCAGGTGCAGGTCCAGGCCTGACCTTCATCACTCTGCCAGCCGTGTTTGGTGAGATGATTGGTGGCTACGTGTTCCAGATCATCTTCTTCGCTATGCTGTTGATTGCAGCGCTGACCTCTTCTATCTCTCTGCTGGCTATTCCGGTCGCTTACTTTGCTGAAGAGTACGGCATTGAGCGTAAGTGGTCTGCGATCGTGGTTGGTATTCTGATCTTCCTGATCGGCGTGCCTTGTTCCCTCGCATTGGGTGTATGGGGTGAGTACAAGCTGTTCGGCATGAACTTCTTTGATCTGATGGTTTATGCGGTCGACAACTACACTCTGCCAATCGGTGGTATTCTGACTTCCCTGTTTGCAGGTTGGATTGTGCTTGAGAAGATGGGCAAAGAGCTGAGCAATGATGGTTCTTTGAACTTCAAGTGGATGGCAGCGTTCACCTGGATCATGCGGATCGTTGCTCCGCTGGCGGTTGTCTGGGTGATGTTGAGCGGTCTGCTCGGCAGCTAATCGCATCCCACATTAGAAATTAAAAACACCCCGGTCAGAAATGGCCGGGGTGTTTTTGTGAGGCTAGGCGAACACATGGTGGACACTTGCAGAGTGCCAGATCAGTGGATGTCTTTCTTGTGGTGCTCTCTGGTGTGTTCTTTGTGGTCATGCATCTTGGTGCGGTGGTGGCCGTTATCTGAATGGCCTTTTCCGGCGCGGTTTTTATGCGGGTGTTTGTGGCCTTCCGGATCGCCGCCATGCTGAGTGGCCGGATGGCTCTTGCGACCGCGCTCGTACTCTAGATGATCCTTGTTGTGCTTATGCTCCCGACCGTCATCATAGCGACGGGCCATCTTTTCCTGAGTATGGGCTGATGTGTTTTGCTGTTTTTCTGTCATCGCTTCCCCGCAGAACTATTGCAGCTTCTGTTCTACCATACTGGCTATAGCTGGTTTTGATGCGGTGGGATGACAGTTATTGAAAGCTGATAGTCGGGCTTAAGTCTTGACTTAATTCTTTTTGAGATGAGGTTCCCGTAGCTTAAATTTGAACCGCACTGGCAGTTTCAACTTTATGCTGCTTGATGGCAATTCTTTCGGAATTGGTGGGAGTGGAGATGCTGCTTTAAGTGCACTGAGTGTAGCTCTATCCAACATTGGATTACCGCTAGATTTGAGGATTCTAGTCTCAGTGATTTGGCCGCTCCTATTGATGGAAAAACCCAAAAGTACGCGGCCTTGTACTTTAGCTCGAATTAAGCTCTTAGGTAGGGCTTGCTGCATGGGAGGAATAAGCAGCTGATGTACTTGGCTTTTATATTTTTTTGTAATTGAGCGTAACTTCTTCTTTGATAGCTCTGCTTTTACGATCTCATTTTCAGTTGAAGCGGCATAGCTCGGGGATAGGCTTGATAATGCAAGAGCCAAACTAATCGAGATTAAGCAATAGACTACTGGAATTCTGTAAAGTCGTAAGGTCTTAGAGTATCGAAAAGTGGTTGTTATAAAAAGAATAATGGTTCTGCTGACCAAATAAGATGAACAAAATATCAAGGTATCCTCCACTCAATTATGCGGCTTTGATTGCAGAGTTTAGCGGGAGGCAATAGTGGCTGGTCTTCAGAACACAGAAGATGGGCTGATAATGTCAGCAGCCGAACTCTCTGGCCATTCTTAGCGAACGTTTCTTGCTGAGACAATGCTGCGCGAATTTCGGCAGCAAAAAAGGGCTGCGCGGGGCAGCCCTTTTCGGTGTTGTGACGGAACCTGATTTATCCGTTCGTTGGAGCCGTGAAGACTTTGACGTCTGGCAGTTCGCCTTCGAATTTTTCGAAGTCTGCGATGACAGTGTGGCCGCAGTTGCCCTGTGCCAGCTTGGAAGTGCCAAGGTCTGGGGTGAGGGTGTTGACGTCACCGTATGCGCAGAGGCTACCGATTTTGCCGCCTTCGACCGGGTCATACCAGCCACCTTCGTAAAGGCGGATGACGTTTGGCATGATGTCTTCGCTGACGATCGCGCCTGCCAGTGTCTGGCCACGGTCATTGAAGATGCGGATCACGTCGCCAGACTTGATACCGCGAGCTTCTGCATCTTTCGGGTTGACCATGCATGGTTCGCGGTCTGCAACAGCGTATCCTTCGCGAAGGATTGTGCCGTTGAGCTGTGAATGCAGACGATCGTTCGGATGGCCGGTGTTAACGTGGATCGGGAACTTGGCGTCCGGACCATCGAGACGTTCGAGTGGTTCCATCCACATTGGGTGCGGAGGACAATCGTCGTAGCCCATTTTCTCGATGTTCTTGGAGTAGATCTCGATCTTACCGGTCGGTGTACCCAGTGGTTCTAGAAGAGGATCTTCGCGGAAGTCTGCGTAGCGGACGTACTCCTTCGCTGCTTGTGAAACTGGATGGACGACGATGCCGTCTTCCCAGAACTTCTCGAACGCAGGCATTTCCAGGTTCTTGCTTGCAGCCTGTTTTTGAGCTTGCTCGTAGTAGTGACGGATCCAGTCCATTTCGTCACGACCATCGGTGTAGGCTTCCTTGTTGCCAAGGCGGTCTGCCAAGTCAACGAAGATGTCATACTCACTGCGGGCTTCGAAGACAGGATCAACGATCTTCTTCATAGCTACAGTTGCTTTGTTGGAGTAAGAGCCCATGGCTTCGATGTCATTGCGTTCATAAGCAGAAGCTGCCGGAAGAACGATGTCAGCAAAGCGTGCTGTAGCGGTCCACTGGTAGTCCTGAACGATCACTGTTTCCAGTTTCTGCCAGGCCTTGATCATGCGGTTGCGATCCTGATGGTGGTGGAACGGGTTGCCGCCAGCCCAGTACGCGATCTTGATGTCAGGGAAGGTGTAGCGGGTGCCGTTGAAGTCATACTCTTCGCCCGGACGTTCCAGCATCTCAACAACACGAGCCACTGGAATGGACACTGATCCTTCCATCGCACCGCCGTCGTTCATGCCGGAAAGGGCAGGGCCATCGGAGGTTGGGGTGCCGCCGTTGGAGTAATGATAGGAAAGACCGAAACCACCGCCTGGCAGGCCGATCTGACCCAGCATGGAAGCCAGCGTGACCAGCATCCAGTGTGGCTGTTCGCCGTGGTGCTGACGTTGCAGGGACCAGCCGCTGGTGAGCATGGTGCGGTTGCCCATGAACAGACGTGCCAGTTCTTTGATCTTATCAGCCGGGACACCGCAGATTTCTGAGGCCCATTCAGCAGATTTCGGTGTCTGATCTGTCTCACCAGTCAGATATGGGAGGAATTTGTCGAAACCTGCGGTGTATTCGTCCATGAAGTCGACGTCATACAGCTCTTCAACAAAGAGCGTGTGTGCCATGCCGAGCATCAATGCAACATCGGTCTGTGGTTTGACCTGCACCCATTCTGCATCCATGAACTCTGCGGTTTTGGATTTGAGTGGGTCGATGCAGATGACTTTTTTGCCGGTCTTCTTGAACTCTTCAAGATAGGTGTAGCTGTCGTGATCTGCGATCAGCCAGTCAATCTGGTTGGTTTTGATTGGGTCTGCACCCCAAACGACCAGCACTTCTGTATTCTCGACAACAACAGGCCAGACAGTCTGCTGTTCGTAGACTTCCAGTGTGCCTATGACGTGCGGCATGATCACCTGAGAGGCGCCGGTTGAGTAGTCGCCTGTATGGGTGACGTTTGGCATTTGCAGGCCGCGGTTGATCAGGCGGCGCAGCAGGCTGCGGCTGTTATGGATCTTACCTGCGCTCTTCCAGCCGTATGTGCCGGTGAAGACGCTGCGTGGGCCATGTGTTGCCTTGGCGTATTTGAGTTCCTGAGCCACCAGATCCAACGCTTTGTCCCAGCTGACGCGGACAAAATCGTTGCTGCCACGATCTTCAACATCTGCACCACGGCCTTTTTCAAGGTAAGCGCGGCGAACCATCGGATACTTGATGCGTGATGGTGAGTAGACGGAGTCCATAACACCTGCCAGCTGGTGGCTAGGATGCGGATCCTGCTCCCAAGGTTTTACTTCTGTCCAGCGACCATCTTTGACCACTGCGCGGAAAGCACCCCAGTGACACCCGGAGAGAACTTCTCCGTTGACTGCTGCTTGTGCGAAGCGTGGTGAGAAGATGGATGGAGCCAGTACACCCAGAGCGCCCAGTGTGGAAGCGCCCTTCAGGAAGCTACGACGAGACGTATAGTTTGCAATGATTTTCGACATCTCTGCTGTCCCTTTATTTTGGCAGAACAAATCGATGAGTTGAGCAAGTAGCCCGATGAAAACAGCCTGTTTTCTCTGAGTGTTACCGTAGTCACAGCGTGTAAACGTGGTTCGCGCGTTGATTGAACGGGATGTAAAATCGAGTAAACAGGTTGTAAATGGTGAGAGTCAGGTGGTCGTGCCTGCTTCGTTCAAACGCGCCAGATCCATGCTGAGCCAGGTGTTGAGGGCAGCAGCTAGCTGCTCATAAAAGCCCGAAGGATCAAAGCGTTTGCAGCCTTCGCAGAATGACGGCACCCAGTTGAGCAGATGGTTTGACAGGAACCAGATCTGATTTTCATGAAGTGCATGAGCTGATGCCTGATCGCCACTGGCTTCTGCCAGAGCTTCCCTGTCGATGTATTCCGCCAACACGTTGAGCTGTACACCCAGGTGGTCTGCTGGCTCTTTCAAAGAGCTTTCTATGGATATGCCAAGTTCCTGCAGGAGTTTGTTCATATCCGCTGTCGGCTTTTGGAAGAGCGTGCCTTTTTCGTTGTAATAGGCAGACTCGTAGGGAGGTGCAGAGTGTGCACCACCAGCGCCTAGAAACAGGCGGGAGTAGGCGGTTGCCAGATCCAGTACCTGTGTCTGGTAATCTTCTTTTGGAAGCTGCGCCATTTGAGACAGCTGGTTGGTGAAAGAGGAGAGCTCTGGTGCCAATGCAAACACATCAAGCAGGGCTTTGCCTTCCGGAGAGCTGTAGCTCTCCAGAGTTTCGATTTTCACTTCGCTGGTGAAGAAGCTTGCCAGCCAGCGGTAGACCAGAGATCTGTCACTGTTGGAAAAGGTGATGGTTTCGTGCTTACCCATGAGCTTCACTCCCACCTGTGTCTTTGGCATTGAGCTGCAGGTACTTTTGCAGGATGCGGTATTGTTCTTTGTCCAGTGAGATGAACCGCTTCATAGCTTTGAGTGAGCCGATCCACTGGTTGGCGAGGAAATGTTCGGGATCACGCAGGCCATGACATGTGGAGCAGGCTGCGGTGTACATTTCCTTGGTGTATGCCCAGAGCTGATCACCCTCTGAGATCAGGTTCTCCTTGGAAACCCAGGTGTCGATCTGAACCTGATGCCAGGTCAGTTCGGTGTCCGGATCGACTTCCGTCTTCAGGCGCTCGATCTTGTCGACGACCTTTTTGCCGACTGTGGCGGAGAAGATGCGCTGTCCTCTGAGAGCGTAGATCACGCGATCAACTTCATCCTGCTGCCAACCTGCAATGCGGACCTTCAGGAGATCACCACTGCGCTCAAGTACAGTCACATCCGTGCCACCCATCAGGCGCCCATCGCTCTTGCCGTTGCTTTCTGCTTTGGCCTGCTCAACGAAGAAGGGCTTGCTGGTAATGGCGTAGAGATGATCGGAGGTTGCGCCTTCGTTTGCGGAGAGGGCCTGCAACTCGTCGTACATGGCTTTGTAGCCTGAGACATATCCGGCAGTTTGTGGGCGATGCCTTTGTGGCATGAGATGCAGGTCTCGCCATCCTTGAAGCCTTTCTGCATGGTTTCAGAGGCTTTTGGATGCTGCTTTGCGAAATCCATAGAGTCTTGCTTATGGCAGTTGCGGCATTGCTGGGAGTCGTTGGCTTCCATCTCTGCCCAGACACTCTTGGCCATGGTCAGGCGGTGTGCTTCAAACTTCTCCTTGGTGTCGATCTTACCGGTGAGCTTGGAGTAGACCTCTTTGGCTGCTTTGATCTTGCGGAGGATCTTTGGATAAGTTTCCTTGGGTACATGGCAATCTGAACAGACCGCCTGAACGCCGGATGCGTTCGAGAAGTGCGGAGACTTCTTGTACTCCTCATAGACCGTGCTGCGCATTTCGTGACAGGAGACGCAGAAGTCCAGCGTGTTGGTGTAATCCATTGCGGTGTGAAAGCCGCCCCAGAACACAATGCCACCCGCAAATGCGCCGATGAGTAATAAGCTTATTGGAAATATTGCGGTTTTCGTCCGCAGGAGTCGCCAGATTTTCATCTTTTATCTCTTTTGCACTCTCGGACAAGTCGGTCCGTTCAATGCTCAGAGAATTAGACTAAGGTTGTAAATAGCGTTTGGAGGAAATATGAACGGGGTGTAGAATGGTGTAAACATGATGTAAACACACAAGCCGACAACAAGCATATGACAAACAAGGCACATATACTGGTCGTTGATGATGACCTAACCAGCCGCGTCGCTCTTTCCGGATATTTTGAGACTGAAGGATACCGTGTTTCTGAAGCAGAAGACGGGGCGCAGATGCGTTCGGTGTTTGCGGGCGGTGATGTTGACCTGATCATGCTTGATATCCGGCTGCCAGATGATGATGGTCTGACCTTGCTGAAGGAGGTGCGCAAGCAGTCGGATGTGGGGATCATCATGGTGACGGGCCGCACAGATGAAGTGGACCGTATTGTTGCGCTTGAAATGGAAGCGGACGACTATGTGATCAAGCCGTTCAGTCCGCGCGAGTTGCTGGCTCGTTCCAAAAATCTGCTGCGCCGGGTGAAGGCCGCGCGGGTGCCTGCTATTGCTGATGAGCGTGTGTTGAGTTTTGCGGGCTGGTCTCTTGATCTGGACAAACGTGGGCTGCAATCGCCGGAAGGGGGGGAGGTGCGCCTGACACGCGGCGAGTTTGAGCTTCTTTCCGCGTTGGTCGAGAATAAAGGCCGTGTGCTCACCCGAGATAATCTACTGGATCACCTGAACCACCGGGAGTGGGACCCAAGTGACCGCACGGTCGATGTGCTGATTGGTCGGCTACGTCGCAAAATTGAAGTGAACCCCAAAGACCCAAGCCTGATCAGGACAGTGCATGGGATTGGTTACGTGTTTACGGGTGTGCACTGACGTCGAGTTTAGCTTGACGCCTCTGTAAGGCAGCTGAGCCAGGTTTCATTCAACTTGTGCTTTGAGGCTGTGTAGCTGACCTCCAGAGCGCTGAAAATCTCCATGACTTTATGCTTTTCTTCCTTTTGAGCAGCCTGTTCCAGCTGCTCGGAGAGCTTCGCGACATGAGTGAGGCCTACATTGTAGGAGGCTCCCTTCATGCTATGGGCTTTGTCTCTGATCTTGGGCAGATTTTGTGTTGCGATGAGGTTGCGTAGTTCTGGAATGAAGTAGCGCGATGTTTGCATATATGCATCGACAATGCGTTTTGCGCGGTTTTCTCCCAACATGTCGAAATGACCACGTAACACTGTTGTATCAATGAGTTCTGTTGGTTGCTCCTGCAGGCTCTGTCGGGATTTGCGTGCGAACATGGCTCTGTCGGAAAGGCAGGAGGCAATGGCGTCTTCCAGATCTTCCTGAGAGTAGGGCTTGCCGAGGAAACCATCGGCGCCAGCGGTGAAGCTCTTTTCAATATCTGCCAGGAAGATACAGGCGCTTTGAACGATGACAGGAATGCTGGAGATATGGTGGTAGTGGGATGCGCGAATGCGGGCGATGGTGTCTGTTCCACTCAAGCCGGGCATGCGGTTGTCCATCAGCACTAAATCGAACCGATGTTCATGCAGTTGAGACAGAGCCTCTTCACCGCTCGCGACGGTGAAGCAGGTGTGGCCTGCCTTCTCTAAGAAACCTTCTGTCACAAGCTGATTGACCTTGTTGTCTTCCACCAGAAGGATCTTCAACTTCTTGGGTTTCCAGGTATCCTGCTTATCTTCGATGATGCTAACGGTCTGATCTGCTTCGTAAAACGGAACTGTGAAGTGGAAGATTGCACCTTGCGTCTGGTTTGCTTTGCAGCCGATCTCACCACCCATAGCATTCACGAGGCGTTTTGAGATGGCGAGACCGAGGCCTGTTCCGCCATAAAGCCTGTTGGTGGCCGCGTTTTGCTGTACAAACGGTTCAAACAGGTAGCTGTGATCACCTGTTGGTAGCCCCACGCCTGTGTCTTTCACCATGATCTGTAAACAGCGCGCGCGCCTGATCTGGCTTATTGGGATATGCACGCTGATGGTGATGGAGCCTTCATAGGTGAACTTGATGGCATTGCTGACGAAATTCAGAAGGACCTGCCGGATTTTGGTCGGATCGGCGCGCAGGATTTCAGGCACATGTGCGTGGACGTCGATCAGTAACTCAAGGCCTTTGTCTTCGGCCTGTTGTCTTGTCAGATCCACCACCTGCTTGATGACTTGCCTGATTTTGAAGTCGACCGTCTCCAGCTCGAGAGAACCTGCTTCCACCTTAGAGTAGTCCAGTACATCGTTGAGAATGGAACGCAGCATCTCACTTGAGGATATGATGCCGTCCAGGTAACGATGCTGCTCTGGCTTAAGGCCTGTGTCCTTCAGGAGATCTGCCAGTCCAAGAACCCCATTCAATGGCGTTCTGATTTCATGACTCATGGATGCGAGGAAAGTGGACTTGGCACTGTTGGCGGCTTCGGCTTCTTCCTTTGCCTTTTTATGATCGGTGACATCGTTGAGGATGAGGATCATGCCGGGAAACTTGCGGCTGAAATCAACGATGTGCTGGGCACGGATGTCGAAGACGCGTGGACCAACGGCGGTATCCAGCGTGACATCTGTAAAACAGCTTTCCAGTTCCTGAGGTAGGTAAGGCTGCAACTGATTGGTCAGCACATCGCGCGTTGCTTCGTTGACGTATTTGATCTTGGTATTCTGCAGACCGCAAAACACCGCTTGAGCTGCATAGTTGAGGTCGTTGACCTTTCCATTCTCATCCATCAGCACAATAGGATCGCTCAGGCTCTCCAGAATGGTGAGGTACTTGTTTTTCTCATTGGTGATGCGACGGTTTTCTTCGTAGGCCTCATGCAGCTTCCTCTCTTCTGCAACACCACTCCATTCCGTCGAAAAACCGAGTTCCATGAAATCGAAATAGCGTAGCAGATAAGATCGGTACCGAGCTTTCTCAGTCTCTGAAAAGCTTTGCGATTCAATGAGATCCATATAGGCGCTGCGATAGTATTTTGTCAGGCCGAGGAAGTAACCCAATGTTACACCTCTGGATCGGTGGCTTCTGGCTTGTTCCACGCCAAATGCTGCAAAGGGGTGACTGGAAAAGTCTGAGCTGACATCTATTTCCGGAGGCGTATCGTAGGCTTCCATTGCTTTCACAATGGATCTTGATAGACCCTCTACGGATACACGCCATGCTTCCCGAAGTGTTGCGGTGTATTGGGTGTAACCCTGATTTTTTGCATAATAAAAGATGCGATCAATCAGGGTGTTTTCGTTTTCTAAAATCAGATCTCGCAGCACATGCATGGCGGCCTCCGCGTCCTGCTTTTAGGCATGATACGAAGGGCAGGGATGGTCAATCCAAAACCGCAGTGCTACGTGCTGGGTCGTACGCGGCATTGCCTATGTTTTGTGAGCTTAGTTGAGGTAACGGGAACCGAAGCGGTTGAGAGCGTCTCTCAGGGTTTCCTGTTCATCCAAATGACGGTTGCTTTCCATCTCGTGATGGTCTAGCTGCGGGCTTTCCTCCGTCATGCGCAGGTGATCGCCTGAGTTCTCCTGAAGCTCTTCCAATATGTGTTCAAAGACTTGCAACCGCTCTTTCAGCGAATGCTCGCCGCTGTGTTCTAAATAGTCTTTCAGCTTGGCAAACTCAGCCTGCAAAATGGTGTTGTCTCTAATCTCTGACTGATAGGTGCTCATGATCCCTTCAAGAGCATTGACGTCTTCACCAGCATTTGGATTTTCTAAGCTCATTACAGGCCTCCTCATTTGGGGGAGCGTATGTTTGTGCCTCGGGCAATACTTGTAATTATTATCTAGCCAAAAAATGCAGTTGTTGGCGTTGCCTCTTGAAGTTTGGGTAAGTCTGTAGCTAAGCGGAACCTGAGAGTTCTCAGAGAGTTTTAGCAGTTTCCATTCCTATTACCGGGGTTCTGCTGAGGCTTAACTTTGAGTTCTTTAACCATGGCCGGCGTCTTGCCGATACTTTGCTTCACGGAGCAGTCAGGCTCCCGTCTTTCCTCACATGATGTCTAATGCAGATTTTGTGAGGAAGTTGATGTGAGAAAAACAATAGGAGCACATGAGCTGGATGCTGCGACTTTGGAGTTTGGACTTCTTGTCGGTCTGTTGATCCTGGAGGCGAAGGCCCAAAAGAATATAAGCTCAACAAAGATTGGCTAAAAGATCCGGTCGCGCAGCTGCGTAAGCAATTGAAGACAATCAATAAAGATCTCAACACCTGCCTGAAGGATGCCCTGCACGCGCTGAGAACAGATGCTGATAAGGCCGTGGATGATCCTACTGAAATACTCAGCGAATGGAACCCGCTTCTCTTTCCAGCGATTGGCTTTGGTGGCCAAGTCGGCGATCTGGGAGAAGTACCCGCCATCGATTGGCTGTCGCTCATTACGAATGGCGGCGATGTGCCTGAAACCATTGCAGACTGGATGCAGGAAGTGGCCGGTAATCGCAAAACCCTCAAGGCCTGGGGCGCTGCTCTCGTTGGACTCGTCACTGGCAAAATTGATCACCCAACTGGGAAGGGAACTCCAGAGGATCCTTATCTTTTTGAGATCAGAGAGGTTGGTTCACTTGGAACTCTCTATCTTTCACTGGCTGGGAAGAAGGACAAAGACGGCAACGCGACATTGGTTCCCGGCCTCTCGTTCGACAGTGACCCGATTGATCTGGATGATGAGAGGTAGTGTGAGGGAAACTGTTTGCGTTTGAGAACGTGCTAGGCCAGAAAAGCAAAAAGCCTCCCGAGGGAGGCTTTGAAATTCTCTTGTAAAATCAAGAGCGAAGGTGGTGCCGGCAGCAGGGATCGAACCCGCGACCCCCTGATTACAAGTTGCATTTTGCATATGGCGATGATTTACGACCTACTGCGATTCAGTGCTATGAATCAATGAGTTGTAGAAAATTATTTGCTCCTGCCTACCTTGCATTTCGCTGCGAAACTCGTACATTTGCTTACAATATGCTGACACAGAATGGTAGGCATTTGCAAGCTGACCTATGACGGTTTAGACGCCTGTTTTGCACAAGCTCTGGAGAAAACCCCGGAAGGTCGTCACAAGCTGTCAGGCCGTCAGAAACAGCAGCAAACGGGGAATACTTTCAACTGACATTTTTGCATGTGAGATGGTTCTTGTCATGGGCCGTCAGCAGGAGAGGTGTACCTGATGCCCAACGTTACAAAGCGGACTGTGGATGCTGCTGAGCCCAAGGCGAAAAAGTACTTCGTGTGGGACGGCAAGCTTTCTGGGTTTGGCCTGCAGGTGATGCCAAGTGGGCACAAGTCGTTTGTTGTTCAGTATCGCACCTTGGAAGGCCGGTCGCGTCGAATGACGCTTGGCAAGTATGGTGGGCTCACTCCCGATGAGGCGAGGGGGCTTGCTATCGAAGTTCTTGCTAAAGTACGCAACGGGGAAGATCCAACGGTGCACCGCAAGGTCATCCGGCATGCTCCCACGGTGAATGATCTGCTCGACATGTATCTGAGTGAACATGTTGAGGTGCACAATAAGCCGAAGTCGCTCATTGAGATCCGGCGCATTCTGGATCGTTGTGTGCGCAAGCCTCTGGGCAAGTCCAAACTGGCTTCTGTAACTCGTCAGGACATTTCCAAGCTGCATCGCTCCATGAGGCGTACACCAAGGCAGGCTAATCATGTGCTGGCGATCATATCCAAAGCCTTCAATCTGGCTGAGGTGTGGGGCTTGAGGCCTGAACACAGCAATCCAGTGCGGCTTGTGAAGCGCTACAAGGAGAATGAGCGAGATCGGTTTCTTTCAGGTGATGAGTTACAACGTTTAGGCAAGACGCTGAAGATCGCCGAGAAGGAGGGGCTGCCCTGGATCATCAAAGCCAAGCCTGAAAATCGAAAGCATCTGCGCCACGACATTGAGAAGCGTCGGACGCCTGTAAACCCCATGGCGCTCTATTGCCTGAAGTTGTTGCTCTACACTGGAGCACGGCTCATGGAGATTGCATCACTTGAATGGGATCATGTGGACTTTGACCAAGGCACCATTGCTTTACCTTCCAAGAAAGGCGACGGACGCAAACCACACCCGGTGAGTGAGAATGTTCTCGACATCCTTGCTGACATTCCTCACCTTGAGGATTCTCCATATGTGCTGGCCCGGATCAATGATCCAACACGGCATATCTCTAAGGAGCTGGTGGAGAATGCATGGCAGCGCGTACGTTACCATGCAGGCATTCCTGATGTACGTATCCACGATCTACGCCACACGGTTGGCACCTTCGCAGCCCAAGCAGGCAGCAATGCTTTCCTTATCAGTCACCTCTTGCGCCACCGCAACGTGACTATCACCAACCGCTACGTGAACCATGACGCACACCCCATCCGGGTGCTGTCAGAGACGGTTGGAGAGCGGATTGAGGCGGGGCTAGAAGGAGGGGAGTGAAGTTCCGCTACTGGTATTGGGAGAGGATTTGGATTTCTCCGAGCACTGCATGAGGCTTGAATACCACCTATGGGTCTTCACAAAACTTGGAGGGAACTTGGGGCTCAGGTCAGCTCCCTTAGTATGAGGTTTCAACTTGCAATCCCAGTCAACTCCATCGAGATTTTGTATGATGTGAGATTGTTCGCGATCACTCACACGCTGTATCAAACCAATCGAGACTGCGTTATAAAACGAGTTGGAGGATTTCTGCGGTCTGCGCGATCAGAAGAGATTAGTAGATATTGTTTTGCCCGCGTCATACCAACATAAAAAAGACGCTTTGCTTCTTCTATTTCTTCCAAATCTTGAGCAGTGAAGTGCGGAATATGACCTTCGTTCATGCTAATCATCGCGACGGCATCAAATTCGCGACCTTTTGAGTTATGTAATGTAATTAACTTTAGAGCCTTATCAGGATTAGCAAACAAACCTAAATCAGCAATTTCTAAATTTGCAACGTCAATGCTACTTCGCTTCATATCGGCTTTCATTTCCTGAACAGAAAGAGTGATTAGTTCCTGAGCTTCGGACGGTAACCAACCATCTCTGATAAGGAAATAGGCTGAAGTTTTTGCAGTTTCTTCTAGCCAATCGATTCCACCAATCAGTCTGGTGGATATTTCTTTTGCGTTGTAAATTAACGATAAGGCAATTTGCCGCCCATCGTAGCTAAACAGATCAAATCGTGCATTGCCTGTTAGATCCATAATCAATCGGAATAACGCTCTCTCGACATTAGGTAGGCCCAAATAATGGTTTGCTTCTACGCATGCTCCGAGTTGCTCTGCTAATGTCGAAAAGACCCGGCTTCTACGATAAGGTCGAGCGCCTGGACCAAATACAGGAACATCAAACTCCCGAAGACGTCTTGCCACAGGGAACAGATGCGTCCACCAAGGCGCCAATACAGCTGCATTTCCAATTGGTATATTGTGCCGCTTTAGTTCTGGTAAGAAGTGATCAGTTATTGCATCGACTGGGAAATTTACATGAACATATTCAACTTCACCTTTGAAACCCTCAAGCTCGCCCGATGAATGCATAGGTGGCTGGTTTGGAATTAGCGTCTCTGCAACGTCAACAACGGTAGGAGTTGAACGAAAATTTGCACTGAGTGACAGATCCATTGTCGCTCCAATATCTTGCGCAAATTTCTTAGCTAAATCTGGGCGTGCGCCAGCAAAACTATAAATCGATTGATTATCATCTCCAACCATAAACAGCTGAGTCGTTAAGTACTGTCTTAACTGCCGAAAAATCTCTATTTGTATATCTGAAGTGTCTTGGAATTCATCAACTAATAACCACTTGAATTTTGAAGCAACTCCCAACCCAACAAATGGAAATTTCTCCAGAATCTTCCATGAGTAATACAGTATCATGGAGAAATCGACAAAGCCGCGATTTCTGATGTATCGCCAATAAAGGTAGGCAGACTCAGTTGTAACCAGCCCACGTTCATATCCCTGACCGCACGGCTCACCATTGAGAGACATTCTCAAAGAACTGTAATCTTCCAGCGCACGAAAACTAGGAGTGCGCCCAATCTCATCCTCGACAGCGTTTACAATCTGTTCAAAATCTTCTGCTTCTCTGGTGAGAACTTTGAATTTACTTGGAATCTCAGGGAGAAGCCATGCGTAAGGTCTGAGTATGAACTGCAGCAAAAAAGAGTGTATAGTTGAAACTTCGCATTTTTCAGCAGAGGCATTGCTGCCGTAAATTCTTAAGCGGCTTTCGATCTCGTCCACAGCAGCGTTCGTATACGTTATGCAGCCGACAAGATAGGGAGTATCAAGAACTTCCTCTGCAACGCTCAGAAGTTTGGCTAGTATTACTCTAGTTTTCCCACTTCCTGGGCACGCAGATAATAATAAATCTCTATCATGCTCGACTGCCGCTTTTTGTTCTTCAGTAAGAGAAATCATCTTGTAAGCCAGTCATAAGCATCTTGAATGTAGTCAGGTATTTCCGTTGCCTTATCCGCATACCTTGCAGCTACCTGTGCAAATCTAGCCTTCCCAAATCGCTTAGCAGTATTAAGTACGGAGGTACCAAGTTCAATAAGTAGGGTTTGTTCATCTTCGTCAGAAAGGTTCTCGTGTTCTAGTCGTCTTAGGCCGTCTTCCAGCTTCCCAAGAATCTGAGGAGCATCGAAATACTTCACGGTTTCAATGAACATTGGGAGTGTATCTACCGAAACGAGTTCTCTTTCAAATGTGGTGTCACCCAAGAAAATTTCGACATAGTCGCTTTTTAGGCCTATGAGCTCAGGTTTGCCAGCACGTGCGTCAAGAAATTGCGATGCTAAAGGATCTAGATCAGCATCAGCAACAATTGCGCATCTTTTTTCGAGCCCACCGGCACAAAACAGTTTGCTGTACACTTCAAAATGCGTCCCATGTATTGCAACCAGTGAAATTCCTTCTCGCTCTAAATCTATTCCTTCAACTTTCTCGAATAATGCTGGAATCAAAAATAACTCGGCTGACCCCTCCACCAGCATCACTTTGCGTGCAAAAAGCAGGTTACTTTTTGTAGCATCTAGAAATCTTTCTAAATCAGCTATTTCGTCGTCATCCAAACTGGCATTTGTAGCCAGATTCCCAGCGGATACAGCAGCATCTTCTCGTTTAGTTAGTGAAATTATCGACTTTAACGAGACCTGTGAGGCGATTTGAGTACTATGACTTGTAAGAATGGTTTGCACGCAGTGCTCCTTCAGAGCCGTCAGCATGATGCCTGGAGTTGTGGGTGCAAATGAGCTTCAGGCTCTTCAAGCAGAATGAGTTGACCTGATGAATTGGCTTTCAGAAAGCGCTTACGCAAATACTCAATCAGAATTGCAATATACAGGATATTGTTCATTCCTAAGCCATTGCGTCCGACTTCAAAATCTTGCAGTTCGGTGTCCGAAAGCACTATTTTTATATTTCTTAATATTGCCCTAAATGTCGCGCCAGAAAGCCCTAACTTGGAATCCATCTCAAAAACAGGACCGGCAACGCTTTTGAAGCTTTTGTCTATAGACGCCGCGACATCAGAAATTGCATTTGTGTTTGCAATTTGATTGTTTGCAGCGTCCATAATTCCTACGAGAGCATCTTGCTCTTCTTGGCCAAGATTAATGGCGTCGAACAATTTTACAAGCGGCGATTGCCTGTTACTTCGAAGATCATTTTCTGCATCCCTTAGTGCAGGTAAATGAACGACTAAAAATGACTGCAAGTCGCTAAAGCGAATGGCTTCACCAACTCCTTCATCATCCCACTCAATGTCTTTTAGGTCTAGTCGGGGATCACCGCCACCTCTTATTTCCCAAGAATAGTCCTCAATGGAAAGTGTGCCTGTTTGGATTTCTTCATTAGCTAGTTGTTCGCGTATGCTCGATTTTGGTCTAAATCGATAAAATAAGCGAGCCTTGTTGTTCGAAATCTTCCAAGTACTAACTAGAGCTTCTTCGTTTACTTTACCCTCAAAGTCTGAGAACTCCACTCCAACTAAAACTTGAGATGGGTTAGATAAATCAACATTTGTATTTATATCTTCCCGGATCAATGATCTGTACATTGAGGGCAGCGAGCTGTCCAAGCAGAGCTGCAAGCCTTTTAAAACTGCCGTTTTTCCAGCATTGTTCTCACCAATCAAACAGCTGAGAGTTTCACTTAGATGCACGTCAAATACTTGAAAAATACGGTAGTTTTTTATAACGATGCGTGAGATCTTCATCGACAGCGAGACCTTATTACTAAATTTTCTAACTCACTAAAACATATATTACAATTATAAGTTGTTGCAATAATTACATGTCTCTGGTTGAGCCTAGCTTATTGCACTCTAGTTTAAAGGTGGCATGATGTTCATCTCAAGATCTAATATGGAAGAATTCAGTTTATTGATTTCAGAGTGCCATAGCAGTGAAACTGAGTAGATACTGCTGATTTTGGGTGGCTTAAAATGATGTTGTGAGCAGAAATCAATAACTAGTCAGCATTAGGAGTGTCATGCTGCATACACGAAGTTAATTGCAATTAATATTCTCACACATCAACTAATCGAAGAGAGCTCTAACTAAGCAGGCTCAATCCCCGATAGAATGAGCTCAATGTCCGGCCCTTAGCCGACACATCTCTAAGTAGCCATATCCATTGGATAGCCCATCCAACGAGTAGACTTCGAAAAACAATGCGTCAAATATCACCATCAATTCCAAGAAGTTTTCAAGATTGCGCCAATCAGACACTTTGAGGGCAATGAATATCAACGCTTGAGGATCTGGTGATGATTTGGAAATGGGCAGAGCGGAGGCGCCAAAGACTACTCGATGATGCAGTTAAAGAGCAACAGGTTCAGGTTGCTGGTTGGGTTGAGCGTACCCAAGAGATGACTGATGAGACTATTGATACACTCTATCGGATGATGGAAAAGAGCGACAAGAGCCTTGAGCAGGTTGCCGCCAGCGAAGAGGGGCGCAAACTACTGTTTCAATTTCTATTGCACCGCCAGTGGATCGCTTATAACGTTGAACTCCTGCGCCAGGTGTCTGCAAAAGCAAAGAAAGTGCGCTTTTCCCATTACACAGAGCAGATCGAAAACCGCGTTGCAGTATCTGAAATGCAGATCCTCTACCGTCAGCTGATCAACGAGTTTTTGCCCTTTGCTGGTCGGGAAATCAAAAAGATCCAAGACTACTACAACAAATAAATTTGTGTGATTTCTTGAACTGTACATAATGCAAGGTTGCTGAGCACAAAGCGACCAATCAACTGAGAATCCTGCCACGTGTGAGCTGCACAAGGAGGTCTCCACCAAAGAGGTCGCTCAAACCAACAAAATTAATTAGCCTCTAAGCAATTGCGGTTGCAAATGCCTAAGTCACCGAAGATCACAACTTAATCCAACTTAGACCCGATCTAGTAGGTCTAGTGTTGATTTCCTAAAATTGTAAATGCGAATTTCGGTTTTGAACAATGTCAACTTTGAAGATGAAATAATTGACCGGGTTTCTAGCCAATTTACGAGTTCCCGATTTTCTGGCGTGTTCGGGACTGTTGGTTGCCGCCAACCTGGCTTGATCTCAGAAAATGGCTTGGGCAATCGATGAATGGTGTTCCATATCTGATCAGCTGACAGTGTTTTTTGACATTTGTTAAACAGCGATATTTGGATATCGATAGGATTGGAGTTTATGATGACAGCTTGTGCGGCAGCTGCAGTCAAAGCACTAACATCTGCGCCTGTACTGTGAAATACCTGTCCAATGATTGACGCTCGAGACGGTAAGTCAGATAACAAAGTTAAGTCCATTTCATCGATGATCTTCAATTTGAGGTCATCATGAATGTTAGATGTCAAAAGCTTCTCGCGAAAATCATCATCGATTGCATACTGATCTGGTTCTTCAAAGTAAGCATCAATGTTCTTTGCGACAAATAGAAGCTGAAGATCCTTGTACTCGGATAAAAAAGAAAAACTATCACTTGAGAATGAAACCTTTTCTTCTGCGATGAGTATACGAATTTTATCCTGATCAATTTTATCAGAAAATTGTTTAAACGGTCTTGGAAGAGTGCGGACATAGTCCCGATAAGTGGAACTCTCAAATTCATTGTTGTCGAACAAGAATTGGCGCAATGGAAAGGCTGACTCTTGACCGTCAATGGTTACTGTTGAGAGTGCGGACAGAGTATCGTGGTGAGCTAAAAAATCCGTAAGAGTATTCGCCTCGAATTTTTCATTAGCTATGTACGCTAAACAGTTTTCCCATGATGCTTCGACTTTATGCAACCGAAGAACTGAGGAATGAAGGCGCGCGGGAATTTGATCGAGTGAAGGTAATTTTCGGGATTGCTTCTCAATAAACTGTTCCAGGTGTTTACTTTCAATTTCGTCGTGATTTGCTACCTCAATGATTACCGAAACTTCCTCTTCGATATTGCTTTCAAGTTCAAGAAGGACGCTTTTAAGATAGCGTTCGAAGTTGCGATGAATCTTGCCGATCAGAGCCGAGTTTTCAGTTTTCAAGATGGTTGAGTAGTGCTTGGTTCGTACATCTTCCAAAGCACTCAAACCCAAAACATCTCGACAGATAAACTCCAAATTCTCAATAGAAATTATGTAAAGCCCTTCATCAGTCAGTAATCGGGCAATCGCGGGGTATGGCGCTATACTCTTGAGATTTTTCGTCTCGAATTGAAGGAAACTCAACCGGTTAGGATCAAAGTCGATTCTCAATGCCAAGATTCCAGAAAGGTTTTCCGAAATGAACTTGGAAATTCCAGGATCTTTTTGATGCAACAATTCAAGGTGTTTTTCAGGCAGATGCGCAATCATTTGAGCAACATGCATGACATTTCCTTGGCTTGAGATCGCGACTGAAACAAACCTTGGCCACTTGGTTATCAGTATTGTCAAGAGTTCAGCGACGCATTCTCCTGTTGCATAATAGGCCGAGAAAAATGCTTCACATTCGGAAAAGTTTGAGGATATAAAATCAATCAGCTTTTCGATTTGAGAACCATAGTCAGCTTGGTTGGTGATCATGCAATCAACAAGGTTCTTGTTTAGTACGAAGCTTTGCCGGAAGTCGTCAGCGCGCATTGCGGCAATTACCTCCTTTGGGTTATCAATCTGAAACTCCGGTTCTGGAATATTGAAGCTGCGAATTTGAATCAAAAATTTATTGTCGTTAGGTGAGAAACGGCCTGAATGGAAAAGTGACGTATACTGGTAATAAGTATCATCAAGAAAACCCTCAAAAACTAAAAATCTGACAAGATCTCTGCTTTCACCAAATGCATCAAACAGCTCTTCAGTATTTTCTGCATTGGATCGAATAATTTCGTTGAATTTTTGGGTGCGAAGGGCTGCAATTCTCGCGCGAAGTTCGCCAATATTTTCCGCGGTCGTATTCTTGAATTCGTCAGCCTTACGCTCAATAGCCTTCTTTCTTCCATGATAGGATGTCGCATCAACCTCTCCCTGAATACCACTAATGTTGGCGCGTCGCCTACCATGATTGTTATCGTAGGTTAGAATCTGGTCTCGTACTAAGAGTTGCTCGAATTCGTCATGATCAGGCAAAGCGCTTATAGGAATGTTCTGCCCCCCATTTGTGAAGAAGTGAGTAGCGCCTACGGGAAACTTAGCTATCATTGCCATCGCATAGATCTTGCGCAGTTCTTCCAAGTTGGCTGGCACTTGTTTCTCAGCATCGCTGATTTGCTGCTCCAACTCCGAGATTTTGACCTTGTAACGGGTTTCTGCATTAGCGATATACGTGGGTTGTCTATTTAATATCTCAGCTAACTTCCCTTTGCCTCGATGTAGATCTTCAAAGTCGCTCGGGAGCACATTCTTGTAGATGAGGATTGCAAGGAGTTTATTTGCATCCAAAATGCTCTCGTCATCCGTCTCCAAATTGGTGACGTATATTGCATATTCGTTGAATATATTCTGGATCAGTCGCAGATCATTAAGATAGCGTGACACCTCACGCAGAAACTGCTTATCTAACCGTTCGTCTAGAGACAGGCGCTTTCCTTGCTCTATAACTTTGTCAATTGAATTAGAGCTATTGATGATTGGTATGACGGGAACGATAAATTCAAAGAACTTGGTTCGATCTGTATTCACGAACATGTTGTCTCGAAGTGCGTAGAGAAAGCGTATTTGTCTTTTTACGCCGGCGTTTGCATTGATGAGACTATTGATCTCACGTAAGGTCACGAAAATATCTGGATTATTGAACCTATCCAAATCCTCAATAATGACCAGATCGTATTTTGTTGACTGAAAGAAATAGATAATTTCGTCCAAGTGCCGATTTAGAATAGATTCCTCCTCTGCAGCCTCCGGTGAGATTTCAATATCCTTCAAAGAAATGCTTTTTAACGAGACGCCGAAGCTCTTGACGTATATGTGGTGCAAGAGGAACCAAAGAAATAAGAAACCCACTCCAAAGCTTAAAAGGTTAAACCAGTTAGAAAAATCGAAAGGTATAAAAAAGGCTCCACTAACAATTTCATTTCTTTTTTGGACTAGGTGCCAACAGGCAAAAAGGCCAATGATAATGAAGAGGGAAATGAACTTAGACCACCATTTGGGCGATTGAATCCTTTTAAATCTTGATAGTGGCAGGCTATTGGCATCTGCACCGTAAAGCATCTGCTGAAGGATGCTCCGCTCTATTTCCTGCTTACTGACAGGACTTTTGGGGAGCTTCCGCTCGTCAAGACTTAATAATGAGACGGAACTATCTGCCTCCGGCAAGAACGCAGCCAGCGATATTGTCAGAGCAGGCCTTTTGTACTTCTTCAGAAATGTTTTGATTATACTGCTCTTTCCGGAGCCGTACGGCCCAGTAAGCGCAATGTTTGATACGTTTGGTTCATTAGTAGCGTAGGCCAAAGCGTCAGAATAGATTCCTGACGCATCTGCATCGTCAATAGGAGCTAAGTGTACGTAGGTCGGATGTGCGTTATCTCTAGTATGTGAGATTGATTGTAATAGTGCTTTAAATCTTGAAAAAAATGTCAAGTTCCCGAACCCGCAATACATACCGTCAAGTTGTAATTTTTTTATCACTTACTACTAGCGCACCAAACATAAAACTCTAAGTTGCGAACAGTTTCGGGCCAGATATTGAGAGTCCAGCATTACTCACTTCTCGCTAGCGCAGAGCTTTAGTGCAACTGAGTTTAGCCTGCGTGGATCTTTCGGTGGAGCGTTGGTATTACCAACCAAACGCCTTCTGGCTGCTTTTGCGGAACTGAGTGTCCCAGGACAAGTGAAAAACTCTACTGTGTGAACCGTTGCTTCTCGATCGGAGATGTTTGTGTGGGCTGAATGTTACTCCTACTTTTTGAAATGCATCGAAAATTCGCGTTGTCGGTGAGGCGTTTTGCGACTTCCCAAAACTAGTACTTGCTATCTTTAATAGTAGCTCGATGAAATCCACTTGAAGCTGAAAACAAGATTGCTCGGAGGGAGTGTTAAGGTTTGCTTCTGGTCTTAGGTGAAGCTAGATCGCTCACAAAGGCGAGTGTAGATGCCTCAATGCGTGTCTCTCTCAAACTTGGCTAGTGGTGCTACGATGACTGTGAAGACTGTTCCCCGAGGTTTAACTCTCTCAGTCACGTCGTGCGGTGCTAAAGCAAAGTTATTTTCAGCAGAACCTCTCCCCGGTTTGCGGTAGGCTAAAGAGATATCCGTAATTATGAGGCTCTGAGATCTAATGGGGGAGATTATGGATTGTGATCTGGCGCTTCTGGGTGAGCTTGGCTTCAAAGATGCTTTCTGCAGGTTTTTGTTTGATCGTGATGAAGTAAGCGATGCAATCTATCGCGCCAGTGAAGTTGCCTCTGTGTTTGATTGGACATTTGATGGCATTTGCTCCTACTTCGCAAAACCGTCACCTGGGTGCTGGCCTGTTACGGCTAATCTTAAAGCCCTTACTAAGAGCCACAAAAAGCCTATCCGATCAGAGTGTTTCAATGATGCATGGTTGATGGAACTTCTTGAGAGTGGCAAAGCTCCCCGAAAAGCCGAAGAAGAACTAGCCACAAAGCTGATCTTTCAGAGGTATCTTTGTCTGATCTCTGGTTTGCAGAGTGGTGAGTTGATAGCCAAAGGACGTGAGAGTGCTTTGGGGACAGCTATCGAGGTGCCAACCTCACTTTGGTTTTCTGAGTTTTCCTTTGTTTCTTTGCGAAGAAATGAGTTGTTACATGTTGATGGGGAGGTTTGGAAAGTGGTTGCAGAAGACCTGAGAGTTCATAGCGCTGATAGCTTTGTGACTGAAGAGAAAGACTGCAAAGTGTCGCCGGGAGGACGCCCCCAAAAGTATCCGTGGCAAGAGGCTTTTGATCGACTCGTCGTATGCCTCGGGAACGAGGGACATAGCGAAAAGGGCTCAGAACTTTCAGATCGTTTCTTGGACTGTATGTCAGATGCTGGAGTGACTAACCTGCCGAACAAAAGCCAAGTATCTGAATGGCTTCGCAACAACTACCCTCGCCTTTGGGCAGCTTCAAAGCAATAGAGTCGAAAACCCTTTTCAACCCTTTTCGGTATAAAAAATCTCCATTCACCTCATCCTTTCCTCATCGCAATTGAGCGAAAGGGAACGCAATGAGGACGGAACTGAACAGCGCTGAGAACGCTTTGATTACGGAAGCGGCTGCAGCGGACTATCTCGGGATTTCTATTCGAACCATTCAGGCTTGGCGGGTGCGTGGCGGTGGACCAAACTACGTCAAGCTTGGCAAGGCGGTGAGGTATCGGCCTTCCGATATTCAGGCATGGATTGAAGCTCATTTGACCAGCTCCACGAGTGACGCGGAGGCACGGTTATGAGACGGCGCTATAAGCCAAAGCCCCGGATTGCTTTTCAACGCGTTGCCAGATCAGCTTTGCTGCATGGTGACACAATCTGTCGGCAGTGGTTGCCTGGAGGCAAGCTTTCAGGCTCTGAGTACTCGGTCAAAAACCCGCGCCGGATGGATCGGCGGGCGGGCTCCTTCAAGATCAACATCGATACAGGCTTGTGGTGTGACTTTGCCACCGGCGAGGGTGGGCGCGACTTTATAAGCCTTGGGGCTTATCTGTTCTCGCTCTCTCAAAAGCAAGCGGCCTGTAATCTGGCAGATATGATTGGAGTGGACGCTTATGAGTGATCCGTTTGCTCGAATCAAAAAGGATCAAGCAACCAAATCTAAACGAACGCAACCGTGCAAGGTGATTGTAAACCCGGTGCCAGATGAGGCACCGGAACCACCTGCCTTTCATCCTAAGCTTGGAGTACCATCATATCGATGGACTTACCGAGACCTGAGCGGTGCAGTGCTTGGCTATATCTGCCGGTTTGATATCGAAGGTGAGGGCAAAAGTTTTCGTCCTTTGTGTCTGTTTCGAGTTGAGAAGAAGCTTCGGTGGCGGTGGGAGAGCTGGCCGCAGCCGAGGCCGCTTTATGGTTTGGATCTTCTAGCTAATGCTCCAGATGCATCTGTTGTCATCGTAGAAGGGGAGAAGGCTGCAGATGCTGCACGGCAATTACTACTGCAACATGTTTGTATCAGTTCATCTGGCGGTTCCAATGCAGCTAAGAAAGCGGATTGGTCAGCCCTTCATGGGCGAGATGTAGTTATCTGGCCGGATGCTGATGAAGCGGGAGAGAAGTTTGCGGGAGAGGTGAAGGCCTGCCTTGACGAGGTGGGCGTTGCATCTGTTGTGGTGCTGGATGTACCGGAGGATGTTTTCAAAGGTTGGGATGCTGCTGATGCTTTGCATGATGGCTGGACCTGTGAGCAAGCCGACGCCTTTGTTTGCTCCGTGAGTGAGGCCAAACCTTCAGATGGTGAAGCTCAAGAGGAAGCAGAGTCAAAGCGGCCTGCACCTCGTTCAAGCTTACTTGCTGCCGCGGATGGGATTGAGCTTTGGCATTCACCGCAGAAGGAAGCTTTTGCCACGCTGAACATCAACGGCCACCAAGAACATTGGGCTGTTAGCAGCACGCGCTTCAAACATTGGCTTGTTGGGCGATACTATGAGGAAACCGGTGCTGCTGTTTCTTCTCAAGTGCTCAGTGATGCGCTGCGGGTGTTTGAAGTTCGCGCCATAGAGCAGGGGGCTTGTTATGAACTTCTTACGAACGGGTAAGACGCAAGATGCGAGCTGGCTGGATTTAGGCGACGAAAGCTGGCGGGCAGTTTGTATCACGCGAGATGGTTGGGAGGTCGTGGATAGTCCGCCGGTGAAGTTTGTTCGCAAACCAACCATGACTGCTCTCCCAGAGCCGTGCAAAGGCAGATGATTGAAGAGATGCGACATCTCATCAATGCAGAGGATGAGGATTACAAGCTTATCATTGCCTGGTTGATTGCCTCGCTGTGGGGGCGGAGTAACAGCTATCCGGTTCTGGCACTTGGGGGAGAGCAGGGCAGTGGTAAGAGCACCATGGCTCGGTTGCTGCGTTCTCTGAGTGATCCTTGTGCGGTGGCTGCATCGTCCTTGCCTAAGGATGAGAGGGACCTGATGGTGATGGCGCAGAACGGTCATGTGCTCAACTTCGATAATGTCTCCAAAATGGAAAACTGGCTTTCTGATGCGATCTGCCGGATGGCGACAGGAAGCGGGTTTATCTCTCGCAAGCTGCACACGGATGGGGATGCTTACTGGTTTCATGGCTCACGGCCTGTTCTCTTGAATGGTATTCCCACGCTTACTGAGCGAGCTGACTTAGCTGAGCGCGCCCTTTCTGTTCGCCTCAAGAGGATTGATGAGGAGGGTCGTCAACCAGAGGACTTGTTCTGGCACGAGTGGGAGCGTCTCAAACCGGGAATGCTGGGAGCTTTGCTGGATGGCTTGAGTGCTGCGATCCGCAACATCGATCAGGTGCATCTGGAGCGTCATCCACGCATGGCGGACTTCGCACGGCTCATGGTGGCTGCATCTTCCGGGCTTGGCTGGGAAGATATGGAGTTTCTGGAGGCCTATGAAAGCAACCGGCGCGGAACGATAGAAGCCGTGTTTGAAGGTGATCCTGTAGCCGTCGCGATCCACGAGTTTGTGATGGGGCAGCATGGTGGTGAAAACTGGATGGGGACAGCTACTGAGCTTTATGGTGAACTCATTAAGCTCGTGAGTGATCAAATCAGATCATCGCGCTTCTGGCCGCAAAAGGTGAATGCATTTGGCAATGCAGTGGACCGGGCTGCACCTTTATTGAGATCGAAACGGATACAGGTGACTAAGAAGGCGACTGGGTCAAAGCGGTTGATTTATCTGGATGTGATATGACGTTTTTTCGCGAGTGTTCCTCTGATCGAAGTGCTGAGATCCTATGTATTGTTACCGGCGAGGTTGCAATCGTATAATCGCGATATGATCAAAGACTTTTTCGGAAAGCTAGAAAGATCAAAGTGGCCGCGCAGGATCGGTCTATCGATATTGGGGACTTTTTTGGTATTCGGAATTCTCAAGGGGGAGATCAAAGGAGTTTTAGGGTTGCTGGCTTTGCTTGGAAGTTTGTATGCGGGTCTTTCCGTTGGAGCTCATACGGGCGGTTTTCTGGCCGCTCGTGTTTTGCGATTGTCGCCATCGCATTCGGATCGGCTCAAAGCAGGTTGCGCTGCCTTTGGTTTCTTGTTCTTACCGCCACTCGTGTCTTCTTTTATGAATGAACACTTTGCTTTTGAGATTGAGATGAGATCTTTACCAACATTTTGTGGGAGCTTGTATAGGTGGGCTGATTTTCTTTTGTGTCTCACCTGATCGATCCAAGAAATAGGTTGAGCAAGTAAGTTATTGCATGAACGTGAAAATGCTTTGCAACAGGCGCACATTTCTCCATTTACCGAGCTCATAGGTTATACGGGTCCTTCTCAGGCGTTTGCCTGCCTACGGGTAGTTCGAGACCACGGCGCAAGCGCCTACGTGGTTTTCGCGAGGGCTTGGTGTTTATGTTCGTGTTGTTGTTCTCCCTTTACATCGTCTAGTTTGGCCCAGTTAATCCCATGGGTTTGTGGAGGAATTCAGTTTCCCTGCATTGACACCTTGTGTTGTTCATCGCATGGTCAGCTTGAGGCGTCAGAACCTCGTCGAAGCGGTCACCGCAGCCGTAAAATCGCGGTCTTTTTGTGTCTGGGGTTAGATCTCCAAACGCAAACTCTCGCTTATGGGCGGGAGGGCGGTGAATACAATACCTCTCGCGGGGGGAATAAACCCGCCTGTCTTCGTCAGGTTCTGAACCTCCCGCTCACCAGTGGGCCGTCAGAAGCTTTCTGCTGAGTGGTTTGTTCAACAAGCCAACGAAGAGGGCTTTGAAATGACTGATACTGGTAAAGAGAAATGTGCCCATACGTCCCTTCGCAATGAAGTGGATCAGCTTCGCCTCTCCAGCAACCACCTCAAAAATTTGATGTACTCCATGAGCGTGGTGATGAGCGAGCGCATGGAGCACACACAGGAATATGAAGCGCTGCTAACGCTGTTTGATACTGTGCGCAATCAAGTCGAAAACGTGGAAACCAGCGCAAACGCAATCTCTGAGTTTGTAGAGATCTGCGCGCCGGAAGCACCTGCTTCCAAATAAGCGGAGTGAAGGGGCCAAGAGCCTCTGATGGAATGACATCTGGGTCTGAGAAGCGGAGTGCTTCTCGGGCCTTTTTGATTAACGTTTAAGGTTATACTTTTGGAGGCATCTAGTCTGGGTCAATAAGATGCCCACATTGGATGCATCGTGTTCCATTCCATCGTCGGGCCACAGTTAGGGCAATCCCATGAAGGATCAATGCGACTACCTTTGGGGCGAGTGCCTATGAGGCCACTAGGGCCTTTCAAGGTGTAACGATACTTATCTTCATTTAAAATTGTTAAGTTAGGTGACAAGAAAATCGGTTGATGATGCATCTCAGGAGAGCGATTGCGCTCATGCTCGACGGATAGTTTCGCAATAAACCGATCTCTTTGCTCGGGTGTCAGTCTGCCATTCTCGATCCCCTCAATAACGCGATCCAATGCAATGCTTAATGAGCGCCTCGAAAGGTACTTGTCGTGTATCTCTTGAGTCGTTTTGGATTTAGCGATTGCATGTTCGATCTGTCTAAGAATGATTGGGGCAGGTCTAAAAACATGATCCAATTTTTTTGTGTTGCAAGTTGCATGGGCAGGCATCCAATTTGCCCAAGTATTCAGCTCAAAATCTAGTGGAAGTGCAAACTCTTCTAATATGCCTTTGAGAGCTTCAGTGCCTTCAAGTTTTTCTGGAATTATATGATCTATGTGCATGTCTGTATAAGGTAGTGGTTCGCCGCATAGCCAACACTTCTCACCATGCACTGTCCAGACCGCGTATCTCTCTGCTGGGCTAAATTTCTTTTTACTCATGTAAATTCTCGCAAAAGCAATCTGCTCGCAATGTGGTGCGTGAAAATGATAGATGTCAAGCTTGGTAGGCTGATGGAGATAGGTAATAGACAGTTACAAGCCTTGACGACTTTCTGTCAGCTGTAACTTCGCCAAACCAGACAGAATGCCTAGCGTCTGACGGCTAGTGACGGCATTCACAGCTTTTCCAGAATTAAATTGAAAGTGTGCTGAGGGGTATCTGTAAGGTGCAGATCCTGCTGAGGATTTCGCGCATTTGCTTACATATTGCTTACACGGAGAGGAAAGAGAGCTAGAAAAGCAAAAAGCCTCCCGAAGGAGGCTTTGAAAAACTCTTGAAAATCAAGAGAGTAACGATGGTGCCGGCAGCAGGGATCGAACCCGCGACCCCCTGATTACAAGTAAATACGCAATGCTATATCTTTCAATGAGTTAGGAGAAAATGGCGTGCGATTTACTTACATAATCAGGGGGTTGTCTTACGTTTTCAGAACGTGTTTTGCGTCAGTGCTTTATCCTGAGTTGTGAGTAAGATGATTGCACAACTGCGTCAAAATAATCAGGTAACTGGCCATAGCAGATGAGTGCTGTTTTTCATTCAGCCCCGCCTGAAACGCGAGCTCCGCTAGTTTACTGAAGCCATCAATAAGTGAGAGAGTTTCTTCTGTGTCGAGGTCATTCATTGTTTCTTGATCTGACATAGTATTTCCTCATGCAAATTGGGCGCATGGAATATAATAATTTTATATTTTGCCAGATATATTTAGTAATGACTTTGGGGTAATTGCAACTATGTTTTTGTGCTTCAAATTGCTGCGTTGACTAACTTAAAAAGATGCTCTTTTTACATGAAAATTGTTTTAATTTTCTTGTGCAACTCTGACTAGAAATGTCTGTTTTGCTTGGTATTGGGAGCTAGGGGCTTGTGAATACTGGTGATATTCGGCCTGCATGCATTTAAGGGCGACTATAGGCCGCCCTTTGCTTCGATCCATTCTTTCAGTTTTGCCATTGCGTTATCTGCCTGCTCTGGTGTGGTAGCCAGGTAGTGCTTGAGGATCTTCTGGGCGCTCTCCAGTGAGTGGCCGGTGATCGAACAGATCTCAGGGATATGGCACCTTGCATTTGCAAGCCAGGTTACTGCGGTATCTCTGAGATCCTGATCTGTGAAGTCTACCAGTGAAGGGGTAGGTTTCAGGCCTTTGGCTGGATCTCCTGAAACTGCATACTCCCGGATCTCCCGAAACTTTCTGCTGTAGTGCTTTGATGTGATGCTGAAAGGCTTCTGATCTTTTTCGTCCTGGATGAGATGCGGGTATTTTACTTTCCAGTTTGCTCTCCGGACCTTTGCTGCGTTCAGTCGTCTGGTTACTTCGTTGAGCTCTGGCATTGATACGAGTGCGCCTGTCTTGTTTTGGCGAAGGTTTATGCGTCCGTCTTTGCGGCTGTCTTCGACCAGGGAGAGCCGATCGCCCTGGCGTTGGCCGGTGCATAAGCCGATCATAATTGCATCTCCGATCTCTGGGCGACCAAAAGCATCAGCTGCAGCGATGAGCTGTTTCATTTCGTGGATGGTGCCCACACGCACGCGAGGGCGAGGCACGTTCATTTTTAGCTCTCTGAATGGGTTGTCGCCAACTAAGCCCTTGAGTTTACCGTAACTCCACGCACTCCTGCAGGTGGCGATTATGCCGCGTGCAGTAGTTAAGCCTTTTTCTACTTCGAGCGCTTCATAAAGGCCGTATGCGATTGGTGTTGAGATGCCAGCTGCAGGGGCGGCCCAAAATTCCTCATCAAAGTTAGCCAAGGCATTGCCCATCTGGCGATACCATTCTTGTGTTTTGGGTGCGAGGTTCTGAAACTTTGGGCTTTGCTGCCAGTTTGCAATCAGGCTGGATACTGCAAAGATGGGAGCGCGGCGCTTTGGCTGCTGGATCTTAGCTCCCATCTTGACTGCATCCCGCCGCGCTGCGATCTCTTCTGAGCGTTTGTTTGCCCATTGGATCGAAGCTTCCAGGCCGAGCCAGTTGCCGGCGCTGTCTTTCAGATCTTCGCCCTTGTAGCCGAGCCGGCGCAAGCCTGGGCCTGGATTGAAGCGGGGGCGACCATCACGCCAAGCGATGTGAGGGATTTTGATTTGTAGTTTTGCCATGAGGCGCTCCTGGCGTGTGGTCGGTTTAGTTTTTGGGTGGCTCGTAGGAGGCTTTTAGTTCCAGGAACTCAATCACTCTGATGATGTTTTCTGGATTTGCGAGTGCAACCCACTTTGCATTGATGTGCTGGTTTTCTAACGGGAAGGTTCCCGGTGGGATGTTCATGGGGTACTCGCCGTAAAACCTTGCCACCTCGATTGGATCTAGCACACCAACGGTAACAGCTGGTTGGCTGCTGTGTGGTTCTGGTGGAAGCCATTGGCCTGCCGAGGTCTGCTCTGAGAGCTCCTTCAGTTGAGCGATGACTTGTTGGGGGCTCATGCTAATCATCGTGAAAATCCAATGGTTTTGGTTGGTTTGCTTCAACTTTGAGGATGACGAGGCAAAGGGCTGCAGCGAGCAGGGCTGCAGCTATTGCGGTAGCGGTTAGAGTGCTCATGTTGCTCGTGCCTCCCACGCTGTGCTCATGCAGTCGAGGAAGGTTTGGCCGGAGTCATTCAGGTTGGCATAGGTGGACACCAGGGCCGGGATCAACTCGCCTGGCTCAATGTCAGAGAAGAAGGCGCCTAACTGGTTTAATAGTTCCGGGAGTAGCTCGCCGTTGTTAGAGATATCTTCCGCAACCTGGTCCATAGGGAAATTGGCTTCAGGTAGATTTACCAAATGCTCTGAGAGGTTCATGCTGCAATTCCTCGATCAAAAAGCCGTTCTGCAAAGATGCAGGAACGTGCAATCTCTGACTGTTGCTGCAGGTTGCTGGCTTGTTCAGCTGTTCCGCGCCATGCGTATTTACTGCGGTCGGTGTAGCCTTCAGCGCTCAAGTGGAGGTAGGAAGGTTGTTGCCCAGGTGCTTTCTTTTGAAGCAGATAGCCAGCCTCGATCATGAGAACAGGTTTGATAATGTTTTTCATGATGCTTTGCTCCTGATGCGGATTGCTTCGGCGGCTAGCTTGCGGCCAAGTGCGGTGATTACCAGTTGCCCCTCGCGTTGGCGGGCAACGCCCAAAGCAATCAGCCGATCGGCTGTCTTGAAGTTGATGCGGCGGAGATCTCCTTGCCTCCACCAGCCATTGCGGACGCGCAAGAGTGGCTTACGCTGCAGGGCAATGAGATGCTGCTTTTGGGCTCTGCTCAGGTCCTTCAGGCTAGGCAGGAAGAGATCAGCTTGTGCAAGTGCTGTCATAGCTGCAGATCCTCCAGAGTTGGCCGGTAGTTTTTCGGCTGGCCATTCACGAGATCTGTGCGGACGTTGTAAACGTAGTCATGCTCATTGATGCGTTCAGACTGAATCTCGCCGCTCACCCTGTAACCACGTTTGAACCAGTGATCCTGCAGGATTTGGAGGTGTTCTTTTGCTGCGTCGAAGGTGGCACTCATGAGGATGCCTCCTGCCATGCTTCCACGAGGGCGCGCATGAGGGTTTTGCCGTCCTCGGACTCCTCCAAATCTTCTACAAGGCTTTCACAAAATCCTTTTAGGATTTCAGGGTCTTTCTCACTTAGCTGGTAGCCGAGCTCTGCGATGAAATTCGCGCAATCATCGGATGATGAAGCCAGATCGCTCGCGATCGTGGCGTGATCAATGGAAACTGAAAAATAGCTCATGCTGCGGCTCCTGCGTACTTTTGCAGCAGGGAAGCGCTTGGCTCTATGCTTGGGGTTTCTGGTTCAGGGCCAACTAAGATCTGGCGCATGAGATGCTCATCGCCGTTTGATGCAATCCAGGCATGGACTGCAGGGCGGGACCAACGGGCCAAGCCTGGCAGGCGTGTCGGGAACCCAGAGCCCTCAAGGTCTTTGCGGACGCGATCGAAGTTGTTCTCTTTAAGGCCGAGTACCTCGCAGAGTTCACGCCGAGTATAGGTTTTCGGTGGCGTTGGTGTGGGTATTTGTGAGGGTGTTTGTGTGGTCATAGTGCCGTTTCCTCAGATTGGTAACGGCATGAAGTTGCATGAGATGCAAATTTACGTCAAGAGAAAAATTGCATGTGATGCAAGTTAGTGTTTCTTGTTGTTGTCCTGCAAGTCAACAATTTGCACGATTAGCCATATTGGTGCTGCAATGAAGAATAGGAAGCAAACTATTGGAAGAATTGGGAGAATTAGTGTTCCGGCTAGGGTTGCGAACCAGATGGAGATAAAATGTAGGGGAGTTTCAGCTGCGCGGATTGCAAAGAAAAGGCCTAGGGCTATGCCTGCTAAGCCTAGTGGTATTGCAAGTTTTTCGCGGTATAGCGCGGCGTAATCGCCAAGAAAGGCCAGGGCGAATTTCAATCTTTGACTAAGATTGTTTCCATTATTTTCAAGCACTTAGATAGATCCTCTGGTGATGCGTCTGCCAAAAGCTGATCAATCTTTGCGCGTGTTGGTAATGTTGTTGGGTCAGTGTCGAGTAGCTGGCCTGGTGTGCAGCCATATGCTTTGGCTGCTTTCTCGATAAAGCTTTGTGTGTATTGTGTTTTTCCGGCTTCAACGCGAGAAATGAGAGGAGCTGAAAGCTCAAGCAGCTCTCCGGCTTGAGCTTGAGTTAATCCAACGTGATTGCGCCACTTTTGGATATAGGTGTGGCCCAGGGATTTCTCAGATTTTGAAATAGATACCATGCGGATATTCTATCCAATGCTCAGTTTGTTTCGATGCAACTAGATTAAAAATTGCTTGACGTGCAATTGCATGAGATGCAAGTTGGGCGACATGACTGATTTGCACCCACTCCAATCTTATCTGGACCGTACCGGACAGAAGCGCGCCGACTTTGCTGAGGCGATCGGCATTGGTGTGCCTAGCCTGTCTCGCATCATCAACCGAAAGCAAAACGTCAAGCTGGATCTGATTGAACGGATCGTGGTGGCGACTGGCTTTGCTGTTTCAGCTGATGACTTTCTAACGGTTTCTCCTCCTCAACGCATTTTGAAGCCAGCAGGCCAGGGCTCTGGTTCAGAAACCTCAGGAGCAATTTTATCATGAGCTCTTCTTCAGCCACTCTCCCCAATATCATTGGCCGGCGTCGTTTTTCCACGCTGCAAACGGCGCAAAGTTGCGCTCGGTCTGAGGATGCTGAGATGGCTGAGCGTATCTCCATGTTCCTCCGTCAGAAGTATCCCGATAGCACTGCCAAGATTGTTGGCAAGGAAACCGGTATCCCCTGGAAGACGGTCAAGAACTGGCTGGATAAGCGTGCAGCCCCTAAGGCTCCGCACTTCATGAAGCTGGTGAATGCTTATGGCCTGCCGTTCCTGGACGCTGTTGATCCTGATGGGCTGCCCTTCCTGAAAGATGTTCGAACTGCCATCGAGCGCCGAGATCTTACAGTGCGCTTTGAAGAGGTGATCGCCACTGCGCAGAAACTCCAGAGAGGTGAGCTCGATGGAAGCTGATCAGATCTGCAAGATTGAGAAAGCAAGCGGCTCGGGTTTTCGGATTGTTGGCCGGCTGGATGATGACCGGCTTGTGCTGGTTGAGCCTCAACGCGATCGGGCGGCTCGTGTTCTTACAGGGCCATTTTCTTTTGAGCGCGGCATTCTCTTTGCTGAAAATGTGCTTGCCGGTCATCCGTCCGCGATCAACCACGAAAAAGGCCAGCTTATTACAAGCGTCACGCTTATGGCGCTGTATTCGCTGTTTCACCAGTCCAGCAACAGCCAGGGAGCCCTCCCACAACCCTTAAACCCTGGCTCGCCTGCCGCCGCACCAAGTCTCCCCGCTGGTGCGGCGGCTCCCCATTCTTCGACACTGCTTTAGGAATGCATCATGGGTTTTTCCTGCTCCAGCCAAAACGAAACGCACGTGCGTTTGTCAACCGTCTCCAGAAATCCACAGGGCCTGGAGAAGGTCGAGCGTGACGCACAACGGCTCGGGATCAGTGTGGCGCAACTTTGCGCCACTGCCGGTGTAGCTCACACCACATGGCATCGAGCGCGGCGATCGGGAAACATGAGAGCTTCGACTTTTAGGAAGCTCAAGGCTGCGTTGGTTCAGATAAAGCGTCAGAAAGAGCTCAGTGAACGAACTGGGGATCTTATCAGTTCGGTCTATCAGATGTTTGTCGGGTTGCTGGCTCAAGCCAAAGGACTGTCGCCATTGGATGTCGTCCAGGCTGATCCGCATGCAAACCTGAAGGGTGATGAAGCTTGGCTCATTGCGGCCACGGTCCGTCACCAAGCCATTTATCTCACGGTTACAACGCTCGATGTTCCTGGATCTGCAGCAGCAGTCGCCGCAAACATCAGTAAGCAAGCCGTCTCAAAAGCACTCAGAAGCGTTGAAGACAGCCGGGATGATCCAGCTATCGATCGGATGCTTGATGAGTTTGAGGGGTTGGTGCGCGGTCAGGGTGTGTCGGTATGAGAACTAATCAAACTAAGCTCTCACAGAAATCTGGCAGAGGTATGCTCGCCGTTGATTACATCAATGAGTTGCTCGTTAAAGATACTTGGGGGATTCGTACATCGTTTAAATGTGCAATCTTGAAAGACAGCCAAGCTTACATCTGTATTTGTGAAGTCAATTCCATCAAAAATGCAGTTTTGAAAAATAGTAAGTTTAATATTTGTGGCTGCAAAGAAGGTAGATTTGAAAGTACAGCAATAAAATATAGATCTACTAAGATCGGCTCCATCAAAAATAACATTTATAACTTTGTTGAAACGAACTCTTATGTTGCTGAGCTTGCAATGCTCAAAATCAACGTAGCGATTTTCTTCATAAAACCGCATCCTCTTAGGAGTTCTTATCTGGAAGAACACTTCAGCAGCTTCGATCAGAACCTGAGATGCTCTTGCCCATAGTATGCGCCAATTTTTATAGTCCCTTTGAAGCTTGTTTTGCCCTCTGGATGTATCTCTCCGACAGGTGGAGTTTTTTCTCCATCTTGGAGAAGCCAGTAGTCTCGAGAGCGTTCGCGTATAAACGTTGTCAAAAGCTTTTGGCAATGAAGGTAGTAGTACTCTTCATCTACCTCTGCGAGTTCAGAGATAGTGCGAATGCCGCCTATTCGAGCAGGTATTTCCTCCTCGCTGATCATGCTTGCTGCATTCTTGAATCGATCAGCGTGAAGTGTTTTTTGCGATACAGACGATTGGATGTGCGCAGATGTGCTTCTCCAAAGAAGCAAGATAAGTCCCAAAAAAGCAGATGCGACCAACGTAAGATTTCTGAGGCTCTCTGCCTTACTATCAACTACCCAGTAGTCCCACGGAAAATCAAAGTTTGCGTAGATCCAGTCGTAAACGGGAACAACAGCAGCTGTAACTACAAGCAGAGCAAGTCCGATTGTGCGGCGTCGCAAACCGCGACGGTCTGTGGACTTTATCGGCTCCTGCAAACGAGCGCCGAAAATATTAATTCGCGTGAGAATACTCAAAATGCACCTCTTAGCACTGTTGCTGGGTTTATCTGCACGTCTTTGCAATTTCAAGTTTTAGTTGTTTCGTGTTGCTGCTTTTGGGGGTTGCTGCATGAGTAGCCGGATCAAAGAGATCAAGCAGGCGCTCATGCCTTCAGAGCTCGCTCTTTTAGAGTTGGTTCGGGAGCTTGTGCCTGAAGGGCGGAGGAACGGAAAAATCTGGTCTGCGAAAAGTCCTGTGCGCCAGGACAAAAACGCGGGCTCTTTCGTTGTTTGGCTGACTGGTCCGGCGCGTGGTTCTTTCAAGGATTATGCTGACGGAACGGTCAAAGGTGATCTCATTGATCTGGTTTGCTTAAGCAAGCGGCTTTCCAGAACTGAGGCTTTAGCCTGGGCGGAGGATCGGCTTGGCTGGCGGCATATGAGCCCTGAAGAAAAGGAAAAACTGCGCCGCCAGGTGAAGAAGAAAGCCAAACAGCAGAATGCGCAAGAAGAAAAGAGGCGCAAGGATCGGATACGCCGCGCCTTGCGCTGGTGGCATAGTGGCCTAGCTGTTGAGGGAACGCTGATTGAACGTTACCTGGAGAGCCGCGCCATTCCACTCAGCCGCCTGCAGGGGCGTTTAAACTTCTGTCGGTTCCTGCCTGCTCAGGAATACTGGATGGATGCCGTTTATGAGAACGGCATAAAGGTGCAGCGCGGGCCAGAATATCCGGCCATGATGAGCCGCATGAGTGCGCCTGATGGTTCGCTCCAGGCGCTGCATTTTACGTTTTTGGCAGCTGATGGATCTGGCAAAGCTCCGGTAGAAAAACCGAAACTGATGTGGCCGGAAACAGCTGGCTCAATGATTTGGATCTCACAAGGGGAATCGAAGAGCGGCGGGCCTGACACATACCGTGGGCCTGTGGTGGTTGGTGAGGGCATTGAGGACGCTGGCTCCTCTGCCCTTGCCAATCCCGAAATTCGCCACGCTGCAGCCGGCTCGCTTCCCAACCTTCTGCATTTACCCGATTTCCCGTGGCTCACGGGATACATCCTCCTGAAAGACAACGACTGGGGCAAGCCTCAAGCTCAGGAGCAGTTTAACCGTGCCGTAGAGCGACTGGCGGCAACGGGTAAGCCCGTGATCGAAGTTTCGAGCACCAAGGGCAAGGACTTTAATGATCAGTTGCGTGGAGTTGAATGATGCTTGGGGTGAGAGATGGAAAAACCTAAATACATTGAAGACTGCAAAGATTATGCAGAAGCTCAACAGTTTCAGCTTGAGCATTGGTTGAGCGGTAGCTCCTTACATAATCCATACGCTCCGGATGGATCATATGGCTCAATCCTAATGATGGTGAGTGCTGCCCTGATTTTTCTTGCTGCAATCCTGGCCAGATCTGGCCTGAGGAGTATCGCCGGGAGTTTGTTGAGGCTAACGATCAGAAGCGGCAAGCGATGCTTGCTGCAGGCCTCTTTGGTTTGCTCAAGGGTGAAGGCTTTGAGGTTACGAGCTCGGAGGCTCAGGTTCCTCCACCTGAGGAGGGGCTGGCTCCGGCTGGTGTCGCTCTTGAAACTGTTGAAGTGCTCAGCTTTTGCGCTCGTGTTGGCCAGACCGTTGCAAGTGAAATTGCGATGATTTTTGGCCCTAGTGGCCTGGACGGTTTTGATCCAGTCCTTTGGGCGAGCGCTGGTGAGATTGTTCCATTTGACCAGGACGACACCGGCGAAGCTGCTGTGATCGCGTTGACCTCTTACGTTTTAGAAAGAGACGATCGGGGATCTCCAGCCTCTGGTGAAACACTGTTCCGGAAAGCTGGAGAGCTGCGCATTCACAAGCTGGATTGCGGCAAATGGAATGAACAGCCAGCCTGGTTGAAGTTCGCTTACAACCGGTTTGCTCGTGCGATCTCTGAGATTGGCTCCGAGCTCAAGGCTATCAAGAAGCTTCAAGCTGCAAAAGCCATTCCTAGTGATCCGATTGCGCTTCCCATCTCTGAGAGCATCTTTGAGCAGGAAGATGATATCGGCGCACGAGATCCGGAGCTGGTTGTTGCACTGACTGCAGCTCAGAAGGTGCGCGAGCTACCTGCAGAGCCCGAGAAGATCGAAACATCCAACGAAGATGAAACGAGCCACGCTAACGAGGTGATGAGTGTTGGCGAGCGGCCAGTGGCGCTGAGCTAAGGGGCAACATGACTGTACAAGGGGAGCAGCAGATCCGCGCACTTGTTGGATCTGCTGCAAGGAAAATTGCAACACAACTGGATCAACCTCAAGAGGTGATTGATCCGCTGCCAGGTGAGCCTCGGGGAGATGTGAAGCCTGGTGAATGGGTGCCGGATGCAAATGGTTTGCCTCCGGATTGTCCTGTGCAGGTTCTCGGAATGGATGGGGATGTGCTGTTCCTGATCGATGCGATCGGGCAGCTGGCTGCAGCAACGCCGAGCCAATTTGGTCAAAGCTTTATTCAGCGATTGTTTGGCGATCGCCAGAACTATCTTTATTGGGCCTGGCCTCGGTTTGACAAACACGCTGCAGTCGATAACTGGCGAGCTGAGAAGGTTCGTGAATGCTTGTATTCAGCTGGTGCTAAAAAGGGCGTTTGGAATAGCGTTGAGAAGGTGAGAGGCCTTGGAGCCTGGACAGATAAGGAAGGCGGCTTGATCCTTCATCTGGGCGATGTGCTGTTGATGGATGGCAAGTTACGCCGGACTGGTGAGATCAAAGGCCATTTCTATCCACGCCGGCCAGCGTCTCCGCGTCCTCATGATGGGGACGTGGAAGGGATACATAATCCCGCACCCATGCTTTACCAGATCCTCCAGACCTGGAACTGGCAGAGGCCAAGCATCGATCCTTACCTATTCTTGGGCTGGATTGGGGCCGGCTTCTTGGGTGGAGCTCTGCCCTGGCGTCCTTCCATGTTCCTAATCGGTGATAAGGCAGTTGGTAAATCAACGCTGCAGGGCATTGTGCAGACTGTTTTCGGCTCTGCGCTGGTGTCTACGCCCGACACAACACCTGCAGGTATTTATCAGCGGATCGGTGCTGACGCATTGCCGATCGCGGTGGATGAGCTGGAAGCTGAAGCAGATAACCGGAAAGTCATGGGCGTTGTAAAGCTTGCTCGTCTGGCTGCTTCCGGTGGTTTGATGCTGCGTGGTGGATCTGATCACGCTGGCGTTGCGTTCCAGGCTCGATCTACGTTCCTGTTCTCTGCTATCAACCTCCACCTCTCCCGCCTCAGGATCTCTCGCGCTTGGCGGTGATCTCCATTGGCAAGCTAGATCCTCAGAAGGTTTCCCAGGCTCCTACGATCCTCGACCCTGAGAAGATAGGGCCAAAGCTATTGCGGCGGCTGGTGAATGGTTGGCCGCAGTTTTCTAAGCTCTATGAAGAGTATCGAACTGCATTGAGGGAAGGCGGCCACGATAGCCGAGGCCAGGACACTTACGGCACATTCTTGACCTGTGCGCACTTGATGCTCGGGGATGATTGGCTGGAAGAGAATGACTATCCCATGGAGAACCTGAGTGATTGGGGGCAAAGGCTCGCCCCGACCCTCCTGCCAGAACATGAGAACGCAAAAGAAAACTGGCGAGCGTGCCTGGAACATCTGTTGTCTTCGCGTGTTGATGCATGGCGCAACGGCCTGCGACACAACATAGGCGGGCTTCTGGAAGATCTGCAGAGTGGTGTCCTTGGCTTTGATATTGCTCGTACTCAGTTGGCTCAGGTGGATCTCGGGATCATTCAGAAAGATAAGATCCTTCCTGGTTACTGCCTGGCCATACCAAACTCAGGACCAGCTTTGTCTCAGCTGTTTAAAGACACAGCCTGGGGAGGGCAGGGTGGCCTAGGCGTGTGGCAGAGCGCCCTAAGACAAGGCCCTGGCTCCATTGTCTGCCATGACAAGAATTTCAACAAGGTGAAGATTGGCGGATTTTCTAAGCGCTGCACGCTGATCGTGCTCGATGAGTTCCAGAGACTAACTGAGGAGAGCTGATGCACCCCGACCCTAGGCGGAGGCATAGATCCGCGTGTGTTTACCCACACCCGGACCCTACAGGCCTAAACGGCCCGCCGCCGCGCGGCCCAACCGAGAGCTCTGAGTTTTTGGCTACTGCGCGTCTGCGGACAGTTGACCAATTGAAAAAAGATCTACCGTGGCTCCAGTCGCGGGGTTTCTCGCTCCGAACGGGTTCGGGGGACACCTCGGGGACACCTCAGGGACACCAAGTGTCTCCGATAATGGCAAGTAAAGTCAGTGAGTTAGACAGCGGGGACACTAGGGACACCAGATTAGAGCTCTTACACACGCGCCCACACATATAAATATATTGGTGTCCCTAGTGTCCCTAGTGGAACTATTATCTAACTATATGATTTTGTTTATTTATTTTGGAGACACCAAAAGAGACACTTTCGGGACACCGATAATCTCGGGCATTTCTGAGGCCAATAAAATATTCGGTTTTATCGAAGGGATACGGGGGAAATGAGCCACACCGACGAGCAATTTGAATTGATCCCGCATGAGGAGGAGAGCGGCCCAGATGACGTCTTCCCTTCTGCTCGTCGCTCCGGATCTCGTGAAAGCCGGGGGAGAGGCCGCCCGAAAGGCGCGAAGAACAAGAAGACGGAGCAGCTGCAGAAGATGTGGAGTGCTAGAGGCTTCAAAGATCCGTTGATGTTTCAGGGAGAGTTCCTCTCAAGCCATCCAGCAGATTTGTGGAAGTGGTTTGTTGAAGAGCAGGCAAAGGTAGACGGGCTAACGCTTGCTGATGCCATCATCAAAGCACTCAAGGGGAAGCTGGACGGCATACCAACGATCCCAGAGATCGTGGCCATGCAGCTGAAGACCGCAGATCATGTCGCTCCGTACCTCCATGGCAAGATGCCAGTTCGTGAAGAGAGCGACGATGACGAGCGATTGCCGGTGCTCATGATCGATCTGGGTACAGACCAGGTGAACGAGGGCAAGTATCTGGACGCCGACGAGGAGCCAATGAGCATCGGAGCGCAAGAGCAGAGCTCAGATGACCAGACCCAACGAAATCAAAGGGTTAGCGGTGATGATGAATAGAAGTCGTACGGAGCGCAAGTCGCACGGTGTACGTATGTGCATGAAACTAAAAGGAAATCAGCCATTGATCGCCCTGATAAAAAATCAGGTAGCCAGCTTTCGTGATGCCATCGGGCAGGGTGTTAAAAGAGGCGTCCCGGTGATTTTGAAGGTGCCTCGGTTCATTTCAAATTTTCGTGGCGCGATGGTGGCTGGCGGGTTCCAATGGCGTCAGGAATGGCGGAATTCTGCGAGGCTTTCCGGAAATCGACTTTGCGCCCCCATACAGGGGTGCTCGCTCTCACACCGATCCGGATTTGAAAACGAGGCGGGAGCCTTGATCTCGGCTGGTGGGGCGCGGGTGGAACCCTTTGCATTTGGGCCGGGGTGTGGGGGCGTGGAGCCTTTTAATCCAGCTCAGGGGGCGTGGGGGATTTAATGTCGTTTCACTCTCCTGAAGGCTTTTCGACTGCTGAGTTGATTGCGGAGTATGAGCTTGATGAGGAGTTTGATCCTTATCGATACGTGCCTCCAGGGCCGGTGGCCCGAAACTTCATTCGAAATAGCATTTTGACCAAGGCGATTATGGGGCCGGTAGGCGGTGGTAAAACTGTTGCCTGTGCAATGGCCCGCGTTGTGGCCGCAACTCTCATGCCACCGTGTAAGGATGGCGTTATCCGAGATAAGTGGGTTGTGGTTCGAACTAGTTTTCGTGATGCCGAAAAAACGGTTCTAGCCAGTTGGCAGCAGTGGTTCCCAAAAGATTATCCAGGAAGCTCCTGGACTGGTGGTAATGATCGGCCTGTTACTCACATTTTGAAGTGGCGGTTGCCTGATGGAACAAGGGTTGAAGCGGAAACGATTTTTTTGGGTCTTCAAAACTCGACTGTTGCTGAGAAGCTGCGAGGGATGGAGATCTCTGGAGCCTGGCTCAATGAGATGGATACCATTGATGAGCATGGCCTGAAGTACCTGGAGCAGCGCACGGGGCGATATCCTAAAAAATCAGATCTGAAAGATCCAAATGCGAAGCGTTTTCGGCAAGTGATTGGAGATTTCAATGCTCCGGACGTTGATAACTGGACATATGATACCTTTGTTGAAAACCCTAGCCCTAACCGTGTGCTCTATCAGCAGCCTTCTGGGTTGTCGCCCAAGGCTGAAAACCTAAGAAACTTGGAGCCGGATTATTATCTCAAGATCGTAGAAAACGAGGAAGAATGGTATATCCGTCGGTTTGTGCGAAATGAGTTCGGTTTTAGTCGTGACGGAAAACCTGTTTATTCAGATTACAATGGCAGTTTTCATACGTCTGCTAGGGACTTGAAACCCGATCAGTCATTACCATTGCTGATCGGGTTGGATGCTGGATTGAACCCTTCAGCAATTTTGGGGCAACCTCGACCTAATGGCCAGCTGATCATTACAGATGAATTGGTTCCGGGGCAGGGGTATGGCGCAGATCGGCTTTCGGAACTTCTGAATGATCTGATTGCCCGTAGATATTACCAGGTGCCAAGTATTCGGATCTGGGCAGATCCAGCGGCTCAGTATGGTGCTGATAAAGAGGGTGGTGAGCTCTCTTGGATTGAAACAGTAAGTAAGGCTCTTTCAGAGCCAGTTCTAATTCCGGCAAATGGTTCGAACGAACTGGGCTTAAGGTTGGCTGCTGTACGCGCAGAACTCACAAAACTGATTGATGGGCATGCGCCAAGGCTCTTGATTTCCAGACATTGCAAGAAGCTCAATCGTGGCTTTGCTAGTGGCTACAAGTACAAAAAACGGCCAAAAGATGCGGGGCCAGCGTATGACCCTGAGCCATCAAAAAATGAATACTCTCACCCTCATGACGCCCTGCAGTACCTTGTACTCGGGTATCGTGGCCGGCCAGCTGTTGTGAGTGATGCTGCAGGATCTCGTCGAGATCGTGGTGATCAGCAAAATGATCGGCGTGGACCGCCGCCTAAGAAGGGGAGTTTTGATCCTCACAACACATAGTGTTGTTCTCTTTTTGTTCTTATGCTATTGGGTGGGCATGTCCTACCGAAGCAATATGCGATCAATTGATGAGCTGCCGTTTGTTGTCGAGGAGTGGGTTGGAGGTCAGTGTCATGAGATTTTGTCCATGAATTACAACTCGATCCTGGCTCGTGCGGCATATGAAGCGGCGATAAATGTTCGGCCCAGATCTCAGATCATTATGAGGCAAAAAGCGAGAGTTTTAGCGCGTCATAATCCAGATTAACAGCCGAGCTCGTTTGACAGTGTTTAAGCCATGGCACTCTCGTGTCATGGCTTTTACTTTATCTACTCCCGCGAACTTGATGGATGTTGCTCAGTGCATGGGCAAGTGCCCCCACCTAGCCTGGAAGGTTGCCAAGCTGCAGCTGAAGCAGGGCCGATCCTGGGCGCTTCATGATGATACTGGAGAGCTCGTCTCTGTTGCCGGCCTGTTTCCGTGGCCCAATGGTGACTTAGAGGCCTGGTGGATGGTGACGCCCAAAGCTGAAAACAGCATGCTCCAGATTGTCCGCGCCATACGGTTGACCCTTGAGGCTTCCGAGTACGGTGAGATCTACACATTGGTTCAATCCAAAGCCGGCGGGCGCGTGGCTCGCCTGGCTGGATTTGAGCTTGTTGGGACCACTGAGAACTTGGAGATCTGGCAATATGGGCGGTCTGGTAGGCGGAGGCGGGGACAAGAAGGCGCGGAGGCTGGCGCAACGACAAGCGGATGAAGCTCAGCGCCGGCAGTTGGCTGCATTGGCAAGCCAGCAGGCAGAAGTTGATCAGTCCAAGGCCTCGCCAGGTGGCGGGGGCACTCGCAAGCGCGGGCGCAGACTTCTCACCTTTATTGGTTCGTCTTCTGGCCAGTCTTCTCTCGGCTAATCTCAGGTGATGGAGGTTGGCCTTGGCTGAACCAAACCTAAAAAGCATTCAATCGCGACGCAAAAAGGCTCAGTCTGAGTATGACTCTCATAAGCCTTTGCGCGATGACGCGTTTGATTATGCAATTCCTTATCGCCGGAGTGCTAACACTGGCTCAACGAGTAAGGGTGCAAGCCGCGTTGATAAGGCGTTTGATCAAACCGCGATCGTCTCAAACTTCCGCTTTGCAGGTAAGCTCTGGAAAGATCTGATCGGTGATGAACCCTTTCAGATCAAGGCTGGCGATATTCTCCCGCAAAAGGAAAAGGATGAACTGGCAGGGCCGCTTGAGGGGATCTCAAAAGTAAGCACTGGCATGATGTCAAACGGTGAGTTTGATATGGCCTTTGTTGAGATGGGCCTGGAACTTGGTGCCGGCACCGGGGCCATGCTGATCTTGGAAGGCAACCGGAAAAAGCCTGCACGGTTTGTTTGCGTTCCTATTGATGAGGTTTTGCTTGAGGCAGGTGCTTATGGTGACATAACCGGGATTTTTTGGGGTCGTAAGTGGACCGTCCGGGCTATTCGCGAAATGTTCCCAGATGGCAAGTTTGGTAAAACCCTACGCGATCTGGAGGAGAAAGATCCTGAAAAGGAAGTGGTTCTCAACCAGGACTGTATCTACAACTCCAAAACAGATCGATGGGACTTTATCGCCTGGTCGCCTGAAGATGATGAGACGATCATTAAGACGAAAAGTAGCCGGACATGCCCCTGCTCACGCCTCGCTATTTCCGCGTGCCTGGCGAAGTTTATGGCCGTGGTCCGATTAACCTGGCAATGCCCTCAATCAAGACGCTCAACACAGCGCAACGGCTGACATTGCAAGCAGCTGCAATCTCTCTTTTGGGGATCTATACGGCTGTTGATGATGGGGTGTTTAACCCTGACATGGCCTCAGTTGAGCCTGGTGAGTTTTGGAAGGTCGCGCGAAATGGTGGCGTGCTGGGGCCTTCTGTTCAAAAGTTCCCTGAGCCTCGCCTGGATCTCAACAATATCGTTTTGAATGATCTGCGTATGGGTGTGAAAACAACCATGATGGATCAAGCCTTGCCTCCGGACAGTGGCGCGGTGCGTTCCGCGACAGAGATCCTTGAGCGCATGAAGCGGCTTGCAGAGGATCACGTTGGTGCATTTGGCCGCCTGGTTAAAGAGATCATTGTTCCGCTTGCCGAGCGACTGATTGAGATCGCCTATGACAAGGGCATGATCACGGATGCGCCAGATATCGATCAGATCCTCGTGAAAATTCAAGTTTCCTCTCCAATGGCAACCGCCAGAGCTGCTGAGAAAATGCAGAAAATCATCCAATGGATTGAAATGTGCCAGGCCTTGCTGGCGCAAGACGCCCGCAAGGTGGTCAAGATGGTTGAAGCTCTTTTGCATATCGGCAGCGAGATGGGAGTTCCAGAGAGCCTCAAAGTGAATGCGGACGAACGGAAGAAGATGGAAGAGGACGATCGAGCAATGCTCGCCGCGCAGATGGCTGCTCAATCCGGGCTCGTGCCTGGTGCTGCAGCTGCAGTTCCAACAGAAGCAGAGGCAGGTTGATCATGAATGGACAATCGATCGCAGAGCTCATGGGCAATCTGCAAGGTGATGATTGGGGTTCTGTCGATGGCTTGATGAACAAGTTTTCTGCAGATCCCAAAGCGAAAGAAAAAGCCAGTCAGGAAAACAGAGAGAACCAGCGCCGCCGTACTCAGTACCTGGCCGCGCTTGCCACGGTGTTTTCTAGCGAGGAGGGGCAGCTTGTTCTTGATGAGCTGCTGAATGGCACAGTTCGCCGGATCAAATTTCACACTCAGCTGGGGATCGATCCTTGGCAATCCCACGCCTACGGCTGTTATCGCGAAGGGCAAAACAGCGTGGTTGCAATGATTTTAAAAGACCTTGCCGAAGTTGGTGGCGGGGTCGCGCCAGAAAAGGAGAATGACGATGGCTGGAGATCAAGAGTTCGAGCAGGATCAGAACAACTCAGAAAACCAAGGAAACGGAGATGGTGGTTCTGGTGATGGCAACAATACGGAGCGCTATGTTCCTGAGGGGTTTCCGGAGCACTTTCTAGGCGAGAACAACCAGGGCACAATCGACAAGATTTATGGTGCCTATAAGGGGTTACGGTCTGAAGAAAAGCCGCAAGCTCCGGAAGATCCATCGGGCTATTCGTTTGAGCCTAATGAAACCCTGGCTCCCTATTTTAAGAACACCGCAGAAGATCCGGTTTATCAGGCGGCTACCGTTGCAGCCCATGATGCTGGAATGTCGAATGAACAGTTCGGCTCTCTGATCGACAAAACCTTCACTGAGCTGGTTAAGTCAGGTCAGATCGAACCGCCTTATGATCCAGAAGTGGAGCTTAAGAAAACCGGTGAATTCCTAGGGATTACCGATAGCAAGGCGGTGAGCCAGGTTGTCGTTGACAATGAGGCCTTTGCTAAAAACCTTGCTGCGCAGATGAAGCTCCCAGAACCTGCAGCCGAGTTTGTTGAAAGCCTGACCGATCTTGCTGGCGGCAATGCCTTCTTGAATGGCATTTCCAATCTGCTGAGTAGTCGCGGCATTACTATTTCCGAAAATGATGGCGGGCGTTCTAATGGATCACTTACCAAAGAAGATCTGAAGAAGCTGGACAGTGATGATCGGATTGATCCGAGCTCGCCAAAGTATGATCCAAAGCTGAGAGCCGAGTACGACGAAGGATACAAGCGGCACTATCCTTAACGGTTGACGGTTGCTGGCTGGGTTTAGCGTAAGCTCAGCCAGAAATCAGAACCTGCCATTTGGAGTGCGGCCCTCTTTTCAAAAGACCTGTGCTCCCTGGCGGCCCTTCAGATGAGATGGCGTTTGTTTGTTTTCTCATTGGAGATTAGAAAGGACCGCCGACAATGTCGCAATCTGCAGACGCTCATTTTATTGAGCAGTTTAACTCCCGAGCACATCACAAGTACCAGGCTGAAGGTTTCCTTCTCCGTGATTGCGTGTCCGCTGCCGAGCGGATCGAAGGTACAAAAGCTTACTTCCCTGTGTTTGGAAAAGGGGAGGCGAATAAGAAGCGCCGGGGACATGATGCAACCCCTATGAACCGGACAGAAGCCGCCCTGAAGCGAGCTTGGAAACCTGGGAAGCATTTGACTACATCTACCATCAGGATCTTTCACGCACGAACGTGAACGAGCGTGAGAACATCGCAATGATCGGAGCGAAAGCTCTGGGCCGTGCGACTGATGGCGAGATCGTTGATATGTTCCATGCCACAGCATCCTCTGCTGCAGCCACAGGTTCTGCGCTTACACCACACCTGGACGCTGAGGGGCGACCTGGAATGGTTGGTGGCGCGAATGTGAACTTCGATCTCGGCGCTGCTATGAAAATGACCACTGGTCTTATGGAGGCTGATGTGCCTGCAGATGGTGAGATTTACTGCGCAGTGCCTCCGTTGTTCTGGAATATTCTGATGACCTACAAGCAGTTTAACTCTGCTGAATGGGTGGGCGCAGATCTTTCATTCACTGCCAAAGGTAAGAAAAAGGGCAAGTTCTGGAACGATGTGAATTGGTTCCGTGCTCCTGCCAGTTACTTCCGCCAGCCAGGCGGCGGCACTTCCCTAGATATCATCATGTGGCACAAGGCTGCCGTTGGCTGGGCAAACAATGAAACCCTCAAAAGCTGGTGGGATTGGGAGAACAAGAAGGGCGCTCACTCCATGCGTCTTGAAAGTGAAGGTGCTGCGGCAGGCATTCTTCAAGAAGGTCTCGTTCGTGGGCGCTTTAAGGCGCTCAGTGATCTGACAGTTTCTCCATAACGCATTGCAAGTCTGATCTGGCGCTTCGGCGCCGGATTAATCTTTCCGACCACATCAGGGTGATGAAATGTCCTTTAAATCGAACGGCCTTAACAAGATCAATGAGATTGGTTCTGTCGGCTTTGGCAAAGGCTCCGTGCGAAACAAGTACGGGTATGTAACTGTTGATGATGCAGCTGCAGTTGAGGCCAATGGTTACTTCAATTCTGTTGCAGACCGCCTAAGCGTAGGTGATCAGATTGACGCGTCATTGGATGTAGACGCGACTGCTAGTCTCAAATGCTACGTGGTGACTTCGGTTACTGGCGGTGTTGTGCAGATTGCAGCGCAGACAACGGCTTAAGCCTGTCTCGCTGTTCACGGCTCGGAGTGCTGGCGGCTCCGGGCCGCTCTTTGTTTCTCTTCCGGTGTCCTCATGAGCTATTATTCCCCTGAAGCTATTATCAACCGCGCTTGTGCGCGTGTCGGTTTAGAGCCGCTGCAGAGCCTCACTGATGATCTTCCTGGTGGCCAAAGTGCAAACCTGGTTTATCAGGGTGTGATCAGTTTCTTGCTCGGCCACTATCCCTGGAGTTTTGCGCTGACAACCAGGCAGCTTTCCATTTTGCATGGTGTTCAAGCCTTTGCCGGCTACAGCAATGTTTTCCAACTTCCTCCGGATCGCCTTGGGCCACCAAAAAAACTCACCACATCGCCGCGAGATCCTGAAAGCACCTTCACAGATTTTACGCCTGAGGAGGATAAGGTTCACGCTGATGTGCCTGAGCTTTATGCGCTCATTCCTTATTCTGCTCGTCCGGACATGTGGTCTTCAGCCTTTATGGAAGCTGCAACGCTGGCGCTTTCTGCTGAGCTGGTTATGGCGATCGCTCCAGAGAGAAAAAGCGTGAAGCCTTGCGCCGGGATGTTTACGGCACGCCTCAGGAAAACATGCGCGGTGGTTTGATCGGTGCGGCGATCCAGGCAGAGGCTCAGGGAACTCCAAGCAAAAAGCTGAAGCTTAAGGGCAATCCGCTCACGCAACATTTTCAGGGGGGCTAAGCCATGGTTTCCTCACCTGGGAAGATGCAGGCCACGTTTACGAGCGGTGAACTCGATGTGATGCTCATCGATCGAACTCAGCTGAAATACTTCTCTTCCGGCGCGAAGCGGATGGAAAACGTTCATATCCACCCTCAGGGTGGATTTTCCGTTGCTGGACGTATGCGGCATCTCAGCGTTGTTCGTGATGATGCTGAACGTATGATTTCCTTTGTGAACTCGGACGGAAAGTCCTTTGATCTGGTGATTGCTGCAGGGCTTTTGAGCATTTGGAAAGATGGAGCTCACTTTAAGGATCTGCAGCTGCCTCATTCTCTGCAGCAGATCTCAGAGCTCAACCACGTTCAATCGCTGGATACGCTTTTGCTGTTTCACCGAAATGTGCCAACGCGGCGCATTCGCCAGTTTGCTGATGATGACTGGCGGATTGAGGAGCTGGCCTACGAGAATACGCAACCTGGGATTATGGCGCTGAATACACCAACAATAAACCGGCAGTTTGGGAGCTGGAGTTTGTTGGCTTGGCTGCGACTACTGTTTTCCAGCTGGTTGTTTCTGGCCAGGAAACGCGCTCCATGACGTATACGAGTACAGCTGCAGCCGTGAACGAGATCCAGTCAGCTATCCTGGAACTGAGCACGATTCGAGATGGCATTCAGGTTTCCTCTCCAGGAAGCAACAAGATCTCAATCAAGTTCTCTGGTGAGGGGAACGAGGGGGACGGGTGGGCCGTTTCCGGAACGGTGATCAACAAAGCTGATGCTGCGATCGTTGCTTACAAAACAACCGTTGGTGTTGCGCCTGGTGAGGACATTGTTTCTGCAGAGCGCGGCTGGCCTGGTTGCGGTGTTTTCATTCAGCAGCGGCTTATTCCTGGTGGCCTGGCGAAACTGCCCAACGTTTGGATGGCTTCTGTCTCTGGCGATTACTTCAATTTTGATGAGGACCAGGACGAAGCAAACGGCGCGTTTGTTGTGCCGATGGATGTTCCTGGTGGTGAGCGCATTGAGCGAATAGTTGAAGGGCGTAACGTCCTCGTTTTCACGAGTGAGGGTGAGTATTGGCTTTCTGATCGTGAGATCTCCAAGAAGAAACCGCCAATCCATGTGAAGTCGTCAAGCCATGGCTGCGCTGCAGGCGTGCCGATCGTTGAGAATGAGGGCGCTGCGATCTTCGTGCATAAGGATCGCGGGGTTATCTCCGAGTTTCGATATACGGATGTTGAGGGCAACTTTGTTGCCCTGCCTATTTCGTTGCTCGCTGCTCACATGTTCGAGAGCATCAAGGATATTGCTCTGCGCAAGCAACGGTACTCCTCTGATGCAAACCTGCTGGCCGTGGTCGAGGACGATGGAGATCTGCGGTTTGGTCATTTGCTCCGAGAGCAGGATGTAACAGCTTTCACCCGGATCATGGGATCACGATACAAGGCTGTATCCTGCAATGGGCGCAATGAGCTGGTTGCTATTGTCGAGCGTGAGGTTGGCGGACAAGCGCGTCGTTCTCTTGAGAAGTTTGAGCCTGATTTGATCCTGGATGGTGCGATCCAGGTGCAGTCTGCTCAGCCGATCAGCGTTGTTGGTGGCCTTGATGTTCATGAGGGAGCGGAGGTCTGGGCGCTTGCTGATGGTGATGTGCTTGGGCCGTTTGCCGTTGAAAACAATGCGATCACCCTTCCAATTGAGGCCACTGAGATCACGGTGGGGCGCTGGACACCTCCGGTCGTTGAGACATTGCCTCCACCTCGTGACATTGGGCCGGATGTTGTTCTCAAGCGTCCGGCTCGTATTCATACCGTCCGGATCTCCGTGGTCGATACAACTTCGCTTGCCGTGTCTGTGTGCGGCAAAGTCTACGATGTGCCTCTGCAGCACTTTGGAGCTCGGGTTGACCTGCCTGAGCTTGAGCAAGGTTTTACGGGTGTGATCCCGCTGCAGGGCTTTACCGGATATTTCGATGAACCAACGGTGACGATTACGCAAGTTCGTCCAGGACGGCTAACCGTGCGCTCTATCACCATTGAAGCAGATCTTTAAGGAGATACTCAAATGCAAATGGCAGTTGCTGCATTTAGCAGCTTGTTGGGAGGTGGTGGAGCTGCAGCAGGTGCCGGCGCTGGAGCTGCTGCAGCTGGCGCGGCTGGCGGTGCGGCCATTGCTGGCCTTGGATCTCCCGCTGCAATGATTTTGCAAGGGATTGCCGGTGCAACGTCGATCCTCTCGGGATTAGCGGCAAGCAACTCTCAGGCAGATGCTTATGAGATGAAAGCGGCTGATGCAGATTTTGCGGAGGTCGATGAACGCTCACAAGGCATGGCGAGAACCACGGCTCTTAAAAAAGAACTGGCCGCCGCACTTGGTGAGAATGATGTGAAGTTTGCTGCAGCTGGCATCGATCTTTCTGGCGGTGTTGCAGAAGACACCAGGCAAAACCTGGAGAGCGATTCAGCACAAGAGATCTCCATTGATCGGGCTGATACCAGCGCGAGGATGGGGCTGCATAGATCTCGTGCTGCTGGTTATCGAAGCCTTGCAAAATCTACGCGCAAAGCTGGCAGGCTGGCGGCGTTTGCTCAAGGCGCAAATCTTGGTTTGAAACTGGCGAGTTAAGCTATGACGAATAGGCGAGGACAATCCGTAGGACGTTTGCAGGATCTGGAAGGTCGAGGCCGGGTTTCGATGAAGCCTGGCTCTGCTGTTCCTGGCAACGAAAAAGCCTGGCTACGGGCGGCGAGCAGTGCTGCCAGTTTGGCCGGCGCGCTTGGAGAGATCAAAGCCAAAGCACAGATCAGGGAGGGGACTGAGGAAGGGCGCAAAGCTGGCCTGAGCGCTGGAACAAGTGTTGCGCTTCCTGATAGTCCGGAGGCGATTGTCAATGCTTCTCTGATTGATCGCGTGATTGGCCGTGAAAGCGGCGGCAATCCAAACGCCAAAAACAAGCTTTCTACTGCAACCGGTGCCGGCCAGTTCATTGAGGGAACCTGGCTTGAAGAGATCAAAAGCCAGAGGCCGGATCTTGCTGCAGGGAAAACCGATGCGCAGCTGCTGGAGCTCCGCACTGATGGAAACTTGAGCCGGCAACTGGCTGGCGGGTATCTCTCCAAGATCCAGAACGGTTTAAAGGCTGCAGGGTTTAGCCCCACCGATGGCGATGTTTATCTTGGATACTTTCTTGGACCTGCAGGTGCAAAGGGGGTTCTTGGTGCTTCGCCAGATGCTCCGATCCTTGATGTGCTTACCAGCGTAGTTGGTGAGAAAAAAGCTAATGCAATGCTGCAGGCAAATCCGAGTGTTTTGCCTGGCAAGACTGCTGGACAGGTGCGCCAGTGGGCCTGGAAGAAAATGGGCCTGCAGACCAAAACAGAGCAGGGGCCAGCATTAGAGCTTAAACGGAATGGAACGCGGAAAGGTGACGCCCATGATCGCGCTGCTCTTTCTGCGTTTTCCTGGCGCCTATCAGCTGAGATCGATCAATCTCTAAATGCCGCCTATGATGAGCATGAGAATGATCCTGCAGCTCTCACGACTGAGATTGATGAGATCCAAAAGCAAACGCTGGCCGCGCTTCCGGAAGAGGTTCAGGAGCTCGCGCAAAAAACCTTTTTGACCAGGCGGGCGATTTATGAGCGAAAGGCCAACAAGGAGCAAGCTAAGAGAGAGCTCACACAACGAGCAACGGCTGCAGAGGATGGTATTGCAGAGGGTTTCCGATCATTAGAGCGCCAAGCTTACATCGCGGGTGACGATGAGGAAGCTGATAAGAACCTGCAGGAGCGGGTTGTTGCGCTTGCAGGGATCATCGATAGCGCGGAGGCCAATGGCGCGTTAAGTGCAAAAGTTGCCTCTCGCCACCGTGAAAGAATTGTCGAGACAACCGCGATCTCTCGTGTGCGTGGTATCGCTGCAGATCTACCGGATGCCAAATCCCGTGAAGAATATGCAAATGGCCTGGTTGATGCGTGGGGCTCCGGAGAAGGGCCGCTTGCGGATCTGGATTACAAAACCGTCCAGGCGCTTTCCAGAGAGATTGGCGGTGCTGCCAGATCCGAGGCCGCAAAGCTTAATAGTGAGAGCTCCGTTGAGAAGGCGAAGTTTAAAGGCCTGATCAAAAGTGATCTGGCAAGCATGGAGGCTGAGGGCGTTGGTATCCAATACGGGGGAGAGGAGCTGTCTTTGGAGCAAGTCTCTTCTGTGGTTGGCGAGGTTGCTGCTGAAAAATGGCTGAATGGCCGCGAAGATGCCCGCAAGTATTTTGAAGCCACAACGGGCATGGCTCAGCTTCCTACCTCCGATATCATGGGACGACTTGAGGATCTTGAGCCTGTTGCCGGTGCTGCTGATTATGCTCGCCAGGAAGCGCTCTACGGATCTGTTGCCAAGGCGGCCAAGGCACTTGTGAAACTGCGATCCACTGATCCTGCACTTGCTGCTGAGCAAGCTTTTGAGGAGCTGCAAGATCTTAAAGCCAGTGTGATCGAGGATGATCCTGGAAGTGTTCAGAACCTGATCTCAGAGCGGATGAATGCTCAAGAGGCCATGGGATTGCCCGAGGCTGCTAGAGCGCCGCTGACTAAGGCAGAGGTCAAAAGCGTGCTCTACGGGTTCGTTGATTTTGTCGCTTCAGATCAACCTGATCTGAAAGGCTACGCTGAAACACTCCATGAGCAGTATGGCGAACATGCTGAGGATGTCCTGGAACAAATGATGGAAAGCCAGGGCCTGGATACGACTGCTCGAAAGTTCGCTCAGGGTATTATGCGGCATGTGAAAGAGGGTGGCGCTCCCCTTCGCAGTGACGTTGAAGCCATGAACAAGGCTCTCGAAACAACTAAGGCGGATAAGGCCTTCACGCCGGTCAACATGCCTGAGCTGTTTGATTTTAGAGACACCAATCCGGCTACAATTGAAATGATGCGGCGTGATCCGCAAAAGGCAGCGATGTTTGATGAGGTCTTTGGAGAGGGAGCGGCTCAAAGAGCGATGGAACAAAACCCTCTGCCCATGAACAAAAAGCAGGTCGATCTCCTTTTGTCTGATCCGTCTTTGGCTCCTCAGTTTGATGAGTACTTTGGAAAAGGTTCAGCCGCGCAGATCCTGGACAACCGCAGAAAGCCAGCTGATGGCATCACGACAAAAGATGCCAACGGGCTGGAAAGCTTCATTCCTACCTCAGAACTTGCCAGGGAGTATCGCCGTGGCCGATGAAAACGTTTCCCCTGAAACCGTTACAGAAAACCCCTTTGCGGCCCTGGCTGATGCTCCTGGAGTTGATGGCTCTGCTTTGATGCAAGGTCCAGGACGGTCTTTGTCTGAGCGCTTTTCTATCAACTATGAAGCCGCACAGCGTTACAACACTTTGCACGGGGCGCTGAAAGATACGACGCGGCCTGCAGATCGCATGGCGTTCAATCAGGAATATGAAGATTTTGAGGAGTGGGATGGGTTCTTGCATGGGGCGACCGCATTAACCGGGCAGCTTGCTGGAACGGCAGTCGCAGTCGAGAACTTTATTGGATTGGGGATTGGTGCCAAAGCTATCCAGCAGCTCGGACTTACAGGGGTTCGCGCAAAAGTCTTTGCGGGTGCTGTTGATGCTGGTGCTTCTAACCTGGTGGTAGATAGTGCGATCCAAGGGATTGAGATGGGGGCTGGCTTTCGAGAGCAGTTTGATCCTGTTCAGCTGGCAGCGTCCACGGCACTTGGAGCCGCGGTTGGTGGTGCTGCTGGTCCTTTGACGCACGCAGACCGCGGGGCCGATCTTGCACGGACATTAGAGGAAGGTGTTGAGACTGCAGAGCTCAAACCTCAAGCGCCGCTTGATAATGCGATCCGAGAGCCCGTTGGTGATAACCCAAGCGGGCAGGAGCCTTTGGAGCTCACGATTTACAGGCAAGATGTTATTGACAACCAGCCTGCAGCTGAAGGTGCTGAAGTCGCGAATGAGCGTATTGAGGGTGGATTTTCAGCATTTGAAAAGAATGAAGCTCCTGCAAAACCAGTTTCGCGAGGCGTCAATATGGAAGCCTCTGAGGCGCTTGTGGAGCAGTCTGCAGAGCAGCGGATCTCTCAAGCGTTTGAGGTTTTTGATCGAGAGCCAGGCTCTGAGGAGATCGCGAGCAACTTGCCGCTAGCTTCCGGTGATGAAGTCAAAGGAATGGTGAGCCGAACTGACGGAGCTGAGCCGCTCGAAGATGCTGCAAAGTCTGACTTGGTTTCTAATGTTACCGAAGAGGTTGAAGCGTTAGGTGATAGGCTTTCGCGAGATGCGGGCTTACTTCAGGAAAAACGGGCGGAGCAAGGCAGGAAGGGAAATCTCTCTGAGCAGCAAGATGAAATCTCTTCAGGCTCTCAGAAAGAACAGCCGGATATTGAGGGGAGCGCTGGCGATGATGTGAAGCCAGATTGCAAGGTGCAACGGGGCAACGTGCAAGGCCGGCAAATGGCATCGCTCAACCTCAACCCGGAAAAGAAGCTGCACCGTTTACGCGTTTGCGTGACGTTTCTAATCGCCTGGCGGATCTTGCCGGGATTGCGGCAGCACGGCAGAAGCGGTTTTCTCTGAAAGGCTCCAAGAACTCCCGCATTATGGGGACGTATGGTGTGCGATCCGGTGTTGTTCGCATTAGATCACAAGACGACTTCGACACGTTCTCGCATGAGGTTGGCCACCACATCGAGGAGCGTTTGGGAAAGCCTGTCGTCGCTTTGATGAAACGCCATTTTGTTGAGGTTGAGGCGCTTGCTTATCCAGGTGTTGCCCCAGACAACAAACTCACCGAGGGCTTTGCAGAGTTTTTTCGCCTGGCTATGACGAACCCGCTCTATGCGGAAAGCAAGGCTCCCAAGTTCTTTAGGGCCTTTCGGGGATTGCTCCAGAAAGATGATCCAGAACTCCTGAAAGGCCTGGATGAAGTTATTGACGCATACGGCGAATATCTGCAGCTGCCATCACAACTGGCTGTAGAAAGCACGATAGTCTCCAATAAAGCGCTCGGGACGGGCCAGAAGTTCGCCAGTGACGCCAAACGGCATGGTTTGGGTGCAACGATAGCCGACAAGCTGCACAACGCTTACACGGCGCTCCTAGACGATTTTCACCCTATCCATAGAGCTGTACGAGAGCTTGCGAAAATTCACAAGGCGCGTACTGGCCAGGTTCTGGATCTGAAAGTGAAGGATGATGCTGGCAAGCTTGCCGACATGGCGCGAGGTTCTCAGCAGTCTGGCCACATGGATCTCATGTACGGCGTGCATGGTTATGAGAGCCTGAGGCCTGAAAGCGTAAGCTTGCGAGATGCGATCGTTGAAGCTCATGGGCCTGGCCGTAATGCTTTTTCATCCTTTGATGAAGCTGTGATGAAAAAGTTTGGCGCTTACCTGTGGAGCCGCCGCGCTGTCTTTGAATGGGAGCGCTACAAAAAAGGCGAGATCCCCAATCCTCCGGACAAGCTGAGCCATGGTGATCACCTGCAGAACATTCAGGAAGCCGAGGCGGCTAATCCGCAATGGCCTTCAGCTGCAGCGAAGGTTTATGAATTTAACCAGGCTCTATGGAAAAAGAAGCTCGATGCTGGATTGATTGCTCAGGAAACTTATCAGGCCGGCTTGAAGATCCGTGATTATGTTCCTGGTCTTCGCGCCTTTGATTATGACGGAGATCCTGCAGCTAAAGCGAATGCACGAGGCGGAAAGTCTGCAGCAGGGAACTCCATGGGGAGCCAGCATTTTAAGGGCTCTACGCGAGACGTGATCAATCCGCTGGAAACGTTGATGGCAGATGCCTATGAAACCAATGCAGCTATAGCACGTAATGAGCCGATTAAAGCGCTGGCGAAACTGGCGCGGCGCGTTGGGAATGGTGCAGGCCGGATCGCTGAGATTGTGCCGGCGCATGACCTGAAAGCAATGATCATCGATCCGCTGGAAGCTTTGAAGAGTGCGGGGCGTAGCGTTGGATTGATGCCTGAAGAATTGACATTGATGATGGATAATTTTGAGGGATTGCTTGGAGACACAAAGGCCACGCTTTTCCGTCCTACGGTGACGAACACCAAGGGCGAGCCGATTCTGTTTTTCCGTAGTGGTGGGCAGATCCAAGCGCTGCGCCTTGCTGATGGAGAGTTTGGTAATCAGCTGATGGCCAGCTTTGGCATGCTTGCTCCTGTAGAGCATCACATGCTTATCCGGATGATGGGGGCTTCTGCTTCTGTGCTGCGTGCCGGCATCACGACAACGCCTGAGTTTATTCTGGCCAACGGTGCCCGCGATCTCATGACCTCGTTTGTTTATTACGACGAACCGTTTAAGGCTTTGAAGAATATCGGCAAGGGTATCAATGATGAGATCTTCAACCGCCAGGCTGCAAAAGAGTACAACAGCCTGGGCGGTATCATGGGAGGGGCTAACGCTGCTTCTGTGCGCGAAGGGGCGCTGAAGCGCGATCTTGAAGCGCTCAGAAAAAAGGGCTGGAAGGGGCGGCGCGTCCTCAGATTGCAGAGCGTCTTGGAGTTTACTGAGCTGTCAGAAACGGGCGTGCGTGTGGGCTTGATGCGAACCTTTAAAGACCAGGCGCAAGCGCGGGGGCTTTCAGAGATCGAGGCGGCCTATGAGGCTGTTTGGCGTTCGCGGGACCATATCAACTTTGATCGGCGTGGCTCTCAGATGGTGGCGCTCAATCGCTTGATCCCGTTTTTCAATGCGTCCTTGCAGGGGCTTGATAAGTTCAGCCGGCACATGGTGTTGCCCTACGTCAAAAAACTGCAGGGCGATGTTTTAACATCTGCCGATGAAGCTGCCCTGGGAACTGCCCAAAAGGCCTGGATGAAACTTTCCGGTGTTGTCCTGGCTGGTATGGGGCTGCATGCCTTAATGAGCCAACACTCCGAATATGAGGAGATTAGCGACACTACCAGAGCAACTCACTGGATGGTGAAGACCGGCGATAAGTGGTTGGCGGTCCCCAAGCCTTACGAGCTCGCGGTGTTTGTCAATATCGGAGAGGCGGCCTACGATGCTTTTGCTAAGGGAGATCCGCTTTCTGCAGAGCGATACCTGGCTAACCTCTCAACTGTTCTGATGCCGCCTTCTGTGATGGAAGGCAACCCGATCGTGAAGACTTACTTTGAGCTGAAGAGCAATCAGGATTTCTTCACGGGGCAACAGATTGTGCCTGATCATCTGCAGGCGCTGGAGCCTGCTTTGCAGTACACTGCCAGAACCCGGGCCTTTTCCAAGCAGCTTGGAGACGCTCTCAACATTTCGCCGCTGGTAACAGAGAAAGTCTTTTCCAACTTTGCTGGTGGATGGGGGCGCAACCTGGCAGCGCTTTACGATTACACGGATGAGGCGGCCTTGGGACAGAGCCCGGATGATGCGCCGTTTTTGCGCCGGTTTGTTAAAGACGCCAGCAAGGGCTCCAGGTCGATCTCCAGTTTCTGGAAACTGGTTTCTCCAAGTACAGGGCAGTTTGAGCGAGCTGCTCTGAGTTATCGCGCCCTTGCAGACGGGGGAGACGACGTTGCTGCAGATGAGTACCTGAACTCCCTGGATAGTGAGCGGCGGGCTTATGTCACGCTTGCCATGATGCCTGCAAGCACTCGCAGGCTGCATCCTTTAGAGCGTGCCCGTTCAGCTGTGCGGGCGATCGGTGCTCTGCGTCGAGAGCTTACAGGGCCGTACATCACGAATGCTTTTGCTCAAAAGAACATGCGCGAGATCTCGGCCAGCGATCGTGGATCTGCAGATGATATTCTTTCAGATCTTGCTATGGCGGAAACCCGCAATGCTTTGATTGCTCTTGGTGCGCCTGGCTGGGCTCATCAAAAAGCGATTGATACTCGCACGTATCATCATGAGCTGCAGGAGCTGTCGCCAGTCCTGGCTCAAGCTTTGGCGGATCGATTTGCAACGCGCAAAGTGTTGCCGCTTGGCGTTGTTCTTGAGAGATGGCCAGAGCTGCGAGAGCGTGTGTTGATGGATGGATCTGGCGCGGTAACTGTCGATCTGGAAGCTAGCGCAGAAGCTGCAGGCTATGAGCTCGGAGGTTTCAAGATCCCGCGCAAAGAGAAACCTAAGGTCAAGGGCGTAGCCAAAGGCAAGGGATAAGCACGGTTGACCTTTGTTTGAACCCGTCAGGATAGAGCAGCAAAATTCTATCCTGACGGGTTTTTTTATGACTGATCGGCTCCCATACAATCCGCGAATATATGATTACTCCGCTGCAGCTGGCCAAAAGCATTTCCCGGTTGCCTTTCCGTATCAGGAGGATGCTGATGTTTCCGTGCTGGTTTTGGAGGGGGATGACTTCCGAAAGCTGAGCCTTGGAGCTGATTACTCCCTGAATGAGCAACAAGTGATCCTCAATGTTGGCCTGGCAGCTGCTACGGTCTTGCGTGTGAAGGGAACCACGGTTCTAGCGCGAAAATTAAGTGTTGTTCAATCAGGCAGGCTTAACTCCCGGAACTTAGATACTGAGCTAGATCGCGCCTGGATGACCTTGCAGGAGCTTCAGCGCGATAATCAGGACACTACACGGCGATCGATGCAAGTTCCGTTCGATGAGGAGATTGGGCCTCTTCCATCTGCAGAAGAACGAGCAGGGCGGGTGAGCGCATTTGATGGCGATGGAAACCCAATTAGCGGGCCAAGATTTGTCGAAATTTCTAATGCACAAGCAAATGCTGAGGCTGCCCAATCATCAGCCTCGTTTGCTGTCGACGCGATGCAAGCAGCAAGAAATGCTCAAGATGCGGCGGAAGGAGCTGCTGAGACCGTTGTGGTTGGCCGTTACAACTCGTTGGCAGGTGCTGCAGCGGCTGAATTACACATGGCTATTCAGTCTGTGAAACTCACAGGATTTAGGGAAGCAGGTGATGGTGGTAAATCCTTATACAAATGCGCCACTCATGAGCCGCCACATGCAGGAAAGTTCTTGTCGAAAGATGGGCGGTGGTGGGAGTTGTCTGACGCGCTCGCAACACCCAAGCAGTTTGGAGCGGTTTCTGACGCAAACTTTAAAACGGGAGAAGGGACCGACAGCACAGCAGCGATTGATCAATGGCTTGCCTTTACCTCATTGACTAGTGGTGTTTGTCGGTTGGACGGTAAGTATAAGTATGTTGGGCAGTTAAGTATCCCCTCTAATATAGAAATCAAAACAGATAGTGCGCAAGAGAATGGGTTTGTTATCGAAATTGGTAATGAGGAGAGTGGGCTAGTTGTTGAAAGCTCGAATGTAATCATTGGAGATTTAACGATTAGCCGAAATCTCAAAGAACCAATTGTAGGGAAGAATGCGGGGAACTTTGGAAATATTGTTAGACTAGGAAATTACCTGGATGGAGCTCAAGAGCCCATGCAAAACCTTAGGTTTGGAAATCTTAACTTGGTCAGTGTTGATGGATCGGAGCAGGGACAAGGACTTACGATATTTGGACGGGTGTCGAGCGTTTCGGCTGGGGATGTAACTGTTTCAGGGAATGTTTCATTAGCCTTTCAGGCCCATTGGTCAGGGAACATCACAGAAGTGGGGCAGGCTGTTACTGAAAGCTATCATCCGCATGACATTCATATCCGCAAAATCGAAGCACTCAGCAGTTGTAATTTTGGGGTTGTTCTCTCAAGTGTTTATAACATCACAATTGATAAGATTTATGGTGAACAGTTAGAAAAAGGTTTCTATTGGCTTGCTGGTGATGAGACAAACGACTTTGATGTTGAGCAGAGCGGCCTAGTTGGACGTGGTGTCGAAATTGGCCATGCCGTTTTTGAGGGAACTTCAGCAGGCCAAAGCTATTTTATCGAATGTCTTGGACATGGGGCTTCTAAGTTTAGAGTTGATGGCTTGGGCAACCCATTACAAAAAAACCTGCCCATAGGCTTAAAAATTGGAAATCTCATTGTTCATGGGTCAGATAACATAAATGATTGTTTTGAAACACTTAATGCAACTGGTTCAATAGTTGTAGAGAACAGCGTTATTCGCGGATTTAAGCGATATTCGGTTTTTTTACTCAGATCGCTTGCAACCACGCGTTTCCTAAACATGGACCATATTGGGGAAGTTAGGGCATTAAGGTCTGCAAATTGTAAGTTTAGTGGTAAAATTTCAGAGAGTGGTGATGGATCGTATGGGTTTTATATTTATGGTGAGATGCCAACGTCCACATTGAGCGCAGATATATCCTTTGGTGACACATCTATTTCTGTAGTTCAGGGTTTTCCTTATGATATTCTTCGTGGAGATCGTTTTCTAATAGGTAGCTTTGCTTTTACGGCGAGTGAGTTTGTAGAAAGTGGGGTTACCACAATTCCAATCATAGCTAGCAGGAAAACGATAGTGAGTGGTGTCGAAGTAATGCACGATTTGCGGGCTGTTAATGTTGAGGTATCGCCTTTTGTTGAGGGGGCAACCACCGGCGTTCGCGTGGTGAATGGACATGTTGGATTTGAAAATGCTTTGATCCTGGATGCTAGCAGATATGGGATCAATTTGAGTGATAGCATTGTTACCATTAAGAACCCGAGGATAGCAGGAACTGGATTTATTGAGGGGCCGACTAACTATGATGTCGTTATAGACAATAGTAACGTCACGATTATTGGTGGAAAAATAGGTGATGCTGATGGGATCACGGATAAGCATCTAGACATCAATGGTTCCTCTTCTGTTGTTGTAAGTTTGGGGGTTCAATATGGAGATGCTGCAAAGATTCAAGTGATAGAGCCTGAAGCCATATCGGAATTTTTTGCTTGTTATGACACGAATGGAAATCAACTGTCTTAGATTAAACCAGTGAGTACGTAGTTGACCAAGCTTAAACAGGGTTAGCCTCTAGTTGTGGAAATGACTGGAGGTTTTCTTATGGATTGGTTGTATTGGCTACTCTGGATAGCTGCCGGCCTTTATCTGATTGTTGGACTGATTGCCGGCTGCTGGACTGCTCGTGTTGAAAAGCCCCTGAATGCGCCCTTTCACATCATTGTCTTTGCCTGGCTAAAAGCGATCGGGCGTTTCTTGATGTTCCTCATTGGTTGGCCTTTTTTCGCTTGGGCTATCATGAACTCCTCGCCTCAATAAATCGCGGGGATTTGCTCAGCTCAGTTGACAGGGCCTGAACGGCTTTAACCTCCAGTCATGTGAAATGGCTGGAGGTTTCTTTATGGCCCAAGCGAATTTTAAGAACTGCTATCCCAAGCTGCGCCGGCACGAGGGCGGCTTTGTAAACCACCCAGATGATCCAGGTGGTGCAACCAACAAAGGCATCACTCAAGCAACCTATGACTGGTGGTTAAAACTTGCGGGTCTTCCGCGCCGGTCTGTGCGGCACATTACTGATGCTGAAGTGGCTGAGATCTACCGCGAGCAGTATTGGAATAAATGCCGCGCTGATGACCTGCCATGGGGTATCGACTACGCAACCTTTGACGGTGCAGTGAACTCTGGCCCTAAGCGGGGTGTGAAGTGGCTGCAGAAGGCGATCGGCGCGGGTGTTGATGGTGTTGCTGGTAATGAGACCGTTGATAAAGCGCGGCGCTCAGTGGAGCGTACAGCCGTTATTCGCCGTATGTGTGCTTATCGCCTGGGCTTCCTGCAGCGGCTCCGGACCTTCTCCACGTTTGGTCGCGGTTGGACGCGGCGTGTCGCAGAGGTCGAGGTGGATGCAACTCAGATGGCTTTGGAGAATTTGGGATACCAGCCAGAAGATCAGAGCAAGAAACTAAGCGCCACTGCTGATGCGGCGAACCAGGAGAAGAAGCGCCAGGACAAAGCTGCGAAAGCAACTGGATCTGCAGGTGCCGCCTCTGGTGTAAGTGCCGATCAGTTAGATCCGTCCTTTGCTCTGCAGCCCGAGCTCCTCTGGCTCGTTGCTGGTGTCCTGGTCTGTGGGGCTCTGTTCTATCTCTACAAACGACATGTTTCCGGGGAGCGCTTGGAGGCGTATCGCCGCAAACTCCATTCCATCGCAGAAACTCTATAAGGGGGCACTATGGCTCTACATGCACTTGTTCCAATCCTGATAAGCGTTGGTGCTCCACTTCTGGGTGAGCTCGTTTCTCAGGTTGCCGGAGATCCTGCCGGCAAGATTGCAACCAATGTTGTGAGCAAAATCGCTGAAGGCATCGGCGTTGATCCAACGCCTGAAGCGATCGTCACTGAGTTTGAACGAGATCCGGAGGGTGTTGCCCCAGTGATCCGGGCAGTTGAAGAGGAAGATAAATCGTACCTGGTTGAAATGCTGAGCAGCATCAACACCACTATGCGAGCTGAAGCAAAGGCCAGAGGTTTGCTCACGCGGATCTGGCGGCCAATATTCGGCATTCTCTTCTCTGTCGTGTATTTCTTACTCGGGCTTGCTTTGATCTACGTTCTGGTAACAGCTGCAGATCCTTTGGCTGTGCTTGGCGTTCTATCTGGCTTCCTGGTAACCTACCTACTGACGGGTGCATCTGTGCTTGGGGTCTACGTGTGGAAGCGCACGGATGAGAAGATCCGGCAGGTAACTTAAGGGCGCGGCTATGGCTCAAGAAGTTCGCAATAAGTGGATCCGCTCAGAGATCTCCGTTGGAAATATAGTCACGATCATTGGATTGATTGTGAGTTTGGCCATAGGCTGGCAAGAGCTGCGTTCAAGCCAGGAAGATCATGGGCGGAGGATCGTGGCGCTGGAGGCAAAAAGCCTGAAGGCCGACAATGACAAAATTGAAACTGTGCGTTTTGTTGCCGAGATCCGCTCAGACATAAAATACCTCAGGAATGCAATCGAGCGAATCGAACGAACAAAGCCTGAGTGAACGGGAGGAGAACAGAAAAAATCGCACGTGCGATTTGCGACTATCGCAAAGCATCGTACGTTCTTAATGCGTTCTGTAAGGGAAGTGAGCTAAGCGCTTGAAAGAATTGAACCGAAGGTGGTGCCGGCAGCAGGGATCGAACCCGCGACCCCCTGATTACAAGTCAGGTGCTCTACCATCTGAGCTATACCGGCGTCGCCTTCGTTGGAGGGGTATTTACGGGCGCTGGCGGGGTTTGTAAATCCCAAAAATGCAAAAATTTGGAAGAATTCACAGGGGAGGGAATTTTTCGGGTCAATTTGGGCTTGATCTGGTGGTTTTGAGGGTTCTTTTCCACATGTGGCGGGTGCAGCCTATTGATATTGATAGAAAAATTAGTGGGATACGCGTTTGCGTTGTTTTGTGCGTTTGTTTGCGTTGATTGCGATTTTTCTGCGTTCGTGTGTGAGAGATCTCTGAATTTTGGTGTGTGTTCGGCTGAGGCTGGAGGGAGTAGTTTGCTTGAGGGGAGCTGTGCACTTATCCCCCTGTGGTGCAAGTGGAGCGGTGTCAGTGATCGGTGCCGACTATTGCCTCTGAAGAGCAGGAAGCATGCATATGCGACATCGCACTGCCGGATCGATTAAGTGAGATTGCCGCTTAGACAAGATTGCCGCTTAGACAAGATTGTCGTTTAGATGAGATTGTCGTTCAGATGAGACTGCCGTTTAGCTGGGAACAGCGTTTGGGTGAGGTCGTCGTTTGGTAGGGAGTATCGTTTGATTGGAGTTGGGGCGTTGCTGTGATGGTCGGATCAAGTCTTTCGGATTTAAGTGCGGCGCTGTGGTGGTTGGCGCATGTCTTGTAGTTGTGGGGGAGTTGCAGCGGGGCGGCTCCAGTCTTGCGAGTGTGAGAATGTGCTGCTGTGGTG
>NZ_BAZK01000003.1 GCF_001310815.1 Pseudovibrio denitrificans JCM 12308
TCATATAGAACTGAAAACAGTCATTGCTGAAGCGTGAAGTAGTGTAAACTGTGCTGCGACTGCTTAAGAATACTCTTTGGCATAAAAATCGGAAACAAAACCATGTTCATTCAGACCGAAGCGACACCAAACCCGGCAACCCTGAAGTTTTTGCCTGGCCGCGTAGTATTGCCGGAAGGCACGCGCGATTTCCGCTCGGCAGAAGAAGCCGCTATCTCGCCATTGGCTGAGAAGCTTTTCTCTATTCCGGGTGTTGTTGGCATCTTCTTTGGACATGACTTTATCACCGTCACCAAGGATGAGACTGACTGGCAGCATATGCGCCCAGCCATTCTCGGTGCGATCATGGAAAACTTCATGGCCAACACCCCAATCCTCAAAGGTGAGGAAACTGGTGACGGCGACATTGGAGAAGAGTTCTTCGACGCAGAAGACGAAGAAACTGTAACCATGATCAAAGAGCTCCTCGAAACCCGTGTGCGCCCTGCTGTTGCTCAGGACGGTGGCGACATAACATTCCGGGGATATCGTGAGGGTATCGTTTATTTGAGCATGCGCGGCGCGTGTGCGGGTTGCCCATCCTCAACAGCAACATTGAGCCATGGCATCCAGAACCTCATGCGGCATTTCATCCCAGAAGTTCAAGAAGTTAGACAAATGTAGTTTTTGCTAATGTAATTCTTCTGAAACGGGGCAGCACCAGCTGCCCTTTTTATTGCAAGGCCTAAAAATACTCCGGGTGTTAAACGAATTGGTTGCTCGACAATCAGCTGCCCTAACGATAAGCCGAACTTATGAAGTTGCTTGCTATTGATACCGCACTAAGTACCTGTGCTGCCGCCGTTTTAACTGATGACGGCGGAACATCGGATATTGTCTCCCAATGCGAAGATCTCGGCCGGGGCCACGCCGAGCGCATCATGGGCATGGTTGCGAGTGTCATGACGGACTCCTCGACCACGTTCAACTCGCTGGACCGCATTGTCGTCAATGTTGGCCCTGGCAGTTTTACCGGTTTGCGTGTCGGCCTCTCCATCGCCCGCGGCTTTGGGCTGGTGCTTGAAAAGCCGGTGGTCTCCGTAACAACGCTGGCCGCAATCGCACACGAAGCTCTGGACGCTGCTCCTGTCAGAAAACCAATTCTGGTGGTTCTCGATGCGCGTCGTGATGAAGTGTATTGCCAGAATTTCGATGAAACCGGCGCCCCAATCGGCGAAGCCCGTGTTTCAACCGTAAAAGATCTTGCTCACTCGCTGGACGGCGAGACAATCCTCGCAGGCTCTGCTGCGCAGGCTGTTGCCAATGCTGCCGGGATTGATAAATCCCGTGTTTGCAACGATGCTGCTGCTGCATCGATTGACTACATCGCCAAGCTCGGTAAAGGTGCTAAGCGTCAGGACAAAGCGCCGATGCCACTTTATCTGCGTGCCCCTGACGCTGTTCCGGGTGAGAAAGGAAAGGTTCGTCGTCAATGAAGTCCTGGTGGACATCAGAAAAGCCTCCGGTAATCGAGCGCGCTGAGAAAGACGACCTGCCTAAACTGGCGAAACTTCATGCCGAGTGCTTCAAGCAAAACTGGGGCACAGCAGAACTCACCACAATCTTCGAGCAGAAGGGAGTTTTCTTCCTGTCTGCCCGCACATCCGGCGTAACTGGCAAAACCGATCTGGGGTTTGTCGTCATTCGCTCGATTGCTGGTGAAGCAGAAGTTTTGACCATCGCGGTGTCTCCCAAACAACAAAACAAGGGAATAGGGCGAAAACTTATGGAAGCTGCCATCTTCCAGCTCTACTCTGATCGTACCGAAGCACTGTTCTTGGAAGTGGACGACACCAACGACTCCGCGCTGAAACTCTACAAAAAACTGGGTTTCAAGCAGGTTGGAGAAAGAAAAGCATACTATGCGGCTAGCGAAGGCAGTGGAACAGCGCTTGTTATGCGTTGCGATCTCCTTTAAGCGACACTACGCATGTGAGACGAGGCTTTTAGCTCACGCTCAAAGCGCGCTACAGTGAAACTGGTTCTTTTCTCTCACAGTTTTGGGAGCTAGGATACCGAAGCAGACTGATATTGTGGTGCCTGCGTGATTTTGAGGAATATGGGGCAAAATGACGGCAGAAGAAAAAATGACGCTGATTGAAATGTGTGCTCACAAAGGCATGCGAATGACAGAACAGCGCCGCGTGATTGCTGATGTAATTCAGTCTGCTGAAGATCACCCTGATGTGGAGGAGCTTTACAGAAGAGCTTCCCAGATCGATCCAAAGATCTCCATCTCAACTGTTTACCGCACAGTGAAGCTTTTCGAAGACTCCGGCATCATCGAACGTCACGACTTCCGCGACGGTCGCTCCAGATACGAAACCGTCTCTGATGAGCACCACGATCACCTGATCGACCTGCGCTCTGGCGATGTGATCGAGTTCCGCAGCGAAGAAATCGAAAAGATGCAGGAAGAAGTCGCGCGCAAGCTGGGCTTTAAACTGGTTGATCACCGTCTGGAGCTCTACGGCATTCCGATAGACGAAAAATAGAGGCCGAGCATGGCAACTGTCAGAGCAGTTTGCATAATCGCCGCACTAACGATCGTTACGCTGGCCCTCATTCCCCCTCAGTGGGTCGCAATGAAGCTAGGCTGGCCGGTCCAGCGGCAATTTCCTCTGCTCTGGCACAAAGCAGCCTCCCGCCTGATAGGACTGCGCGTCCACCAACACGGACAAATGGCGTCCGAACGCCCTCTTCTCGTCACCGCCAATCACTGTTCATGGCTGGACATCGTGGTTCTGGGCTGTACGAAACCCCTCAGTTTCATTGCAAAATCTGAAGTTGCCGGCTGGCCGATCTTTGGCCTCTTCGCCAAGCTCCAGCGGACCGTATTTGTCAATCGTCAACGAAGATCCGATACAGGCCGTGTAGCTCAGGAAGTCGCTAAGCGCATGGCGCAGGGCGATGCCATGGTGCTGTTTGCGGAAGGGACATCCAGCAACGGCAACGAGGTGCTGCCTTTCCGTTCTGCGCTCGTGGGAGCCGTTCACCACGCAATGAATGTGGGAGATGAGGAGGTTGCTTATGTGCAGCCGCTTTCCATCGCCTACACGCGCCTACAGGGCATGCCAATGGGCCGCTTCTGGCGTGCCCATGTCGCCTGGTACGGAGACATGGAACTCGCAGGGCATCTCTGGTCTGTCATCAAAGAAGGTGGACTGGACGTTGATTTGACGTGGGGTACACCTGTACCAATCGAAAAAGCGACTAATCGCAAGCGCTTAACGCGTGATTTGGAGGAGCAGGTCAGAGGAATGACCATTGAAGCATTGCAGGGAAATCTTCCCAAACAGCAAGAGCAGGTCCAAGCCTGATCAAGTCTAGGCTTCTCTTTCTGTGAAAAACAGAGTAAAGCTCTCCAAAATTCTGAAAATGACGAGCTGGCGCTGCTGATGAAAAGGGCAGATGCGCTCGAGTTGCCGGGCATTGCAAGAAGAAGATAACCCGGCTGCAGATCCACTCGAGGATTTAATGGATAACCTAGTAGACCACGAAAACCAGAGCCAATCCGACAACACAACGGAGGCGCTCGAGAAAACCGAAGCGACCCGTAAGGTCTTCATCAAGACCTATGGCTGTCAGATGAACGTCTACGATTCCGATCGTATGAACGATGCCCTGAGCAACGATGGCTACGAAAAGACTGAAAATCCAGACGATGCGGATCTGGTTATCCTGAACACCTGCCACATTCGCGAGAAAGCGGCAGAAAAGGTATACTCCGAACTTGGCCGTATTCGTAAGCTCAAGGAAGAGAAAGCCAAAGACGGCAAGCAGATGATGGTTTCTGTTGCTGGCTGTGTGGCACAGGCAGAAGGGGCAGAGATCTCACGCCGTGCACCTGTTGTTGACCTCGTTGTTGGTCCGCAGTCTTACCACCGCCTTCCAGAGCTTCTCACACGTGCCTCCAATGGCTCAAAGGTCGTTGAGACTGAGTTTGACATTCAGGACAAGTTCAAGCACCTCGCAACGCCTTCTAAAGAAGCTGTCCGTAAGCGTGGCGTTACTGCGTTCGTAACCGTTCAGGAAGGCTGCGATAAGTTCTGCACCTTCTGCGTGGTGCCTTACACCCGCGGTGCTGAGGTGTCCCGTAAAGTGGAACAGATCGTCATGGAAACCGAGCGTCTGGCAGCTGCTGGCGTTCGCGAAGTGACACTGCTGGGCCAGAACGTCAACGCATGGCACGGCGAAGGCCCGGATGGCCGCGAATGGGGTCTCGGCGAACTCCTGTTCCGTCTTGCTAAAATTGACGGCATCGAGCGCCTGCGCTACACCACATCCCACCCACGGGATATGGAAGACAGCCTGATTGCTGCTCACCGCGACCTCGACATTCTGATGCCTTACCTGCACCTGCCAGTTCAGTCTGGTTCTGATGCAATTCTGAAGGCAATGAACCGCAAGCACACCCGCGATGACTACTTCCGCCTGATCGACCGCATTCGTGAAGCGCGTGACGATATCGCCCTTTCCGGTGACTTCATCGTTGGTTTCCCAGGTGAAACTGATCAGGACCACAAAGACACATTGGATCTGATCCGCCGCGTCACCTACGGTTCTGCATTCTCCTTCAAATACAGCCCGCGCCCAGGCACACCGGGTGCCACATTGGAAGAGCAGATCGACGAGCAAGTGAAATCTGAACGCCTTGCAGAGCTGCAGGAGCTGCTCAGCACCCAGCAAAAAGACTTCAATGCGTCATTGATTGGCAAAACAATTGATGTACTGTTTGAAAAGGAAGGCCGCAGAGAAGGCCAGCTTGCAGGTCGTTCACCTTGGCTCCAGCCTGTTCATGTAAATGCACCTCTGGACCTGTATGGTGAAATCAGATCAGTAGAAATTGTCGCTGCCAGCGCAAATAGTCTGGAAGGTCGCCTTGTTTAAGTGCATGATGCTCCCAGATTCTCGCGTAAAGGCGAACGGAGGCATTATTTGAAGGGCAAAGCCCAGACAACGTCCGCTTCAAGGACGGCCATGCGCCCCATTGCGGCATCTGATATGATGCATGTGGTGTTGGCATTCGAAGACAACAGACTGGTAAGTGATCTGTTCGGTCAGTTTGACCAGAACCTGGCGCTGATTGAGCAGCGTCTGGGTGTTGAAGCGATCGCTCACGGCAATCAGGTCACCATTCGTGGCAACAAAACCTCCACAGAGCAAGCCAAGCTTGCTCTGGAGTCGCTGTATACGCGGCTTCAGGGTGGCCACGACATCACACCTGGCGATGTAGATGGAGCGATCCGTCTGGCAGAAGTGGCTGAAGCTCAGCTTTCTCTGCCAACGATGGAACCAAAATCTCGCATGGCATTTGCGCAGATTGCAACACGGCGTAAGACGCTGGTTGCCAGAACCGCTGCGCAGGATGCCTACATCCGGGCAATGGACCGTTCTGATCTGACCTTTGGTGTAGGACCAGCCGGTACAGGTAAAACCTTCCTCGCCGTTGCCTATGCGGCAGCGCTGTTGGAACGTGGTGAAATTGACCGTATGATCCTGTCTCGCCCTGCTGTTGAAGCAGGCGAACGCCTTGGCTTCCTGCCTGGTGATATGAAGGATAAGGTCGATCCATACCTGCGTCCGCTTTACGACGGCCTCAACGAAATGATGGCGCCGGAAAAGCTGGAGCGTGGCCTCGAAAGCGGTATGATTGAAGTGGCGCCCCTCGCATTCATGCGCGGACGTACGCTTTCAAACGCAATCGTCATCCTTGATGAAGCGCAGAACACCACATCCATGCAGATGAAGATGTTCCTGACGCGTTTGGGTGAGAACTCCAAGATGATCGTCACCGGTGACCCGAGCCAGGTCGACTTGCCTCCGGGCCAGATGTCTGGCTTGCGTGAAGCATTGAAGATCCTCAGCGGTGTCGAAGGCATCTCGCGCGTAGACTTCACAGAGAGCGATGTTGTGCGTCACGAACTCGTGGCCCGCATCGTAGGTGCGTACGACAACGAGAGCCGTCGCCGGTTGGAAGCCAAAGAACGCAGACAGGCTGAAGAAGCTGCAGCCAAAGAAAACGAAGAGCAAGGCTCCAAAGAATGACAACGGCTTGCCCGGTACACATCGACTGCTGGTTGAAGCAGGCGATTGGGAAAGTGAAGAAACACTGGAAGCGGTTGCCGAAAAGGCAATCGCCGCCGCTTTCGCAACAAGTGACCTCTCTGTAATAGAAAACACAGAAGTCTCCCTCGTCTTCACCGATGATGCTCATATTCAGGAACTGAATAAGATGTGGCGTCAAAAGGATAAACCGACGAACGTCTTGTCGTTTCCGGGAGATGATAGCGAAGAGCCTCCATTCGGCCCGCTATTAGGTGATATTATTATTGCAAATGAGACGGTAAAGCGCGAAGCTGTAGAGCTTGGGATTCCATTCGAACACCATTTAATTCATCTTATTGTTCATGGAACCCTTCATCTTTTTGGATATGATCACCAGATAGATGAGGAAGCGGAGGAAATGGAAGCGGAAGAACGCCTGATTTTGGCGAACTTACAAATCCCTGATCCCTACAAAGATGCGCCACTATCGGCAGATAAATGATACCCCGGCACTCACAGTGAATGCAGGGAACAACGAGAGAGAGATGAACCCGGAACCTCGAAGTACAGAAGGTGCAAGCACCTCCGTTCAGGCTGAAACTGCAGAGCCTGCAAGTAGTACCGGCACAGCCGTCGCCGAAGATACCTCTGAGCCACAAGCGATCAGGCCTGGTGTGTGGACCAGGCTGAAATCAAAACTGAATCCGTTTAGAGGTTTCCGCAAAAGCGCGGCCGTTTCATTGCGCGAAGACCTGGAAGATGAGCTCGCCCGTGACAGCGAAGGCGCTGATGCTGCCTTCACGAAGGAAGAGCGCGAGCTGCTGACCAACATCCTCCAACTGCGCGAATCTCGTGTTGAAGATGTCATGATCCGCGTGCCGACATTGAGGCAGTGGAAGACACCACCACAATCGGTGAAGTGATGGCCCTGTTCAAGGCCTCCGGTCACTCCCGTATGCCGGTGTATCATGACAATCTGGATGATCCTCGGGGCATGGTCCACATCAAGGACCTTATGTCCTACTTCGTTGAGCTGGCTGTAAAAGCCAAGAAATCCGAAGTCCCGTTGACCCTGGTGAAGCCTGAGAAAAATGCCTCGGAAAAGACAGCAGAAGAAAAATCTCTGCTGGATCTGTCCTGCGTTGACCTGTCAACGCCGCTCAACGTCACCGGTTTGATCCGCCCGTTGCATTTCGTTCCACCGTCCATGTCTTCTTCTGATCTGATGAAGAAGATGCAGGTCACCCGCGTCCAGATGGCACTGGTGATTGACGAGTATGGCGGAACAGATGGTCTCGTGTCCCTTGAGGACATCGTTGAGACTGTGGTTGGCGATATTGAAGACGAACATGATAAGGACGAAGAAGAGCTTATCATGAATGTCAGCCCCGGCGTTTGGGTGGTTGATCCTCGAATTGATTTGGAAGATCTTCAGGAAGAGCTTGGAGCAGACTTCAAACTCGGCGAAGAGCAGACGGAAGAAGTGGACACCCTTGGTGGCCTCCTGTTCTCCATTCTGGATCGGGTGCCGGTTCGTGGTGAGTTGATCATCGATAGGACTTCCGGCCTTTGAATTCGAAGTGATCGATGCCGACCTGCGCCGTATCAAGCGCCTGCGCATTTCCAAGCGGAGAACAGACCAGCGTGTTGCGGTTCAAAGAATACGCCCGCGCCGGCCTGAAGCTGCAGAATAAGCGACGTATTGCTGATTTTAAATTTTTGACATTCGGGAGTGGGGAATGGTCTCTGCCATTGGTAACGCTCGAACTCTGATAAACAGTATTCGGGAATTATCAGGGTGGAGACGCGGATTACTGGCCTTCGTGGCCGGTTTGGTTTCAGCCTTTGCATTTCCCCCCTATGGTGCGTTTCCAGTTCTCTGGGTGACGCTACCGCTTCTGATCTTCCTTCTCGATGGTGCCAAGGAACGCGCAGCTGAACGCCGAAAAGCCCGCTTTGCGGCCTTCTTCCGCACGGCTTGGGGGTTCTTCTTCGGGTTCTTCCTGATCGGATTGTTCTGGATCGCAGAAGCTTTCCTCGTCGATGCCAAAAGCTATGGCTGGATGATCCCGTTTGCTCTGGTCATCCTGCCCGGTGGTCTGGCTCTAATCCCCGCCATCGTCATTGGCACTGCGTCTCTGTTTTGGACGAGTGGGATCTCCCGCATTCTGGTGTTTGTGGTCGCCCTTGCGCTCTCCAATTGGCTGCGCGGACACATACTGACAGGCTTTCCATGGAACGTCTGGGGCTATGCATTTGCCGATAACCTGACGCTGATGCAGAGCTTCTCTGCTCTTGGCATCTACGGTGTTGGCTTCCTCGTTCTCCTCGTCTTTTCCATGCCTGTGGTCCTGTTCGATCAAGGGCGCAAAGCTGCCGCAGTCTATATCTCTGCGTGTGCGGTGGTGTGGGCTGGCGTGGTTGTATACGGAACGAATAGGTTGCAGGCCCCGCAACAGTCGGTTGAGGGGCTTCGGGTGCTCGTAATACAACCCAATGTACCTCAGGCGGACAAGTGGAAGCCCGAAAACCGACAAAGGCTTCTCCCTCTCTATCTGCAACAGACACAGCAGGCTCTGGCAGAGATGGAGCAGGTCGGTGAGACCCTGATCTTCTGGCCTGAATCGGCGTTCCCATTCCTTCTGGATGAGCAGCCAGGGGCTCTGGAGGCCATCGGAGCCACACTTCCCCAAAATACTATGTTGATTACGGGTGGTATTCGCAGAGAACTCTCAGGGAACCAGAATCGCTTTTTTAACAGTACTTTTGTTGTATCAGACGAAGGTGCACTCATAGATATCTATGACAAAGTGCGGCTTGTTCCCTTCGGAGAATATTTGCCGATGCGCTGGCTTTTGCAATCCATTGGTGTGGAGCGTCTGGTTCCTGCGCCAGCAGACTTCACAGCGGCAGCTCGGCACAAGAAAATAGATTTAAAAAATTCATTTAGTTTCCAGCCTCTGATTTGTTATGAGGCGATCTTCCCGCAAACGGTCCTCCCGGAATCCGAGCGGCCTAACTTGCTCGTAAATCTAACAAATGACGGATGGTTTGGCGAAACAGCCGGTCCGTATCAGCATTTGGCGCAGGCAAGAATTCGAGCAGTTGAACAAGGCGTGCCGTTAGTGCGAGCTGCAAATACTGGTATTTCCAGCCTAGTAGATTCCAATGGTAGAATACTCGCAGAAGTTGTTCTAAATAAAAAAGGTAGTTTCAATAGTGAATTGCCTGAAATACTAAGGCCCACGCTTTACGTGAGGGTGGGTGATTCAATTTTTTGGGGAATTATTCTAGTAGTTGTTAGTCTCCTATTGGTGATGGAGAAATTATTACCTACCCGTAGAGATTGACGAATGCACGCAAATGTCGTCATCTAATACACGTAAAGGTTTTCACCATGATCGTCAGATCTGGCCTCAAAAAAACCTTATGGGCCTGCCACCGATGCCTCTGTGAGAGGTTGTTTTGGCAACTGTCGAAATGCAGGTTTGATGAATTGCGTTCTTGCGAGAGTCGCTGCATTGCGCTCCCGTTTAAATAAAAACCCACGGTAAGGCACCGTAAAAAACCAAAGAAGAGGGCCTTTGATAATGCCCAGCAAAAAAGCACCAAACCCTATCGATGTTCACGTCGGCAGCAGAGTACGCTTGCGCCGCATGATGCTTGGCATGAGTCAGGAAAAACTTGGCGAGAGCCTTGGCATTACCTTCCAGCAGATCCAGAAGTACGAAAAAGGGACAAACCGGATTGGTGCAAGCCGCTTGCAGCACATTGCGACCATTCTGAAAGTGCCTGTCGCCTTTTTCTTTGAAGATGCACCGGGTACACCGGATGAGACCCCAGGCGTTGGTGATAACCCACAAACCACCTACGTTGTCGACTTTTTGTCATCTTCTGATGGTTTAGCTCTCAACAAGGCTTTCGTTCGCATTGAAAACCCGAAAGTCCGGAAAAAGGTTGTAGAGCTCGTGAAGAGTATTGCTGGGGATGAAGATTAAGTTTGTGATCCGTAAATTTTCGCAATTCTCTGGCAATTTTGATCTAAATCTCTTGACGTAATCGACATTCCTTGTTTGATGTAAAACCAGAAGCGACGGATATGCCGTCGCTTCAATTATATATTTCTTCCCAGAAGGACGTTTGCCAATGGCTCGTCAGAACTACGTGTTCACGTCGGAATCGGTTTCAGAAGGCCATCCCGACAAAGTCTGCGATCGCGTTTCAGATACGATCGTAGACGCATTTCTAAAGGAAATGCCAGAAGCCCGCGTGGCTTGTGAAACGCTTGCAACAACGAACAAGCTCGTTATCGCAGGTGAAACCCGCGGCCCGGCCACTCTCACAAAAGAGTATTTGGCTCACATCGCCCGCCTTGCTGTAAAGGACATCGGGTATGAGCAGGCCGGCTTTAACTGGAAAGACCTCGACATTCAGGTTCTTTTGCATGGCCAGTCCGCAGATATTGCTCAGGGCGTAGACGCCTCCAGCTCTAAGGACGAAGGCGCCGGCGACCAGGGTATCATGTTCGGTTACGCATGCCGCGAAACAGAAGAACTGATGCCAGCTCCGATCTTGTACTCTCACAAGATCCTGCGTTTGCTAGCAGATGCACGCAAATCCGGCAACGAGCCAATGCTTGGCCCGGACGCAAAGAGCCAGGTTTCTATCCGTTATGAAGATGGCAAACCAGTAGAGGCAACATCCATCGTGCTGTCCACTCAGCATCTGGATGAAACCATGACATCTGATGATGTGCGTGCCGTTGTTGAGCCTTACATCCGCGCAGCTCTGCCGCGTGACTGGGTAACCAACAACACCATCTGGCACATCAACCCAACCGGTAAGTTCGTAATCGGTGGTCCTGATGGCGATTGTGGTCTCACAGGCCGTAAGATCATCGTAGACACCTACGGCGGCGCAGCTCCTCACGGTGGCGGTGCGTTCTCCGGTAAGGATCCAACCAAGGTTGACCGCTCCGCAGCCTACGCTGCACGCTACCTCGCGAAAAACGTTGTGGCTGCTGATTTGGCTGACAAATGTACCATTCAGCTGTCCTACGCGATTGGTATTGCCGAGCCGCAGTCCGTGTTCGTGAACCTGCATGGCACAGGCCGTGTTGAAAGCGAGCGCGTTGAAGCTGCGATCCGCGAAGTCATGAGCTTGACCCCGCGCGGCATCCGCGAGCACCTTAGCTTGAACAAGCCAATCTACGCACGTACAGCAGCCTACGGCCACTTCGGTCGTGAAGCTGAAATGGACGGCGGTTTCTCCTGGGAGAAAATCGACCTTGTCCATAACCTGCGTGATGCTGTAGAGAAAGCCTACGCTTAACCTCTAACGCTAGAGAATAAACAACTGGCCGGGGCAACCTCCGGCCAGTTTGTATTTATGAGAACGATGGTAGATCACTACAAAGGCTCCTTTTTCGGCCGCCGCGTCGGAAAGCCAGCAAGTCCGCGACAGTCGCAACTGCTTGAGGAGGTCCTGCCAACAGTGGCATTGGACCTGACACAAACGCCTCCGGAAAATTTGGCGGACCTGTTCCCCGTGCCAGTCAAAAGCGTTTGTCTGGAGATCGGGTTCGGTGGTTCCGAGCACCTCATTCACCGCGCCAGAGAAAATCCTGAGATCGGTTTCATCGGGTGCGAACCGTTCAGTTCCGGCATCATCAAGGCTGTCACCAGCATCGAAGCGCATGGCCTCAAGAACATCCGTCTTTATGATGATGATGCAGGCAAACTGCTCGACTGGCTCCCTGCTGCGTCACTGGACATGGCCTACCAGCTCTATCCGGACCCATGGCCAAAGAAGAAGCACTGGAAGCGCCGCTTCGTGAACCAGATCAACCTGACGCGCATCGCGCGGGCGTTGAAACCGGGATGCGAATACCGATTTGCCAGCGACATCGACACCTACGTGGACTGGACCCTGTCGCACTGCCGCAAGCACCCTGCCTTTGAATGGAGTGCTCAGTGTGCTGCCGATTGGCGCACCCCGTGGCACAGTTGGCCGGGAACACGTTACGAGCGCAAGGCACATCGTGAAGGCAGAATTGGCCGTTACCTGACATTTTTACGAGTTGAAGAGACGAAAACCTAAAAGCATCTTGCTTTTGTCTGCTCTCATCTTTGATTTTCTGTTGCATACAGTGGTCAAATGACTATATTGCAGAGCAAGAGTTCTCTATCGGCTCAGTTAAGAGCATTGAGGAGTGGGCCCCGAAAGGACCCGCTCTTTTTTATTAGCTAAGTCGGTATTGATGCCTGACTGTCGAAAATCAGGTATCCGAAAATAACTGCCAAAGACACAAAGTATGTCTTTGCATTAAGACGATAGGTACCAAGTGGACGAAACCGATCCCCGGATTGTAAAGGAAAAGGGTCTTGAGGCCCGCGTAGCTGAAATTGTCGAGCCAGTCATTGTTGATCTGGGCTATCGGCTGGTGCGCATCCGTGTAAACGGAAACAATGGCTGCACCCTTCAAATCATGGCAGAGCGCCCGGACGGGACGATGGCTGTTGAAGATTGTGAAGAAATCAGCCACGCAGTTTCCCCGGCGCTGGACGTGGACGACCCAATCTCCGGTGCCTATCATCTCGAAATTTCATCTCCAGGTATCGACCGCCCGCTCGTACGCGCTGGCGACTTCGAACGCTGGGCCGGACATGTTGTGAAAATCGAAATGTCTGTGCCGCAAGCTGGGCGTAAGAGATATCGTGGACACATCATTGGTGTGGAAGAGGGAAATGCTGTCATCAGAATGACCGACGTACAGGAAGGTCAGGACGAAGCGGCGCGTCTTCCGCTGGATGAGATCGGGTCAGCCGTATTGGTTCTGACCGATGAACTGATTGATGCGGCTCTAAAAGCCGACAAAGCCGCAAAAGCAGCCCGTGGGGAGCCTACGGACGACGACAGTTACCTCAATCACTGATTAGCTGTTTGTGTTGCGCAAGGGGTATGGGCGGTTCCGGTTTTAAGAGAGCCACCCTTTTGATTTTGATGTTCCTGCTGGTGTGAAGAAAGCAGGGCGTGGAAGGAGTTGACGAGGAATGGCTATCAGCGCAAACCGTTTGGAGCTGCTGCAGATCGCTGATGCGGTTGCCCGCGAAAAGTCGATCGACCGTAGCATCGTGATTGCTGCTCTTGAGGATGCAATCCAAAAAGCCGCTCGCTCCCGTTATGGCACCGAGACTGAAGTTCGTGCCGAGATTAATCCGAAAACCGGTGAAATCCGCCTTCAGCGTTTGCTGCAGGTTGTTGAGGTTGTCGAAAACATCTCCACCGAGATTGCTCTGGTTGATGCGCAGGAGCGCAACCCGGATGCAACCATCGGCGATTTCATGGCAGATCCACTGCCACCGCTGGACTTCGGTCGTATCGCTGCTCAGTCCGCGAAGCAGGTTATCGTGCAGAAAGTGCGCGAAGCAGAGCGTGACCAGCAGTACGATGAGTTCAAAGACCGCATCGGTGAAGTGCTCAACGCAGTTGTTAAGCGCGTTGAATACGGCAATGTTGTTGTCGACACCGGCAAAGGCGAAGCTATCGTTCGTCGCGACGAGCTGATCCCACGCGAAATCTTCCGCAATGGCGATCGCATTCGCGCACTGATCTTCGACGTGCGCCGCGAACAGCGCGGTCCGCAGGTGTTCCTGTCCCGTACACACCCACAGTTCATGGCTAAACTGTTCGCGCAGGAAGTGCCAGAAATCTACGACGGTGTTATCGAGATTAAAGCAGTTGCTCGTGATCCGGGCTCCCGCGCTAAGATCGCTGTTCTGTCCAACGATGGTTCCATTGATCCGGTTGGCGCATGTGTTGGTATGCGCGGTTCCCGTGTTCAGGCAGTTGTTGGCGAACTTCAAGGCGAAAAAATCGACATCATTCCTTGGAATGACGATGCTGCGACCTTCATCGTGAACGCACTGCAGCCTGCTGAAGTTGCTAAGGTTGTTCTCGACGAAGACTCCGAGCGTATCGAAGTTGTTGTTCCTAACGATCAGCTGTCTCTGGCAATCGGTCGTCGTGGCCAGAACGTGCGTCTGGCATCTCAGCTGACCGGCTGGGGCATCGACATCATGACAGAGGCTGAAGAGTCCGAGCGTCGTCAGAAAGAATTCCAGATCCGTTCCGATCTCTTCCAGAACACCCTGAATGTTGACGAGATGGTTTCTCAGCTTCTCGCATCAGAAGGCTTTACTTCTGTAGAAGAAGTCGCGTACGTTGACATCGACGAAATCTCGTCCATTGAAGGCTTCGACGAAGAAACAGCCGACGAAATCCAAGCTCGTGCACGTGAGTACCTGGAAGAACAGGAAGCTAAACTCGCAGAAGAGCGTCGTCAGCTTGGCGTTTCCGAAGAGCTGGTTCAGGTCCCTGGTCTTACATCCGCGATGCTGGTCGCACTGGGTAAAGACGAAATCAAAACCATGGAAGACCTTGCAGGTTGTGCAGCTGACGATCTCGTCGGTTGGACAGAGCGCAAGGATAAAGAAACCATTCGCGTGGAAGGTACTCTGAGCGGTTTTGATCTGTCTCGCGCTGATGCGGAAGCGATCGTCATGTCCGCCCGCGTCGCTGCTGGCTGGATCTCTCCGGAGGACCTCGTTGAGGTTTCCGAGGAAGAGCTGGAAGTCGAAGAAGGCGAATTTGAAGGCGACGAAGAATCCTTCGAAGCTGAAACAATTGACGAGACTGCGGTTGACGCAGACGAGGAATTGGCGCAAGAGAGCGGTGCAGAAGACGCAAAAGGCGAGCAGTCCTCTGAATAATCTGTAGCCGCTTGACTGCAGAAAAAAGTTTTATACGGGGGTGTGTTGAAATTGCAGCAGAAGCCTGCAGATTTCTACATCCCCGTAACTGAATGAAAAATAACAACAATAGTTGGGTTGGGAAAACGAAGTGCCGAGAAAAAATGAGCCGACAGAACGTACCTGCGCTGTAACGCGTGAAGTTCTACCGGTGACAGAGCTTCTCAGATTCGTTATGGCTCCTGACAAAACTGTTGTAGTTGATGTGAAAGGCACCCTCCCGGGACGTGGGGTTTGGGTGACCGCAAAGAAGTCTGTCTTGCAGGAAGCGATTAAAAAGCGCGCTTTCTCGAGAGGCTTTAAGGAGCAGGTTAACGCTGAAGAAGGTTTGGCCGACCACACTGACGAACTGCTGGAGCAGGCAGCTCTGGGCGCACTGTCCATGAGCCGAAAAGCTGGCAACCTGATTGTCGGCTATTCGAAAGTCGAGGCTTCTCTCAAGAAGGAGAGTGTTCTTGCTCTGGTGCACGCCACTGATGCCTCTGAAGATGGTGTGCGTAAGTTGGCGGCCGTAGCCGCTTCTAGATTTGGCAAGGTGGATCGTCTCAGCGTGATCCGCCTGTTTACCTCGGATCAGATGAGTACGCATCTGGATCGGGAAAACGTTATACATGCTGTACTGCTGGCCGGCGAGGCGGGCAGAAACTTCGTGAAGCACGCGCAACGCCTTGCGCAATTCCGGGATGTTTCTGCTGGGGCTGACGACGACGGTACAAAGGGTGCAGTGACGCAGGACTGAAGGCAATATGAGCGATACCAAAAACAACCACGACAATCCCGCCGGCGGGGAAAAGAAAACGCTGGGCCTCAAACGCGGAGGCAGTGTTGAGAAGGGCACTGTTAAGCAGAGCTTCTCCCACGGCCGCTCCAAGGCAGTCGTCGTGGAAAAGAAGAAGCGCCGTGTAGTTGTACCGGGCCAGGAAGGTTCCGCTGCATCTGCAACTCCTGCTTCTCCTGCGGCCTCCACAAGTCGCACTGAAAAGCGTCCAGCTCAGGATCGCGGTCCTCAGCAGGCACGTCGCGGTGCTGGCGATGCTCAGAAGCGTGGTGAAGCTGCTGGTCGCGGTGGCAACCGAAACAACAACCAGCGTGGCGGTCAGCGTCGTGGCGGCAATGGCGGCCAGGGCGGTGGTGCAGTCCTCAAAACCTTGACCAAGGGCGAAGCAGACGCACGTCTCGCAGCGCTGAAAATGGCGAAGGTTCGTGAGGTCGAAGACCAGAAGCGTCGCGTTGAAGAAGCTAAGCGTCAGGAAGAACTGGCACGTCAGCGCGCGATTGAAGCTGAAAAGCAGCGCGTAGAAGACGAAGCTCGTGCAAAGCGCGAAGCTGAAGAAGCTGCAGTGCGTGCAAAAGCTGAAGCAGAAGCGAAAGCAAAGGCTGAAGCGGAAGCAAAGGCAAAAGCTGCTGAAGCTCCAAAACCAGCTCAGCGTGAAGAGCGTCCAGCTCGCGGTGATCGTCCACAGCGCTCCGGCGACCGTGGTGATCGTCCTCAGCGTTCTGGTGACCGTCCGCATCGCGGTGGCGATCGTGGCCCTCGCCCTCAGGGTGAGCGCGGCCCTCGTCCAGGCGGTGATCGTGGTCCTCGCCCAGCTGGCGATCGTGGTCCTCGCCCTCAGGGTGATCGTGGTCCGCGTCCAGGTGGTGATCGTGGTCCTCGTCCAGGTGGCGATCGTGGTCGTCCACCAATGCGTGATGGCAAGCCTCCACGTCTTGACGGTCCACGTCCAGGCGCTCGTCCGGGCGGTGCACGTCCAGGCGCTGCAGCTGCTCCAGCTGAGAGCATGGAGACTGGTAAGGCAAACACCAAGAAGATGGCTCTGAAGCCGGTAACCCGGAACAAGAAGCCAGAGGCTCCTAGCAAACCTAACCGTGGCGCAGGTGACGATCGTCGTAAGTCAAAACTGACAATCACCCGCGCAACCGGTGACAACGAGGGTCGCAGCCGTTCACTGGCTTCCATGCGCCGTCGTCGTGAGAAGGAAAAGCGTCAGGGTCAACAGAAGGTCGTTCGCGAGAAGGTAGCACGTGAAGTAACACTGCCTGAAGCGATCACCATTCAGGAACTCGCACAGCGTATGTCTGAGCGTGCGGTTGACGTGATCAAACTGCTCATGAAGCAGGGCCAGATGATGAAGATCAACGACATCATCGACGCCGATACTGCGGAACTGATCGCAGAGGAAATGGGCCACACCGTTAAGCGTGTTTCTGAGGCGGATGTTGAAGAGGGTCTCTTCACCATTGAAGACGATGAAGCAACACTGGTAAGCCGTCCTCCGGTTGTGACCATCATGGGTCACGTTGACCACGGTAAAACCTCGCTTCTCGATGCACTGCGTAAGGCAAACGTTGCTTCTGGCGAAGCTGGCGGCATTACACAGCACATCGGCGCATACCAGGTTGAGCAGAACGATCAGAAGGTCACCTTCATCGATACTCCTGGTCACGCCGCATTTACTCAGATGCGTGCACGTGGTGCCAAGTCCACCGACGTAGTTATCCTCGTGGTTGCTGCGGACGATGGTGTGATGCCACAGACCAAGGAAGCGATTGTTCACGCAAAAGCTGCTGGTGTTCCACTGATCATCGCGATCAACAAAATGGACAAGCCAGGTGCTGATCCATCCCGCGTTCGCAACGATCTTCTTCGCGAAGACCTCGTTGTAGAATCCATGGGTGGTGACGTGATCGACGTGGAAGTTTCCGCGAAAGAAGGCACCAACCTCGACAAGCTGATCGAAATGATCCTGTTGCAGGCTGAAGTTCTTGAGCTGAAAGCGAACCCGAACCGTACAGCTGAAGGTACCGTAATCGAAGCCAAGCTTGACAAGGGCCGTGGTCCGGTTGCAACCGTTCTGGTTCAGAAGGGTACGCTGAAGGTTGGCGACGTTGTCATCGCTGGTTCCGAATGGGGCCGCGTCCGTGCAATGCTCGACGAGAACGGCAAGCAGGTTAAGGAAGCTGGTCCTTCCAAGCCGGTTGAAGTTCTTGGCTTCCAGTCCACACCATCTGCTGGTGACATGGTTGCAGTTGTCGAAAACGAAGGCCGCGCACGCGAGATCTCCGAATATCGTCAGCGCCAGAAACGCGATCAGATTGCAGCACGTATTGCTGGGTCTCGTGGTTCTCTGGAAGCAATGATGAAGGGCTTGCAGGAAGAAGGCAAAAAAGAATTCCCGCTCATCATCAAGTCCGATGTGCAGGGTTCTGCCGAAGCAATCCAGGGTGCTCTGGAAGAACTGGGCAACGACGAAGTCGGTGCACGTGTTGTTGCAGCATCCGTAGGCGGTATCACCGAGAGCGATATCACTCTGGCGATTGCTCCAAAGCTCCGATCATGGCGTTCAACGTTCGTGCAAACAAACAGGCTCAGGAAGCTGCACGTCGCGAAGGCGTAGAAATCCGCTACTACAGCGTGATCTACGATCTCATCGACGATGTGAAGTCCACCATGTCTGGCATGCTTGCTCCAGAGCGTCGCGAAACCTTCCTCGGCTACGCAGACATCAAAGAAATCTTCAACATCACCAAAATTGGTCGTGTTGCAGGTTGTCTGGTCACCGAAGGTGTGGTTCAGCGCGGTGCACAGGTTCGCTTGCTGCGTGACAACGTTGTTGTTCACGAAGGCGAGCTGGGCACACTGAAACGCTTCAAGGACGAAGTTAAAGAAGTTGAGTCCGGCGTTGAGTGCGGCATGAACTTCACCAACTACAAGGATATGCGCGTCGGTGACGTCATCGAGTGCTTCCAGGTAGAAGAGATTGCTCGCTCTCTCTGATAAGAGCTGAGTTCAATCTAAAAGCATTCAGTAGCGCCGGCGGGGTCAACTCCGTCGGCGCTCTGCTGTTACAAGAGCGAGTGACTGCAAGCGGCATGAAGGCGATCAGCGCGATGCAGTGCAACTCTGAAATAAAAAGAGAAAACAATGGCAAAAGCACGCGATGAATTTGCAGGCCAGCCGTCACAGCGCCAGTTGCGTGTAGGTGAGCTTGTCCGCAAAGAACTCTCAGACATCCTGACACGCGGTCAGGTAAGTGACCCGGATCTGGATGGTGTGATCATCACCGTTCCTGAAGTTCGTATGTCACCAGACCTGCGTTGGGCAGACGTTCTCGTCATGCCAATGGGTGGTCGCGATGTAGAGGTCGTTCTTGAAGCCCTCAAGCGCAACGCAAAGTACCTGCGTGGTCAGGTCGCTCGCCGTGTCACCATGAAGTACACCTGCGACCTCCGCTTCGTTGCAGACACCCGTTTCGATGATGATGATCTCATCACCCGTCTGCTCCACGAGCCAAGCATCCGCAAAGATTTTGCTGATGGCGGCATTGATGACGAAGACGATCAGGGTGAAAACGACCGCGATTAATCGCAGTCGTTCCCGCACAGATTTTACGAATAAGAGCTGAGAAGTATGGCGCGCAGACAGCAGCGACGTAGACCCCGTTTCCCGGTAAACGGATGGCTTGTTCTGGACAAACCTCTGAACCTGACCTCCAACGATGCGTTGGGCCAGCTGAAGAGAATTTTCCATCCTGAAAAGGTTGGACACGCAGGAACCCTTGACCCGCTCGCAACTGGCTGCCTGCCGATTGCCTTCGGTGAGGCGACCAAAACCGTTCCTTACATCATGGACGGCCGCAAGGTGTACCGCTTCGAGGTCACCTGGGGCACGCAGACCACTTCTGACGATGCTGAGGGGGAGCCGGTCAAAACCTCTGATGTCCGCCCGACACAGGACGAGATCCTCGCGATCCTGCCTGAGTTCCGTGGCCGGATTGAGCAAGTCCCACCAATTTTCTCCGCAATCAAAGTCGACGGCAACCGTGCCTATGATCTGGCGCGTGATGGTGAAGACGTGAAGCTTGAAGCCCGCGTGATCGAAGTCCACCGTCTGGATCTCGTCGAGTGCATCGATGAAAACCGCACGGTGTTCGAAGCCGAATGTGGCAAGGGCACCTATGTGCGCTCGTTGGCCCGTGATCTCGGCGAGCGCCTCGGCACATGCGGCTACGTGACTGACCTGCGCCGCCTGCTGGTGGGACCATTCGGCGAAGAGCAGATGGTTACGCTGGATGAGCTGCGTGCAGCGAAAGAAGCATGATGGTAGAGGTGGAAGAAGGCGAAGAGCCTCCTGTCCTCAACCCGCTCGAAAACGCTGAGCTGATTGGCTACATCAAGCCGGTTGAAACCGCTCTGCACCAGTTTGCAGAAGTGCGCATCACCGGCGATGCTGCCGCAAAAGTGAAGCGCGGTAATCCGGTTCTGCTGCGTGGCGCAGATGCACCGATCGGCCCGGAAGAGATCTATGTGGTCTCAGGCGGCAAACTGATCGCGTTTGGCGAAGTCTCCAAAGGCGAGTTCAAGCCGAAGCGGGTTTTCAACCTTTAAGCTCGGCGCTTGATGGTTATGCCCGCAATTACAACAGAATATGACAGGTGATTGCGGGAAATTTTCCGTAATCACTGGCCGAAATCAGAAAATAACTCTCATTGGGTCTCTGGCTGCAACCATCTCAAGATTCTTCTGGTTTTTTGAGAGTTTTTCAGTCATAGTCCCGCCGCTGGGAAGCAGACGCTTGCCCGGCCAACATGTGTTGGCCTGACCCTGCTAGACGACATCTTGGCACGGCCCGAGTTCAGCACATGGCTCTGTAAGAGAGCGCATTCAATAAGATGCAGCTTCGGCTGCCATTAGATAAGGAAAAATCGATGTCGATTACGCCTGAAAAAAAAGCAGAACTGATCAAGGAATTCGCTGTCAAAGAAGGCGACACCGGATCTCCAGAAGTACAGGTTGCTATCCTGACTCACCGCATCACTGTTCTGACTGAGCACTTCAAGGGTCACAAGAAAGACAACCACTCCCGTCGTGGTCTTCTGAAAATGGTTTCTCAGCGTCGTAAGCTGCTTGACTACGTCAAGGGCAAAGACGTTGCTCGTTACCAGTCCCTGATTGAGCGTCTGGGCATTCGTCGCTAAGACGAAGAATTTGAAGCGCGGCAGCGAAAGCTCGCCGCGTTTTGCTTACTCCCTCTTATTTCCGAGGTATCTCTGGAAAATGCGGGAGGTATAGTCTGGCGGAGGAAGGCCTCTTCCAGAAATAAAGCAGGCGAATGGAGACCTGGCAGGATTGCCAGAAGCTCGCAGCGCTCCTCCGAAAAGTGAAGACCGGTTTTCGGATAAAGCACGCGCAACAAACACAGAGCTTCTCGCTGTCTTGCCTGCAATCGTTCGACCTGAAAAGCATCGCGCCCTTGATACTCAAGGAGTTCGTGCGCGCATTGCCGGCAAATGACAGCCTCGAGCTTGATGACGACCATCAGGCACTGAGGCGAACGTTAGGATAAAGATATGTTTGATATACATCGCGTGGAAGTAGATTGGGGCGGACGTCCGCTCATCCTTGAAACCGGCAAGGTAGCCCGTCAGGCAGACGGCGCAGTCATCGCAACTTACGGCGAGACTAAAGTTCTTGCGACTGTTGTGTCTGCAAAAGACGCAAAGCCAGGTCAGGATTTCTTCCCACTCACCGTAAATTATCAGGAAAAGGCATACGCTGCTGGCCGCATTCCAGGTGGCTTCTTCAAGCGCGAAGGCCGTCCGTCCGAGCACGAGACCCTGACTTCCCGTCTGATTGACCGTCCGATCCGTCCGCTGTTCGTTGATGGCTACAAGAACGAAACTCAGGTTGTTCTGACCGTTCTGTCTCACGATCTGGAAAACGCTCCAGACGTTGTTGCAATGGTTGGTGCTTCTGCTGCTCTCACCATCTCCGGCGTTCCATTCATGGGCCCAATCGGTGGTGCACGTGTTGGCTACATCAACGGCGAATACGTTCTGAACCCAACAGTTGACCAGATGGAAGAAACCAATCTGGATCTGGTTGTTGCAGGTACCAACGACGCTGTTCTGATGGTTGAGTCCGAAGCTCAGGAACTTTCCGAAGAAGTAATGCTCGGCGCTGTGATGTTCGGTCACAAAGGCTTCCAGCCTGTTATCGACGCAATCATTCAGCTGGCTGAAAAAGCTGCGAAAGAGCCTCGTGAACTGAACCTGCCTGATCATTCCGACCTGTTCGGTAAAGTTCAGGAACTGGCAAACGAAGAGCTGGGCGCTGCTTACTCCATCACCGCGAAAACCGAGCGTAAAAACGCTGTTGACGCTGTGAAGGCGAAAGTGGTTGAAGCTCTCGTAACCGGTGAAGAAGGCGCTCCTGAAGCGAACGTCATCTCCGACCTGTTCAAAAAGGCTGAAGCTGCAATCGTTCGTGGCCGCATTCTGGACACCGGTTCCCGTATCGACGGTCGTGACCTGTCTACAGTGCGCTCCATCGTTTCTGAAGTTGGCATGCTGCCACGTGCACACGGTTCTTCCCTGTTCACCCGCGGTGAAACTCAGGCAATGGTTGTTGCAACACTGGGTACTGGTGAAGACGAGCAGTTCATCGATCTGCTGGAAGGCACCAAAAAAGCAACCTTCATGCTGCACTACAACTTCCCTCCATACTCTGTAGGTGAAGCTGGTCGCATGGGTTCCCCAGGACGTCGTGAAATCGGTCACGGTAAACTGGCATGGCGCGCTGTTAACCCAATGCTGCCTGCACACCATGACTTCCCATACACCGTTCGCGTTGTATCCGAAATCACCGAGTCCAACGGTTCCTCCTCCATGGCGTCCGTATGTGGTGCATCCCTGTCCCTGATGGACGCAGGTGTTCCGCTGAAAGCTCCAGTAGCTGGTATCGCAATGGGTCTCATCAAGGAAGGCGAGCGCTTCGCAGTTCTCTCCGACATCCTCGGTGACGAAGACCACCTCGGCGACATGGACTTTAAAGTAGCTGGTTCCGAAAACGGCATCACTGCGCTGCAGATGGACATCAAGATCGACGGTATCACCGAAGAGATCATGAAAGTCGCTCTGGAGCAGGCTAAAGGTGGCCGCGTTCACATCCTCGGCGAAATGGCGAAAGCAATCACCGAAGCTCGCTCCGAGCTCGGCGAACACGCTCCTCGCATCGAAGTCATCAAGATCCCAGTAGACAAGATCCGTGAAGTGATTGGTTCTGGTGGTAAGGTGATCCGTGAGATCGTTGAGAAGACCGGCGCGAAAGTGAACATCGAAGACGACGGCACCGTTAAGGTGGCTTCCTCCGATGGTAAAGCAATTAAAGCTGCTCTGAACTGGATCAACTCCATCGCTGCAGAGCCAGAAGTTGGCGTAATCTACGAAGGTACCGTTGTTAAGACTGTAGACTTCGGCGCATTCGTAAACTTCTTCGGCGCACGTGACGGTCTGGTTCACATCTCCCAGCTGGCTCCACGCAAAGTCGCAAAAGTGACCGACGTGATCAAAGAAGGCGACAAAGTCTTCGTTAAGCTGATGGGCTTCGATGAGCGCGGTAAAGTTCGTCTCTCCATGAAGGTTGTTGACCAGGAAACCGGTCAGGAAATCCCTCGTGAAGAGAAAAAAGACGAAAAGAAAGAAGAGAAAGCAAAGGACTAATCCCTAGCTTCTCGACTTAAGTTAAGAAGACCGGCTCAGAAATGGGCCGGTCTTTTTTTGTTTTGCCGAAAGACGGAAACGGTTTTGGAATAAGGATGCGGGGGGTTCATACCGAAGAGCCCATTGCTGACGACGGACACTCAAATTAGATAGTGCTTTCCGGAATGCCTATTTGAGAACTGACTTGCGATAGCCGTCAGGTGTTTTCCCGATCATCCGCCCGAACATGGCGATAAAGGATGAGGCGCTGCCATAACCCAGTTGATCAGCGATGCTTTGCACTGAACCTCCAGCTTCCAGCATTGGCATCGCCTTCAGTACGCGCAACCTTTGCTTCCATTCTGCAAAGGGGATCCCAAGATCACGCTTGCACCTACGGATCAGCGTGCGCTCCGATGTATCATGGAGCCGGGCAAGTTCCGCTAATGACCGATTGTCATGCGGATTATCTTGTAGATGCTGAAGTACCTTCCCAGTATGGGGTCTGTCGTCGAGGGCAGAAAAGAACCGACCTGCTGTCCTTCTGCAAATTGATCAACCACGACCTGCAGAAATCGAAGGTGCGCAGGATTGGATGGGCACGTACCTTCCTTCTCCCTCAGATACTCCAGCATGGTCCGAAGCATCGGGTTGACCTCGAGAGCTGTGGTCCGCTGGGGGAGTGGTCCGCAGAGATCAAGGGAAACATAAAGAGAGCAATGCACGGCAGCCTGCCTGTTCAATCCTTGATGTTCCACGTCTGGTGGCAACCATACGGCATATTGTGGCGGAGCAAGGAAGTGGCCATCCTTGAGGTTGATTTCCATTACGCCACTATAGGAATAAACCAGTTCACCCCATGGGTGGCTATGACGTGGGTAAATCGCATTCTTTGGCATCTGCGCCGACCGGAAATAAAGCGGCTGTGGCAAGTGCTCTCGAAACGGAACGTCATGTATGCGAGAGACTTCCCCGGATCTATCTGTCAGATTTTCTACAGCAACTGTCATTTAATCAATATATACTGATCAAATGACAAAAGCTATTGTCCTTGCGCACAACAAGGAGAATGGTTTTGGATCAGCGCAAGCCACTTGATATTATAGCTATCGGCTTGATGGTCGGCATTTGCACGATCTGGGCCATGCAACAAATTGGCCTCAAAGCGACTGAGTCTTATGCTTCTTCTGTGTTTCAGATCGGCATTCGCTCAGGGCTAGCTGCCGCTTGCGTATATACTCTGACTGCGTTTCGGCAGAAGCGCCCCCTCTTATCGGGAGGAACTGCATTGCTCGGAGCGCTGGCAGGACTTCTTTTTGCCTTTGAGTTCCTCCTTATAGGGAAAGCACTTGAATACAGCACTGCATCTCACGTGGTCGTTTTCCTTTACACAGCTCCAGTGTTCGCCGCTTTGGGCCTTCATCTGAAACTCTCAACCGAGCGTCTTTCTGCCCTTCAATGGGGCGGTATTTTCGTGGCCGTCATCGGCATTGCTTATGCCTTCCTCACACCGGGGCCAGATCAATCCGGCACACCTGCTGCTGCCTCTATGCTTTTAGGGGATACGCTGGCTCTATTGGCTGCAGTTCTTTGGGGAGCGACAACCGTTTTGATCCGGACAACACGTCTCAGTGAGTTGTACGCCACCCACGTTCTGTTCTATCAACTCGCGATTACCGCGATCATTCTGATTACGATCGCGGCGTTTACCGGACAGGCTGGGATCATCCCGTCAGCGCCACTTTTCTGGAACCTTGCCTTCCAGAGTGTAATTGTTGCATTCGCAAGTTTCCTGTGCTGGTTCTGGATGTTGACACGTTACAAGGCCACACAATTGGGTGTGTTTTCGTTCCTGACCCCTCTGATCGGGGTCATCCTTGGCTACTTCCTTTTAGGAGACGCTCTGACGACCGGGTTTCTGATCGGGTCCGCAGGGGTGCTGATCGGTATCATTATTGTCAGTGCTAGCCCTTGGATTGAACGAAGCCTTCGCACTTACCGTACCAACCGAAAGGATCAGGAAGTCACCACATGAAAGCCCATATCATTGTGGCTTATCCCAAGCCCCTTCTGGGCTGCTGCGCAGGCAGAGCCTTCCACCCGTGAGAAACAGGAACTTTCAGTTCACTCTTGCTTGCATGCAATAAGGACTTTCTTCATAACCTCGACGGCTTGCTCAATCTCTTTGGGATCGATGCCTTCTGCCGTTGTGTTCGCCCAAACATATTGCCGCTCTGCCAGGCTATGGATCGCTTCACGACCCGTATCGGTAGCGGATGCCAGTTTGGCGCGTTTGTCACTGGGGTTATCGAGAAATGTGATTAATTTTTCCTCGGCAAGTACGTTAGCAATACGTTGCACCGCTTGACGTGACAGACCCATTTCTCGGGCAATTCCCGAAACTGTCATATCACCCCACATTAAGGTGCCCAGCACTTGCCAGCGGGAGGATGTAAGCCCCGATGGGGCTGAAATTTTGTCCCCCGCCGCGAGGAATGCGCCATTCAACTTAAATGTTGTAAGCATTAGGTTTGAGACTGCGTCGCCACCTCTGTTTCTTTTGATTGTCACAACGTCAGCCTCCAAACTCAAGACAAGCTATCAATAAAGGATCTTATTGATCGCGCAACAATTTCCGGCGCATCTAACTGTGCCCAATGCCCTTCAGTCGATAAGAGGTCGTATTCGACAGTTTCACCCAGGTGACGAATGGCCGCCGGGGTATCATTGGCAGATGTAATGGCCATGAAAGTCGGGCCCGTCCAATACGACATTGCAATTTCCGGGTTCCAATCCATCAAAGCTTGCGCAAACCCGATGCGTGCGTCTGGTGCAACTTGAGCGGCATCACTGGTTACAGTCGTGATGGTTTCTGGGTTCTGGCCTGCAATTGAAGCAAAATATCCCTGCACAGCATCCAGCCCGTTTTCAGATCGAATGGCATCCAAGAAACCCTGCCGCATGTCTTCTGGCATTGCGCGCGGATCAGATGCAGGATCAAGAAAGTAAATTCCTCGCAAGGTATCGGCGTTTGCCTCGGCATATTTAAGTGCGACACCCGCAGAGCCGGAATGAGCCACGAGAACAACTGATTGAGAACCAAGCGTAGCAATCACCTTCTGCAAATCTTCAGCTCTGGCTTCATAGCTGTAATCGCCGCTTGCTGTAGGTGAGGATGAACCATGTCCTCTTTGATCAAAAGCGATCACTGAATGCGTATCCGCGAGGTTCTCCATGACCGAAAACCACTGTGTCGCCGCACCGCTATCACTGTGTAGAAAAACAACGTTTTGGGTCGATTCTGGCCCCGCGCGATAAACACTCAGGTTGGCCGACTGGTTGATGACAATCTCGGTTTCGATGATCTTAATCCCTTCTTGAGCGCTGGATTGAATGGCGAGGGAAGCCAGTCCCATACCTGCAACTATTGATCTGATGAAGACTCTCAAATTCGCCTCCTATATTGACAACGTGCTGTCAATATAATTTCGACAACATGTTGTCAACCTGAATTGAGATTGGCTTAGTTGCTTGATCTGTCGGCTTCGTTCGTGAAGGTCGATTTGGGTTGAGCAAAGCCAACAAAACTTATCCCCCTCATCAAAAACACCCTTACGCTTGATCTCGTGCCCACGCATTCGGGCAGGAGTGGACCGTCCATTCCGTGGCGTGGGCGGGGTTGGGCTACCGGCATGAGGTAACGTATCGTGTCGGGAGGTCCGGTGAAGCGCCATACCCTATTGAGACCACAGTGGTAGTAGGGAGCTTGGGGTCGTTCCGGAGGGCGTCCGGTGGTGACAGGAAACTGTCAAAGGCATGAAAGCGCATCTGTGATGCGCAAACGTGCCTGTCGCGTCTGTCCGAGAGGGAGCCCGCGTGTTCATGAGAAAAGGCCCGGGCGAGGCGAACAGTCAATGCCGAAGAAACATTTCTAACAAGTAGCGCAGGCAGAGCCTGTTCGCCTTGCTCCACCCGTGAGAAACGGGAAACCTTAGCTCCAACACCGCATGGAAATCCACGCGGTGCTATAAGTGCTTCTGAACCTGCGTTACGCTCGCTCTGTGGCTTCCTTGGTGGCCGCAGCCTTGCGGGGTGAGTTCCCCATCAGAATATATAGACCACTCACCACAATGATCGCCGACCCTGCCAGCGTCATGGCATCAACGCTTTCGTCAAAGATGATAAAGCCCAGCAGAAGGCCGAAGAGCAGCCGTGAATAACGGAACGGCGTGACCACAGACACCATGCCCGTGCGCATGGCAACGGTAAGGGAGTAGTAGGCGCCAATACCCACAAGAGTGCCTGCCGCAATGCTCAGGCCGCTGTAAAGATCAGGCCAGACAAAACCGCCGGTCCAGAACGCGTAGAGCGCTCCGGTGGGGATCAACACGCCAAATCCATAGACCCCAAGCTGCATGTTGGAGAGGGCAGGGGGAGCTGCTCTCGTCGCAAGATCCCGCCCGGCAAAACCAATCATGCCGATGATCGCAAGAATGGACGTCACCTGAAAGGCTTCAGAACTCGGCTGGATGATCATCAGCACACCAACAAACCCGATCAGAATGGCCAGCCAGCGCTGCCAGCTCACCCGTTCTCCAAACAGCACCGCCGCACCCAGAGTAACAGCAATAGGCGTGGCCTGCAGGATTGCAGAAGTGCTGGAAAGAGTATTCAGCGCCAGAGAAAGGAGGAAGAACAGGCGGCCAGTGATCTCAAAAATCGCCCGCGTAAACAGCGTAGCCTTCAAAGCTTCGGAAGCAAACGCCCGCTCACCTCGTCTCCAGGTCAATAACAGAAAGCCAAAAGTTCCACCTGCTCCAAACAGCATGAGCGTCTGCCCGACGGGCACAGCAGCCGTCGCAGTCTTGAGAAGCGTATCCTCAATGGCAAACCCCAACATAGCCAGCACCATCCAGGCGCTGCCGCGAATATTATCCATAGTAGAACCCAGAATGGGCGAGCTCTCAAAATCCCATTCTTCCGATGGGTTCCAGCGTAAAGTCAGCTCGCTGCAATAATGAAGACCTGTACAGACTAGGCAAAAATAGAGAGATGTCTATGTCATAGAAGGTGTGCCATCAGCATTTTCTATAAAGTGCAGGTTGAGAAAACCTCACAACCACGACTGGAGCTGCCTCTGGGGCCATATCGGTTTGAAACAATGCAAACTGCCTGCTATACCCACTCTCACCTTAAGTTTGGAGGGGCTGTTGGCAGCTCGGGGGAATGTGATGAGTGATATGCGACTGGTTGTTGTCGGTGCCGCTGGCCGAATGGGCCGGACCTTGGTGCGCACCGTAAACGAAATGGACGGAGTGGTAGTCTCCGCAGCGATTGAACGCGAAAACTCAGAGTTCCTCGGTAAGGATGCAGGTGAGCTGGCCGAATGCGGCAAGCTTGGCGTTGCAGTCACGTCCGACCTCGACGCAGCTTTCGCAGAAGCAGACGGTGTTCTGGACTTCACGCTTCCTGAAGCAACCGTTGCCTTTGCAGACGCCGCCGCCCGTCATTCTATCGTGCATGTCATCGGCACCACCGGCATGACCTCCGCTCAATCAACTGAGCTGCTCACGCCGCGACATCGGCCCGCATTGTAAAATCCGGCAATATGAGCCTAGGTGTGAACCTGCTGGCTGGCCTCGTAAAAAAGGCAGCAGCGGCCCTCGATGAAGATTTCGACATCGAAGTTCTGGAAATGCACCACAAACACAAGGTCGATGCTCCGTCCGGTACAGCATTGCTTCTCGGTGAAGCTGCAGCTGAAGGACGTGAAATTTCCTTGGAAACTCATAGTGTTCGCTCACGTGACGGTATCACAGGTGAGCGCAACAGAGGTGACATCGGCTTTGCAACGCTGCGCGGCGGCTCAGTGGTAGGTGAACATACGGTGATGTTTGCAGGTGAAGGAGAGCGTATAGAACTCTCGCACATTGCAACAGACCGACAGATTTTTGCTCGCGGTGCTGTGAAAGCCGCCATTTGGGCGCACAAGCAGCAACCGGGCCTATACTCAATGGCTGATGTTCTCGGCCTGAACGACGAGTGATACACAGCGCATTCCCGGGGTTCTGGTACACAACGGGGTATGCGCAATGACCTTTGAAAACAGTCTTCCAAGACAACTGTTTTCAAGAACACATAACCTCTCCAGGAGAGTTTGATGGAACGCCTTTTGGTTCTCGTCCGTCACGGACAAAGCGAATGGAATTTGAAAAACCTGTTCACCGGCTGGAAAAACCCAGACCTGACAGAACAGGGTGTTGAAGAAGCAACAGCTGCGGGCAAGAAGCTCAAGGAAATGAACCTGACGTTTGATCTGGCGTTCACTTCTGACCTGCTGCGCGCTCAGCACACTCTCAAGCTGATCCTTGGCGAACTTGGTCAGGAAGACCTGCCAACCGCTCAGGACAAAGCTCTGAACGAACGTGACTACGGCGACATCACCGGCATGAACAAAGACGAAGCGCGTCAGAAGTTCGGTGAAGAGCAGGTACACATCTGGCGTCGTTCTTTCGACGTGCCTCCTCCAGGCGGCGAAAGCCTGAAGATGACTGCAGAGCGCACCCTGCCTTACTACCGCTCTGACATTCTTCCAAAAGTTCTGGAAGGCAACCGCGTGATCGTTGCTGCACACGGCAACTCCCTGCGTTCCCTGATCATGGAACTTGAAGGTCTTTCACCTGAAGAAATCCTCAAGCGTGAACTCGGCACAGGTAAGCCAGTTGTTTATCGCCTAGATGAAGAAGGTAAGGTTCTTTCCGTTGAGGATCTGGCTGAAGTCTAAACCAGCCCCACAACTCAGAATCATAAAAGCGGCTCTTTGAGCCGCTTTTTTATTTGCCCGCAGTTATTCCCCTCGCCAGTAGCTGAATTAGAATCTTAAAATATAAATATTATTCACACAAATAGACTTTGATTAAATACTAAGTCCGTGAAATGTAATGCATTGAAGATTATCAATAATAGATAATGATGCAGCGATTATTATTAAGCTTGCGCTACGTAATTTTAGGTGTAAGCCTCTTAATGCATACAGCAATTGTATGACCACATTAGTTATTTGATTGAGAGGACAACCTATGAAGTTTTCAGTAGCAAACGACGGTCGCCCAGCATCTGCACAAGCTAAGCCAGCAAAATTGAACGGTGGCCTGGCTCCTAAAGATGAAGAGAAAAAGCCAAAATAATTTAATGTGTGAGGCAGCTTAGTCTGCCTCGCTTCATTTTGCAGAGTGTATTGTCTGCGAGGGAATTTCCGTGAAGTTTGTAAGAATGGTTAAGTCTGCCCCCGACGTTGTAAAGGCAGATGGAACGAACCTTGGCATGATGCCCGCCCGGGCTATGAAGTATTGTGAACCCCTCATTACTGCTTCTCGTCAGGGATGGTACGTTTACCCGCCAGTTGATTTCTACCTGATGTGGACTGGATCAGAGGTCCTGTACCGACTTGGGGCAGATGGCGAGTGGACCTTGCTGGATCGGCTGTATCTTACAGACTTCGTGGAAGACTACAGGAATACCTGCCCGGAAGGCCTTGAGGACTATTATCCGCCGTTTCTGGATGTGTTTCCAGAAGGCGATATCGTCCAGATTGGCGCCGGGTACAGCCTTATCGGCGATGAAGGACAGTGCCACTGGGTTCGCGGACCAATCAACCTACCCTCCAACACGGCATTTGATTGCTTTGAAGCGATGATTGACTCCAGCTGGTTCTGTTCTCCCCTCTTCATAAATGTGAAGCTACGCAAGCAGGATGTACCGATCAGCTTCCCGCGCCACCGGCCTCTGCTTCAGGTGGTGCAGCTGCCCAACACTGTCTTGCCAAAGACCCCTGTGGTCCAACCAGAGATCATGGAGATGGAAAGCTCTTCAGAGGAGTTCTGGCAAGCATGGTCAAGAGGCTACGACAAGCGTAACGAAGGCCGCTCTGGCAGCTACGCAAGCGAACAGCGCCGCATCAACGTCCAGTACGCAGATGCTGACTAGCCATCTCTTAAGCAGTTCCTGACCGCCATGATCAAAGCCAAAAGACTGAACCGCAGATTCCGTCAGCACATTGAAGAGCAGCAGATGTTCTTCGTGGCGACAGCCGCCGCAACGGGGCACATCAACCTGTCTCCCAAAGGCATGGACACGCTCCGGGTGCTGAGCGATGAGCGGATTATCTGGCTAAACCTGACGGGCATCGGCAATGAAACAGCCACCCACGTTCAGGAAGATGGGCGCATGACGTTGATGTTCTGTTCCTTCGGTGAGCAGCGTCTCACACTGCGCGTGTTTGGTCAGGCAAGGGTCCTTCATCCCAGAGATGCCGATTGGGACAAGATGATCAGTCTCTTCCCTGATCTGCCGGGATGCCGCCAGATTTTCGATCTTGATATCGAACTCATCCAGACCTCCTGCGGTTCAACAGTTCCTCGCATGGATCTGGTTGATACGCGCATCGAGAAGGAGTTCCTGCCTTACTATGAGACGATGGATCGTGAAGAGCTGGAGAACTACTGGCGCAAGCACAACGCCACCAGCCTGGACGGCTTGCCCACGAACATTCTGGAGCCTGCGTAAAATCACTGTGGGATGTTTCAACGAAAGTCGGGTTTAGGCCCGCAAATGAAACTATATAAGACACGCAGTAAGGAAGATCGACGAGGCGTGTCTTATGGGATTGTTGGTGTTGGTACGCCACGGGCAAAGCGAATGGAATGCACGCAGAGTGTTCTCTGGGCAGGGCAACCCTGACCTGACACCCAAAGGCATTGAAGAAGCCAAAAACGCTGGCCGCGCTCTAAAAGCCCATGCAATACAGTTTGATCTTGCCTACTCCTCAGCCCTGACACGAGCACGTAAGACGCTGGAGCACATTCTGGAAGAAGCTGAACAGTCTCATTTGCATGTGATTGAAGATAAGCTTTTCAACGAACGTGCTTATGGTGAGCTAACCGGCAAAGCGATTGAGGAAGTCTGCCAGCAGCACGGTGTAGAGCAAGTCCACAAATGGCGACACTCATTGAATGCCGTTCCTCCGGGCGGGGAGAGTTTGGAGATGACAGCGAACAGAGCGCTCGGCGTGTTCCGACATCGCGTCCTGCCTCAACTCTCAAACGGGAAAAATATCCTCATCTCGGCGCATCGTAATACAATCAGAGGACTGATCTCGAAGCTCTGCAATCTCAGACAGGAGGAAACCGAGCGTCTGCATATCGGAACAGCCCAGCCGCTCTTCTTTCAGGTCAACAATGCAGAAGATATTCAGCAGATCTACAAATAAAAAAGGCGGCCCGAGAGCCGCCTAGATCATCATTGCCCATTCTTAGGCTTCCAGAGTGAAACCACTCTGCTCTGCAATCTGGTTGAGAGGTTTTTCTGGGCGGGCGCCAACGTGCTGATCACTTCACCAGCACACAAGCAGCCAAGCTCAGCACAGTCGCTCAGGCTGAAATCACGCGCCAGACCAAACAGGAAGCCAGAGGCAAACAGGTCGCCAGCGCCGGTCAGGTCACGCACACCGCCAACAATCGCTGTTGCCGGAACGTGTACGGTCTCTTCGCGGGAAATCGCCATAGCACCCTCTGAGCCAAGGGTCAGAGCGGTCAGCGTGCAGTCTTCACGAACCAGCGCAATCGCAGTTTCAATGTCGGATGTCTGATAGAGAGCTTTCAACTCGTGCTCATTGGCAAACAGAATGTCCACTTTGTCTTCGCGGATCAGTTCCAGGAACTCATCGCGGAAACGATCAACACAGAAGCTGTCGGAAAGGGAGAGAGAAACCAGTTTACCGGCTTCATGAGCAACGCGTGAAGCTTCAAGGAAGGCTTTCTTAGCTGCTTCTTCGTCCCACAGATACCCTTCCATGTAAGTGATCGCGGAGTTGGAAACCACTTCAGGATCGATATCAAGAGCTGTCAGCTTGGTTGCGGATCCCAGGTAAGTGTTCATGGTCCGCTCACCATCCGGGGTGATCAGGATCATTGAACGGCCAGATGCCAGATCATCACGAAGTGGGCTGGTTTGGAAATGCGCACCAATGCTGTTCATGTCATGGCGATATACTTCGCCAATCTCGTCATCAGCTACTTTGCCGATGAACGCAGGCGCGCCGCCAAGAGACGCAATACCTGCTGCAGTATTGCCAGCACTGCCGCCGGAAATGCGGGTTGTTTGACCCATCAGGTCATACAGACGCAAAGCTTCGTCTGTATCGACCAAACGCATGGAGCCCTTTACCAAAGACTGATCAACGAGAAAGCTATCTTCTACATGAGAGAAGACGTCAGTGATTGCATTGCCGATGCACAATGCATCAAACTTGAATTCAGACATGTAAAGTCCTTGTAACTAGCCCGGCTCAGTACTGTCCGGATCGATACATAGGTGGCTCACCGCTGGAGCAGGCCTACAACTGTTATTTTCCCGGTGTAGGACGCAAGGCACGATTAGCCTCAGGTTCCCGAATTTTTTCGCGGAACGGACTAGCGTTGTACACCCCAAGAATATTCAGTTCAGTCGAATAAAACGCCAGCTCCTCAAGTGCAAGGGCTACGTTGGGTTCTTCTGGGTGTCCTTCAATATCTGCGTAAAACATTGAAGCGAAAAACTGGCCTTCGAGCTGATAGGATTCCAACTTCGTCATGTTGACGTTGTTGGTCGCAAATCCGCCTAACCCTTTGTAAAGAGCAGCAGAAACGTTGCGAACACGGAAGATGAAAGTAGTAATGATCGGCTGGCCGGTATTGACGGCCTGCTTTTTCTCACGGGAAAGGATAACGAAGCGGGTGGTGTTATGTGCCGCATCTTCACAATCACGTGCGAGGATATCCAAACCATACACATCAGCAGCAAGTTCAGGAGCAAAAGCACCAACAGTCTTATCACCGCCTTCCACAACCTGACGGGCTGAGCCTGCGGTGTCAGCGCCGATGATCGGCTTAAGGCCATGATCACGAATGAAGTTTCGGCACTGGGCCCAGACCCATGATGTGGCTCTGAACGCTCTTCAGCTCTTCCAGTTTGGTGCCTTTGATGCCCATCAGCTGGAAGCGAATCGGCATGAAGTACTCGCCGATAATGTGCAGATTGCTGCGAGGAAGCAGGTGATGGATGTCCGCAACACGTCCTGCGACCGAGTTTTCGATCGGGATCATACCAAGTTCGGCGTCACCGGACTCGATCGCGTGAAAGCAGTCTTCAAAAGTCGGGCAAGGGATAGCTTGGTACTCTGGGTAAACGGCGTTACACGCCATGTGGGAGTTAGCTCCCACTTCTCCTTGAAACACGACTTTGCGCTGATCTGACATCACTACACTCACGGCAATCTTAAATCATGGTACATTTGAGGCTTCGCCAACTTTTGCGAAACAATCACTCTCACAAATTGCCCTAGATATGAGGGATTGCAAACTCTAATAATACTCAGAGGCGAAACATAAGGTGAAAAGACCTCAAGAATGGCGTTTGCCACGGGCTCATTTGGTCCTCCACCGTAAAATCCCCAGATGGGAAACAGTTTTGGTGTGATATTTTGTCGCATACACTTGAGCCCAGGTAAAATGGTTGTGCTGCGCCTTAAGGTGCAATCAAAATCGTGCTGAGCGGGATATCTATGAATAAATCAGTAGTTTATAGCGATTTTAAACTGCTGCCGTGCGAGAGGCGTTGTGTTCATTGGTTTTTTCAGATCGTAAAGATCAACCTCTGGTCCACATCACTTCAAAAGTCCTAGGAAAAACACTAATTAAATTATGGACAAGTGCCCGAAAATAACTGTAGTTTCCCAGCAAAATACACAGATCGAGTTAGGTGCCATGCCTGCTGCAATACGGCTAGCCTAACCAATATTCGGAGCGTGTGAGCTATGAACTCGTTTGAACTGAACAAAATTGCCGGCGCAATTCTGTTCGCTTTGGTTGCATTCATGGGCCTGAATGTTTTGTCAGACATTATTTTCGCGCCTCATGGAGACGAAAAACGCGGTTTTGAAATCGAAGTAGCTGGTGCCGACAACGGTGCAGGTGAAGAAGCTGCGGAAGAAACCAAGGTTGTCTCAATTGAGGAACTGCTCGCAACTGCTGATGCAGATGCTGGTGCAAAGCAAGCTAAGAAGTGTGCAGCGTGTCACACCTTTGATCAGGACGGCAAAAACAAAGTTGGTCCTGCTCTCTGGGGTGTCGTAGGTCGCGCGCCTGCCTCTCACGGTGGTTTCTCTTACTCTGCAGCAATGCAGGAGTTCGCAGCAAACAATCCTGAGTGGACTTTCGAGCAGCTGAACGAGTTCATCAAAGCACCTAAGAAACACGTTGCAGGTACTTCCATGGGTTACGCTGGTCTGAAAAAAGACAAGCCACGTGCTGATCTGATCGCTTACCTGCGTTCACTCTCAGACAACCCAGTGCCAATCAACTAAAATTGAATTGATATCCCTCCCACATATGTGAGGGTAGAATTGTCAAAGAGCCGGGATTTAATCCCGGCTTTTTTATTGTCTACTTTCTGGTGAATGCTAACCTTTTCCTCGTTTCTTCCAGTTAAATTTTTGTCATCTTGGCAAAAGACGTTGTCGCAGAAGTGTTTTCAGCCGTAATCTTAGTTTAAGTTTAGCTGAAAGCTGCAAGAAAAGCTCAATTTTCAGCGCGTGGTGACTTTTCTACGCTAGAACTACTGATTGTATTTATGGAGGAATGTTGTGCGTACCAAACTATATAGCTCACTAACAGGTTTGGCGCTTGCTCTCGCAAGCCTGACGTCCTCCGCAGCAATTGCTGAAACGAATGAACCTGAGTGGCGGTACGCAGACTCTCTCATCAGCACACCTCAGATGCCGAAGGGCTTTAAGCACTTCCCATATGTCAATCCAGATGCCCCGAAGGGAGGCAGAGTACGGCTCTCGACAACAGGGACCTACGATAGCCTGAACCTCGTCGCATCAAAGGGTGTCCGCGCCGGCGGCCTTGGCCTCATCTACGATACGCTGATGACCCCATCCATGAGTGAGTCCTCTACGGAATACGGCTTGATCGCAGATGCGATGAAGTATCCTGATGACTATGCATGGGTGGTCTATCGTTTGCGCCCTGATGCACGCTGGCATGACGGAAAGCCAATCACTACAGAGGATGTGGCTGGTCATTTGATCAATGGACCACACAGGATCCTTCCCGCAAATACTATTATCGTCATGTGACGGGCTACGACATTCTCAGTCCAACTGAGATCCGGTTCAACTTTGATAAGCCCGGTAACAGGGAAGCTCCGCAAATCCTTGGCTCTCTCTACATCATGCCAAAACATTGGTGGACTGGGAAAGATGCTGAAGGCAACCCACGCGATATCTCCAGAGGTACACTGGAAGTACCTCTTGGATCAGGTCCATACCGGATCGGAAAGGTTGTCCCGGGTCGTTCTATCTCATTTGACCGTGTTGAGGACTATTGGGCCAAAGACCTCAACGTGAATGTTGGTTCCAACAACTTTGATACGATTGCCTACGACTACTACCGCGATGAAACCGTGCAGCTGGAAGCCTTCAAGGCGGACCGTTTCGACTGGCGCACAGAAACCACCGCGAAAAACTGGGCAACCGCCTACGACATTCCTGCGGTGAAAGCGAACCACATTGTCTTGGAGAAGTTCCCGCAGACATACCGCGGCAGCGGCCTTATGCTGGGCTTTATCCTCAACACTCGTAAAGAGAAGTTTCAAGACCGCCGCGTTCGCCGCGCACTGAACTATGCTCTCAACTTTGAGGAAATGAACCGCACGATCTTCTTCGATCAATACAGCCGGTTCACCAGCTACTTCGACGGCACTAAGCTGGCTTCCGCAGGCCTACCAGAAGGGCGTGAGTTGGAAATCCTGAAATCCCTGAAATCCCCGGTATCTGCTGAAGTCTTTACTGAGCCCTATGAAAACCCGGTTTCTGAAGATGCTCGTCAGGAACGCACCAACCTGAGAAAAGCAATCGGCCTTCTCAGAGAAGCTGGCTACGTTCAAAAGCAAGGCAAGCTGGTCAACAAAGAAACTGGCGAGCCGTTCACCATTGAGTACCTGCTGAACGGTGGCCGTTTTGAGCGTGTCGCTCTGCGTTACCAGGCATCCCTGAAAAAGCTTGGCATTGATCTGCAACTGCGCGTCGTCGACAGCTCACAATACGTAAACCGCGTCCGCAGTCGTGATTTTGGCATGATCTACACCGGCTGGGCCCAGTCTCTGTCTCCAGGCAATGAGCAGAGAGAATACTGGGGTTCTAACGCCGCTGATAGTGAAGCTTCCCAGAACTATGCTGGCATCAAGAACCCTGCAATCGACGAGCTGATCGAGATCATCATCAACTCGCATGATCGTGATGATCTGGTCGCGGCCACAAAAGCTCTGGACCGCATCCTTATGTGGGAGCAGTACGTTGTGCCGGGTTGGACCTCCCCATTCAGCCGTGTCGCTCGTTGGGATCGTTTCTCCCATCCCAAGCAACTTCCTGAGTTCAGCATCGGCTTTCCGACCGTTTGGTGGTGGGACGAAGAAAAAGCGAAGAAAATACAGGAGGCCAATTGATGAAGCTAAGCCATATCAATAGACGCAGCTTCCTGCAGTTCAGTGCAGCCACAGCAGCAGCCTTCCTCGTTCCGGGGGGCGCGTTACCTGTGCAGGCTGGCACTTGGAGCCATGGTCTGTCCGTCTTTGGTGATCTGAAATATCCAGCCGACTTCACGTCATTTGACTACGTCAACCCAGAAGCACCTGTTGGTGGCAAGATCGCCATGACGGCTCCAAGCTGGGGCTATAATCAGAACCCGCAGACTTTCAACACGTTCAACACCTTCATCCTCAAAGGAGATGCTCCACCACGCATGGAGCGCTGCTTCGACAGTCTGATGATCCGCGCCTATGATGAGCCGGATGCGGTGTACGGTCTGGTTGCTGAAAGCGCGATGGTGTCAGAAGACGGCAACTTCGTCACCTTCAAGATCCGGCCGGAAGCCCGCTTCCATGATGGTTCGGTACTCAATGCTGAAGATGTGGTCTTCAGCCTGATGACCCTGAAGGAGAAGGGCCATCCGATCATAAGTCAGTCCATCAAGGAGATGGTTTCTGCAACTGCACCGGATGAACACACTGTCACTGTAGCCTTTTCGGGCAATCACAGCAGGCAACTTCCCCTTTTGATAGCAACTCTCCCTATTTTCTCGAAGAACTACTACACCCGCTACAACTTTGAGGCCTCAACGCTGACACCGCCATTGTCTTCCGGGCCGTACATGGTGGGTCGCTACGAGATTGGTCGTTATATCGAATACAAGAAGGTCGAGAACTACTGGGCAAAAGATCTCCCGGTGACAAAGGGTCACCACAATTTCGAGATCATTCGCCTCGATTTCTTCCGTGATCGTCAGGCAACTTTCGAGGCCTTCAAAAAGGGGCGATTGACCTTCCACGAGGAGTTCTCCTCCAAAACATGGGCAACTGAATACAATTTCCCGGCGCTTACAGAAGGACGCGTTGTAAAGAAGGAGTTCGCTATCCGCCTCCCATCCGGAGCGCAGGTTGGTTCCTGAATACGCGGAAAGAGAAGTTTGCTAACCCGAAGGTTCGTGAGGCACTGGGCTACGCGTTCGACTTTGAATGGTCTAACTCAGCCTTGTTCTATGATCTTTACACCAGAACACAGTCTTTCTTCGAAAACTCTGAGATGAAAGCAGTTGGTCAGCCAAGTGAAGCAGAGTTGGCCTTGCTGGAGCCTTTCAAGAAGGACTTGCCGCCAGAGGTCTTCGGTGAGGCGATCACCCAGCCGATTTCTAACGGTTCCGGTCAGGATCGCAAACTTCTCAGAGAAGCATCTCTCCTACTGAAGGAAGCTGGTTACTACAGGCGTGGCGAGCAACTGGTTGGCCCTGATGGAAAACAGTTGGTAATGGAGTTTCTCTCCAACTCGCCTGCTTTCGAACGAATTGTACTGCCATACGTCAAGAATCTCAGACTGTTAGGCATTGAAGCAAGCTTCCGGGTTGTCGATCCAGCACAATTCCAGAAGCGTGTAGATGATTTTGATTATGACATTGTTGGGCACCGTTTCGCGTTGACGCCAACGCTTGGACCAAGCATCCGCAATTTCTGGACATCATCAGCTGCTGAAACCTTCGGATCTTACAATCTGTCAGGCATCAAAGTGCCAGCGGTCGATGATCTGGTGGAAAAAGCACTTAATGCGTCGTCACGTGAGGAAATGATAACCGCTGCCAGAGCATTGGATAGAGTTCTGCGAGCAGGCTTCTATTGGGTGCCTCAGTGGTTCAAAGCCTTCCACACGGTCGCTGTCTGGGACATGTTCGGCATTCCGAATGACATGCCTGCCTACGACTTCCCCGTTGAAACAACGTGGTGGGTAGACTCGGAAAAAGCCGCTCGCATCGGCAAGGAAAGTTAGGGACAAAAGAAGCCCATGGGCGCCTATATTCTGCGTAGATTGCTTTTGATGATCCCGACCCTCATCGGCATCATGGCGATTAACTTTGTCATTATCCAGTTTGCACCGGGTGGACCAATTGAACAGGTCATCGCGCAGTTGCAAGGGGATAGTGTATCAGCAACCAGCCGCATCTCAGGTGGTGGCAGTGATTTTGGTAGCTCGGCTGCCGCCAATCAGGGCAGCGGAGACAGCGCAGGATCGAAGTATCGTGGTGCTCAGGGGCTTGATCCTGAGTTCATCAAAGAGCTAGAAGCCCAGTTTGGTTTTGACAAACCACCGCTGGAACGTTTTGGCCGGATGATTTTGGATTACGCCACCTTCAACTTCGGTGAGAGCTACTTCCGCGATATTGCCGTTGTCGATCTGATCGTTGAAAAGCTCCCGGTTTCTATCTCGCTTGGTCTCTGGATGACACTGATTTCCTATGGGATCTCCATCCCGCTGGGCATCCGTAAAGCGGTCAAGGATGGCACCTCGTTTGATGTCTGGACCTCCAGCATCATCATTGTCGGTTATGCAATTCCGGGCTTCCTCTTCGCTATCATGCTGATCGTTTTGTTCGCAGGTGGTTCGTTCTGGGACTTCTTCCCGCTCAGGGGCCTCACCTCGGAAGGCTGGAGCGATATGTCGTGGCCGGAACGTATCCTCGATTACTTCTGGCATCTGGTGCTGCCGCTGACAGCAATGGCGCTCTCAGCCTTCGCAACAACAACGCTTTTGACCAAGAACTCCTTCCTGGATGAAATCAGAAAGCAGTATGTGCAAACCGCCCGCGCTAAAGGGCTGACAGAGCGTCAGGTTCTGTACGGTCATGTGTTCCGAAACGCCATGCTCATCGTTGTTGCTGGCTTCCCAGGCGCATTCATCTCAGCATTCTTTGCAGGCTCACTCCTCATCGAGACCATTTTCTCGCTGGATGGTCTTGGCTTGCTGGGCTTTGAATCTGCGCTCAATCGTGACTACGCAGTCATGTTTGCTACGCTCTATATCTTCTCGTTAATGGGCCTGATTGTGAATTTGGTTTCAGATCTCACCTACACGTGGATTGATCCCCGGATCGATTTTGAAAGCCGGGAGGTGTGACGAGCTATGGACACGCAACTCGAAAAACGCCTTCAGGATCAGGGCTACGAAACAATCAATCCGCTGCCAGAGCAGACACAGCCGCCTGAAAAGCGGCAAAAGCTGTCTCCGCTCAATCAGCGGCGCCTGCAAAATTTCAAAGCCAACAAGCGTGGATACTGGTCCCTCTGGATCTTTCTCGTCCTGTTTGTGCTAACGCTCTGTGCTGAGTTCATAACGAATGATCGTCCGCTTCTGGTCTCCTATAAAGGCGAGCTGCTGTCTCCGATCTTCGTGGACTACCCGGAAGAGAAGTTCGGCGGCTTCCTAGCAACCACTGACTACCGCGATCCGTTTATTCAGGAAGAGATCGAAGCCAATGGCTGGATGGTCTGGCCGCCAATCCGCTACTCCTATCAAACAGTGAACAACGAGATCCCCGTTCCAGCACCAGCTCCTCCAAGCTGGATGATGGATAAGGAACAGCGCTGTGAGCGCTATCCGGATGGCGTGAGCGATCCAAACTGCACCATCGGCAACTGGAACTGGCTCGGCACAGATGATCAGGGCCGCGATGTGCTCGCTCGTCTCGTCTACGGTTTCCGCATCTCCGTGCTCTTTGGTCTGGCTCTTACATTGGCCTCTTCTGTTATCGGCATCGGCGCTGGTGCAGTGCAGGGCTTCTACGGTGGTTGGGTTGACCTTGGCTTCCAGCGTTTCATTGAAATCTGGACCGCAATGCCGACGCTCTACCTCATTCTGATCATATCCTCGGTATTGACGCCGGGCTTCTGGATCCTGTTCTCAATCCTGCTCGCATTCTCATGGGTCGCGTTGGTCGGCGTCGTCCGTGCAGAGTTCCTGCGAGGACGAAACTTTGAGTACATCTCCGCAGCACGTGCGCTGGGCGTCTCCAACGGCACAATCATGCGCCGTCACTTGCTGCCAAATGCGATGGTGGCAACGCTCACCTTCATGCCGTTCATCCTGAATGGCTCCATTTCCACGCTGACTGCGCTAGACTTCCTTGGCTTCGGTCTGCCTCCGGGATCAGCCTCACTGGGTGAACTGCTCAAGCAAGGCAAGAACAACCTTCAGGCACCATGGCTTGGCATGACAGGCTTCTTTGTTCTGTCCATCATGCTCAGCCTGCTGATCTTCATTGGTGAAGCCGTCCGCGACGCCTTTGATCCACGCAAAACGATGAACTGAAGAAGGGAGGATCGCATATGACTGATAATCAAACGCTCCTCTCTGTTGAGGATCTGTCCATCGCCTTCCATCAGGGCGAGAAAACAAACCTCGCCGTTGATCAGATCTCTTTTGAGATCAAGAAAGGCGAGACCGTCGCGCTGGTGGGCGAGAGTGGCTCAGGCAAATCCGTGTCCGCTTTGTCTGTGCTTAAGCTTCTGCCATATCCAGCTGCCAGCCATCCAACGGGCAAGATTGTCTATCAGGGTGAAGACCTGATTGCAGCGTCCGAAAGCGAAATGCGCCATGTACGCGGCAACAAGATCTCCATGATCTTTCAGGAGCCAATGAGCTCTCTGAACCCGCTACACACCATTGAGCAGCAGATCGCGGAGATCCTGAAGATCCACCGTGGTCTGGGCGATACAAACGCAAGAAAACGCGTTCTGGAGCTCCTGCATCAGGTTGGCATACCGAACCCGGAAGAGCGCCTGAAGTCCTACCCGCACCAGCTCTCTGGCGGTCAACGCCAGCGTGTCATGATCGCCATGGCACTGGCAAACGAGCCTGACTTGCTGATTGCGGATGAACCGACAACTGCACTTGATGTGACGGTTCAGGCGCAAATTCTGCAGCTGCTGAAGGATCTACAGAAGAGCACCGGCATGGCCATGCTTTTTATCACGCATGACCTTGGCATCGTGCGACGGATCTCAGATCGCGTCTGCGTGATGACGCAAGGCAAGATCGTAGAGCAGGGCAACACCGAAGATATCTTCGAGACTCCTAAACACGAGTACACTCAACACCTGCTGGCTGCTGAACCAAAGGGCCATCCACCTGCTGGCGATACCAGCCAGCCGATTATTGTCGAAGCGAGAGATCTGAAGGTCTGGTTCCCGGTCAAACGTGGCTTCCTACGTAAAACTGTCAGCCACATCAAAGCTGTCGACGGCATCGACGTGACTGTGCGTGCCGGGCAGACACTTGGCATTGTGGGGGAAAGTGGATCGGGTAAAACCACGCTCGGTCTCGCGATCCTGCGCATGATCTCTTCAAATGGTCGCATCAGCTTCAACGGCTCGGATATTCAGGAACATTCCTGGAAGCAAATGCGCCCGCTTCGCCGAGACATGCAGATCGTGTTCCAGGATCCGTTTGGCTCCCTGTCGCCAAGAATGTCAGTCTCTGAGATTGTTGGTGAAGGCCTCAAGATCCATATGCCGGATCTTTCTGCAAAAGAACGCGAAGCCAAGGTCGCCGCGGCATTGGAAGAGGTGGGACTGGATGCTGCCACTCGTTTCCGTTACCCGCACGAGTTTTCCGGCGGTCAGCGCCAACGTATCTCCATCGCACGCGCTATGGTGCTGGAACCAAAGTTCGTAATGCTGGACGAGCCAACCTCAGCGCTAGACATGAGCGTACAGGCACAGGTGGTTGACCTGCTTCGTGACCTTCAGAAAGCGCACGGTCTGGCCTATCTGTTCATCTCGCACGACCTCAAGGTGGTTCGTGCGCTCGCCAACGATGTGGTGGTTATGCAGCATGGCAAGGTGATGGAGGCAGGCACGTCAGATGAAGTCTTCGACAACCCGCAGACAGATTACACCAAGGCCCTTATGGCAGCAGCGTTCCGTATGGAAGCCATCGAAGGCGGCGTGATCAGCACGTAAGTTGCGGGCTTAGAACGCAGAACAAGAAACCATGGCCGAGAGCTCGGCCATGGTTTTTCGGATAGAATGCTTAGAAGCGGAACCTACAACGTATCGCCGAAAAGTGGGAACCGGTTTTCGGATAAAGATACGCAAATACAATAATTAAAGCAGCTCCAGCGCTTCAGCTTAAATGCGAACTGCTTTAAGTTCCAACGACAATATCTTTGCCAACCTTAAGCGTAACCTTGCCACTCGCTTCCATCAGCTGAATAGGTGTACGCTTAGCGGCTTCTTTGAGCGCTTTTGTAAAGCCGCCATCGCCCTTCAGAGACTCGGCCTTGAAGTTTTTGATCTTGGAGTCGTTGTTCACTTCATCCAGAAACTTGGTCTCGGCACGCTTCTTCTTCTGGTTCAGCTCTTTCATGAAAGCGTCTTCGGTCTTTTCGTCAACCTTGGCTTTCTTCAGCGCAGCTTTGATTTTGCTGGTTTCTTTGTAGACCTGATCGATATCATCGAACTTCATTAGCACGGCCATCAGGATCTCCCTCTTGTTGTTTTCTTGGATCAACGGCCAGTATCACGCTAGGGACACTACTTGCGCATTCTTACCATAGAGTAACAAAAGGGAGTGGAGGTTGAAGCATCTGCCTCGACAGTTGGCAGCTACATCCAGCGGCGAACGCGTGCTTTGTAAGCCAGATACTCACTGCCGAAGTTCTCCTCCAAAATGGCTTCTTCCGGCTTGATCTGAAAGGCTGTGATGTAAACTGCAAACCCCAGAGCAACCGGAATAGCAAACAGGTTGCCTTGAAAGACCGCCCAGCCCAGCAGAATGAACTGCAGGCCCAGATACATCGGGTTCCGGGTTTTGGAGTAAATCCCATCAGAAACGATGGCACTTGCATTTTCTGGATGAGAAGGACTGGTTGTCGTCCGGGCCCTTCGAAATTCGGAGAGGCCGGTCGCGCCAAAATAGCCACCAGCTCCAATACCAATCACGAGAAAGGCTGTCTCTGCACCGTGCAGATTGATGTCTCCGGGTAGAAGCAGAGCAACCAGCCAGATAAGAACCGCAAAGCCAGCAAAAACCATAACCGGCGGGAACCTGAGTTTTAGATTATCCATTGTGTTCCAATAGTTTGTCTTTTCAGAATTGCAGTTCGCTGTCTCAGCTCTCAGAGAGTGCCAGCTTCACACCAAGAGCGCCAAACGTAGCTGCAAAGCCCCGCTTAAGCCAAGCCATAACTTTTGGGCGGTTGATCACATAATCGCGCGCAAGCGATGCCATGGCTCCATAAGCAATGAAGACGATAAAGGTCAGCACCATAAACACAAATGCATGAAGCAGCAGAGCGTAAGTCGCATTCTCACTGCCAGGAGAAACAAACTGAGGCAGGAACGCAAGGAAGAAAAGGGAGAGCTTTGGGTTTAATACATTGAGCAGAATGCCATCGATAGCAGTGCGATACAGGGTCCGCTCACGTTTCTCACCATTCACTTCCAATGCACCACCGCTGCGCAAAATGCTCCATGACATGTAGAGCAAGTAAGCAACGCCAAGGTACTTGAGAACCTGATAGGCAAGGGCACTGCTGTGAAAGATGGCAGCAAGGCCAACAATGCTTGCCAAGGCTGCTGGAACAATACCAAGCGTACAGCCAAAGGCAGCAGCAACACTCGGTTTCAGCCCTTTTCCGAGGCCAATAGCGATTGTGTAAAGAACGCCAGTGCCAGGCAGCAGAACAACAATGAGGGAAGTCAGAAGGTACTCAAGTGTCATAGGAAGGCTCGTAAATCGATAGGGGAGGCAATGAAGCTGCCAGTCTACCCGATAGTGCGAGCCTGTCCATTGAACTCAGTGAAATTTGTAGAAAACAGATAGGAGCGGAAAGGCAACCTGTGCCTCTCCAAATCTTTTTTGCTGACTTAGTTCAGCTCGTCGTCTTTACCAGCAATCGCCGCAGCAAAGTCTTTTGCAGAGAATGGCTCAAGGTCATCCACGCCTTCACCGACACCGATGAAGTGCACTGGCAGGCCATACTTGCGGGCAATAGCCACCAGAATGCCGCCGCGCGCTGTACCGTCCAGCTTGGTCATCACCAAGCCAGTTACGCCCGCAACCTTACCGAAGATCTCAACCTGAGATAGGGCATTCTGGCCGGTAGTAGCATCGAGGGTCAGCAGAGTGGTATGCGGCGCATCAGGAACACGCTTTCGGATCACGCGGATGATCTTCTCAAGCTCGTCCATCAGTTCAGCTTTGTTCTGCAAACGGCCAGCAGTATCGATCAACAATACGTCTGTGCCGTTGCTGAGAGCCGCATCAACAGCATCATAAGCAAGCCCAGCAGCGTCTGCGCCGGTATCACGAGCAACAACTTCAGCACCTGTGCGTTGACCCCAAACCTTCAGCTGCTCAACGGCTGCCGCGCGGAAAGTATCGCCAGCTGCAAGCATAACCTTCTTGCCCTGCTCATGAAGCAGAGAAGACAGCTTACCGATTGTGGTGGTTTTACCCGTGCCGTTCACACCCACCATCAGTACGATGTGTGGCTTGTGGCCGCTATTGAGATCCAGTGGCTTGGCAACAGGCTCAAGAACGCTTTCAATCTCGTCAGCAAGAATAGCCCGAACTTCTTCGCCTGAAATTTCCTTGTCATAACGCCCGTCGGAAACGCGATCCGTAATCGCGATTGCAGTATCGATGCCAAGGTCTGCCTGAATAAGAATGTCTTCCAGCTCTTCAAGCGTATCAGCGTCCAGCTTGCGCTTGGTGAAGATGGAGCTGATGCCCTCTGTCAGAGCATTTGAGGAACGGGAAAGCCCAGCTTTAAGACGCTGGAACCAGCTTTTCTTTACTGGAAGATCTTTGCCAGTTTCCTCAGTTCCCGGAGCTTCTCCAGTCTCTTCAGCCGCTCGGCTCTCTTCGATCTCTCGACCTTCTTCACCTGTTCCTGCGTCTCCGTGTTCCCGAACACTTTCAGAGCTTCCTGCTTCTTCAGGTCCTTCCTCTGTTCCTGATGCTTCAGTGATCTCATGTGTGAGAACCGGTCGTTCATCGGCAGTATCCTCAGCGACGGGCGCAGCATCATTGCTGACCTTAGGGGAAAGTATATCTTGCTCGGAATGAGAGTCTGCTGAATTTTCCTCAGTCAGATCATCGGTGTCCAGATATGCAGTCTCTTCGAGGGCTTTGGTTTCGGCCTCATCCAAATCATGAGGCTTCTCAGAAGCTTCTTCTTCAACTGCTGCTTCAGGTTCTGAAGCAAGCTCTGGATTTTCCAGATCAAGAGTTTCATCTGCGACCGCTTCAGCCGTTTCTTCAAGGCCTTTTACAGGGTCAAGCGGAACGGATTGAACGCCTTCAAGAGACTCACGCAGCTCTGCACTATCAGGTGCTTTCTGCTCCTGCTCGCTCTGTGTTTCTTCTGAAGAACCGCCAAACAGGCGACTGAAAAAACCGCGCTTCTTTTCGCTCATGCCGGAAAGATACCTTTGAAATGTAAAAGCTTAAGCTGCTTTGCCAATTGGTTCTGCAATCAGATGTCTCTCGGTATGCCCTGTAATGCGTGCGGAGACAAGACTTCCGGCAATATTCGCATCCAGTTCAACCTGAGTAAATTGCTCAGTACGACCAAGCCCTTCACGCTCAATCAAAATCTCGCGCTTCTTACCTACTTCAGCGCGCAAGTGCGCAAGCAGAGCTTCCTGTCCCTTGATCCGAAGGCGAGCAGCGCGCTCTTTGATGACCTTGCGATCAAGCTGAGGCATGCGTGCAGCAGGTGTGCCTGGTCGTGGTGAGAATGGGAACACATGCAGATGTGTCAGGCCACATTCGTCAACAATTCGCAGCGTGTTTTCAAACATCTCGTCGGTTTCGGTTGGGAAACCGGCAATGATGTCAGCACCAAACACAACATCAGGACGCATCTTGCGCACATCTTCGCAGAAGCGAATGGTGTCCTCACGGGAGTGACGGCGCTTCATGCGCTTCAGGATCATGTTATCGCCAGCCTGCAGAGAAAGGTGCAGATGTGACATCAGACGATGATCATGCGCGATCACTTCCATCAGCTCATCATCAGCTTCAATGCTGTCGATAGAGGACAGGCGCAGACGCTTGAGGTCCGGAATAAGCTTCAGGATTTTGGCGCAGAGCGTGCCCAACTTCGGCGTGCCCGGCAGGTCAGCTCCATAAGAGGTGATATCAACGCCGGTCAAAACGATTTCGCCATAACCATTATCGACAAGGCGTTTGATCTGGTCGATCACCACACCCATCGGTACGGAACGGGAATTACCACGGCCATAAGATGATGCAGAAGGTGCAGCGGTGGTCACAGCCGTTTTGAACCTGAACAAACGCACGGGAGCGTCCTTCCAGCCCATCAATCAGGTGGCCGGCAGTTTCGCGCACGCTCATGATGTCGTTGACGCGAACCTTCTCGGTTTCTTCAATGCCAAACTGAGCGACACGGCCATAAGAGGCGCGCTCCAGTTTTTCGGAGTTTCCAAGAACCAGATCCACTTCGCCCATTTCAGCAAAGGTTTCTGCTTCAGTTTGTGCTGCGCATCCAGTTACGATGATGCGCGCATTTGGATTCTCACGGCGTGTTTTACGAATAGTTTGTCTTGCTTGGCGGACAGCTTCGTTGGTCACGGCACAAGTGTTGATCAGCACAGCGTCTTTGAGGCCAGCAGCCTCCGCTTCGCTTTTCATCACTTCCGACTCATAAGCGTTCAGTCGGCAGCCGAAGGTCACAACATCAATGCTCACTGCGTTGGCTCCATTGCCGCGTCCCCCGAAGCGGTCTTTGTGTAGGTCAGGGTGTCAAGATTGAGTGCACCCTCGAATTCAATTGCGGTTTCACCGGTCATCATGATGTGGTCGTTATCCTCACGCCACTCAATACCTAGCGGTCCTCCCGGCAAGTGGACGGTGCACTTGCGTGCAGTCCGGCCAGTACGCGCTGCAGCAACACCAGTTGCGCAGGCTGCGGTGCCACAGGCTCGCGTCAAGCCAACACCACGTTCCCAGACCTTCAGGCGGATTTCGTTTTCGCCGATAATCTGAGCAAGGGAGATATTCGCCTTTTCAGGGAACATCGGATGACACTCAAGCAATGGTCCAAATCGCTCAAGGTCGTGGGCTTCAATATCATCCACCCAGAAAATCGCATGCGGATTACCAACATTCACAACGCTTGGAGAATGCAAAACCGGCGCATCAATCGGCCCGATCTGCAACTCAATAGCGCGCGTATCAGCAAACTCTTCGGCAAGCGGAATCTGATCCCACTCAAGACGAGGAGTACCCATGTCAACGCTCACCAGCGTTTCAGTGTCAGAAGCATGCGCAATCAGCAAACCAGCGTTGGTCTGAATGGTAACGCCTGGAGTGCCAGCTTCACCCATTAGCAGACGGCCAATGCAGCGTGTTGCGTTACCGCAAGCATCGACTTCACTACCATCGCGGTTATGGATGCGCATAAAAGCATAAGCATCGGAACTTGCAGGCTCGACCGTAATCATCTGGTCAAAGCCGATACCCTTTTCACGGTCTCCGATAGTCGCGATTTGCGCCGGAGTTAAGATGACCTTTTTCTCGCGGCTGTCAAACACCACGAAGTCATTGCCTAAACCGTTCATTTTCAAAAAGGGAACCAGCGTATCCGCCATGAGCTTGCTTCCATTCATGCGTAATCCGTCAAGAAGGCACTATATGGAGTAAATTACTTTAGATTACTAGGGAAAATGCAGGGAAAAGCCTCCCCTGAGACAATTGAGAGGCCAGCTTTAAAGCCTCCCTAATCGAATCCTCTGGTTTTGCACTATTCCGCACAGACTTCGAGCATGTCGCCGGGCGCCATTTCTTTCAATATCTCCCGCATCACTTCAGGGTAAACAGCCACACATCCCTCTGTTGGCAGGAAGCCTTCACGCGCCACGTGAAAGAAGATCGCGCTGCCTTCGCCTTTCACTGCTGGGTACATATTACAATCCAGCACCACGACGATGTCATAGAGCCGGTCATCCCGCCACATCTTCTCATGGCTCGGCTCAAAGGGTAGGTCTACAGGACGATTGTACAGAGCATCCTCTGGAGAATCACACCACCCATCACTCTGAGATAGCGGCGAAACTGGTAAATAGGTCACTGGACAGGACCCGCGGTCCGCTCGGTAATACACATTCAGCAGTTCAAAACGTCCAATCGGCGTTGCACCATCGCCCTCGCGTTTTGTGTGGGTCAAACCAGACCTTCCAAGTGCACACGCAAATGTTACCGCACCCAAAGTCAACGTTCCTGTGTGAGGCTCGTTACCTGTATGCCGCACAAATAGGGTCTTTTGGGTCTTTTTAAGCAACTTTGCGGGTGGAGTGGGTACTGCGAGAGGAAGCATTGACGAACCTGTTGTCCTGCGGAAAACACCGGGAGAAACACTCCCAAATAAAGCGGGGGTCACTTACGCGTGAAGTAGATTTTACGAAAAACTTTGAGATTTACCACGTTTTTGCTCGCCTTTTTTTCGGCAACCCTTCATGTATTTATGTGAGATAAGTTTTAGGGCTAGCACCAAAGATTGGTGATTGGGTGAGAATATGACTGCACGTAAAATTCTGCTTGTAGATGACGATAATGATCTGCGCGAAGCTCTGGTTGAGCAGCTTTCGCTTTATGATGAATTTGAAACCACTCAAGCTGACAGTGCTGCTGCTGGCATCAAAAAAGCAAAAGAAGATCATTTTGACCTCGTTCTGATGGACGTTGGTCTGCCGGACATCGATGGCCGTGAAGCTGTAAAGCTGCTGCGCAAAGCAGGCTTTGGCGCTCCTGTCATCATGCTCACTGGTCATGACACAGACAGCGATACCATTCTTGGTCTGGAAGCTGGCGCAAACGACTACGTTACCAAGCCGTTCAAGTTTGCTGTTCTCCTCGCTCGCATCCGTGCACACCTGCGCCAGCACGAGCAGAGCGAAGACGCTGTGTTCACCATTGGCCGTTACTCCTTCCAGCCTGCTGCAAAGTCCATGCAGGACGAAAGCGGTGCGAAGGTTCGTCTGACCGAGAAAGAGACTTCCATCCTGAAGTTCCTCTACCGCGCAGGCGAAAAGCCAGTGACACGCGATGTACTGCTGCATGAAGTTTGGGGCTACAACTCCGGCGTCACCACACACACGCTGGAAACCCACATTTACCGTCTGCGTCAGAAAATCGAGCGTGATCCGTCCAATGCGGAGCTTCTGGTCACAGAAGCCGGTGGATATAAGCTTGTACCTTGAGGCATAAGCGGCTAATTCAAGAACTATGAGTCTAGCCCGCGACATCGAAATCTTAAGACGCGTTCCACTCCTCTCGCAGTTTACAGAGGACCAGCTGCGCCTGCTCGCCTTCAGTGCGGAAACAATGCAGGTATCAAAAGGCGGAACAGTTTTTAATGAAGGTGAGCGGGCAGACGGCGGCATCGTGCTGACAATCGGCAAGGTGCAGCTTGAGACCGGGATGGGGCGCGACTCGCGTCCCCGCGGCACTTATGGCCCCGGCACTTTATTTGGCGAAAACGCTCTGATGGCTGAAGGCAAACGCCCAGCCCGCGCAGTTGCTCTCGAAAACTGTGAGCTGATCCGCATTCGCCGCGCACTCTTCTCCCGCATGCTTCAGGAATTTCCCGAAACTGCTCGCAAGCTTTACGTCGATAAAGCAAACGAGTTCACCACCGCAGCCGCTGCTTTGGCTTGCGTTGGCCGAAAGCTGGATGAAGTGGACGCTCTCAACGAACGTCATAAGCAAGAAGTCGCGGCAAAGCGCAGCTAAAACACAAGCTAACTAAAGCGGCTTTTGCACTCTGCTCTCTTTAAAATCATAGACAATCGAGCTTTCAATTTTGGTGATGTAAGCCCGTTTCGTGAACTTCTCAAAGGCAAGGCTTTTCAGATGGTCGATATCGCGCACACGTAAATGCGCAATGATATCGTAAACCCCACTGATGAGCGTGACGGATTTCACTTCCGGCAGCCCGACCACCTCCTGCATGAACTCTTCCACTAAAAGAGCTTCGTGCCGATCCAGCTGAATGAAGAACATAGCCTCAAACCCAACGCCATAGGCCTTCGGGTCCACAACAGCGTGGCTACTCTTTAAAATGCCACTGTCTTTCAGTCGCTTAATGCGTTCATGACAAGCTGATGGACTGAGGTTGACCTCCGCTGCGACCTGTTTATTGGGCAGGAGTGCATTATTCTGCAAAATCTCCAATATAGCGAAGTCTGTTCGGTCTAGCTGGGCGTATGAGTTCATTTTTCGGAATCTATTCGATATTCTGAAGGTGGTGGCAGGAGTATATTCGGAGAAAATTTGGAATAAAACCCCCGCAAGAATTTACTCCCAATGGCAGCGAATACTCTCCTTTTCTCATCACCATTCTCAGTCTGATCATCGTTCCTGGTCCGGATATGCTCTACGTGACCAGCCGCGCTCTCGCGAGCGGTCGCCCCGCCGCTCTGAAAGCATCTCTCGGTATCTCTGCCGGATACCTTGTGTTCACTGTGTTGGTTGCTGCCGGTTTTCAGTCCCTCTTCCTTGCAGAACCAAGGCTGTTTCAGGCGATCCGCTGGATGGGTCTGGCCTATCTTATGTATCTAGCTTATCGCTTGTTTTTTGCTGGCGGCATGTGGACCTCTGAAGAAGAACAGCAAGCTCCAACAGAGACCAATGACCTGAAGTTCGGCTTCCTGACCAGCCTGCTCAACCCCAAGGGCATGCTCTTCTACTTCTCTTTACTGCCGCAGTTTTATGTGCCTGAGGTCATGCCATTCTGGGTCTATGCATTGATCTTCGGCATGGTTGCCAGCCTTCTCTGCCTGATTGTCTACTATGGCGTCGGCAGCCTCGTGTCCGGCCCTGCACGCCTTTGGCTTGCAAACAGCAACAATGGCAAACGCGTCTCTATGCTCGCCAGTCTCTGTGTCTTCGCAGTTGGCATCTCCATGGTCGTTGCCGATATGGCCTAAAGCCATCTGCACGAACAAGTGAAAAGCACACGAGCTATAAAGCCACAAGCTTGTGATATGACTGCATGATGCCCTCATGCAGTCATAGTTTGCCGCTTTGACTGAGATGGAACAGCTCGCTCAAAGAGGAAGTCTTTCGATGCCAAGTTCACTCACAAAAGCACTCGCAAGTACTGCTTTGGCAATGCTGCTGGCAGTTGCAGCTCCAAGCACCTCCGTGCTTGCGCAGAACACTTCACCGGAGGAGTTCTTTGCCGTAGTTAAAGCGAAAGATCTGGGGAAGCTGGATCAAATCGCTCAAGCCGGCAGCTCATTGGATCTTCGCAATGAGGAAGGCGATACAGCAATCATCATCGCCGCACGGCGTGGTGATCTCGCATTGCTTGAACATCTGGTCAAGCTCGGAGCGGATATCAACCTGCAAGATGCCAATAAGCGTGACGTCCTGAACATCGCGATTACGACGAGAAACCCAGATTTAGCCCGACGTGCTCTGGATCTGGGCATTGATCCTGCGATGGTGACATCCGTCTACGAAGGGTCAGCGCTTATCTATGGCAGCCATCAGGCGCGGTCGAGATTGTGTCCATGTTGATTGATGCCGGCGCACCTCTGGACCACGTCAACAACCTCGGTTGGACTGCCCTTCTGGAAGCAACCATCCTAGGTGATGGCAGCGAGCCCTATCAGGCGATCGTCGAAAAGCTGGTTGATGCCGGCGCCAGCAAAACCATCGCCGACCGCAATGGCAACCTCCCAATCGACCACGCCCGCAACAAAGGCCACACGGAGATTGTGGAGTTGCTGGAAGACTAGTGCGAGCTGAGGGAGACGTTATTGAAATGTCGGATTGCGCTGACTTTCTGCTTCCTGCAGTAGTCGCTCCCAACTTGCCCGCGCTTTGGAACTAGGCTTTTCCTTAGATATTCTTATAAGCAACTCCTGAAACCGTCTCTGTTTAGAAATCTCAAGAACTGATAAGGGATTTCCATCGACCTTGATCTCAGGACTGCCCTTGAAGTGTTCGATTGTATCTACATGAGCTTCTAAGCGTTGGGTCAGCTCTCTGATGGTTAGTCCGGTTGCTTTTTGTATAGCGATCCGAAAATCATCAACTGCTTCATGGGAGCGATCAAGGTGACTTTGAGCAATTCCGCGTTCCAAGTACAAAATAGCCAGCTTTTGCTCCTCAGAACTGACGAAGCTGTTCCAGAACTCTAGTTTAAGAGCAATATTGCAAGCACGAACCTTTCTTACTTCTGAGATCTCAGGCTTTCTACAGGTTCCTGCAAAAATGCTGGAAGTGAAACCTGCAATCCAGACTGACAGAAGCAAAATCACTAAGCCCAACGTGAGCGGCCATTTGAATGAGAAGCCTGTAGCGGTATCTTTGCTCACCTAACTCTCCGAGCCTGCCTTGTGAGCTTTCCATATAGCAAGGGCGCCACGAGGGCGCCCTGAAAAACTTTGAAAACTTCTGATTTAATCAGTGCCAAGGATGGCTCAGTTCAAGCTTGTCTTCGTAGCTGTCGATGTGCTGGGTCTTCTCGAAAGTCTGACCAATGTCATCAAGGCCGTTCAGCAGGCAGTGCTTGCGGTGTGGGTCCAGATCGAACTTGATCGCGCCACCGTCTGGGCCGCGAACTTCCTGCTCTTCCAGATCAACAGTCAGGGTCGCGTTTGCACCGCGGGATGCATCGTCCATCAGCTTGTCGAGGTCTTCCTGGCTTACAATGATTGGCAGAATACCGTTCTTGAAGCAGTTGTTATAGAAGATGTCAGCAAAGCTGGTGGAGATCACACAGCGGATACCGAAGTCCAACAGCGCCCATGGAGCGTGCTCACGGGAAGAACCACAGCCGAAGTTATCGCCAGCAACGAGGATCTGAGCTTTCTCATAGCTTGGCTTGTTCAGCACGAACTCTTCGTTCTTGGAGCCGTCGTCGTTGGTGCGCATCTCATGGAAAAGTGCAGTGCCAAGGCCCGAACGCTTGATGGTTTTCAAAAACTGCTTCGGGATGATCATATCGGTGTCGATGTTGACCAACGGCAAAGGTGCAGCAACGCCTGTCAGTACTGTAAACTTTTCCATGGAATACTCTCCTCGGATCTCTGGAATTCTCTAATTTTTCTTAGGCAACAGCGAGGTCGATGCTCTCGTTCAGGCCCATCATAATATTCAGGTTTTGGACAGCTGCCCCAGAAGCGCCCTTACCAAGGTTGTCGTAGATAGCAACCAACAGAGCCTGGTGCCGATCGTCGTTGGCAAACACGTGCAACTGCATCTTGTTGGTGCCGTTGAACATCTCTGGGCTCAGGTCTTCGATTGCATTCACGCTTTCAAGCGGAGCCACTTCCACATCACCAGCCACGCTGGAGAAGTGGTCTGCAAGCGCTTCGTGCAGGTCTTTGCCAGTCGGTGCGTTGCGAAGCTGCCCGAGCTGCAACGGCACAAATGTCATCATGCCCTGTGCGTAGTTGCCAACTGCAGGCTGGAACAAAGGAGCATGAGCAAGGTCAGCGTAGAACTGCATCTCTGGCAGGTGCTTGTGACCGAACTGCAAACCATATGGCCAGTAAGAGGACGCCTTATCGTTGCCTTCGTACTTTTCGATCATCTGACGACCACCACCAGTGTACCCGGAAATCGCATTCACAGTGAACGCATGGGTGGACGGGATAAGGCCAGCTTCAAGCAACGGACGAATAGTTGCGATCACACCCTGAGGGTAACAACCCGGATTTGATACAAAGCGTGCCTTGGAGATGATCTCCGCCTGATCCTTTGTCATCTCAGGGAAGCCATAGGCCCACTCTGGATTAACACGATGTGCGGAAGACGCATCAATCACACGGGTGCTGTCGTTGGTGATGAGCGAGACGCTCTCCAGTGCAGCTGCATCAGGCAGGCATAGAATTGCAACATCAGCAGAATTCAAAAGCTCTGCACGTGCGTCCAGTTCCTTGCGGCGCTCTGGAGCGATACTTAGGATTTCAATGTCACGGCGCCCAGCCAAACGCTCGCGGATCTGCAGACCCGTAGTTCCGGCTTCTCCATCAATGAACACGCGCACCGACATTTTTGACTCCTTGGAGCTTGTAGTTGGAATAGGTTCAGGGGTTGTACAACGTCCATCACCCATTGTCACAGAATAGGGCGCGTTTTTTTAGACCTCTGTCCTCAATTGGCAGTTGAGGGAGGCTCAAGCAACCAGAGGTTCGCCGGGTGGGCTTTTCGAATATTACAAGAATTCCCGTATGTCGCTCACATCCGAACACATTCTACTGAAAAGGACGTTTTTACGGTGTTCTTATCGCGTTTCGCATTGAAAAATTGAACAAATGCACCTTAATAGGTTTCAAAGGCATAGGCCGCGTCCATGTGGCATGTTCGCGCAGCCTGTGCCGACTATAATGTTGGATGAGGAACGCCTGAATGTCTGGAACGACAACCGAGGCTAAAGCTGGGCTTATTGCCGATACCTGTGCACTGCTGATTGACGAAAACGAAGACGAAGCAAGGTTTGCCGAAGACCTCTTCTCTCACGCCGATGCAGAAGATCTCCTGAACTACACCCCATCAGAGCTTGCTGTTGTTTCGCAGGAAGCCTGGCTGATTTCGCAAATCACCCACTGGGGACCCATCGAATTCGTGTTTTCAATCCGCAGCCAAATGCTGACGGCAAGCAGCTCGAAGACATCACCGTCGTTGAAATCGTCAACGATAACATGGCCTTCCTCGTATCCTCCGTAATGGGGGCAATCCAGACAGCTGGTTACGAAGTTCGCCTCGTTCTGCACCCACTCTTCGTTGTCGAGCGCGATGACGACGGTGGCCTCCAGAAATTCCACGGCACCGTTGGTCTGGGAGGACCATCCGTTCGCCGCGAAAGTCTCATCCATATTCACCTGACCCGTCTGAACTCCGATGAGGACATCAAGCAGCTCGAAGAGAGCCTCGATCTTGTTCTCAATGATGTTCGTCAGGCCGTGAATGACTGGCGCCCAATGCGCGACAGAATTCAGCTGGCCGTTGAGGAATACCAGCAGGTCCGCGCAAAAGCAGACAACAAGCAGTTCGATGAAGCGATTGCCTTCCTCGAGTGGATGGCTGCTGACAACTTCACTCTTCTCGGTATTCGTGAATTCATCTTCGACGATACCAGCGAAAACGGCGAGCTTTCCCTGATCGAAGGTTCTGGTCTGGGTATCCTGACCGATCCTAACGTCCGCGTGCTGCGCAAAGGCTCCGAGTTCGTTGTAATGACACCGGAAATCAGAGAGTTCCTGCTAAAGCCAGAACCGCTGATCATCGGTAAAGCTAATATCCGCAGCCGCGTGCACCGTCACGTGCATATGGATTACATCGGCGTGAAGCTGTTTGATGAAGAAGGCAAACTCCGCGGCGAGCTGCGAGTAGTTGGTCTCTTCACAGCAACAGCCTACACCCGCTCAACAAGTTCCATTCCTTACATTCGCCATAAGACCGCGAAGGTAATGAAGAACCACGGCTTTGATCCAGAAAGCCACAGTGGTCGTGCGCTTCGCAATATTCTGGAAGGCTATCCACGTGATGACCTGTTCCAGATTGATGTCGATACGCTCTCCAACTTTGCAGATGCAATTCTGCAGCTGAACGAGCGCCCACGTGTCCGCGTTCTCTCCAGAACTGACAAGTTCGACCGTTTCGTTTCCATCATCACCTATATTCCGCGTGATCACTTCACCACGAGCATCCGCGAGCGTGTCGGCAAGTATCTGGCAAACGTCTACGAAGGCCGTCTGTCCGCTTGGTACGCAACGTTCCCGGAAGGCCCGCTTGTCCGCGTCCACTACATCGTTGGCCGTTATGTCGGTGATACGCCTCAGCCATCTCAGGCAGAGCTGGAAGCTTCCATTCAGGAAATCGTCCGCACATGGACAGACAGCCTGAGAGAAGCTCTGCGCTCCGTTTATGGCAATGCGATCTCAGGCGCGCTTCTCAAACGCTATGGTTCTGCGTTTGATGGTGCCTATACGTCCGCAACACCAGCAGCGACCGCAACCAAGGATATCCGCCGTATCGAGCAGCTCGGTGAGAAACGTCCTCTGGTGATCAGCTTCTACAAGCGTGAGCGTGAAGGTAAGGGCCAGATTTCTCTGCGTGCATACCATCTCAACAAACCGATTCCGCTGTCCGCCCGTGTTCCGATGCTGGAAAACCTTGGTTTCCGTGTCATCAACGAAAGAACCTATCGGATTACACCAGCAGATCGTGAGCTGAGCTACCTGCACGACACCACGCTGCATCTGGATGAGAACCGCTTCCGCAACTTCACCGAAGCGGACATTGAACGACTCGGTGCTCTGTTCCTCGCAGTCTGGAATAAACAGGCTGAAAACGATGGTTATAACGCCCTTGCACTGACTGCCGGATTGGCTTGGCGGGACATTGCGATGATCCGCGCGCTCTCCCGCTACCTGCGTCAGGCAGGAATCCTCTATTCTGAAGATTATATGTGGGGAACTCTTAACCGCTATCCACAGATCGCTCAGCAGCTGGTTCACCTGTTCCATACACGCTTCGATCCTACACTCGGAACGTTTGAACGTTCGGGTAAGGAGAGCCGTCTGATTGATGAGATTTCCGCAAGCCTGGACGAAGTAACGAGCTTGGATGACGACCGAATCCTCCGTCGTTTCCAGAACCTGATCCTTGCAACTCTGCGCACCAACTTCTTCCAGTTGGATGATGCTGGCCAGCCGAAAGCAACCTTTGCGTTCAAGCTGGACCCACACAAAGTGGAAGGCCTGCCAAAGCCTCTGCCGTACCGCGAGATCTTTGTCTACAGCCCACGCGTGGAAGGTGTTCACATGCGCTTCGGCCCAGCAGCCCGTGGTGGTCTGCGCTGGTCTGATCGCGCACAGGATTACCGCACAGAAGTGCTCGGCCTCGTGAAAGCACAGCAGGTTAAGAATGCTGTGATTGTTCCGGTTGGCGCAAAAGGTGGCTTCCTGCCGAAGCAGCTTCCAAAAACTGGCAGCGTGATGAGTGGATCGCTGAAGGCACAGAAGCCTACAAGATCTTCATCTCCTCCCTGCTGGATCTGACAGATAACCTGGACGCTGACCTCATCCTGCCACCAGAGCTGATGGTGCGTCACGATCAGGATGATCCATACCTTGTTGTGGCAGCGGATAAAGGCACAGCAACCTTCTCAGACACCGCAAACGCAATCTCTGAAGACAAAGGCTTCTGGCTCGGTGATGCGTTCGCATCCGGCGGTTCTGCTGGTTATGACCATAAGAAAATGGGCATCACCGCACGCGGCGCATGGGAAGCTGTGAAGCGTCACTTCCGTGAGATGGACCGCGACATTCAGAAAGAGCCATTCACCGCTTGTGGTGTCGGCGATATGTCTGGTGACGTGTTCGGCAACGGAATGCTGCTCTCCAAAGCAACCAAGCTGGTCGCAGCCTTCGATCACCGCGATATCTTCCTCGACCCGAACCCGGATCCATCTGTGACCTGGGACGAACGTAAGCGCATGTTCGATCTGGGCCGCTCTTCCTGGCAGGACTACAACAAGGAACTGATTTCTGAAGGCGGTGGCATCTACCCACGTTCTTCCAAGTCTATTCCTCTGTCCATTCAGGTTCAGAAGATGCTCGGCCTCAACAAGGCAAAAGCATCTCCTCAGGAGGTTATGACTGCCATCCTGAAGATGAAGGCAGACCTGCTGTGGTTCGGCGGCATCGGCACCTACATCCGTGCATCTGATGAAAGCAACATTGAAGTGGGTGATCGTGGCAACGACTCCATCCGCATCACGGCTGCTGAAGTTGGTGCAAAGGTTATCGGTGAAGGTGCAAACCTCGGTATCACCCAGAAAGCGCGTATTGAGTTCTCCCGTGCCGGTGGTCGTTGTAACTCCGATGCGATCGACAACTCCGCTGGTGTGAACTCCTCTGATATGGAAGTGAACATCAAGATTGCGCTGGGCGCCGCAGTGAAGAAGGGCACCCTGACCACTCCAGACCGCAACGTCTTGCTGGCAGATATGACAGACGAAGTTGCACAGCTGGTGCTGCGTAACAACTACCTGCAAACACTGGCAATCTCTCTCTGTGATCGCCGTGGCCTGGAAGATCTGGGCTATCAGGTGCGCATGATGCGCCAGCTGGAATCTCAGGATCTGCTGGATCGTGCAGTGGAAGATCTGCCAGACGATGCAACCATCGAAGAGCGTGAGAAAGCTGGTCAGCACTTGTCCCGTCCAGAACTGGGCGTGCTTCTGGCCTACGCAAAACTCACTCTGCATGATGAGCTGCTCGAAAGCTCTGTGCCGGATGATGCGTACCTTGCGAAAGAGCTGTACCGCTACTTCCCGAAAGAGATGGCAGACACCTACTCTCAGGAAATTGAGAGCCACCGTCTGCGCCGCGAAATCATCGCGACCATGCTGGCAAACTCCATCATCAACCGTGGTGGCCCGGCATTCCTGACCCGCATTATCGACCAGACCGGCGCGTCTGTAGCTGATGTGGCGCGTGCATTCGCAGTGGTTCGTGATGCCTTCGGTCTGACACAGCTGAACGAAGAGATTGACCGCCTGGACAACACCATCTCTGGTGACCTGCAGCTGGAGCTCTACACTCTGGTTCAGGACCTGGTGCTTGGTATGGTCATCTGGTTCCTGCGCAACGTATCCTTTGAGGATGGTCTGGAAGCAGCGATCAACCGCTTCCGCGATACTGTGAAGCGTCTGTCTCCGCGTCTGGAAACCTTCCTCTCAGAAGGTCGCGCTGAAATGCTCAAGGCGGAAACCAACCGTCTGGTAGAAGCTGGCGTTCCAATCATGATCGCAGCACGCATCGCTCGCCTGATTGGTGAAATGGTCATCCCGGATATCGTTCTGGTCTCCGAAAAAGCTAACCGTGACGTTGACGAAGTTGCAGCCTCTTACTTCCGCGTTGCTGAACACTTCAAGTTCGGTGCGATTGAAGAGCTGGCTCGTGAGTTCGTCATTCGTGACTACTACGACGGTCTGGCACTCGACCGCTCCCGTTCGATCCTTGCAAACGCACTACGTGATCTGGCGGCTCAGGCTCTTGAAGACGAAAAAGGCTTCGACGGTTGGCTGGAGCGCAACGCAGGCAAAGCGGAAAGAACACAGCAGGCAACCAGCGAAATTCTGGAGAAGAACCTGTCGGTTTCCAAGTTCTCCGTTGCAGCTGGCATGCTGGCAGAGCTGGCAAACTAAGCTTCGCGAAAAAGCTCAAAACAAAACCCCGGCGCAGCTCTGCACCGGGGTTTTTCATTGCTGAAACCAGAGCACTCAGCTCTTGGCGTTTTTCTCTTTTTCCATGGCCAGACGCATCTCAAGGTCAGAGATATGCTTCATGGCTGCTTTTTTATCTTCTTCGGAAGAGGCTGCGCGGTACTTCTCGCGTGCTGCAGCTATATCGTGGGTCAATTGCACTTCACGAGGGGCAGCAGCGCGATCAAGTACACTCTTTTGAACGCCCTCGACGCGTTCTTCTTCGACCTTTGTTCCTGATTTTGAACGGAGCGCTTCCAACTGCGCTTTCAGTTCTTGTTGGGCGGCGGCGTTCTTGTTGTTTTTATTGAGGTCGAACATGCTGGTTCCTTCTTGAGTGTCAAAACATATCCTCCCGATAGATATGAATTTAAACCAGCGTCTCTGTCTATTGCGTCCCGAAAGGTGTGCTGAACCTGCCCTTAATGCAGCACACCTCTATCTAATCAATTCCAATCTTTCTGCCCCAATCTTACTTGTAAATCAGCTTGGCAGTCACAATCGCTCCAACGGCGATAATGGAGATGACATTGCCGACAACAAGTGGCCAGGCAGCAGTCATGATGCCGTAGATAAACCAGAGCAACACAGTGCTCAGCACAAGAAGGTTAGCCGCCAGAGAGAGGTCTTTTGTCTCGCGCGTCTTCCACGTTTTCAAAGTCTGCGGAAGCCAGCACAATGTGCCGATAATGGCCGCGAGATAGCCAATGTAATCTGCATAAACAAGCATAGGACATATCGCATTCAGAAGTGTATCAAAGAAAAGCTTAGGTAGGTGCTGGTGAGACTAGCACAGTGAAAAAGTGAGTGTAATAGGTCCTTTTGCGGCAAGTGCACGCACAAGAAAGCCCCGGGGTTGCCCGAGGCTTCATCCTCTCGAAGACTACAAAAACAAAGCTAAAACACCCGTGTTTCTTCACGCGCAATCAGCTCACTCAGGGTCTTGATGCGTGCGCCATCCTCTTTGAAGTTCGCAGGAGAAAGCCACTTCTCGAAAGAAGCACGAAGCACCGGCCATTCACTATCCAAAACAGAGAACCAAGCCGTATCAAGGTTTTTGCCTTTCACGACGGAGGCCTGACGCAATGTGCCTTCGTAGCTGAAACCAAGACGAACCGCAGCCTTGCGGGAAACCTTGTTCAGGGCGTTGCAGCGCCACTCATAACGACGGTAGCCCCATTTATCGAACACCCGCTGCATCATCAAAAACATCGCTTCAGTACCGCCGCACTTGCGTTGCAGCAGAGGGGAGAAGTGGATGTGTCCAACTTCGATGCTGCCAGTCTCTGGCACAATGTTCATGTAGCTGGCGATGCCAAGCGCTTTTCCGCCTTCCTGCTCAATAATGGCAAAGGCGAAAGGGTCATTTCCTGTCGCAAGCTCTTTAACGTAGGCCTCAAAGCTCTCGAAGTCAGGAAACGGGCCTTCATCCAGATAGGTCCAGTTCCGGCCTTCAGTGTCCACGCTGAAAGCTTCATAAAGGTCTTCTGCATGCTTGGCTGGGTCCAGTCGCTCCAATCGGCAGAAGTGACCAACCATGGTCTCATCTGTCGGCTGCTTGGCTGAAGTCCAGTCAGACATATCATCACCGACAACCTGCCCCAGTTCGTTCTGGTTTTGAGAAGGATCTTTTTCAGCCTTCTCTACTGATTTCAGTGCAGCTAGATATGCAAGCATTTTAAAGCTCCTCGGAATGTCCCGGTCTGGAAAGTTTACAACACCAAAATGACAAGACCCCGACCTCTCGGTCAGGGTTCGTCATCAAGGTTGATTACAGGCGTTCTGAAGGATCGTTCTTTCTCACAAGAGAAGCAGATCCCTTCGTATCGTCATCATCGTCTCTCCTCGATGATGTAAACGCCCAGAAACTCCGTTTGATGTCACCTTTGGCAAAGCAGTCATAAAAATCTCGCCGCCCGTACATCGAGTTCTTGCTACAGCCATATCCATACCAGTAGCAGGTGTCGCTCTTCTTCACCTCGATGTGGCCGTGGCGGTTCCGTTTATCGCGATCGTAAACGCAGATGGAACCGTCTGGAGCGCGGTCTGGGCTGCTGACACGCAAGCGCTTGAAGCCGTATTTAGGCAGTGCTTTGATCGCCATGTAAGCCGATCCACCTGGAATATAGGTATCTACAAGCCCTTCGGAAAGGAGGTGCTTCTTCACATAGCGGTAGCAGTAGGTCATGCCGCGGCGACGGCGGGCAGAACGAACACCACCTGAGCTTGCTGCCAACACGGCGCTGGCATAGCCCATGTAGCTGTCTTCTTCGCTACCAGCAATTTTGTTGGCTTCGTCGCGGCTCAGCGTAGCCACTTCAGTCAATGCGTATTTGGAAAAGTCTGCTTTGGAAACGTAAATATCAGAGGCAATGTCACCGTCTTCATCAGGCTGATCAACGCCAAGGCGAACCAGCTCACCCTTGGCAGCGTCTGTTGCCCAGTCCAGAACACTCAATTGAGCGCCAACAGGCAGGATCTGCTGAAGAGAAGCGCCAACTGTTCCGTCATCCGCCGCTGTCCAGCCCTTTGCAAGAATTGGCTTGGCGACATTGTAGTTGCCGGAGGTGGTCATCTTGTTTTGCGGAAGAGTATCTTCGCCGGAAACCAGTGAAACAGGCTCCTCTGGCAAGGATAGTTCACCAAAAGAAGCGTTTGGTCCTGCAGCCACTGCAGTCGTGAGAACCAGAAAACTAAACCCTGCATACGCGGATACTTTTGCAAACTGTAGCATAATCCCTCCGAAAGCCTTTTTAGGCACAGCAGCACCGGTTCCCGCGCGCGTTGCATCACGAGATTGCTGAAAGATGGCAATAGAAAACGGTCGAGGCGCTCACGCGCTTCGTGGTTCATGCCAGTCTGATGATGGTGCGCAGCTGTCGTTTTACTGACGCAAGCTCCTGCTGGGGGGCATCTCGCACGCCGGCAGGCAAAATGTCCGGCAAGCCTTCACAAGGAAAGCTCGCAGGCACTCAGCGCTCAAACAAATGCAATACAGGCTGGCGCCTGCCTCTTGGTGCCAGTCTGTCAGTCAGCAATGTAAGAGCGCGTTTGCTCGTTTAGATCTTGCGCAGCGCCACTGTTTCGATGCTGTGGTCTGTACCCTTTGTCAGGATCAGATCAGCGCGTGGTCGCGTGGGCAAGATGTTCTGGCGAAGGTTCTCCAGATTGATGTTCTGCCAAAGGTCCTTCGCGATCTCTTGCGCCTTATCATTCGAAATTGTGGAAAATTTATGGAAATATGAACCTGGATCGCGGAACGCTGTCTCACGCAGACGCATGAAACGCTCCAGATACCAGCGTTGCAGCACTTGCTCTTCTGCATCAATGTAGATAGAAAAGTCAAAGAAATCAGAGACAAAGGGCACAGCCTTTGCCGCTTTGGGCTGGTGAGATGTCTGCAGAACGTTCAGCCCCTCGACAATCAAAATGTCTGGCTGTTCGACTGTGACATGCTGTCCCGGCATCACATCATAGAAGAAATGAGAGTAAATCGGGGCGCGCACTTCACGCTCCCCACCCTTGATGTCGGTCAGGAATTTCAGCAGGGCAGAACGGTCATAGCTCTCCGGAAAACCCTTCCGGCGCATCAGCCTTCTGCTTCCAAAATAGAATTCGGGTACAGAAAACCATCTGTCGTAATCAGGTCCACCTTCGGGCTGGCTGGCCAGCGCGAAAGGAGCGCCTGCAAAAGACGGGCAGTGGTGGATTTGCCAACAGAGACCGAACCCGCAATACCGATGATGAACGGCGTGCGGGTCAGCTGCATGCCCAAAAAGCGCTTCGTCGCAAACTGAAGGCTCTGGGAAGCTTCCACGTAATAGGCAAGCAGACGTGAAAGGGGCAGGTAAATATTCTTCACCTGCTCCAGAGACACAAAGTCATTGAGCGATTGCAGGTCTTCAATTTCCTGCACGCTCAACGTCATTGGCGTGTCTGCACGTAAAGACGCCCATTCAGTCTCTGTAAATACAGAGTAGGGAGACAGATCCAGTTCCTGAACTGGAGCGAGTTCTTTATGCATAGCGTTAGCGCTCAAGGCCCGTCGTGCCTCCCACTTCGCATGACAAGAAGAAACCTAGCCGTCCGTACGGGAGGCTTTTTCTTCCAGTCCGGTTTGTCCGGTGCGTGCTGCAAGCTTTGCCAGAACTTCGTCCAGCGCCACATCGGAAACCTTCAAAACAACAAGTAGGTGATAAAGCAGGTCAGCTGCTTCAGAAGCAACGCCTTCCTTATCACGCTCTACAGCCGCAATCGCAGTTTCAACGGCTTCTTCTCCAAGCTTTTGTGCACACTTGGAAACGCCCTTGGAAATGAGCTTGCGGGTATAAGACAGTTCATCATCACTGTTCGCACGTGCAGCAATGATAGCCTCTAGGTCCGAAAGGGTAAAATTGGTCATTTGACTAGCCTTGTTGAGGCCGCTTCAGGATTACTTTCAATACCTGAGCGAAATTTACTTATCCAGACGCATAGGAATTCCAGCATCTGCCATGTGTTGCTTGGCTTCTTCAATACTGTAAGTCCCAAAGTGGAAGATTGAAGCAGCAAGTACAGCAGTCGCGTGCCCGTCACGGACACCTTCAACCAGATGATCCAGAGTTCCAACCCCACCGGAAGCAATCACCGGTACATGTACAGCATCCGCAATTGCACGGGTAAGCGGCAAATTGTAGCCCTCTTGCGTACCATCACGGTCCATGGAGGTCACCAGCAGCTCACCAGCGCCCAAATCGACGGCTTTCTTGGCAAACTCAACCGCATCAATGCCCGTTGGTGTACGGCCACCATGGGTGAAGATTTCGAAGCGCTCAGGCTCCCCTTCAGCAGAAACACGCTTAGCGTCGATGCTGACAACAATGCACTGGCTGCCGAACTTCTGGGCGGCTTCCCGAATAAACTCAGGATTTTTCACCGCTGCAGTGTTGATTGAAACTTTGTCTGCACCTGCATTCAGCAGCTTGCGGATGTCTTCCACGGTGCGCACACCGCCGCCAACAGTCACCGGCATAAAGCAGGCTTCCGCGGTGCGTTGCACAACATCATAAATCGTGTCGCGGTTATCGCTGGATGCTGTGATGTCGAGGAACGTCAGTTCATCAGCACCCGCCGCATCATAGGCTTTCGCTGCCTCAACCGGGTCACCAGCGTCGATCAGGTCAACAAAGTTGACGCCTTTTACGACACGGCCATCCTTCACATCAAGGCATGGAATAATACGTGCCTTCAGGGTCATGCGAGGCCCTCCCGGCTCTTCTTGATCAGATCAAGAGCTTCAGCAGGATCAAGGCGACCGTCATACAGCGCACGGCCAGAGATCGCACCTTCCAGAATATCGCAATCAGGCTGGATCAGGCGCTCAATGTCCTTGATGTCTGCAAGGCCACCAGAAGCGATGATCGGAATGCTCACAGCATTAGCCAGTTCCAGAGTGCTCTCGATGTTGAGGCCCTTCAGAACGCCGTCACGATCAATGTCTGTGTAGATGATTGCTGCAACACCAGCATCTTCAAACTGCTTCGCCAGCTCAATCACGGTCAGCTCAGAAGTCTCTGCCCAGCCTTCAACTGCAACCTTGCCGCCTTTGGCGTCAATGCCCACGGCAATGCGATCCGGATACTTCTTGCAAGCTTCCTTCACCAGCTCAGGGTCGCGCAGGGCAACGGTGCCGAGAATGACGCGTGCAACGCCTTTTGCCAGCCAGTTGTCGATGTGCTCCATGGTGCGGATACCACCACCCAGCTGAACCGGGTTGCTGGTGTTGGCAAGGATTGCATCAACAGCTTCGCCGTTTTTGCTCTCACCCGCGAACGCACCGTCCAGATCAACAACGTGCAGCCATTCAAAACCCTGATCCTGAAATGCCTTCGCCTGCGCACCTGGGTCGTCGTTGAACACGGTTGCCTGATCCATGTCGCCCAGTTTCAAACGAACGCACTGGCCGCCTTTAAGGTCAATCGCTGGAAAAATAATCATAATTCTGTCCTTGGACTTGTCTGTGTCACTGAAAGCGGGCAGCCGTTACGGCGCCCAGCTCAGGAAATTGGAAATCAGGGAGAGGCCGAGCTTCTGGCTCTTTTCAGGGTGAAACTGCGTGCCGACGATGTTGTCTCGCCCCACCATCGCAGTGAACTCACCCGCATAGTCAAAGCTTGCCAAACGGTGCGCAGGGTTGGCTGTCGCAAAGTGATAGGAATGCACGAAGTAAGCGTGCAGGCCATCACCACCGGTTTTGATGCCTTCAAGAACTGGGTGCTCATCACCAGTCACGTTGATGGTGTTCCAACCCATGTGAGGAATTTTCAGCTCAGGATTAGCTGGCTTCATCGCGGTCACATCACCGCTGATCCAGTCCAGCCCTTCAGCTTTTTCGAACTCAAGCCCGCGGGTTGCCAGCAGCTGCATGCCAACGCAAATGCCCATGAATGGCTTGCCTTTGGTCAGCACAGCTTCAGCCAGCGCTTCCTCCATACCATCAACCGCCTGCAAACCGCGCCGACAATCCGCAAACGCACCAACACCCGGCAGAACAATGCGGTCTGCCTTGGCAACAACGGTTGGATCCGAAGTCACTGTCACCTCATGAGTATGATGATGGTTATGGGCTGCATGCTCAAACGCTTTTGCCGCGGAGCGCAAGTTGCCAGAACCATAATCAATAATTGCCACACTCATGAAGGAACTCCTGTTATCGCTTGAGTGTCATTCCAACGACATCTGTGTCGCTGGTTTGTGGAGCCTGAGGCCCCTGTGGAGGCCGCGTTTCGCCTTTGCGGCGGGAAACACGGTCGAAGAAACGGATTTCTGCCTCATCCAGATTGGAGGCAGTGATGAAGCCGACGGTCTGCCAGTTCTTGCGGCGTAGGCTCCAGCTTTTCAGGAACCCGGCTTCCATCGCAAAGAACAGTGTAGCAAGCACGGTGATAAAGCCGCCTGTAGTCGAGCCAAAGGCATCGGCGACAAACACCAATGCAATGATCGCTGCCAGATAGCCAAGAAAAACCAGCCACATGCGGTTATAGAGAGACCAGAGGAGGGGGAAGAGCATCGCCCACCATGAAAAGCCGTCTTTCACGAATTTGATGTTTCGTGCGTCCTCGTCCTTCAGGTGGTCAAGAGAAACCCCTGGTTCGGTCATGACATAATAGACAGCCAATTGCATTCTCCATAACTGGTAGAGCTGCGGGCCGAAAAAGGTTAGCCGCCAAGCTGACCTTTCGTCGTCGGCACGCGTCCACTCTGGCGTGGATCTGGTTCGATAGCTGTGCGTACTGTACGCGCAACCGCTTTAAAGCATGTTTCCGCAATATGATGGCAGTTGGTGCCATAAAGGTTTGCAATGTGCAGAGTAAAACCTGCATTCATGGCAAACGCACGGAAGAACTCTTCAAAAAGCTCAACATCAAACGTGCCAACCTTGTCCCGTGGGAAGTCCACCTGCCAGACAAGGAAAGGACGACCGGAAACATCCAGTGCCACACGGGTCAGGGCTTCATCCATCGCCAGATGCGTATCCGCATAGCGGGTGATGCCGCTCATGTCGCCAAGTGCTTCTTTAAACGCCTGTCCCAGAGCAATGCCCACATCCTCTGTGGTGTGGTGGTCGTCAATATGGGTGTCACCATCTGCGCGAATGGTCATGTCCACGAGCGAATGTCGGGAAAGCTGTTCCAACATATGATCAAAGAAACCAACACCGGTCTTGATGTCATACTTGCCTGTGCCATCCAGATTGATGGAAACAGAGATCGTCGTTTCTTTAGTGCCGCGGGCAATAGTGGCCTGACGCATGGGATGTCCCTTGATAAGTTTATAGCCCTTATACTCATGCAAAACCCCTGCACAAGCATTTAAAGACGCGCCGTTTTAACAGGCTAAGGGATCGCTGCAAATACCCAAAGATGAAAAAGCTAGGATCTGCTACTCCCTCTGGTATTTCTCGGCACAAACTGTTAGGAACTGAGCCGTTTATCTATCAGATATTTGGAGCCTCGCATGTCTTATCGCCCAGCAAATGCAGTCGATCGCTTGATCCTTCCTCTGGATGTTCCAACAGTTGATGAAGCGCGTGAGCTCGTCAAGAAGACACAAGGGCTTGTCGGCACTTATAAAATCGGCATGCAGCTCCAGTTCGCAGGTGGCCTCCAGTTCGCGGAAGAGCTGGCCAAAGAAGGGCACTCCATCTTTCTCGATGTAAAGCTGCTGGATATCGACAACACCATCACCAGCGCAGTGAAAAACGTCGCAAAAATGGGCATGAAGTTCATGACCATCCATGCGTACCCGAAAAACATGCGTGCCGCAGTAAAGGCACTGGAAGAAGTCGGCAACAAAGACCTCTGCTTGCTGGGTGTCACCGTCCTCACCTCCATGGACGAGCAGGACGTGAAAGACGCTGGCTATGTCGGCCCAACTGCAAACCTTGTTGAGCAGCGCGCGCTTGATGCAATTGAAGCAGGCGTTGGCGGTATTGTCTGTTCTCCGGTGGAATCTGCTGCAATGCGTGCCAAGGTTGGCGATAAGCTCTGCATCGTAACGCCGGGTGTTCGCCCGAAAGGCTCTGATGCTGGCGACCAGCGCCGTGTCATGACCCCATACGATGCCATCAAAGCAGGGTCCGACTACCTCGTCATCGGCCGCCCAATCTACCGCGCCGAAGACCCCCGCGCCGCCGCCGAAGCTGTGGTCGCTGAAATCGAGAGCGCTCTTTAAAAATTACCTTCAATGAGCCTCTGCCACTCAGAGGCTCATTTTTCCATCTTTCTTTGTCTCTTGAACAAAGACTTAAGCTGCTCCCGATACTGTTAATAGAATCCAGTGAGAAGGAGCAGGCATCCTATGGACACTATTCTCATCACCGGCTTTGGCGCTTATGCCAACACGCCGACCAATCCCGCAGAAAAACTGGCATTAGCGCTGGATGGTGAAGAGATCGCAGGCGCAAAAATAGTCTCCCGCATTGTCTCCGGGGCGTATTTCCGCTGCATTGAAGAGACCGTTGCCGCCATGGAAGAGCTGAAACCCAGCGCTGTCCTCATGTTGGGCGAGTACGGTGGTCGCTCCATGATCACGCTGGAACGTCTGGCGCAAAACCTCAATGATTGTGCGCGTTACGACGTTACGGATACCGCAGGCGTTACGCTGCAGGGAGAGCTGACGGTACCTGATGGCCCGGTTGGTTACTACGCCACAGTTCCCCTCAGAGCCATGACACAGGCTATGCGGGATGCTGGAGTGCCAACGGATATCTCGGATTCTGCTGCTACCTTCTGCTGCAATCACCTCATGTATGGCGTCCTGCACCACATTGCTGAAAACAAACTTCCCATCCGGGCAGGCTGGGTGCATCTGCCCCATCTGCCAGAAGTCGCGGCTATGATTCAGAACCTCGGTGCGCCGAGCATGTCCGTGGATACGCTGGTAAAAGGCATGCGGGCTGGAATTGAGGCGTTGCAGGCAAATCAGGAAGATCAAAACATCAACATCATCTCCAAGATGCTGATTTAAAAAGGGATACCTGCTCAAGGATATAAGGCATCCTGGAAAGCGGCGGTGTCTTTCAACACTTATCCAAGCCATCTGACGGTGAGTTCAGCAGATGTGATTGCATCTGGTTGTGTTTTACAATCTGCGCAACTTATCTAAGCGATTTCGAGGGGTGCCTTGATGCTGCGCTTTCACACCCACGTTATGAAGCAGGCACAAAGCACGTCCATTCAGTGCACTTCACGCCTTTGTGTCTCGTAGAGAACAGTTTCTGCCCACATTCCCGTTCATAGTGATCAATAGAACTTCCTGCCTCAAAAGCGGGGAGCTCTTAGGAGAATGTTCGACATTTTTCGCTATCATAGAAACAAAACGATGGGATGGTCAGTCTTGCAGAATATGACACCTCAAACACTCATGAATAAGATTGCATCGGATGGCGGCATGGATACTCTCGTCTTCAACAAAGACGGCGAGTGTACGATGAACGCTGACGATATCGAGATCCACATGCGGGCCTGCGATAAGCGCCTGAAGATGATGGCCTATCTCTCAGAAGATACAGAAGTTCCGCAGCATCTCATGGTCCAAATGCTGCACGAAAACCATACTGCCAAGAACCGTTTTACCTTTATCCGTGTTGCCCTCGGCCAACCTGCCGTCGTGTCCTGCATCGCTCTGGATGAGCTTGATGCCACTGAGCTTCAGCTGTTTATGGCCGAGTTCAAAGAAGTCGTACGCGCGTGGAAGCCAAAGTTTGCCCCTGCCTCCCAGCGCCAGTGTGAGCGTAAGATGAAACGTGATGGCATTCGCCATACGCAAGAAAGCGCCCAGGCCAAGCTGGAACTGCACTAGCCGTTACATAAACGAGCGATCCATCCCCCACCGAAAAAGAAAAGGGCAGAAAACTGCCCTTCGATGGATCAATCCAGCTTTGCCAGCCAGCCCTGAATATCTGAGATGACTTGCGGAACCATACTTTCGCCCGCAGCGCTCTTAAAAGAATGCGTCATGTCAGCATAGGATTTGTAAGTGACGTTGGTCTTACCCAATTCATCCAGCTTCGCAATCTGCTCCTCAACAGCTTCAGGAGAGACACTCTGATCCTGCCCACCCTGCACAATCAGAATAGGAGTGTCGACCTGCGCGAGGATCTCCAGTTGATCTGATTTCAGCATGTTGTTCCACCAGTTATAGCCATGCCCACTCATGTTGAGTTCAAACGGCTCACTGGATGTCACCTGTTGCGCAAACCCTTTGAAACCTGCGGAAGCTTCTTTGAACGCTTCTTCAGGCATGCCGCTGGATTTCATGTTGTGCAGGATGTCATCAATGAAGTGACGCCCGCCACCATTCAGCGCAATACTCGCAGTCACGAAATCAGCCTTCGCAGCAATCATGTTGGCAACCACCGCGCCTTCACTGCCACCAAGCAAAATCACGCGCTCGTAAATGCCGCCTTCCTTCAACTGACTGATCACCTTGATGTAATCCGCAGTCCGGCGTTCCGGCGAGTCATTCTCAATATAAGCCGCTGGGCAATCCGCGCGCTCATCATTCCGGTCCCAGGAAAGGTTGGAGGTGATGCCGTACTTCTCAACCGTCAGCACATCCGCTTCCGGCAGAACCTGCGAGAACTCCTCGTTGATCAGCTTGTTATTAGCCACGCTGTTACAATCAGAGCCCTGAATAAGCACAAGAAGATCTGTCGCGTTCTTCGGGCTTTGTGACTTCAGATAGATTTCAATCTCGCTACCATCTTTGCGAACCAGATAAAGACCGGACGCAGCAGCGGCCTGAGCGCTGAGAAGAACCGAACACCCCACAACAACTTTAAGCAATGTAGATTTCATAAAATCCCCCAATGGCAAGCACATAGGCGCCCAAAGCAGCACAGAAAGGCGTATCCTCCTGAAACTCACTCGCCAAAGTGATCTCAGAAGTTGGCGTGTTTGCCGTAAATTGATACTAGAAACACCGATGCGGTGCGCGAAAAAGTGTGTTGCAATCATAAGGCGAGAATGTGGCGCGAAAAAATATATTATCGCAGGATTAGGCAAGCTAGCTGAAGCTATCTAATTCATTGCAAATAAACATATTTTAGTATAATCTAAATAATGTAGCGAAGGTCAGCTGCAGCATCATAAAGGAGCGTAAAACATGCCGGAAACCCTATCTCTCCCGGCCCCTCAATTGGTTGCTCCACGTGAAGAGTTGTACTTCTATCACGTCAACTCCTTGAAGATACAAGAACACCCAACCGCGTTTGAGGTCTACAACGCCCTGTTCAGCAAACGCTCTGCATGGCTTGGCGCTGCATTTTGGGTGAGGGACCAGATCTCAGCCTTGGCAGGCGTTGCCAAAATCAAAGGCTTTGAGGGCAAACGAAAGACCACGCTTCCAGAAGTCGGTGAGAAGCTCGATTTCTTTCTGGTTGAGCACATTGAGGACCGCGAACTGGTGCTCACCTCAAGAGATAAACATCTCTCGGTCATGACCACGTTCAGCGTCGATGCAATTTCTGAAGGTGCGTTGGTGCGCATAACCTCTTCCGTCATCACACACAACTGGTTCGGCAAACTCTACATGCTGCCAGTCGGTCCGGCTCACAAGTTCATTGCGTGGAACATGCTACGTAACGTAAGTTCTAATTTCTCCGCTTCAAAGTAAAACGCTTAATCAGGATGTATATAGGTTTATGGTTCGAGTCTTCGCGGCGAATCTTTATTTATAAATATAGCCTTGCATCGGTTGTTTGTTGCTCTGGTTAATCATTTTACTGATATTTTCGATGTTTATTTTCTAAAGAATATGCGAAATAACTAAAATTTTTTACCTGATTAACATCTCGACCTTATTTCCGGAAAACAAATTTCTGAACAAGGCTCTATCAGGAATGCAATGAGCACACGTTTTGGAATGCTGCCCGCATGCATGGAATCGGCCTCTTATCGTTAACTAGCCGTAAATAAACACGGGAAAATGCTTAGTTAGATTTCAGCGGACCAAATTATCATGTTTGCATATTTAGCTAAGCTCAAAATTGTTCATACCATCACACTGCTTTCAATTATTCCAAGCATTGCAGCACTCGTTTTTCTCTATCAGCTTATCAAGGTCGACACTGAAGATGAGCAGAAACTGGCTGCCCTCTCGCAGCTCACGCGCCTTTCTGTCAAAATCGGCAGTCTGGTGCATGAGCAGCAGAAAGAACGTGGCGCCACAGCGTTGTTCCTTGCCAGCAAAGGTCAGCAGTTTGAGGCGGACTTGAAGAGCCAGCGCAAGGCAACGGACACTGCCCGCATCGACTACTTGCAGTTCCTTGAGGGCTTTGACCTGTCCATCTATCAGCCAGCATTTGCCGCTGATCTGGAAGGCATCAATGCCGAGCTGCAAAAGACGCCCAGGATGCGCTCCAATGTAGATGCCTTGAATGTGCAGATGGCTGAAGCTGTTGCTTTCTACACCAGACTGAACTCCGAAAAGCTCGACATCATCGGCTCAATGAGTGAGCTCAGCCCCAATGCGGAAATTGTCGACCGCATCGTAAGCTACCACGCCTTCCTGCTGACCAAAGAGCGGGCAGGGCTGGAGCGGGCTGTGGGCGCAGCAGGCTTTGCAAGCAATGCGTTTCCACCTGCCGCCCTGCAAAAGTTCCAACGTCTAATCGTTGAACAGAACGCCTTCACGCACATTTTCCAAACCTACGCCACACCCGAACTTTTCGCAGACTATGAGAAACTGCAGAACGGTGCTGCCAACACCAAGCTGAACACCTATCGCGATATCGCACTGGGCGGCGAGGAAACAGCAAAAGCGCTGGAAGCCATCAGCGGCCCTGAGTGGTTTGAAACCGCCTCCCAAAAGATCAACCAGCTCAAGGCCTTGGAAAACACCATCGCTGCCAGCCTGATTGAAGACACGGAGTTGCTTCAGGCATCCGCCAACGGACGCCTCACCCTGCACATGGGCATTGCTGCTGTAGGCTTCCTGCTGGTGTTCCTGATGTCTTTCATCCTCATCAAGTCCATCCAGCGTTCCTTCGCTAAGATCATAGAAGCCATGGAACAACTCGCCAGCGGCAATCTGAACATCAAACTACCAAAGCCGACGAAGAACGAAGTTGGCCAGATGATCAAGCAGTCTCCGTCTTCCAGGAAAACATGATCCTCGCACGCGATCTGAAGAAGGAGCAGGACACCCAGCACGCCTCTCAGCTCGAGCGTGGCGAGTTCCTTGAAGGCCGCATTGCAGATTTTGAGCAAGCTGTTTCTTATGTGCTTGAAACCATGGGCCGCAACTCGCAGACAATGCAGCTGTCCTCTCAGGAAATGTCGAGCATCTCCGAGCTGACCAGCAATCAATCCAAGGCAGTCGCCTCAGCAGCGGAAGAAGCCTCTCGCAGCGTACAGTCTGTTGCCTCAGCCACAGAGGAGCTGGACTGCTCCGTCGCTGAAATTGGCAACCAGATGCAACACTGCAGAAAAGCAGCGTCCGAAGCGGTGGATCAGGTCCACAGTGCTAACTCAGATGCAGCGGAATTACGCAAAGCAGCGCAGAGTGTGGGAGATGTGGTCAGCATCATCACAGACATCGCCGAGCAAACCAATCTGCTTGCCCTCAACGCCACCATAGAAGCGGCACGGGCAGGTGTGGCAGGAAAGGGCTTTGCGGTGGTCGCAAGTGAGGTGAAGTCACTGGCTGAGCAAACCTCACAAGCCACAGAGCAAATCCGCAATGAGATTGCCGATATCCAGCGCGCCACAGAGGGATCTCTCACCGCAATGGAAGACATCGACAAGATCATCCGCGAGATCGACCAACGCGCCAGTGCCGTCTCCAGCGCCATTAATGAGCAAAAGTTCGCCACTCAGGAAATCGCCAGCAATGTCAGCGAGGTTGCCGGTGGCACTGCTGAGGTCACGGAGAACATCGCCAAGGTCAACGAAGCTGCCATTCAAACTGGCGTCACCTCAAAGCAAGTCCTCATCGCCTCTGAGGAGCTCCGCACGGAAGCAGATCACCTCCGCAACGAAATCGACCAGTTCCTCGGTGATATCAAAGCGGCTTAAGCTCGCCAGATCCCAATAAAACAGCAGTCTGCACACCAATGCAGGCTGCTTTCCCATAGCAGCTTTTATCACCTGCACAGAAACTGCACAAATCTGCACGAGATCTCATCGGTTTTGCCCAACTGCCTGCAAGGGGCATCGGTAGACCGTCGCCTGAGTTCATTCACTTAATGATTTCAGGGGTGAAATTGATGTTATCTAACTCTCGCATTCAGCCGGTGTCGTGGATGCCTGCAATGGGCATTCAGGCCCGGTTTCTTCTCGGTTTGGGCCTATGCTTGCTTGCTGACTATCTGTTCTTTGGTCACCGGGCTGAAATTGGCTTCAGCCTGTTCATTGTAGCTGTTGCCTTTGCGGTCATGCTGCTGGGCGGACACCGGGTGAGCCCACGCCTTGCATGGATTACGATGCTGACGGTGATCATTGGCGTTGTGCCAAGTGTACTCCAGTGGGATTTTCTAAGTGGGCTGATCGCCATCCTCGCTCTGGCCATGTGCACTCTCATCATGAACCAGCGCGTGAATGCCTTTGACTTGAAGATGGTCAAAATACTGCTCATCTTCCTGCGCCGTTGGCCGCTGGGTTTTATCAAAGACATGTTTACGCTCAGCCGCGTCAAACGACGCAAGCGACCATTGTCCAACTACGCCAAACTGGCGTTCACCTGGTTTCTGCCTCTCACCTTGTTTCCAATTTTTCTGTATCTGTTCAGTTCTTCAAATCCTGTCATTGAGCAATGGCTGCTCAGCATCAACCTGGGCAAGCTCTTTGAAAAACTGAACATGGCACGCATCGTGTTCTGGTCCATCACGTTTGCTCTGATCTGGCCGTTCCTGCGCGTAAAATTCAGAAAAAAGCTGAAGAGAAATAAGGCTGCTGAATCCTCGGCCAAAACCCCAGAACAGCAAACTGTTCAAGCCTATCAATCCGTGATGGATGAAATCTTTGGCTACAAAGCTGTTGTCCGCTCGCTCGTGCTCTTCAACGGCCTCTTTGCCCTGCAAACTGTGCTGGATGCCTTCTACCTGTGGGGCTCTCAGGAACTCCCTGCAGGAACCACCTATGCCAACTACGCCCACAAAGGCGTCTACACCCTCATCATTGCCGCTCTGCTTGCTGCAATCTTTGTGCTGTTCGCCAGCCGCTCTGGAGCCTCCACTGCCAAATCCAAATTGGTGAAGGTGCTGCTGCTTGCATGGACCATCCAGACCGCTCTGCTTGTCGCCTCCTGCCTCGCACGCCTCGGCAATTATGTCGGCGTGTACTCAATGACTTATCTACGCCTCTATGCACTGATCTGGGTGATCCTGGTGCTTATCGGCGTACTCAGCATCATTGCCAAACTGGCTTTAGGACGAAACAACGGCTGGCTCGTTCGTGTGAACATGCTGGCAGTTGCGGGGATCCTTTACACGCTCAGCCTCACAAACACAGCTGCATTGATCGCAGATTATAACGTGACCTACGCCGATAACTCCAAGTTTGACCATTGGTACCTGATCAGCTTAGGGCCACAGGCTATCCCGGCCATTGACGCAAAAATCCGAAGTGAGTTGGAGCGTGGTGTTACCGCAAATAACAGCGACTTGCTGGAACTATGGTCATCCCGCCGAAGCATGGCTCGCACCGTGAAGTACAATGCGGATGACTGGCGTCTATGGAGCCTCAGAAATCAGCTGCTGCTCAACTACCTGCAAGAGAACGAAGTCCCGACAAGACCGCAGTCTCCAACAAAACCGCAGGCTCCGACCCAACAGGAAACCCCGGCTAAGTTGCAAACCCCGGCCTCTGACAGTAGAACTCGTTATCGTGAAGATCCGGGCCTCTGAGAATGCAAAATATACTGGTAGTTGACGACGATGCGCACATTCGGGAAGTGATTACCTTCGCGATCGAAAAAGCCAACTACAACACCATCATTGCCGAAAATGGATTTGAGGCTGTTGCCTGCTTTAAGCAGCAGCCGGTGGACCTGATCATTCTGGACATCGGCATGCCGGAGATGGATGGCTTCGAAGTCTGCCGTGAAATCCGCAAACATTCAGAAGTGCCGATCCTGTTCCTGTCCGCCCGTGATGAAGAGATTGACCGTATCCTCGGGCTGGAAATGGGAGGAGACGACTACGTCACCAAACCGTTCAGCCCACGAGAGCTGGTCGCGCGCATCGGCGCAATCCTGAAACGCACCAATGGCCCTAAGATTACAGGAGAGGCCAAACCTTCTCAGCTTCAGGCCGGTGGTGTACAGCTTGATCCTTCCTACCGCTCAGTGGCTTACAATGGTCAGCCCGTGGAGCTGACATCCATCGAGTTCGAGATCCTGAAGCTGTTTCTGGACCGCCCGCGCATGACGTTTTCCCGCGACAGGATCATCGATCTGGCATATCCGCCCAACATCCACGTCTCAGACCGGACAATCGACAGTCACATCCGCAATGTCCGCTCAAAGCTGGCAAATGCAGGGGCGCCGAATCTGATTGAGACAGTGCACGCCGTTGGCTTCAGACTAGCGGCTCAACCGGTTCCATCATGATCGCCACAGCAACAAAAAAGAAGTGGCGCCCAACGCTGGGCCTTGTGGTGGTTGCTGTACTGCTCAGCGTGCTGCTGCTCCCTCTCGCAATCATTCTGTTCTTCCGCATCTTCGAGCATCAGATCTTCCAACAAACGGAAAACGCCCTGATTGCTCAAAGCGCTGTCCTGTCAGCCGTCATGTCGCAAATGGTGGAAGAGCAGGAGGAGATCAGCCTAGATGACCTCGTGAGTGCTGAGCGCAGCGTGAGCGTGGAGAACGGCCCTTACACGCCGATAGCACCGCGCAACTACCTCTTTTCCGCCAAAACCTACCCACGCCGCGCAAAGGCTCGCGAAGCCGCTGAAGCATCCAGTGAGGTGATGCTGAACATCGGCAGTCGCCTGTCTCCGCTACTGATGGAAACACAGAAGGTCACTCTGGCCGGCTTTCGTATACTGGACCATAGAGCAACGTCATCGCTGGGCGCAGCGAAGTCGGCCTCTCCCTAAGCCACGTGGAAGAAGTGCAAACGGCGCTCTCTGGCCAATACCGCAGCGTCCTGCGCGAGCGCATTTCGGACGAACCGGCGCCAGCGTTGACCTCACTAAGCCGCGGAACATCAACGCGCATCTTCTCTGCAATGCCGGTTCTGGTGCAGGGCAAGGTGGTTGGAGTGATCTATGCCTCCCGCACCCCCAGCAACACCATGCGCCAGCTCTTCAAGCAATGGCAGATCGTGGCAATCGCCGCTGCCTTCACATTGCTTGTGACAACCGCCATCGGTTTTGTGTTCCTGCGTGTCATCACCAAACCAATTTACGAGTTGATCGACCGCACCCAGCGGATCAGCAGCGGTGACACACAGGCAATCGCTCCCTTGAAGCACAACGGCACGCGTGAGTTTGCATCACTGGCTGATAGTTTCCTCGCCATGGCCCGGAAAATCTCGGAGCGGGCAGACTACATCTCCACCTTCGCCTCTCACGCAGCACATGAGCTGAAATCGCCGGTCACAGCCACCAAAGGAGCAGTCGAACTCCTGCTGGAATCCGGGGACGACATGTCAAAGGACCAGCGCACCAGATTCCTGAACAACATTTTGCAGGATTCCAACCGCCTGTCCGCACTGCTGGACCGCCTGCGCCATCTGGCCCGGGCAGATAACCCAATATCCGCAGGAACTTTGCGCCTTGGAGACCTGCTCGATCATCTGCAAGGCCACTATGAGCAGTTGGCAATCGAGGTTGCCTGCGAGAGAGATCAGACCCTGCCAATCACGCTGGAAAATGCGGAGATCATCTTCTCCAACCTGCTGGAAAATGCAGTGAACCACGGGGCGAGCAAGCTCACTATCAAAGTCGAGGAAACACCAGAAACCCTGCTGTTTTACACCTGCGACAATGGCAGCGGCATTTCTGAGGGCAATGCAGGGAAGATCTTCGACCTGTTCTTCACCACCAAGCGGGCAGAAGGTGGCACAGGCATGGGCCTTGGCATCGTGCAATCCATGGTCAAATCACACTACGGTACCGTGTCATATCTGCCAGATAGAGCGGAAACCACATTCCTGGTTGAGCTGCCAAAGGCCACGGCAAACTCGGGATAAAACCGAATCTCTCAGCAGTCGGGCACTGCTTCGCGCGCTGCGCTTACCTCAAAAAATCTTTCCCTGCTGTTCTTTATAGAACAGCTCATTTCATTGAAACGCGCAACACTCGTTGAATGCAGCTGGAAAAACAAAGCTGCTTCGCCAACTGCGGTATTGCAGCACTGCATTTGGCTGAAAAAAGGTGAGCGTCACCACTTCGGTCAGACAGCATATCCACCGAGTGGGCAAACCTCCCGAGGTCCTTGAAGTTGCCTCAACACAACAACACTTCAAGGGCATATAGCCGACCTGCGAACTCTGCCAAAACCGCGGGTCGGCTCCCCTAAATCAGTTTGAAGGTTCTAGCTGGAAACCGGCAAACTGAGAAAGCGGTAGCACCCCCACAAGCTGACCCTGTGGGGGATGCTATTCAAAGGGGCTAGTAATCACCCTTCAGGATACGGTTATCTGCCTGCACACGCTTGATCATCTTGGAAAAGCTTTTTGTACGAGAGCGGGATTGCGCAACAGTCTCGCTGTTGTACAGCTCTTCCCGTGCCAGCTTCTTCCAGCGTTTAAGCCGTGATGGATCCAGTTCCCCTTCTTCAATCGCAGCCTGAATGGCACAGCCCGGCTCGCTCTCATGATTGCAGTCGGAAAAACGGCAGTGCTCTGCAAGATCAACCAGATCCTGAAACACCGCAGCAACACCATCGGACACATCATAGAGCCTTAAAGCACGCATGCCCGGTGTATCCATCAACCAGCGCCCATCGCCAACAGGATAGAGGCAGCGAGCCGTCGTAGTATGCCGGCCTTTCGCATCATCCTCGCGAATGCCAGCAGTCTTGGCGGAAGAACCGCTGAGGCTGTTGAGGATTGTTGACTTGCCAACACCGGAAGAGCCCACCAATGCTGCAGTTTGCCCAGCCTTCCACCAGTCAAACAGCGGAGCATCTGCTTCGGATCGCGGGTATCAAGCGCGATCACCGGCAGCAGCGGATCAATCTTCTGCACTTCAGCCTCGAAGGCATAGGTGTCATCCACCAGATCAGCTTTCGTCAGCAGAACGACAGGCTGAATGCCAGCCCGTTGAGCCACGGCCAGATAACGCTCTAGTCGCGCGATGTTGAAGTCTTTGTTGCAGGAGGTGGTGATAAACAACACGTCCAGATTGGCTGCAATCAGCTGCGCACGGGCATCTTCACCCGCCGCGCGTCGTTCCACGAGTGTAAGCCGGTCCAGTGCACGAACAACTTGAGCGTGGGCGTCATAAACCACCCAGTCGCCAACCGCATAATCGCCGGTTGAACCATGGCCGGGAACGCTCAGGGTGAACTCCCCCTGATGACCGATGCCAATCATCTGGTTTCGATGAACCTGCGTCACGCGGGCAACAGGAAGGGTCTGCAGCTCATCATCCTGAAGCTGCATCATAAAATGAGTGGACCAACCCAGCTCAATCAATTTATGGGACATTTATCTGCCTGAAATAGAACAGCACCATAGGGTCGCCGTAGCTAACGCATACGGACCCCAAAGTGGGTCAGGCAGGTAAGGCGTGTTGCCTATTTAAACGAACCTGCCTGAAGCACCTTTATCACAATCATAATGCACCTCCTTTGGTTACGTTTCGGATCATCACGCTCATGCGCAACGGAAATGAGCTTAGCGAGACGAGGGAGGTTTGGCAAGCCGGATTACCGCGCGGCATAAAGCCTAGGAATGCGATTTGGCTTCAATCGCCAAATGGATCATCTTCGCCACATCCAGCACCTTGTCATCCAAAGCCTGCTCAACGAGTTTGACGTCCACCGCCATGTCCGTCAGCTCACCAAAATCGTTGGTGTAAGGATTGTTCTTGTAGTCCCGGCTGATCACGAAGGCACACGGCGCTCCAAGCTTCAGTTCGCAAACCTTCTTTTTCTTTTTCAGACTGATGAAGAATCCGTGCCCCCAGTCATCAGTGAAGGGAAACACAATCTGCCCTCGCAGCTTGGTATTGCGATAGAGCTCAGCAGGTACTGTAGTGGTGCCATAGCAAAGATAGGTCCGGTCCAACGCAGCACCGTCATACACCGCATGCACGTTGTTGATGTCTGCAAGGTTCTCGTGGCACTTGTCATGCAGCTTCTCATGGGGCTCGTCGAAGTAAACAGAGCCCTCCGGCCCAACTACATGAGCGATAACAGCGGTGAAGTACCCGAGACCAGAACCTGACTCAAAAACGCTCATCCCCGGTTTGAGACCCGACCAGTTAAAAATCTGTGCCCAGAGCGAAGGCTGCCCGGTGTTAATGGAAGCCTCATGCACCAGCTCCACCAGCATATCCTGATAGAGGTCTGCAGCATCTTGCAAAATGGCGCGCCGTCCATAGCCAGGCGTGGTGATGGCCACCTTCCAGGGAGGGGGGAACAGAAAGTCTTCTTTACGGATATTGGCAAACGCATCCATCAGCAATGCGCGGTTCCCACCACGCAGGTTGTAGCAAACTTCTTGTGCGTATGCGTTTTCAGACATCGCAGAAAAACCGCTGCCTCAGGAAAGGAGATTGAGCATGTCTCATTTGGCCAGATACAACCAAATGCAAGGGTTCCACTCAAATCAATTGTTAGAGCGCGACACGTGAAGGCCACGAACTCCGGGACAGACTAACTTTTCCCAAGAGCAATTGAAGACCAGTTGAAATGAGGGGCCAAACTTTAACTGAGCCTCATTGCGCGGAGCTGTTGGCGCCAGGACCGTCTTTTTTTTGATTTTGGCGTGCGCCAGATCATCACCAGCGCATACAACGCAAACGGCAAATAGCCAGCCTTGGGCAGCCACGGATAGGTAGCGACCAATACTTTAAGCTTTTCCGGCGTGACCAGATAAATGATCAGTATCCAATACAGAACAACGGCGCCCCAGATGCTGATGTAACGCATCAGGAAGCCAAACAAGCTGAGGCGTCTGGGCCACAAAAAGGCAGTGAGAATAAGGTATCCGCCAAGATGGATAGAGTTGCTGGCGAAGCTATCCTGAGCAGTGGCGTCAAACAGTCTGCTCACATACGGATAGGAGAGATAGAAGACAACAAAGCTGAGATACTTGCGTAAAAGACCAAAGCGCGTCAGCGGTATCAAATCTGGATCAAAGAGCTCCTGCTCTGAATGTTTATTGCTGTATTTCTTGTAAAAGCTGATGGCTTTGTTTTGCATAAGTGCGCCGTGCATAAAACGATTTCTCGTTTATTCGCATAGAGATACCTCCAGCGCAACCTGACGTCCACAGAGATCACGCAGCAGAGCTGTTCGCCTCATCCTTCGCTGATGGTGCTCGCCAGATCATGATGCCAGCATAGATGGCTGGGGGTAGATAAACTGTATGAATGATCCACGGGAAGGGCTGCAAAAAGGCGGCAAACTGCTCGGTGGTCACTGTGTATGCAATCGGCAAGAAGATCACCGCGCTGTACACCGCCGCAAAAAGAACGACCCCAAGATAGCGACCAATGAGCTCCAGCGCTTTCACCTCTCGTGGCCAGATGAAAACAGCAGCCACAACAAGCACGCATGCAACGACATAGTTGAAGATCAACAAATCCCGCATGCTGGTGGCATAGCCACTCAAAAGGAAAGTGGAGGAGATGTAGAACAGCAGATAGCTCAGATACTTGCGCGTGACCCCAAGACGCGTCAGAGGCTTCGGAGTTTTCTTGTACGGATCCTTGCCATGATACTTTTTGTAGTATTTCCGATAGAAATTGGCATCTTTGATCCGCATATCAGCCCCGTGCAACATCAGAATAAAGCGTATGTTGCACAGACCTGATCGAGGTGCAAATGCAGTTATAAGCACTACGGTTTCTGATAGAAATAAGAAGCGCAAAAGCCAGGTTGGCTTTCTAGCTTAGCAGCGCTGTGAGGTGCTTCGTTACCATCAAAGACATCAATCTCCAACTCCTCCTTACCTCGATAGTTCAGCACGACGTACCCCACTTCTGTATGTGGCAAGCAAAATGTATTGTCGCGAAGTAGCTTGAGATCATTTGCATGAGTAAAGCGATAAAGATTAGGGACGTCACCTTTCACCGCTTCCAGCGGTAAAACACTACCAGTGCTCATGGTAATGGCGGTAGGAGATAACTCGATGTCGCCAGTAATGCTCATCGCGGTGTTACTCACTGCGATCCACTTCTCACCAGCATCTTCAGCAAAAGCGAGTGGGCTCACCAGAAGGGAGAACCCCAAACACACAGAAGCAAAGCCTGCACCCTTGTTCAATCGTGCCATGCTGAGAGCTCCTATGACTTGTTGTAGGTAAACGAGCCGCAGAAACCAGCTTGTTGGTCCACGCCCTTGCCCGCAACAGGTGGCACATCTCCGCCGAAGACGTCAATCACGAGAAAATCTGGCTGGGATCGATCAATGACCATGAAGCCTTTATCGACGCCCTTTTCGCAGAAGTATTTGCCTTCGGGCAGATTGAGCGAGGTGGCACCGCTGAAGGAAAATAGGTTCGGCGTATAACCCTCAACGCCGGTAATCGTCAGAACACCAGCATTACCCATCTCGATTGTACCGGGAGCCAGAATGATGTCTCCGGTGATTTGCTCAGCAGAATAGCTGTAAGCGTGCCAGTCTTCAGGGCCAGCAATCTCCGGCTCTTCGTCCTGGGCAAGGGAGCCAACAGGTGTCATCAAAAGGGCAGCAATGCCCAGTGCGCCAGCAATATTCAAAAATCTTGGATGCCGCATTTTTAAGTCTCTTGAGGCCTCTATCTTTTGACTGCGGCAATCCTAGGTGGCGAAACTAAACATCTTCCTAGATCGAAATGTCGAATTGCAGGCAAAACAAAAGCCACGCTGGAACCCAGCGTGGCTTTGTCAAAGTACCGACGGTTGGCCGGAAACTTAAAATTCTTAGTTTGGCTTTGCTTCGCCATTGTCGCCAGCAGGTGCCTGCTGTGCTGCTGCAGCCTGTGCCAGGTTCTGGCGGTACAGAGCAGCAAAGTCGATTGGATCGAGCAGCAGTGGAGGGAAGCCGCCATTGCGTGTGGTGTCTGCAAGAATGTTGCGAGCAAACGGGAACAGCATGCGTGGGCACTCGATCAGGATGAACGGGTGCATATGCTCCTGAGGAACACCGGTGATCTGGAATACGCCACCGTAAACGAGTTCAACAGCAAACAGAACCTGCTCAGGAGTGTTCGCTTTTGCGTTCAGGGTAATAATTACTTCGAACTGGTCTTCGCCAATTGGGTTTGCACCAACGTTTACGTTGATGTCCAGCTTAGGCTGCTCACCTGGCTGAAGAGACTTCGGAGAATTTGGGTTTTCAAAGGACAGATCTTTAATGTACTGAGCCAGGATGTTCATACCTGGAGCAGCTGCTTCACCCTGTTCGCCAGCAGTATTAGCTTCACTCATATCGTTTTTCCCGTGTCGCAATAACAATCACTGGTACAACTCACTGTCACTCTTAAGTGTTTGTTTGCCGTACCTGCGCAACTAGATGGTTGGCTAGCATGCCCCAGAGGCGGATACAAGGCTATGCTAACATTTCAGCGGCAAAACAGCATAGTTCTGCCACATAACCCATTGGCAAGTGGATCACCTGTGATTTATGAAGGGCTTTTATGACGTATTGGAGCAAGATTAAATGATAAGCACACCGGAAGGACAGCCGCGACTGTTAGACCCGCAGATCAAGCTGGATACGCTTGTCCGTCTGCGTTGGTTGGCGGTAGCCGGACAAACTGTCTCTCTGTTGGTTGTGCACTACTTGCTCAACTTCCCGCTGCCAATTGGGTACAGTTACGTTCTGGTCGCCGCCTCGGCTTGGCTCAATGTCATCCTGAAAATACGCTGGCCATCCAGCACGCGCATCTCCAAAAACGCAGCAGCGGCGCAGCTGGCCTACGATATCATCCAGCTCGGCGGCCTGTTCTACCTCACCGGTGGACTGGGCAACCCGTTCTGTTTCCTCATTCTGGCACCTGTTGTGGTCTCCGCGACCGCGCTGTCCTCCCGCAACACCATCATCCTTGGCGCGCTGGCTGGCGCAGTGGTAACGCTGCTCACCGCCTTCCATATGCCGCTGCCTTGGTACGATGGCACCCAGATCGATCTGCCACCGCTGTACCTCGTCGGCGTCTGGTTCTCGCTCATGTGCTCCATGTTCTTCATGGCCACATACTCCCTGCGCGTCGCAGAAGAAGCGCGGCAGCTCTCCAACGCGCTGGCCGCCAGTGACATGGTTCTGGCGCACCAGAAGCACCTGTCCGCGCTGGATGGCCTTGCAACGGCCGCTGCGCACGAACTGGGCACTCCGCTGGGCACGATCTACCTGACCGCAAAAGAGCTCTCCACGGAGTTTGAGAAAGGCGACCCACTACGCGAAGATGCTGAGCTGGTTTATTCTCAGGCTGCCCGCTGCCGTGAGATCCTGAAGAAGCTCACCAGCCTCTCCAGTGATGCCGATCAGGTGTTCCAGCGCATGCCGATCTCCCTGCTGCTCTCCGACGTCTCAGAGCCTCACAGAGGCCTAGGTATCGAAATCAAGGTCAACGCAGAAGGCACCGGACCAGAGCCAGTGGGTGTCCGCGATGCGGCCATTAGCTACGGCCTCGGCAACCTGCTGGAAAACGCAGTAGACTTCGCGGAAACCACGGTTCTCTTTGAGGCTAAGTGGGATGAGAAGTTCGTTGAAATCTTTATCGTAGACGACGGCCCAGGCTTCGCACCGGAAGTTCTCGCTCGCATGGGTGAGCCTTACGTCTCCAAACGCTCAGCGCCTGCAATCTCAGAGGACGGGGAAGAAGAGTTTATAGATGACGGCGAGCGCCAGTCCGGCGGTGGCCTTGGCCTCGGCTTCTTCATCGCCAAAACATTGCTGGAGCGCTCAGGCGGAAGAGTGAATTTTCATAATCGAAAAGATCCGGAGCACGGTGCTTTGGTCCATATTCGCTGGCTGCGTGAAACCATGGATCAGGGAGCGCAAACTCCAGAATCCTGAGAGTAAATCTCTAGGTATCCTAGTAAAAATACTTTAGCGAAATCTGGCTATAAAAGCCGTTGGGAACTTCCCTTAACTGAAAAATATACTAAAGTGGCCTGTGAATACCGTAGATTAATCGGACCTGCAAAATGACAGAACCAGAAGTTGCACCTCTTGGACGCCTTCTAATCGTTGATGATGATCGTGCTTTCCAGCAGCGCTTGGAACGTGCGATGCAGAAACGGGGTTTCCACACGGAAACCGCAGATGGTGTTAGAGAAGCGCTGAGTAAAGTTGCAGCACAGGCACCTGATTATGCTGTCGTAGACATGCGCCTTGAAGATGGCAGCGGTCTGGACGTGGTTGAAGCCATCCGCATGAAAAAGCCGGACGCGCGCGCAATCATCCTGACCGGCTATGGCAACATCGCAACCGCTGTAACCGCCGTAAAACTTGGCGCGATTGACTATCTCGCGAAACCAGCTGATGCCGATGATATTCTGGCAGCGCTGACCCGCCGTCCAAACGATAAAGCTCCGCCACCAGAAAACCCAATGTCCGCTGACCGGGTTCGTTGGGAGCATATCCAGCGCGTTTACGAACTGTGTGACCGCAACGTTTCAGAGACAGCCCGTCGCCTGAATATGCACCGCAGAACACTCCAGCGCATCCTGGCAAAGCGCGCACCGCGCTAACCTGGAACTTACTGCTAAAAACACAAAAGCGCGGCCCAAACCGCGCTTTAATTTTGTCTGCATTCAGGAAGCTGAGAGAGGCTTTAGCTCTTCTCTTCGCTCTCAAGGCTGTGCTTATGGATCAGCGGCAGCTGCATCATGGTGAAGACCATGGTGATTGGCATGAAGCCAAAGACCTTGAAGTCCACCCAGAAGTCCGTTGAGAAGTTGCGCCAGACAAACTCGTTGATCAGCGCCAGTACAAAGAAGAACACACCCCAGCGCATGGTCAGCTTCCGCCAGCCTTCCGCATCCAGCTTAAAGGCGCTGTCAAACACATAACCCAGCAGCGACTTACCAAAGAACAAGCCACCCAACAGGATGGAGCCAAACAGGGTATTAACGATGGTTGGCTTGAGCTTGATGAACAGCTCGTCCTGCAGATACAGCGTCAACGCACCAAATACGAGCACCACTACACCAGAAACCAGCGGCATCACCGGCAGATGGCGGGTGAGAATGTAGGAAACGGTAAGGGAGATGGAGATCGCAACCATAAAGGCAGCTGTCGCAATAAAGATCGGTTGCCCGAGAGAACCCAGCGCAGGGAACATCTCTGCAAGCTGTTCGCCTCTGGAGTTGGCGATGAAGAAAACGCCCAATGGACCGAGCTCTAGGGCCAGCTTCAAGAGTGGAGAAGGTTCCTGGCGCTCAGTGGTTTGCGTAGAGCGTTCTGAATTCATCTGCAAAGGCTTCCTTTTGTTGCTTTTCTCCCGACCTGAGAGATTTAAGCAGCAATTTTGCTATTAAAAGGGCAATTAAGAGTGAAATTGCAAAATCGTCAAGTTTAATGGCACCGATTGGGCCGTTTTGCGCCCCGAAAGCCTTAATTATGCGTTCAACTCGTTGTGTGAGTGATGAACGTTGCTACCTCAAATATCAATACGAAACTTAGCCCCAGACTGTGGTCGCTTCTTAAAGCCGTAAGAGAGGTAGACAGCCTGCGCAGCAGTGTTCCTTCGCGATGTTCCTACCATCATATAGCTGCAATTAAGGTCACGTGCTTTAGATATAGCGCCATCTATCAGCTGCTTACCAACACCTCGACCGCGATGTTCCTCCTCAATGAAGAGGTGATGCATGTCGATCCCACGACTGCTCGATTGCAATTGCATAAGTGGACACAGAGCGGCGTAACCAATGATCCGCTCTTCAAACTCTGCAACTACAATGTAAATCCATGGAGGGTCCTCAAATGCATCTCTGGTGAGCGATTGAGCACTGACGTCAGCATCATCGCCATGATGCCGGGCAAGAGCCTTAATCATCAGAAGCAGCGCAGGTATGTCGCCGCGATTGGCGTCTCTTATGTTGATCTGTAAGCACTCGAGCATGGTCATTTCATGAAGTTCCTGCTCCACCACAACAGGCAAAGAAAACACCGCGCACTGGCGATATCATTGTTCAAACAACATGCATCGCTCTAATTAAGGAGGGCAACATTCATTACGACCAATGAGATGAAAAAATATCGTTCTGTCTTATACGCTTTTCATCCTCTGCGATTGATGTCTTATTGTTATCTATGATGCCTTGGACAAAATCTTTGTATCTGCCGTGAGCTCCTGATAGCTCTCGCTCCCATTTGGCGATCTCTCTTTTACGCTCGGCGATGTTCTGTCTTATACGTTTGTTATCTTCTTCATAGTTTTCGTGATATCGTCTCTTACCCTCCGCAAGGTGCTCCTCCAGCTCAGCGTTCAGTTCCAGCTCAGCTTCTTTACTCCTTTGCGCAATACCCTCCAGTCCTTCTTCGCCCAAACTCTGATTGAGCCCGTTTAGCTCCAGAAAATTCTCATAAGAAACTTTGCCTCGAAAGTTTGGGCCGGCAACTCGTGCATTTTCTGCGGATGCGCTGCTAATAGAGCGTTGCTTTGCTGTGATTTCAGAAACCGAAGTACCAAAGACGTTTTCAGAGGACTGTGAGAACCGAGTGTAAGTATCGGTACTCGGTAGAGGATTCTGGCCTACATTACTAATCGACATCAATTAGTTCCTCAAAGCTGACTAATACAATTCAACAAATTCAATCACTTAATTCATGAACCCCGTCAGCCGCTATCCAGAACTTCAATTGAAGAACTCAGTTCAACAATAAGGAACTTCAATGAACTCAACGCAGCTTCGTCGGATTACGAGCCAATATGTGGCGCACATAATAAGAAGCAAAGCACGTGCCAGATGGAGTGCTCCTAAAGATCCATAGTTTGCTCCAAAAACTATGGAATGAACGAGGATCTAGGTATTTTCTGCCGAATGGTAAGAGTAAATCCGGCAGAACCTGCTTATGTTGAGGCTGGCTAACAGAAGCGATAAAACGGCGGAAATACTGGACACACAGAGCTGAGCATGAACTTCCTTCAGCATCAACCACCTACCGCATCGCCGACATAATCCCGGCAATTCTAAACACTAGAATTTCATTTCGTCCGCAACTCCTGAATGAGTTATGCTCTGTGCAGGTGGGAAATCTGGAAACGATAATGTTTAAAGGTCTTTCTAAAATGGCTGTTATTGCAATTCTTCTGGTGGCTCTTGTGGTCGGTGTCACGGTAAAGCTTATCTGGCAAAACTCCAAAGTGCCGGAGTATGTCGGCGTTCATGATGGGCAGTTTGCGCCGCTCCCGAATTCCCCCAATGCGGTCTCCTCTCAAGCACTGGATGCCTCCCGCCATGTAGAGCCGCTGCCCATGCTCGCCACATTTGGCGCAACGCAGGCAGCTCTCACCAACACGCTGGAGGAGATGGGCAAGAACAAGATCAGCAAAGTGGAGGGACCTTACCTCCACGCCGTCTTTACAAGCGCTCAGATGGGCTACAACGACGATGTAGAGCTCTGGATCGATGAGCAGGACCGCGTTGTGCACTACCGCTCCCAGTCCCGTGTCGGCTACAGCGATATGGGCGCTAACCGAGCCCGTTACGACCGTTTCCGCAGCATTTACTCCACCTTTGCAGAAGGTGAGAATTGACTCTGAGGCAACTAACACACCTGTGAGTTTCGCAGAGTCAATATCCCTTTGAAATGACTCATGATTTCACGAGTTAGGGCAGGGCGGAACTGACTCTGCGGGAGATAAACCGCAGAAACCCTGAGACTCACAAATCTGTAAGTTGCCAAAGAGTCTGAGGCAGCTTCAGTTCACCACTCACTTGCAGCAGTGGCTTTGGCATTTGAAGAAGATGAAATTGGGGTTCTTCAGCAGCTTCTCATAATGGACCGGAGATTTTTCCTTCATCTCAGCAGCTGGCATCCCTTCGCGAAGGTCCACAACGCACATCCCGGCACTGGAAAGCCATCCAAATAGCATGGAGAGGGGGCGACGGTAAAAGCTCACCTTCACCGGTACGCCAATGGTGTTCCACTCCTCCGTCACATGCTCTTGGCGCAGATAGCTGCCGCTTGGAGAGCACTGCGCATCAATCAGCGGATGGTGCGTTGAGAACACGAAATAGCCGCCCGGCTTCAGCACCTTGCCAATGTCGGAAAAGAGCTTCCCCAGATCTTCAATGTAATGGATCATCAACGGGCAAATCACGATATCAAACGTGCCCTCCAGCTTATCCGGCAGTCCGTCGGAAAGGTCAGAGGTGTAGCACTTCACATTGTCGTCCAGCTTCTCTTTCACCAGCTTCAGCATCTGCTCAGATTCATCGATGCAGGTCACATCCGCGCCGTGGTCATACAAAAACTGCGCATACACCCCCGGTCCGCAACCCAGATCAAGAACCTTCAGCCCTTGCAGCGGAGGCAACATGCCAAGCAATGTCGGGCGCTCCAAAAGAGCGTTGTAGATGTTCTCCTGAATGGCCTCATCATATTGCTCGGCAAAATCGCTATACAAACGAGATGTCATTCACGTACTCCGCATCAAACACATGTTCCCGAAACAGACCTCTGTTCATCACCTAGGAATATGCGACAAAACCATAATTAAAAGCAGCCGGAACCAACCGGAATAAAAGCAAATTCCCTTCAAAACCGCTTGTTTGCCATGCTGCCAGAGCGGCCTTGTATGAGTCTAACGCGAAAAATCTGTGTCGCGATCACGGCAAGCTCAGGCCAATATCACAACAATTGCGAGATGCCTGAGCCCCTGAAAAACGGCGAGCTAACGCTTTTCCCGCAGTAACCAGATAAAGAAAATGCCGCCCACAAGCCCGGTGATGATGCCAATCGGCATGTCCTCCGGCTTCATCAGCGTGCGCGAAACCACATCCGCCAGCAGCAAAAAGATCGCCCCGAACAAGGCCGAGATCGGGATCAGGCGCCGATAGTCCCCCCACAACAACCGCACAATGTGAGGCACCATCAGCCCCACAAAGCCGATCATGCCAGAAAACGCCACCATCACCCCGGTAATCAGCGCGCTGATGACAAAGGTCTCCAGCCGGAAAGAGGCAACGGAGATACCCAGTGTTGTTGCGGTCTCATCGCCAATGGTCATGGCGTTGAAATGCCCGGCCCGCAGCCACAGCCACGTCCCGCAAAACAGCAGTACCACCAGCGGATAGAGAAGATGCGCCCACTGCGCCAATCCAAGCCCGCCCAGCATCCAGTAAACCACAGTGTGCGTGGCGCGCGGGTCCGCCAGGAAAATCAGAATGTTCGCACCCGCCATCAGCACAAAGCTCACCGCAACACCGGTCAACACCAGCCGGTCTGCGCTGGTCGCACTGGTGAACTTGGCAACACCAATCACGAGCAGTGTCGCCCCAAGAGAACCGAGAAACGCCAGCAATGGCACCGTAAGCAAGCCCAGAAACAACCCCGTATGCAGCAGCGCCAACACCGCCCCAAACGCCCCCCCGGCAGAGATGCCAATCAGATGCGGATCTGCCAACGGGTTGCGGGTCACGGATTGAAGGCAGGCACCGACAATGGAAAGCCCAGCCCCCACCATTATTGCCAGCAGCGCACGGGGCAGGCGGATCTGCCAGAGAATGTTCTCCCGGCCCAAAGACCAACTCGGCTCCACCAATCCCGGCACCAGTTTGTTGACGAGAACCCCCCAGACCGTCTCCATGGATACGGAAACCGCGCCAACGGAGACAGCAAGGCAAACCGAAAGAACCAGCGCAGCCAATCCCACGCAACAGATCTGCAGCATATGAGGAGAACGGCCCACAGGCGGGGCCACGACAACGCCGGTTCCTTCGCTCATTTTAGTTCCCCCAGAACGCAGCAGCGAGCTTCTTGATCGCCTTGATGTTCCGTGGTCCTGGTGTCGCCTCTGCATACTCCAGCGTTACGAACCGGTCATTCTTCACCGCATCCAGCTCCGCAAAGGCTGGGTTGTTGAGCATGAACTCACGCTTCTGCTCGGCAGTCACCTCGCCGTAATTGACGATCACGATCATTTCCGGGTTCGCCTCAACCACAGCCTCCCAGTTCACGCGCGCCCAGCTCTTCTCCAGCGTGTCCAGCACGTTGGTGCCACCGGCCGCTTCAATCATCGCAGTCGGCATCGCATAACGACCCGCAGTGAATGGAGAATCCTCACCGCTGTCATAAACAAACACGCGCAGCGGCGTGTCCGAGGTCTTCAGGCCCGCTTTGAACTGGGTCAGCTCATCACGATAAGACTGCACCAGCGCTTCCGCCCGCGCCTCAACACCAAAAATGCGGCCAAGGTTCAAAAGGTCGTTGTACATATCATCCATGGAAACCTTAGGCTTCTCACCAAGGTGGATGCAGCTCTCAGTCAGCTCGTAGACTTTGATGCCAAACGGCTCCAGTGTCTCTGGCGTCACCTCGCCGCCAACCTTCATGCCGTAGTTCCAGCCCGCGAAGTAGAAGTCCGCATCAGCGCCAATCAGCACTTCCTTGCTTGGATATTTCGGGGAGAGTTCCGGCAACACCGCCACCTTGTCGGTCAGCTCCGCATCCAGCGTTCTCCAGCCAGAAACGCCGGTATAACCCACCATGTTTTCCTGCAGCCCCAGCGCCAGCATCATCTCTGTCAGGTTGGAGTCGTTGGAAACAGCACGCTGCGGCACACCATCAAACTCCACGGTGCGATTACAGCTTTGTACGGAAACCTCTGCCAAGGCAGCCGAAGAAGAAAGCAGCGCAACAGCCAGCGCTAAACCAAAGTTTTTCATGAAAACAGTCCTTATGAGTGAAGATCAAAAGTAAGGAGGGATTGTTGCCGAGCCACCAGCTGATCACGCGTGGTCCGCACCTGAAACGCTTGTGAAACAAGGGCAGGGGAGAGGATCTGCTCTGGAGCCCCAAAACCCAGCATCTGCCCGTGATCCAGCAGCAGGATCTGATCACACACCTGCGCCGCCATGTTCAGGTCGTGCAAACTGGTGATGATCGTTAGATCCAGCTCTTCAATCAGCTTCAGAATTTCCAGCTGATGGCGAATATCCAGATGGTTGGTCGGCTCATCCAAGATGAGCAGCTCCGGCTCCTGCGCTAAAGCCCGTGCCACCATCACCCGCTGACGTTCCCCGCCAGAGAGCGTGCCGAACAACCGCCCGGCCAGCCCATCCAGCTGCAAAGCACGGATCGCACGGTCCACCACCTGCCGGTCATGCTCGCCGGAAGCCGCCAGCCCGTTGCGATAGGGCGTGCGCCCCAGCTCCACAATCTCACGCACCCTGAGAGCAAAATCTGTCGGCTGCTCCTGCAGAACAGCTGCCACCCGCTGCGCTGTTGCCCGAGCAGAAAGAGACCAGATGTCATCGCCACCAATGCAAATCTGCCCGCTCATCGGCTTGTTGAAGCGATAAAGCAGCCGCAGCAGCGTCGATTTCCCAGCCCCGTTCGCCCCCACAACACCAAGGGTTTGCCCCGCCGCCAGCTCAAAGCTCAGCGGTTTCAGAACAAGCGCGCTCTTACGCTCTGGCGCCCAGGAAACCTCGCAAACGGATACAGAAGCCGCGCTCATGACAAAGCATCCTTGAGCCGTTCAGCACCAACCGGGCAGCCTAAGCCATTGAAATGAAAAGAAACAGGATCCAGCATTCAACCACCCCACCTGAGTGAAACGCTACATAATCATAAATGTTACGTTATAACGTTACATCAATTGTCGAATCCTGAAGTAAAAGTCAAGCGCACGTGTGCGCAGACCATCAGCGGCTCGCAAAACGATCCGGGATAAAGTTTAGTTTGTGAGGAAAAAGGTCTCATAACGCCCTCCGCGCTGCAGCGGGGGCAAATAGAAACCGGATATGTGAGAGGCTTGCGCCAATGCAACCATTATGGCCTCCTTCCGGGACGCCCCGCCCGGGTTGAAGTGAAACATAATGGCAGGTCTCCTGACTCGCGGGTCTGTGCTCAGCCAGCCTTCCCGGATCTCTCCAGTGGCACGCTTGGCTTCGCTAACCGCTTACAGTTGCGGGGGCAGTCACGGAATTGGCGCCTGTTGGCTACACCGCACCGTGTTCCCTTTTAATCCCGAGGCCTTTCGCTCCCCAGAAACCATCAGCGCGCATACTGAGTTTTACCGCCTCCAATTGCAAGAGTTTTCGAAACAGACCTGAGACACTGTTGATAGCAGCCACATCCCACCCTCGATGCGGGACCCAATGCCAAGCGTGCAGGCCTAATGCTGATGAGTTTCGAACTCGATCACTTCACAGTTGTTGAGCCGGCATCCGGTGAGCGCGCGAATGAATCTGCCGTGAGTGACGACGGCGGTTGAATGGATTCGTTCGCGCTTAAGATACTCAGCAAATTCATCGGCTCTTTTCTGCAAGATCTCTTGAGGTTCAACTGAAATCCCACCGTGGTCATTCTCCGCCTTATGCCACCAGCACTCATCCAGATGATCAAAATCGAGGTGAGGGAAATCTTGAGCCAACTCGTGAGGAGGCCGTCCGACGTCGCAACTGTGGCAGACCCGCTCTCGCACCAATGAGTTGACCTGAAACGGTCTTTTGTCTCCAAACATCAGGTAGGCGGTTTGCAGGGCTCTGGTGAGCGGCGATACAATGATTCTCTGAATATCAAGCCGGTTGATTACACTCCGGGCTTGCATGATCTGCGCTTCTCCCAGCTCGGTAATCGGCGCATCGAAAATCATGGGGTCGGGCTTTTGCGGATCAAAAACAGCGTTAAAAGCTGATTGCGCATGCCGAATAAGGTAAATCGTCAACTTCAATCTCTTCAAATAATTGGCTTCTCAGCTTTGATCGTAGCGCAGGCCACGCCCTAAGCATGATGCATTTATACGATCCTGTTTAACGTAATCGCGCTTGGAAGCCTAATCTCAGCCACGGGTGTTTCCTTTCTTCTCCCTGTCAGATTTACCAGTTTGACGCCGCCAATGTTTCGCTCCACCGTCATGCATACGGTACGTGAAACTCGTGCTGTGAGCGGGAGGGTGGTGAATACAACACCTTCGTGGGAAGGGAATAAACCCGCCTGCCTTGTATCAGGTTTCTAGCCTCCCGCCCGCCATGAGATGCAACCCTCGCTCTCTCGTACCCCTACCGTCATCCCGCACAAGCAAAGTGCGATGCGGGATCCAGAGCCATGAGCATAGCTCAAACCACAGCTCAACCGCCTCACCAAACACGCGCAAACTCAGCCATCCACATCCCTGTAAAAACTGTCAGTTTGACAACCTGTGGTTTTCATTCCACATTCATACATGAGGCGTCGAAACCTCCTTTAAGACAGCGGTTACCGCTCCCGTCACTGGCGGATTTTTTGTGCCTGCTTTATAGGTAGCGCGCAAACCCTTTGCTATGAGCGGGAGGGCGGTGAATACAACACCTCCTTCGGGGGGGAATAAACTCGCCTGTCTGTCTTACAGGTTTCGAACCTCCCGCTCGCCAGCGGGCCGTCGAAAGCCTTGCTGTCCTGTGGTTGTTCAACACCCTAAAGACAGAGGGATTGAGAATGAACGACTCCGCATGCGCATGTAGCGCCACAAATACTTTCCAAAATGAAATTGATGAAGTCATCGTCGCTGTCTCGGATCTGCAAAACCTCTCGTATATTCAGCACCTTGTGCTGACGGAGAGAATGCAGCACTCCAGCGAGCGCGATGCCCTGTTCACTTTGCATCACGCCTTCCGCGATCGCCTCGAAGCACTGGAAAAAAGCTGCGGAATGTTAGAGCGGGTCGCTCATCCGCAGCCAATAAACACAAAAGTTCCGCTTCCTGATTAAGCCGTACTGCCCTTTGCTCGCGCGCTCAATCCTCAAAGCCCATCGCGTTCAAGTGAGGAAACAACATAGCAGCAAAGAAAAGAGCCAGCCTCATGTTAGGGACTGGCTCAGGAAATGGCTTGATCGTGCAATGCGCTCAACGTGATCGGTAACCCTGACCACGCAAAGCGCGTGCAACATCACTGTGAACGGCATTTGGCGCAAACTAGTGCCTCTTGCTCCGGTGCCAATGGCGAAACGCAAATACACCCCGCATCCTCGCCAATCGGTGCCCTGCTGGTCTGCGGCCATACCACCCGCCGCAGGTCAGCACCTCCCTAAAAAATACCAGTGCCACCCACACCAGGTCCATTCCCTGAAAAATAAGGGGTAGCACTTCCTCTACTGCGCCCACCCACTGGATCCCGCATCAAGCGCGGGATGACGGCATTGAAGCAACCCCATCAACCTCACCACCGTCATCCCGGACAAGCACAGCGCAGATCCGGGATCCAGTTTCAAGAAATAGGGGTTATGGTTGGTGTTGAGATACCAGAGTGGTGAGCTTGGATCTCTCATGTAATGCAGAAGGTAAAAGTTGTTACTCAGTCAAAGCTTGAGTTTGAAGCAACAGAGGGCTACCAAGAAGTGATTGCATTTTTTGAAGTTTCTCTGGCCTGCGCTCAAATGATAGATTTTAAGAAAGACTTTTCGGTCACTGGGGCATTGCTGCTTTTGGTGCCATTTATGTTTTTTGCAATGGTCCTCGCCATGGCTGGAGGAGCTTTACTTATTGCATTAGGACACTTGACGCTTGAGCTATATCGCATCGTTTTGGGCAGTTTAGAGAACGCATTTTCTAAACATATGATGTTCCTAACGATGCTTGGTACTCTGTTTGTAATGCCGCTAGTAACTGGTGGGAGTATTTGGCTTGTCCGTAAGCAGTTGCAAAAAGATGATGAAGCCAACTCAATCGCATTCTTGCCTACGCTACAACGAGCGCATCAGCTTATTGTTCAAGATTTAGATCGGGTTCATTTTTTGACGCAAGCTCCGACACTTATTGAACCTTTATTCTTCAAAGAGCTGTCGAAAGAAAAGATTCAGTGCTGACTATGAGATTGTTTCAAGGTCTGCTGAAGCTGTCTCGGCGTTCTTGGATATACGAAGTGAAGTTTATCTATACTTAGACGAAGACGCAGGTATCAAACGCCATGAAATATCGTTGAAATTGCGAGAAATGCAGAAAAAGGCAGAAGTTCTGTTACAAAATGCCAGTGCATCGCAAATAGTAACAGAGCCAGCATATGGAGACTTCCGCAAGGAACTGAAGAGATGCCTCTCTAGTAGTTCATTTAAGTTAGCTGACGGCACTCATAATTGGCACTATTCTGGAGAGCTTGGTCTTCTTCTTGCATCATATAACAGTATGCTTAGTGGGCAAAATGAGCGGTTAATGAAAATTCTTAATGCAAAACACGCTCTTTTGTTTCAGGGACTCGATGAGAAGGCATCTAAACCCTAATTAGGTCAAACCGCTTACAAATCCGGTCTACCGGGGTACCGTCAGAGAGTGGGATGGCTTTCAGCACTTTGTAATCTTTGAAGCCGCGGGAGGTGTAGTAGGCGCGGCCGCCGGTGTTGTCGGCGCGGATGGTGGCGTTGATGGCGACGAGGCCTTTGCCCTTCAGATTAGCAAGGGTCGCTTTGAACAGCGCACTGCCGATGCCGCTCTTGTGCAGGCCCGGCTTTACAAAGGTGCCAATATCAACCCAGTCTGCGGGGATATCTCCGTAATGGCTGGCGATCTGAAAGCCAAGCGGCTCACCGGTTTCACGGTCAATCGCGCAAACAGTGCTTTCCAGAATGTCCGCTTCAAGAAACCACTCGATGAACTCACCTTTGTTCAGCGGCTTCTCAAGCGCAGTTGTCCCCCCGGCCTCAATAATCCGGTTGAGCAGGGCAAGCAGCTCGTTTACATCGTTGCGCTGAGTTTTGCGGATGAAAAACTCGATAGGTTTGGTAGAAGATGTGTCCATTTTTCAAAATTCCTGTTCAACGCAAAAAACACGCAAAGCTTTCAAATCAACGCACATAGCAACGCAAACGACTTATGCCACTGAAATTCCCGCATAAGTGCCAAGCAAGAAACCTGCTAAAACTTTGTTCTTGCTCGCAAAGCCTGCGCCAGAGTGCCTTCGTCAAGGTAATCCAGTTCCCCGCCAACCGGCACACCATGGGCAAGGCGGGTCACTTTCACATTCTCAAATCGCGCAAGCTGGTCCGTAATGAAATGCGCTGTCGTCTGTCCTTCAACGGTGGCATTCACCGCGAGGATAACTTCGTTCACACCACCGCTTTCAACACGCTCCATCAGCTTGGAAATGTTGAGGTCATCCGGCCCAATTCCATCCAGCGGAGACAAGGTGCCACCGAGGACATGATAATGCGCGCTCACAGCCGATGCCCGCTCCAGCGCCCAGAGGTCAGAGACGTCCTCAACCACCACAATGGTGGAGGCATCCCGGCGCGGATCAGAGCAAATGGTGCAAGGATCACTGGTATCAACGGTGCCGCATTCTGAGCAGATGCCAACCTGATCAACAGCCACGCCCATGCTTCCGCCAGAGGGATAAGTAACTGATCTTTCTTCTGAACCAGATGCAAAGCGGCGCGTCTGGCCGAGCGTGGACCAAGGCCGGGCAACTTGGCAAGCAGCTGAATCAGGCGTTCAATTTCGGGACCAGCAACCCTGCGTGTACTCATCGAAAATCTATGCTCTCTGCGAGAAAGAAAAGGCACCCGCAAAGCTGATTTGCGAGACAATGCCAGATAAACTATGCCCGCCTGAGGAGGCGGGCAAGAGGGAATAAATCCAATTCAGGCATGCTGCCAAATCTGCGCAGGGTCGCGGTGATTTGGCAACAGATTTAGCCTGAAGAACTTAGGAGCCGAACGGGAGTTTCATGCCAGCTGGCAGGCCCATGCCGGACATCATGTCCTGCGTGCGCTCCTGAACCAGCGCCTCACCCTTCGCCTTAGCATCATTATGCGCAGCGAGGATAAGATCTTCCAGAATTTCAACTTCATCAGCGTTGATGAGGGATGGATCGATCTTCAATCCGGTCATTTCACCTTTACCATTCAAGGTAACGGTTACCATGCCTGCGCCTGAGGTGCCCTCAACAGAAAGCTCGTTCACAGTCTCCTGAAGCTCGCCCATTTTTTCCTGCATCTGCTTGGCTTGCTTCATCATTTTAAGAAAGTCCATCGACTCGCTCCTTAAACGTCTCTTGAGCGCATGTCGCGCTTCTCTTGTTCTGCTCGTTAGGTTTCATACCACAGAAACCTTAGAAATCTTGGGTGAAATCCATAGAGTCCATGTCTTCTATGTCGACAGGCTCGGACGCCGCTTCAAGGGGGAGATCTTCCTCCTGCTTCAAAATGCGCACGTCAACAACCTTAGCTCCGGGAAAGGCAGAAATAAGTTTCACCACTTCCGGATCAGAATGCGCATCAGAAACCAACTGTCTCTGGTTCGCTTCTTTTTCTTCATGCAAAGTCGGGCGGCCTTGCTCACGGCTAACCGCAACAATCCAGCGACGACCAGTCCATTCTGTTAGTTTTCGGCCCAGTTCACCAGCTGCATCAGGTGTCGCAATCTCCGTTGGCTGCACCTCAATGCGGCCCGGCTGGAAGTTGACAAGTCGCAGAGCGCGCTCAACGGAAACCTTGACCGGAATGTCCTTCATGCGGCCCGCAAGCTGAGCGACCTCAGCCCAGGAGCGGATCGCGATCCTTTCGTTGATCTCTTCCGCTTGCCGCATTTGCGGTGCTGTTTGTGGAACAGCGCCAACGGCTTGTGCCATCGGCTGGCCACCTGCAACAGCGCGCAGCTGAGGCGCAGAACCACCGCCAGAAGGCGCGCCACTCGCGCTTGGTCCACCGCCGCCTTGCGGCCCGTTACCTGCTGGTGCACTGCCACCTGCCGGGGAGAACTTGCCGGACTTGAGCAGCTTCAGCGCCTCTTCCGGATCTGGCAGATCGGAGGCGTAGCACAAGCGCACCAGAACCATGTCAGCCGCGGCCAATGGCTTAGGTGCATTCTGCACTTCATTAATTCCCTTCAGCAAAATCTGCCATGTCCGGGAAAGAACGCGCATGGAAAGCTTCTCAGCAAACTCCCGCCCACGCTGTCTCTCACTCTCCGTCACAGAGTTCTCTTCACCCGCTTTGGGAACCGCTTTCAGGCGAGTCACCAGATGGGTAAAGTCTGCAAGGTCAGAGAGGACAACTGCCGGATCAGCGCCCACATCATACTGGGCTTTGAGCTCATCCAGAGCGCTGGCAATGTCGCCGCGCATCACGTGCTCAAGCAAATCTATCACACGGCTGCGGTCAGCAAGGCCAAGCATCTGCCGCACTTCGTCAGCTTCAATGCGGCCAGCACCATGTGCAATTGCTTGATCCAGAAGGGATAAACTGTCTCGGGCGGAACCCTCACCAGCGCGCGCAATCAGCGTCAGCGCTTCATCGGAGATTTCTATCCCCTCTTTGCCGGAGATCTCACGCAGCAGAGAAACAAGCGTAGAGCTCTCAATCCGGCGCAGGTCAAACCGCTGACAACGGGAGAGGACAGTTACAGGAACCTTGCGGATTTCTGTGGTCGCAAAGATGAACTTCACATGCTCCGGTGGCTCTTCCAGCGTCTTCAACAAACCGTTGAATGCTGCATTCGAAAGCATGTGCACCTCATCGATGATGTACACTTTATACCGCGCATTCGCAGGCCGATACCGCGCCGCCTCGGTAATCTCGCGAATGTCACCAATACCTGTATGAGACGCCGCATCCATCTCGATAACGTCCACATGGCGACCTTCCATGATCGCCTGACAGTGAACGCCTGGTTTGTCTAAGTGGATGGTAGGCTTATCAATTTCGCCTGGGATCTCGTAGTTCAGACCACGCGCCAGAATACGTGCCGTGGTCGTTTTACCGACACCGCGAACACCAGTCAGCATCCACGCTTGTGCGATACGTCCAGTCTCAAATGCATTCTGCAGAGTCTGAACCATCGGCTCCTGACCATAAAGATCATCGAACGTGCTTGGTCGATACTTACGGGCGAGAACGCGATAAGCACCATCGCTGCTGGAAGATTTGTCTTCCGCGCCTGTTGTTGTCTGGTGCTCTTCCTGAAGGTCTATTCCGTCCATGTCGCCCAAATCCTCAGCCACTTCAAAGGCAAGGTAAAACTTATTCCCGGCCATTCAAGACGAAGACCGGCCGCTTGTCGAGTATGGGCGCGGGGAAAATAGGTGGGAGGCTGGCACGATGACCCGTGCCATGGACTCGTTAGGGCTGCTTCCTTCCGGACCTGACCCGGTTGGCGAGTGGCTCGTCCACCACCAACCTCCCGATCGTGTATATGGGCGTTTTGCCTGAAATTTGCAAGTGTTCATTGATGTTTACCGCTCGCTACTGTGGACGAGACTGTGAATCTTCCGATCAATCTGATGAAACAGAAATCACAAAATGTCGTCGCGACATTGCAATTCAGCGGTATCTCGGGTTCACTTTGCATAATTTTATAATTTAAGGAATTCGAAATGCTGGCCGAAACAACTGAGGTGTACGACGCCTCTGCTGCTCTTTGCTATTCTGCCAATTCACTTAATCGCTGTGGGGAAAAACGTAAGGATACAGAATGGGTTAATTCACTCAAAGCTGCGCCGGAAACACGTTTTCTGATCCAGGCAAACGACAGTTTTATCTTTAATACGGACGATGCCAATCAGCCTCTTCTCCACTCTGCTGAGGTGATCAATCTATTAGGCATCACCGATGCCACGACGATTTTTCTCGGCATTGATGAGTGCGACGGCAACCGCCCACACTTCGGCCTGCGTTACTCCACTGACCTGGAAACGATTGACGAAGAACTGGAAAAAATCGGCCATACGCTGCCTACGGCCTGCGCGGCATTGCAATGAAGCGCGCTGCAAGCCAACAAGTGTTGGGCATGATGGCTCAGGCTGCCTCAATGGGCAAATGGCACTCAACCCATAAGATGTGCTCCCAGTGCGGTAAGCCTACTGAACTCGCCGAAGCGGGATATCGCCGTGATTGCCCGTCTTGCTCCGCACAGCACTTCCCAAGAACCGATCCTGCGGTGATAATGTTGATCACCCACGGGGATAAATGCCTGATGGGGCGTCCATACCATCTGATGGAAAATGTCTACACCACACTTGCAGGCTTTGTGGAGCCGGGTGAGACATTTGAAGATGCCGTCCGCCGTGAAGTTTTTGAAGAAGCAGGCGTTAAAGTCGGCACCGTGAAATACGTCGCCAGTCAGCCATGGCCTTTCCCATCAAACATTATGATCGGATTCCACGGCGAAGCGCTGACGACGGACTTGAATATCGACTATGAAGAAATGCAGGATTGTCAGTGGTTTTCCAAAGAGGAGACACTGAAGATGCTCCAAGGCGAAGCAGAGTCGGGATTAATTTGTCCTCCTGACATCTCTATCGCGCATCATTTGATCAAGAAATTTATCGAGGAACAATGACCCATGGTCGACTAGAGCCAGTGGTTGTTTAGCAGGTGCCTGATGGCACCGGGGAGGTGCCATGACTTACTGCATATATCTGACCCACCCAAACGTTTACATCGATCCGGCAACCCCTGTCCCGCACTGGGATTTGTCGGATAAAGGTCGGGAACGCTTAGAACAAGGCCTGCGCCAGCCGTGGCTTTTGGAGATCGACCACGTTATTGCCAGCCGCGAAAAGAAGGCCATTGAAACCGGCCAGATCATCGCGAACCATCTGGGGATCGAGCTCATGACAGCTTCAGGCCTTCATGAGAATGACCGCAGTTCAACCGGCTTCCTGGAGCCGGATGAGTTTGAAACGGTCGCCGATGAGTTCTTCAGCCGCCCCGCAGTCAGCGTACGCGGATGGGAGCGTGCGTTGGATGCCCAAAGCCGCGTAGTAGATGCGATCAAGAAAGCGCTGACCACCATCCCAAGTGGTGAACCTGTGCTCTTCTCCGGCCATGGCGGTGTAGGAACGCTGCTCAAATGCCATCTCGCCAACAACGCAATCGACCGCGCATTTGACCAACCTGCAAATGTTGGAGGCGGTTGCTGGTTTCGGTTTGATCCAGCGGACCTTGAGGCTTGCAAGGCTGACATTGAAAGCCTGAAGTGGCAGCTGATTGATGAGATGGAACTCGCCACTTAACTTGCGCGCTGCAGATAATAAAGAAACTAAGCAGCCTGTTGATCTTGATGGTTGGCAGGCTGCTTTCATAGCTCCGGCTCTTGTTGCTGCTGTGTGAAATGCTTATCTAGAGCGTAACTCTGGAATGTGTTTGGGCATTTCAGATCAAAATACACTTAAAGCAACGACTTAGAGCGGGATGTGTGAGCGTACCGAGCTCTGAGTGCCATTTGTTTTCAAGAATTCGGCGCAAGAGATGTTATCGGCAGCAATCAAAGCATTTTCGCAGGTTTTCGAACCCCATTTCAGAAGCATATTTTTCAAGGCCTTAGGGCTCACCCTGCTTCTTCTCCTCGTAGCTTGGATCGCCATTCAGGGTTTGGTCGGATACTTTATTGACCTTCCAGAGAATTGGCAGGACACGACAGTCAGTATCCTGACTGGCATCGGTGCCTTGATCGGTCTTGGTTACATCCTCGCCCCAGTCTCCGCGATGGTTGTCGCGTTTTATCAGGACCAGATCTCAGATCTCGTTGAAGAACGCTCCTATCCGCATGACAAGCCGGGTAAGGCTCTGCCTCTTGGCGAGTCCATTGTTACCGCTCTGCGTTTTGTTGGTGTTGTAATCATCGCAAACATCTTCGCTTTGATGCTGTTCTTTGTTCCTGGCATCGGGCAGATCGCATTCTTGCTGGTAAACGGCTATTTGCTGGGGCGCGAATACTTTGAATTCGTAGCCATGCGGTTTATGCCAGTGCAGGAGGCAAAAGCCTTCCGCAGATCACAAGGTGGAACTGTGTTTGCGGCAGGCCTCATCGTTGCGTTCGTGCTGGCTATTCCGATCGTCAACCTTATCACGCCACTCTTCGCAACGATCTTTATGGTGCACGTCTTCAAGACGCTCCGGGCGAAACGCAATTTATCCGTTTAGCAGCGAAGAATACTACAATTTTAAGAAATAACAGGAAACAGGTGTGTTTGCTATTAGAAGCTTTATTGCTGACGATCTAACCTGGGCGCATGCTCTGAATGAGGAGCATGCTGTCGAGCTCTCCTCTTTGACACAGGATGGTTTCGCGGAGCTGATCGAAAAGGCGACCTATGTGAAAGTCGCAGACAACGATGCTGGCCTGCTAATCACCTATGATCAGGACGGAGTCTATTCTTCCATTAATTTCAGATGGTTCTGCGAGCACTACGACAACTTCCTCTATGTGGATCGTATCGTGATCTCCAAGATAGCGCGTGGGCAGGGCATTGCCAGAAAGCTCTATGATGACCTCTTTCAGTTCGCAAAAGCGAAGGGATACGAACGTGTCGTCTGTGAGGTGAACTCAGATCCTCCCAACCCAGCTTCTGACGCTTTCCATGCCTCTTTGGGTTTTAAAGTCGTCGGTAAAGCTGAATTGGAAGGAAAAGGGAAGACGGTGCAATATATGGAAAAAGCACTCTGAAAACCGCTGTTTTGCGAAAAGTCAGGGAGTGTTGAGCTGCTTGTTTTGTTACTGCGGCGCCACAGCAGCTCGAAATCTCTACGCCATCGTCTCTCTGCAGTCTTGGCAGGTTGACCTGCCGAGAAAACTGTTTCAGCCTAACGCCAAGCAATGAGGAGGACTCTGTCAGTGAACAACTAAGGCAACCCAAATTCTAATTAGATGCACTGCTGCGTTCAGCGTGGCTGGTGTTTGTTGCCTATTTGTTTTGATGGAGTCTTTATGAGACGCGTTATCTATGACGTCGCCGTAAGTCGCGACGGTTTTATTGCTGGCCCAAACGGCGATGTTTCAATTTTCCCGCACACAGGTGAACATGTAGATGCTTATAATGAGCGTCTATTGACTTATGACACTGTGATCATGGGGCGTCATACCTATGAGTTCGGCTACCAGTTTGGTCTTCCTGCTGGTGCAAAAGCTTACCCACATATGCGCCATCTGATTTTCTCGGAAGGTATTCAGTTGCCCCAAGATGCGGAGGTGGAGACTGTCAGGGCCGACTTCGCTACACGCGTTGAGGAGCTGAAGAACGAGCAGGGCGGTGATATCTATCTGTGCGGTGGGGGGATGTTTGCTGGTCTGCTGGCCGAAAGCAATCTGATCGACGTCCTGCGCTTGAAAGTCGCTCCTGTCGTATGTGGAGGCGGCACACCGTTGTTCGCTAATGTCTCCGAACGGATTGACCTAACCTGCCTCTCCTCAAAGCTCTATGAGAGCGGCGTGGAGTATTGTGAGTTCACTCTGCAGTAAGATGATGACTTTGGCGGAGCGGCTTTTTTCCTGCTCCGCCTTAGCTTGCCATACTTAGTCACGTGCCTCCATGAGCTTCCACCCCTTGTTCTGCCAGCCTTCAGCAGAGAGCTTGATCATGTCGGTGGTGCGGATGAGATAACCAGGCAGTTTGACACTGTTGCCTTTGCTGGTTCTGAACTCCAGATCCATGTTCAGCTTGCCGCCAAGCTTCTTGATCAACGCAGATCCACCACCATCAATGCTACCTGATGAAATGTAGATGAAGTTAACCCGATCGCGGATCGCAACTGAGGCAGCAGCAAAGCTGATCATGTAGCCAAGACCTTGTCGTGTCGGGTTAGTGGTCATGTAGCCTTCCTGAGCCCACACGCCATCGGGCATCAAAATGTTTTCTCCCGGTTCATAAGCAATGTGGTCTGAGTAACAGACGCTGGACGTAAGTGAGGCATCACCATCAAAAATGCCTTCAAGACAATTACGCTGCTCCTCTACTCGGAATGTACGCGTGTCTTTGGCCCATCTGTAGCCCATCTTTGTCTCCTTTTCGGATGTTGTTTGTGGCGATGTAAGCCATCGCTTGAAACGAAGACGCAGAAGGGGAGTGCCTGTGAGATGGGGAGTGGATCAGAAGGCAATTTTGATGGCTAAACTGGATATCGAAACCAGTTGCTCTATTTCTTGCTGATGTGGGTTGTGTCAGCTCATTCACGTTAAATAAAGTTTACGTAAACGTAATTTGACTTTAAGTGATTTTCTGAAAAATTTTCGGTAATTTCAGTAAAATAAAATATGAGCCCAAAACTCAAGATAATAAATAGGCAGTTTCTTGTTACTTGATCACATAGAAACTAACAAAGTTTACACCGCAAAATCTAATCATTTCGGCCAATTTTGAGGGCAAACCTAGTAGAAAAAGCATTTAGTCGCATAGGATGCTTTGACGCACCCAGAAACTGAAGGTATTAGAACCTCATACAACGCCTTGTTTTGTTACGTTTACGTAAGCGTAACTTAAACTAGGGACGGGAGAGAGATTTATGGCGAACGCTGACCTCAAGGCCAACAGGCCATTGTCGCCCCATCTTCAGATCTATAAGCCGATCGTGACGATGGTGATGTCTATTTTGCATCGCATCACCGGTGCGGCGCTTTACTTCGGAACGATCCTGATGGCGTTCTGGCTTGTCTGTGCAGCAGCAGGCCCTGAATCCTATCAGTTCGCGATGGATGTATTCGGTTCCTTCATGGGCCAACTCGTCCTCTTCGGATTCACCTGGGCTCTTGTGCACCATATGCTGGGCGGTTTGCGTCACTTTGTATGGGACATGGGTCATGGCTTTGACTTGTCTGCAGCGAACTGGATGGCTCGCGCAACAATCATTGGCTCCGTAAGCCTCACAGTGATCCTCTGGATCATTGGCTTTATCGTTGCTTAAAGGAGAAACCGATGTCCGATATGCGCACCCCCCTCGCTAAAGTACGCGGCCTTGGTTCTGCCAAAGATGGCACAACACACTTCTGGCGCCAGCGTGTAACCGCTGTAGCCAACGTATTTCTGATTTCCTTCTTTGTTATCCTCGTTATCGCCCTTCAGGGTGCTGATTATGCGAGTTTCACTGAAGCGCTTCAAAATCCGGTCATTTCCATCTTGCTGCTATTGGTAATCCTCGTGGGTTGCCTGCACATGAAGCTGGGCATGCAGGTTATCATCGAAGATTACATTCACTCCGAAGGCCTCAAACTCCTTCTGCTCATGGGTAACATCTTCTTCGTTTCTATTATTGCACTCAGCTCCGTCGTTGCAGTGCTCAAAATCAGCTTCGGAGGCTGATCTCAATGGTTGAACAAACCGGTGTAGCAACAGCGCCGAGCCAGAGCGGCAAGGCCTATGAGTTTGTAGACCACAAGTTTGACGTTGTGGTTGTTGGTGCTGGTGGCGCAGGCCTCCGTGCAACGCTCGGCATGGCTGAGCAGGGCTTGAAGACAGCTTGTATTTCCAAGGTGTTCCCAACCCGCTCCCACACTGTGGCAGCGCAGGGTGGTATCGCAGCAAGCTTGAAGAACATGACGCCAGACTGCTGGCAGTGGCATATGTATGACACTGTGAAGGGCTCTGACTGGCTCGGCGACACTGATGCGATGGAATACCTCGCTCGTGAAGCCCCTAAAGCAGTTTATGAGCTTGAGCACTACGGTGTGCCATTCTCCCGCACGGAAGAAGGCAAGATCTATCAGCGCCCATTCGGCGGCCACATGCAGAACTACGGTGAAGGTCCTCCGGTACAGCGCACCTGTGCAGCTGCTGACCGTACCGGCCACGCAATCCTGCATACGCTTTATGGCCAGTCTCTGCGCCACAACGCAGACTTCTTCATCGAGTACTTCGCACTCGATCTGATCATGTCTGACGACGGCGTGTGTCAGGGTGTTATTGCATGGAACCTCGACGACGGCACCATTCACCGCTTCTCCGCGAAGATGGTTGTTTTGGCGACCGGCGGTTATGGCCGTGCATACTTCTCCGCAACATCCGCTCACACCTGTACTGGTGACGGTGGCGGTATGATCGCACGTGCGGGCCTGCCTCTGCAGGATATGGAGTTCGTTCAGTTCCACCCAACTGGCATCTACGGTTCAGGCTGTCTGATCACTGAAGGTGCGCGCGGTGAAGGTGGTTACCTTGTGAACTCCGAAGGTGAGCGCTTCATGGAGCGTTACGCACCTTCCGCAAAAGACCTTGCATCCCGTGATGTTGTTTCCCGTTGTATGACAATGGAAATCCGCGAAGGCCGTGGTGTTGGCAAAAACAAAGACCACATCTTCCTGCATCTGGATCACCTCGATCCTGACCTGCTGGCAGAGCGTCTTCCAGGCATCTCCGAGAGCGCACGCATCTTCGCAGGCGTTGATGTAACCAAGGCTCCAATTCCGGTTCTGCCAACCGTTCACTACAACATGGGTGGTATTCCAACCAACTATTGGGGTGAAGTGCTGAACCCAACCAAAGACGATCCAAACGCAGTTGCGCCGGGTCTGATGGCTGTTGGTGAAGCTGGTTGTGCATCCGTTCACGGTGCAAACCGCCTCGGTTCCAACTCCCTGATCGACCTTGTTGTGTTCGGTCGTGCGGCAGCAATTCGCGCTGGTGAAGTGATCGACCGCGAAGCTCCAATCCCAGAGCCAAACGAAGCAAGCAGCCAGAAGATCATGGCGCGCTTCGACAAGCTGCGTTTTGCGAAAGGTGGTACTCCAACCGCTGACCTGCGCCTGAAAATGCAGAAGACCATGCAGGAAGATGCTGCGGTGTTCCGTACTCAGGAAAGCCTGGAACAGGGTTGTGAGCGCATCTCCGCAATCTGGGGTGAGCTGAGCGATCTGCACGTTTCCGACAGCTCCATGATCTGGAACTCTGATCTGGTCGAGACTCTCGAACTTGAAAACCTTATGGCCAACGCGATTACCACTGTTTACGGCGCTGAAGCCCGTAAAGAGAGCCGTGGCGCGCACGCTCGTGAAGACTACAAAGATGGTCCTCTGGGTGGTCGTAACGATGACGAGTGGCGCAAGCACACCATCTCCCATCTCTCCGAAGATGGTAAGGTGACGCTCAGCTACCGTCCGGTTGTTCTTGAGCCGCTGACCACCTACGAGCAGGGTGGCATCGACATGAAGAAGATCGCACCGAAAGCCCGCGTCTACTAAGGCGCCGAAACCAGGAGTAACTGTTATGGCTGAATTCCAACTGCCAAAAAACTCCCGGATGGGAGAGGGCAAGGTCTGGCCGAAACCAGAAGGCGCCACCAACGTACGTGAGTACCGCATCTACCGCTGGTCTCCGGACGATGGTCGCAACCCGCGCATCGACACCTACTACGTTGACGCTGACGAGTGTGGCCCAATGGTTCTGGACGCGCTCATCTACATCAAGGACAAGGTCGATCCTACGCTGACCTTCCGTCGTTCTTGTCGTGAGGGTATCTGTGGTTCCTGTGCGATGAACATCGACGGAACCAACACACTGGCATGTACAAAGGGTGCGGACGAATGTTCCCATGAGATCGTCAAGATCTACCCTCTGCCACACATGCCTGTTGTGAAGGACCTTGTACCGGATCTGACACGCTTCTACGCGCAGCACCGCTCTATCGAGCCATGGCTGAAAACCACCACACCTGAGCCTGAAAAAGAATGGCTGCAGTCCTACGAAGATCGCCAGAAACTGGATGGTCTTTATGAGTGCATTCTGTGTGCTTGCTGCTCCACATCTTGCCCAAGCTACTGGTGGAATGGCGACCGTTACCTCGGTCCAGCTATCCTGCTGCAGGCATACCGCTGGCTGATCGACAGCCGTGATGAGGCAACTGGTGAGCGTCTGGACAATCTGGAAGATCCATTCCGTCTGTACCGCTGCCACACCATCATGAACTGCTCTCAGGCATGTCCAAAGGGTCTGAACCCTGCAAAGGCAATTGCTGAGATCAAGAAGATGATGGTTGAGCGCCGCGTCTAATCAGCGTTCAAGCGACCTATCAGAACACAAAAAGCCGCCTCACTGAAATGAGGCGGCTTTTTTCATTTGAGGCTCTGATAGCCTAGAACTTGTAAGAAATACCTAGCCGGATTGCATCGCTATCAATGTCTTCTTTGAAGCGCGTGCCGCCTACGGTGAAGCTGCGGCCCGGGAACACGATACGTTCATAATCGAGGCGCACGATAATCCGCTCAGTGACAAACATTTCAAGACCAGCACCACCAACCCAGCCCAGCATCGTATTGCTGTCTGTGCCGGGGCCAAAGTTTGGATTTGAAGCGCGGAAGGTAGAAACCGCTGCACCACCAGTCACATAGGCCATGAACCAGTCATAAGTCAGACCAGCTCGGATCTTGGCTGCTGCGAAGTAATCGGAGCGCAGGGACATCTCGCCACGTGAACGCTCACCAAAGGCCCAATATGCGCCTTCACCTTCTACGCCGATCAGAATGTTCTGGTATGTATAGTTGTAACCGCCATACAGACCGACTGTGCCGCCGTTGTACTGAGAGCCACTGTTGTTGAAGCGGTTCGTGCCATGCAGACGAGCCCAGCCGCCCTGAACACCGAGATAAAAACCATCCCAGTCATACTCAGGCGGGGTGATCAGCCCGTCGACAACTTCTTCCTCATAAACTTCATAGGGTTCTTCCACCTCAACACCGGGTGGATATTCAACAGCATAGGAATGGCTGCTGAAGCCGAGCAATCCCAATACCGCAAACGCAAATACTCTTAAGCGACTCATTGGTTCCCCCAAAATACGCAAGAGGATGACACGGCTAAAAAATCAGACGTGATAGGTAACTTGATACAAATAAGTCTAGAACTGTGATCTTTATAAATGCTTGATTTTAAAAAGGAAAATTTGCGTTAATGCTAGTTCGAAATGACAAGTACGTACGTGCTGTTTTATAAGTTTCAAGGGAGCGAAATCTGCAATCCCTACGAAACAGTCAACGCCATTGAATGCGGTTTACGAAAAATCAGCGACTCTCTAGCGCCGTTCAACACCCTTGAGCACAAGCTTGATCACGCCAATGCACTCTTTACGCTGAATGTCATAGGGTTCCTGGCTGTGTAACTGAGGAAACCGGAACTTCATTGTGGCCGCGTGGATGTTCCGCGCAACCTGACTAACCTCACGCAGGTCAAACTCTTCAGCAAGGTTGCCGGAATGCAGGATCGTGTGCATCGGCTGACGCACAAGCCGGAACAGCTCTTCAAAGTCCTCTGGACGTTTGCGTTCAAGCACTTGCAGGCAGTCAGCCAATCCCTGATTAAGTTCCAGCAACCTGTATGTCTCTTCAAATTCCATCAAAAGGAATTTGCTCAGACGGGCAGAAGCGCTGGCATTGGGATCAGTCGCAGTTTCAAGGCGTGCAACAAGCTTCACCACCTCAGCAGCAACCACTGCACAGGCAAGATCAATCTTGCTGGGATAGAAGTTATAGATGTGCGCCATCGAAATGCCTGAGGCATCAGCAATTTCGCTCACCGAGGTCTTCTTGTAGCCTTGGGAGAGGAAAGCATCACGGGCAGCGCTGAGAAGATCAGCAGCACGGCCCTTTGCAGTCAGGATTTCTGCGATGGACATCTTAATTTCCGAAATGAAAAAACGAGAGTTCCTTCAGTAATCATAGCTGAGTAAAGATTGCAATGACGTTAGCGTCACATTAACAGGCAAATTATGTAAAAACACGAATGATATTAATACGCTATGCGTGATTTCTTTGATTTTTATCATTGTTGGGTTTCGGTGAATTATTAGTATTAGTAATATCTAATATAAAGGAGTCGAAGCATGGCTGTAGAGAATTGGCAAGAATTTCTGAAACAAACCGACGGTCGCCTCGCTGAACTTCGCCAGGTATCCCTGGCGTAATGAAGGGATTTGGCGAAATCGCAAAAAGCGCGATCGGAACCGGTGCTCTTGAGCCAAAGCAGAAAGAACTCATCGCAATCTCAATTGGTGTGGCTGCGCGCTGCGATGCATGCCTGGGCTACCACGCAAAAGCCTGCATCAAGTACGGCGTAACCCGCGAAGAGCTTATGGAAGCGCTCGGCGTAGCGGTTTACATGGGCGGCGGACCTTCCCTGATGTACGCTGCCGAGGCGCTGAGCGCATTTGATGCTCTTTTGGAAGAAGCGAAGTAAGACACCGCACATCTTCACAATGCCTCTCTGTTTTCCTAAAACTTAGAGAGCAAACTGCTCGTGTGCACTTGCCCTGAATTGCGTTCAAGGGTAAGTGCAACGAGGGGAAGCCTCTTAGATTTCAGGTAGGCAATATTGGTGGGTGCACCTTCACAGGTCGGTTCGGAAAGCTCTTCTGTATTTTTGAGCTTGAAAAGAGCTTTCGTGATTTGGAAAACGAGAGAAATCTGCGTGTTCTGCACGCGGGCGATCTTTCGCACCTCTACCTCAACAAGAAGTCCGAGGACTACTACGCCAATTGCCGGTTCATCTACATTCGGTCAATTGAGCACTACCTCTCCCTTTTTCCTGCTGAAGACACGTTGGAAGTTGACGTAAACACACCAGCAAACGTGTCTGGATGGGATCTGAAGAAGACGCTGATCGCTTTGCTAAAGGGTAATCCTGAGCCTCTGGATTGGGTTCAGTTGAAAGATCCATATGCAGGACACGATGAGTTTCCGAAATCCCTGGTTTCCTTCGCACTTGAGTACTGCGACCCTGTCCGTTTCGCCCTCTATCATTACAACAGGCTAGAGCGCCAAAAACACAGGTTCGATGGGGTTTCACTGACAGAGATCGTTCCTGAGCGACTTTATGATCTTATCCGTTCCTCGCTAGTCCTGCGCTGGTACAACCAGAATCGCTACCAAGCGTTCCGCCTTCACGCCTGATGGAAATCGCGGAAGCGACCTTCATCCGCCCAGTTCTTCGTGGTGAAATCGAAGAGTTGGTTGAGCGCAGTGAAGCTGGAATGATCAAGGATGTTGTTCGTCCAGCAGGCGCAATCAATGACCTGATCCTGTCAGAGTTGGAGGCCGGGCCCGCCTTGTTGGCTCGTCGTCGACGCGCGTTCACACAAGAAACAGCGTCTCAGGCAGACAGATTCTTCCTGAAGTGGGCAGTCGTCCCTAAAAACTAAAGGGCTGATAAGGCCCCTTGTTTACTTCTCGCGATTACTGAGCTGCGGAAACTGCAGAACTGCGCCAGTTTGCGCGAGAAAGGTCTTTACCTTTCTCACAATACCTTGAAATCGCGGGGATTATGACCCTCAGCGCTTGCTGTTAAGACCACGCCGGAGACGTGAACAGCGCAACACAACAGACCAATCCAACGAACCAGACCAGAGAGCGCAAGGTCGCGCGGTTGAGCCAATAGCAGGCGATGTAAAGAAGACGCATCACGATGAACAGGCCGCACAATCTTTCGATCCAGTCTGGGTTGCCGCCATAAGCAAGGGCAACGAGAACTGAAATTGCGAAAAGAGGAAATGCTTCGTAGCCGTTGACCTCAGCAGAGCGGGCGCGCAGGCGAAAACCTTCTTTCCAGTACTCAGGATCTCTTGGATTGGCATTGTCGAATTTGCGCGAAAATTTGGCAGGAAGAACAGATAGCCATGGCATCAGACCGGCAATCAAAATTGTCCATAAAGGAAAAGACATTGTGCAAGCTCCAAACAAGATCAAGAAAATCGGAGCCTTTATACAGGCGTGGAGAAGCAAAGTGAACTGAGTTCACTTAGGTTTGAAGTCAATATGGCGAATATTTCTGTGCCTTGGCTTCGCTCAATCCAAAATCAATCGCATTTATTTTAAGCGCACCGTTCGGTTGTCATCGATCCGAAGAAAAAGGGCACTATGAAGTGCTCGAACCGTATGACACCGAATGATTGGACACTGTCCGGCGCTCCAGTGGAGGCGTGCCTATGACCAAGGCAAATGTACTGTTTGTATGTGTAGATAACTCGTTCCTGAGCCTGGCGGCTGAGGCCTATTTGAATCACACATCCATGGGTGAGTTGCGCGCCTTCTCAGCAGGCCCCTTGCCTCGGGAAGAGATGGTTTCGTTGACGCAGAAAGTTCTTTTCACCAATGGAATGGACGAGAGTGGTCTTCATCCCAAGCCGTGGACCATTTTTTCGCTGCCGCACGCACCTCAGCCTGATTACATAATAAGCCTTCAGACAAGCGTGCTCCTTGACAAGCAACCAATGTGGCCTGGGCACCCTGTGAAGATGAACTGGAACATCTGCCTAGATGAAAACATGCCGCGGAACATAAAAGAGGCTACAGATGCATTCCGCAAAATTAAAGAATCTATAGATCTCGCAATCTCATCTAAGGTATTTTCTAGTGATTCTCTGAATTGGCGTGCCGCTTGTTAAGCTTCACTGTCCCAATGCTTTATCGTAGTTGTCAGATTTTCGCATATTTCCCCTAGGAAACAGGGGTTTCAGTGGGAAACTCACATTTTTTTGAGTGCTAAACCTTTCACCTGCCATGTTTTAGGGGCAGTTTCTTAAGGTCTTTATGGTTAATACGCCTTAATTCACAAGGCTGGGATGACACCACTATGAATCGTAGTTTGACGATTGCATTTGTTTCTGTAATTGCACTTTCCACTATGGCGTGCCAACGGACGACGTATACCCGTAGCTATGTCTCTCCGTTGCCTGCTTCCCCGATCTCACCAATCGAAGGCCAGACACTGTCGCCGATCACACCTGGTCAGCCAGGCTCTGAAGGCCAGATCCTGGTTGATGGTCAGGACGCAAACGCTAACTCTCAGGTTGTTTCTGCGCCACCTGCTCCAAACGTAAACGCAACAGGCGGTTCCGTAGGCCGGACTGACCTGCTGGGCGGCTGGAGCGTTTCTTCTGGCGGCGACAACTGTAAGCTCTTCATGACCCTGACCAAATGGAGTGGCGGCTACCGCGCGAACACCCGCGGCTGTAGCGATGCAACACTCTCTCAGATCTCCGCATGGAATCTGAATGGCAATCAGGTTGTCCTGAAAGACGCTGGCGGCGGAAACGTAGCGACTCTTTCTGGTGGCGGAACCAACTTTTCCGGCCAGACAGCAAACGGCGCTCCAATCAACTTCGCCCGCTAATCATCAGTTGATAATCTTATAAGTTTAGAAGCGTTGCGCTGGCATCAGGCGCAGCGCTTTTTGTGTTTGTGCAAGTGCGCCGTAGATTTTGATGAGATGTGAGGCATTGGTTTTACGAATAAACCCTATTGTACTTGCGTCTGGGTAGCGCTCTCCATTATGCCATGGGCAAATATGCCCAATAGGTGGGTGATTTGCCCTTCAAAAAATCAGCTTAAGGAATGTGAGCTCCGTGCTTGAGAATACGTCTAACCTAACAACCGTCCTTGCCAACTATGAAGCAATGGTCGCGCGGGGCGATCTGGAAGCAGACCCAGCGCAGATTCAGGTGGCAAAGTCTCTTGATGCTTTGACAGCCGAAATGGCACAGCGAAAGCCGGAAGAGAAGAAGGGCCTGCTGGGACGCTTGTTTAGCAAAGGCAAGGAAGAGCAGGAGTTCACCAAGGGGCTCTATGTCTGGGGTTCCGTTGGACGCGGCAAGACCATGCTCATGGATCTGTTCTTCGATCTAAGCCCAGAGCCTAAGAAGCATCGCTCTCACTTTCACGAGTTCATGGAAGAAGTTCATGACCGCGTGTTTATCGTCCGAAAGCAGATTAGCGCTGGCACTATCAAGGATCGTGACCCAATCATCCCGATTGCTGAGCAGATCGCCAGCGAAATGCGTCTCCTTTGTTTTGACGAGTTCACTGTCACGGACATTGCTGACGCTATGTTGCTAGGACGTTTGTTTGGCAAGTTGTTCGAAGCCGGTGTTGTCGTCGTGTGCACCTCAAACGTGGTGCCAGACGAGCTCTATAAGGACGGACTGAATAGAAATCACATTCTTCCATTCATCCGTTCTCTGAACGAGCGGATGAATATTCTGCACCTTGATGCCCCTACTGATTATCGCCTTGAAAAGCTCTCCGGCTCAGACACGTACCTGGAGCCACTTGGCCCGGAAAGCCTGCAGCGCATGGAGAAGCTCTGGGGCAGCATGACTTATGGCCTTCAATGCCACCTAGTTGAGCTGGAAAACAAGGGCCGGAAAATCCCGGTAAGCCGGACTTGTAGCGCGATTGCCTGGTTCACATTCCAGGAGCTCTGCTGTACCCCGCTGGGACCGTCCGATTATCTGCGTATTGCACATGCTTTCAACACAGTTTTCCTCGAAGGTGTGCCCGTCTTGGATAAGACACGTCGGAATGAGGCTAAGCGATTCATTAATCTGATCGATACGCTATATGACAATCACGTCCATCTCGTGATTCAGGCAGGCGCAGAGCCGCAAGACCTCTATGTTGCCTCTTCTGGAACGGAAGCTTTTGAGTTCGATCGCACTGCTTCGCGGCTCATTGAAATGCGTTCGGAAGAGTACTTGATGCATGAGCAGAATACCTAAAACTGAAAAAATTTAAATATTTTCAGAAATGACGTATTGAGAGCTTATCCAAACTGCTTAAAAAACGTCATTTTACGGAAAATAACGCGGATGTGTGCTTCATTTGGGTTGCGCACATGCGTCAAAAACGCTACCCACTGCGACAAATAGGCACCATATATCATGGTTCTATGTTACGTAAAGGGGAGCTCCTCATGGCGCGCAACAAGATTGCTTTGATTGGATCTGGTCAGATTGGTGGCACACTTGCACACCTCGCTGGTCTGAAAGAACTGGGTGATATCGTTCTGTTCGATATTGCTGAAGGTATGCCTCAGGGTAAGGCTTTGGACCTGGCAGAATCTTCTCCGGTTGATGGCTTTGACTCAGGTCTGTCTGGCACCAACACCTATGAAGGTATCGAAGGCGCTGATGTCGTCATCGTGACCGCAGGTGTTCCTCGTAAACCTGGCATGAGCCGTGATGACCTGCTTGAAATCAACCTGAAGGTTATGGAGCAGGTTGGTGCTGGTATTAAGAAGTACGCACCAGACGCATTCGTTATCTGCATCACCAACCCACTCGACGCAATGGTTTGGGCTCTCCAGAAGTTCTCTGGTCTGCCAGCTAACAAAGTTGTCGGCATGGCTGGTGTTCTGGACAGCGCGCGCTTCCGCTACTTCCTCGCTGAAGAATTCAACGTATCCGTAGAAGACGTAACCGCATTCGTTCTTGGCGGTCACGGCGACACCATGGTTCCGCTGACACGTTACTCCACCGTTGCAGGTGTGCCTCTGACCGATCTGGTTAAGATGGGCTGGCTCACTGCAGAGCGTCTGGAAGAAATCGTACAGCGCACCCGTGATGGTGGCGCAGAGATCGTAGGTCTGCTGAAAACTGGTTCCGCATTCTACGCACCAGCTGCTTCTGCTATCCAGATGGCTGAGAGCTACCTGAAAGATAAAAAGCGCGTTCTTCCATGTGCGGCTCATCTTGATGGTCAGTACGGTCAGAAAGATATGTACGTTGGCGTGCCAACCGTTATCGGCGCAAATGGCATCGAACGTATCATTGAAATCGATCTCAATAGCGATGAAAAAGCTATGTTCGACAAGTCCGTTGCTTCCGTAAACGGTCTCGTTGACGCTTGTAAGAAAATCCAGCCTGCTCTGGCATAAGCCAGGCAAGCTTTGATCTGAAAGGCTGGCAGCAATTGTCGTTGCCAGTCTAGCTTCCTGCTCCGGCAGGGCCCTTAGAATGGGAAGTGCAGATGAACATTCATGAGTATCAGGCTAAAGCAGTCCTGAAAGAATACGGCGCACCGGTTGCTGAAGGTGTCGCAATTTTCTCCGCAGACGAAGCAAAAGCTGCGGCAGATAAACTTCCTGGCCCGCTTTGGGTTGTGAAGTCCCAGATCCACGCCGGTGGCCGTGGTAAAGGTAAGTTCAAGGAACTCGGCCCAGACGCAAAGGGCGGCGTTCGCTTGGCATTCAGCAAGGACGAAGTTGAGTCCCACGCGAATGAGATGCTTGGCAACACCCTCGTAACCGCTCAGACCGGTGACGCAGGTAAAGTTGTAAACCGTCTTTACATTGAAGACGGTGCAGACATCGATCGCGAACTGTACCTCTCCCTTCTGGTAGACCGTACTTGTGGTCAGGTTGCTTTCGTAGCATCCACCGAAGGCGGCATGGACATCGAAGAAGTTGCACACGCAACTCCTGAAAAGATCCTCACCCTGCCAATCAATCCATTGGAAGGTGTGACTGAAGAGAAAGCTGCTGCGCTTTGCGACACCCTCAAGCTTGAAGGTGAAGCACGCGAAGACGGCATGAAGCTGTTCCCGATCCTCTACAAAGCATTTGTAGAAAAGGATATGGCGCTTCTCGAAATCAACCCGCTGATCGTCATGGAAAACGGTCGTCTGCGCGTTCTGGATGCGAAAGTATCCTTCGACGGCAACGCACTGTTCCGCCACGAAGACATCGTTGCTCTGCGCGATAAAACCGAAGAAGACGAAAAAGAGATCGAAGCTTCCAAGCACGACCTCGCTTACGTTGCTCTTGACGGTAACATCGGCTGTATGGTGAACGGTGCTGGTCTCGCAATGGCGACCATGGACATCATCAAGCTGTATGGTGCTGAGCCTGCAAACTTCCTCGACGTTGGTGGCGGCGCTACCAAAGAGAAAGTAACCTCTGCGTTCAAGATCATCACGTCTGATCCAAACGTACAGGGCATTCTGGTTAACATCTTCGGTGGCATCATGCGCTGTGACGTTATCGCAGAAGGCGTGCTGGCTGCTGTTAAAGAAGTTGGCCTGCAGGTTCCACTCGTTGTGCGTCTTGAAGGCACCAACGTTGAGCTTGGCAAGAAGATCATCAACGAGAGCGGCATGAATGTTATTCCTGCTGACGATCTCGATGACGCAGCTCAGAAAATCGTAGCTGCTGTGAAGGAGGTCGCATAATGTCCATCCTCGTAGATAAAGACACCAAAGTAATCGTTCAGGGTCTGACCGGTAAAACCGGCACATTCCACACTGAGCAGGCACTGGCATACTTCGGCACCAAAATGGTTGCTGGCGTACACCCTAAAAAAGGCGGCGAAACCTGGTCTTCTGGCCTCGATTCCGCAGCTGAACTGCCAATCTTCGCTTCCGTTAAAGAAGCTAAAGAGGCAACCGGTGCAAACGCTTCTGTAGTTTACGTTCCACCAGCAGGTGCAGCAGCTGCAATCATCGAAGCAATCGACGCAGAAATCCCATTCATCGTTTGTATCACTGAGGGTATCCCAGTTGCAGACATGGTGAAGGTGAAAGCTCGCCTCGATAACTCCAACAGCCGTCTGCTTGGCCCGAACTGCCCAGGCGTTCTGACCCCTGAAGAATGTAAAATCGGCATCATGCCTGGTTCTATCTTCAAAAAGGGTAATGTTGGCATCGTGTCCCGCTCAGGTACCCTGACTTATGAAGCTGTGTTCCAGACTTCTCAGGAAGGCCTCGGCCAGACCACTGCTGTTGGCATCGGTGGTGACCCGGTTAAGGGCACCGAGTTCATCGACATGCTGGACCTGTTCCTGGACGACCCAGAAACAGAATCCATCATCATGATCGGTGAGATCGGTGGTTCTGCTGAAGAAGAAGCTGCTGAGTGGCTGAAAGAACAGGCTGCTAAAGGCCGCAAGAAGCCAATGGTTGGCTTCATCGCAGGTCGTACAGCGCCTCCAGGCCGTACCATGGGTCATGCAGGTGCTGTGATCTCTGGCGGTAAAGGTGGTGCTGATGACAAGATCGCAGCAATGGAAGATGCGGGCATCCGTGTATCTCCATCCCCTGCGAAGCTTGGCAAAACCCTTGTTGCTCTTCTCGAAGAATTGAAGCAAGGCGCTTAAAAATTACACCTCCTATACTATTTAGGAGGCATACTAAATCGACTGTCGGTGAATCACTTTCATCGACAGTCCTTGAGGAGGCAGTAAGTCCCCAGGCTTACTGTCAGTCGCGGGACCCAAGGGTATGTGGTGTGTGACACCCGCCCAAAGAAAGTAGGGCGGATCAAAAGTCCGCTTAAAAACGATGGCTCGGCAGGACGCGAACAACGTATTCGCGCTGACGTCGTTTCTATACGGCGCCAACGCTCCTTATATTGAAGAGCTCTATGCTCAATATCAGGAAAACCCGAATTCACTCGATCCCGAGTGGAAAGAATTCTTTTCTTCGCTTCAGGACAATCCAGAGGACGTAATCAAGGAAGCTCGCGGAGCGACCTGGAAGCGTTCTGACTGGCCAGTTCCAGCAAACGGTGAACTGGTTTCAGCTCTTGATGGCGATTGGCCTGCTGAGAAAGAAGTCAGCAAGAAGATCAAGTCCACAGCCAAGAAAAATGGCGTCGAGCTAACCGAAGATCAGGTGCTGCAGGCAACACGTGACAGTGTTCGCGCTATCATGATGATCCGTGCATACCGTATGCGCGGCCACTTGCATGCTGATCTTGACCCGCTCCGTCTGGCTGTTCCTGGTGACCACGAAGAGTTGCATCCCGCGACCTATGGCTTCTCTGAACAGGACTGGGATCGGAAGATCTTCCTGGACAACGTTCTGGGCATGGAATTCGCCACCATCCGTGAGATGTTGGACATTCTGAAACGGACCTATTGCTCCACCCTTGGTGTTGAGTTCATGCACATCTCTGATCCTGCTGCAAAAGCATGGCTTCAGGAGCGCATCGAAGGTCCGGACAAGCATGTTGCCTTCACCCCGGAAGGTAAAAAGGCGATCCTCAACAAACTGGTTGAGGCTGAAGGCTTCGAGAAATTCCTCGACGTAAAATACACCGGTACCAAACGTTTTGGTCTGGACGGTGGTGAAGCGCTGATCCCTGCGCTGGAGCAGATCATCAAACGTGGTGGTGCTCTTGGCGTACAGGACATCGTTCTGGGCATGGCACACCGTGGCCGCCTGAACGTTCTGTCTCAGGTGATGGGCAAGCCTCACCGCGCAATCTTCCACGAGTTCAAGGGCGGTTCCTACGCTCCTGATGATGTGGAAGGCTCCGGCGACGTGAAGTACCACCTCGGTGCATCTTCTGACCGCTCTTTCGACAACAACAACGTTCACCTGTCTTTGACTGCGAACCCGTCTCACCTTGAGATCGTAAACCCGGTTGTTCTGGGTAAGGTACGCGCAAAACAGGACCAGCTGGCTGACTGGAAAGAAACAACGGAAGTTGAGCGTGACAACGTTCTTCCGCTGCTTCTGCACGGCGATGCTGCATTCGCTGGTCAAGGTGTTGTTGCTGAATGTTTCGGTCTGTCCGCTCTGCGCGGTCACCGCACCGGTGGTTCCATCCACTTCATCATCAACAACCAGATTGGCTTCACAACCAATCCACGCTTCTCCCGCTCTTCTCCATATCCTTCTGATGTGGCGAAAGTGATTGAAGCGCCAATCTTCCACGTAAACGGCGACGATCCAGAAGCTGTTACCTACGCTGCGAAGATTGCGATTGAGTACCGTCAGAAGTTCGGTCGTCCGGTTGTGATCGACATGATCTGTTACCGTCGCTTCGGCCACAACGAAGGTGACGAGCCTGCGTTCACGCAGCCAATCATGTACCGCAAGATCCGTAAGCACGCGACAACTCTGCAGATCTACGCTGACAAGCTGGTCAAAGAAGGCCTGATGTCCGCTGAAGACGTTGAGAAGGCAAAAGCTGACTGGCGTGCGCATCTGGACCGTGAGTTCGAAACTGGCCAGACCTACAAGCCAAACAAGGCTGACTGGTTGGACGGTCGCTGGTCCAAGATGAAGGTCGCTAAGGAAGTCGATGAGCCACGCCGTGGTTCTACTGGCATGCCTTTTGAAGATCTGAAGGCTATCGGCGAGAAGCTCTCTTCCGTGCCGGACGACTTCAACGCACACCGCACCATCCGTCGCTTTATGAGCAACCGTGCCAAAATGATCGAAACCGGTGAAGGTATCGATTGGGCAATGGGTGAAGCGCTCGCATTCGGTTCTCTTCTGAAAGAAGGCCATTCCGTTCGTCTGTCCGGTCAGGACTGTGAGCGTGGTACTTTCTCTCAGCGTCACTCCGTTCTTTACGATCAGGAAGACGAAGGCCGCTACATCCCGCTTAACCACGTTGGTGAAAAGCAGGGCCGTTACGAAGTAATCAACTCGATGCTTTCTGAAGAAGCAGTGTTGGGCTTCGAATACGGTTACTCCCTGACTGAGCCAAACGCGCTGACCATGTGGGAAGCACAGTTCGGTGACTTCGCAAACGGTGCGCAGGTGCTGTTCGACCAGTTCATCTCATCTGGTGAACGTAAATGGTTGCGTATGTCCGGTTTAGTTTGCTTGTTGCCACACGGCTACGAAGGCCAGGGCCCAGAGCACTCCTCTGCACGCCTTGAGCGCTTCTTGCAGATGTGCGCTGAAGACAACATGCAGGTTGCGAACTGTACAACGCCTGCAAACTACTTCCACATCCTTCGCCGTCAGCTGAAGCGTGACATTCGTAAGCCGCTCGTTCTGATGACACCGAAGTCTCTGCTCCGCCACAAGCGTGCAGTTTCCAAACTGGAAGACTTTGGCGCAGACGAGAGCTTCCACCGTCTCCTTCATGATGATGCTCAGACGAACCCAGGTTCAACTGTTGAGCTGAAGAAGGATGAAGACATCCGTCGTGTGATCCTCTGTACTGGTAAGGTCTACTATGACCTGCTCGAAGAGCGTGAGAAGCGTAACATCAACGATGTTTACATCCTCCGCGTTGAGCAGCTCTACCCATTCCCTACCAAATCCCTATGTGTAGAGATGGCGCGCTTCAAGAATGCAGACGTAGTCTGGTGTCAGGAAGAGCCAAAGAACATGGGCTCCTGGTTCTTCATTCAGCAGTACATTGAATGGGTTCTGGAGCATGTGAATGCAAAAGTGCATCGCCCACGTTACGTTGGCCGTCCACCAGCTGCTGCAACAGCAACCGGCTTGATGTCAAAGCACTTGGCTCAGCTACAAGCTTTCCTCGACGATGCATTCGCCGAGTAAGTACCTCGTAATCAGGTAAAGTCCGAGAGGCCTTTCAGGGGCCCTGAAACGAAAAGAGATAGAGACAATGGCGACGGAAATTCGAGTACCCACTCTGGGTGAATCCGTAACCGAGGCAACAATCGCTCAATGGTTCAAAAAGCCGGGCGATGCGGTGAATGCAGACGAACCAATCGTTGAGCTGGAAACAGACAAGGTAACCGTTGAAGTGCCTGCTCCTGTTGCTGGCAAGCTGGAAAGCATCGACGTGAAAGAAGGCGACACCGTTGAAGTTGGCGCACTTCTTGGCGCGATTGCTGAAGGCGCTGCTGGCGCAGCAGCTGCTCCGGCAGCTAAGGCTGAACCGGCTGCATCTGCAGCACCTGCTGCCGCTGCTGAGACAATTGAAGTGCTCGTACCTTCCGCTGGTGAAAGTGTCACCGAAGCTGAAGTTGGCGAGTGGTCCGTGAAGGTGGGGGATGTTGTCAAAGCAGACGACATTCTCGTTGAACTGGAAACTGACAAAGCTGCTCAGGAAGTACCTAGCCCAGTTGCTGGTACTGTTGTTGAGATTGCTCAGGCAACTGGCGCAACTGTTGAGCCAGGCAACCTGCTCTGCAAGATCGCTAAAGGCGAAGGTGCAGCAGTTGCTGCTGCAGCAGCTCAGGCTGCCGCTGCTCCTGCACCAGCAGTATCCGGTTCCAGCATGCCTCCTGCACCATCTGCAGCAAAGATGATGGCTGAAAAAGGCCTCTCCGCTGATCAGGTTGCAGGCTCTGGCAAGCGCGGTCAGGTTCTCAAAGGTGATGTTCTCGCAGCTGTAGCTGCTGGCGTAACCGCTGCTCCTGCAGCAGCAGCTGCACCGGCTCCTGTTGCTGTTCGCGCACCATCTGCTCCGGCTGATGAAGTTCGTGAAGAACGTGTTCGCATGACCAAGCTGCGCCAGACCATTGCGCGCCGCCTGAAAGATGCTCAGAACACCGCGGCTATGCTGACCACTTACAACGAAGTGGACATGAAGCCGATCATGGATCTGCGTAAGCAGTACAAGGATATCTTCGAGAAGAAGCACGGCGTTAAGCTTGGCTTCATGGGTTTCTTCACCAAAGCAGTGACCCACGCTCTCAAAGAAATCCCAGCTGTAAACGCTGAGATCGATGGCACCGACATCATCTACAAGAACTTTGCACACATCGGCGTTGCGGTTGGCACACCGAAGGGTCTCGTTGTTCCTGTGGTTCGTGATGCTGACCAGATGTCCATCGCTGAGATCGAAAAAGAGATCGGCAATCTCGGCCGTAAGGGCCGTGACGGCAAGCTCTCCATGGCAGACATGCAGGGTGGCACCTTCACCATCTCCAACGGTGGTGTTTACGGTTCCCTGATGTCCTCTCCAATCCTGAATGCACCGCAGTCCGGTATCCTCGGCATGCACAAAATTCAGGAGCGTCCGGTTGCAATCAACGGTCAGGTCGAAATCCGTCCGATGATGTACCTGGCTCTGTCCTACGATCACCGTATCGTTGACGGCAAAGAGGCAGTGACCTTCCTGGTTCGCGTTAAAGAGAGCCTTGAAGATCCACAGCGTCTGGTTCTGGACCTCTAATATAAGCGTGCCCGGCACTGTCCGGGCACATTTGCTTTAAAGGGTGATTGGCGCACTTATCTCGTCGCTGCCTTCCCCCGACTACTTACAGGGATTAGCAAATGTCCTACGATCTCGTTGTCATCGGAACAGGCCCAGGTGGTTATGTTTGTGCAATCAAGGCAGCTCAGCTCGGCATGAAAGTCGCCGTTGTTGAGAAACGTAAGACCCATGGTGGTACTTGCCTGAACATCGGTTGTATTCCGTCCAAAGCTCTGCTGCATGCCTCTGAAATGTTTGAGGAAGCAAGCCACAGCTTTGAAGCCCTCGGCATTAAAACTTCCAAGCCAAAAGTGGACTGGAAGGCAATGCAGGCACACAAAGACAAAGTCATCGATGGCAACGTAACCGGCATCGATTACCTCTTCAAAAAGAACAAGATCGACGTTCACAGCGGTGTTGGCCGTGTGCTCGGCGCTGGCCGCGTAGAAGTGAAAGCTGAAGACGGCTCCACTTCCATCGTTGAGACCAAGAACATCGTTATCGCAACTGGCTCTGACGTGATGCCTCTGCCAGGCATCGAGATCGATGAGAAGACCATCGTATCTTCAACTGGTGCTCTGTCTCTGGAAAAAGTGCCTAACCGCATGACCGTCGTTGGTGCAGGCGTGATCGGCCTCGAACTTGGTTCCGTTTACGCACGTCTCGGTGCTGAAGTGACTGTTGTTGAGTTCATGGACAAGATCCTTGGCCCAATGGACGCAGACGTTTCCAAGCAGTTCATGCGTATGCTGAAAAAGCAGGGCCTGAAGTTCAAGCTGTCCTCCAAGGTAACAGCCGTTCAGAAAAAAGGTCGCTCTCTAGAAGTGACTGTAGAGCCTGCAGCTGGTGAAGCAGCAGCTGAAACTCTGGATGCTGATGTGGTTCTCGTTGCAATCGGTCGCCGCCCTTACACCGAAGGCCTCGGCCTTGCAGAAGCAGGCGTTGAGCTGGACGAGCGCGGCCGCGTGAAGACAGACAACCACTACAAAACCAACGTTGATGGCATCTATGCGATCGGTGATGTGATTGCAGGCCCAATGCTTGCTCACAAAGCTGAGGACGAAGGTGTTGCAGTCGCTGAGATGCTCTCCGGTCAGGCTGGTCACGTAAACTATGACGTCATCCCAGGCGTTGTTTACACCTCTCCAGAGGTTGCCAGCGTTGGTAAAACCGAAGAAGAGCTGAAAGCTGAAGGCATCAAGTACAAGTCTGGCAAGTTCCCGTTCTCTGCAAACGGTCGTGCAAAAGCAATGCTGCACACCGACGGTTTCGTGAAAGTTCTGGCAGACGCAGAAACAGATCGTGTTCTCGGCGTTCACATCGTTGGCTTCGGTGCTGGCGAGATGATCCACGAAGCATGTGTTCTGATGGAATTCGGCGGATCTTCAGAAGATCTGGGTCGCACCTGTCATGCGCACCCAACAATGTCCGAAGCAGTGAAAGAAGCTGCTATGGCGACATTTGCAAAGCCAATTCATATGTAATCTGAGCTGATCAGATGAAGAGAAGGCCGCTTCAGGAAACTGAGGCGGCTTTTTTTATCGCTGTAAAGAAAGCGGCTTTACTGACGGATCAGGATGTAACTGCGCGTCTTGTTGGGAATGGTCGGGTCATGGTTTTCGGTCCGCACATAAGCCTGAATACGCTGACCCATTGGCCGTAGTTCAATATATTGAGCCTTAAAGAACCCACCGAACCGAAACGTCAATACACCAGAGAAACTCAACTGCCCCGCAGCCCAGCCCCATTTGCAGTCCCGGGGAGAGCAGCTTGTAAAAGCACGGGCGCGGACCACCAGCTGGTTATCAATACACTCGCCTTCCACCTCAATCTGAGAAAGCTCTTTCAGCCGTGCCTTTGGGTTCTCCCAGTTGCCGAGCTCTGCCATTTCAGATTTGCGGACCTCACAGGCGGTTTGGGCTTGTCCTTCAGAGGCAAAGAAAGCGAATGTGCTGAACAGCGTGCACATGAACGTTGTTTGACTAAGCTTCATGACGAACGGCCCCCCGCCAGAAACGCACCCCAGAGGAAAACACTGGCGATGCGTTTAAAACAAAAGCTTGGAGCGATTTGCATGAACTCAATGAATGCACCAAGCTTCAGTTCTCTCATATATCAATGTAGATGGGCTCTGTGAGGAGTAAATGCGTGTTTTATCCTATCACCCTAGGTCTTTTACGCTTTTGACGATTTCCTGAAGCTTGCGCGTAGCTTCCGCAGCACTGGGTGCCCCACAGATTGCTGAAATGACAGCAACACCATCAGCCCCAGCTTTGATCACCTGATCCGCATTGGCAAGAGAAATTCCGCCAATCCCAACAACAGGCAGCTGCGATTGAGCAGTTAAGCCAGCAAAGTTCTGCATGCCTACGTCAGCTGCATCATCCTTGCTGTTGGTTGGGAAGCATGCGCCGATGCCAAGGTAATCGCAGGCAGCAATGTCTGCAGTATCCAGTTCATCCTGAGTGCTTACCGAAAGACCGAGCAGCTTATCTGGCCCGATCAATTCCCGCGCTTTGGTGGCAGTCATGTCATCTTGTCCAACATGCACACCATCAGCATCAACGGCTAGTGCAACATCTACACGGTCATTGACGATCAAAGGCACATTGAACGGTTTGAGCGCCTGCATCAGCCGTTCCGCCAGCTCAATCTGCTCTTTGGTGCTGCCGGTTTTATCGCGCAATTGCACCACAGTAGCACCGTTTTGAGCGGCGGCGACTGCGATGCCGACGGGATCCTGGCCAGGGCAGTCTTGCGGCCCCAGCACCAGATAAACGGAAAGATCAAGCAACGGCTTCATGCATCTCAACCCGAGCTGTTGCATTGAGGATATCACCGTTCAGCTGATAGAGACCATTGATGATATCCAACTGCAAACTTGCAGGCCCTGCAGAACCTTTCGCAGCAATCTCACCAGTTACACCAAGGAAAACCATCGCATCGACTGCAGCGTCAAACGGATCATCGCAAACTGCGAGCGTTGCGCCGGTGAGGGCCGTTGCCGTACAGCCGAGGCCAGTCACGTATGGCATCATTTTATCCCCGTTGGCGACTTCTGCCGTGCGTGTGCCGTCAGTGATGAAATCAATCGGGCCAGAGACGACCACCACAGCACCAGTCTGCTTCGCCAGCTCTTTGGCACCAGCCAGAGCAGTCTCAGAGCTATCCGTGCTATCAACGCCTTTTCCGCCTGCACCCTGACCGGCAAGTGCCATGATTTCAGAGGCATTACCGCGAATAACGCTCGGCTTATTCTCCAGCAACTCAGCAGCAAGCTTCGTGCGGAAGGTGAGGGCACCAACAGCCACCGGGTCCAGCACCCATGGACGACCTGCCTTGTGAGCCGCAGCTGTTGCCAGCTTCATCGCCTCTGCTTGCGCAGGCGTAACGGTGCCCACATTGACCACTAATGCCCCTGCAACACTTGCAAGTTCAGGGGCTTCTTCTGGTCCATCTACCATGGCAGGGGAAGCGCCAATCGCCAACAAGGCGTTGGCTGTAGTGTTCGCCACCACGATGTTCGTCATGTTATGGACGAGTGGACTGTTTTCACGAATTGCGGAAAGAGTTGCGCAAGCGCTTTCGACACGACCCATTTTTATCCTCGGTCTTGTTGTGCGAAAGAGAGCTGGTGTCAGGGCCTTGGCATGCTGCCAGAAGAAACTGTCCCCCAACACGGTGTGAGTGCTCCCTTCGCTGGAATTATCCAGATCAGGTTCATCGAGTATGATCTCAGCCACGACACAAGTGCCGGGCACCCCGTTTCACAGCTCTGAACCTAAGGGGTCTGCCGGAGGAGATCAAGGCGATGTGGAGGAGGGGGACAACCTATCAACGGCGTGGATGCGCTTTGTCGTAGGCATCCAACAGCTGTGCACTGTTCACTTCCGTATAAATCTGCGTGGTAGAAAGGCTTGCGTGGCCCAGAAGCTCCTGAATGCTCCTCAAATCCCCGCCTTCAGAGAGCAAATGCGTTGCAAAGGAATGGCGCAAAGCATGGGGAGTAGCCGTATCCGGAAGCCCGAGTGCGCTACGGATTTTTTGCATAGCCAGCTGGATCATGCGAGCGTTGAGTGCGCCACCGCGAACACCACGGAACAGGGGGGAGTTCGCCGAAAGGTCATAGGGGCATTGATCTTTGTAAGCTTCGATAGCTTCAACGACCACAGGCAAAACCGGAACAAGCCGTTCCTTGTTGCCTTTACCTCGCACTTTCAAAGACTTATCGCCCTCTTTCGGTGCCGTAGCAGGTGTCAGAGACAACGCTTCGGAGATACGAAGTCCGCAACCGTAGAGGAGAGTAAACACCGCAGCATTGCGCGCTTCAACCCAAGGCGTGTCCTCGAAAGCCAGATCACTGCTGACAATCGCTTTGGCTTCCTCAACGGGGATAGGCTTGGGCAGGCTGCGGGGAAGTCTTGGTGTTCGCACAGCTGCAGCGCCAGCCGCATTCACCTCACCGCGCTCCTCCAGAAACGAGAGGAACGAGCGAATACCAGCTAGTCCGCGAGCAAGCGTCCGCGTCTGCGCGCCGTCTTTCCTGCGCGTTGCCAGGAAACCGCGAAAGTCTTTTGGTTTCAATGACTCCAGGTGCCGCAGAGCAACTGGCTCACCCTCATAGCTGGTCATGAAACGCAGGAATTGACGCGTGTCGCGCTCATACGCTTCCAGTGTCCGTTCAGCCAGTCGCCGTTCGGAGCCAAGATGATCAATCCAGTCTTCAATCGCTGCGGTAACATCTGGTTTGCAGATGATGAGTAAGTCTTCGCCGCTATCCAGGGAATTTGCCATTCGCCAAGTGTAAGCGCCAAATCTGGCTGAATGGTTACCAAAAGATAAACATTCACGCCTTTACGAAATGGCTGAGCAGATTTAGTCGATCACGATTGGTTCCCCGTGGTCGCTGATGATCCTGTCAATCTCCTGCCGTGCCGCCATCGCAAACCGCTTCTGGTTCTCCGTCGGGGCAACAGAATCTCCCAGAACAACGATGTTCTCGTCATTAAACCGGTTCGCAGGGCCAGTGTAGTTGAAGCTGCCAACAATCATGATGCTATCGTCAATCACCATAAGCTTATGATGTAGCTTGCCAATCCGGCTTGATCCGCGAACGAAATGCAAGTCAGCGCCTGCTTCTGCAAGTGGCTGCGTCGCGGCCCAGTCCTGCCCACCTTGCCGGGCATCAAGAGCGCCGCGCACCCGTCTTCCTGCTTCCATCAGCAGCAACATGGCATCATCAATGCCAGAGCTCTTGGAGAAGGTGAAGATCGCAAAGTCCACCCGTTCCTTAGCTTTTGTCATCTGTTTGGTGACTTCCATCTCCGGCGCATGGTCTGGCGCAAAGCAAACCTTTACACGGATGTCGTCAACCACCACCTCTTTCGGTGTGTTTTCGGACTCGTTCTCATCCACGCTGTAGCGGCCAAATCTCCCGCGTTTAATCTCCCTGAATTCCCGCTCAAAGATGTCAGCGACCTTCTCATCCTTGATGATAAGAAGGTGGTTCAGATTGCGATGCGTGCCGGTCTCCGTGAAGTTTGTCGAGCCAGTCAGAACAGCATTGCCGTCGCGAATGATGAATTTCTGATGGAATATCCGTGGGTTAAAATCCGTCCGTACCCACACCTTAGAACGCAGTAGCGCCGCATGAAGCTGGCGGTTCACCTCGTTCTCAACACGCGGATCACTGGTATGCGGGTCATCCGCAGGCTCATCCACGCTTAGGTAATCCGCCTCGGATACCACTCGCACCCGCACGCCGCGCCGTTTTGCGTTAATTATTGCGTTGGTTATGCGTTTATTGTCTATTTCTTGAATTGCTATGTCGAGACTTCGCACTGCAGCATCGATAAACGCAATAATCTCGCCCTCCAGATCATCCAGCGGATTATCCGGCAAATGATCGAGGACTGTTTTCGGACCAACGAGGAATTTCAGATTCTCGGTTTGAACTGCCATTGTACCCTCCCACCGTCATAACATCTTACCCTAGGGTAGATGATGTGTCGGTACACAATTATGACGGTAGGAAGTGAAATTGGTGGCGGGTTAGAAACCTACCGAGATAAGCGGGTTGGTGTTGCCCTGAATTTCTAAAATGCGAGTGTCACGCAGTTGCTCTTCTTCTGACACCGGATCCTCAACCATCCACTGGTTGAACATCTCCACCTCTGTCTCTGTCAGCGGCATGCCATAGGTCTCCTGCATGTAGAGATAGATCCGTGCGATATCCCCGCGTGTCTCAGCCATTGGTTCGGCAACTTTTCGTTCCCGGTCAATCTCAAAATCACAGGCGCCGTAAGTCCGGTCTTCCCCTTCAATCACAGCGAGGCGGAAGTTGGAGCGGTCACCATTCAACTCGCCAACCGCTGGAACCAGATTGTGCAGGTCGGCTTCCATACGTTTGAACTCTTCATCTACCTTGGAACAGCATCGACGACCCTTGTAAGCCTTGCCCTTCTTGGTGGTGCAGGCCGGATCACCTTCCGTCCAGCAAGCGCGCGTTTTGCCAAAGCGGGAAGCAGGAACAATGTGTTCCCATTCAATCCGCTTACCACGCTTGGCATTCTTACGGGGCTCATACCCGCAGCTGTCTGCATCGACTTGCTTCTCCCCATTATAGGAGCAACCGCAATAGAAGGTCTCACGATACTCTTCTGATGGATAAATATGCTTCTCCAGCAAGCGCTTGGCCTGAGAGAAACTGGTTGGTGGTGCTGAAAAGGCTGAAGCAGCCCAGAAACAAGTTAAAAGGGCAGCAAAGAGTACGATGAGTTTACGCATGAAGAAGTCTTTCTAAAGCGTATCCCTGAAAAGTGGCCACGGATTTTCAGATCAGGATACGCATTTAATGTCACCATCAGAAGCTGGCGAGGGAGCGTTAAAAAACTCCTGCCAACACTGTTTGACGCGGTGGATACTGGTTTGTGCCGTTCCACTCTGACCGAATGAATGGGTGTGAACCTTGCCGAGGGTGATGAAGGGGAGGGAAACAGTCCTTAGCGAAAATGCAGAGCCTAAGGCTTTGCTTGTGAGGCTTTTCGGGAAATACTAGTTGCTTCTCATTTTGAATAGGGAGCAATGACAGCTAAGTGAGGAAATACAAAGAATTTCTGCAGAAAATTATGTGGGAGAATAGCTTAGGGTCTCTTCCGCAGATTTATCACCACGTGCGCAGCATCCCATACGGTTCAACTGGCAACCGAGATCCAGAGGCTGTTTATACAAGCAACGTTGGTTCCTGCTCGGGGAAGCATATTCTGCTGAGAGACTTTCTCCGTGAAGCTGGATATCAGGCCGAGATCATCACGATGTTCACGTACTTCAACGAGAGCACACCTATTCATGGAAGTTTTCCGGAAGAGCTCAAAACAATCGCTACTCATGAACGCGTACCGGACTTTCACCACTATGTACGGGTGTTAGAGCAGGGGATATGGCTCAATCTGGATGCGACCTGGCATGATGAACTTGCGAACTTCGGTTTTAAGGTGAACCACGATTGGAGTGGCTCAAATCATACCGCGCTTGCATCAGTTGCTGAGCGTGAATACCCGGCTACGGAGAACATAATTGATTTGAAAACAGATCTTGTCTCGAGCCTGCCTCAAGACCAGCGTGATTTACGCGCAAAGTACTTCCGGCTTGTGACAGAATGGATTGCAACACATGCATCGTAGAGCGGGAAAAGAGTGAGTTAACTGCGCTCTTAATTCATTTGCCGAACGTTTAGCGGCGCAACTGCTCGGCTAACTCATGAATCTGATGCTGAGCAAACACCTCAACGCCATGATGACGCAAAGCAGCAGTTACAACACCCATACCGGAACGCGTCTGCCCATCGTGATGGCCACTATAGATAAATGAGCTCCCGCAGGATGGGCTGCCATCTGTCAGCAAAGCAAAACGGCAACCTGCTTCAATGGCGGTCTTTACGGCTAAGTCAGCTCCAAACCGAAACTGCTCGGAGACATCACGCCCGGTGTTTTCATAAATGCTGCCGTTTCCGGCAAATACATCCGTGCCCAACTGACCTGCTTCGATTTCTGCTGGAGGTCGTGGAGTTTGAAAGCCTGCGGCGACTTCAGGACACAGCGGTACCAGAATGCCAGCAGTCTTCCATTCAGAGAGCAGGGTATTTTCAAGGGATAAGCCAGTGCCATTGTAGCGAACTGGTTCACCCAGCAAACACGCGCTTATCAGGATCTTCTCGGGCATATTATCGAAAACTTGAATTTTTGATGGGCTTGGCTGATTTGCTGGCAAAATAAAACAAAAAAAGCGCAGACCGGAAGGCCTGCGCTTAATATCATCGCTATGTGCGACGAATAAAGAGCTTATACGATGCTCTGACCGGTTGCTGCCCAGTCTTTCATGAATGCTTCCAGACCTTTGTCGGTCAGTGGGTGCTTCACGAGGCCCTTCAGGGTCGCTGGTGGAATGGTTGCAACGTCAGCGCCGATCAGCGCACAGTCTTTCACGTGGTTTGCAGTACGGATGGAAGCTGCAAGAATTTCGGTGCCAAAGCCGTAGTTGTCGTAGATCTGACGGATTTCAGCGATCAGGTCCAGACTTCAACATTGATGTCGTCCAGACGGCCGATGAATGGAGAAATGAAGGTTGCGCCAGCTTTTGCAGCCAGAAGAGCCTGGTTTGCAGAGAAGCACAGGGTCACGTTGGTCTGAACACCTTTGTTCGCCAGCACGCGGCAAGCCTTCAGGCCTTCAAGAGTCAGAGGCAGCTTGATGCAGATGTTGTCTGCAATCGCGATCAGCTCTTCAGCCTCTTTCAGCATGCCTTCTGCGTCTGTCGCAACAACTTCAGCAGAAACAGGGCCATCCACAAGCTCGCAGATCTCTGCGATGACTTCTTTCATTGGACGACCGGATTTCATGATAAGAGATGGGTTAGTGGTAACACCATCGAGAAGACCGGTTGCAGCCAGCTCTTTAATTTCGTTGGTGTCAGCTGTATCAACGAAGAATTTCATGCCAGAAAGGCTCCTGATTTCATAGCAGCCTCTCGTAGGGTATCGGAGGCCTAGGGGGTGAATTCCGGTATGTGTTTAGCCCAGAGTGCATAGAAACAACAAGAGTAAAACCCGCTAAAGCGTATTCAGAAAACACGCTCTTTCGTTTTCGGATAAGAATGCGCCTTAAAACCCGCAGATGCTCAACAAGGAATAGAGTTTCGTGAGTCAGCAACACGAGTTTTTCGGCACCAGCCAGATGTGCGAGCCTGAGGTGATAGTCCCTGTACTGGTTCCCGTCGCTGTCGCAGGTGCTTATTCCTATAAAGTGCCGGCAGATTTGGATGTGCGCCCCGGTTCCATCGTGCGAGTGCCCCTTGGCCCGCGTGAAGTGATCGGCGCGGTTTGGGATGGCGAACCGGATACAAAGGTTAATCCCAAGAAGCTGAAAAGCATCCTGCATGTGTACGACACGCCTCCAATTGCTGAAGATCTTAGGAAATACATCGACTGGGTTGCCGCCTGGACGCTGGGCGCACCCGGCATGGTGTTGCGCATGGTGTTGCGTTCAGAAGAAGCTCTGGAACCGGAACCGCTGCTCTCCGGTGTTCGTTACATCGACGGCATGCAGCCGGATCGCATGACACCGGCCCGTTCCAAGGTCATGGAACTGGTCGAAAACGGTATGGCGTGGACACGCCCCGGCCTAGCTGGTGCAGCTGGTGTGAGTTCCTCGGTGATCGACGGGCTCAAAAAGCAGGGTGTTTTGGAAGAAGCAATGCTGCCGGCAACACCGCCATTGCCGGATCCTGACCCAACTTTGCCGGGCCGAAAGCTGACAGATCTTCAGCAAGGTGCCGCGAATCAGTTGTGCGAAGCCATCGGCAAAGGGTTCAAGGCCTTTCTTATTGATGGGGTGACAGGATCGGGGAAAACCGAAGTCTACTTCGAAGCCGTCGCTGAGACCCTCAAAAACAATGAGCAGGCGCTGATCCTCATCCCGGAAATCGCACTCACCAACCAATTTCTGAATCGATTTGAAGACCGATTTGGCGTCAGACCCGCCGAATGGCACTCTCAAGTGCCCCCAAAACGACGCGCAAGAACATGGCGCGGAGTCGCAAATGGCGAAGTGAAGGTCGTTGTCGGCGCGCGCTCGGCACTTTTCCTTCCTTTTCACAGGCTTGGTTTGCTCGTCGTGGATGAGGAGCATGATACAGCCTACAAGCAAGACGACCGCGTTCCCTACAACGCTAGGGATATGGCCGTTGTCCGGGGGCATATCTCTGGTTTTCCTGTGGTGCTTGCCAGTGCAACACCATCTGTGGAAAGTCAGGTAAATGCGAAACTGGGCAGATACACGAAAATCGTGCTCCCAGAGCGTGCTTCCGGTGCGGAAATGCCGACCATTAAAGGCATCGATATGCGCTGTGATGGGCCTGAACGAGGCAAGTGGCTGGCTCCCGCATTGGTCAACGAAATCCAGCAAACGCTGACCAATGGTAATCAGGTTTTGCTGTTTCTGAACCGTAGGGGTTATGCCCCACTGACCCTGTGCAGAACCTGCGGCCATCGGTTCCATTGTGAAAACTGCTCAGCTTGGCTTGTAGAGCACCGCTTTAAGGGCAAGCTCGTATGCCATCATTGCGGCTATTCACAGCCTATACCGGATAAATGCCCTGAATGTAGCAACTCCGATTCACTTGTTGCATGCGGTCCTGGAGTGGAGCGAATTGCTGAAGATGTCTCAGCGTTATTTCCCGAAGCGCGGGTGCTCGTTCTCTCCTCTGACTTACCGGGCGGCACAGAGCGTATAAATCGCGAAATGAAGCTGGTTGAAGAGGGGGAAGTCGACATTGTTATCGGCACCCAATTAGTCGCAAAAGGGCATAACTTTCCACTAATGACGCTTGTAGGGGTCGTTGATGCCGATTTGGGCCTCGCAAATGGCGATCCAAGAGCAGCAGAGCGCACTTTCCAACTTCTCGCGCAGGTGACAGGACGTGCAGGCCGAATACACGGAAAAGGCCGCGGTTTGCTTCAGACTTACAACCCTGACCAGCCCGTGATTAAGGCACTTCTTTCGGGAAATCCCGAGGAATTTTACGCTGCGGAAATCGAGTCGCGTGAAAACGCTGGCTTGCCCCCGTTCGGCAGACTCGCTGCTTTGATTATTTCGGGGCCCGACAGATCGCTCACCGAAAAATTTTCTAAATCTCTTGCAGTAAATAGTCCTAGTTCAGAAGGCGTCCAAATCCTCGGTCCGGCAGAGGCTGCAATGGCTCTTGTGAGGGGCAGATATCGCTTCCGTTTGCTGGCAATCGCGCCCCGGAGTGTTGATTTACAAGGCTTTCTGAGAAACTGGTTGTCTGTTGCACCCAAGCCAACCGGCGGTATCAGAGTGCAGGTTGATGTTGACCCCCAAAGTTTCATGTAGTGCTGCGCAGAAAGTTTGGCACCTCAATGTATGCGTTGGAATACCTACGCCATGTTGCAAGGCGGTCACGCGTGTGCTATGCGAAGCGCGGCTTTATCGGCACAGTTATCTCAGATTGTGCCATTCAAATTGAATTAGACGCGACTTATCAAGGATTTGGATTTCCGGCGAGCCAGCCGCCAGAATCTTGAATGCGCGGGAGAGCACGGATCCAGTGACTGACAACGTATCTCTCATTTCAGGCGTGGCCTTGCGTTATGCTTCTGCGCTGTTGGACCTTGCTGAGGAGCAGGGTGCGACGGCAGAGGTGGAGAAGGGTCTCGACCAGTTTGAGGCACTCTTAAACGAGAGTGCTGATCTTGATCGTCTTATCAAGAGCCCCGTTTTTAGTGCAGACGCCCAAACAAAGGCGATCTCTGCTATTTTGGAAAAGGCCGGAATTTCTGGCCTGACCGCAAATTTTGTGAAGTTGGTTGCCCAAAACAGGCGCCTCTTCGCCGTTCCAGGCATGATCCAGGCTTTCCGTGCGCAGCTCGCTGCAAAACGTGGAGAAGTTACTGCTCAAGTAACCTCTGCAACGGAACTGACTGCTGAGCATGTCGCTGCTCTCCAAGAAGCACTCAACGCTTCTACGGGCAAGAACGTGAAGATTGTAGTGAAGGTGGACTCATCCATTCTAGGTGGTCTGATCGTGAAGATCGGCAGCCGGATGATTGATACGTCACTGCGTACCAAGCTTAACTCTCTTAAGTTCGCGATGAAAGAGGTCGGCTGATGGATATTCGGGCCGCGGAAATTTCCGCTATCCTCAAGGACCAGATCAAGAACTTCGGCCAAGAAGCTGAAGTGACTGAAGTTGGTCAAGTTCTGTCCGTAGGCGACGGCATTGCCCGCGTTTACGGTCTGGACAACGTCCAGGCAGGTGAAATGGTTGAATTCCCAGGTGGTATCCGGGGAATGGCATTGAACCTTGAAACTGACAATGTCGGTGTTGTTATCTTCGGTAACGACCGTGACATTAAAGAAGGCGACACGGTAAAACGTACCGGCGCTATTGTGGAAGTTCCAGTAGGTAAGGGTCTGCTGGGTCGCGTTGTCGATCCACTCGGTAACCCAATCGACGGCAAAGGTCCGATCGAAGCTACTGAACGTCGCCGCGTTGACGTGAAGGCACCAGGCATTCTGCCTCGTAAGTCCGTTCACGAGCCAATGTCCACGGGTCTGAAAGCGATTGACGCTTTGATCCCGATCGGACGTGGTCAGCGCGAATTGGTGATTGGTGACCGTCAGACCGGTAAAACCGCAATCATCCTCGACACCTTCCTGAACCAGAAGCCTTTGCACGCATCTGACAACGAGCACGACAAGCTGTACTGCATCTACGTTGCAGTTGGCCAGAAGCGCTCAACTGTTGCTCAGTTCGTTAAAGCTCTGGAAGACGCTGGTGCTCTGGAATACTCCATCGTTGTTGCTGCAACAGCATCCGATCCTGCACCTCTGCAGTATCTGGCGCCGTTCGCAGGTACCACAATGGGTGAGTACTTCCGCGACAACTCCATGCACGCTGTGATCGGTTACGATGACCTGTCCAAACAGGCTGTTGCTTACCGTCAGATGTCCCTGCTGCTCCGTCGTCCACCAGGACGTGAAGCGTACCCAGGTGACGTGTTCTACCTGCACTCCCGTCTGCTCGAGCGTTCTGCGAAGCTGAACGAAGACCACGGCCTCGGTTCTCTGACCGCGCTGCCAGTGATCGAAACTCAGGCAAACGACGTGTCCGCGTACATTCCGACCAACGTGATCTCCATCACCGACGGTCAGATCTTCCTTGAAACTGACCTGTTCTTCCAGGGCATCCGTCCTGCGGTTAACGTGGGTCTCTCAGTTTCTCGCGTGGGCTCTTCCGCTCAGGTTAAAGCTATGAAGCAGGTTGCTGGCCCGATTAAGGGTGAGCTGGCTCAGTACCGTGAAATGGCTGCGTTCGCGCAGTTTGGTTCTGATCTGGATGCAACCACTCAGAAGCTTCTGAACCGTGGTGCACGCCTGACCGAACTGCTGAAACAGCCTCAGTTCTCCCCGCTTAAGACGGAAGAACAGGTTGCAGTTATCTTCGCAGGTGTGAACGGCTACCTGGACGACCGTCCAGTAAGCGACGTCCGCGAATTTGAAGCTGGCCTGCTGCGCTTCCTGCGTGCAGAACATGCTGACCTTCTCTCCACTATCTGGGAGAAGAAGGCACTCGACGCCGATTTGACTGACAAGCTGAAAGCTGCACTGGACGCTTACGTCAAGACCCTCGGTTAATTCGAAGCAACGGGATAAGGAACGAGAGCGCCCATGGCGAGCCTCAAGGACCTAAAAAACCGCATCGCTTCGGTCAAAGCGACGCAGAAAATCACCAAGGCCATGAAAATGGTGGCCGCGGCGAAACTGCGTCGTGCCCAGGATGCTGCAGAAGCCGGTCGTCCCTATGCTGAACGCATGGCGACAGTACTTGGCAATCTTGCAGCTGGGTTCGAAGGTCGAGATGATGCGCCGAAGCTGATGACGGGTACCGGACAGGATCAGACACATCTGCTCCTCGTCTGCACAGCAGAGCGTGGCCTCTGCGGTGGTTTCAACTCGTCAATCGCACGTCTGGCACGTGAACACGCTGATAAACTCCTTGCTGAAGGTAAGACGGTTAAGATCGTCACCGTTGGTAAGAAGGGCTACGACGCCCTGAAGCGTGGTTACAACCAGCACATTGTAGAGAATATCGAACTGCGCGGTCTGAAATCGATCGAGTACGGTGACGTCAAGCACATCGCTGACCTCGTTATGGAAATGTTCTATGACGAAAAATTCGATGTCTGCACACTGTTCTACGCGCAATTCCAATCGGTAATCAGTCAGGTTCCGACCGCAAAACAGCTTATTCCAGCTCAGTTCGACGCTGGTGATGACGCTGATAACGGTTCCTCTGAGGATGCACTGTACGAATACGAGCCGGGTGAACAGGAGATCCTTGAGACTCTCTTGCCACGCAACATCGGTATTCAGATCTTCAGCGCAATCCTTGAAAACGGTGCCTCCGAGCAGGGCGCGCGTATGGCCGCAATGGACAACGCAACGCGCAACGCCGGCGAGATGATCGACAAACTGACAACGACATACAACCGTCAGCGTCAGGCACAGATCACGACGGAACTGATTGAAATTATTGCGGGCGCGGAAGCGCTCTGACCGAGTTGAGACGAGGATTTAAGTGATGGCTGACACGAAAGTCGGACAGATCACGCAGGTAATCGGCGCTGTTGTCGACGTTCACTTCGATGGTGAACTCCCTGCAATTCTGAACGCTCTGGAAACTGACAACGGCGGTAACCGTCTGGTTCTCGAAGTTGCTCAGCACCTGGGCGAAAACACAGTACGTACAATCTGCATGGAGCTTCCGAAGGTCTCGTCCGCGGTCAGGAAGTACGTGACACTGGCGAACCTATCGCAGTTCCAGTTGGTGACGGCACTCTGGGCCGCATCATGAACGTGATTGGTGAGCCTGTTGATGAAGCTGGTCCAATTGAACATGATGCCAAGCGCGGCATCCACCAGGAAGCTCCTGCTTTCGTAGAGCAGTCTACAGAAGCTGAGATCCTTCCAACCGGTATTAAGGTTGTTGACCTTATCGCTCCTTACGCAAAGGGTGGTAAGATCGGCCTGTTCGGTGGTGCGGGTGTTGGTAAAACAGTTCTCATCATGGAATTGATCAACAACGTTGCTAAAGCACACGGCGGTTACTCTGTATTCGCTGGTGTTGGTGAGCGTACTCGTGAAGGTAACGACCTTTACTGGGAAATGATCGAGTCCGGCGTTAACAAGGAAAAAGGCGGCGAAGGTTCTAAAGCTGCTCTTGTTTACGGTCAGATGAACGAACCTCCAGGAGCACGTGCACGTGTTGCTCTGACCGGTCTGACCATCGCGGAAGACTTCCGTGATAAAGGCCAGGACGTTCTGTTCTTCGTGGACAACATCTTCCGCTTTACCCAGGCTGGTGCTGAGGTGTCCGCACTTCTCGGCCGTATTCCTTCTGCTGTGGGCTATCAGCCTACACTTGCTACCGACATGGGCGGCATGCAGGAGCGTATTACGACCACTTCCAAGGGTTCTATTACTTCCGTACAGGCCGTTTACGTTCCTGCGGATGACTTGACTGACCCTGCACCTGCTTCCACATTTGCTCACTTGGACGCGACAACGGTTCTTAACCGTGCGATCGCTGAAAAAGGCATCTACCCTGCTGTGGATCCACTGGACTCTTCCTCTCGTATGCTTGACCCGCGCATTATCGGTGACGAGCACTACGAAGTTGCGACAGCTGTTCAGGAAACACTTCAGCGCTACAAGTCACTTCAGGACATCATCGCCATCCTTGGTATGGACGAACTTTCTGAAGAAGATAAGCTGGTTGTTGCTCGCGCACGTAAGATCGAGCGCTTCATGTCCCAGCCGTTCTTTGTTGCTGAGGTCTTCACTGGTTCCCCAGGTAAACTGGTTGCGCTCGAGGACACCATCAAAGGCTTTAAAGGCCTCGTTGCTGGTGAATACGACCACCTGCCAGAAGCTGCATTCTACATGGTTGGCTCTATGGATGAGGCAATCGAGAAAGCTGCGAAACTGGCTGAGGACGCTGCTTAATCTCGGTTCTTTTGAACCGGTGACTTCTTTGGGTGACGCATAACCTGCGTCACTCTTAGAAACGGATAGAGGATGAGCTAAATGGCTGAAGCATTTCAGTTTGAGCTGGTATCACCAGAGCGCCTTCTGCTCTCAGCGAAGGTTACTGATGTAACCGTACCTGGTTCTGAAGGTGAGTTTGGTGTTGGCGCTGGTCACTCGCCGTTCTTGTCAACCATGCGTCCGGGTGTTGTTAAAGCGCTCAGCGAAGATGGTTCCAAGCACGATTACTTCGTGCGGGGTGGTTTTGCTGACGTTTCCGCGTCTGGCATGACTGTTCTGGCGGAACAGGCGATCCCGATGGCCGATCTTGATGCAGGTTACATCGCACAGCAGATTCAAGATGCGAGTGAAGATGTAGCTGATGCAAAGGACGAAGATGCACGTCAGGCTGCACGGCTGGTACTTTCCCAGCTGCAGGAGCTGCAGGCAGCCCTCAAAGCTTCCTGATTGCATTTCGATGCCAAGAAAAACAAAAGCCTCGGCAGTGCCGAGGCTTTTTTGTATCTGCAGTGCAGATTAAACAGGGCCTGCGATTTATAGCAAAATGCATAAGAGCGCAGGGAAGGGGTACACAGCCCAGTTGATTAGGCTGCGATCCGCTTTTTATTAGCTGCCGCATTTGCTGCGCGCATTTCCTCAGCACGCGCTTTACGCTGCTCAGGTGTTTCATAAACAATCGTGCGATGATACTCGCAGTAAGAACCATTTTCAGCGCGGTTGGTGCATGGGAAAGTGTAACTTCCGCTGTCGCCTTCAGTCCACTTGCACTGGCCCGCTTTCGGCATAACTGGTGCTTTCATCTACCTACCCTTGTTCTTTGGAGCCATAGATCAAAGCCTGCATGCACGCGGGAGGAGCGTGAAAGCCATGCTCGCCGTTGGATCAATGGAACCATTTTTGATTATGGGATCACCGGAATTTTCTTTTGCTGCATTAAAAGCAGACAAATTTACCGGACGGGAAAAAGATTATCTCTCCCCTTTCCAAATAGCCAGATATTTTTAGCTGTGTAAAAATGCTTACACAAGAAAATCTGGATAGAAAATTTTTCTGATTTTGAAATTTGCAAGTAAAACAATCAGATAGCAAATGGCATGTGTATGCACCAATATTAACCACCGCGAAAGTTCTACGGAAACATTGTGGTTTCTGCGCCAAATTGATTCATCAATTGTGGCGAATTATGGCTTTTCGGAGTGTTTGCCAAGTATGCCACCGGCACTGTGAAGTGCCTCCGGGTCATCCAGATCACGCCGCGCTGCTTCGCCAACTTCTACGGTGTACACCACAGAGGGGTTCTGCTGGATGATTGGCTTGCCGCCAATGTCCCCGCGCAAGCAAAGCAAATCCTCAAAGAAGGCCCGATCCCACAGCACCGGATTGCCACGCTTTCCCTGTGTTGTTGAAACGCCAATCAGCTGATCCTGCGTCACACTTCGGCTCTTAAGCAGCGTGTTGATGTCCTCAGTCGAGATAAACGGCATGTCACCAAGCAGGATGAGTGCAGAATTCGACTGCTCAGCCACGCCTTCGATGCCCTTCTTGATGGAGGATGAAATGCCCTCATCGAAGTCAGCGTTATGGCGGAATCGGATAGGGAGACCGGAAAGCGCTTCTTCCACCTTGGAGGCCATCGCACCGGTCACCACAATCAACTCACTCAAATCACTGGCAAGCGCATGTTCTGCAACGTGTCTCACCACCGGCTTCCCATCAATCAGAGCCAACAGCTTGTTGTGCTGTCCCATGCGAGAAGAATTACCCGCCGCAAGCAACACACCGCTGCAAACGGTTTTATCTGGGTCTTCAGAAAGAGGATGGTCTCTCGCTGCGGACGGCTATGAATCTCTTTCAAAAGCCCACCCACGCCCATAGACATGATATCCCGGCGTGTGACGCTGATATCAGCCAGCAACCGCTGCAGGACCCAGTCAAAGCCGTTCTCCTGCGGACTACGCGCGCACCCCGGCGCACCAATCACCGGCGTGCCGTTAAGGTCGCCAAGCACAAGCAGATTGCCCGGATCAACTGGCATCCCGAAATGAATCAGCTCTCCCCCAGCTGCCTGAATAGCCGCCGGGATAACGTCTCCCTGATCCACGACAGCGGAAGCCCCAAACACAACCACCAGATCCGCATCCCGAACCTGCTCCGTGTTCAACACGTTGATCAGAGCCGCCTCATCATGAGGCACGCGAAGATCAGCAGAGATCGTGCTCTCCGCAATGTCCAGCCGTTCCTGCAACACACGCAGGCTCTTCGTGATTGTTGTCTCTTTCAGATGCGGCAGCGTCGTTGAAATCACGGCAACCGACTTCGGAGAATACGCAGCAACAGAAATCGCAGCAGAGATCTTCTCCGCCGCTTCTTTTGCTAGTTTCTGATCAACTGCCAGCGGAATGATCTTCGCCGTCGCCAGCATCCGTCCTTCACGGACTTCCGTGAAAGGCGGTAGGCAGGCAAAGGTGATGGCAGGATCAATCAGATTGGCTTCCGTCACCTTATCCGCATCAACCTGCAACACGCCGCTGTGTGTAGCGTAAAGGTTCGCACGTCCGGTAAACGGGGTAGAAGCAGAAACAGCATCCCCGCAGGCATGATTGGCCAGCAGCGCCGCCGCCTCATCCTCATGCAGGTCCGTGTCCTCTACCTGAGCAACGGTTACGTCAGCAAACCCAGCCGCAATCAGCTGATTCACGTCTTCCGCAGTCAGTTGGTGTCCCTTGGAGAAGGAAAGGCCATTATGTTTGATGGAATGGGCGAGGTAACACCCAATGCTCTCTTCGGCTGCTCTGCTTCCAAATTTCACGTCAGCCCGCCTTCTTCTGCTCTGCTTTGGTGCCACGCAGGGTCACGATAATCTCTGCCAGCACAGCTACGGCAATCTCGGCAGGGTTCGCAGCCCCAATATCAAGCCCAATCGGCGCCTTGATGCGGGCAAGGTCATCTTCACTCAGGCCAGCTGCCAGAAAACGCTCACACCGCTTTGCATGGGTCTTCCGGCTCCCAAGAGCACCCACATAGAAGCAGCCTGCTTTGAGCGCTTCCATCAGCGGCAAATCATCAATCTTCGGGTCATGGGTTACAGCAGCAACCGCCGTGAAGGGATCCAGCTTCAACTGATCCATCACCTCTTCCGGCCACTCAGCCAGCAACGGCACATGCGGGAACCGTTCTTCAGAGGCGAAAGCAGTGCGAGGGTCAACGATGGTGATGTCAAACCCGGCTGTCTGCGCAATCGGAACCAGCGCCTGTGTAATATGAACAGCACCGACTACCACAATACGCGTCGCCGGCACCTGCATGCTCAGGAAGTACTCCTCACCAGCTGCCGACTGAACCTGACCGGATTTGCCACTGCGAACACCATTTTCAAAAGCATCCGCCAGCGCAGAATCCTCCGCATCATCTCCATAAAGCATCACAGAGGACAATCCGGTTTCCAGATTGGTCAGCAGCGCAACGGGTTGGCGCTGAGCTTTGGAGGCGTTCAGCAGGCGGATATGACCATGATCAGCTTCAGAGGTCAGCGGCTGCAGATAAACACCGATCTTCCCACCGCAGGAAAGTCCCACACGCCATGCTGTCTCATCGGCCACGCCAAACTCAATCTTGCGCGCTTTGCCGTCTTCCAGCACTTCCATGGCTTCAGCTACCACAGCGCCTTCCACACAGCCGCCTGAAACCGAGCCTTCAAACTCACCATTGCCATCGATGATGAGATGACTGCCCACCGGGCGCGGTGCAGAGCCCCAGGTTTCGATAACAGTCGCGAGAACCAACTGACGGCCTTCATCCTGCCAGCGTTCAGCAACACCAAGGACATCGAGATTTTGGGCTAGTTCTTGAGGCAGGGTAGCAACAGACATGGCAGGCTCGCGAATAATTAGGGTCTCTCGACGCATTCCGGGAAAGGGAAAACTGACTTCCCAGTAGAATACGCCTTAATAGAGTGAGGAGCCTAGCCTGCTTCTTCAAGGGGATGCAACAACAGAACAGTGTTCATTAAAACAAAAAAGCGCCGGAACTTTCGCTCCAGCGCTCCTTCGGGGGATTGATGCTGATTACTCAGCAGCAATCTTGGTAATTGGACCTGCATTCAGGACCAGATCATCAACGTGATCCTGGAAGATCTGGAAGTTCGCAGCGAACATGTCGACCAGCTTTGCAGCCTGTACGTCATACTCGGATGGATTACTCCAGGTGCTCCGTGGATCCATAATGCTGGTATCAACGCCTGGGACTGCAACAGGAACCATAAAGCCGAAGTTTTCGTCCTTACGGAACTGGGCAGCGTTCAAAGAGCCGTCCAATGCAGCGCGAAGCAGTGCACGGGTCTCTTTGATTGGCATACGGTGACCAACACCATACGCGCCGCCGGTCCAGCCGGTGTTTACAAGCCAGCAGTCAACATCGTGCTCACGGATCAGATCCTTCAGCAGAGCACCATACTCTGATGGATGACGCGGCATGAACGGCGCACCGAAGCAGGTGGAGAATGTCGCCTGCGGCTCAGTCACACCACGCTCTGTGCCAGCAACCTTCGCGGTGTAACCGGAAAGGAAGTGGTACATCGCCTGCGCGCCGGAAAGCTTTGCAATTGGAGGTAGAACACCAAACGCATCAGCAGTCAGCATGATGATGTTTTTAGGATGCGCTGCGCGTCCAGTCTCACTCGCATTCGGGATGAAGTGGATTGGGTAAGAGCAGCGCGTGTTTTCTGTCTTGGAACCATCATCAAAGTCAGGAACACGAGCTTCATCCAGTACAACATTCTCAAGAATGGTGCCGAAGCGCTGCGTGGTCGCAAAAATCTCTGGTTCAGCTTCTGCAGAAAGACGAATGGTCTTCGCGTAGCAGCCACCTTCAAAGTTGAAGATGCCATCCGGGCCCCAGCCATGCTCATCATCACCGATCAGCGTACGGGACGGATCAGCGGAAAGAGTGGTCTTACCGGTGCCGGAAAGGCCGAAGAAGACAGCTGCATCATCGTTATCGCCAACGTTCGCGGAGCAATGCATCGGCATCACACCATCCTCTGGCAACATGTAGTTCAGCATGGAGAAGACGGACTTCTTCATCTCACCAGCATAAGCAGTACCGGCGATCAGAACGATCTTGTTGGTCAGATCACAGGCAATAACCGTTTCACTCCGGCAACCATGACGCTCTGGATCAGCCTTGAAGCTTGGCAGATCGATGATGGTCATCTCTGCTTCAAAGCTCTTCAGGTCTTCGCGGGACGGGCGAAGAAGCATGTTGCGGATAAAGTGGTTGTGCCAAGCCAGCTCGTTATAAACGCGAACGTTCAGCTGATGCGCAGGGTCAGCGCCTCCATAAAGGTCCTGAACATACAGCTCCATACCTTCAGCATGGGACAGCATGTCGTTCAAAAGCACGTCGAAGTGCTCGGTGCTCATTGCACCGCTGTTGTCCCACCAGATCGTATCTTCGGTCTTGGCGTCGCGAACAACAAACTTGTCTTTAGGAGAACGTCCTGTGTGAGTACCTGTTTCTGCACAAAGTGCGCCGCCCGCGGCGATCTGTGCTTCACCATTCCTGATAGCATGCTCATAAAGTTCAGCTTCGGTCAGGTTCCAATACACACTCTTGAGGCCCTTCAGTCCGAAGGTGTCACACCCAAACGCGGAATTCCGTAGTCCGAACTCTTTCATGTTCAGTAGTCCTTAATCGGCTCACAATTTACCTTGCGTCATTCAATGGCATCGCGCCAGTGAATTTAGCGATAACGCCCCTTGGATGGGGCAGTCATACTTAGAAAAGCAAGACCAGAAATCCTGCGTTTTTCTATTAAACCGATTGAAATAAGACCTTTTGCTGGCATAGATTTATTTTGCTTATAAAAATAAACTCGCGGCAAACTTGGTTTTCACTTTTAAGCGTTTAACGATACACTTCATGAAGAACACGTGGCACTTGGCAGGCGAAACTTTGTCAAAAGTGGCGCTAAATAAGGAAATTTTCCAAATACCTTGCTATAACAGGGTTTTGCCGCATTTCAGGATTAGGGATCGCGCAAGTTAATCTCAAATCCAAACAATGTAGCGAAGCGTGCAAGAGAGGAATAAGGTCTCTGATATGCCAACGATTGCTCTGGTCGATGATGACCGTAACATTTTGACATCCGTCTCGATTGCGTTGGAAGCCGAAGGATATCGGGTCCAAACCTATACGGATGGAACAGTAGCACTGGAAGGGCTCCAGGCTGATCCACCGGACCTTGCCATTTTTGATATCAAAATGCCTCGCATGGACGGTATGGAGCTGCTGCGCCGTTTCCGTCAGATGTCTGATCTGCCAGTGATCTTCCTCACATCCAAAGATGATGAGATCGATGAGCTGTTTGGCCTGAAGATGGGCGCAGACGACTTTATCCGTAAGCCATTCTCACAGCGTTTGCTGGTTGAGCGCGTAAAAGCAGTTCTGCGCCGCGCTGCTCCACGTGATGCTGCAAGTGCTGCCACCGAAACCTCCAAGCTGCTGGAGCGTGGCAATCTGGTGATGGATAAAGAGCGTCACACCTGCACATGGCTCGCCAAGCCAGTCACTCTGACTGTGACCGAGTTCCTGATTCTCTTTGCTCTTGCTCAGCGTCCGGGCGTTGTGAAAAGCCGTAATGCTCTCATGGATGCGGCCTATGACGATCAGGTCTATGTTGACGATCGCACCATCGACAGCCATATCAAGCGTCTTCGCAAGAAGTTCAAAGTGGTTGATGATGACTTTGATATGATCGAAACACTCTACGGTGTAGGTTATCGCTTCCGCGAAAACTAATCGCACGCGGCCCGTTGGCCGGGCTGTCTCAGAGTTGGAAAAAGCTCAAGAGCAAGCGTTCCTGAGAATTCGATAAGAGCGAATGTCGGACAAAAAAGAAGAACAAGAGCGGGAAGACATCGAAGCTGCAGAAGCTTCTGAAACTCTTGATCCGCAACATACAGGTGCGTTCCGATGGTTGGGACGCAGGCAAGTGCGCCAACGCGTCTTCACGCGCTGGATCTCGCTTGCGGGCACCTATGTCTTTTCTTCTTTGACCCGCCGTATTCTGGTGCTCAACCTCGTCGGTCTTCTGGCGATGGTGATCTCCATTCTGTATTTGAACCAGTTTCAGGCCGGACTGATCGATGCACGCGTTCAGTCACTGTTGGTTCAAGGTGAGATCATTGCAGGCGCCATTGCGGCTTCAACGACAAGTGACGGTGATTCTCTCATGGTCGATCCGGAGCAGCTGCTGCGTCTGGAAGCTGGAGAATCAACCAGTGCCCGCTCTACGCTCGGAAGCCTTGACTTTCCAATCAACCCTGAGATCGTAGGCCCTATCCTCAGGCGACTGATATCGCCCACGAAAACACGAGCGCGGATCTATGACCCTGAGGGCATGTTGATGCTGGATTCACGCCAGCTCCACGCCCAAAATCAGATTTTCCGCTTCGATCTGCCACCACCGGATGAAAGCACCGATCCCTTCTTCCAGAAGATGTGGGAGGAGCTGAAGCTTTGGATCCGTCGTGGTGAATACCCGCCTTATAAAGAAGTAGGCCGCACCGAAGGCCGCGAGTACCCTGAAGTAGAGGCAGCGTTGGCTGGTTCTCCAGCTTCCGTGGTGCGCGTTGGTGCCAAAGGTGAGATGGTTGTCGCCGTTGCTGTGCCAATTCAGCGCTTCCGCGGTGTTCTGGGCGCGCTCCTCCTGTCGACGCAGGGCGGTGATATCGACGACATCGTCGCTGCAGAGCGCAACGCGATCCTGAAGATCTTTATCGTCGCCGCCGTTGTGGTGATGATCCTCTCCGTTCTGCTCGCAGGCACCATCGCTGGCCCGGTCCGCCGTCTGTCAGAAGCCGCGCAGAAGGTGCAGTCCGCCATCAACACGCGTGAAGAGATTCCGGAGTTCGAAGATCGCTACGACGAAATCGGCCATCTGGCGCGTGCACTGCGAAACATGACAAAGGCTCTATATGGCCGCATGGACGCCATCGAAAGCTTCGCCGCAGACGTTGCCCACGAGCTGAAAAACCCGTTGACTTCGCTCCGAAGTGCAGTTGAAACGCTGCCTCTGGCGAAAACAGAACAATCCCGCGAACGCTTGCTGGACGTCATCCAGCATGACGTGAAGCGACTGGATCGACTCATCACCGATATCTCTGAGGCTTCTCGTATCGATGCTGAAATGTCCCGCGCAGAATCCCATGATGTAGACATCGCGACCTTGCTGAATGCCGTTGTCTCTATCGCCAACGAACGTGCATGTGATGAAGTTGCCCATGTGGACCTGAAGTTTGATCCTGCCAAGCCAGAGAACAAGTTCCAGATCCACGGCAATGATCAGCGCCTCGGTCAGGTCATCAATAACCTGATCGACAACGCCCGTTCATTCGCGCCAGAAGGCACCCCGGTCACGATCACGGCCAAACGCAAGAGCAACCAGATCATCATCTGGGTTGAGGATTGCGGTCCAGGCATCAAGGAAGAGCTCCGCGAACGTGTGTTTGAGCGCTTCTATACAGACCGGCCTGAAAACGAAGGCTTCGGCAATAATTCTGGTCTGGGGCTTTCAATTTGCCGCCAGATCATCGAAGCTCACAGAGGTGAGATCTCGGTGATGAACCGAACCTCTGAGGAAGCAGGGCAGGAGCAGAAAGTGCTTGGCGCCCGCTTCGTAATCAAACTGAGGGCGAAGACAACCTCATGACCACACTGGATCAGAAGCAAAGTGTACAAGCAGCAGAAGGTCAGGCGATACACGCCACCTGTCTGGTGGTTGGCACGAAAGGCATTCTGATCCGTGGCCCTTCAGCAACCGGCAAGTCCGCTTTGGCGCTGGAACTGATACAGCGTGCCCACCTGAAAGGCAGCTTTGCAGCCCTTGTGGCGGATGATCGCGTCTATATTGCTGAGAAAAATGGTCGCTTAATAGGCTCTTGCCCAAATTCAATTAAGGGAAAGGCCGAGCTGCGCGGTTTCGGCATTGTCGAAGTTCCCTATCTTGATACGGCAGTAATCCATATGGTTTTGGATCTGGAAGCCCGAGAGGAAATCGACAGGTTGCCGGAGGAGCAGGCGCTAACCTGTGAACTTTGCTCAGTCAAATTAATTCGACAGCAAGTACCAAAGGAAGATCATTTAGCGGCTCTTCGGCTCGCAAATGCACTTATTTTTACTAATCCAGTGCACAACTATTAGCCCTCTGTGTATGAGCATGCTGATTTTTCTTGCACTGCAGCGTGTCCTTCAACAAAGTAGGATTGGAATAACCATAGAGTAGACACTCTGTTAGTTCGCGGGAAATATATGATTGGTCTAGTTCTTGTCACCCATGGTCGGTTGGCAGAAGAGTTCAAATCGGCTCTTGAGCATGTTGTAGGTCCACAGGACCGGGTAGCAACCATCTGCATCGGCCCCGATGACGATATGGAACAACGTCGTCAGGATATCCTGCGTTCAGTAGAGGCTGTCAACGATGGCTCTGGCGTCGTCCTTCTTACCGACATGTTTGGCGGTACACCTTCTAATCTCGCTATCTCTGTAATGGATGGTGGTAGCGTAGAGGTCGTAGCTGGTGTAAACCTGCCGATGCTCATAAAACTGGCAAGCGTTCGCAACGAGAAATCGCTTGCCGAAGCGGTAGAAGAAGCCCGCAGCGCAGGACAGAAGTACATCTCCGTAGCTTCGCAGGTCCTGTCCGGGCAAGGCTAAGAAAATATGGATGAATGCACAGTGCTAGCTCGCGACCTGACCATCGTGAACACCCGTGGTTTGCACGCGCGCGCCTCAGCCAAGCTGGTCAAGCTGGTTGAGACTTTTGATGCCGATGTTAAAGTCTCCAAAGACGGACAGACAGTAGGTGGAACCTCCATTATGGGCCTGATGATGCTTGCGGCCAGCCCGGGGTGCTCTATCCACGTTGTCGTCACCGGCAATCAGAAAGAAGAAGCCCTCTCCGCGATCACGCATCTGGTAGAAGACGGCTTCGGCGAGAGAGACTAAGCAATTCGAGCGTTTCGAGGGTCCGATGAAAAAACGTCCAGCCGCACGTCTGTTGGTAGTTGATCCTCAAAACCGAATTCTGCTCTTCAATTTCAAGTTCGATAAAGGCCCTCTCAAAGGGCAGGATTACTGGGCCACCGTTGGAGGTGGCATAGAGCCGGGCGAGAGCTTTGAAGAAGCCGCCCGCCGTGAACTTCTGGAAGAGACCGGAATCACCGAGCCCGTCGGTGAGAAGATTCACATCGGAAGAGCCGTCTTTCAGACGCCCTCCGGCGAAACTGTCGATGCCGAAGAGCACTTCTTCCTCGTCACCGTATCCCACTCGAAAATCGACTATTCCAATCATACTGAGTTGGAAACGCAGGTGATGAGAAACCATCGCTGGTGGACTCGCGAAGAGTTGGAAACCACCTCTCTGACTGTATTCCCTGAAAATATCCTTGAAATTCTAGAGCCTTATCTTCCAGTGAAGGTCTGAGTCTCTCTGCTCATCTGCAGGACGCTTGCATTTTAGTCGGATATAAAGAAACCTTTATATCTTTATTGCTTTCTACTTCCTCTGTGATGTATAACTGCGTGCAGTGATCGCTCATTTCGCGAGCGCTCATCAACCATGCGGGAGGGGACTATGGGCCCGGGCATTCAGGAAGATTTAATGACTGCGTCTAAAGATTACTACGTCAAAGACATCTCACTTGCAGAGTGGGGTCGTACTGAAATTGAAATTGCCGAAACCGAGATGCCAGGCTGATGGCTTGCCGCGAGGAGTTTGGTGCGAGCAAGCCCCTCAAAGGCGCACGCATCGCTGGCTCCCTGCACATGACCATTCAGACAGCGGTTCTGATTGAAACCCTCGTTGCACTGGGTGCAGAAGTCCGCTGGGCGTCTTGTAACATCTTCTCCACGCAGGATCAGGCCGCTGCTGCAATCGCTGCTGCTGGTATTCCTGTCTTTGCTGAAAAAGGCGAAACCCTCGACGAATACTGGTCCTATGCCGACAAGATCTTCGACTGGGGCAACGGTGAAACCGCAAACCTCATCCTCGATGATGGCGGCGACGCAACGCTGATGATTCTTCTCGGCGCAAAAGCTGAGAAAGACCCATCCGTTCTCGACAACCCATCCAACGAAGAAGAAACAGCTCTCTTCGCTGCGATCAAGCGCCGCCTCGAAAAAGACCCAGGCTTCTACTCCAAAGTTAAAGCCAACATCCGTGGTGTTTCTGAAGAAACGACGACAGGCGTTCTGCGTCTTTACGAAATGCAGAAGAAGGGCGACCTGCCATTCCCTGCAATCAACGTGAATGACTCCGTCACCAAGTCCAAGTTCGACAACCGCTATGGCTGTCGTGAATCACTGGTAGACGGCATCCGCCGCGGTACCGATGTGATGATGGCTGGTAAAGTGGCTGTTGTCGCTGGTTATGGCGACGTTGGTAAAGGCTCTGCTCAGTCCCTGTCTGGCGCGGGTGCCCGCGTGATTGTCACTGAGATCGACCCAATTTGTGCCCTGCAGGCTGCTATGGATGGTTTTGAAGTCAAAACCATGGAGCAGGCAATTGGCGAAGGCGACATCTTTGTAACCACCACCGGCAACAAAGACGTCATCACCGCTGACCACATGCGCGACATGAAGGACATGGCGATCGTCTGTAACATCGGCCACTTCGACAACGAGATTCAGGTTGCTGCACTGCGTAACTTCAAGTGGCGCAATGTGAAGCCTCAGGTCGACATGATCGAGTATCCGGATGGTAAACGCCTGATCCTTCTCTCTGAAGGTCGTCTGGTGAACCTCGGCAACGCAACGGGTCACCCATCCTTCGTAATGTCTGCCAGCTTCACCAACCAGGTTTTGGCTCAGATCGAGCTGCACACCAAAGGCGAAGACTACAAGAATGAAGTTTACGTTCTGCCGAAGCATCTGGATGAGAAGGTTGCACGTCTGCACCTTAAGAAACTCGGTGCAACCCTGTCTGAACTGACCGATGATCAGGCCAACTACCTTGGCATCGACAAAACTGGCCCATTCAAGGCAGAGCACTACAAGTACTGATTCAGGCAGTCCGCATTTGCTGTTAACGCTAAGGGACTTAGCGTTAACAACTCCATGAATTCTACTAGGCCCAGTGAGCTCACTTTCAATATATTGGGGGTGCGCTTGCTGGGCTTACTATAAATTGTAGTGGATGATTATTTCGCCCACAGAATTTGTTTACTTTTTGTAAAGATCCTCTTCTTCCGAAAATTCAATCAGGTTACATTGATTGTCGAATCAGTCGTTAAGTTAGGCAGTTGAGCGACTTGTTCGCGATTCGTGACACCAATGCGGCGTGTGTCATGAATCTGAGGCGGCGAAGAAAGGGGCACAACATGCCAGCATCCTGGCATAAACACGCGCGTGTTAGCGTGCAGTGGCGGAGAAGGTTTAGGCTCGTGCTGAACCTGCTAGGCGTTGCTGTGTTTGCTCTTCTGGGTGCCGCTGGTTTTTCTCAGGCTATGGATATTCTGCCAGCTCTTTCAGGCAGTTCGGTTGACGCCTTCAAGGTTGTCTGGGTCGCGGCAACGGCCGGTATCGCCTTGTACGCTGTCGCAGCCTCCGTCGTGCTCGTGCGCATACGCAGAAATGACTCACACTCCATTCTGCAACTTCGCCAGGACAGAGCCGACGCAATGGCGCGCATCGATCGCCTTGAAAGCTTGCTGGAGACCGAAGATAGCCTGCTTTTGGTCTGGGATGGTGAGGCCAAACATCCCGCGTTGCCGGACATCTGCCAGAAAATCTGGAACTCTCAGGCGGTCTTTCGCAACTGGTTGAGTTCGAAACCTGGCTTGATGTCAAATCTGCCGAGGCCCTGCGCGCTTTTCTCGAGCATTTGCGCGGCCACGGCGAAGTCTTCCGGTTAACCTTAACAACCATCGATGGGGTTTATCTGGAAGCATCCGGTCACACAGCTGGTGGATTGGCAGTCCTCCGTCTGCGTGACCTCACAGGAGATCGTCAACTCAGCGCGCGCCTTTCGGAGCAGAACAAAGAGCTGCGCGAACAGATCTCCTCGCTTCACAGCTTGTTGGACGCTCTGCCGGGGCCTGCATGGCAGCGCGATCACCATGGCCAGCTTGTCTGGGTCAACACCGCTTATGTGGATGCCGTCGAGGCCGAAAGCACCCGCACAGTGTTGATGATCAGATTGAGCTGTTGGAAGCAAAAGGTCGCAACAAACTCAACATGATGCGCCAGACAGATGGTGTCTATCACTCACCGATGCCAGTTGTGGCAGCGGGCGAGCGGCGTGTCTTTGAGTTGACCGACGTAAACTCTGAGCATGGCAATGCCGGCCTTGCTCAGGACATTTCCGAGCTTGAACGCGTACAGGGCCAGCTTCGCCGCACACTTGAGTCCCATACGCGTACGCTCGATCAGCTTCAAACACCTGTGGCCGTGTTTGGTGCTGATCATCGTCTCCAGTTCTACAACGCAGCCTATCGCTCCCTCTGGGATATCGATCAGAGCTTCCTGGAGACCAAGCCGGAAGAAGGCGAGCTGCTCGACGCCCTTCGCGCAGCTCGCAAACTGCCAGAGCAGGCTGACTATCGCGGTTGGAGAACCAAACATCTGGAATGTTACCAGGCCTTGGATGCACAGGCTTTCTGGTGGCACCTGCCGGATGGACGGACTCTCCGCGTGATCGCCAGCCCGCATCCGCAAGGTGGTGTGACGTACTTCTATGAGAACGTCACTGAGCAGCTTGATCTGGAAAGCCGCTTCAACGCGCTCACCCGCGTCCAGCGTGAAACGCTCGACCACCTGACCGAAGCTGTCGCCGTGTTCGGCTCCAACGGACGCATGCGCCTCTCCAACCCAGCCTTTGCTGAGATTTGGGGACTCTCTCAAGAGTTCTTGGAAGGCGCTCCACACGTCAATGACCTACTGGATAACTGCAGAGAGCTGATGGGCGATTCCGATCGCTGGCAAGAGCTTGCGCGCGGTGTGACAGGCCTGTCCGATAACCGCACCAGCGTCTCGGGCCGTATGGAACGCATCGACGGATCGGTCATCGACTACGTCACCGTCCCACTACCAGATGGCGGCACGCTGCTCACCTTCGTGAATGTTACCGACACCGTCAACGTAGAGCGCGCCCTGCACGCAACCAACGATGCGTTGCAGGAAGCCGACCAGCTCAAGAACGCGTTCATTCAGCACGTGTCCTACGAGCTGCGCTCGCCTCTGACCACCATCATCGGCTTTGCGCAGTTGCTGGGTGATGCCAAGTTCGGCGATCTGTCTCCAAAGCAGGAAGAATACACCGACTACATTCTGTCGTCGTCTTCCGCACTACTGCACATCATCAACGACATCCTTGATCTGGCGACCGTTGATGCAGGCATCATGGAGCTGGAGATCTCCGAAGTCGATGTGGCGCAGACCGTATCCGAGGCAGTTGAAGGCCTGAAAGATCGTCTGGTCGAATCCGATATCACTCTGCGCACGCACATGCCGGATGACATTGGCATCCTCAAAGCCGATGAACGCCGTCTCCGTCAGGTCCTCTTCAACCTGCTCTCCAACGCGATCCGGTATTCCGACAAAGGCGGTCTGGTCGACATCAGCTGTCAGCGTGAAGAGAACGAAATCCGCTTCCGCATCAAAGACCACGGCGCCGGCATCCCTCAGGAGATGCTGGAGCAGGTCTTCTCCCGCTTTGTGGGCCGCGGAGCAGGCGGAAACCGTCAGGGCGTGGGCCTTGGCCTTTCCATCGTGAAGAGCTTCGTCGAACTACACGGTGGTACGGTTGATATCACCTCTGAGGAAGGGCAGGGCACCACAGTGGATTGCACCTTCCCATTGGAGCCGCACATCCATTCGCTGGAAGCGGCGGAATAACTCATCCTTCAGTTTTCAGAAAGATAAAGGCCTCTGGGGCTTGAGTTCCCTTGCTGGTTTTGGCAAGTGCTTACTCTTGAAGAATTCCGGATGCGTCACGCCTTTGCAGAAGGGCGCAATGCATTCTATCAGATGACTACGTAATCTTGAGAGGTCGGCGCTAAAGCTCACTCAGGTGCATGCGTAAAGATAAAGGGTGAGAGCAGCCTGCGTGAATGTGATTGCTGCAGCTGCTCGTGAGGCGAACTGAATGAAGGTACTTCTCGAAGACCAGAGAGCGACTGAGCTTTTTGCTGCGGATCTGGCTGAACTGCTGAAAGAGGGAGACGTGCTCGCTCTTTCCGGAGATCTGGGCACAGGCAAATCCACGCTCAGCAGGGCACTCCTGCGCCATCTGGCAGCTGATCCTCATCTGGAAGTCCCAAGCCCAACCTTCACGCTGGTCCAAACCTATGATCTTACCAGAATGCCCGTCGCGCATTTTGACCTCTACCGCATTGAAGAGCCGGAAGAGCTGGAAGAACTAGGCCTCGATGAATATCTGGAAACCGGCGTCGCGCTGATCGAATGGCCTGAAATGGGAGATCCATCCTACTGGCCAGAAGCGCTGGATCTGAAGCTGATCGAAGGCACTGAGCCGGATACCCGCGAAATCACCCTCACAGCCAACTCAGAAAGCTGGCAGAACCGCCTTGATCGCCTCGCCGCCCGTCGTGCCCTGCTGAAAGACGCAGGCTGGATCGACGCAGAGCGCGAGCATGTACAGGGCGATGCTTCTATGCGCACCTATTTTCGCCTTCACAAAGAGGGTGAGACAGTCGTCTTTATGGATAGTCCGCCAACAGGGGCAGAGCCGCTTCTGCCCTCCGGCAAGACATACGGCGAAACCGTGCATCGCGCCAAGGATGTGACCGCATTCTTCGCCATTGGCAACGCCTTGGCCGAGCAAGGATTTCGCGTTCCAAAGCGTCTGGCAGCTGATCCGGAAAACGGCCTCGCATTGCTGGAAGACTTTGGCGACCAAATCATCACCGAAAACGGTGAGGCCGTAAAAGAACGCTATGAGCTGGCCATTGACGACATCGCTCGCCTGCACAGCTGTGATTGGAAGACCGAACTGCACGCTGACGGCAAAACCCATCAGCTCAAGTCCTGCGACTTTGAAGTGCTGATCACTGAAGCAGACCTCTATCTGCAATGGTATCTGCCTTACGCCAACGGCAAACCGGCAACGGAGCAGGAAAGCAAAGACTACGTGGAAGCATGGAAGGAGCTGTTGGAGCTAGTCCTCCAAAGTGAGCCAACATTGCTTCTGCGGGATTACCACAGCCCGAATATCATGTGGTTGCCAGAAGAAACCGGGCTCAATAAGCTAGGTTTAATTGACTACCAAGATGCAATGGTGGGCCCTGCCGCCTACGACGTTGCTTCTCTCGTATACGACGCCCGCGTTGATATGCCGGAGGACCTTCAGGAGCATTTGCTGCAACGATATTGCGACTTGGCAAGAAAGAATAAACCCATTTTTGATGAAATGGCGTTTCGGAATGCTGTTGCTGTGTTGGCCTTGCAGCGCAATGCCAAAATCCTCGGGGCTTTTGTACGTCTTGATAAGCAGCTCGGAAAACCTAAATACATGGAGATGCTTCCTCGCATCCGCAATTACGTGCGGCAGTGCTTTGCACAATTAGGGGAAGTAAGCCTCAAACCAATGTTCAACGTCATACTCTCGTCAAATGAGACGAGGCAAAGTGACAGCTGATACAAGAGAACAAAACGACAGAGACAACTCGATGCCTAAAGAAATCTCCTTCCATCCTAAAGCGGCTATGGTTTTGTCCGCAGGGCTGGGCAAACGCATGCGGCCCCTGACGGCGACCACACCAAAACCCCTCATCGAGGTGGACGGTAAGTCGATGTTTGCGCGCGCAGCATCCCGTTTGAAGGAAGCTGGCCTCGAAACATGCGTTGTCAACGTGCACTACCTGGCAGATCTGGTTGAAAGCCACGCCCGCAAGTTTGAAGGGCTGGACGTCAAGATCTCCGACGAGCGCGATGAGCTACTGGACACGGGCGGCGGCATCAAAAAAGCCCTGCCAATGCTCGGAACCGATCCGTTCATCCTCAAAAACTCCGACAGCTTCTGGCTGGAAGGCGTTAAGCCAAATCTCGACCTGCTGGTAGAGACCTGGGATGACGAGAACATGGATATGCTGATGCTGCTTGCCCCAACAGTGAATGCTGTTGCTATGACGGCAAAGGCGACTTCCTGATGGACAACGAAGGCAGACTGGAACGCCGCGATGAGCGCTCCGTAGCGCCTTTCATCTACTCAGGCACTGCCATGATCCATCCGCGCCTCTTCCAAAACACGCCGGAAGGTCCATTCTCCCTTAATGTGCTGTTCGATAAAGCAATTGAGAGTGGTCGCCTCTTTGGTGTTGAAGGCGATGGCCTCTGGTTGCACGTTGGAACGCCTCAAGGCCTCGACGACGCTGAACGAGCAATCGCAAACAGCGCCAACTAACCTCTTTAAAGGATAGGCCCGCAAACCCACGCGGGCCGCCTCAGCTCACTTTCCAAAACTGAAGTGCTAAAACCACCGCATGGCCTGCCATGCAGTGAGGATGCGACGCGTCCACGATACGGGCACGCGAAACGCTGCGGCTCAGTCATCCAAACCACAGCGCATGCATTAAAAACGATAGGACACCGCGAAACGGGCAGTATCCTTCGTTATCAGGCAAAGACTGTCAGATCCTGCGCCAACATCATCGCGTTTCCGTCTGGATCGTAGAAGGTCGCAATGCTGACCATGCCTTCGATGGTCTCAGTAGGGCCATCGAACTTCACGCCAGCACCTTCCATGGCTCCGCGTGCACTTTCAATGTCGGCAACGCCAAACACTGGCACAGTGTTGCCCGGCTTCGGCTCGGTCTGCTCGCCCAGACCCAGTGTAACGCCTAGGGTTTTGGTATGCATTTCGCTCCAGCCAGCTTCATCAATGTGATGCTTCAGCTCAAAACCAAGCATGGAGCTGTACCATTCCGCGCTCGCGTGGCGGTCACGCACAGAGATTGACAATGTGATCGTATTTTCCAAAGAAACAAGCGACATGAAACTTCCCTTTCAGTAAAAAATAAAGTAACTATACTTTATGGACATTGCGACGCTTGTCAAGCTCACATCTCGGGCTTGGTCTCTAAATATTCTGGCTCACTTGCACGCTGGTGTTCCCGGCAGGCAGGCTCCGCTGCTGGCTGCGTCAGGGGCGAGCCGTACATCGTTCGCTGCAAGTCTTGAGCATCTTGTAGGACTCGGCCTGTTGGAGCGAAATCCCGGTCATGGTCACCCGTTGCGCCCGGAATTTCGCCTGACGCCAAAAGGTGTTCGCGCCGCTGAAATCGCCAGCAGGATCGTGAACGCCGTCCCCAATGACAATGAGTTCTCCCTGCTGCGCAAAAGCTGGACAGTGCCAATTCTGGCCCTAACAGCCACACCGCAACGCTTCTCATCAATCCGGACAGATCTGGCAACGATCACGGACCGCGCACTGTCAGCTTCACTGGTCAGGCTGGAAGAGAGGGAATGGATCAGGCGGGACATCAACACAACCCAACGCGTCCCATTCCCCACCTACTGCGCCGCCAACACCGGCATCCAAATCAACCGCGCAATTGATTTGCAGGTGTGAGTGAGGCCACCAGAGCAATCAGACAAACAACGCTTTGTAAGACTAGCCACGCTTCCGATCTGGAGGAAGATAGTCGTCTATATCCGTCCAGAGCATGTTTGCTAAGGGATAGCTCTTGGTTCGCTCGACGATGTATTTGTCTCTGCTGGTTATGTGTATGTAGCTGGCAGATAATAAATACGAAAATATGCTGAAGAATAGAGTGGCGAAGCCTGCGAGCCCTAAGGCCGTCAGAATTCCGAATACCGTTTTACTCTCATTGATAGAGAAGGCCAGAAGCCAGACCATAGTGAATGCAAATGAGACTTTCAGAAGGATCAGATTTGTCTTCTTTGTCATGTTACCAGTTTAGCGTTGTTAACTGACTGGGGGTATCCCTTCAAAAATGGAGAAATAGTCTGAAAGTGTGCTGTAAATGAGTGTCCCGCCTCGCAGAAACCAAATGGTTTGTCGGCATATGACATGAACCTCACCGGAGACATAAATGACCTTGATCCTGAGTTCCGATGATGCACCTCATTTTCTGAAACAGCTGTGTGACTGGTTTGTTCAGGAATGGAGGGAGATGGACCGGTTGACCTCGGGCACAACGATCTGAAAGGGCCATCCCCTTTGCTGGCAATAAGCGAGGATAAGGCCGCTTTAGCTTGGATGCCACTCGCATCCCCAAAAATGCAAGGGCATGAAAAGCAACAACTCGGTTGCTTGTCTCCGATCTCCCGTTGCAACATGATGAGATTACAGCCTCTCAGACAGGGGCAATCAAGCGATTTAGTTGAATGTGTTTTTGACGAGAACAAGCATGCAGCCAGTTTTCAGGCGAATATTGAAGGATCAGATCGATTTTCTTCTGTTCCGTCCCATCAAGCCACCATTAGGCAAGTACTATTCAGCCTATCTGGCGTGGGGGCTGCTCGTAACCTGGCTGGTTGGGATCGGAAGATATTGGGATCATCCTTCCGCGCAGCTGTGGCAGTACGCAGGCTTTGGTTCTGTTCTATATATCTTTGTTTTAGCTGGTCTGGTGTGGGCGATCACTCAACCTTTGAAGCCAAAGAACTTTAGTTACAAAAACATCCTTCTCTTCATTAGTTTAACCTCCCTTCCTGCCGCTTTTTACGCCATTCCTGTTGAGCGCTTTATGTCGCTTCAAAATGCACAAATCGCCAACATGTTGTTTCTCGCCATTGTTGCGGGTTGGCGAGTCGCGCTGTTTGCAGTCTTCTTGCAAAGGAGCGCAAAACTTAGTGGGCGAACTGTTTTTGTGGCTACAGTTTTGCCTCTTACATTGATCGTGACAGCGCTTGTCGCACTCAATCTGGAACACGCTGTATTCGAGATTATGGGCGGCCTGCGAGATGAAACATCAAATGATACTGCCTATATGATCATGGTTGTCATAAGCACCCTGTCTTTGCTGGCAACACCTATATTTGTGATTTTGTACGCCCTATTGGTTTATCGGGCGCATAAGAAATCAGCCACAATATGAAACTCGCGGGGATTTAAAAGCACACCGTGCTTTTGTTATCTGTCAGGCATCATGATCCTCATCGGAGACATAAATGACATTAATTCTGAGTTCCGATGATGCACCCCATTTTCTGTCTCAGCTGTGCGATTGGTTTGCTCAGGAATGGGGGGAGATGGACCCGGTTGACCTCAGGCTGAACGGTCTTGAAGCTCCAGCCCCCTTGCTGGCAATAAGCGAAGAGGGGAAGCTCATCGGTGGACTGGCGTTTACAATAGCCCCAGAACCTCAGAACACGACGAACTCTATCTGGATCAACGCGTTGCTGGTTGCTCCAGAGCACCGGGGGCAAGGCATTGCTTCAAAACTGATAAGAGCAGCCGAAAGGGCAGCTGCTTTGCAGAGCATAACCAAGCTGTTTGTTTATACAGAATACGCAACCCTTTACACCGGCTGTTCCTGGGAACTTCTCGAAACAAAAGAAGGCAACTCAGTTCTGAGCAAAGCATTGGAGCCACTGGTTCAGGAAGACCAGCTTTGAGATGATGCAAGCGGATGCACCGTCAAAAACAAAAGCAGTCAGGTTCATCACCAATCTCGCGGGGATATAAAAACTCACCACGCTTTTTGCTGTGTGCTCCGCGAAAAACTCTATTAAAAAGGAGCATTCGGTTCTTTTCAGGAGGCTCCGGTGGCGGCCACCCCAAATATTTTCAGCGTTTCTCCATCCACGCCATTTCTGCAAGCAACTGTGGAAGCGTTGCTTTCAGGCCAGCTGATTCCGGGTTTTCAGGCGGATGATGATCCGATGGCGCTGGCCGATGTCACCATCTATGTGCCCACACGCCGTGCTGCCAGAACCCTGCCGGATGTCCTGCGCAAAGCTTTGGGTGCTAAAGCTGCGCTGCTGCCCAAAATCCTGCCGCTGGGCGACGTGGATGAGGAAGAGCACATCCTGAAAGGCCACGGAGATGGTGAGGCACTGCCGCCTGCCATGTCCACCATGGAACGCAAACTGGCCATGACCCGTCTTGTCTGGGCATGGAAGGGCCAGCTCCGCCGTCAGATCCTGCAGCTTAAAGAAGATGACCCAGCCCGCGTTCCAGCGTCCTCCGCGGATGCCGCATGGCTCGCAGGCAATCTGCTGACGCTGATGGATGAGGTGCAGACAGAAGAAGCCAGCTGGGCAGAACTGGACAGTCTTGTTCCTGAAGATCATGCCGAGTACTGGAAGATCACACTTGAGTTCCTCAAGATCGTCACCGATCTATGGCCTGAGCACCTGAAGACCATCGGCATGATGGACCCGAAGGAGCGCCGCTCAGCCCTCATTCGGGCAGAAGCTGCTCGCCTGCGCACTACCCGGCCACGTGGTCCGGTGATTGTGGCAGGGGCAACCGGTTCATTCCCGGCCACTGCTGAGCTGATGAAAGCCGTACTCAGCCTTGAAAACGGTGCACTGGTGCTGCCAGCGCTCGATAGTGGCATGGACGCAGAAAGCTGGGAGGCACTTGGCAGCCCGTCAGAACCACAGCGCGTGCCGGGACACCCGCAATACAGCCTCCGCCAGTTGCTCCTGGCGCTGGGCGTAAAGCGCGAAGACGTCACCCAGCTCGGTGCACCGGAAAGCGAAGCTTTGCGCCTGCGCTGCGAGATCGTCAACGAAGCGCTTCGCCCGGCTGAAACAACGGAAGAGTGGCAGAGCTTCTTCACTTCAGAACTGGCAGAGCACCGAGAAACCGCCTTCGCAGGAACGCAGCTGATCACAGCGCGCAATGAAGCGGAAGAAGCCCTCTCCATCGCTCTACTGCTGCGTGAAGCGGTGGAAGCAGGCAAAACCACTGCGTTGATCTCACCAGACAGAACACTGGCGCGCCGTGTCGCTTCAGAACTAACCCGTTGGGGTATCATCGTTGATGACACGGCAGGTCGCCCGCTGGAACAAACACCGCCTATGGTGCTTGCCATTCTTACGGCAAAGCTTGCTTTGCAGGGTCTCGATCCAGTCAACCTGCTGGCCTTGCTCAAACACCCACTCGCCTTCCTCGGCATGAAGGCTAAAGAAGTCCGCTCTGCCGCCCGTGCTCTGGAACGCGGCGTACTGCGTGGCCCGCACCCAAGACCGGGCCTGAGCGGCCTGCGTGAAGCCGTGGAAGCAGCCCACGATCAGGCCATGGAGAAAGCTGATAGACCCGTGGCCCGCTGGCGCAAGCTGGTGGAGGAGGACTGGGACGCCATCAACACCCTGCTGGACCGTCTGGAGCAAGCCCTTGGCCCACTGGAAGCTCTGCTGCAAAATCCCAATGAAATCCCGGTTGAAGAGCTGATCAAGACCCATGTGGATGCAGTCCTGCTCCTCGGGGCTGATGAAAACGGCTCTACGGCAGAGCTGTTTGAAAAGGAAAATGGTAAGGCACTGGCCGAAACTCTGACGGCCCTGCTAGAAGCTGATGCCGCTGGCCTCTGCGTGCCTGCCAATGAATGGCCCGGTGTGTTTGGCGCGCTGATTACCGGTGGAGCTGTCCGCTCCCGCACACCAGCTGATCCACGCATCCACCTGCTTGGCCCTATGGAAGCCCGCCTGCAGCGTTACGACCTCGTCGTCCTTGGCGGCCTGAACGAAGGCACATGGCCGCAGCGCACCCGCAACGATCCATGGCTCAACCGTCCTATGAAAGGCCAGATCGGCCTCGATCCGCCAGAACGCAAAATCGGCACCTCCGCCCACGATTTCCTCTGGAACCTCGGTGCGCCGGAAGTGGTGCTTTCTCGTTCTGAGCGTGTCGATGGCTCCCCAACTGTGGCTTCCCGCTGGCTCCAGCGCATCGTGACGCTGGCTGGTCAGAGCGTTGAGCAGCAGATGCGCGCCAAAGGCAAACGCTACACGGAAATGGCCCACGTGCTGGACCGTTCCGAAACACCAGTGCGCCCAGCCAAGCGCCCGGAACCAAAGCCACCAGTGGAAGCTCGTCCGGTACAACTCTCTGTAACAGCCATCGAAAACCTGATCCGCGATCCATACCTCATCTACGCCAGGCACGTGCTCAAGCTGGATGAAGTGGACCCGATTGGCGGAGAACCGGGAGCTGCCGACAAAGGCAACATCATCCATGATGCGCTGGCCAACTTCCTTGAGGATTGGGATGGCCCGTTTGATGAAAAAGCCGTCCGCGCCCTGCTGACCGAGGGAGGCCGCCTGTTTCGCCCGCTGGATGCGTTCCCGGCCATCCGCGCCCTGTGGTGGCCGCGCTTTGAGCGCATTGCAGAAGAGTTCGTCGCCTATGAAGGCGAAGTCGCGCCAAAAATCTATGACCGCTTTCTGGAAGAGTACGGCAAAGTAGAAATGCCACGCCCGGAACGCAACTTCACCCTCACAGGCCGTGCCGACCGCATCGACCAGATGAAAGACAACACCCTACGCGTGGTAGACTACAAAACCGGCCAGCCACCCTCTGCCAAACAAGTGGAAGCGCTGCTCTCACCGCAGTTGCCGCTGGAAGTCGCCATGATCCGCCGCAAAGGCTTTGAGGATCTACCCCACGACATGCCAATCTCTGACATGCTCTATATTCAACTGAAAGGCGGCAGTGATGCCGTGAAGCTGGAAAGCCGCGTGCCAAAGGAAAGCACCGCCGAAGAACTCTCAGAAGAAGCATGGAAACGTCTGGAACAGCTGGTCGCCGCCTATGAAAACCCGCGCAAAGGCTACCTCTCCAGAGCGCGTGTGCTGAAGGAGAGGGAATGGGCCGCCTCCTATGATCATCTCGCCCGCGTGCAGGAATGGTCCCTCGGAGAAGACGGGGAGGACGCATAATGGATATCCCAGCAAAAACCCTCGATAGCCAGCAACGCGCCGCGCATCCTGAAAACTCAGCGTGGGTGAGCGCCAACGCAGGCTCCGGTAAAACCTTCGTGCTCGCCCGACGCGTGGTCCGCTTGCTCCTGTCCGGCACTGACCCGTCTCGCATCCTCTGCCTCACTTTCACCAAGGCAGCAGCGGCGGAGATGGCAACCCGCGTATTCGATTCCCTCGCCAAGTGGACACAGCTGAGCGATGCAGAGCTGGCCGCCGAGATTGAGGACATCGAAGGTCGTCCAACCTCGCCCAAGCAACTGGCAAATGCCCGCCGCCTCTTCGCAAAAGCGCTGGAAACGCCGGGCGGTCTGAAGATCCAGACCATCCACGCGTTCTGTGAAGCGCTGCTCCACCAGTTCCCGCTGGAAGCCAACGTCGCCGGCCACTTCTCCGTGCTGGATGACCGCTTGGCCGAAGAGCTGCTCAACGAAGCCCGCGCTAGCATCCTGCACCGTGCAGAGATTGAGCCTGAGTCAGATATCGGGTCAGCCCTGTCCCAGCTTATCGAGCTATTACCGGATTCTGGCGTCGAAAAAGCTCTCTCAGAGCTGATCAGCCGCCGTGATGCGTTCTACCGCTGGGTTGCTCCTTACGGCGATCTGGAGAGCGCCATTTCCGCGCTATACGCTGATTTCTCCGTCATGCCGGAAGATGATATATCTGGCTTTGCATCTGCGTTGCGACGGAATTGTTCTCTCAGTGATGACGAAGTAAAAGCGTTTGCAGAAGCCTTACGCGTTGGCTCCAAGACAGATCAGGACCGCGCCAATGCTCTGGATCAGGCAATCACACTCAAAAGCGACGAAGCCTGGCGCATTGCATGGCTGAAGATCTTCCTCACAGGTACCCTAGGCCCTCGCAAATCCCTCGCCACCAAGAAGGTGCAAACCGCCTTCCCGGAAGTTGTCGAGCGCTTGTTCGCCGAGCAAATGCGCGTGCTGGAAGCTTTGCAACACCAGAATGCCGTCATAACGGTTTCCGGTACAAAAGCGATCCTCACCCTCTCAGATGCGGTTTTGCGCTACTACGAGACGGAAAAACTCCGTCGCGGCTACCTCGACTTTGAAGATCTGGTGGTAAAATCTGCGCAGCTCCTGTCTCGAGCTGAAGCCGCCCAATGGGTGCAGTACAAACTGGATCAGGGCCTCGACCACATTCTCGTGGATGAAGCACAGGACACCAGCCCCCGCCAGTGGGAGGTGATCCGCGCACTGGCCGAAGAATTCTTCGCTGGTGATGGTGCACGAGAGAAAGTCCGCACCATCTTCGCGGTGGGAGATGAGAAGCAGTCCATCTACTCCTTCCAGGGTGCCGTCCCGGCTTACTTCGCCGAAATGCGCAAGTTCTTCGCCCGCAGAGCTGAGGAAGCGCAGAAGAACTTCGAGGGTATCGAGCTCAACCTCTCCTTCCGCTCCACGCCAGATGTGCTGGGCGCAGTTGATAAGGTGTTCGACACGCCGGAAACCTACAAAGGCCTGTCGCAGGACAACGTCGCGCCAGTTCACGAAGCCATCCGCCACAATGATCCGGGTCGGGTAGAAATCTGGCCTCTGGAAGAAGCCGTTGAAACGCTCGAACCGGATGACTGGACGCAGCCGATTGACGCCATCGGCACCGGCAACCCAATGCTGCGCCTCGCCACCCGCATTGCTGAGCAGATCAGGGACTGGGATGAGCGCAACATCGCTGGACCGGGAGATGTTCTCGTCCTCGTCCGCAAGCGTGGTCCGTTTGTGGAAGCACTCAACCGCGAACTCAAACGCTTGGATGTGCCTGCCGCAGGCTCTGACCGCCTTGTCCTCACAGACCACATCGCCGTCAAAGACCTCGTCGCGCTGGGCCGCTTTATCCTGCTGCCGGAAGATGACCTGTCTCTCGCCTGCGTTCTCAAAAGCCCACTTTTCGGCCTGCTGGATGACGACCTCTTCGAGATCGCCCACGAAACACCGGGCGTTCTAAGACCGGGCACTCTCTGGCATGAGCTACTGAGAAAATCAGAAAACAGCGAGAAGTGGCAAATCGTCCGCAAGCAGCTGGAAACCTGGCGTGACCGCGCCGACTTCGTGCCGCCGTTCGAGTTCTACGCCAAAATCATGGGCACAGACGGCTACCGCCAGAAGTTCCGTGAACGTCTCGGCACTGAGGTCGATGATGTGCTTGATGAGTTCCTTTCATTAACGCTCACCTATGAGAAGAGCGGCACACCCGGCATGGAAGGCTTCCTCGCTTGGCTGGCGGAAGCGCCAACCGAGATCAAGCGAGAGCTGAACGCCGCCAAAGGCATGGTCCGCATCATGACGGTCCACGGCTCCAAAGGTCTGGAAGCGCCCTATGTTATCCTCGCTGATGGCTGTAATGCGCCCGTCTCCAGCCTGCATGCGCCGGTGATGGTTGAAAAGCAGCGGGCAGGGGATACGGAAGCTGCCCCCGCTCTCGTCTGGCTGCCCAATAAAGCACAGCGCACCGCTTGGCATGAGGAAGCGCTGGAGCTACTGGCGGATGAGCAGAAAGAAGAATACCGCCGCCTACTCTATGTGGCACTTACCCGCGCAAAAGACCGCCTCGTTGTCTGTGGTTGGTCACCAAAGCGCGGTCCTCATGATGAATGCTGGTACACACTCACCCGCAACGGATTGATTGAGGAAGCGCGCGAACAAACAGCTGCCAGTGGTGAAGTATCCGCATGGATCTGGACCAAGGGCGGCATCGAAAAGCCAGAACCGGTGCTGCCGCAGTCCGAAAAGGCAGAAAGCCAACAACAGGCAGCAATGCCCGAGTGGATTTCCAAAAACGTCAGCGCCCCCGAACGTATCCGCCGCCTGAAGCCATCTGCTGCGTTTGAGGAGATGGAAGCAAAGGAAAGCATCGAGCAACAAGACCCGAAAGACGCTCTGGAAGCCGCCCGCCAACCGGAAGACTGGCCTCTGGTCCGCGGTCGTATCGTCCACCGCTTGCTAGAGTTCCTGCCGGATCTACCGGAAGATCAACGCATAGTCTCTGCGGAACGGTTCCTCGCCAGTTCTCTGCCGGAGCGCTTTGAGGATAAACGGGAACGCCTGCTGGATGATGTGCTGGGCACGCTGGGCACACCGGAGTTTGCTGAGCTGTTCAGTGCCAATGGTCGAGCCGAAGTTCCTATTCAGGGCATGCTCACGGGAGAGGATGGCAAACCAGTCGAAATCTTCGGCCTGATTGACCGACTGCTGGTCAATGACGAAGAAGTGATCATTCTCGACTTCAAGACAAATGCCTATGTGCCAAGAAGCGTGCAGGACGTCTCCGAAACGTATGTTGCGCAGCTGGCTGTTTACAGAAAACTGCTTTCTGAGCTTTATCCGGATAAGAGAATAAGAGCACTGCTCCTCTATACGTCAGGTCCCCGGCTGATAGAAATACCAGTGGAACTGATGAAATCTTTTAAATTCTAGCCGAATGTTGAGAATTCGTTCGCTTGACGCTCGGCACTTGCGTTCTTACTTTCAGGACAACAGAGTTTGCTCAGTTGGGGGCGACTCAAACTGGATTATGAAAAGAGGCAAAAATGGCCACTGTGAATGTTGAAGACGGTAACTTCGAAGCTGAAGTACTCCAGAGCTCTACCCCTGTTCTCGTAGACTTCTGGGCGACCTGGTGCGGTCCTTGTAAGATGATTGCGCCTTCTCTGGAAGAAATCTCCGAGGAAATGGCTGGTCAGGTTAAGATTGCTAAGCTGGACATCGACAGCAACCAGCAGAGCGCAATGAACTACGGCGTTCGTTCAATCCCAACCATGATCCTTTTCAAGGATGGTCAGCCTGCTGCGACCCTCGTTGGTGCACAGCCAAAGGGCAAAATTGCTGATTGGATCAAGCAGTACTCATAATTTTGAGGGTATCTGCAACGAAATGCTGAGTAAAATCGGGCATTCTGAGGATCTCCGGTCACGGAAGTGGCCGGAGGTCTTTTGTTTTTGGCAAACAGTGACTAAATAAGGACCGAATAAAGTTTTGGCACGGGCGCCTGTTGGCAGCCCTGCTTTGCTCTTCGGTGAATAAGAGCAAGTTTGAAAGACGGGATGACGATGAGCGATCAAGACAAAACTCCGCAGGCAGAAGAGCAGATGAATCCGGAAGCTGTGGTTGAGGAAGCTGCGAGTGCCAATGGCGCTGAGCAGGCAGAAGCTGCTGTGGAAGTAGATCCAATCGAAGCACTGCAGGCTGAAAACGCTGCCCTGAAAGACCGCGCTCTGCGCACCATGGCGGAAATGGAAAACCTGCGCCGCCGGACCGAAAAAGAAGTCAAAGACGCAAAAGCATACGCAGTGGCAAGCTTTGCCCGCGACATGCTGGTTGTAAACGACAACCTTGGCCGTGCAATCGAAGCACTGCCTGATGATGCGCGTGAGAACGACGATAACCTGAAGGCGCTGGTTGAAGGCGTTGAATTGGTCGAGCGTGAAATGCTCAACCACCTGGAAAAGCACGGCGTGAAGCGCCTGTCTCCAGAAGGTGAAAAGTTCAACCCACACTTCCATCAGGCGATGTTTGAAGTGCCGAACACTGAAGTTCCAAACAACACCGTTGTTCAGGTTGTTCAGGCTGGCTACGTCATCGGCGAGCGCGTCCTGCGCCCTGCAATGGTCGGCGTTTCCAAAGGTGGCCCAAAAGTAGCCCCAGTTGCCGACAAAGCAGCAGAGCCAGGCTCCACAATCGACAAAGAAGCCTAAAAAAGAAAGCCCTCACACAAATGAGGGCTTCTCAAAAGAATTCCAAAACTGAGGCCGTTACATGGCCTCCGTTTTTGTTGTGTCAGTGACAGCTCAGTTGGCCTGGAAGAAGGTATCAACGCGGTCAATGACCTGATCGACGTACTGGTCAATGTCGTAAAGGTCGAAGTGCTCGGCACCTTCCACCACCATCAGTTCCTTAGGTTCTGCTGCATTTGGGTAGAACAGATCAGTCAGTGGACCGGTGATAGCTGCATCTGATCCGCGAATGAAGAGCTTTGGCAAGGTCAGCTGGTCTCCATAAGGGGAGTGGTTCAGGGCCGGGTCGATTGGCAGCTGGAAGGCTGGCAGCATGTTGGAGTAGTTTGGTGCATGCTCCAGCGCGCCGCGGGATGTCATGTAATAATCAACGGCATCAGCGTAATAACGAGGTGTACCCTCTGGAATCTCACCCGGTTTCATGGCGCCGAGGACGGGATACCGATCCACTTCACCAGTCTGCAGGTATTTCTCCATCGCCAGATTTGCTCCAAGGATCGCTTGGCCGCGTGTTTCCTCATCCATCATCTGTGCAAAGGCTGTCGCGCAGTCAAAGTATGCAGACATGGTGGCGATGGCTTTCAGGCGCTTATCAAGGAAGGCAAGACGGGTGATGTAGCACCGCCCATGCAAAGCCCCATGCCGTAAACCCGGTTTTCATCAATGCAATCCAGATGACGCAGTACGGTGATGCCGTCTGTCAGCACAGCGATGATGTTCTCAGTGTTCTCGTAATTGCGGATCTCACCTTCACTCTCACCAAAGCCAATGTGATCCACGGCCAGCAGAGCATAGCCACGGGCGGATACCTTCTCACCATAGACAACGCTGGCCTGCTCCTTCACCTGCGTTGCCGGACGGGCAAAGATGATGGCAGGGCAAGGGGCAGTCTCAAAACCCTCTGGCAGGTACAGATCTGCGGCAATCCGGTAGCCCTTTGTTGTGAAGCTGATTGAGTTCTTGCCGGGCTTGAATGTGCTCTGGTCAATCGTGATCATCTGGTCTCTCCATTCTAACGTGGTTCATGACGATCTGTCGGGACGTACTTGGTTTTAGTAAGCAGTCGCTTACATTGTTGACAGAAAAGTAAGCGATGGATTACTTTAGAGTCAAGAATAAATGTAAGCGGTAGCTTACAAGTGCCGGAGCAACCTGAATGTCCCAGAATAAACAACGAGATGCCGCGCAAACCAAAGACCGCATCCTGCAAGCGGCGGGCGCCAAGTTCTCCCAAAAAGGCTATGATAGTGCGGGAACGAGAGAGATCGCAGATCTCGCCGAAGCCAACATCGCTTTGGTGACACGTTACTTCGGCTCCAAGGAAAACCTGTTCCGCGAAGCCGTGCTGCCGGGCATGACCATGGCGCCGCTGATGATCGGGGATATGGAAAACATCCCCGCCCGCATCGCACACTACATGACCACCAAGAACCTCGATGGTCCGATGACGCTGGACCCGACGCAGGCGATCCTGCGGTCTATGGGTAACGAGACGGTGGCCCCCATGATCCGCGAGGCTCTGGGCAATAAGGTGGTGGATGAACTCAGCGACAGCATCAAAGGTGATGATGCGAAACTCCGCTCGATCCTTGTCATCGCCTTCCTGTTTGGCCTTGATGCCATGATGCGCGTGATGCATCTCTCTCCCGAAGAGAAGGACGAAAAGCAGGCCATGGAGAAGCTGATCAAGGAGACGCTGGAAGGCCTGATGCTGCCGGAAGCTCTGCAAGAAACGCAGGCTGATCTGAGGTTCTTGTCACTGTCCCCAAAACCTTCACAGGATCTTGGGCTATTTAAATCCAACAAATGAAGTAGTGTAGTTCTCCGGTTGCTTTTTTAAGATGGCTGACTAAAACCACCAATCTTGAAACCAACGAATTTGCGGGCATGACGTAGATGCATTCTGAGATCTGGCAGTATCTGGACTTTTTGGGCGTGGCCGTGTTTGCCGTGACGGGCGGACTGGTCGCTGCACGTCTGCGTCAGGATTTTATCGCGTTTCTGTTCTTCTGCTCCTTAACGGGCATCGGTGGCGGAACCCTGCGCGATACCCTGCTTGATGTGCCAGTATTCTGGATCGAAGATGAGAGCTACCTCTATGTCTGCCTTATCGTCTCCATCGGCATGTGGTTCTTTGCTCATAGAGTTGAAGCATGGGGCCGCCCTTTGCGTTGGCTCGATGCGGTTGGCGTTGCTGCCTACTCTGTGATGGGTGCTGCGAAGGCAATCTCACTGGGTGATACGGCTGCTATCGCTGTTCTCATGGGGGTTGCGAGCGCCACATTCGGCGGAATTTTGCGAGATATCATCGCCGGCCAACCATCTGCCCTCCTGCAAAGAGAGATTTATCTCGCAGCTGCTCTGGCAGGCGCGACCACGTACACCGCTGTGCTCATGGTAACAGGAGGCAGCAACCTTGCAGCAGCTCTTGGCTTTGCTGTTGCGATGATACTGCGCGGTGGTGCTATCGCGAAAGACTGGCACCTGCCGAGCTACGCACCGCCAAGAAAGAAAGATCTTGAGGACCTCGACTAGGCCTCAGCCGGAAAAGCCGAGTTAAACGCGAAGATAAACGTGCCCCGCAGCGGCCAGATCAGCCAGTGCGGTGCCCGTGGACTTGAACAGCGTGATCTGCTCGTAAAACCGACGGCCTGCCCGGTCTCCCTGACACAGCTCTGCCAGATCAGACGCAATGTCCTGCAGGCTCAACACCCCATCCGCCAGCGGCTCCTTCAGCTCTCCAGCAGTCGTCGGCGTCGTGTCATAGCTGTCGAGAAACAGCCGCGCCTGCGAAATCACCTCATTATCGCACTCACGTTGATCCGCATGGGTCGAGCCCACCAGATCCAGATGCGTGCCTTCCTGAAGCCATTCGCCTTTGATGAGCGGCCTATGCGTACTCGTGGCGCAGCAAACGATATCCGCCCCACGAACAGCCCCGCCCAGATCCGTTGTGGCCGAAATCGTAAAGGCCTGGCCCTGCATGGCCTCCACCAGCTGCTGAGCCCCGGCAGGCTCCGGTTCCACACGAGAACCTCCTTGATAGGCCGCACAGAGGCATGCGCTTCAATCAGATACGGCGCAAGACTGCCAGCCCCCACCATCAGCAGGCGGGAGGAATCTTCTCGGGACAGGTAGGAGGAAGCCAGCGCCGATGTGGCCGCCGTGCGCCAGTTCACCAGTGCTTTGCCATCGAGCAATGCAAGCGGCGTCCCGGTCTTGCCGGACTGCAAGAGGTAAACACCTGCAACACTGGGGGATTGATGTTCCTGAGAGCCCGGAAGCGAGCTTTCGATCCGCGTCCCGATAAACCCGCGCTCAATGGTGTCCTGAGCTGCAAAGTCATGCCATGCGGAGGAAATGGTGAGAGAGCCGTCATCGAGGCCGGTAGGACGTGCAATTCTTTGTGTGAGCGGGGAAGGGGCCACCGCACCAACACGAAAAGCACGTCTCAGCGTTTCAAGAAGATCACGAAAGTTCATCACCTCCTCAATTTCCTGAGCAGTGATGATCCGCATTCGCAATCCCCGTTTTCAGCGTTCAGGCAGAGTAATAAAGCGGTTAGGCTGCCTTTTTATGGTCTGGTGATGGCAAGCCAGGTGCAATGTCACCCTGTGCCACCTTACGCAGTGAATCCGCTTCATGTTTAAGCTGGTTCGCTTCCCGCCGCTGTACGCGAGCTTCCTTGCGGAAACGGCCTTGTCGCATCCAGGTCGCCACACCGCCGAGCACCACGCCCAGTCCAACAGCGCCAAACAGTAACCAGAACACCGGGATGTTGAAGGTCAACATCGGATCCTCTGGATTAAAGGGGTTAAGCGAAATCAGCGTGGAATGCCGGTTCGCAACCGCGAGTACAACAAGTAGAGCTGCTATAGGGATAAGCAGCAGGTTCCGAAGGAAACGAGCCAATTTATTACTCCAGGATCAGTCTTCGCCGTGATCCGTGCCGTCGTTCAGCCGTTCGCGCATTTCTTTGCCGGTTTTGAAGAACGGAACGAACTTTTCGCCAACTTCAACTTTCTGGCCAGTTCTTGGGTTGCGTCCTACGCGAGCAGGGCGGTTCTTCACGGAGAACGCACCAAAGCCACGCAGCTCAACGCGGTCACCGCGCATCAGCGCTTCGGTAACTTCATCAAGAATGGCGTTTACGATATTCTCTACATCACGCTGATAGAGATGCGGATTACGCTCCGCGATAGTCTGAACTAATTCCGATTTAATCATGCTTTGCCCCCCCAACGTGCTGAGACTGTTGCCGCATCCGGAGCCTGCCAAACAGACACGAGACCGTCAAGCGGTAGGCTTGAATCTACGACACTTTTTGCTGTTTTGAGAAGTGAGTGTATCAAATTCTGGTTCTCACTACCCAAAAAGCCTAATAAATTTGCAGGGAACGGGAGTGTCCGTTCGTCTGATTCTGGTTTCCAGTCGATAATTTTCAAATCACTGGAAAGCCCTTTTTTCTCAATAAGCCACTGATGCGCAGCCTGTTCGCCACCAATCTCGTCGATCAGCTCCAGCCCTTTTGCCTGATGTCCGGTATAAACCTGACCATTGGCAAGCTGAAGCGCACGCTCCTGGGAAAGGCCTCTGCGTTCTGCAACCAGCCCAACGAACCACATATAGGTATCGTCGATGATGTCTTGCAAGGCTTCCTTCACTTCAGGTGTGGCTGGCTCATAAAAGTTTGGTTCAGCTTTCAATGGCGCGCTTTTGATCGCATCCATCTCAACACCAATCTTGTCGAGCAGGCCCTTCGCGTTACCGTATTGGAAGAGAACACCAATTGAGCCGGTCAAAGAGGTGTATTGAGCAACAAGGTGGTCACTGGCGATAGCAGAAAGATAAGCAGCGGAAGCGCCAAGCGTCGTGATGGACGCTGTCACAGGCTTCTTCTCGGCAATCTTGCGCAGCGCATTGTACAGCGCTTCACCGCCGGATGTAGTGCCACCTGGGGAATTAATGGAAACGATGACGCCCTGCACGGTGTCATCCTTGGCAATTGCTTCAAGCATTTCCAGCTGGCGGCGATCATAGGTGATCGGTCCGCTGATTTCGATGCGAGCAATATGATTTTCGGATCGGGCGAGCTCTCCAAGGCCGGTTGCCTCAGCGCCACCCCACAACAGCAATGCTGCCAGTGCTAAAAAACTAACGACACGCCAGAATGAAACTTTACGTCTCAGGCGCCTACGATCAATAAGAACGTCACTGTCTAGACTCATGGGGTCTTCCCGGTCAAACTCAATTAAGCGACTATAGGGAAACAATACCTAAGCTTTTGAATAAGCCAAGTGTTCTTTCTCTGCAGGCGGTAAAAACACGACCATAAATTAGGCTTTGTCACTGCCAAACGGTTAATTTGGGGGACACAGCCTGTCAAATCTCCGAAATTTCTGGTTGCAATGCTAATCGACTAAGATGCCAGAGAAAATGGCGATACTATGTTATTTTACGTTTTCCTCTGCTTCCATCAGGTCTTCTTCGTGCGCAATTGCACTTTCCATCAGGTGCCGCCACATCGTCTCGTAGGTTTTCTCGTTCAGTCCGGCTTCGCGGGCATGCGCCTTCACATTGCTGGCCACCTCTTCAACGCGGCTTTCAATGCGGGCAGCAAGGCCAATCGGTTTTTTGATTTCCGCAGCGCGGGTAATGTACGTCCAGCGCTCTGCAAACAGGGTGATAAGCTCGGAATCCAGGCGATCAATTTCAGCGCGGATCTGAGCCATGTTCTGACATTCACGAGCAGAGGTTTTCATTAGTTTTTTGCTGCCTATCGAATTGAATGAAGCGGCTGGGAAATGCCACCTTTTGAAATGTCATACCCGAAATAATTACCGGGTCGCAACCGGCATATGATTATCGCATAAAAAATCCGTTCCGTTCATCAGGAGGTGGGGGGGAGCTGAGAACGGAACGGGATCTTATCGGCCATGGGGCCAGTTGGACTTTTCGTCTTTTTTGGGCCACTGTTTCATCGGTTGCTCTGAAAACCGACAGGTTCAGTGATCTTAATTCTTGACGCGAGAACTAGGGGCATAGTTCATCGCGCGCTGTTGGAAACCCAAAGCCGATTGCTGCAAGGACGGCGTAAAACGGGTTTCCAGTTAGCCCTGCGGTTTCGGGCGGACCGCGAGGGCATTCCGAAGTCCTGAACCAGAACGGACCTTATTATTGTTATTGGTCTCGCTCGTGTTCCAAGACAAACAGCACAGTAGAGTTTGAGAGAATGGGATACTCTCTTGCTCGCTGTGTAAAGTAATATACAGACGTTACTTGAAAATAAATAGAAATCAGAAATAGAAAATTTCGAAATATGACTCGATCTTAGGTGGTATATAGCAAATTAAAAGTTGATACTAAAAATAACCATCAATTTACTATTGCTTATCTATTATATTTATTTTGATTAAAGTGAATTCATATTTACATTAATTAAAATTGAAGGCATGTAAATGCTGTGGATCACAGAATTTGCTTTATTCTTACCTTAGGGGAATGCGTTGCTGCATTAAAAAAGGGGCATTTCCGCCCCTTTTAGGTCTCGCTACTTTAAGACCTTCCTGCTTAATCATCACAAAGTCAGTCTCCGCAAAATGCGAAGCCAACCCTGACAGAATTATCCAACCTAGATTGAACGCGTAATACCGCCATCTATGCGGATATTTTGCCCTGTCATGTAGCTGGAGGTGTCTCCGGCAAGGAACGAAATCAGATCAGCCACTTCCTGAGAGGTGCCATAGCGGCCCATTGGAATGCGATTTCGGCGCTCTTCTTTCTCCGGCAAACTATCAATGAAGCCCGGCAGCACGTTATTCATGCGGATGTTTGAAGCCGCATATTTGTCCGCAAACAGCTTCGTGAAAGCGGCGAGGCCCGCTCTGAACACGCCAGAGGTAGGGAACAGTTCTTCAGGCTCAAACAGCGCATAGGTGGAAATGTTGACAAAACTGCCTTTGCCCTGCGCTTCCATGATTGGCGTTACAAGGCGGGTGATGCGGACAACGTTCATCAGATAGAAGTCCATGCCTCTAGCCCAGTCTTCATCTGTCAGCTCAAGGATCGGTCCTTTAGGGCCATGGCCAGCACTGCTCACAACAGTATCGATGCGGCCCCATTTTTCCATGGCCGCATCAACAAGGCGCTGCAGGTCGGCTGTTTCAAGGTTGGAGCCGGTCACGCCAACGCCGCCCAGCTCTTCAGCCAGCTTCTCGCCTTTGCCTGAGGAAGAGAGGATAGCAACCTTGTATCCGTCCTCTGCCAGCTTGCGTGCAGCTGCTGCACCCATGCCACTGCCACCAGCAACAACAAGCGCGACTTTCAAATCACTCATGAAACCCTCCTGAAATTATTCAGGACCATTCCATTTTCTGCGGGGCAAGAAATCAAGTGACGATTTGTCATCACCCTGAGAGAAACCGGGCGAAGGGCATAGTAATTCTGTCATTTGCGTTCCTAACGGAAACGTGAGGAACTCAATTGCTCTGATTTCAATAAAATACTTCTACTTTTAACTGGTTGAAAATAACTATGTATAAAAATCGCGAGTACAGGCACATGCCGTGAGATTCAGTGATTTAAAGCCTATCGCCGAAAACAGGACACCGGTTTTCGGATGAAGCTACGCAAACTGCTTGAGTTAAAGTCGTTTAAAGCATCGGTAAGGGAGAAATTTGTTGCAGGCAGATGTTGTCACATCGGAAGAGCTTGGTGCTGTAAAGCAAAGCTCAGCAACAAAAGCACTCCAGAACCCATCGGTGCGCGTGCTGCAGTCTCCTGTAGAAGTCGCTGACATCCAGCAGCACTGGCGCAAGCTGGAGCAATCCGCCAAGGGCAATCCGGTCTTCCAAAGTTATGCCTGGACCATGGCGATGCTTGAAAATCCTTCAGTGGTCCAATCCACCAAGATCTTCGCGGTCTATGATCAGCAAAACCTGATTGCGATTTTGCCGCTGCGCATTGAAAAGCAAAAATCCCTGAAAGCGCTAACAGGCCTGGGAGAACCCTTCCAACAGTACTCCGAGATGCTGCTGGAACCCGGCTACAAACCAGCCGAAGTGCTCAACCTCCTGAAGCCACATCTGCAAAAGGCCGGAGCGGATATTATCCACCTGCGCCAGATCAGAGAAGGCGGCGCTCTCTACGATTACGCCAGCGCTCAGTTTACGGAAGTTGGAGAAACAGACGGCGCGCCATGGCTGGAGCTGAACCACTGGGACAGCTTCGAGGAGTATCTCAAGTCCATCTCCACCCGGTCCCGCAAAACCATCCGCAACCAGCGCAACCGCCTGCACAAATCAGCAGGCCTGACGCACCGCGTGATCCGTCAGGGAGACTCAGAGCTGGAGACCATGGTTCTGCGCACTATGAAAGGCCGTGAGAACTGGGTGGAAGCCATGGGATACGCCTCCCGCGCTCTGGAAGGTGACGGCCTGCAGCAACTCCTGCTGGCTTTGGGCAAAGGCCCCGCAAAAGGCTGCGAACTCATTGCATTCGAGCTGAAACATGGTGATCTCCCGATTTCAACCGAATGGGGTTTCCTCTTTGAAGGCTGTTACTCCGCCTACATGGCAGACTGGAACCCGGACTACGAGCAATCCAGCCCCGGCAAACTCCATCAGATGGATGTCGTTGAAGCCTGCTTTGCGCTTGGGATTGATAGGATCGACTTCCTCAAGCCAGCGTCCCGCTACAAGATGACATGGACCTCAGAAGTCGCCAGCGTCTTCGATGCCGTCAGTCCGCTCTCTTTCAAAGGCCAACTCTATGCCAGCCTCTGGCTCAAGAACCTGCGCCCTCTGGCAAAACGCATCGTCCTCGCCCTGCCAAAAGGCCCACGAGCCCTCCTGATGAGCACCGTCAAGAAAATCATCGGCTAACGCAGTCGGGATCCGTCGCTGGTCTCCACTCTCAATTTCCCAAGACCTGTGATAATGCAAAGCCGGATTATCCTCGCAGGCTGGAGATTTGAACGTGAGCAAGACTGAAAGCTTTCAGGAACGAGTAGCCCCATGGCTATTGGAGTGCTTCGGCAAGGAAATTGCCACGGATAAGACAGAACGCAACCATCGCTTTTTGGAAGAGGCTCTCGAACTGGTCCAGTCCGCAGGCTGCACTGCCAGCGAAGCACATCAGCTTGTCGACTTCGTTTTCAATCGGGAAGCTGGAGAGCTCAAACAGGAAGCCGGTGGTGTCATGGTAACACTCGCCGCCCTCTGCCTCGCCCATCACATCGACATGCACGATTGCGGTGAAGTGGAGCTGGATGAAATCTGGACCAAGGTGGACGCCATTCGCGCCAAACAGGCAGAGAAGCCCAAATATGCACCGCTCCCGTAATCTGAGCAGGTTTAGGGTGCTTCTCTGACATAAGCGCGCAAAAAAAAACACGAAGTAACGCAAACGAACGCATTCATCAGCGCAACAAAAAAGCCCGCTCAAATGAGCGGGCTTTTTCGCAAAATCTATTGCTAGATCTTATTCGTCGTCGGACTGCTTCTTCATAGCTGCAGCGAGGATGTCGCCGAGAGAAGAGGAAGCGTCGGAAGAGCCGTACTGTGCAACTGCTTCTTTTTCTTCAGCAATTTCCAGTGCCTTGATGGATACACCAACGCGGCGGGTCTTCTTGTCGAACTGAGTAACGCGAGCTTCGATTACGTCGCCAACGTTAAAGCGTGTTGGATCCTGCTCACCACGTTCACGGGACAGGTCAGCGCGACGGATGAATGCAGAGAGGTCGCCGTCTACGAGTTTAACGTCGAGACCACCGTCTTTGATTTCAGTCACTTCACACTTAACGATTGCGCCCTTGCGAACGTCGCCAGCGGATTCGAACGGATCAGCGTCGAGCTGTTTGATGCCGAGAGAGATGCGCTCTTTCTCAACGTCAACGTCAAGAACGACTGCTTTAACAACGTCGCCCTTCTTGTACTCTTCGATGACCTGCTCGCCCGGACGGTTCCAGTCCAGATCGGACAGGTGAACCATGCCGTCAACATCGCCTTCGAGACCGATGAACAGACCGAATTCGGTCTTGTTCTTAACTTCACCTTCAACGGTTGCGTTAATTGGGTACTGCTGAGCGAATGCTTCCCATGGGTTCTGCAGAGTCTGCTTGAGGCCCAGGGAGATACGGCGCTTAGAAGCGTCAACTTCCAGGATAACCACTTCAACTTCCTGAGAAGTAGAAACGATCTTGCCTGGGTGTACGTTCTTCTTGGTCCAGGACATTTCGGAGACGTGGATCAGGCCTTCGATACCTGGCTCCAGTTCTACGAATGCACCGTAGTCGGTGATGTTGGTAACACGACCGGAGAACTTCGCGTCCAGTGGGTATTTGGCTTCGATGCCATCCCATGGATCGGTTTCCAGCTGCTTCATGCCGAGGCTGATGCGGTGTGTTTCCTGGTTCACACGAACGATCTGCACCTTCACGGTCTGACCGATGGTCAGTACTTCGCTTGGGTGGTTGATACGACGCCATGCAATGTCGGTAACGTGCAGGAGGCCGTCGATGCCGCCCAGGTCAACGAATGCACCGTAGTCGGTGATGTTCTTAACAACACCCTCAACGGTCTGACCTTCTTCCAGGCTCTGAACGAGTTCAGAACGCTGTTCTGCGCGTGTTTCTTCCAGAACGGTACGGCGAGATACAACGATGTTGCCACGGCGCTTGTCCATTTTCAGGATCTGGAAAGGCTGTGGAGTGTGCATCAGAGGAGTAACGTCGCGTACTGGACGGATGTCTACCTGAGAGCGTGGCAGGAATGCTACTGCGCCATCCAGATCGACGGTGAAACCACCTTTGACCTGGTTGAAGATCTGACCAGTAACTTTTTCGCCAGCTTCGAAAGCAACTTCCAAGCGAACCCAGCTTTCTTCGCGGCGTGCTTTGTCGCGGGACAGAACAGCTTCACCCATCGCGTTTTCAACGCGCTCAAGGTAAACTTCTACTTCGTCACCAACGGACATTTCGCCGTCACGGCCTTTAGCGCCGAATTCCTTCAGAGGAACGCGACCTTCAACCTTCAGACCTACGTCGATTACTGCGAGGTCTTTTTCGATAGCAACAACGGTGCCTTTTACAACGGTGCCTTCGTAAAGGTCGGAAGTCGCAAAAGATTCTTCCAACAGAGCTGCAAAGTCTTCAGCAGCAAAGTTCTGATTTTCCATGAAATCTCCTGGTGCCATAAGAATGGCGCTCGCCGGCGGGTTTGTGTTAACACTAAAGGACAAGAGCTTCCGGTTCTCAACTCGCGTTGAAAAACAACCACTTACAAGTAAGTGGGCCGGCGAAAGCGGTCGCACTTGTCCAAATTCGGTATCATGACAGTCGCTAGAAACGACAAACGCGAACTCCGATGGCTGTTATGAAACAGCCGTTTTCCGGGCGCGTTCGACGATATCCACAGCCGCACGAAATGCGGAGTCTATATCCATTTCTGTCGTATCAAGCAAGTGTGCATTTTCAGCGGGTTTTAATGGGCTGTCTTTGCGGGTGCTGTCACGCTCGTCGCGGCGCTCCAGATCCACTAGGATTTCATTAAAATCAGCTGGAATTCCCTTGCTGTTCAACTCGTCCGTACGGCGCTTTGCTCGCGCTGCCGGAGAGGCTGTTACAAACAGTTTTGCAGTCGCATCCGGGCACACAACAGTGCCGATGTCACGGCCATCCAGAACAGCACCTGGCTCCTGCTCAGCAAACGCACGCTGAAGGCGCACCAGTTCCTCACGAAGACCAGAAAGAACAGCAATGCGAGACGCCGCTTCTCCAATCTCATGAGCGGAGAGCTGATTGCGATCCAGATTGCCCAGATCAAGGTTCTGAGCAACGGAGATAGCAACAGCTTCATCACCAAGTGGTAGGCCGCGCGCAAGCAGCGCAGCGGCAACAGCACGATACGTCAAACCGGTATCCAGATGGCGAAGTCCAAAATGCTCAGCGAGCTGGCGTGCGAGTGTTCCCTTGCCAGATGCCGCTGGTCCATCCAGAGCAATAATCATGCAGCTTCCTCATTCTTATTTTCAAGCTTGCCACCCAGCTCACCAAACATGGAGAGGAAGGTCGGGAAGCTTGTTGCGATTGGTGCTGCATCATCAACTTGAACCGGCTTGTGAGCAGCGAGCCCCAGAATAAGGAAGCTCATTGCGATCCGGTGATCCAGATGTGTAGCAACAGTACCACCGCCAATATTGTTAGCACCACCAGTGACAGTCAGACTGTCCTGTTTTTCGACGCACGGAATACCGTTTGCTTCCAAACCACGAGCAACAGCAGCCAGACGATCTGACTCCTTCACGCGCAGCTCTTCAAGACCGAGCATAACGGTCTCACCCTGAGCAAAGGCAGCGGCAACAGACAGAATTGGATATTCATCAATCATGGAAGGCGCGCGGTCCGCTGGAACCGTAATACCCTTCAGTTTCGAATACTTGGCGCGAATGTCACCAATCTTCTCTCCACCACTTTCCCGTTCATTCGAGATGGTAATATCAGCGCCCATTTCAAGCAGACTAGTAATAAGTCCAATACGATGCTCGTTCAGAAGCACGCCTTCAACGGTCACATCAGAACCCGGTGTGATCAACGCAGCAACAATCGGGAAGGCAGCTGAGGATGGATCACCAGGAACAGTGATGTCCTGCGGCTGCAGCTTTGGCTGACCCTGCAGGGTGATCACGCGCTCACCACTTTCGTTGATCTCAACGTTCAGCTCTGCACCAAAACCAATCAGCATCTTTTCAGTGTGGTCACGAGTTGCCACAGGCTCGATAACGGTTGTTGTACCAGCAGTGTTCAAACCAGCCAGCAGCACTGCAGACTTAACCTGTGCAGAGGCCATTGGCACACGATACGTGATCGGAATAGGAGTGTCGCTGCCGCGGATAGACGCTGGCAGGCGATCGCCATTACGTGCCACAACCTGAACACCCATCTCGCGCAGTGGGTTAAGGACGCGGCCCATTGGGCGTCCAGACAGGGAGGCATCACCAGTCATGGTGACGGCAATAGGATGGCTCGCAAAGATGCCCATTGCCAAACGTACACCAGTACCCGCATTTCCGAAGTCGATTGGAGCTTCCGGCTCCAACAGGCTACCCAGTCCAACGCCATCAACCGTCCACGTACCATCTTCCTGGCGAACACACTTGGCACCGACTGCATTCATTGCGTTTGCAGTACCAATCACATCTTCTGATTCGAGCAGACCAGAGATGGTGGTTTTGCCGAGTGCCAATGCACCAAACATGAGGGAACGGTGGGAGATAGACTTGTCACCTGGAACTTTGATCTGGCCGTTAAGCGGAGAGCCACTGTGAGCGGTCACAATTTGCGGTGACGAATTATGGGACATGTTCATTTCCGGGGTTGCGAGACTGAAAAAACTAGTTCCTCCTAACACGGAAGAAAAAGACAGTCACCCTAGGGCGCATTGAACTATTGCGAAATTTCGGCAGTGAATGTACGACTTCGGGTAGATTTCTAAGATTTATCTTTGACATGATGGCCAACCTGAGGCTAAGGGGGCCGTCAACGAGATACAAACAAAGGTGAGAACCGTGGCAAGACCGGAACTCGGAACCAAGCGCCTGTGCGCGGCGTGTGGCGCTAAATACTATGATTTGAACCGTGACCCAATCATCTGCTAAGTGTGGCGATATGTTTGATCTGGGCATGACAGCGAAGACTGCAAAAGCTGTAAAAGCTGTTCAGAAAGAAGAAGCTGAGGACGCATTGGTAAAAGACGATGCAGAATTGGTATCTCTGGAAGAAGCTGATGCAGAAGCAGCTGGTGAAGATATTCCTGATCTGGACGAAGATGGCATCAGCGATGACATCGGTGGCGATGACTCCGACGTATTCCTGGATGATGAAGACGACGAAGACTCTTCCGTTCCGGGCATCGTTGTGAGCCGCGACGACGACGAAAGCTAAAATTTCCACAGCCTGTGAAACCGCAGGCTGTTATGAGAGTATTCTCTTGAAATGTGGGGGCGGCCCATCTATGTTCCGCCTCCATCAGCACAAAAACTTCATTGAAGTATCGGTGCTTAGAAGAAGAACGGGGCCTTAGCTCAGCTGGGAGAGCGCTTCGCTGGCAGCGAAGAGGTCAGGGGTTCGATCCCCCTAGGCTCCACCAAAACCATTTTGCAAGAAATGGCTATCTTCTTCCCAAATTGGACATGCCATTTGTCTGATAAAGATGGGGCCTTAGCTCAGCTGGGAGAGCGCTTCGCTGGCAGCGAAGAGGTCAGGGGTTCGATCCCCCTAGCTCCACCAATTACCCTTTAGCTAGAAATAGCTGACTTCTCCCAAAATCATCTATTTCAGAAGCTTCGTCTCCAGCATCTCATGCTATGAGAGAATTGAAGTTCTGCAGCCATTGATACGCAAGGAAATTGCTATACATCTGCCGCAACTGTTTCTTTTGTGCAGAGGTCGTCGATGTCAGCATCCATCGTAATCCATTGGTTCCGTCAGGATCTTCGCCTGAGCGACAATCCTGCGCTCTCTGCGGCTTGCGATGCAGGAGAGGTTATCCCTCTCTATGTTCTGAATGATAAAGAGTACGGTGCTCGAGAACTCGGCGGCGCGACCAAAAACTGGCTGCACTATTCTTTAAAAGCTCTCAATGAAAGCTTGAATGAGCAACTGTTGATAATGCGCGGTGATCCGGCAGTAATCATCAACTCGCTCATTCAGGAGACTGGTGCAGCTGGTGTTTTCTGGAACCGATGCTATGAGCCATGGCGAGTAGAGCACGATGCGCAGCTGAAATCTGACCTTGAAGAAAACGGTGTAACAGCCAAGAGCTTCAACGGCTCACTCCTCTGGGAACCCTGGCAGGTAGGTAAACCGGACGGCAGCCCTTATAAGGTGTTCACTCCCTTCTATCGCAAAGGCTGCCTTCAGGCGCAGGAACCCAGAAAGCCCTTGCCTGTTCCTGGCCAATTGCGCATTCATCCTTTGAATACAGAAGGGGCTCTCTCAATCGATGAGCTCAACTTGCTCGAAGAACGGCCGTGGTCAGCTCAAGTGAGCAGTCACTGGGAGCATGGCGAAAAAGCTGCCCAAAACCGTCTCTATGCATTTTTTGAAGATGGGCTCTCCGATTACAAAGATGGCCGAAACTTCCCGGCTCTGACCCATACTTCCCGCCTGTCGCCTCATCTGCACTTTGGTGAGATCTCTCCCAACCAAATCTGGAGGGCATTAGGCTCACATGAGGAAACACGAGACATAGACCATTTCCGCAGTGAGCTGGGCTGGCGTGAGTTCTCTTATTCTCTGCTATTCAATAACCCGACTCTTCCAAAGAGTAATCTGAACGAAAAGTTCGACAACTTCCCGTGGCTCTCAGATGATCAGCGCCTTTTTGCATGGCAGAAAGGTCAAACAGGCATTCCGATTGTCGATGCTGGCATGCGAGAGCTCTGGCAGACCGGTTACATGCACAATCGCCTGCGCATGATTGTCGGGTCGTTTCTCGTCAAAAACTTGCTGCTGGATTGGCGGTTGGGAGAAGAATGGTTTTGGGATTGTCTGGTTGATGCTGATCTCGCCAACAACAGCGCCAGTTGGCAATGGATCGCCGGATGCGGTGCAGATGCAGCTCCTTACTTCCGCATCTTCAATCCAATCCTGCAGGGCGAAAAGTTTGATGCTCATGGCGATTACACACGCCGGTTCCTGCCTGAACTAAAGGATCTGCCGGATAAGTATCTCTTCAAGCCTTGGGAAGCGCCTAAGGACATCCTGCAGAGTGCTTGTGTCACGCTGGGAGAAAACTACCCGCTTCCAATCGTGGATCTCAAGAAATCTCGAGATGAAGCGCTGCGTGCTTTTGAGGAGATGAAATAAAATTCGCACTCAGGTGATCTGCCTTCAGACCTGATCAGTATAAGGCTTTGTGCGCGGCAGTCTGTCGCAGTCAATCCTTATGTAATTCCCTCGTTACATCTCTGGGGAGTGGAGGCTTCTATGCGTTTATCTATGATTTCACTTGTAAGTTCACTGGTTCTTGCTGGTTCAGTAAATGCAAATGCAGGAACTATTGTAGAAGTAGCTCAAGGGGCAGGGCAGTTTAACACCCTTATTGCTGCCGCTCAGGCTGCGGGCTTGGATGGAGCACTGGCCAATGGTGAGAACCTCACCGTGTTCGCTCCGACTGATGAAGCCTTTGCGGAGCTTCCGGACGGAACGATTGAAACGCTTCTGAAGCCAGAGAACAAAGATCAACTCGTTGCGGTACTTAGCTACCACGTGCTCCCACGCAAACTGGCGTCCACTGATCTGCCAGGCCGCACCATTCACGTGAAGACGATTAAGGGATCAGGAGATAAGACACTCTCCGTTTCGAAAAATACGTCTGGCGTGACTGTAGATAATGCAAACGTCATCAGCGCGGACATTCCAGCTGACAACGGGATCATTCATGTCGTCGATAAAGTGTTGCTGCCCTCAAACTAAACGGGGAGCGACATAGCTCATTATGAGTTTCTGCCAGAGGGCGTGGAGCATCCGATCTGCGCCCTTTGAACTGTCATAAAACGGAGTCGGGTGACTCTATTTGATTGAAATGAATGCATTTCACCTGCTCAAGAATGCAAGTTTTTGCATTAGAAGTTGTATTTCGAGAGTTGCACACAGTGCGCCTGTGGATAAGTTCAGGCCTGTTTTGTCTTCGAAAATTTGCGCGTGCAAGCATTAAGACAGCTCATCGGCATAAACGTGCAAGGTGCAAAATTTGAATTTGTTCGCCGTCTAGGTATTTCCCCGATATATCAAGTGATTAGCCGCCAAATCTTTCTGTAAATCTCAATGTTCGTATTATTTCGTATCGAATTTTTCCGAAACAAAACTTCCAATTTTAGACACTTCAACCATGCTGAAAGGTCGAAAATTTGGCATAAAAAACAGTCTGCTTAGGTGGGTTTCGTTTTTCCGAAACATGACAATCTCATGATAATTATGAAAAAAAACGAAGATCCAATTGCAATTCATCGAAACTTCAAGAAACTGTCATCCTAGTGTGAAACACCTAAGTGATATCGCAGATGAGGCGTAGGGGATGGATCGCCAAGGCGATGGATCAGGTGTTCACTCCGCTTCGCATGTTAGATTTTTTCAACTTTCCCACTGGGGGGCAACAAAAATGACTCTTCGTAAAGCAGCTGGTGTAGCAACCTTTGCAGCACTCGCAATGTCTTCAACAGCGTCTTTCGCTGCGACAGAAATCAACTGGTGGCACGCAATGGGCGGCCGTCTGGGTGAAGTTGTCAACGAAATCTCCACCAAATACAATGCATCTCAGGATGTCTGTAACCTGACCCCGGTTTACAAAGGTAACTACGAAGAAACCTTGACCGCAGGTATCGCAGCATTCCGCGCTGGCGAACAGCCAAACATCTTGCAGGTATTTGATGCAGGTTCCGCTACCATCATCGGTGCAAAGGGCGCAGTTGTTCCAGCTGAAGACCTTCTGAAAGATGCAGGTGTTGAGTTCAACATCGAAGACTACATTGCTGGCGTACGCTACTTCTACGCAGATGCAGCTGGCAAAATGATCGGCATGCCGTTCAACTCCTCTACTCCAATCCTCTACTACAACGTAGAAGCACTGGCGAAAGCAGGCGTTGAAGCTCCTAAGACTTGGGAAGAGTTTGAAGCAATCGCTCCTAAGCTGAAAGCAGCTGGTTACGTTCCTCTGGCACAGTCTCACCTGCCATGGATCTTCACCGAAAACTTCATGTCCCGCCACAACCTGCCATTCGCAACCAACAACAACGGTTACGACGGCGCGAAAGGCACCAAGATCCTCGTAAACAACGATGCGATCAAAATGCACTTCACAAAGGTTAAAGGCTGGCTTGATGCTGAGCTGTTCGGCTACTACGGCACTGGCTGGGGTGACAACCAGAAGGTATTCCAGGACGGTTCCGCTGCAATGTGGCTCGGTTCTTCAGGTTCCTTCGGCGGTCTGATGAAGTCCACAGACTTCAAATTCTCCGCAACCAACCTGCCTTACTGGGCTTCTGTTAACGAAACCGGTACCAACACCTTCATCGGTGGTGCAGCGCTCTTCGCAATGGCTGGCAAGCCAAAAGGCGAAAACGACTGTGTTGCAAACTTCTACTCCTTCCTGACTTCCTCTGAGATGCAGTACTACTGGCACAAAGAAACTGGTTATGTGCCAATCACCAACGCTGCATACGACCTTGCGAAGAAAGATGGCCACTACGACCGTCTTCCAGCAGCTGAAGTTGGAATTAAGCAGCTGACACTGCCAGGTGGCGACAACACCAAAGGTTACCGCATGGGCTTCTACGTTCAGGTGCGTGACGTAATGAACCGTGAATACGGCAAAATCTTCTCCGGTGAAAAGTCTGTAGACGACGCGTTCCAGACCATCGAAGACGAAGCAAACAAGCTTCTGGCTCGTTTTGCTAAGACCGCTAACTAAGACTTAGCACTTAGATTTTCGCTAGGGCCGGAGACGCTATCAAGTGCCTCCGGTCTCAGGTTGTTTTAGAAATAAAATGTTCCCGAACGGCAGTTTGTTCGAGCAGCATTTTTAAAACAAGCGGTCAGGCTTGCTAGGCAACCGGCCACCACAACGAAAACAGCGACTAGGCCAGTCCATGAAACGAGTTCAATTCTCACATCCATTGATGCCCTACATGCTGCTGCTCCCGCAGCTGCTGATTGTTGGCGTCTTCTTTCTGTGGCCAGCGGCAGAAGCAATCAGAGCGTCTTTCTACCTTGAAGACCCGTTTGGTTTCGGCTCGACATTTGTTGGCTAGATAACTTCAAAGATGTTGTCACTGCGAGTGAATACGGCAGAACTGCCTGGTTCACGCTCATCTTCTCCGCTGCAGTTACTTTCTTTTCTCTCAGCATCGCTCTTCTGCTGGCAGTAAAAGCCGATAACGTCATCAAAGGTGCCTCCACTTACCGCACCTTGCTGATGTGGGTTTATGCGATTGCCCCTCCCGTCGCAGGCTCGTAGGCGTTATGCTGTTTGACCAGCACATTGGTCCACTCAACGATCTGGCGCATGCCCTCGGCTGGAATATGCAGATCGGTGTGAACTACTTTGATACTGCATTTGCTATGACCGTGATCGCGGTCTGGAAGCAAATCCCAATCAACTTCATCTTCTTCCTCTCTGGTCTCCAGAGTGTTCCGAAATCCGTTCAGGAAGCAGCTGCGGTCGATTGTAAATCTTCATCCCGTCGTTTCTGGACTGTAACGTTCCCACTGCTGGCTCCAACCAGCTTCTTCCTGCTGATCATCAACATCACTTATGCGCTCTTCGATACCTTCGGTATTATCGATCTGGTGCTTAAGGGTGAGCCAGGCAACAACCCTGTAACGCTCGTTTACAAGGTGTTCCTCGATGGCTTCCGCGGAAACGACCTTGGTGGGTCTTCAGCACAGTCTGTGATCCTTATGATCCTCGTGTTCGCTCTTACGGTCTTCCAGTTCCGTATGATTGAACGTCGTGTGCACTACAGTTAAGGAGGGATCAATGAAACGCTCACAGTTTTGGGATCATACGATCCTCGTCCTCGGCGCTCTCTTTATGCTGGTGCCAGTCGTTTACGCTCTCATGACCTCCAGTATGATGCGGTGTCCATTTACAAGCATGGTCTACAGTTGACCCCGGGCGGTCACTTCACAGACACCTATAAGCAGGTTCTGACTGAAGCTGGTGGTTTCACGAAGTCCGTGACTGGCCTGACCATGCTGTGGAACTCCTTGATCCTCGGCCTTGGCTTCGCCATTGGTAAGATCGTAATTTCCATGTTGGCGGCTTACGCGATCGTGTACTTCCGCTTCCCACTTGGAACGTTCTTCTTCTGGATCATCTTCTCCACGCTCCTGCTTCCTCTGGAAGTGCGTATTCTGCCATCCTACGAGATCGTGCAGGGACTGGGCATGGCGAACACCTACACCGGTTTGATCGTTCCGCTGATTGCGTCTGCAACAGGCACTTTCTACTTCCGTCAGTTCTTCAAGTCCGTACCGGATGAACTGGTTGAAGCAGCGCGTATCGATGGTGCAGGACCGCTGAAGTTCTTCATCGACATTCTTGTTCCACTCTCCAAAACCATGATTGCTGCAATCTTCATCATCATGTTTGTTTTCGGTTGGAACCAATACCTCTGGCCAACACTCATCACCACAGATGAAAGCCTCTTCACGCTGGTGCGTGGTATGAAGCAGATTCTTCAGGTGTGGATTGGTGCTCAGATCCCGGATACGAACCAGGCAATGGCGCTTGCGGTTCTCGCAATGCTTCCACCGGTTCTCATCGTGGTGATCTTCCAGTCTTGGTTTGTAAAAGGGCTCGTGGAAAGCGAGAAATAAAAATGGCAGGCATTAAACTTAACACCCTTCGCAAGATCTACGCGGGCAACGTAGAAGCGGTTAAAGGCATCTCCATCGACATTCAGGATGGTGAGTTCATTGTTCTCGTCGGCCCTTCCGGTTGCGGTAAGTCTACTCTGCTGCGCATGGTGGCTGGTCTCGAAACCATCACCGACGGTGAGCTGTTCATCGGCGACCGCCTTGTAAACAACGTAGAGCCAGCAGACCGTGACATCGCAATGGTGTTCCAGAACTACGCGCTCTACCCGCACATGAGTGTTTACAACAACCTCGCGTACGGCTTGAAGAACCGCAACATCCCTAAGGATGAGATCGAAAAGCGTGTTCGCAAAGCTGCTGAGATCCTTGAGATCGGCGACTTCCTCGACCGTAAGCCACGTCAGCTGTCCGGTGGTCAGCGTCAGCGTGTTGCAATGGGTCGTGCGATCGTTCGCGAACCTGCTGCGTTCCTGTTCGATGAGCCTCTATCCAACCTTGATGCAAAACTGCGTGTGCAGATGCGCATGGAGATTAAGAAGCTTCAGAAAGAACTGGGCACCACCAGCCTTTACGTGACCCACGATCAGCTGGAAGCGATGACACTGGCAGACCGCCTGGTTGTTCTCAGCGGTGGTGAAGTAGAGCAGATCGGTTCTCCGATCGACGTCTATGAGAAGCCAGCATCCACCTTCGTTGCAACCTTCATCGGTTCTCCAGCAATGAACCTGCTGCCACTGACCAAACAGGGCAGCGACTGGAAACTCGACAACGGCGCAACTGTTGACGTGAAGCTAAACACCGATCTGTCTGACCTGATCCTCGGCGTCCGTCCGGAAGATCTGGTGATCGAAGAGCTCAGCGAGAAGTTCGACACCGGCCTTCACACCGCTCTGACCGTAAATGTCGTGGAGCCTGTTGGTGCTGAGAGTTATGTTCACGGCACTATTGGTGAAGGCAGCGTAGACGTTGTTGTGCGCGCGCCTGGCAAGCTGCACTTCGAACCAGGCCAGATCCTGAAAGTGACTGCAAAGCCTGAGAAACTGCATACGTTTGACACCAAAACCGGCAAGCGTATTGAAGTGCAGGGCGCACTCGAAGCAGCTTAAAGCCTGCTCTGACAAAGCTTTAGAGGGCCCGGCATTGCCGGGCCTTTTTTGTTGGAACTGTGCACGGATGCAGTCCAAAAGCTGTGCCATTTTATCGCAGCTACGCAATCAGCCCTTCCTAAGATTTAAACTTGATGTAAATACTCATATTTAGCCAGCGCCAGCAAGCCAACCACGAATTCAAAACTAGGTTGACCGATGCAAGCAGCAGCGCTGGAGCAATTCTTCGCTCAGGAAACAGATGATCCCCTCCGTTACGCTTTCCAGCGACGGGGTGCACATATGCCCGGATCAGCCGGAGAAGCCGTTGCTGAAGATGCTCAACAGCAAGTCTGGCACGAAATCCAGCGCTCCAGTCGTTCAGGCATGGCGGTCATGTACTTGCATGTGCCATTCTGCGCCAATCATTGCCTGTTCTGCGGCTTCTATCGCAACAAGTGGCAAGAAGAGCACTCCGCTCCTTATGCCGATGCGTTGATCAAAGAGCTGGAGCTGGAAGCGTCCTCCCCTGCTTCCCAAAGTGCACCAATCAATGCAGTCTATTTTGGCGGAGGAACTCCAACAGCGCTTCACGCAAACGACCTTGCCCGCGTCATCCGTCGCATCCGCGAGCTATATCCGCTCTCAGCTGATTGCGAGATCACTGTCGAAGGCCGCATCTTCCATTTTGATGATGAAAAGATTGATGCCTGTCTGGATGCCGGAGCGAACCGCTTTTCAACCGGTGTCCAGTCCTTCAACACCAAGGTCCGCAAACGGCAGGGGCGCAAAGCAACCGGTGAAGAAGCCATTCGCTTCTTTGAGGGGCTCCGAGATAGAAATCGCGCTGCTATCGTTTGTGATCTGATATTGGGTCTGCCGTATCAAAGCGAAGACGTCTGGCGGCAGGATCTCAAAACCGTGGTGGATCTGGAGCTCGATGGCGTCGATCTTTACACGCTCGCCGTGTTTCCCGGCAGTCTCCTCTCAAAAGCTATCGCAAAAGGCTCCTGCGACCCCGCAGCGCCGCTTCCGCAACAAGGAGGTATGTATGGCGAGGGATTGGAGTACATGCGTCAGTATGGCTGGAAACAGATCTCTTCCAGTCACTGGGGCCGACAAACCCGCGAGCGTAATCTTTACAACACGCTAATTAAGTCCGGCGCAGACTGTCTGGCCTTTGGATCTGGGGCAGGTGGAAACATCAATGGTTATTCCTACGGCATCCATGGAGGAATCGTGGACTACATGAGGTGTCTGGAGGATGGGGAGAAGCCTCTGTCGCGGTTACACAGAACCGACCCATTGTCTTCTCCCCTCAATTTCCTGGCAGCCGGCATTGAGGAGATGCGCCTCGACTTTGCTCGTCTGGAGCGTGCAGATCCCAAAGCTAACGGATTCCGTAGTTCAATCGACCCACTGTTGAGCAACTGGCGCAGCACGGGCCTGATTGCGGGTGAGGAGATCATCTCGCTCACAACGGCAGGCCGTTTCTGGCACCAGACCCTTCTCACTTATCTCAAGGCTGCTTTTAAGTTGCACTCCGCCAGCTTGCAGCCAGTAACCTGAAACCATCAAGAAGAGACAGCATGACCGCACAAATCACAGAGCTGAAAGAGAAACTTGCAGAAAACCCAGCTGGCATTCTGGAGAGCATTGCCAAGGAGCATGGTCTCTCAATGGCTGACACAATCCGTTGCCTGCCGGAAGAAATGTGGCGTGAGCATTCTGGTGAGCGTTTTGATGAGGTGATCAAAGCGATCCCATCATGGGGCAACGTCACCAGCATCGCAAACACTGGCGACATGATCTTCGAAGTGAAGGGGCCATTCCCGGAAGGTTCTTACGCGCGTGGTTTCTATAATCTCAAGCAGACAGAAGGTGGATTCTCTGGTCACATCAAAGCCGATGCGTGCCATTCCATCCTGTTCCTAAAGCGCCCATTCTTCTCCAAGCTGGCAGTATCCATCAACTTCCTGAATGCAGATGGCGATTGCTACCTGAAGATCTTCCTTGGCCGTGATGAGGAAGGTCAGATCAAAGAAGATCAGCTTGAAAAATTCGATGAACTCGCGAGCTGGTGAACCTGCGAGACATCCAAATCATAGGTCCACGACCTCTCTCACTGTGAGCCTATGAAAAACAGAAGCCGGGGCATCGCTCCGGCTTTTCTGTTTACACAAACATTGCGACAATCAGATAACTCGCCATTCCATACAAGCACAGCAAACTCAGGCTCATGAACAGGCCGCGCAATCCGGTTTGTGCTGAAAGATAGCTGTAGGTGTAGCCAAGGCGTGAAACTGCAAAGCCAATAATCCAGACCTGTGCCATCAGCGCGACTGGTGAAACCACTGCAATAATTACAGCCAGAAGCGCGAAGTAGATGGAGTTCTCGGTCGTGTTTCGATGCGCATTGTGCCGCCGCTCCAACGCATCACGAGCTTCCTGAGCAATAGACTGAGGACGCCCACCTTTCTCCTCCCACTCTTCAGGTGTCGCCGCCAGATCATGCTTGGCTCGCGTAAGTTCGGTCATAGTCATCAGCCAACTGTGATTACCGAGAAGCAGCACCGCAGCAATGATCACTGCATCAACGACTTCAGGGGAGGGCAGCGCAATGACAAGCGGCTCAACGCCAAAAACGAGTAGATTGATGAGCAAACTGAAACCGACCAATGAAAAGGGATAGGCTTTCACCATCAACGTTGCTCGCGAGTTATTCACCTCAGCAATGTCCATAGTACCGCTCCCCCTAGCGCATTCCCTGAAAGTTACCCTAGGGTAAACGCTACGATTTTTGAGGGAAACCGTAAACCTGTCATTCCCAACATGTGGTAATGAGCTGGACTGTAATGGGGGACTGTTGAAAATTCTGCGGGTTTACCACCCCTGCTTGTTTTGAGGTCTGCAAAACTTGTCAGTACCCGAGAGAATTAATTGAGTATCATTAAGTTAACTTGAAACCTTCGCCGCTAACCGCCATATTCCAGAGGAAAGACCGAGGGCGAGATGCCCTCCCACCGGATGCCTATTGAGGGTCTGGAGCTGGGTCGCTTTGAAGAAGGACTTGGATTATGACGCGAGTATCTGCGTTTTCGAGCCCATTTATGTTGGGTTTCGACGATATCGAGCGTGTATTGGATAGGGTGAGCAAAGCAGCCAACGATGGCTATCCGCCCTACAATATCGAACGCTTAGCTGCCACCGACGAAAAAGGTGAAGTTATCCGCATTACGCTCGCCGTAGCGGGTTTCACACGTGACCAACTGGATGTTTCTGTTGAGGAAAGCCAACTGGTAATTCGTGGTCGCCAACAAGAAGACAAAACTCGCCAATACCTTCACAGGGGTATAGCTGCACGTCAGTTCCAACGCGCTTTTGTTTTGGCTGAGGGCATTGAGATTTTGGGGGCAGACCTGCGTGATGGTCTGTTGTCTATTGATCTTGCTCGTCCAGAGCCAGAGCGCATCGTTCGCCGAATTGAAATCTCGGCGGGGGACTGAGGTAAAGGAACATTCCTACCTTCGCGCTGATCTGAATATTGAAGCGTATCGCTGAAATCTGACCTCTCAGCTTTCGGGTAAAGATGCGTGATAAAATAAAGACTTAGAGCCTGACATGTGATTGCAAAAGACCGTGACATGCTCTGATAACTTCCAAGGAGAAGGCGATGACACGCGCCCCTTCTGTGCTGGCCGACGACCCGTACGAAAATTTTGAAGAACTTGGAGCTGGTGAAGTCGCTTATGTAAGGCGCGTTTCTCCAAATGACCTTAAGAAGATGTTCCCGGATGCTGAGCTGCAGGATGCTGATTTGCCAGCATGGGCACTACTCGCTGCTGATGGAACACCGCTGGTTCTGACAGACACCCGCAACGCTGCAATTGCAAACGCGATTGAGAACGATCTGGAAGCTCTGAGCGTCCACTAACCCTGTTCCTGCACTCACCGAAGGGTGAGGTTAAAAGAGAGGTATACGCGCAGAAAAGCTGCTGCGGCGCATAGAAATACTCTTCAAAACCAGTGAATTAGGCAAAGAAAAAGCCTGGATTGGAATGCGTCCGATCCAGGCTTTTCTGTTTTTATGAGCCAACCGGCCTCAAGCTGCGCTTGGCGAAGCCTGTGGGTGGGTCAGAATAGAGTAAATTGCAGCAGCATCTGTGGTCGCGCGCAGCTTGCTCGCAACATCAGCATCTCTCAGAAGTCGCGCAACACGTGCCAGAGCTTTCAGATGGTCCGCTCCAGCGCCTTCTGGTGCCAGCAATACAAAGATCAGATCAACAGGCTGGTCATCCAAGCTGTCGAACTCGATCGGTTTGTCCAGTCGCGCAAACAAACCGTGCAACCCGTCCAGGTTCACGATTTTTCCATGCGGAATTGCAATGCCGTTTCCGACACCTGTAGAGCCGAGACGTTCGCGTTGCAGCAGCGTATCAAAGATATCGCGCTCAGTTTCTCCGCAAATCTCAGAGGCCCGTTCTGCAAGTTCCTGCAGGGCTTGTTTCTTGCTGTTTGCCTTGAGATTGGCAATGACAGCTTCAGGACGAAGAAGTTCGTTCAGATCCATTCCTTGATCCGTGTTCATGCAAAATACAAAGCCGGTTAACACCGGCTTTGTACAGGGTCACGATGACCATGATTATTAGTTAGGGGCAGCCCCGTTGGAAAGATTTGGATCAATCCAGCCAACGTTTCCATCGTGACGACGGAATACGACATTTACCTCACCATTACCAGCGTTGCGGAACACTACAACGGGAGCTTCACTTAAATCTAGCTCCATAACTGCCATACCAACAGTCAGTGTTTTCACCTTCGCTTCGGTTTCTGCAACCACAAGTGGGCTGTAATCGGCGGGTACCTCTTCTTCCTGCTCAGGATCAGCAAGAACATACGATGTTGCACCGTACGTTTCCCACTCTGCAGGGAGACCATTTGTGTGGTGGTCGTTTAACTTTCTGTTATAGCGCCTTAGCCTTTTCTCAATGCGTTCGGCTGCTTTGTCGAAACTTTGGCGTGGATCCTGGCTATCACCCGAAACCTGAAGCACCACACCTGTACTGAGGTGGACTGTGCATTCGGAACGGAAGCCAGAGCCTTCGCGCGCGATTGTCACATGACCCGTATATGCGCCTGGGAAATATTTATCCAGTGCATCGGAAATCCGGTCTTCAACGTGAGTTCTGGTTGCATCACCAATGTCCACGTTCCTCCCCGAAATTCTAATTGTCATGGGAACCTCTTATGTTGTGTCGACTTAATCGCTGACAGGTTCTTCAGCTAAAGAGCAAAGAACCCTTCAACACATGTAGTTTGGACCAGCTAAGTTTAAAGTGCTACTGTTTTCGAGTTCTTAGAAAAATCTATGAGAACAGAAAAACATCCTATAGAGGTTATTAACCGATACAGACCCTATTATCTCTCTTTGAAACTATGAGAAATATCAGTGGTTTAGGTGAGGCTTTTCTTTTCTCTGCGTCGCTGCACGGAGCTGGGAATCCTTAATGCTTCCCGATACTTAGCTACAGTTCGTCGCGCTATATCCACACCGTCATCTTTCAGAATTTTCACAAGAGCGTCATCTGAGAGAATCTTCTTAGGATCTTCGGCATCAATCAGCTGCTTTATCCGGTAGCGTACTGATTCCGCTGAGTGCGATTCACCACCTTCAGAAGACGCAATTGCGGCAGAAAAGAAGTACTTAAGCTCAAAAATTCCGCGCGGTGTGGCGATGTATTTATTGGAGGTCACACGGCTCACAGTGGATTCATGCATACCAATGGCGTCTGCGACCACACGCAGATTCATCGGACGCAGATGTTGTACACCATAAGTGAGAAAACCATCCTGCTGCCGCACAATTTCCGAAGAGACCTTCAGGATTGTCCGTGCGCGCTGATCCAGGCTCTTCACAAGCCAGTTCGCGGTCTGCAGGCTATCCGTGAAGTATGCCAGCTCCTTATCCTTCTTGGAGCTCTGGGAGATCTCGGAGTAATAACTCTGGTTCACCAGAACCTTCGGCAAACTTTCAGTGTTAAGCTCAACAGTCCAGCCGCCATCAGAAGCGGGGCGAACAAACGCATCAGGAACAATTGGCTGTGCAACTTCAGTGTTGAACGCTGCACCGGGTTTGGGATTGAGCTCTTTAATCTCAAGGATCATGTCCTTGAGATCCTCATCATCTACCCTACAAAGCCGCTTCAGCTTTGTCAGATCATGTAGTGCCAGCAACTCGATGTTCTCGACCAGAGCCTGCATGGCAGGATCATACCGGTCTTTTTCTTTGAGCTGCAGTTTCAGACACTCAGAAAGGTCGCGTGCAAATACCCCAACAGGATCAAGACCCTGCAGTGCAAGAATAACCCGTTCCAGATCTTGCTCAGTCACACCCAGACGCGCAGACATTTCATCAGCATCAATGCGCAGATATCCGCTCTCATCAAGGCAATCGATAAGCTGTTGCGCAATCAGAATGTCAGTAGGGTTGGAAACAGCAAAACCCAGCTGCTCCTGTAAGTGCTCACTGAGCGAAACTTCTGCAGCAACAAAGGCTTCCAGATTGTAGTCAGAAGCGCCTGAGGATGCATTGTGGCTAGGTGCCTGCCAGTTGTCGGCCTTCTGCTGCACAGGATCAACGGACTGGCTCTCGCCATTGTCATCAGGAAAGACGTTTGAGAGCTCGGAGTCCAGATTGCTTGAAATGGCTTCAGGTGTTGTCTCAAGCTCATTGTTGAGCCAATCACCTTCCTGCATTTCAGCAGAACCAGCCTCGTTATCAGAAGAGCTTTCAGGGGTGGAGGTTTCAGTAGTTGGACCAGCTCCATCCGGGCTGTCATCCCGTTCCAAAAACGGGTTACTTTCCAACTCACTATTGATATGTGCAATGAGGTCCACATTCGACAGCTGCAACAGCTTGATCGCCTGCATCAGTTGCGGCGTCATGACAAGCTGTTGGCTTTGTCTGAATTCTAATTTTGGACCGATTGCCATAGAGTTATTTCATCCTCCAAGTGTCGCAAGCTAACTTGCAACACTCTTCTACGCAATTCGGCATAGGTTGGAAATCAAAGAGTGAACTGTTCCCCGAGATACAAACGCCTTACATCCGGATCTGCAACGATCTGATGCGGTTTGCCTTCCGTCAGAACTTCACCCGCCGCGATAATGTAAGCGCGGTCAATCAGGCCAAGTGTTTCACGCACATTATGGTCTGTGATGAGGACACCAATGCCACGCTGTGTCAGGTGGCGCACAAGCTGCTGGATGTCGCCCACAGCAATCGGGTCAATACCCGCAAATGGCTCATCAAGCAGCATAAAGGAAGGACGAGAGGCAAGCGCACGCGCAATCTCCACGCGGCGACGTTCACCACCACTGAGCGCGATACTTGGTGATTTGCGCAGGTGCGTAACACCAAACTCAGTCAGCAGAGAATCCAGATCCTCTTCGCGGCGCTTCTTGTTCGGCTCCACCACTTCCAGCACAGCACGAATGTTGTCTTCAACAGACAGTCCGCGGAAAATAGAAGCTTCCTGAGGAAGATAGCCAACGCCCAATCGTGCACGACGATACATCGGCAGCTGTGTCATATCGAAGTTATCGAGACGAATAGCGCCGTGATCCGGGCGGATAAGGCCTGTGATCATGTAAAAGCAGGTGGTCTTACCAGCACCGTTTGGTCCCAGCAGTCCAACAGCTTCGCCGCGACGCACATTCAGGCTAACGTGTTTTACAACCTGACGACGTCCATAACTCTTACCGATGCCATCAACTTCCAGCACCGCTTCGGAAGGATCAGCATACTTGATGCCTTCTGGCTGATGCGTTGGGATCTGAGGATCAATTGGGTGTGCACTCAAGGGCGTGGCCTATTTTGCTTTAGTTCTTATTTTCAAGGCTGTTTGGCTGCAAAAGCATCCGCACACGACCGGTGTTGCTACCGGTTCCACTGGAATCCAGATTTGCTTTGCCAGTTTCCAGATTGATCACAAGGCGCTTGCCCACAATCACGTTCGGTCCCTGGCTCAGGGTCACGCGCTTGCCGGTCATTACAACGACCTGCTTTTCCATGTCAAAGCTGGCATCATCACCAGTGGCAACCTGATCCTTGGAGGAAACAAGCACATCGCCTTTAGCTTCAAGGCGGGAGATAGACTGCTGAACAGGCTGTCCGTCTGCGTTGCCATTGGCCATAGAGCCGCTGTAAAACACGATCAAACGCTGAGCTTCCAACTTCGCTTCACCCTGGGTGACGACAACATTGCCGCTGAAAATAGCGCTTTTGTCTTTGTCACGAACCTGAAGGTTAGCAGCTTCAATCTCGATAGGTTCTTTATTGTCAGAACCGAAACCTGCAAATGAATCGGAGAACGTTTGCGCATGGGCCATTCCAGCCAGCCCGAGTGCCATAATACAAGATAGAGAGAATATCCTCATCCGGTTAATCATTGACCGTTCTCCAGTGCCCAGGGCAGAAGCTTCATCTTTACGCCCCGGCGAAAATTCAAAACATTGTTTTTCTGATCAAATTCCATAGATCCAGCATCGATATAGCCACCTTCAGATGTGACATCAACTGTATCGTTGGTCTGGATTGTACCTGTCTTCATATCGATATCGAGATACTCAAATTCTGCGGAATAACCTTTGCTGTATGCGACCGTGATCCCGTTGGTCAGATTCAGGGTTTCCATCTCGGTATCAAACGTCCCGTTTCGGGAGGTGATACTAACAGTTTCCCCGGGAGCTATTGTGATCTCGGCCACAATATTCTCCAAATCAATCACTTGCGGGTTCGTAATGCGCTGAATAGCCCGGTCTGCCTGAACGTTGTATGAACGATCACCATCGTTACCCGACAGGTGCGGGTTGGACATCACAAGCCCTTCAGTGGTCAGGCTGATATCCCCGATGCTCAGTCCGGCAAGAATATTCTGGAAAACGACCATGGCAATCACGCCGGCAGCGATCAGCAATCCGCCGGCTGGAAGTGCAAACCGGAGCAAACGAACAAGAATGGAATGTCGACGCGCAGCTTTACGCGCTTTCTCCAGCCGTGTTTGCGCTTCACTCGCAAACTCTTTTGGCATGTTCTCCATTGTTGTCATTCGTAGTCCTGGAACATTCTGGAAGCGATACACATGGGGGATCGCAATCCGGTTGCCATTTTCCGGTCTGTCTCACAGTGAGTAACCAGTATCTTAAAGGCACAAACCGCTTCCGTTGATACGCAAATTTTCAGGTAAAACCTGAAAAGGAAGCGGTAAGCACACACTAGCTGCCTAAATGGGGGTGCTTCAACAAATTACAAATGTTGAAGTACAATAAACCGCAAATACTGGTAGAAAACTCGAGTTTTCGCTTAAGAATGTGCGAAAATGTCAGTTTCGGGCCATCCTGCAAGGTCAAGCTGCGCACGTGTCGGCAGAAAATCGAAGCACTTCTGTGCAATCTCTGTGCGTTCTTCACGCTCAAGCATAAATTCAAGACGCTCTTTAAGCTTATGAAGATGAAGAACATCTGATGCAGCATAGGCAAGCTGTGCATCTGTCAGTTTTTCAGCTGCCCAATCAGAGCTTTGCTGCTGCTTGGAAAGGTCAACACCAATCAACTCGCGGCAAATATCTTTAAGTCCGTGACGATCCGTATAAGTGCGCACAAGCTTGGACGCAATTTTAGTGCACCAGACCGGCGAAACGGAAATGTCCAGATACTCTTTCAATATGGCAACATCAAAGCGGGCAAAGTGAAAAATCTTTGGCTTGCTTGCATCTTCAAACAGCGCTTGCAGGTTAGGAGCAGCCAGCTGGCCGCGTTCAATCTGCACAACATCAGCAGAACCATCACCGGAAGAAAGCTGTACAACACACAACCGATCACGGTGTGGGTTCAGACCTAAAGTTTCAGTGTCCACTGCAACTGCATCCGCAGAGGAGTAGTTGGAAAGGTCTGGAAGATCGTTTTTGTGATATCTGATTGTCATTGTTGCTCTCGAAGAAGTATACGCGCGGTTTGGTATATGAGACGTGTTTTGTCGCGTCTACACCAACCGGTCAAGTTACTCTGCAATTTTTAGGGAGAGCTTTGTGAAGAAAAGATGGTGCCCAGAAGAGGACTCGAACCTCCACGCCCATGCGGGCACTAGCACCTGAAGCTAGCGCGTCTACCAATTCCGCCATCTGGGCACATATTCATCTTTTTCTTTCAGAGGGTTGCTGCTTGGCAGCGCCGCTCTGTGAGGAGGGGTTCTAGTGATCTGGACGGGGATTGTCAATCACACATTTGCAAAGAGTTTTAATTTCTCCACAGAGCGCCTTCACAACCCCAAACCTTGGGCGTATTAACGTCCCATGAATTATAGCTTTTTTGAGGGTTATGCGCACTAATACGCGTACCTGCAAAAATTTGGCAAAGGTGGATGAAAATGGCGCAAGCGCTTAACGGGAAACTTATAACCGTTTTCGGCGGGTCAGGATTTATTGGTCGTCACGTCATCAGGATCTTAGCAGAACGTGGATACAGCATCCGCGCAGCTGTGCGTCGTCCTGAACTTGCAGAGCATTTGCAGCCGCTGGGGGCTGTGGGCCAGATCATGCCTGTGGCAGCAAGCGTGCGAAACAAAAAATCTGTAGAGCGTGCTGTGGAAGGCGCATGTGCAGTCATCAACCTTGTGGGTATTCTTTACGAAACTGGCGCCCAGAAGTTTGATAGCGTGCAGGCAAAAGGCCCTGGTGTTGTTGCTGAAGTCTGTAAAGAGCAGGGCATCGACACATTTGTGCATGTTTCTGCAATTGGCGCAGATGAAAACAGCCCGGCTGTTTACGCAAAAACCAAAGCTGCTGGTGAAAAAGCTGTTCTGGAAGCGATGCCAAACGCAGTGATCTTCCGCCCATCCATCGTATTCGGTCCTGAAGATGATTTCTTCAACCGCTTCGGCAGCATGGCTCAGCTCTTCCCGGCTCTGCCGCTCATCGGTGGTGGTCACACCAGGTTCCAGCCAGTCTATGTTGGTGATGTTGCACTTGCTATTGCAAATGCCGCTGAAAACAAGGTTGAAACCGGCAAAATCTACGAGCTCGGCGGACCGCAGGTTGCGACCTTTAAAGAATGTTTGCAGCTGATGATGAATGTCATTCTCCGCAAGCGTATGCTGGTTTCTCTACCATTCTTGATGGCTCGCATTCAGGCTAAGTTCCTGCAGATGCTGCCTAAGCCAATGCTGACTGTCGATCAGGTAAACTTGCTCAAGAGCGACAACGTGGTGAGCAAGGAAGCTCAGGCTGAAAAGCGGACATTTGAGGGACTGGGCATCGAGCCGCATTCAATGGAAGCAATCCTGCCAACTTACCTCGATAAGTTCCGCCCGCGCGGACAATACGATTCCCAAAACGCAGCGAAGTCATAATTTCTTCGCGTTTTGAGAGACAAAGCCCCGCTTTTGGCGGGGTTTTTTGTAATTATAGCTCCTTTGCAATCCGGCGAAACGGATTGTCGGAAAAGCTCGTTCAAGTTTGATCTAAGCTCAGTTGCTTTGCATAAGCATATGTTCACCACCAGTTTTAAAAGCCCGCCTGCCTTCATAAGAGTAACGCATAATGCTCGATAATGAGGCGTCCCCGTGGAAGCTGAGCCTTCAAGATTGGAATGAGACCATGCCTTTGATTGACTTGCCAATTTTTGAATTGACGCCGGAAGAGCATCAATGGACGGAGGAAATGTTCAAACTCCTGCACATTAATGTAGGCAGCGAAGCCCCAACTGAGGGCGGAGAGGTTACGCAGGAAGGAAGTGGAGAACTCGAAGTTACTTATCCACCCGGATTTGAGAGGCTAGAAGATCAGATTGATGAACTTTAACTCAAAAAGTGAAGTGGTCAAAAATGATAAGAGTTTGAGTTCGAATTACAAAAAAATCGACAAGGCCATTCAGTCTTCTCTGAAAACTGTCGTCGCTGCAATCCATGACAGAAATGAAGAAACTATGGCTTCTGCTATGAATATTCTTCAAAGATGCATTTCTGAATTCTCTAATCTGATTAATGACGGAGAACGAATCCTGCAAGAGTTAAGCTCGGAGGTTGTAGGTGTGAGAGATGAATGGGCAGTCCTTGCAGATCGGCGAGAAGATTTTGTACGGCGATGCTATTTTAGTAAAGCGGCAGCAAAGAAACTAAATAAGTTCGTCGCTGTTTGCGAAGCCCTTGGTAAGGATTTGAACAATGCTGACTCTTGCATTCGTCAAAAGAAAATTGATCTTTTGCAACAGGTGTTGAAGGCAGGGACTAAGAATCTGCAGCGACTAAGGCAGGAAGTGGATAAGTTGGAAGACGCTGTGTCTACTAAGCCTGCAGCAAAGCGGTTATCGGATGAAAAACTACACGAAGGCTTAACGTCTGACTATAGCAAGAAAAAGGAAAGCTGGCAGCCACAAGTTTGCTACAATGCAGCCATGAAAGTTGGTGTTATTGAGGGAAACCTTCCAGAGTTTATGCGCCAAAGTCTCATCAAAGAGAAGAAGGTCAACGGGTACCCTGCCGGTTTTAAGAAGCTTATGGGAGTAACTGCGGAAACGGTAGAAAAGAAGTTTGATCATTCCAAGATAGAGGAATCTGGCATTCTTAACTTCGTTGATGATGCAACAGGTCAGATTTCACATACTGCGTATCTGCAAAAAACTGACAAAAACACTTTGGAAATTTATCACGCGAACTGCCAGACCTTGGACTTGGCATTACTTGCTAAAGGTCAAAATATACCAAAGGTTGGTTTGGTGACCCATTACGAATTGAGTGACCCTGACACGCAAAGCCGGTTCCAAGGATGGCTTGATCAGGGATTTAGCTTCAAGCACACCCCGGCCTCTGACCTGAAATAAAAAAGCGCCGCATGGCTGCGACGCTTCAAAGGTAATCTGTGCTTTAGGTTGATTAGCTCTGTGTCAGGATGAGGCCCAGCAGCCCAAGCCCGCCAACAATGATGCGCCACCAACCAAACAAGGCAAAGCCGTGTTTGGAGACGTAATCCAGCAAGCTGCGCACCACAAAGAAGCCCGCAATGAAGGAAGACACCAGCCCGATGATGATCAGGTCCAGTCATCCTGCCCCAAAGCATCTTTGTTCTTCAGAAAGTCAAAAACAAACGCCCCAACCATGGTTGGCATGGCAAGGAAGAATGAGAACTCCGCTGCAGATCTCTTGTCTGTTCCCATCAGCAAAGAAGCAACGATTGTTGCCCCGCTGCGGGAAACACCCGGGATCATCGCCATGCACTGGGCAAAGCCGATCTTGATGTAAAGCGACAGCGGATAGTCTTCCACGTTGGTGTAGCGTGCCTGCAACGGCATTTTATCAACCAGCAGCATAATGATGCCGCCAAAGATGAGCGTGACACAAACGAGGGCTGGGGTTTCAAACAACACAGCCTTGATGAAATCATAGGCCAGTGCGCCAATCGCTGCTGCAGGCAGGAAGGCAAGCAAAACGCCAATCGTGAAATGCCGCGCTTTTGCACTTGTGGGAAGTGCGACCGCAATTCTGGTGAGCCGTGTGAAGTAGACACTCAGGATCGCGGCAATAGCTCCAAGCTGGATCATCACCTCAAAGGCGCGACCCTCACTTTTAAACCCGATGAAATGCCCGATTAGCAGCAGGTGGCCCGTTGAGGAAACTGGAATAAATTCAGTCAGGCCTTCAATGATGCCGAGCACGAGAGCGCCGACGATACTATCAGTTGTCATTAAACAGTTGTCTCCACGAATTTTCCCCAGATGTCATTGGTGAGGTTGTCCCCGTGTTTTCGTATGGTTTACGGTCTCAAGACTCTTTTGAGACAAATTACATTCCTATAGCAACCTTTTGGTTACAGGTTTGCTCATAAATCAGAACAATGCTCAAGCTCTATCATCATCCTTTCTCTCCTGAATCGCGCTTCGTTCGCTTGGCGCTCGGAGAATATGGAACTCCGTTTGAAACCCAGACGGAGTACCCTTGGGCACGCCGCCATGACTTCCTTATGATGAACCCAGCGGGCACACTTCCCGTTCTGAAGGAAAATGATGGCCCTGCTGTGTGCGGAGCCACCGTTATCATGGAATACTTGGACGAAACTCGCGGCTATGCGATCCCCAACAACCGTTTGCTACCGGATCATCCCGAAGCACGTGCAGAAACTCGTCGTCTCGTCTCTTGGTTTTTGCAAAAATTCCTCTCTGAGGTTATTGGCTACATCGTGCAAGAACGCATTTACAAACAGGAGATGCCGGATAGCCAGGGTGGCGGACAACCAGACTCAAGCATCCTTCGGGTCGCTCGTGCCAATATGCTGAACCACATGCGCTACATCGGATACCTTGCTGCCACACGAAAGTGGCTGGCTGGTGATCGGCTCACATTCGCTGATCTGGCCGCGGCAAGTCTTCTCTCCTGTGCAGACTATCTTGGTGAAGTTCCATGGTCCGAGGACGAAAACGTGAAGAGCTGGTACGCGCGGATGAAATCTCGTCCGAGCTTCCGCCCAATTCTGACGGACAAGATGCTCGGCATGCCAGCAGCGAAGACCTACGCGGATCTCGACTTCTAAAACTTCACTCAGACACACAGTTGACGGAAAAACAGGCTGCGCGCGTTAAGGCAGATCTGATCAAACGCGCGCGTGCAATTGGGTTTGATGACATCCGCATCACCACAGCGGATGCAATCCCGCTGGCACCCGAACGCCTACACCACTTTATCGAACAAGGTTACCACGCCACCATGGAGTGGATGCCGGAAACCGAACTTCGACGTTCCAGTCCGCTTGAACTCTGGCCGGAAGCACGATCTGTCATCATGTTGGCGATGAACTACGGGCCAGATATTGACCCAATGGAGATGCGGGAAAAACCAGACAAGGCGCATATCTCCGTCTATGCCCGCAATCGTGACTACCACGACATCATGAAAGGCAAGATGAAGGAACTTGCCAGCCTATTGGTTTCTAAAGGCGGCGGGGATGTAAAGGTGTTTGTCGACACCGCGCCGGTTATGGAAAAGCCATTGGCATATTCCGCTGGGCTTGGTTGGCAGGGCAAACACTCCAATCTCGTTTCACGGGAGCTGGGGTCCTGGTTCTTTCTTGCTGCAATCTTCTCTACACTGGACCTGCCGCTGGATGAGCCGGAAGTTGATCACTGTGGCAACTGCAAACGTTGCCTCACGGTTTGCCCAACCAAAGCGTTTCCCGCACCCTATCAAGTGGATGCAAACCGCTGCATCTCCTACTTGACCATTGAGCATCATGGTCCAATTCCGCTTGAGTTCCGCAAGCCTATCGGCAATCGCATCTATGGCTGTGATGATTGCCTCTCCGTGTGCCCATGGAACAAGTTTGCCCAATCTGCCAGTGAAGCCAAGCTGCAGGCGCGGGAAGATCTGATGGAACCAGCCCTTGCAGATCTGTTGCAAATGGATGATCCATCTTTCCGCAAGTTCTTCTCAGGTTCACCAGTCAAACGCATTGGCCGCAACCGCTTCATCCGCAACTGCCTCATCGCAGCAGGCAACAGTGCAGAAGAAAAACTTATTCCTCGTGTGCTGGAACACTTGCAAGATGAAGATGAAACCGTCCGTGCAACCGCCGTTTGGGCCTTGGCTCAGCTCGTCTCTGAAGCTGACTTCGAAATGCACAAATCAGCGGTAATCGCAGATGAGCCAAGTGAGGTGGTTAGAGCGGAATGGGAGCAGGGCACCTCATCTTAAGGTGCCCGCAAATCAGGCTGCTTTTTCTGTCTGCGGATACTGAAAGCCAGTCAGCTCTTCAGAAACAGCCCAAAGCTTCTCCTGAACGCCCTCATCAACTGCCAACCCGGAAAGTTTGATCGGGCTTGGATTGCCCCAAATGCCAAAGCGTGGCCCCAGGAAGGAGCAGGCCGGCAGGCTTGTATCTGTCGCTGCCATCATCTGTGGGCGGGCACCAAACTCGACCGGTCGTGCCATCGCGCGAGACAGCCAGCCACCAATGCCGATAGACTGCTGCCGCTCCGTCGCCGCAAGACCGGGATGAGCGGACATGGATTTTGCAGAAGAGCCGGCAGCATCAAACCTGCGCTGCAAGGCGAACATAAACAGCAGGTTTGCAAGCTTACTCTCCGCATAGCTGCCAACGCGGGCATACGGGCGCTTTTCCCAGTGCAAGTCATCAAAGTTCATCTTAGCAGCTTTGTAAGCACCACTGGAAACCGTCACCACACGAGCGTCTGGCGTTGCCAGCAGTGTTTCAAACAGGAGGCCGGTCAAAAGAAAATGCCCCAGATGGTTGGTCGCCATATGCATTTCCCAACCCTCTTTGGTGCGTGCCAGCTCCTTCAGGTTCACCACACCTGCATTGCTGAGAAGAATATCCAGTCGCTGATGCTTTGCCGCAAAGCTCTGAGCAAACTGATGAATACTATCGCGGTCAGTCAGATCCAGCGGGAGTACTTCCAACGACGCAGAGCTGGCCTGTTGGCGCACACGTGCCATCGCGGCTTCACCCTTCTCGACGGATCGGCAGGCAATCACCACGTGCGCGCCACGCTGGGCCAGTTCCAGCGTGGATTGAAAACCAAGGCCTATGTTTCCGCCTGTAACCACAGCCGTTTTTCCTGCAAGGTCTTGACTGTTTTTATTATTTGGCTGCTGTTGCAAAGCATCTCTCCTGAGATTGTCAAAATAACAGAACGACGGTAGCTTATTTGCAGGCTTCTGGAGAGTCAATAACCGACTGATGGTCGTTTATGTGGTGCGCGGAAAGGTGAGAAGAGATATGAGCGAAAAAACAAAAGCTTATCAGCGTGCGAGAACCGCAGAACATTTTGCGGAGCGCGAAAAGATGATCCTGACCGCCACGCGAACACTGATGGATAGGGAAGGTATTGAAAACACGAGTCTTTCCGCCGTCGCGCGCGAAGTTGGCCTCGCAAAATCCAGCCTCTACCGTTACTACGAAAGCCGGGAGCAAATCTTAGTCGCTTTGCTGCTGGAAGATTCTGACCACATGCTCGCAAGCCTCCAGAAAGCTTTGGGCACACTGAACGGCGACACAGACTTGAAGACTATTGCAGGCATCTGGGCAAAGGTCTGTTGCGATCATCCGCGCCTCTGCCTTTTGGTCAGTCAGCTCTCACCTATTCTGGAACATAACCTCTCAACCGAACGCATTGTTGAGGCCAAGCAGGAGTTTTTGCGCCGTCACCGAAAAATGGCAGGGATATTGGGCGCTGTGTTACCCAAGCTAAGCGAAACTGGCGCGCTTACAGCCGTTCAGTTCGTGTTCACGGTGGTTGCCGGGCTTTGGCCGATGAAGGCGGAAAGAAAAAACACGCTGGCAGCTCTGGAACATCCTGATCTCAGCCATCTGAAGGTGAACTTTGAGGACAGTCTGGCAGGCTCAATCGAGCTCTGCCTGCTGGGTGTTCTGGCAAAAGAGCAGAACTGGGTGCCTGAGCTGAAATAGCAGCGGCAGTTAGTGCCGTCTGCTCATCCGCTTTTCGATCTGACGTTTCTCCCAGTCATCACCAAACGGATTGAATATCTCAAACACGCTCAGGCCATGGCCAACGACACCAATACCCCAGCCCGCGGCGACCCAGAGAAACCAAAGATACCCCGGCGAGGTGAAAAGGTTCAGCACCGCCAAAGCTGAAATCATGACGGCATACTGGATCAGGTGCATATAGAACGAGCGGATGTCCCGCACGTACTCCATGGCTTCCTGCTCCTTTTGAGAGAGTTGGGGCAAAATCCCGTGTGTTCCTGATGGCATGTTCTGGTCCTTCCTGAGATCACCAAAATCCGTGTCCAGAGCAGAGGCAATGCATTTCAGAGTTTCAGGGCTGGCATTCGCACCACGTTCAATGCGCTGCAATGTGCGTGTGCTGATCCCAGCCATATGCGCGAGCTGCTCTTGAGAAAGCCCTTTTTCAATGCGTAGTTTTCTGACAATCACGGACAAATTCCTGTTTTTCAATAGGAAGCAATCTGGAAGTTTCTTAAACTAAACACCACGACAGCAAGCCGACACCTGCACGACATCGCCGTGACAGGCCAGCCAATCAACCGGATAAACGCCGGAGTTTCAGTCAGAGTAGCGCCTCTAGCGTGTTTAGCAAAGCATCGCACTCTTCAGTGGTCCCGATGGAAATACGCAGCCAGTTGCGGATGCGCTCTTTCTTGAAATGCCGAACCAGAATGCCTTTCTCCCGAAGCCCAGCCAACAGTTGCTCTGCAGGAACACTCTCATGAGAGGCAAAGATGAAGTTGGTAGAGGACGGCAGTACCGTAAACCCAAGTCCCTGCATCCTTTCAGTAAGGCGTTCTCGATCCGCCACAATCTGATTGCGTGTTTTCTCAAACCAGGCTGTATCGTCCCAAGCAGCTAAGGCACCAACCAAAGAGAGGCGCCCAAGCGGGTAGGAGTTGAAACTGTCTTTGACCCGGTTCAGCCCTTCAATCAGATGCGGCTGCCCAACGGCAAAGCCAACACGCATCCCGGCGAGACTACGGGATTTAGAAAAGGTCTGCACCACCAGCAAGTTGTCGTATTGTGGCACCAGTGCAACGGCACTTTCAGCGCCAAAGTCGACATAAGCCTCATCAACCAGAACCACCACATCGGGGTTGGCTTTCAGAACGCGCTCAATATCCTCAAGCGGCAGCGCGATGCCTGTCGGTGCATTCGGGTTGGCAATGATAACACCACCGCATGGCCCCTGAAGCTGATCAAGATTGATACGGAAATCATCTGTCAGCGCCACCATCCGATGCTCAATAGAATAGAGCTTGCAGTAGGTTGGGTAGAACGCATAGGTGATCTCGGGAAACAGCACCGGGTCTTTGCCGCAGAAAAACGCATTAAACGCATGCGCCAGCACCTCATCACTGCCATTGCCCGCAAAGATGTGGTCCGCACTCAGCTGAAAGGTAGAAGCAATGCTTTCCCGAAGATCAGAAGCAATAGGGTCCGGATAGAGCCGCAGGGCATCACCCGAAGCATCCTTGATCGCTTCCAGCGCGCGTGGAGAAGGCCCCCATGGGTTCTCATTGGTATTCAGCTTGATAAAGGATTGATGCTTTGGCTGCTCACCCGGTGTGTATGGCTCCAACGCGTGGACAATAGGGCTCCAAAACCTGCTCATTTCTCAATCCAATCTCATGCAAAAAACAACGGCAATCGCTAAAGAGCAAACCTAAGACCGTTTAGCCAATGCGTCATTCAGCACGCATTGCATACGGTAGTAAGTCTCAACTTCTTCGTCAGAAAATGACTGTGCGAACTCTTCTACCTTGTTCATCTCAGCGGTGCGTAACTTTTTTAATCAGCGCTTTGCCATCAGGTGTCAGGCGATAAAACACCGAGCGTTTATGTCGAGGGTTGCTCAGCTGCTCCACCATCTTCTTGTCCAGCAATTCTTTGAGCATCTTGGCCACAAACTGCCGCTTCAACTGCAGAAAGTCGGTCAGTTCAGGCGCCGTTGCCTGTTCAAGCACCAAAGCTGCTTCCATCACAGCCCGTTGCCCGAGTGTAAGATCCGTGCCTTCCAGATCCGCCTCCACACACATGCTGATTGTCCGCAGCAACGGCCGTGTCATCTGAATGCCTGCATAGAGCAGCTCGGTCTTTGATTCTGGTTTCTTAAGCATATGATTTATCTTGCTTAATATCTGTATTTGTCAATTATGTTGACAAATTAGAGGTCATGATTTAGGCCTAACCTACACTTTTTCAGACAGCCCGACAGAAAAATAGGGTGAGAACGATGAGTTTTAAAAGTCTTGCTGAGCGCCAGATCCTGAAAGCACAAGCTGAAGGGCAGATGAGCAATCTGGAAGGGGAAGGCAAACCTCTTCCAGCCCATGCACCGGGGGCCTATGACACGGCAGCCGGCATGCGGATCATGGCAGACGCTGGCGCTGTTCCGAAAGAGATTGAGCTGAAGAAGGAAATCGACATTCAGCGTAAGGTGGTTAAGGAAGCTGAAGGCACGCCGAACTGGAAAAAAGAAATGGCGAAGCTTGCAGACTTGCAACTCCGCCACGCCGTTGAGCAAGAAGCTAGAAAGCGGTTCTTCACCTGATTGCGACTGCAACCGCGAAAACCTGCGTTAAGCCGTAAACTCAGCAAACGCCTCAACCACATCAACATAAACCTGATGCTTGAAGGGGATCACCAGTCCTGGCAAGTTTTCTGCCTTCTCCCAGCGCCATTCACAAAACTCCTGGGCATGGCCATCCGGAGGAGTAAGAATGTTGATCTCACTGTCATCACCATCAAAGCGGAAAGCAAACCAGCGCTGGGTCTGGCCGCGATATTTCGCCTTGCGCACCTTGCGCTGAATCTCATCGGGAAAGTCATAGGAGAACCAATCCGGCGCTTCTGCAAGGAGGCTGATGGAGTTGACGGAAGTTTCTTCAAAAAGCTCGCGTTTGGCAGCCTCTAAAGGGTCTTCTCCCTTATCCAGTCCACCCTGCGGCATCTGCCAGGCATACTCTTCAGGAATAGGCTGTTTGTCGCCATAACGTTTGCCGGCCCAGACAAGCCCATCCCGGTTGATAAGCATAATGCCAACGCAAGGGCGAAAAGGAAGAGAACTATAATCAGTCATGTCCGGTCCAATATGCGAATATCTTTGGGCCGTCTCCAGATGCAAACAGTGCAAGCAAAGAGAGGCGGATAGATGAGGAATGAGCATAAACCACGTTCAGGCCTCAGCGCAGCCCGCTCGTTGGTGTATCCCCGAAAAGTGATCTTGGTTTGCTGTGCAGTGTTCACTCAAAGCTGTGTTTGAGTGAGCTACAACGCTGCAGACTTAACGTGTTGAATTGATGGCAGAGCTAACCGGAACGAGAGAAAGTCCTCGCTCTTCCAGTCGCTGAGACCACGCTTCCAAAGCGTTCAGTGTCACCGGAAAGGCTGTCGCAGTCGCAACAGCAATGCCGCGCTGGCGTGCAATGGTTTCCAACTCCAGCAGCTGCGTACCAATGGCTTCAGCGCTCAGGTTTTGGTCCAACACCAGATCAGCCTGCACAAACGGCACTTTCTGCGTTCCAGCCACTTGGCCAGCTTTGGAACGAGGGGAGGAGCCATCGTCAACATACATCAGACCACGGTCCCGCACCTTGCTCAAAAACTCGCTCATGCGGGTCTCATTTGAGGTGAAGCGATCGCCCATGAAGTTCACAAGCCCAACATAGTTGCTGGTCTGCCCAAGAACCCAGGAAAGGCGCTCATCATTCTGCTTCTGGTCCAGATTGGTCAACAGACTCTGCGGTCCGGCATCATTATCCGGGTAATCAAAGGGCTCCATCGGTGCCTGAAGCAGCACTTCATGGCCGGAAAGGCGTGCAGATTCCATCCAGCTGTTAACGTCGTCCCCATAAGGAGAGAGCCCCAGCGAAATGTCAGCAGGAAGATCCTCAATGGCCTTGATTGTCATATCGGAATTGAGGCCGATACCGTTGATCAGAATAGCAATCCGCGCCTGCGTCAGCGTCGCCGGATTAGGCCGCCGCGCATAAGCATCCAGCGGACGCACCCCTTCAGGGGAGATCTTTGGAAGAGATCCGAACTTATTCGGCTCAAGAAGCTGCTCAATTGGTTCGGTAGACAGAGACTCGCTGGAGAAACCGCCATCCAGCCCCTCATAATCAACACGACGTGCCAGATCGACGAGAGATGTCGGCCCACTGGCCTGATCTTTCAGTGCAGATCCAAGCTGGCGGGAAGGGCGATAGCTGCCGTCAGGACCAACACCGTTGGCATCAAATTGTTCAGCTTCAATCAGATCCAGCTGAGAGCCATCAGGAAGATCAACAATTTCAATGTCGCTGGGAGCAACGCCGTCAAGTGCGCTGGAAAGCTCGATAGTTGCCATTGGCTCGCCGCCATTGGGATCATCAACAATGCCAATCCAGATGAAGCCGGTGGTGAAAATGACAGTCATGATGGCGACGCCAATCAGGCCGAGCGGCAGCCGCCCGATGCTCCGACGCTTGTTCATTCCAAGCGGAGCTGTCAAATCGCTCCTAACCATTGGTGCCCCCACCCTGTCATAAAATTCCGCCGCGCCAAACGAAGGTTCAGCGCGGCGTACAATATCACTTTATAGCATATCCCTGAAATGTAGCTACCGGTTTTCGGAGCGTCATATGCCTGAGAACAAACAGTTAGGCCCCGGGCAATCCAGATGAACTGCCCGGGGTCCTAAATCATTTAGATGTGTTTGCTGCACTGTCTGCACTTGGTGGGAAGGCTGCATCAGTCTTCTCACCGCGGAGCAGGGCTTTCGCCAGGTTCAGCTGCACGTCTTTGTCTTTGTCCTGCGGCACGTAAGCCTGGCTACCAGAGCCTTCATCACCTTCTTCAGCCTGAAGGTGACCACGAAGACCAGCTTCGCCTTTGGTTTCTGCACGGCCCTTCAGCTCGTCTGGCAGTTCCTGCAAGGAGACGATGTCAGGGCGGATACCCTTCGCCTGAATAGAGTTGCCGGAAGGCGTGTAGTAGCGTGCAGTTGTCAGGCGGATAGCGCCATTTGCACCCAGTGGAATAATGGTCTGAACGGAACCCTTACCGAAGGAACGGGTGCCCAGAATGGTTGCGCGGCGATGATCCTGCAGTGCACCAGCCACAATCTCGGAGGCTGAAGCAGAACCGCCGTTGACCAGAACGATCACAGGCGCACCTTCTGTCAGGTCACCATTGCGAGCGTTGTAGCGCTGGGTTTCCTCGGCATTACGGCCACGGTAGAAACGATTTCACCACGGTTCAGGAACGCGTCAGAAACAGCAATCGCCTGATCCAGCAGACCACCCGGGTTGTTGCGCAGATCCAGCACAAAGCCCTTCAGGTTGTCCTCGCCGATTTCAGCGGTCAGCTCATCAACAGCGGTTTCCAGACCATCAAAGGTCTGTTCGTTGAACTGGGTGATGCGGATGTAACCGATGTCTTCCTCTTTGTTCCAGCGAACAGAGCGAATGCGGATCACATCACGAGTGATTGTAATATCGGTAGGCTCATTCAAGCCTTCACGACGTACGGTGATGGTAATGTCTGTATTAACCAGCCCGCGCATCTTCTCGACAGCTTCGTTCAAGGTAAGGCCCATAACCTGTTCCCCATCAAGATGGGTAATCAGGTCACCTGCCTGAACGCCAGCTTTAAATGCCGGAGTGTCATCAATTGGAGCGACAACCTTCACGAGGCCGTCTTCCATGGTCACTTCAATGCCAAGCCCGCCAAACTCACCGCGAGTCTGCACCTGCATATCGCGGAAGCTCTTTGGTGGCAGATAGCTGGAATGCGGATCAAGGCTTGTGAGCATGCCGTTGATGGCGGTTTCGATCAGTTTGGAGTCTGCTGGCTCCTCAACATAATCAGAGCGTACACGCTCAAACACATCGCCAAACAGATTAAGCTGATTGTACGTATCAGCAGACGCAGCTGAAGCTGGTTCAGTAAATCTGAATGGGGCCTGAGAGTATGTTACGACCGCCGTAGCCCCCATGACCACGCCAACCAGCAAAAGCGATGCTTTCCGTATCATCCGCGAACCTTTTCGTTTTCGGCGCGTGACCACCATGGGTTGGGGTCGATTGCAGTGCCGTCTTTCCTGAATTCTACATATAAAACCGGCTGGTCCAAACTAAAATTAAGGTTATTAGCGCTTGCAAGGCGCGTTTCTCCCATTTTAGCGATTGGCTCTCCAGCTAGAATAAACTGCCCTAACTCCACCATGACGTTGTCCAGACCGGACAAAAGCACATGGTATCCGCCGCCTGCATTAACAATTACCATCTGCCCGTATGAGCGGAAATCCCCTGCATACACCACCCAACCATCAGTGGGGGAGGTGACCTGGGCATTCGGGCGTGTCGCAATGGATTGGCCAGTGGTTACGTTACCAAATCCATCTGCAACCCCAAAGTCTTGCAGGAGCGTGCCGGAAACCGGATCAGGCAACAGCCCAAGAGTCTCCGAAAAAGCAACAGCCGGTTTCAACCGGCTCGGATCAGCAAACGGATCCCCGGAAGCAATCCGGTTCTGCCGCTCAATGTCCGCAAGCCGCGCTGCTTCTGCTGCCCGGCGGCTGCTTTCCACTTCTCGCTCAAGGTTAGCAAGCAACTCTTTCAAAGAGGTTGCCTTTTCAGCAAGTTCCCTGGCGCGAGCTTCTCGGCTTCCAGCGCTGCAAGGCTCTCCTGCCGTGCTGCCTTCTTCTTTTCTAAAAGCAATTCAACACGATGGCGCTCCTCCGCCATCTGTATTGCACCACTTCGAACCCTGTTCCGCTCTGCTTCAATTTTTGCTCGAAGCCGAGACAATTCAGCAAGATCACTTGCCAGTGCTTCCGCTTCAATCCGCACTTCCGGCATGATTGAGTTCAGCAGGATCGCACTGCGTACCGCGCCAAGAGCATCCTGCGGACGCACGACCATGGCTGGCGGCGGGCGATGCCCGATCCTTTGCAAAGCACTTAAAACTTCAGCTAAAACATCTTTACGTTCATTCAATGACGCACGTACAGATTGTTCGTTTTTTCTGTGACGACCCAGCCGGGCTTCAGTAGCTTCCAGCTGGTTTTCAAGCTTCTTCATGCGCTCACCAGTGCGGATCAACTCACCACTCAGGCTCTCACCATCCCGCTCCAACGCACGAATAGACCGCTGAATCTCCTCCCGCTTTTCTTTGGAAAGCGAGATATTCTGGTTCAGATCACGAAGCTCTTTCTCCCGTGCCTGCTTCTGACGCAATGCCTCAGCAGCCGGATCTTCAGGATCAATCGCATCCTTCTCAATTTTAAAGGAGACGTTCGTCAGTTTTTGCGCAGTACTTTGCAGCGGCAACGCAAAGGCAGCCACAAAAAACAAGGCAAAGCTTGTCAGCAATTGGAGGAGCAGATTTCCCCTAAAACGCAACAACTGAACTCCCAAAGTGCAGCGCCGAGCAAAACGCTGACTTTCTTCAATACTATGGCGTATTCCCGAAAAGTAGTCCCGGTTTTCGGGCAAGAATACGCTTTAACAAAGTGTTAGAGCATGATGCACGAGCGCAGCTCGCTCTAAACGTCGACGCAGACCAATCCTGCAGAAAACAGGCACACGGCCTCAAAGTTAACGCCGAGGATAATGCTCCACACAGCGTTAAGGAAGTGTCAACCACGTTGCAGGCTTAGCGACTTCCAGTAAAAACATCAATATCTGCGCCTAAATTGTAATGTTCAGGCACATCTATCGAACGCGTTGCAGTGAAGAAGCCAAAAGAGGAAGAAACAAGGCAGTTACAGATTTGGCAGTGTTGTTCAACAGCTATGAGAGCTCAGTTTCTCTGATTTTATGAGAGAAAGCTGCTGCACACGCATTCTGAAGCTCTTCGTGAACAATGTGCTCGCTTGTGTCTACTTGCTTGATCTCATCCCGATCTGTTTTCCAGCTTGTGCTGATGGCATTGAAGTGACAGAGCGTTGCACTGCGCAAAAATGGCTTCATGCGGGTAAAGAAAGGATGCAGCCACGCAGCATGCTTCGGCTCAGGCCGGACACCATGAGCTTTGAACTGGATGTTTTTTGGAATGCGCGAAGGAACTGCCACCCATTTGCGATGCGTTACAGCTGGTGGGTTGGTTGTGTGTTGAAACATATGGTGCCGGCGCTCGTCGAGAGACTTAAGCTTACTTAGGTCAGCATTGGTAACTGGCTCAACCCAGATACCCGGAATGAGAAAGTAGCCCAGAAAACTATCTTTCAAACCGGAGAATACAGATACACCTTTCTCGCAGACAACAAACTCATCAACGTCACAGAACAGCAGCGCTTCAGTTGTTTGAACATACTTCCAGCGTAGCAACTGGAGAATGGAGCGCTGAAGGAACTTGATTTCACGCATCTTTGGCGGTCCGTACTTAAACGGTGCATGCACCACCTCAAATTCGATATCGAGGCCTGATTGCTCAAGTGCATCGTGAATGTCTTGCGCACGCTTTGGACTTTCGCTGTTCTCGAAGAGAACCAGAGCATCTACCCCATGGTTTACAACATTAAACCGCACCCAATCCAAAATCCATGGAACTGGGGTGTCCTTACATAAAGTCGAAAGTGCGTATTTGCCTTTGAAACGCTTGCATGCGCTTGGGCTAACATTGATCTGAACTTGAACGCCATTCAGCGTCATGTCGATCTTATCGATTGCCTGATCTGGAGAAACTCGGATCCAGATCTCGTGAATTTGCTTTAACTTACGATGCTTGGCCTTTAGCTTCTGAGATCCGATTGCAAATGATGCTTTCGCAAGTTCTGCTTCATATCCTAAAGGTTTTGGACCGATGAGAATGATATGAGCGCCATCAAAGGAGCGGAAGACATCGTAAAACAAGGTCGAAGCATCAAATTTGTCTTTGAAATCTTCTTCTCTATGTTTTTTATGTGTTGGAAAGATACGTTTTAGGCCGAAGGCTTCCAGCTGCACAACGCAGTCAGTCAGGTAAGTCAACATAGAGAAATCTTTAAATCTATAAGCGAGTTTGAAGTTGCTCACTTCTAACTGTGCTTCGTCACAGTCGGTAGAAAAATCCTGTCAGGCACATGGGGATTCAGGCACTAAGAAAAAAACTGTGACACTATTGCAAGCCTCACAGCTGAAAGATGCTTATCAGCCTATTTGAAGCGCTCCACGCCAATCAGGCGCGGTGGTAGGGATGTCCAGTTAAAATTGTGATGGCGCGGTAGATTTGTTCGCCGCACATAATGCGGACCAGCTGGTGGGGCCATGTCATGGAGCCGAGGGCCAGCTTCAGGTCTGCACGCTGCAGCAGCGCCTGTCCGTGCCCGTCTGCACCACCAATGGCGAGAACCACGTCGGAGATGCCTGATCAGCCCAGCCGCCAACCTTTTTGGCAAAGGCCTCACTGGAAAGTGTCTTGCCGTGCTCATCCAGTGCGATAAGGATCGCGCCGGAAGGAAGCGCATTGAGCAGAAGTTGCGCCTCTTCGTCTTTTCTGTCTTGCGTGCGGGAAGCCCGGCTCTCTGAAAATTCAACCACGGACACAGAGGTGATGCCAACAGAACGGCCAGCTTTGCGAGCCCGGTCCAGATAGCGTTCGTACATGTCCTTTTCCGCGCCAGCTTTCATTTTGCCGACGCAGGCAATCGTGACTTTCATAAAGTCTCCGGGTTTAGTTCAGAGTTGCCCGCAAGAAGATCTCATGCAGATGGTTCAACACCTGCATCAGCGGCAATTGTCCAGACTCCCTCATTCCCTGAAAGGGCAGAGAAACTGAATACTGCAATACTCAGTGCTTCAAAGAAGCACTGATACTATCCGATGAACTGCGTTGGTGCAGAGCTATCCGCAGACCACATCTTTTCTACATTGTAGAAACTGCGGACTTCTGGGCGGAAAATGTGAATGATTGCATCACCGATATCGATGAGCACCCAGTCACAATGCGGCATACCCTCTACGCGAGCGTTACCGTAGCCAGCATTTTTCAGATCACGGAGCAAGTGGTCAGCAACAGCGCCCACATGGCGGTGAGAGCGGCCAGAAGCCACAACCATGTGATCAGCCAATGCAGACTTGCCAGCAAGATCGAGTGATACGATGTCCTCAGCCTTGGAATCTTCCAGACTGTTGAGGATCAGTGCAAGCACATCCCCATCCTTGGTGGGATCGTGCGATTGAAGAGGAGCGATGGTGTCCGTCCCTTCATGTTGAGTTGTCATGGTCAGCTTAAGAGCCCTCGCCATGGTTAGAGAAAGCAGTAGCCTGCTGTTAGAGAAAGCTTGAAATGCACAAACTCAAGCCTTCCGTCAAGAAGAATACTCAGGTCCCTATGGCATTTTCAAGACACTAGTTTCCGCAAAAAGCGCAAAGTTACCCTGGGGTGTGTCCTCTATTCCTCAGTAGAGTGGAAGAGGTTTCGTCCAGCGGACCGCGTAAAATGGTCCAGCACGGGGCTTTGCACTCAGGCAGTTGGTCTGCACTTTTTTCTTTTAGTTGAGCAAAGGCATACCGTTGGCAAACTTGAGCGGAAAGCGACGAAAGGGTCGCTTTGGGCCGGTCAACAATTGCCACCGGCACCCCTTCTATAATGCTCTGCCAGTTTTGCCAATGGTGAAAATTGGAGAGATTGTCCGCACCCATCAACCAGACAAACTTGAGATGCGGCCGCCGCACCTGCAGTTGCTGTACCGTACTTGCAGTGTAGGAGGTGCCCAGCACTTTTTCAAAGGCGGTCACCTTCATCTGTGGGTGCCGCGCAAGGTCTTTAACCGCAGCAACGCGCTCTTCCAAGGGTGCCAAATCACGATGAGATTTGAGCGGGTTGCCCGGAGTAACCAGCCACCAGACCTGATGCAGCTTCAAGCGCCGCAGAGCTGTTTCTGCCACAAGCAAGTGGCCGGGATGCGGGGGATTGAATGATCCCCCAAACAAACCAATGCGATTTCCATCAGCCGCATAGGGAAGGCGCATCCAGTCCGGCTGCACGTTCCCCAACTTGCCCCAAAGCTTACCGTGATTTTCTATCGCGTGCGGTTTGGTGTTCGTCATGGACGTGTTTGGCCGTTCCCGCGCACAACGTATTTGAAGCTGGTCAGCTGCTCAACACCAACTGGGCCGCGTGCATGCATGCGGCCTGTTGCGATGCCAATTTCAGCACCCATGCCAAACTCACCGCCATCCGCAAACTGTGTGGATGCATTGTGAAGAACAATCGCTGAGTCCACCTGAGCAAAGAATTTGCGGGCTGCAATCTGATCTTCAGTGATGATGCAGTCGGTGTGGTTGGAACCATAGGTACCGATATGCTCGATCGCTTCTTCCAGACCACCAACAATCTTCACGGAGATGATTGCGTCCAGATATTCGGTTGACCAATCGTCCTCTGTTGCCTCAGAAGCGGTTGGACAAAGCATCATGACTTCTTCATCACCGCGGATCTGACAGCGCTTCTCCTGAAGCGCCGCTAGAATTGGCGGCAGAATGGTTGCCGCGACAGCTTCGTCAACAAGAAGGGTCTCAGCAGCGCCGCAGATACCTGTTCGGCGCATCTTGGAATTGACGACAATGTCGATCGCCTTGTCCAGATCGGCCTTCTTGTCGATGAAGATGTGAACCAGACCTTCAAGGTGCGCAAACACCGGCACGCGGGCTTCATCCTGAACGCGGGCAACAAGGCTCTTGCCACCACGTGGAATGATCACGTCCAGATTACCATCCAAACCCTTCAGCATCTCACCAACAGCCGCACGGTCTTTCACTGGCACAATCTGGATTGCATCAACTGGTAATCCTGCATCAGCGAGGCCAGCCTGCAAGGCTTTGTAGATCGCAAGATTGGAGTTGATGGTGTCAGAACCGCCACGTAGTACAACCGCATTGCCAGCCTTCAAGCACAGGGCACCAGCATCTGCTGTCACGTTTGGGCGGCTTTCATAAATCACGCCTATCACACCAAGTGGCGTGCGCACGCGGGAAATGTCCAGACCATTCGGACGCTTCCACTCAGCAATGGTGGAGCCAACAGGATCGTCTAGCTTTGCAATGTCTTCCAGTGCGCAGGCGATTGCCTCAATGCGCTCTTCATTCAGCGTACCGCGATCAATGAAGGAAGCCAGCTGGCCGTTGGCTTTCATGGTCTCCAGATCGACAGCATTCGCTTTCAGGATGTCCGGGGTTGCAGCGCGAACGGCAGCAGCCATCGCTTCCAGGCCTTTGTTCTTCTGGCTTGTGGGGGCAATTGCAAGAACACGTGCAGCAGCGCGCGCTTTCTTGCCAATGGTTGCCATCAGGTCGCGAACATCGGTGTTGTCCGCATTTGCCACTTCAGAAGTATTCAGCATCTGCAAAACCCTTAAGTCATCACTGGTTGAACTTGCTCAACCTAAACAGTTTCTATGAATTGTCCAAATCAGATGTAGAGAGCACAAGGTCGTCCGTATGTATCATCTCGGCGCGTCCCGGGTAGCAACAATGGCTTCAATTTCCTTGCTGTTGCGTCCGATGATGAGAGAGGCCTCACCATAATCATAGGCAACAAGACCGCGTCCCACATCATGGCCGTCCGCATCAACAATGCGCACCGCATCACCACGGGTGAAAGTGCCGTCCACCTTAGTCACACCAGCTGGCAATAAGCTCTTGCCAGCCTTCACGGCCTTCAGCGCACCTGCATCCAGTTGGATGGTGCCATGCGGTTTCAGATGGCCGCTGATCCACGTTTTGCGGGCGCGGGATGGAGAAGAGGGGGCAGGGAACCAAGTGGCCCGTGCGCCGTTCTCAATCGCGTCCAGCGGGTTCAACGTCTTGCCGCTGGCGATGATCATCGTGGTGCCAGCGCTTTGCGCAATTTTGGCCGCATCGATCTTGGTCTTCATGCCGCCGGATGAGAACGCTGAGCCAGGTGCACCAGCCATCGCCTCAATCTCTTGCGTGACCTGAGGAACCTCAGGCAGGAAGATCGCCTTCGGATCGGTCTGCGGAGCGGCAGTGTAAAGCCCGTCCACGTCAGAAAGCAGCACCAGCAGGTCCGCACTTGCCATGGTCGCCACACGGGCGCCCAGACGGTCGTTGTCACCATACCGGATTTCAGAGGTCGCGACGCTGTCGTTCTCGTTGATGATCGGCACAGCACCCATCTTGAGCAGGGTGCTGATTGTCTCGCGCGCGTTGAGATAACGGCGGCGCTCTTCGGTATCGCCAAGGGTCAGCAGAATCTGACCCGCCGTCAGACCACGCGCACCGAGAATTTCAGAGTAAGCCTGAGCAAGTGCAATCTGGCCCACGGAAGCGGCGGCTTGCGCCTGCTCCAGCTTCAAGGGGCCAGCGGGCAAACCAAGAACACCACGACCAAGAGCAATAGAACCGGAGGAGACCACCAGAACCTCTTTCCCAGCTTCGGAAAGAGCCTGCAGATCATCCGCCAGAGATTCCAGCCACTCCCGCTTCAACCGGCCATTTTCCACCAGCAGGGCAGAGCCGATTTTTACGGTGATGCGCTTATAGTCGCTCAGACTTCGGGCCATTATGGGCGCCACTCCTCGATTCCATCAGAAGGAACGGAATTAGCCTCTTCTTGCTTATCCTTGTCAATGGCACGAATGATCATTCGCTGCGCAGTGTCGATGTTCTCACCACTGGCCGAAGAAATAATCAATGGTTTCTGCCCGCAAGCCTCTTCCAGTGACTTAAAGCGCTCTTCACGCAGCTCATCCGTCAAAGCATCTGCTTTGGAAAGGCAAACAATTTCAGGCTTTTCGTCCAGACCATGGCCGTAAGCTTCCAGCTCACCACGAATGGTGCGGTATGCATCGCCCGGATCTTCCTCGCCAGAGCCGTCCACCAGATGCAGCAGCACACGGGTACGCTCTACGTGACCAAGGAAGCGGTCACCCAGACCATGCCCTTCATGAGCACCACGGATAAGACCTGGAATGTCAGCCAGCACAAAGCCACGACCGTCCAGCTCACAAACACCAAGGTTTGGATGCAGTGTGGTGAACGGATAGTCCGCAATCTTCGGACGTGCCGCAGATACAGCAGAAAGGAAGGTAGACTTACCTGCGTTTGGCAGACCAACAAGGCCAGCATCCGCAATCAGCTTCAGGCGCAGCCAGATCCATTTCTCTTCACCTTCCTGACCAGGGTTCGCGTGACGCGGTGCCTGGTTGGTAGAGGTTTTGAAGTGCGCGTTACCAAAGCCACCGTTACCGCCGCGCATCAGCAGCAGGCGCTGACCTTTTTCGGTCAGATCAGCAACAACGGTTTCGTTGTCTTCTTCCAGAATTTGGGTGCCCACTGGCACGCGCAGCACAACATCGTCGCCTTTAGCGCCGGTTCTGTTGCGGCCCATGCCATGCATGCCGATTTTCGCTTTGTAGTGCTGCGCATAGCGATAGTCGATCAGCGTGTTGAGGCCTTCAACGCACTCAACCCACACATCACCACCACGGCCACCATCACCACCGTCGGGACCACCTTCGGCAACATATTTCTCTCGGCGGAAGCTGACGCTACCCGCGCCACCATCGCCAGACTTTACAAAGATCTTTGCCTGATCGAGGAATTTCATTTTATTCTCTTTCGTCCACCTGTGACGTTCTTTGGAGGACGTCATAAAGCCCTATTGCGCTCCCGCCAAGGGTGGAACAGCAAATCTGGCTAATTTTGTTGCTCTGCGTACCCCCGAAAAGTGCCATGAGGTTTTCGGACAAGGGTACGCAACTTGAAAAAGCGTACTCCCGAAAAGTGTTTTGCGGTTTTCGGACAAGAGTACGCTGGGTGTTTCAAAGTACGCGCTGAAACAGCCAAAAGGCTCGCGAACATCAATTCACGAGCCTTTCGAAATGAAGATAAGCTGAGATGGGAGAGTTTTAGGCTGCAATCGCCTGCATGGATGCCCATCTGTCCCGGGTCAGTGTGACCGTCGTATAATCCATTTCGATGTCGCCGCGTGCGCGGTTCTTTTCTTTGGTCTCTCCGGTAACCTCAAACCCGTTCTTCTGAAGCACATTCAGAGACTTCGGGTTGATGGTGAACAGACCGGTGTTCATTGCACCTGCTTTCAGCTGGTTGAACACATAATCACAAACCAGATTGGTTGCTTCACTGGCGTAGCCCTTGCCCCAGTGAGACTTTGCCAACCAGTAACCGAGGTGAGGCACTGTCGATACATTGCGAATGCCGATCACGCCGACCAGACCTTCACCGTTGTCGATGACCCAGTTGATTTCTTCGCTATGCGGCGTGGTGCGGCAGTGGTCAAACCACCAATCACCATCATCCTTGGTGTAAGGATGCGGAACCACGGTCAGCATCTTGCTCACGTCGAAATCGTTCAGAAACTCGTTATGAATATCAAAATCACCCTCGCGAAAATCGCGTAGGATCAAGCGCTCGGATTGCAACTCCGGGAACATGACAAACTCTTCTTATTCTTCTTGGAGCGCTTGGCTTATTTTTGCTGGCGCTCTTAATTCAAGTACACGAAGATAGCGTCAAGCCCGTCAGTCCACATGCCTGCAACGCGCCGGTGCTATCCAAACCACGCTTCAAGTTCCTGAACTTCAAATCTCTGAGTGCGATACACAGCCAAAAAACTGGTGGATGATCAACCAGATGGACGAGGGAGCAAAAGGCTGTTGCCGCAACCTTGCTCAAGACCCTTATCCTGCCATCTGCCGAAAGTCGCGGAACGCATAAACTGTCGCGCCAGCCAGTACAGAAAGAGCAAGACCCATCTTCAATCTCTCTGATCCATAAGGAAACAGCAGGAAACTGAAGGTGATCAACACCTGCGCTTCACTTCAAACTGAAGGAAACCGGCCAGGTAACAGTATCTTGGAGATTTCAAAATCCGAGAGGAACTTTAAAAGCTTGGGGGCGGTCAGTATCTCGGACAGAACCTGATTGCAAGCTCTTAGAGCGCGTTTTTGGAAATTTTTTCACTGAGTGAGGATTATTTGAGTATGACGATGCGCATCCCTGCATCTCTCAAAGAAGAGAAACCGCCTACAGGCCTTGTGTGTGAAGATCAAGACCTTAGTGAAAACCCCAAAGAAAATCTTAGGAAAGAGTTCAGCACACCCACATTGTGCGTATGAAAAATGCGTGAGCTTCGCTCTTTATGAAATGCCGGGCTTTACTTGAGGGTAAATATATGGAATGCCCTCTGTACGTTAAGACTATCGACTCCCTGTCTCCTTATGGCGTCAGTGCACTCGATTTTGCCCTGACGCTAAAGCTGCTTGCATGTCGCAACAGCATATCCAACAGGAGATATCACGATGGCTAAAGGCACCGTGAAATGGTTCAACACCACCAAAGGTTTCGGTTTCATCGCACCTGAAGATGGAAGCAAAGACGTATTCGTTCACATCTCAGCTGTAGAGCGCTCCGGTCTTTCCACTCTGGCAGACGGCCAGGAAGTGACTTTTGAACTGGAAACAGGCCGCGACGGCCGCCAGAGCGCTGTAAACCTCGAAACCGTATAATTCGAGCGACACAGTTTCTAAAAAGAGAGCGTAGCAATACGCTCTCTTTTTTTGTTTGGAGTTCACTCCGAACTTTACGCGCCAATCTTGAGAGCATCAATTGAGTTGCTCATGGGATCCCAACCAGCCCACTTCGTTTCTTCTTGCCAATCCACTCAGAAGCTAGTGTAAGGTACGGTATCGTACTTGCCTGAGAGTTGGAAGCATTGCATGGAAACGGAAAAAAAGGTGTCACGTGGCGAAAAGCGCAGAAATGAGCTTCTGGAAATAGCAACTGACACGATTATCGAGCTTGGCTATGCCAACACCTCGATGGATGAGATCGTCAGGCGTGCCCGCGCCTCCAAAACCACGGTCTATAGACATTTCAAAAACAAAGAAGCAATGCTGGCAGAGATTGTCAGCAACCTGTCCGAAGGGCCAGTTCTCTCGATCAAGCCTCTGGATTCTCATGCTGACGGCGGATCTCTTCAGGAGCTGGAAGAGACACTCTTTGTCTTTGGCAAAGCGGTGTTGACCCTCATCTATGATGACAGAACCTTAGGACTTTGGCGCATGCTTATCGGAGAGGGCTGTCGCGCGCAGCATATCACGAAGTCTTTCTTCCAGCTCGGCCCCAAGCGCGCCAGCTCCAGCATCGCACAGCAACTGCAACTCGCCAATGAGCTTGGAATTATCTCAGTTGAGCACGCCGAAAAGGCAGCGAGCATTTTTATGGGCATGCTGCGCGAAGACACGCATCTTGCGTTGCTATTGGGCGTTCAGTCAGCACCCAGTGAGGAAGAGATTTCTTCTCATGTTCGCCAATGCGTATGCGACTTCATGAAAGCTCACAGGGCCTAGCTGCACTCACTTGGAGACAGTACGAAACCTGTGAAGCTTGACGAAAGCAATTTTTATCTGATAAGTGTACGGTACAGTATCGTACACTTATGGAGGTAGAGATGCTTGACAATAACACTGTTGCACATTCCATCGTAACCCGCGCCGAGGTCATGCCAACGCCGCAGCACATCAGCCTGAACAAAATCAGAAAGTCAAAAGACGGTCTGGAGCTTGAGGTTGATTTGATCGCTGAACTCACAGGCGATGGCCTGGTCAAGAGTGGCGTGGTGCAGCCCAACGTTCCCGGTTTCGGTGCTTTTGAACTCCTTTGCGATGAAGGCTCATCCATTGGCGGAGCAGATACCGCCCCAGCTCCACTGTCCTACCTCGCAGCTGGTATTGGCTTCTGCCTGCTGACCCATGTGCATGGGCTGGCCCAGTCCCGGAAGCTGAACATCTCCTCCATCAAGCTGGAGCAGAAGATGAAGTTCCAATCCAAAATTCCGGGAATGACGGCTGAAGAGGGCTCGGAAATGCTTGGTGTCTCAAAAGGCATTGAGACCGTCATCATTATCGAGTCGCAAGAAGACCCATCGCTGATCGCTTTACTCGTGGAGGCAAGTGAGAAGGCCTGCATGGCGCTTCAAACCGTCGTAAATGCAATTCCGTCATCGACCACAATCATCAACAATGGCCAGAAACTCTGAGCCAGACCTGATGCGCTGGGCTGTCTGTAAAATGAAATAGTTTAAGAGGCAGCCCTCTTCTCCAACTCACCTTCTTAAACTTGAAGCAGAGAAGGGCGGGGGAAACACAATGATGTCCTCGAAAAATCCCACCTACTATCCCACCATATTCTGTAACCAGCTGATGGCGACAATTGTCTGGGCCCAGCTCTTCGTTCTCTATTGCATCACGCTTCTGGCCTTCAGCACGCAGAATGAAAGTCATGTGTTCTGGGCTGATCCATTCATCAAGATCATACCAATCTATGCCTCGACCTGGCTTGTCATTCTCACGTCTCTGCTCTTGGGCTGGTATTGCTTCAAAAAGCTTGGCTGCACAGGTTTGAAAAGGCATACACCTGTCACGCAGATCATTGCCGGGGCAGGTACAGCGGTCATCGTGACCTGCATAATTTGGAGCATCTTCGGAAGCAAACTGCCGGACTTTGTTCCAGCCGAAGAAAGCTCTCGCCCTGGCTTTCTCTTTGGTATGGTTGCCGGATACGGTGAGGAACTATTGTTCCGCATGCTAATCAGTGCGCCTGTCTTTTTCGGCATGTTCAGGCTGCTGGCAGGAGTAAAGCACACCTATCGTGTGTTTTGGTCGGCATTAACTGCGGTTCTCATCGCTGCGATTGCCTTTGTTATCTTTCACGAGCTGGGCGAAACTGACCACACACTGATGTGGAACTTGATAGCCACCCGCATGCTTGTGCCGGGGCTGATAATGGGCAGCCTGTTTTTCCTCCTTGGGCCGGGTTTCGTCATTTTTATGCATGCCTCAATGCACATAATGATACCGCTGCTGTTTAACTGATCACAAAACGTGTCGCGTGCGGCCGTCGGCACGCGACACGCAACTTGCCTCAAACAGCCACCGCCCGCTTGGCTTCCCAGAGGTAGCGGGTGAGCTCCGTCTCAATCAAGGTCACTGCTTCATTTCCACGTGCACGACACTTATCTCGTCGCAAACCGGTGCGTTGAAAACCATTCTTTTCTTGTACGCGAAGAGAGCCATGATTTTCGTCGAAGGCCCCACAAGTGATCCGCTCTGAACCAAGGACTTCAAAGCAGTATCGAATAACCTCTGCCGTCGCTTCACTCATAAAGCCCTTGCCCCAGAATGGTTTGGCCAACCAATAACCAATCAAAGGCACACCTTCCTCTGAGATGTGGATGCTGATAACTCCTACAAAATGGTGCTCGAACTCGATGGCCCAGTTGACCTCTTGTGTCAGCGGAGTGTTTGCGCAATTACTCAACCACCACTCACCATCGGCTTTGGTGTAGGGATAAGGCACCACAGACAGCATCCGCGTAACCTCAAAGTTATTGAGGTAGTCGCAAATCAGCGCCAGGTCATTTTCTCGAAGTGCTCGCAAAGCTAGGCGCTCTGTCTTGAGCTCTGGAAATGTCATGTAACTAAATCCTAAATAAAAAATGCCTCAAACAGCCACAGCCCGCATGGCTTCCCATAGGTCGCGGGTGAGCTCTACGTTGATCAGGGTGATGTCTTCCTCGCCACGGGCGCGGCTTTTTTCTGGTTGAGTGCCGACGGTCTGGAAGCCGTTTTTGGCCAGCACGTTCAGCGAGCCATCATTTTCCTCAAAAGCACCGGATGTAACTTTGGTGACACCAAGCGTCTCAAAGCAGTAGTCCACCACGGCCTCGGTCGCTTCGCTCATGTAGCCCTTGCCCCAGAACGGTTGGCCCAACCAGTAGCCGATGAGTGGGACACCGCTTTCGCCAATGCGGATGGTAATAACACCCGCAAATCCGAGCTCAGATTCAATAGCCTAGTTGGTCTCTTTCGTCAGAGGCGTCTCGCTGATGTGGTTGAGCCACCATTCGCCATCTGCCTTGGTGTAAGGGTAAGGAACCACAGTCAGCATTTTGCTGACTTCAAAGTTGTTTATGTTCTCGCAAATCGGCTCCAGATCATCCTGCCGAAACTGGCGAAGGGTGAGGCGACTGGTGTTGAGTTCAGGAAACATTTTCTATCCAATTTCTTGTACTTAGGAGCGCTTAGTCATTCGATCTCAAACACTCTGGAATTTTGTTGGCTGCTGACGCGCTCAGGCAATCGTAAGCCGTTCAGCCCACTGTTCTTTTGTCAAACTGAGAGAAATATTCGGCAGTGTTTCGCCTTCGCGAGATCGCGGTGTCGAAAAGCCTCTGCCGACTTCGCGAAAACCCAGCTTGTTCAGAACACGCAGGCTGGCAGGATTTTCTTCAAGTGCGGAGGTGTAGATCGTTGGCAAGTCGAGCGTTTCAAAGCCATATGTCACGACAGCTTCAGCGGCCTCACTCATATAGCCTTTGCCCCACAGATGCTCCGCAAGCCAGTACCCCAAAATAGGTTTACCGCTTTGCAGCTTCATCAGCGTGATCGCACCGGAAAAGCCCGCAGGCCCCTCAACAACCCAGGCAATCTTTTCAGAGAGCGGAGTGGTACGGCAAAAGTTGATCCACCACTCCCCATCCTCTTTGGAGTAAGGATAGGGCACCTCGGAAAGTGTTTTCACGACTGCAAAATTATTGATGTGCGTACAAAGCGGCTCCAGATCTGTGTGCTTGAACTGGCGCAGTGTCAGTCTGTCTGTTTTAAGTTCAGGAAACATCTTAAATACTCATGTGCTCGCGTCTGTGCTGGTCAGGCGAAGAAAGTCATTGCGGGTTATCTGAAGTTGGATCTCATCCAGCTCTGCATTGTCTCGCGCACGGCAAACATGTTTGGCCTCGCCCGTGATTTTGAAGCCGTATTTGGTCAGCACACGCATTGAGGCCGGGTTTTCTTTGAAAACACCGGTGCGCACTACATGAAGCGCTCGCTCTTCAAAAAGATAAGCAAGAACAGCCTGCAAAGCTTCGCTCATCAGGCCTTTGCCCCAATGCTCCCGCCCAAGCCAGTATCCAACACTCGCAGCTCCTTGCAGTTCCTTGGCTTTAAAACCACCACAAAACTGCCCATCAAGCTCAATGGCCCACGTCACGTTTTCAGCAGTATTGTTCGCAAGCGCCTGCGCAATGTAATCCTGCCCATCTGTTTCAGAAAACGGATGCGGCTGACTGCTCAGCGATTTAGAGACCTCAAAGTCCCCCAAATAAGCACAAAGCTGCTCAAGATCTCCTGCCCGCATCTCCCTCAGCACAAGCCGGTTGCTGCGGAGCACTGGGAAGGTTGTAAGAGTGGTGTCTCGTGGGCTCATTGCAACAACCCCTTATCTTCAAGAGGCAAATCGACATCAATTGCTGCGCTGAACTGCTCAGATGAAATCATAAGAAATGCTTCCTCCAGCTCTTCACCACCCCGTGCATTGCAAGTGTTGGTGCGCAGCTTTTTGATAGTGAAACCAGCTTTCTGTAATACTCGTAAGGAAGCAGGATTGCAGCAAAACGCTCCGGTTTGCAGTGTTTTAAGGCCTCGGTGCTGGAACAGGTAAGTCAGCACCAAACGCATTGCCTCGCTCATGAAGCCTTTGCCCCAATGTGGCTTTCCGAGCCAATAACCGATACCAGGATAGCTGTTCAGGTAGTTTGCTTTAAAACATCCGCAGAACTGCCCTTCATGCTCAATCGCCCAATGGATCTCGTCATTCAGATCTCCGCTCAGCGCTCGCATAAGATACTGCTGCCCGTCCTCAAGGGAGAAGGGATGCGGCGGACTACAAAGCATCTTCGCCACATCATAATCACCCAGATACTCAGTCAGTAGTTCCAAATCGGTTTCCCGCATTTCCCGCAGAACAAGTCGGTCGCTGCGGAGAACAGGAAAAGTATTTTGGGTCTTCATGGCGATCAGCTTTCCGCTTCTGCAAGATCCACGAAATCGGCGAGGGGCAAGGCAAGCCGGATATGAGGAACCATCGTATCACCACGTCCTTTGGAGGGGATAGATTCTTCTCCAACTTTGCTGAAGCCCATTTTATCCAACAAGTGAGAAGAGGCAGGGTTGTCTGCAAAGACACCAGCCTCAAAGCGTGTCACAGCGCGGTGTTCAAACCCAAAACGTAAAACCGTGCGCAGGGCTTCACCCATGTAGCCACGGCCCCAATAAGGCTCACCCATCCAATAGCCGGTCCAGCCTGTGCCATCCTCAAATTTTGCCCAGATACAGCCAACCAGGCCAGTTCCATCATCAATCGCCCACAACACCACACTTGCAGGATCATTGGTACGGCCACGACTGATATAGAACCTGGCAGTTTCCTCCGTAAACGGATGCGGCATGCCTGAAAGCATGCTCGCAATCGCGTAGGAGTTTGCCAGTTGAACAAGGTGATCGAGATCACCGTCGTCGATCATGCGCAATCGGAGACGGTCTGTTTTCAGCTCTGGAAAAACCACTTTATCTTATCCCCGCCACAGCAAGTTGTGGTTGTTCCACCGCTTGACCCAGATTGAGTTCGAAGTTTTGTGTCTCCACCTCATCAGTTCCTCTGGAGACGCAGGAGTGCGTACAAACGGAGGTCGGAACGAAGCCATTTTTCAAAAGAACGCGAAATGACGCAGGATTCTCCAAAAAAACGCAAGCATCAACGTTCTCGACGTTCCGCTCGGATTGCAGATAGTTTACAACGGCTTGCACCGCTTCACTCATGTAGCCCCGCCGCCAGTAGTATTTTCCAAGCGCGTAGCCCAAAGATGCGGATTCTCCAATCCGGTGCGCACCAATGGACCCAATGAAGCCGGTACCATTGTCAATCGCCCAAACCACATCCGTCTTCAGATCAAAAGAATGACTACGACTGATAAACTCATGCGCCCACTCATCCGTAATCGGGTGCGGAAAACTGGCGGTCATCCGTGCCACATCATAGTCAGAGAACAGAAACCGCAGCCGAGGAAAATCGTCTGGCTGAAGTGCTCTTAAAATCAACCGGTTGGTCTGTAGTTCAGGGAAGATCATTGTGCTGCCTCCTGCACTCTGAGCTGTTGTGCTGCGATGAAATCTCTAGGGGATATGCGGAACTCTTCTGTAGGATAAGTCCCGGCAAGACGGGCGCGGCTACGCCCCTCATTCCGCCCCGTATGGACAAAACCAAGCTTTTTCAGCAGGGCCTGCGAGCCGGCATTGTCGCTGAAGGCATCCGCACAAATGGAAGGGACTTCGCGTTCTAGCAAAAGGTAGTTGAGCGCTGCACTAACTGCCTCATACATAACGCCTTTATTCCATTTTTCTTCGGCAAGCCAGAAAGCGAGATCTGGTGTGTGCTGCAGATAGCCGACACCCACTCCGCCAATCACGACCCCCTGAAGCTCCACGGCCCAGTTCACAGCATGACCTAGATCACCGGGCATAAACCTCTGCAGAAACACCTCAGCATCTGCCTTTGTGAAAGGGTGGGGCTGCGATGCCAGCATGCGGGTAATGTTTTGATTTTGCAGCAGTTCCACAAGTCGCGGCGCATCCGTCTCTCTCCATTCCCGAAGTGTCAGGCTTGCTGTTCTTAAACGAGGGAAAGTGGTCATTGTGCTGCCTCCTGCACTCTGAGCTGTTGTGCTGCAATGAAATCCAGCGGGGATATGGCGAACTCTTCTGTAGGATAATCGCCAGCCAGACGCGCCACGCTGCTCCCCATTCCTTGCCCGGTATGAACAAATCCAAGCTTACGCATCAGCGCTTGAGATCCCATGTTATCGCTGAATGCATCCGCAACGATCTTGGGGAGTTCACGTTCAAGAAGAAGGTAGCGCAAGGCTTCACTAACAGCCTCAAACATAATACCTTTTTGCCAGTGCTCCTCGGCCAGCCACCATCCGATGCCAGGTGTGTCATTCAAAGGTCTGGCGCCAACGCCGCCGATCACTTCTCCCTGAAGTTCAACGGCCCAGTTAACAGCCTCGTTCAGATCACCGGGGATTGCCGTCTGCAGAAAAGCCTCCGCATCCGCCTTGGTAAAGGGATGTGGTTTCGAAGTCAGCATGCGCGTAATGCTATGATTTTGAAAGAGTTTCAGTGCACGTGGTGCATCTGTTTCTCTCCACTCCCGCAGTGTCAGGCTGGTCGTTCTTAAGCGAGGAAAAGTGGTCATAGCGCAGCTCCCATCATCACATGCGCATCACCATGCAATGCTTCAAACCGATCCCGCGGCAGATGCATGATGATATTCTCAACGTCTTGTTGCAGAGGTTTAGAGTAGCGAAGGCAAACACCAGCTGGCTCAAAGCCTAGCTTTTTCAATACTTTCTGAGAGGAGTAGTTCGTCGCAAACACACGAGCGGCAAACACATCACATGCCTCGCGCGAAAAGCCCCAGTGGAGCGCGGCAACACATGCTTCAACCATAAAGCCTTGCCCCTGAGCTTTCTGAGAAAGCCAGTACCCAATGGTTGGCAGCTCCGGGAACTCTTTGAGATCACCGGGCTTTTCAATTTCAACACCGCCAACGAGTTGGCCGTCAAGTTCGATGGCAAACGGAAACGAGTCCGTTTTTGGATTTACTGCAATGGCCTTTTCGATAAAGGCTTCAGCCTCCATCATAATTGGAGGCCACGTTAACCCGGTAAGCCAACGTGCAATTTCATAATCAGAGTGGCCGATCTCCCAAAATCGGGCGAGATCGTCAGATTGGAATGGGCGCAGCTGCAGCCTTTGAGTATCTAAAGTTGTGGTGAGCATCGTAAAAGGCCTTGTAAATCAAACGCATATTTCTCTGGTCGTTATTTGAAATGGATAAGTGAAGGTAAAACGCAGCAGCCCCGATGATCCGAAATGCAGACATGACGAATGCATCAGGATCAGAAGGATCGCTGGTTTGTGTGGTTGAAGGTATGCCGTTACAGGCAAACAACAATCACGCTGCCGGAAGCAGGTTGCTTTGGCTGCAACCTGCTGATCTGGCATCACTTAACCAGCAGATCCCCATGCGTATTCGCGATCCATTGGGTGCGGGTCAGTGTAAAGCGTGTGGCATCCACCACGGCCATAGCGCCGAGAGAATGCAGCTTTGTTGTTCCATCCTGCTTAAAGCCGCACTTGGTCAGCACGCGGTGCGAGGCAGGGTTGCTCACACGGCAAGAAGCGGAGAGCTCCTTTACGCCGTTGGCAAACGCAAATTCGATAACAGACTGAACAGCTTCTGTCGCATATCCTTGGTTCCAGAATGGCTCGCCCACCCAATAACCCAGATGCACAGCACCAAAGTCTTCGGCAAGCGGATTGAAACCGATAGCGCCAATAAAGCGGCCAGTGTTCTTCATGCGGATCGCGAATGTCGCTTGAGACGGTAACTGAACCTCACACCGCTTTACGAGCGCTTTAGCGTCTTCGTACGTGAATGGATGCGGCATGTTTGTCAGTTTCTCAGCGATCCGACGGTTGTTGGCCAAAAACAGGATGTCAGCCAAATCATCCTTGCGCGCTCGGTCGATGACGAGACGCGCGGTGTCCTGCGGCGACCCGGCCGCAAAGCAACTGCTTTCTTCTGGGATCTCTTCGTATTCAACTACCATGGTTTCTACTCCGGTCTTGCTGCCCGTCCCACAGGGCAAAGAAAAAGGGGAAGACGGTGTCCCATCTACCCTTAATCTTGATCTTTTTGATCTTGACCGGATTTTCCTAAATCCGCCGGGGTCTTGATGAGACGCCGACGATTTGGATTTCCACGTCAGCGTTACTCAGCGGCGAGCGCCACTGGCATCACATTAATAAATGTTCGGCCGTTGCGTTTTTCTTCAAACGCAACTTTGCCTTCTACGGTCGCAAAGATAGTATGGTCTTTACCCATGCCTACACCTGCGCCTGGGTGCCACTTAGTGCCACGCTGACGTGCAATGATGTTGCCAGGTACGACAGCTTCGCCACCGTATTTTTTGATGCCAAGGCGGCGACCAGCTGAATCGCGACCGTTGCGGGATGAACCGCCAGCTTTTTTATGAGCCATAACGAAGTACTCCTCGTTTAATCTCTAGGATAGCAACTGCGCGAATTACTTCGCTGCGAGTTCCTTAGCCTGTTCAACCCAGTTATCGCGTTCAAAACGGCCTTTCAGACCAGCTTCTTCTTCAACGCGGGCGATATCTTCAGCGGAGAAAGCTGCGATCTGTGCGAAGGTGGAAACACCTGCTGCATTCAGCTTTTTCTCGATTGCTGGGCCAAGACCCTGCAACTTCTTCAGATCGTCGGAACCTTCAGCAGCTGGTGCAGCAGCAGCTTTCTTAGGAGCCGCAGCTTTTTTAGCTGGCTTCGCGCCACCGGTCAGGATGTCAGTGATCTTCACAGTAGTGAATGCCTGACGGTGACCGTTGCGACGACGGGAGTTCTGACGACGACGCTTTTTGAAGACGATGATCTTACGATCACGACCCTGCTCAACAACTTCAGCTACAACAGACGCGCCTTCAACGGTTGGTGCACCGATGGTGGTTTCAGCATCTGAACCAACCATGAGAACTTCGTCGAAAGTTACTGTTTCACCAGCTTCAGCAGAAACTTTTTCGATCTTCAGGAGATCGTCAGCAGCAACAGTGTACTGTTTACCGCCTGTTTTGATGACTGCGAACATGCGCATGTCCTTCTTATCTAAGCGCACCCTTCGGCGTCGCAGGTTTCTGCGAACTTGTTCGACCGTTTCCCTAATTGCTCTGGGAACGTCCCTCTGTGGGGAGATCGACCGCAAACTCTGGAAAAACCAGAAGGCGATTTCGATGTCTTGCCTCGGACAGCGCGGAAAAGCGGGATTACCCGCAATTTATTGAGCTGCTGGAATATACGCAGGCATTCTGGAATGTCAACGCAGAATCTCGCCAAAAATATTAGAAATACGAGTGGTGAGATCTATGTCACATAAGATCAACTTTCAAAGAACGCTCCGGCGTCGGAGTGATTCGCGCTATGGTTGCGCAAACAGATTTATACCTACGATCTAATTGTTACGTCCAAATACCTATTCCGCTGCGTTTAAACGTCCATTCTACGATTGGTTTAAGGATCGATAAACCTTCGCCAGCCAACAATAAGGCAACGCGATTTGTGCATGTTCCATACAAGTGCTAGGAGAGGAATGGGCGCTCAATATGGAATGACTGTGACAATCTCGCGATCATTATCATCCAATGAATTAAACCGCATACGTGCGGGGGGCATAAAATGCGCATTCCAAAGTTCGCCTGGATATATTCCGTCGTAACGAGAGTTACGGCCCTTGGATTACTGCCGATACTTGTGCTGGGTGGGGCACTGATTTCCCTTTCCCAAATGAATAGTCAAAATGATGAGTTCCAAAAAAACACGCAGACCTACAATCAGCTGATGCAAAATGCTCAGGCGATCAGTGCTGCGGTTGACCGTATGCGCGCAATTGGGGGAGAGTTTTTGCTCCACCCAAAAGCAGAGGCCGCTGATATTGCTGCAGAGGCCCGCGAGCGCGTTGTTGTATTGGTTGAAGAAACACGCGAACTGAACGTTCCGGGCATTGAGGATGAGCTCTACGACAATCTGGAAGGCTATGCCTACGGGTTCTCAGAGACATTCGGCGCCGTTGTAGAAGCGACGCTGGAGCGTGGCACCAACTCTGACGGGGGTCTCATTTCAGTCCTCCAGGGTGCAAGCTCTACAATGCAGCTGGAAATCAACAAGGCACGCCGTCAGTTGAACGTCAGCAAAGACACCCACCGTGTTGCAGGCTTGCTGAAAGACCTTCAGGCAATGGAGTGGACCATTGGCGTTGACGGCTATGAAATTGAAAAGAGCACCTTCAAGAGCCGTATCGAGCAGTTTGGCATGGTTATCCAAACCGCGAAGATGCCAGAAGAAACATCAGCAAAGGTCAATGAGCTCTGGGCCACTTACACTGAAACACTAGAAGAAATCGAAACCTTGAATGCGGACATTCAGGAGGAGATGATCTTCGCGCTGGAACAGCTGGATGAGATGATCCCGGCAGCGCAGCAGCTCAATGATTTCGGTGTCGCAGGAGAACAAGAAGCAACAGCGCTGCACCATGAAGCTTCAGCTGCCAGCATGCAGCGCTTTTTGTTGCAGGCCGGCGCAATGGGCGTCATCGGTCTGATGATCGCTGGTTACATCGCGTGGCGCATCTCTCGTCCGCTGGCTAATCTGCATCAGGCCATGAGCGTGCTAGCAAAGGGGGATGTCTCAATCGATATTGAAGGCACCAATGGCCGCGACGAGTTCGCCAAGATGGCAAAGATCCTCGAAGTGTTCCGTGCCAATGCCATTGAGCGCAATCAGCTCAACGATGAGCGGGATGAAGACAACAACCGTCGTCAGGAGCGTGAGCAAAAAGTGGCCATGCTGGTGCGTGAGTTTGAAAGAGCAGCAACAGCTGCGGGCGACGGTTTCAACTCAGCAATCCAGTCACTGCATGAAGCTTCCTTTGCATTGAACGTCACCGTTGAAAGTGTCTCTGACAAAGCAGGCAAGGCTGGAGAAGCTGTCAGTCATGCTTCTTCTTCTGTTGCAACTGTGGCTTCTGCCAGTGAGGAAATGTCTCTCTCCATTAAGGAAGTGGCTTCTGAAGCCGTCAACTCCAAAGACGTTGCAGATGAAGTTGGTAGTCTTGTAATCAACACCTCCAAGACAATTCAGGAGCTTGCAGAGTCTGCCTCTCGCATTGGCCAGGTCGTCAACCTCATTAAGGACATTGCCGACCAGACCAACCTCCTTGCACTCAACGCGACCATTGAAGCGGCGCGTGCAGGTGAGATGGGCAAAGGCTTTGCAGTTGTAGCATCTGAGGTGAAGCATCTGGCAAACCAGACCACCACGGCGACTGAAGAGATCTCTCAGCAGATCCATGCAATCCAGCAGGTGTCTACAGATGCTGTTGGTTCCATTGAAAAGGTAACCAGCATGATGGAAAAGCTGTCCACCAGCTCTTCTGCCGTAGCCGCAGCCGTGGAACAGCAATCTGTAACCGTCGGTGAAATTGCTCGCTCTGTGACAGATGCCTCTGATCAATCCCGCATAGGTGAGTCTGAAATGGTTGAGGTTGCCAACACCATCGAAAACTCCACCAAGACGGCAGAGGACATCAACAATCAGGCAGACAACATCTCTGAAGAGGCTGATCAGTTCAACCGCTCGATCAAAGCCTTCCTTGAGGATGTTCAGGCCGCCTAGTCCTCTTGAAATTTGCAATTATTTCAACGCAGTGGGCTCGCTCACTGCGTTTTTTAGTGCTTGAGTAAGGTCAGCTGTGAGTTATATGCGGCATAGAAGCCGCAGGGCTTGCCCAAGGGAAAGCTTCTTTATAAGGTCCCGCAATCCTCAAAGAGAGGATCAAGCGGGAGAGTTGCCGGAGTGGTCGAACGGGGCGGTCTCGAAAACCGTTGAGCACGCAAGTGTTCCGAGGGTTCGAATCCCTCACTCTCCGCCATTATCTCTTTGCCATATCAGCCTTTTTCCCAATAACCATCGTCAGCCATTTCTCATCCCTACTGTAAGGCTTATTGCTCAGCGTTATACGAGCATCTTGCAGCTCTAAGCTGGGAACATCTTCGAGAATGACTTTGAAACGGGCTTCGGTCATCATGGAGAAGCGGCGACCATCATCTCGTGAGATTTCGCCGTCTCCCAGCTTGAAAGATGCGAAGAGGGTACCGCCGTCTTTGAGTGCATTGCTGAGGTTGGTGAGTGTCAGAGGAAGTTCGGCATAGGGAACGTGAAGCAGAGAAGCGTAGGCCCAGATTGCATCGTAGATTGGAGGGCTATTGAACGCTTGGAACGTGTTCTGTTGAACCTCAATCCCTATGAGTTTGCTCGCAGACTTGGCCATCTCACTTGAGGCGTCAAAAGCATCCACCTCAAAACCCATCTGCTTGAAAGCGTGAGCATCGCGACCCGAGCCACAACCTGCATCAAGAACGCGGCCACCAGCAGGAACTTTACTCAGAAAACGCTGATAGTGCTCAGTCATATCCAGATGCAACGTGCGGGCGATGAAGCTCTCGGCATTCTCCTCGTAGTAAGCTTGAGTGGTCTCTTGCGTGTTTGACATGAGAATTCGTGTCCTGGCCTCAGTTTGCAGCAAATCAGATGCAGATTTTGAGATAGTTTCCCTGAAAACACCATTACTTTTGCGAAAGACCATTTGCAATTGAAGATCACACACCTAATGATCCTACAGGCTCTGGTAGTGTTGAGGCGCTATTGGATGTTTGAGAGCTTAGGAAATGTGGAGAATGCATAATGACCGTTGAAGCAGCTGAATCACAACAAGTTTTAGATGCTCCAAAGAAACTGGGGCGTCGGCTGCGTCTGGGTATGATTGGTGGCGGTCAGGGCGCATTTATCGGTGCTGTCCACCGCATAGCTGCACGGTTGGATGACCGCTATGAGCTGGTTGCCGGCGCATTGTCTTCAGATCCTGAGCGGGCCAAAGCTTCGGCAGAAGAGCTCTTTATTGCACCAGACCGTGCTTACACCTCTTTCGAAGAAATGGCAGCAAAGGAGCCACTTCGGGATGATCCAGTGGATGTGGTGGCGATTGTTACGCCAAACCACATGCATTATCCGGCTGCCTGCGCAATGTTGGAAGCTGGCATTCATGTGATCTGCGATAAGCCGATGACCACCACAAGTGAAGAGAGTGAAAAGCTCGTGCAGCTGGTTGAAGAAACTGGCAAGCTCTTCTTGCTTACACATAACTATACCGGGTACCAATGGTGCGGCAGGCGAAAGCCATGGTGGAAGCAGGTGAGCTTGGCAAAATTCGTCTGGTGCAGGTGGAGTATCCGCAGGATTGGCTGACTGAGCCGATCGAGCAGTCTGGTCAAAAGCAAGCCAGTTGGCGGACAGATCCAAAACGCTCTGGGGCAGGCGGATGTATTGGCGATATCGGCACGCACGCTACAATCTTGCGTCTTTTGTCTCCGGGATGAAAGCTTCTGAAGTATTGGCTGAACTCACCAGCTTCGTTGAAGGTAGAGTGCTGGATGATGATGTCCAGATGCTGCTGCGCTACGAGAATGGCGCAAAGGGAATGCTTTGGGCCTCTCAGGTAGCTCCGGGAAATGAGAACGGCCTGAGACTGCGTATTTATGGTGAAAAAGGTGGTCTTGAATGGGTTCAAGCGGATCCAAACCATCTGGCCTACTCACCCTATGGTCAATCAAGCTATCGCATCACTCGCGGTGGGCCAGATGCTACTGATGCAGCCAACTCTGTCTCGCGTATTCCAGGAGGTCACCCGGAAGGATACCTGGAAGCTTTCGCAACACTTTACAATGAGTTTGCAGATGTATTGAGTGCGCGGATTTTAGGACAACCTGAACCAGACTGCAGCAAGCAACTACCAACTGTTGCAGATGGCCTTGATGGATTGAAGTTCATCGAAACCGCCGTGAAAAGCTCTCAAAATGGCGGTTCCTGGCAAAAGCTTTAGAAACAACGCCCCTCGCCACCTGCAAGCGGCGAGGGGCATTTCTTTAGGCTTGGGAGCCAGCTGGTTTCATTGGGGCGTCATCTTGCGATGCCATGCCACCTGAGACTTCTTCTGTTGCCTCAGCTGAAAGCTCCTCTGGCAGAACAAGGTTCAGCACAATCGCGATGAGTGCTGCAGGAAGCAAACCGCTGGTCATCAAAATGCGCAGCGTGTCTGGAAGATACTGAACAGCTTTGGGATCCAGCTGCAATCCAAGTCCGATGGAAAGCGAGATTGCAAAGATCACCATGTTCCGTCGGTTCCAGTTTACGTCAGACAGCATCGAGACACCTGCCGCAACCACCATGCCGAACATGACGATCACACCGCCGCCAAGCACCTCAATCGGAATGGTACGGATGATTGCGCCAACTTTTGGCACCAGCCCGCATAGGATCAGGAAGAGTGCCCCGATCGTCACAACATGACGGCTCATAACACCAGTCATCGCGATCAGGCCAACGTTCTGACTGAAGGACGTGTTGGGCAAACCACCAAAAACGCCGGCAATCGCAGTGCCAAAGCCATCAGCATAAGTCGCGCCCTGGATTTCTTTGTCAGTCGCTTCACGGCCTGCACCGCCTTTGGTGATGCCGGAAACGTCGCCAACAGTTTCAACGGCACTAACAAACGCCATAAGGCAGAAGCCGATGATTGCAGCAAGGCTGAAGTCGAAGCCGTAAATAAATGGCATTGGCAAAGCAAAAGAAGCGGACCGGCTCACACTTGCGGCGACACCGTCCACGGTTACCATGCCCACCATCATCGCATAAAGATATCCGGCAAGAATGCCGATCACGACGGCTGAGACAGCGAGTATCCCACGGGCATAGAACTTGAGGCTGAGTGTCACAAGAATGACGATCAGCGCAGCAGACCAGTTGAGCATGCTGCCATACTCAGGCTTGCTGATTGCAGGCACACCGCCAGCCGCATATTGAATACCCACTTTCACCAGTGCCAGACCAATCATGGTCACCACAAGGCCAGTCACAAGCGGTGGCAATGCAAAACGAATGCGGCCAATGAACATGCCGAGAAATGCATGAAATAACCCGCCAATCAGAACACCACCAAACAGTGCGGGCAGCGCCTCAACACCTTTGCCAGCCACAAGCGGGATCATAATTGGGATGAAAGCAAAGCTGGTGCCTTGCACGATTGGTAGCCGAGCACCAACGGCGCCCATTCCGATGGTTTGAAAGAGTGTGGCGATCCCTGCGAAGAGCATGGACATCTGGATCATGTAGGTCATGTCCGGAAAGCCCTGTGCCCCCGCATCAGAGCCAAATCCAAAACCGGCAGCACCTGCAATGATGATAGCTGGCGTGACGTTTGAAACAAACATGGCAAGCACATGCTGAATGCCAAGCGGAACCGCCCTGTGTAAGGCAGGCGTATAGTTGGGATCACGCAGTTGTTCTGGTGTCCCGATGGAATTGCTGGTCATTTAGTCCCCTCCTACTAATGACGCACAGTGTTATTCCGTTATCAGGTAGGCCTCCTTCAGCCAGTGTTCTTCTAGGTTGTTACCGTCCCCAATCCGGTCGACTACGGCGAACAATCCTGAACCTTTGATGGGGGTCAGGACGCCGTGCCATGTATTGCGTTTGATATTGATGGATTGGGTCGCACTCGCCAACAACGCGCGCGGGGTTGAAGGCCGTCCACCTTCATCCTCTGCAACGATGACGAGATATTCTGATTGCGCCATGGGAATGAAGCACTGCGATCCCAAGGGATGCCGCTCCAGCATGGTCAGTGTGTGAGGCAAGCTGCGTAGCTCAGCCTGAAACAGGCTCACACCCGCGCGTCCGCCAATAAACTCAACGCCCGCCAGATCAGTAAAGCGCTCACATCTGCCCTCATTGATCATAATGGGCGATGTCATACCAACCTCAATCAGCTCGCCAAACGGAGCAAAGGTCTCAGCGGTGAGCTTCTCAATCCTGATAGTGCGCTCTGTGGTGACCTGATCACTCATGGCTGATCACCTCTGAAACGAGCCAAGAGGAGCATGGCGGTTCACGTCTTTGTAAAGCAGATAGCGGAAACGCCCCGGACCGCCAGCATAACAAGCTTGCGGACAGAAGGCGCGCAACCACATGAAGTCACCGGCCTCTACCTCAACCCAGTCATTGTTGAGCCTATAAACAGCCTTACCTTCCAAAACATACAGGCCGTGCTCCATCACGTGGGTCTCTGCAAACGGGATACAGCCGCCGGGTTCAAAGTTGACGATGTTCACGTGCATATCGTGACGCATGTCATTCGGGTCAACAAACCGGGTGGTGGTCCAGGCACCGTTGGTATCCGGCATCGGGGCGACCACAGCGTTCTTCTCGTGAGTGAACAGCGCATCAGGTCTCGGAATGCCCTCAACCGCCTCATAACGTTTACGAACCCAATGAAACACAGCAGGCATTGAGCCGTTATTGCAAACTTCATAGTCTGCTCCAGCGGGCAGATAGGCATAACCACCCTCTGACAGCGTAAACGGCTCATTGCCGAGAGTGATTGTGATCTCACCCTGAACAACAAACATAACCCCTTGCGCCTCTGGATCTGGCTCAGGCTTGAGGGAACCTCCATCCGGTTGAACTTCCATGATGTACTGAGAAAAGGTCTCTGCAAAGCCAGAGAGCGGGCGGGCTATGATCCAGGCGCGTGTCTTTTCCCAGAAAGGCAGATTGGATGTCACGATATCGCGCATGACGCCTTTGGGAATGACAGCATACGCATTGGTGAACACTGCCCGGTCCGTCATAACTTGCGTTTGTGGTGGCAAACCACCTGAGGGAGCATAGAATGACGAAGGCGACATACCTTCAGATGGCGCATCAAAGACGCGAGGGGGCAGTGTTTGGGTACTCATAGTTTATGTTTGTTCCTTCTACGACGCTCCTGCACCGAAGAGGCGAGAGAGCGAAGCAACCCGAATTGATTTGAATTCCTTGCCAGGGGGAGGTGCTCTCGTCGGATTAGGGACCGACGTAGCAATGTTTGAGACACTGGGCATACGTGCTGGCATAAACCGTGTCCTGAAAGCTCATCAGCTGGCAGGCCCACCAAACTCCTCCCAACTATAAGTTTAGCCTAATAAATGAATCGCATTATCAAATAAATTTTGAAAGTGTTTCGCGATTACCTAGAAAAAACAAAGGCCTAAAGCTGCTCTGAAGGTGTGATCTTATCCGTTTTGCATATGAGCAGCGTATTGAGAACTCTTGTCTTTTAGGTATGCCTTCAACCGTGCACTCACAAATTTGAGAAACAGCCGGATCTTAGGATCTTGATAGCGCCGATGTGGGAACAGGCATGCTAGATGCACATTGGAAGGAGGAGTAACTGTACAGATGGCAACAAGATCACCGCTGAGCAAATGGTCCACCACATCAAACAGTGGTGCGTTGATGATGCCATGATGCTCCAGTGCCCAGTTTACGAGTACATCGCCATCATCAGAAGTGAACGGCCCCCCCACCGCAAAGCTCTGTTTGCCTTCTGAAGTTTGTAAGACCCAGCGGTTTTCAGAGGAACCGGGGAACTGAAGAAGCAAACAGTCGTGCTTGCCATGCTGTAAGTCTGCTCCTTGTTTCGGCTCTCCACGACGGTCCAGATAAGCTGGTGAAGCACACAACACACGCGGGCAATCCAGCAGGTTTTTCAGCCGCATTTCAGAGTTTGGCAACTGTCCCAGAATGAATGCCAGATCCAGCCCTTCTCCGGTGATGTTGAGTGGGCGATCAGATAACCTGAGACGCACGTGGATCTCTGGGTAGGTCTCATGAAATTCAGGAATAAGCGGTGCGATCAAACGTCGCCCTATGCCCAGTGGTGCGGAAATGAAGATCGAGCCGCGGGGGGTGTTTGTCACCTCATGGACAGCAGCTTCTGCCTCTTCCATCGCCTCCAGCATCTTGCGGGCGCCAGGGTAAAAAATGCTACCTTGCTCAGTGGGTTGGATCGTACGAGTAGTGCGGTTGAACAAGCGAATGCCAAGGTGCTTCTCAAGCTCTCCAATGCGTGAGGAAGCCACTGCTGGAGACACATGCATATCCCGCGCCGCAGCAGACATGCTGCCAAGCTCAAACACACGCACGAACATCCTGACATTGTTGATGTAAGACATTGCTTTATCTTCGAAATCCCCGCCTCAAACAGAAACATATCAGCATCCCAGTGTTCTGGATAGGCGTTTTTCGTCGTAGGTAGGGTGGAAATAAAACATAGTTTTACTCCAAGTTGTATTTCAATTTTACTCGTTTAGTCTTGTTCTTTCTAGGTGTTACTCTACTTTTGAGTGCTAATGCTCCTGAGATTCTATGTGGATTGTCTTACCTGCTAGAATTCAGGAACAAATACTATGCATTCACTTGAGGGTGTTACTCGCTCAGATCAATACAGAGCATTGGGGCTCAGTACCTTTGCTTTTACTGTCTGCTTTGCAGTTTGGACTATTTTCTCCATCATCGGCGTACGGATTAAAGGCGAGCTTGGCCTGTCTGATACGCAGTTCGGCCTGCTGGTCGCGACCCCGGTACTTACCGGTTCTGTCAGCCGCATTTTCCTAGGTGTCTGGACAGAACAGTTCGGCGGTCGAATTATGTTCCCGCTGCAGATGCTCATCACAGCTGTCTGTGTCTGGCTGCTCACCTCAGTACAAACCTATGAAGTCTTTCTTCTCGCCGCTTTGGGCCTCGGATTGGCCGGCGGCTCTTTTATTATCGGCGTCGCCTACGTCTCGCAGTGGTTTGAAAAAGAGAAACAAGGCACCGCTCTTGGCATCTTCGGTGCTGGTAACGTCGGTGCTGCCGTTACCAACTTTGTGGCTCCCTTTCTCGTTGTCGCTGTTGGGTGGGAAGGCACCGCCCGTGTCTACGCCATTGTTTTGGCGATCACGGCAGTCCTTTTCTATCTGATCAGTAAGGATGACCCTGCACAGCAAGAACGAAAGAAAGCAGGCAAGCAAGCCGTCTCCACAGCAGAGCAACTCGCACCGCTCAAGAACCTGCAAGTCTGGCGCTTTGCGACCTATTACTTCTTTGTATTCGGTGCCTTCGTGGCACTCGCGTCATTCTTGCCGCGATATTACACCGGCGCTTATGGGCTGGAACTGACAACGGCTGGCGTGTTCGCTGGCCTTTATTCATTGCCTGGGTCTGTTTTCCGAGCGCTAGGCGGTTGGATGTCTGACAAGTGGGGCGCTCGCTTTGTCATGTACCTCACCTTCATTGTCTCGCTCATCTGCCTGTTCCTGCTCAGCTATCCGGAAACCTCTTATGTCGTCAGCGGTATCGAAGGCCCGATTGAGTTCACCTTCGGCCTCGGTGTCGGAGCATTTGTTTCTGTAACCGTTGTGTTGGGCTTCGTCATGAGCCTTGGCAAAGCGGCAGTCTACAAACACATCCCGGTTTACTACCCGTATCACGTCGGTGCGGTGGGTGGACTTGTTGGCATGATTGGCGGACTTGGTGGGTTCTTCCTCCAATCGCCTTTGGCATTCTGCTGGATTGGACTGGCGTTTGGACAGCCCCCTTCATGCTTCTCTTCATCATCGTCGCCGTCTCAACCGTGTGGATGCATGTCGCCATCCGCAGAATGGAGCGCAAACGTTACCCAGAATTACAAGAGGAAACCGATCTTTCTGATCTTCCTGAAGAGCCTGTCGAAGGCCCTGACGGACCAGCAGGTGCAGACAAATACCCATAACCAGCGAAGCCTTTTCTGGACACCGGTCTAAGGAGGGCATGTAGCCAAAAGGAATAAATGTATGTCTGATGATAAAACCCAAGCAGGGCACACACTCATTGATTGGAGGCCGGACGAACCGGATTTTTGGGAGACTAAAGGTAAGGCGATTGCCTCACGGAACCTTTGGATTTCAATTCCAGCTTTGCTGCTGGCGTTCTCTGTGTGGCTGGTATGGAGTGTTGTTGTTGCAAGACTTCCTGCGATTGGGTTTGATTACACAACAGACGAGCTTTTCCTGCTGGCAGCGTTGCCAGGCCTTTCCGGTGCAACGCTCAGGATCTTCTATTCCTTCATGGTGCCGATCTTCGGTGGCCGCCTCTGGACAACACTGACCACGGCCTCGCTCCTCCTGCCAGCTTTAGGCATCGGCTACGCGGTTCAGGATCCTGAAACCCCCTATGCCATCTTCCTGCTTTTGGCTCTGCTATGTGGTTTTGGTGGCGGCAACTTCGCATCTTCCATGGCCAACATCGCTTTCTTCTATCCGAAGAAAGAGAAGGGCAATGCACTCGCACTTAATGCTGGCCTCGGAAACCTTGGCGTGTCCGTCATGCAGTTTGTTGTGCCGCTTGTCATTACAGCAGGCGTTTTCGGCGCGATTGGCGGAGCTCCCCAAGTCCTTGAAGATGGATCGCAACTCTGGATTCAGAATGCTGGCTTTATTTGGGTTCCTTTCCTCGTTCTGGCGACGCTGGCAGCATGGTTCGGCATGAACGATATCGCCGATGCAAAAGCGAGCTTTAAAGAGCAATCCATCATCTTCTCCAGAGCGCATAACTGGATTATGTGCATCCTCTACACGGGTACATTCGGTAGCTTCATCGGTTACTCCGCTGGCTTCCCGCTACTGATGAAAACCCAGTTCCCTGAGGTGAATGCGCTCTCCTATGCGTTCCTCGGACCGCTTGTTGGCGCGTTGTCCCGTGCAGGCACTGGTTGGGTTTCAGATAAGTATGGCGGTGGCCGTGTAACCTTCTGGACCTTCCTCTTTATGGCTGTGGCCGTTGGCGGTGTCCTGTTCTTCCTGTCGATCAAAACAGAACCGGTGCCTTCTGGGGCTTCTTTGCCTGCTTCATGGCGCTGTTCTTCCTGACTGGTGTAGGCAACGCTTCCACCTTCCAGATGATCCCAACCATCATGCGTCAACAGGTCGGCCTCTTGATGCCAGAGTTGGATGCAACAGCTCACCTGCGTCAGTCAGAGCGTGAAAGCGCAGCAATCATCGCGTTCACCTCTGCCATCGCAGCTTATGGTGCCTTCTTCATCCCCAAAGCCTACGGCACATCCATCGCCTACACCGGTGGTCCGGATGCTGCGCTTTGGGCCTTCGGCATCTTCTACGTGATCTGTCTGGTGATCACTTGGTTCTTCTACACCCGCAAGGGTGCATCCGTTCCGTGCTAAGCAAATAAAGTGAAGGGCATTTCTGATGTCTCTACTCCTCGATAAACTGAACTTTTTCGCAAAACAGGACACTGGTACCTTTGCAAACGGGCACGGTGTTACGACGAACGAGAACAGAAACTGGGAAGACAGCTATCGAAAGCGATGGCAGTACGACAAGATCGTACGTTCAACCCATGGCGTGAACTGTACTGGGTCCTGCTCCTGGAAGATCTACGTGAAGGGCGGGATCATCACATGGGAAACCCAGCAAACGGATTACCCGCGTACCCGTCCAGATCTGCCGAACCATGAGCCGCGCGGTTGCTCTCGTGGTGCCAGTTATAGCTGGTACATCTACTCCGCAAACCGCGTAAAACACCCGCTCATTCGCTCCCGCCTTATCAAGCTGTGGCGGAAAGAGCGTACGGTGAAATCACCTGTGGCAGCATGGACTGCCATTCAGGAAGACCCGGCAAAACGCTCCGACTACATGAAGGTGCGCGGACACGGCGGTTTCGTGCGGGCCACATGGGAAGAGGTCAACGAAATCATCGCAGCAGCAAATGCTTACACCGCGAAGAAATGGGGCCCGGACCGTGTTGTTGGTTTCTCGCCAATTCCGGCCATGTCCATGATCTCCTACGCAGCTGGAACACGCTACCTGTCCTTGCTTGGCGGCACTTGCATGTCGTTCTACGACTGGTACTGCGACCTGCCACCAGCCTCACCGCAGACATGGGGTGAGCAAACGGATGTGCCAGAATCCGCGGACTGGTACAACGCTGGTTTCCTGATGTTGTGGGGCTCCAACGTTCCGCAGACCCGCACACCAGATGCGCACTTCTACACCGAGGTTCGCTACAAGGGCACCAAGTCAGTTGTGGTCTCTCCAGACTACTCAGAGGCTGCCAAGTTCTCTGACCTCTGGCTCCATCCCAAGCAAGGCACAGATGCCGCGCTGGCGATGGCCATGGGCCACGTCATTTTGCGGGAATATCATTTAGACAGGCAGGCGGATTACTTCGAAGAGTACTGCCGCAAATATTCCGATATGCCGCTGCTGGTTCGCCTCGTTAAAAAAGACGGCAATTACATCCCGGAACGCCTCATCAGAGCCTCAGAATTTGCTGATAAGCTGGGCGAAGAAAACAATCCGGAATGGAAGACTGTTGCTATCGATCGCAAATCGAAGAAGGTTGTGGTCCCTCATGGCTCCATCGGCTTCCGCTGGGGTGAAAAAGGTAAGTGGAATCTGGAAGAAAAAGACGGTGCAGGCAAAGACACAGATCTTGCCATGTCCTTCATCGACAAAGCCGATCACGATGAGATCGCCGAAGTCGCTTTCCCATACTTCGGCAATCTCGAACACGATCACTTTGAAGGCACCAACCATGACAGTGTTATGGTCCGCAAGGTTCCCGTCAAAAAGCTCAAACTGACAGAAGGCGAAACACTCGTTGCCTCTGTATTTGATTTGTTCGTAGCAAACTACGGTTTGGACCGCGGTCTGGATGATCCAAACTCCGCCAAATCCTATGATGAAGAGCTGCCTTACACACCTGCATGGGCAGAGAAGATCACCGGTGTTCCTAAAGATCACATCATCACGACCGCCCGCGAGTTTGCGACCAATGCGGAGAAGACCAACGGACGCTCGATGGTCATCCTCGGTGCTGGTTTGAACCACTGGTATCACATGGACATGAATTACCGCGGCATCATCAATCTGCTGGTGATGTGCGGCTGTGTTGGTCAATCCGGTGGTGGCTGGAGCCACTATGTGGGGCAGGAAAAACTCCGCCCACAAACCGGCTGGACAGCCCTCGCATTTGCCTTGGACTGGGCACGCCCACCACGGCATATGAACTCTACCTCCTTCTTCTACGCGCACACAGACCAATGGCGCTACGAAACACTGAAGGTGGATGAGATTATCTCCCCAACCGCTCCTGAAGGAGATTGGAACGCATCGCTGATCGACTACAACATCCGTGCAGAACGGATGGGCTGGTTGCCATCCGCGCCTCAGCTACAAACTAACTCACTCCAGGTCGCCAAAGACGCAGAAGCGAGCGGGAAAGACGCAAAAGACTACGTTGCTCAGGAACTCAAATCAGGTAGCCTGAAACTGTCCTGTGAAGATCCGGATAACGAAGCCAACTGGCCACGTAACCTGTTCGTCTGGCGCTCCAATCTGCTGGGTTCCTCCGGTAAAGGCCATGAATACTTCCTCCGTCACCTGCTTGGCACCGAACATGGTGTGCTGGGCAAAGATCTGGGAGAAGAAGGCCGTCAGCGTGCCAAGGAAGCTGTCTGGCACGACAATGCACCAGAAGGAAAGCTAGACCTGCTGGTCACGCTGGACTTCCGTATGTCCACCACAGCGGTCTACTCCGATATCGTGCTGCCAACAGCAACATGGTACGAGAAAAACGACCTCAATACCTCAGACATGCACCCCTTCATCCACCCACTTTCCAGCGCAGCTGATCCTGCTTGGGAAGCGCGCAGCGACTGGGAAATCTTCAAGGGCATTGCCAAGTCATTCTCTGAGGTCTCTCAGGAAGTGCTCGGCAAGGAAAAGGACGTCGTCCTTGTCCCGATCCTGCATGATACCGCAGGCGAGATTGCTCAGCCATTTGATGTAGAGGACTGGAAGAAAGGCGATATCGAGCCGCAACCGGGCAAGACAATGCCAAACGTTGTGGTGATTGAGCGCGACTATCCAAATGTCTACAAGCGCTTCACAGCCCTTGGCCCGTTGATGGACAAGCTCGGCAATGGTGGTAAAGGCATCAGCTGGAATACCGAGCACGAAGTTGAACTCCTCAAGGGCCTCAATGGTGAGGTTCTGGAAGACGGCCCAACCAAGGGCTTCGCGAAGATTGAGACAGACATCGATGCAACAGAGGTTGTCCTGTCTCTCGCTCCGGAAACCAACGGTGAAGTGGCCGTGAAAGCTTGGGCTGCGCTCTCCGAGTTCACCGGTAGAGACCACACTCATCTGGCCTTGCCGAAGGAAGAAGAGAAGATCCGCTTCCGTGATATCGTGGCCCAACCACGCAAAATCATCTCCTCACCAACATGGTCTGGCCTGGAATCCGAACATGTCTGCTACAACGCAGGCTATACCAACGTGCATGAGCTGATCCCATGGCGCACCATCTCCGGTCGCCAGCAGCTCTATCAAGATCACCTTTGGATGCGTGCGTTCGGTGAAGGCTTCTGCGTGTACAGGCCGCCGATAGACACCAAAGGCATCAAGCCTGTCATCGACGACAAGTCACTGGGCAGAAAGCAACTGGTGCTTAACTTCATCACTCCGCACCAGAAGTGGGGCATTCACTCCACCTACACCGACAACCTGTTGATGCTCACGCTCAACCGCGGCGGACCTGTGGTCTGGATCTCTGAAGTTGATGCGCAGAAAGCTGATATTGAGGACAATGACTGGGTTGAAGTCTTCAACATCAATGGTGCGCTCGTCGCCCGTGCGGTGGTCTCCCAGCGCATGAAGGAAGGCACGATCTACATGTATCACGCTCAGGAAAAGATCGTGAATACACCAGGATCAGAGCTCACCGGACAGCGCGGCGGCATCCATAACTCGGTCACCAGAGCGGTGACCAAGCCAACTCATATGATTGGCGGATACGCGCAACAATCCTACGGCTTCAACTACTATGGAACGGTTGGCTCCAACCGCGATGAGTTCGTTGTGGTTCACAAACTGGAAGAAGTGAACTGGATGGAAGAACCACTGGATGACAGTGGTCAGGAGGCAGCAGAATGAAAGTCCGCGCACAAGTCGGAATGGTGCTGAATCTGGATAAATGCATCGGCTGCCACACCTGTTCAGTGACCTGTAAAAACGTTTGGACCAACCGTGAAGGTGTCGAGTACGCTTGGTTCAACAACGTGGAAACCAAACCCGGTATTGGTTACCCCAAAGACTGGGAGAACCAGAAACGCTGGAACGGCGGCTGGGTTCGCAAACGCAACGGTAAAATCCAACCCAAGATGGGTGCCAAATGGCGCATTCTGGCGAAGATCTTTGCCAACCCGGATCTACCGGAAATCGATGATTATTACGAGCCGTTTGATTATGATTACGAGCACCTGCAGGGTGCTCCTGAAAGTGCTCAGTTCCCAACGGCGCGGCCTAAGTCCGCGATCACCGGTGAGCGGATCGAAAAGATCGAATGGGGTCCAAACTGGGAAGAAATTCTCGGTGGCGAGTTCTCCAAACGCTCCAAGGACTACAACTTCGAAGGCGTCGAGAAAGAAATCTACGGCGAGTTCGAAAACACCTTTATGATGTACCTGCCACGCCTGTGTGAGCACTGCCTCAATCCAACATGCGTTGCAGCGTGCCCATCCGGTGCGATCTACAAGCGTGAGGATGATGGCATCGTCTTGATTGATCAGGAAAAATGCCGCGGCTGGCGCATGTGCGTCTCTGGTTGCCCTACAAGAAGATCTATTTCAACTGGTCCTCTGGCAAATCAGAAAAATGCATCTTCTGCTATCCCCGCATCGAGTCCGGACAGCCAACTGTCTGTTCAGAAACCTGCGTGGGCCGCATCCGCTATCTGGGTGTGATACTCTACGATGCAGACAAGATTGAAGAAGCTGCCTCCACCAAGGATGAGAAGGATCTGTACGAAGAGCAACTCAAGGTCTTCCTTGATCCGCATGATCCGAAGGTGATTGAGCAGGCTCGTAAGGATGGAGTTCCTGAAGACTGGCTCAAGGCTGCCAAGCGTCGCCAATCTACAAGATGGCCATCGACTGGAAAGTGGCGTTCCCGCTCCATCCAGAGTACCGCACGCTCCCAATGGTCTGGTACATCCCACCTCTCTCTCCAATCCAGAACGCTGCTGAAGCTGGTAAGATTGGATGGGACGGTGAACTACCGGATGTCCGGAGCATGCGCATCCCTGTTCGCTACCTCTCCAACCTGCTCACCGCAGGCAAGGACCAGCCCATCGTTTCAGCGCTGGAACGCATGCTCGCCATGCGCTCATACATGCGGTCCAAGAGCATCGATGGCGTGGTCAATGAGGAGATTGCAAAGCAAGTTGGTCTTACGCCTGAACTCATTGAGGACATGTACAAGATCATGGCGATCGCCAACTACGAAGATCGCTTCGTCATCCCAACCACGCACAGAGAAATCTCTGAGGACGCTTACGATGTTCGCGGTTCCTGTGGTTTCTCCTTCGGCAATGGTTGTTCGGGTGGCAGCGATGGAACCGACCTGTTTGGTGGTTCCCGTAAGAAAGCAGTCGAAACCCCAACTGATGTGTTTAAGGAGATGCGCGGATGATTGTCTCCTTAAAAATCCTCTCGCTCCTGCTCAACTACCCAACGCAGGAGCTGCTGGATGATCTGCCAGCACTGAAGGAGGCGGTGAATTCAGACCGCCTGCTCTCGGCAAAAGGCCAGAAGATGATCTGCAATCTATGCGATGATCTGGCCGGTAAAGATCTGTACGAGGTACAGGAACGCTACGTGTTCCAGTTTGACCGTACACGCTCCCACTCCCTCCACCTGTTTGAGCATGTGCACGGTGAAAGCAGAGATCGCGGTCAGGCTCTCGTAGACCTGCGGGAAATGTACCTGAAGAATGGGTTTGCAGTCGAAACCACAGAACTTCCGGACTACATCCCACTCTTCCTAGAGTACCTCGCACACCAACCCTTCACAGAGGCACAAGAACTGCTTGGTCAGACAGCCCATATCTTCGAGGCGCTCCGTTTACGCCTCAAAAAGAAGGGCTCAATCTACGCCAATGCGTTCGCAGCTGTTGCTGAAATCAGCAAGGCACAGCCATCAAAAGAGCTCCTCTCCAACATCCTTGCCGAACCGGATGATGATCCGAATGACCTCGAAGCGATGGATCGCATTTGGCAGGAAGAAGTCGTCAAGTTTGGCGGCAATGCTGGAGAAGGCAGCTGTGGCCCTGACCGGTTGAGAATGCAAATGAGAGCCGCGGACAGACGCCCGCCCGACGCAACCCCACAGAACATCCAGGGGGATCACTAGACATGTCTGGCTTCTTCAACACGTTGTTCTTCGGAATTTACCCGTACATCGCCCTCTCGGTTCTGATTGTGGGAACAATCATCCGATACGACAGAGAGCCCTACAGCTGGCGGGCAGGCTCTAGCCAGCTTCTCCGCCGCAAGCAACTGGTCTGGGGCTCTGTGCTCTTCCATGTGGGTGTGATCATCATCTTCCTGGGCCATCTCTTCGGTCTCTTAACCCCCATTGCGATCTTTGATGCACTTGGGATCGGACATGGAACCAAACAGGTTCTGGCGGTTGTCGTTGGCGGCATTGCTGGGCTCATGGCGATTGTCGGCGCAGGAATGCTTATTCATCGCAGGCTCTATGATGAGCGGGTGAGGGCAGCTTCCAGCGCCATGGACACCTTCATTATCTGCCTACTAGCGTTCCAGCTTCTGCTCGGTCTGGCAACTATCCCGATTTCGCTTCAGCATCTGGATGGGGAAGAAATGGTTAAGTTCATGAGTTGGGCACTAGGTATCTTCACCTTCAATGGTGATGCCGCAACCTATGTTTCAGATGTCTCGTGGATCTTCAAACTGCATCTCTTCTTTGGTTTGACGATCCTGCTCATCTTCCCGTTCACACGCTTGGTGCACATGCTCAGCGTGCCGGCAAGATACCTGTGGCGTCCTGGTTATCAGATTGTGCGTGAGCGCAACTCCACCAACTCACGTCATCCGGCAGAGTGAGGTGAAATGGCTAATCTCTACACAAACCCGAACCTGAGTGAGGGTGCTCAGGCAGGCATGGACCTGCCGAGCACCAAAGTGCCGCCTAAGAGCAAACCGATCATCACGGATGTGGTGGTCAATGGTGTCCAGATATCGGAGCAGGATATTCTGGCAGAAGCTCAGAACCATCCCGCCGAAAACCCCGGTCAGGCGGTTCAAGCTGCCGCGCGCGCTCTTGTGGTCCGAGAGCTCCTGTTGCAGCAGGCAAGGGCTTTAAACATCATCGCTGCACCAGAACAGCATGACGAAGGCAGCGAAACCGAAGAAGACGCGGCCATCAGAGAGCTGATTGAGCAGGAAGTTGATATCCCGTCTGCTTCTCAGGATGAGTGCCTGCGCTATTATGAGAACAACAAGGCCCGCTTCAGCTCAGAGCCAATTTATGAGGCCAGCCATATCCTGTTCGCAGCTGGGCCGGACCAACTCACAGCCCGCAGCATCGCCAAAGCGCGTGCCCATGATGTGATCAAGCTTCTTCAGGATAAACCTGAGACCTTCGCTGATTTGGCAATGGAATACTCTGCCTGCCCGTCAAAGGAAACCGGAGGAAATCTGGGTCAGCTGACAAAAGGAAGCACTGTTCCTGAGTTTGAAGTCGCCCTTCAGTCGATGCAGGCCGGACAACTGTCAGAGCATCCAATCGAAACCAAGTTTGGCTATCACATCATTTTCCTGAACCGGAAAATTGACGGAAACACTCTGCCGTTTGAACATGTTGAGGAAACCATCAGAGCATGGTTGGAAGCTGCAAGTTGGTCCAAAGCAGTCTCTCAATACATCACAATTCTGGCAGGATCCGCAGAAATCATAGGCATTGATTTACTTGGTACGGACAGTCCCTTAGTTCAGTAAAATTGTAAGTAAACTCTGAGAGTTACCTGCTCTTTTATCGATAAACTTGGATAATCCATGAGCCGTCGATCTCCAGTGTTTTCTATCTGCTGAAATATGATTAGGGTTATTTTCGGAGTCCGTCCCGTGATGTTCTCGGGATCCTGTGTTCTGGAGAAAAACAATGTCGAAACTGAACTGGGGCTTTCTGGGAACAAGCTTCATCTCGCTGACCATGGCGGATGCGGTTCAAGCGGAAGGTTCTACGCGGATTCATTCCGTTGCAGGCCGCTCAGAAGTACCTCTGAAAGTGTTCGCAGAGAAGTACGATGTTGAGCATACTTTTGATGATTTTAATGAGCTGATTGAAGATGAAGCCGTTGATATTATTTACATCGCACTCCCTAATCACATTCATCATGAATACGTGATCAAAGCGGCCAATGCAGGTAAGGCGATCCTCTGCGAAAAGTCACTTTCCGTAGACATGGAAAAGACAGATCAGGCGCTGAAAGCTGTTGCTGAAAATGGCGTCTTTTTTGTTGAAGGTCTGATGTACCTGAACCATCCGTTCGCTGCTGCCATTCGTGATGTGGTTGCCTCTGGTGAGCTGGGGGAAGTCCAGTCCATCACTGCTCAGTACTGCGCTTCTATCGCTCAGTTCGTGAACCCGCACAGCAAGGGGGCATTGTATAACCTCGGTTGCTATCCAACCTCACTGATGCACTTGCTTCTGCAAACAGCGTTCCCGACCCATGTCTTTGAAAACTATAAGATCTCCGCGATGGGCCGCCGTGGTGCAGATGGGAATATCTGCGAGTCCGCAGCGACCTTGAGGTTGAACAACGGTGTTGTCTGTCAGCTCCACACTGCTGAGGACTACGGTCTGCATGCCGGGTTCACGGTATTGGGATCCAAAGCCAGCCTCGTGCTCGATTCCAACCCATGGCTGCCGGAAGCGGAGGGGAATAGTTTCACCGTCACCCCTTACGAAAAGCCAGGCGATACCCGCACCGTAACGGCAGAAGGCAATGCGTTCCTCTATCAGGTCAGAGCAATCCGTGAAGCGATCGAAGCTGGCAAGACCGCGCTTGAAAGCCCGGCGCCAAGCATGGAAGACAGCCGTCAGATCATGCAGATCCTGACTGACTGGGAAGCCGCAACGGTGACCTCATAAGCTGAGCAAGCTCACAAAACTCGGGAAGTGCCACGGCACTTCTCTACGCCTTCAAGGCAGCCCAAAGCCATCATCCCCCACAACTATTCCCAAATTTCTTTCATGTATCGACAAGGCGTGCTTTGCTCGCTTGTTGAGCACCACACTCCAAATCCTGCACGAAATCAGGGCTCTACCTGCGTGCATTTTGAGCACCTGGAGCAATCAGTGAGCGCACTGCGCTATTTTTCAATCTATGGAAAATATTGCAAAATAATATTGATTGAAATTATTTGACCGAAAAGTAAAATTTCAAGATGTTGCTTCGATTCGAGTGTTTTATCGTCACTTGGCTCAATCCACAGCTATATAGTGGTTTAACAATATTTATACGGTCGATAAATAACTGAATACCATAAGAAAAGTACTGTGTGTTCTGCATTAATTTACGTGCCGTCATGCAAAAAATACTTCTGAGGCATCTAGTCATTAGCCGCTTTGTCTCGTATACAGCCATTTTTAATGCCTTCGTCCTGATCAGGACATTTTCACTTTCACTACGAGATAGGGCAGATTGCGGCTGCAGTCTGATCTGCAGCCCTGCACAAATTATTGATTTCAGGGGGTGTGCATGTTTGCGACACATTTGAACGGTTTTGTGAGACGCCATGTTCTTGCAGCCGTGGCTGTTTTTGCGGCCGTAATCGCGGTTTATTCTCCGGCAAAAGTTTTGGCTGCTGAACCTCTCAAGGTCGCAGCGATTTACACCGTTCCTGTTGAACAGCAATGGGTTGGCCGTATTCATAAGGCCCTCAACGCCGCTGCTGAACGCGGTGACATCACCTACGTTTACTCCGAGAACACAGCCAACACAGACTATGAGCGCGTCATGCGTGAGTATGCTGAAGCCGGTCATCAGCTCATCGTTGGTGAAGCGTTCGCAGTAGAACGTGCAGCGCGCAACGTAGCAGCTGAATACCCTGAAACAGCCTTCCTCATGGGCTCTTCCTTCCCGGCTGCCGAACCAAACTTCGCCGTGTTTGACAACTTCATCCACGAGCCATCCTACCTCTCGGGGATGATTGCAGGCGCGAAGTCCAAGTCTGGCAAAATCGGCATGATCGGTGGCTTTGCCATTCCGGAAGTCAACCGCCTCATGCACGCATTCATGAATGGTGCTAAGGCAACCAATCCAGACGTGACCTTCACCGTCAACTTCATCAACTCCTGGTACGATCCGCCAAAAGCAAAAGAAACTGCTTATGCGATGATCGATGCTGGCGCTGATGTTTTGTATGCAGAACGCTTCGGTGTGTCTGATGCGGCGATGGAAAAAGGCATCTTCGCAATCGGCAATGTCATCGACACCGCTGCTGACTATCCAAACACCATCCTTGCCTCTGCCATTTGGCATATGGAGCCAACCGTTGATGCAGCGATCGCAGCTGTAAAGGCGAATAACTTCAAGGCTGAAGACTACGGCAAGTACTCCTTCATGGGCCATGGTGGTGGTTCGCTGGTGGTAGATGAAACGCTGGTGGATGCGGACTTGCTTGGCAAGGTCAAAGCAGTTGAAGCGAGCATTCTGGATGGGTCTTTCACCGTTGAGATCAACGACGAAGAGCCAAAGTCCTCCAACTAACGCAGGTCGGGCCGGGGGGATAACCCGGCCTGTCTTCTTCGCCTGCCGCGCGCATAACCTCTTCAGTCCAAGGGTATCCCATGCCAGAAACTAAGAGTGAGCATTCGCTTCTATCTCTTCAAAACATAACCAAGATCTTTGGTGATCTGGTTGCCAACGGCAACGTCAATCTGGACCTGCATGCAGGGGAAATCGTTGCGCTGCTGGGCGAGAATGGAGCGGGCAAAACCACGCTCATGAATATCCTGTTCGGTCATTATGTGGCTGATGAAGGACGTGTCATGGTACGTCACTCCTCTGGTATTCTGGTAGATCTGGAGCCCGGCGCCCCTCAGGCAGCCCTTGAAGCGGGGATAGGTATGGTTCACCAGCACTTTACGCTGGCTGAGAACCTGACGGGACTTGAGAACATCGTTCTGGGCACGGAGAGCCTGTTCGCGCGCCGCTTCAACCGCTCCAAAGCGCGGGCAAAACTGCAGGAGCTGATGCAGAGTTCCGGCCTCGAAGTCGATCTGGATCTGCGCGTTTCAAAGTTGGCAGTTGGGGAAAGACAGCGCGTTGAAATCCTCAAAGCGCTCTACCGCGATGCCCGCATTCTGGTGTTAGACGAACCCACTGCGGTTCTCACGCCACAGGAATCCGATAGTCTTTTCAAAACCCTGAAGCTGCTCGCCGCTAAAGGCATGGCAATTATCTTCATCTCCCACAAGATGGCAGAGGTGCTGGGCGCGTCTGATCGTGTTGCGGTGTTGAGAGGGGGTAAGATTGTTGCAGACCTGCCGACATCGCAGTGTGATCGCCATCAACTAGCTGAGGTAATGGTCGGGCATTCAGTCCAAACCGCAGAACGCAAACCCGGCTATCCGGAAGACGAAACGCTGATTTTTGCTGGTGTCAGCGCCGGTGAGGGCCGCGAGCAGATCGAAAACGTCAATCTCGCCCTCCGAAAAGGGGAAATCATCGGCCTGGCAGGTGTCTCTGGCAACGGCCAAAGCACGCTTGCAAAGGTCATCTCCGGGTTGGAAACGCCAACCGCTGGCCATGTCCAGCTCAATGGCAAACCGCTCAAGGCCAGCGCAGCCGCTGCAATCAAATCCGGCGTAGCCGCATCCCGGAAGACCGCCACCACGACGGTATCGTAGGTGCCATGTCGGTGGAGGAAAACCTCGTGCTGGAAGAAATCCGCAAGCCTGCCTACCAGCGCTTCGGCCTTCTCCGCTTCAACGAAATTCGCAAGCGCGCTCAGGAGGCTATCAAAGCCTATGATATCCGCTGCTCCGGCCCGCTTGCTGTCTCCCGCCTGCTTTCCGGCGGGAACATCCAAAAGACCGTCCTTGCCAGAACACTGGACCAGCAGCCCGACATCGTCCTTGCCGCACAGCCGTCCCGAGGGCTGGATGTAGGCGCAACAGCTGACGTGCACCGCCGCCTTCAGGAGGCGCGGGACAGAGGCGCTGGCGTCCTTCTCATCTCTGAGGATCTGGACGAACTCTTCCAGTTATCCGACAGGATCGCCGTGATCCACCGCGGGCATATCTCTGAGCCAGTGGAGACCGAAAAGCTGGATAAGAAACAGGTTGGCCTGATGATGGCAGGACATTCCACAAAAGGGGAACAAGCAGCATGATCCGGTTTGAACCTCGCAGCAATGTCTCTTCTCTTTTCGCATTAGCCCTGCCGATTGTCGCGGGAATCACCGCGCTCGCGCTCGCGGCGATCCCCATTGCGGCAGCAGGGGGAGAAGTTTTCGCCGCCTATGGGCATATCTTTAAGGGAGCATTCGGCTCCAAGTTCGCATTATCTGAGCTTCTGGCCCGTGCCACCCCGCTCATTTTCACCGGCCTGGCTGTCAGCGTGGCCTTCAGAGCCAAGCTTTGGAACATCGGGGCAGAAGGTCAGCTCTATGTAGGCGCACTAGCCGCCGTTGCAGTTGGTTCCGGCGCCATCTCAGCTCCTGCCTACATCATGATCCCGCTGATTATGCTGGCAGGTATGATCGCGGGCGGGACACTAATGCTTGTCCCAACCCTGCTGAAAACCCGTCTTGGAGCAGATGAAGTCGTCACCACCTTGCTGCTCAACTTCGTGGTTCTGCTGTTTGTGCAGATGATGCTGGAAGGCCCGATGAAAGACCCAATGGGCATGGGTTGGCCGCAGTCAGAACCAATGACCAGTGCCGCCACGCTGCCCAAGATGTTCCCTCGCATGCGCATCCACTGGGGCCTTGTCATTGCTCTGGTTTCCACGCTTGTAATCTACATCATGATGAAACGCAGTGTCTGGGGTTTTGAAATCCGCGCAACGGGTGAAAACGTCTCCGCAGCCAAACACGCAGGCATTCCAGTCACCTCCACCTTTATCAAGGTGGGTTTGATCTCCGGTGCACTTGCAGGTCTTGCTGGTGTCAGTGAAGTCGCTGGCCTCAAAGGCTATCTGACTTCCGATATCTCTCCGGGCTTTGGCTACACTGGTGTCGTGGTCGCCATGCTGGCAGGCCTGTCACCTGTTGGTGTGGTCATTGCTGCTGTGTTCATCGCTGCTGTCTTTGTCGGGGCAGACAGCATGAGCCGTGCCATGGGTGTTTCCAGCTACATTGCTGATCTCGTGGTCGCCATGTCCCTGATTTGTGTGTTGATCTCCAGCCTTTTCGTGCGCTTCAAAATCCGCTTTGTGAAGCCGAAGAAGACACCACTTGCAGCCAAAGGGGAGGCATAAGCTATGGAATATATTGATATTCTTCTCTCCGCCAACTTCTGGGCTGCTGCCATCCGCATCGCCACGCCGCTCATCTTCGGTGTGCTCGGCGCGCTGGTCTGCGAGCGGGCAGGGGTATTGAATCTCGGTATTGAGGGCATCTTCGTGGTTGGGGCCATGTGCGGCTGGATGGCCGTTTGGCTCGGTGCTGGCCTTTGGGGCGGTGTTCTCATCGCGGCACTGGCAGGCGCGTTCTTTGGTCTGCTCCACGGCATCCTCACCGTGCCATTGGGCTTGTCACAGCACGTCTCCGGCCTCGGCATAACCATGTTCGCCACGTCGGTCAGCTACTTCACCTATCGTACAGCGCTGCCAAAAGTCTCCAGCCCACCGCGAATTGAAGCGTTCCAACCGCTTGATATTCCGGTGCTGTCTGACCTGCCATTCATCGGCCCGGCTCTGTTCCAGCAAACTTCCATGACCTTCCTGGCGCTCGCCATGGTCCTGCTCGTCAGCTACGTGCTCTATCGCACGCCTCTTGGCCTCGCGATCCGGGCTGTGGGGGACAATCCATCCGCCGTTGAAGCGCAGGGCCTCTCCGTCTTCGCACTGCGTATCGGCGCAATCATGGCCGGGTCCGCGCTTATGGCACTGGGCGGCGCTTTCCTTACCATGTCCGCCTTCGATGCCTTCTTCTTCGGCATGATCAACGGACGCGGCTGGATCTGTATCGCGCTGGTGGTGTTTGCGAGTTGGAGGCCCGGCAAGGCGCTGCTGGGGGCACTGCTGTTTGGCGCTTTTGATGCCTTCCAGATCCGCTTGCAAAATGAGGTTGGTGCGGTGATCCCCTCTCAGGTCTTCCTGATGATCCCGTATCTGCTTTCCATCGTGGCGCTGGTGCTCGTGGCCCGCAAAGCAGATTACCCACGCGCACTCCTGCAACCGTATTTCCGTGGTCAGCGTTAAGCTGGAAAACAAGAAAGGCAATCTTCATGTCTCTGGACCTCCTTGTCAAAAACGCAGTTCTGACCACTGGTGAAACAAGTGTCGATATCGCGGTCAAAGCCGGCAAAATCACCGCGATTGAAAAAGGCATCACTGCAGAAGCAGAGCGTGTCATCGACGCTCAGGGCCAGCTGGTCTCAGCCCCGTTTGTTGATCCTCACTTCCATATGGACGCCACCCTTTCCCTTGGCCTGCCAAGAATGAACGAAAGCGGCACCCTGCTGGAAGGCATCAGCCTCTGGGGAGAGCTGAAGCCGCTTCTCACCATTGATGCGGTTGTCGAGCGGGCTTTGCGTTATTGCGATCTGGCGGTCTCTCAGGGCCTGCTGGCCATCAGAACCCACGTGGACGTCTGTGATGATCGTCTGCTCGGTGTGGAAGCCCTGCTGGATGTGAAGCAACGCATTGCGCCCTATATCGATTTGCAGCTGGTCGCCTTCCCGCAAGATGGCTTCTACCGCTCTCCCACAGCAGAAAACAACCTGCTCCGCGCTTTGGATATGGGCGTGGATGTGGTCGGCGGCATCCCACACTTTGAACGCACCATGGAAGACGGCACCCGCTCGGTGAAGGCCCTCATGGAGATCGCTGCAAAGCGCGGCCTGCGGGTAGACATGCACTGTGATGAATCCGACGACCCGCTCTCCCGCCACATCGAAACGCTGGCTTACGAGACCCAGCGCTTAGGGTTACAGGGCAGGGTAACCGGATCACACCTCACCTCCATGCACTCCATGGACAATTACTACGTCTCCAAGCTGCTGCCTCTGATGGCAGAAGCTGATGTCTGCGCTATCGCCAACCCACTGATCAACATCATGCTTCAGGGCCGCCACGACACCTATCCAAAACGCCGTGGCCAGACCCGTGTGCGCGAGATGCGGGAGTATGGCATCACCGTCGGCTTCGGTCATGATTGCGTGATGGACCCATGGTACTCGCTGGGCAACGCAGACATGCTGGAAGTGGCAGGCATGGGCCTCCATGTCGGCCAGCTCTCCAGCCGTGATGATATCCGCTACTGCTATGAGGCTGTCACCACCAACTCCGCAAAGATCATGGGGCTGGAAGGCTACGGCGTCAAAGTTGGCGGCAACGCTGACTTCGTGCTGCTGCAGGCAGAAGACGCAATCGAAGCCATCCGTATGAAGGCCACCCGCCTCGCTGTCGTCCGCTGCGGTAAAGTCATCGCCGAAACCGCCCCGCGCATCACAAACCTCTCTCTGGAAGGCCGCCCCAAAACTGTGAATGCCGCGGATTACTCTCCAAATGACAACGCCCAAAACGGGGACAACACCCGCCAAACCACTCTTGCGTTATAATGTGCGTTCATTTGCGTTCTTTACGTTTTTCCTGCGTTCCTCCGTCCCGCAGCACTCTGCGGGGCGGAGAGGATCTTGGTTGGCTTGCTACCAAGTTAGGTCGGTACTATTTTTCATGCTTTTCTGGTTGAGCTGGAATTTGCTTTGCATGCGAAGATTGATTAGATAAATTTGCTAATCGCAAAAGTAGAAGATGGCATGATCAATCAACCGACAAATATTCCTAATTTCTTTCTCAAAGTCATACATGATCTTCCCAGAACGTTTGTGATACTTGGCGTTCTTTTCGGCAGTTTGGGATTGATAATGGAGTACTCATCACGAAGTGCTACCTGGGATGCAGTTGAGGTAGAGGTTACTGTCATTGAGGTTGATACGAAGCTTGGTGAAAGTGGGCGAGTATATCGACCTGTTTTCGCATATAAAGAGTTTGATAGGCAGCTTGCAGTCTATAGAGGGAATACTTGGATTTCGCCGAAACCTCACGAGGTTGGTGATGTCGTTCCCGGATTTTATGACTATGCGACTGGTGAAATTATTAGTTTAAAAATGATTGAGCATGTCCGGATCATGGGACAGATTCTTGTAGTTTCTGGAGTTATCGCAACGCTATTAGGTGCATCATTGCTAGGTTGGAGACGGTACAAAGCTCCGCCAAAAATCTTGAAATAACTCCCAGTAAATAAAGTTATCCCCCTCTGCGCCACAGCTGGTTATGATGAGCTTCTCTGATCAAGCAGGAGGATGAGCGGTGGAACGCATTCCGGCGGAGAAGTGGTATCGCACCACGAAACTGGCAGATGATATTACGCTGATTGATGAGCCCTACATCAAGCAGTTCTACCGCTGCAACATCTGGCATGTGCGCGGTCGCCATAAGGACCTGCTGGTGGACAGTGGCATGGGCGTGGTCAGCCTGCGGGAGCATGTGGCACTGACCTCAGAGAAATCCGTGATGGCCGTCGCCAGCCATACCCACTTTGACCATATCGGCTGCCAACACGAGTTCCCGAACCGTCTGGTCCATAAAGCAGAGGCCGATCTGCTCGCCCATCCAACCCGCCAGAACACGCTGGTTGAAGGGTGTGTTGCGGACGATATCTTCGATGCCCTCCCGCCAGAACCCTACAAGTCTTCCGCATACGCTGTCGAACCGGCACCAGCCAGCCACCTGCTGGAAGATGGTGAAGTGCTCTCCACCGGTGATCGCCACTTCGAGGTCATCCATACGCCCGGCCACTCACCGGGCGGCATCGCTTTGTGGGAGAAGGCAACCGAGACCCTGATCGCCGGAGACATCGTTTACGACGGGCCGCTGGTGACAGACTGCTACCACTCGAACATGGCAGACTACATCGCCAGTATGAAGCGCTTGGCTGACCTCCCAGTCCGCACCATCCACGGCGGCCACTTCCCCAGCTTCGATGGCAAACGCCTGCACGAGATCATAGATGCCTTCTTGAAGGAGCACGACAAATAACGCTAACTGCGTATTTGCACTTATGAAATCCAGTCTTTTCCTGTGACGGTCAGAACAGTCACCAGCAAAACCATTGCCTACTCTGAAAGGTGGGAGGGCAGGTTGCCCGGGCCGCTGACACTATGGGAGTTGGACAATGACAGCGATTGGTTTGAACAGTTTCGTCTCCGCCGCACACAGCATTCCGCAGGATGGCAAGCTCACGATTGCTGAAGGGCAGGTGAAAGCCCATTCCAGTACCGCGATCGCTGGCAGGCTCGTCACCTGGGTCAAACAGCAAGCTGCCGGAGAAGCCCAGAAGCAGGAAGATCAGGGCGCCTTCCGTCTGGCACTCACCAACACTACGGCAAAACGTTGGGCGAGAAAGCCTATGAAGCAGCTTGCAGAGCGTGCGGCCAAAATGACGGCAACAGCCACAGCCTGACGGCCAAACAGGTGCTGGAAGGCGTCACCGTCGCAGAGCGCCGGGTGCTGAGCGATGAAAGCTCTGCAGTGCGCACCAAAGCGCTCTCCGAAGATGTAAGGCGCAACCCGATCAACGGACTGGTACAAAACAAAGAGCATCAGACCATCCCGTCTGTCCAAAGCGAGATCATCGAGACCCCGGAGAGCAACACCGAACTCCTCGCCGCCCGCGCCGATAGCAAGTACACAGAGCGAAATCCCTTCCATGTGGAACGGGAGCTGATGGCGCGCCTGAGCACGGAGATTGCAAAGAAATACGATCCGCTCATCGCAGAGGAAGCCACCTCCAAGGCATGGAGCAAAGAACTCCTGCAAGGCATCTACCGCGATGTGCTGCGAGACCAACGCCCCGTGGAGAAGGGAGAGGCTCTAAAAATCTCAGAGGTGCCTCACCCAATGAAGGTCGCGGTTGAGCGGTTCGAAAAACAGGTCTGGAACTACGCCGAGCAAAACTTCCTGCGCTCCCTGCCGGAAAATGCAGAAGTCGCTATCCATGATCTGTCACGACAGCTGAACTGGCAGAACTTCCCTGCACTGGCTGAACAGCACGGCCTAACGGGCATCAGCTGGGCAAGCGATGCAACCGCGCCGTTCTTCACTGCCAACATCCCCCAAATCCGTGACCATGCCATCCAGCGTCTGGTTGACAACCGGGAGGATCAGGCGTTCCTCAATTCAGTCACCGTGGAGAGCTTTGACGACATTATCAAGGAAGCACTGTTTGAGCAGGCCCGTCTGGACAAGGTTGACAGCGATGCCGCTGCTCTGGAGCTCGTGCATAGCGAGCCAGAAGCTCCGCTCAAACCGATCCTGAAGTCATCAGAGCCATCCTCTGAGGCTGCTCCGAAAAAGTCAGTACGCTGGGTCTAAGACGCCTCCTCCGGCACCCATGAGATGATATAGCGCGGCAAATCTGGAAACGGCTCTTTGCCGCGCATCTCTGGGGCAAGTTGCTCAAACCGCCCCACCTTGCCAAGCGCCTCACACCCGCATTCCCAGTTTGCCAGCCAGATCCCCAGCGCCACCATGGCGTAGTACCGTGAATGCGTCGCCGCACAAAAATCCACCCGCTGGATCTTCGCACTCTCAGCAAGCACAACAGCGCGCGTTGGCTGTGCGTTGTAAGACGATGGCGACCACTGACACACCTCATAACATCGCCCAAACTCCCGATAAGGCCGCGCGTTTGTATTCAATGGTTTGGCAAAACCAGTGTCTGCATAAAACAGCTCCTGCACATCCAGCCGGTGCCGCTGTGTTTTCAGGATGAGGCGGATTGCCAGAGGGATGTAACGAGACCGATACCCAAATGCACAAACGCAGATGATGTGGTCCTTCTCAGGATCAAACCGCGCACCCAGATGCTTGATGATGCTTTTATGGTCAGCTCCCGGCCCAATCCAGCATGTTGCCAGCCCTTGCCGCGTGGCTTCAATCACCACCTTCTGCAAACTGCGCCCCACATCCACCACGGCCATCTCGTGATACTCACGCGGTGCAATGGCCACAAGAAACTCCCGCGTCCCAACCGCAGGCCAAACCACCAGCGGATTGTCGACATACTCAAAGCGAATGGGGGAGGGACTCAAACAGTTCTCCGGCCTGCTGTTCTGCTCTGCTAGAGAAAGCACCATCTGCCGATGCTCTTCACTCATCAATCGCTTCTGAAAAGACCGGCACGAAACCCGCGCCCGCATCACCTCAAACGCATCCAAATGCTCAAGGCTGGTCGGCAGCGGCTGTTCCGTGTGATAGCCATACCGAACGGTCACCACATCGAAGATCAGATTGAGAAACAACAGCGCTGCAAGAACAAGCGGCAGATCCACCAGCACAAGCGGCCAACACCCAATCAGTGCGCCAAATCCTGCGAGCACCAGCAACAGCAGCACGACCACCAGATTGGGCAGATACTGCAGCCAGCTGGTCCATTGCAGCCACATCTTCACCCGCCACCACCACCGGGCTTCAAACCAGGCCTCATTGGGTGTGCGCTTTTCTTGAGGAGGGGTTTCGCTCATGCACATGTTCCGCATTCAGGCCAGACCATGCCAGCCCGGCTCACTGCGGAACATCTTAAGCGAGCCGTGTTCCTGAAACGTAACTACACCTCAGGAACACGAAGAAGGGTGAAGATCAGCCAACCGCCTTGGCTGTTTTGGCAGGGCGATAGAGGAACCGGTTGAACGCATCCTCTGGCATCATCTGGATCAGACGACCAATCAGCGCCATCGCCGCAACGCAGAACACAAACCGCCCAACCAGCGCGCCGGACCAGTGCGCACCAAACGCCATCATCACTAGCGGATCTTCAATCAAGCCGTGACAGATGCCCATGAAGGAAAGGGACAGTACCACATCGCGTGAAGATAGCTTACCTTCCTGCGCTTCTTTGATGATGAGGCCACCACCATAAGAAAGCCCAAGCAAAACACCCACCATGGTGATTGGCGTTGCTGCTTTGCTGATGCCCATGATGCGCAGCAAAGGTGAAAGCAGCCAGCCAAGCAGATCCGTCACCTTCAACAGTTCCAGCAGTTTCAGGAAGATGATCAGCCCCAGAATGATCCAGAACATGCTGAAGAGCAGGGAGGCACTGGAGTAACTCCACTCCAACCAGGTCTCTTCAATAGTTGGTGTGTAAGGCAGCCATGAAAGCTCAATCGGCTGCTGGAGCCAACCGCCTGCAGAATAAAACAGATTCAGCACCATGCCGTAGGCTATGCCCACCACAAACCGCAGACCGGAGGAAAAAATGAAGCTGATCCCAGCACGGCGGGAAATGCTCTGTTCCAGCGGCAGGGCATGGGCGATCAAAACAACAGAAAGCAGCACCGTCACATCAGCCACGCTCAGCGCTACCAGCGGCAAAATGCTGATCATCACGGCCACAGCGGAGTAGGTGCCCACCAACAAACCAACGGCCAGTACAAGACCGGTTGCAGCTGGCAATCCCATCAGGCCCATCAGGGGTTCCAGTGCCACACCCAGATAATCAACCAGCCCGAACTCCATGCCAATGCGCACGAAGATCATCACCGGAACCATGGTCTTGACCATAATCCAGAACAAGCCAACGGAGTCTTTCGCGATCTTCTGACAGGCAGCGATGTAGCTATTCATTTTGACAAACCAAATCTGCGCATGCGCTTTGTATTGCTCAAAGCGCTCTAAGGAATGGGGATGGGAAAATCAAAAGGGGCAGGCCCTTGCTGTAATGCCCTGCAAAACTACTAGGATATTTCAGGTTTTGAGGAAATAGTATTTTACTCAACCCTCCCACTTTAAATTCTCAAAGGAATGAGTGTGCGTGGCTGAAGATCTTCGAAGGTCTTGATGCCGCGACAGGAGTAAACGCGCGCATCGCACCGCTTGCTTTTGTCATCTTCGGTTCTGTTTTGCTTAACTAACGGAAGACCTCTTTCTTTTGGGCCTGCTTGTTTTGCATTAGCGTTTTCATGAGCAAAAAACAGGTGACAGAAATGGCCGGAAAAACCCTGAAAACCTTCAAGAACCTTGCTGAATTTCGCAGTGGTTTCTCTGATCTGAAGCAGAAGATGGACCACAAACACAGTATTAGCCGGGTGGACATAACCAACTTCGACAAAGAGCTGGGCGGTAAGACCTTCCTCGACAAAAAGTACGAAGCAGCTGTCGAAGATTCACCAAAGGTCTCCAAGGTTTCGGAAGCACATGGAAAGCTCACGCGCCTCAAAAACTCACTGGAACGCGAAAGCAGCGGCTTTGATGATCTCGACAAGCTCTACAACAAGCTGGTCGCCCAGATGAATGAAGCGCGCAAGAGAAACAAGGGCGATGTTCAAAAGCTCAATAACGATCCGGACTATGAAGCCGCTGAACAAAACCTGCTAAAGCTGGCCCCTCATTGGAAAAAAGCGAGCAAAAAGCGGGATGATTTCCGAAAAGCCGAACGCGAACTCGCCGCCCTCGACAAAAAGCTCACGGAAATCAAAGCGGAAGCCTCAAAGAAATGCCCTATAGAGGTCAAACGAGACGCCAAAAAACTCCAGTTACTCATCGCTGGCGATAAGGTCGTCGAGTACTCGATGAAGTTTACCAAATAGGCTTTGCTCCTGGCTCCACTCGCTGAGTTACTTCAGCACCGGTCGCAAAAACTGTCTGTCATAGCGGCGAATGCACTGTGTCTCTTCAGCGTAGGCAAACGCTTTCTGACAGTCTTCGTCCTTCATACTATCTTTGCGATACTGCTCATAGGCTGCAAGGGATGGAAACGAGAATAAAGCCAGCGCCAAATCATTCGCGCTTTCATGAGGCAGAAAATATCCATGATGCTGCCCGCCAAACTTCTCCACCAGCGGAATCCAGAGCTTGGCATAATGCTCAAACTCAGCAACCTTCCCCGGCTCCAACTCATAATGCACATAACAGGTAATCACAGCAGCACAGCCTTTTCGAAAATGTGAGGTCACACAGAAAGAGTTAGGTGTAGTTCAGAGTGACTACAGCGGCAAGGTTGCATTTAAGGCAGATGCTCACATCATATCCACGTTTTGCGCGCTGTTTTTGCCTCCCTGACAGAGTTGTGATTGAGGTGTCAGGGCCGCTGTGATGAACAGGACAGGAGCTCTTCTGACTTAACGTTAGCCTGATCTCATTGCAAACAGAGACCAGCAGAATGGGATGAGCACTATGACTTCAGTAAGCTTGAGTAACTTCCAGACTATCGCGACCAATACAGCCTCCTCTCAAAAGCTGACAGTCGAAGGTGGAGACATATACCCCCGTCTGGCAAGCACGTCAGTTAAGGGGCGGTTTGTGTCCTGGCTTGCGCTGCAGGGCAACCTGGATTCTCAAAAAGCAGCAGATCAGGGAGCGTTCCGGACTGCCCTTCAGGACAAATATGGTGCTACCCTCGGAACACAAGCCTACGAAAAGGCCTGCAACGCCTGTGGTTTCACTGCTGGCCAAAACCATAGCCTGACATCAAGGCAGATCATAACCGGTGTTCACTACGCAGATGAAAAGTTGAACAGTGACCCACTCGCCGCGTTAATTTCCGAGCACGAAGTGTCAGCTGCAAAATATGCAGCGTCCAGTTCTAACGGCACTGGGCTGGATGAAGATACGGCCGCGTTTGTTGCAAAAGTCGACGCAAAAGCAGCAATACCAGAAAACCATGATATAGCCTCTGTGCTTCCGGAAAACTTGCTGACAGGAAACTTCTCTGTCCCTGACAATGAGATCAGACAGGCTGCCGTAGACACCCTTGATGTGATCACGCAGTTTATCTCAGAAAAGTACACCCCTGAGATTGCAGAGACCGTGGAAGGCCGAATTGTAGAAGCAGGATTGTTTGATGAGCTTCTTGCTGAACAGGTCGATCCAAGCAACAGCGTTGAACTGCGCGAGACCATCAGTATCTTCATTGATGCAATCTGGGAAGAAGCACAGAGAGTTCACATCGAAACGCTCCTGTAATTGATCAGGAGCCACGCCGAACCTTAACCGTCGGCCTCTGCTCAGCCCCTAAGCCAACAAAGCAAAAAAGAAGCGCCTGCTAGGTGGGCAGGCGCTTACAAACCCCGGGCAAGGGAAAGTTTAACGATGACCGCTGCTCTTACTCGGCAGCTTGTTTTACTTCCAGAAGACCAAAGAGATTACGTGGATCAGCGGGTTCAGCGATCATCTCAAGGTCCTGGGTTGTTTCGTCCTGCTTCACCAGATCGTAGATGTAGCGCAGGCCGGAAAAGTCCTCGATGGCAAAGCAACGGAGTCGAACAGCGTGATATCACGTTCGCTCGTACGGCCTTCCGCGCCGCCGGTGATCACTTCCCAAAGCTCAACAACCGGATAGTCGTCGTCCAGCTGCTGGATCTCGCCTTCAATGCGGGTCTGTTCCGGGAACTCCACGAAGATCTTGGAACGCAGCAGAATGTCCTTATGCAGCTCGGTCTTGCCAGGACAATCACCACCAATCGCGTTGATGTGCACACCGGAGCCGACCATGTTGTCGGTCAGGATCGTGGCTTTCTGCTTGTCCGCAGTCACGGTGGTGATGATGTCCGCACCGGTGATCGCTTCTTCAGAGCTGCGGCAGATGGTGATGGTGAAACCCTTGCCATCAAGGTTCGCCGCACACTTTTCTGTCGCTTCCGCATCCGTATCGTAAAGGCGCAGATTGGTAATGCCCATCACCGCTTTGAATGCCAGTGCCTGAAACTCGGACTGAGCACCATTGCCGATAATTGCCATGGTTTTGGAATCCGGACGCGCCAGATGCTTCGCCGCCATCACTGACGTTGCAGCCGTACGCAGCGCCGTCAGAACCGTCATCTCGGAAAGGAAGAACGGATAGCCAGTATCCACATCTGCCAGCATGCCAAAGGCTGTAACGGTCTGCTTGCCTTCCTTGGTGTTTTTGGGATGGCCGTTCACATATTTGAAGCTATAAAGCTCCCCATCGCTGGTCGGCATCAGCTCGATCACGCCAACTTTGGAGTGGCTTGCAACACGAGGTGTTTTGTCAAACAGCGGCCAGCGACGATAATCCTGCTCCACATACTCGGTCATGCCCTTCAGGACATTTTCGACACCGTGTTTGTTGACCAAATCCAAAATTTTAGAAACGCTTACGAACTGGACCATATGGGGATACCTATCTTTTATTATGTGACTGAGATCAGGCGCGGTTTGGGTGGTCCAGCACCTGCTTGCCAAACAAGCTGCACACCAGATCTGTCATCAGGGTTGCCGTGCGTCCGCGGACATCCAGGAACGGGTTCAGTTCCACCAGATCAACGGAAGTCACCAACTGGCTGTCACAGAGCATCTCCATGATCAGATGCGCTTCACGGAAGGTCGCGCCACCCGGAACTGTCGTCCCCACCGCAGGGGCGATATCCGGATCAAGGAAATCCACGTCAAAGCTCACATGCAGACGGCCATTGGCTGCCTTCACACGCTCCAGGAATTCGTTGATTGGCTTGACCACACCGTTCTCATCGATCCGGCGCATATCGTAGGTCTCAATACCGGTTTTCTGCAAGGCAGCCCGCTCTGCATTGTCGACGGACCGCAAACCCATCATGCAGATATTTTCTGGCTTAATCGCTGTCTTCAGTTCCGGATAATACCCCTCAAAACCGGGAAGACCGCAGAAATAAGCACGGGCGTGCCATGCAGATTACCGCTACTGGTGGTGCTCAGATTATGGAGATCCGGGTGCGCATCCAGCCAGAGCACAAACTGCTCTTTGTCAGCTTCTGCTGCTGCATGAGCAATGCCGCTGACGGTGCCTGCCGCCATGGAGTGATCACCGCCAAGGAAAACCGGCAGATGCCCTTCACGCATTTCATGCAGAGCCACATCATGCAGTTTGGTTGTCCAGCTGATTGTCTCACTCAAATGGTGGATAGCGCTGTTGGAATGAACCCGATCAGGACTTGCCTCTGGTAAAATGTTGCCCCGGTCTATAACGGAGTAGCCCAGTGCCTCAAGGGAGCCTTGCAGTCCGGCAGTTCGCAGAGCATCCGGGCCCATCACGCAGCCCTGAATGTTGGTTCCTGTCTGTACAGGTGCACCTACGAGCACAACGGTATTCTTCATTCCCACTTCCCGTTTAATTCCAATATGGGGTATTATCCTTGTGGAAGTGGCGGTAAAAAGCTGGCATTGTGATCAAAATGGTGGTCGCATTGGCCAGAATGGTAAGTAAGGTTACGCACTTTGGATGATATAGATCAAAAAATCATCGCGATACTACGTAGGAATGCGCGGGCGAGTGTTTCTGATCTAGCCCTTGAGCTGAAGATATCTCGCTCAACGGTGCGCGCGCGCATGGAGCGTTTGAAATCAGCTGGTGATATCCTCGGCTACACAGTGGTGCTGCGAGGCGATGTCTTTGAACAACCTGTTCGTGGTATAATGATGATCAAGATCGAGGGCAAAGGCACCCAGCGCATCGTCAACCAGCTTAACAAGATGACTGAGGTCTCCGCACTGCACACCACAAACGGCAAGTGGGATCTGATCCTGGAGCTGGGCACGGACACGCTGGTGCACTTTGACGATGTGCTGCGCCGCATCCGCCTGATTGACGGCATCTCCGCCAGTGAAACCAACCTTCTCCTCTCCACCAAACGCACCAGCGAAGCCCGCCGGAACGTTCTGCTGGATTAGAGGCAGACAACAAAACCACCAGTGCATCTGATGCGCACTGGTGGTGACGCTTATACGTCAGGCTTCAGCGTGGAAGCCACTCATGACGACTTTGCCAAGAGCTTCACCGGATTGCAGCCTGTCATGGGCTTTGGCAACATCTAGCACGCTGAACTCCGTCTCATCCAGCAGCGGAGTGATTTTGCCCTCATCCACCAGCTTGGCAATCTGCTCCAAAATCTCACCATGCACGCGGCGGTTCTTACCCGTCACCATTGGGATCAGCATCAGCACACTGTGGAAGCTCAGGCCCTTCAGTGCCACCTGCAACACATCAGCAATCGGCAGGATTGTAGCAACCGCGCCGTTTATGCGCGCTGCTTCAAAGCTCTTTTGAATGTGCTCACCAGCGATGGTATCAAACACCGCATCAAACCCTGCGCCGCCGGTGCGCTGAGCGACGTATTCTGCAACTGATGTTGCTTCCGCATTCACCACATGATCCGCGCCTAGCTTTTCAGCGGCTGCAAGGTTCTTGGCAAGTGATGTTGTCGTCACGTCCGCTCCCAGCGCTTTTGCCAGCTGAACGGCGATATGACCAACACCACCTGTTGCGCCATGCACCAGCACCTTGTCATCGGTGGATACCTTCAGTTTTTGCACCAGTGCTTCCCAGGCTGTGATGGAAACCAGCGGAAGCGCTGCTGCCTGTCTCATTGTCAGAGACTTTGGCTTGTGAGCCATCAGGTCCGCATCAACCAGCATGTACTCACTCAAAGCGCCATTGATGCCAGCCACGCCACCCGCGCAGCCATACACACGGTCACCAACGTTGAAGCGTGTAACACCTTCGCCAACTTCCTCAACAATGCCAGCTACATCGCCATGCAGAACCTGAGGAAGATTTGCCGACCACGGCGTTTCAGTGGACCGCAGCATTGTGTCCAGCGGGTTCACGCTCGTTGCGCAAACCTTCACAACAACATGTCCGGCAGTGGCCCTTGGTTTTTCCAGTTCAGCCAGCTCAAACACATCGCTTGTGCCCAGACCGTTCAAAATCATCGCTTTCATGAGAAGCCTCACTCGTTATGGGTGAGGCGACCTTATTTTTGCGGCTGATGCAGAACAATGCGGCTGTAAACAAATCATTTTTGCGTATAAAGCAATAATGAGAGCCTGAAACCGGAGGGAGCCACCATGATGAAGCGGATTGCCTACTTTAACGCCGTCATGGAAGAGCAAAGCATCACGGAAGCCAGCCGCCGCTTTGATTTGCAGCCATCCTCCATCTCCCGTCAGATAGCCAGCCTTGAAGAAGAACTCGGCGTGCGTCTCCTCAACCGAAATACAAGAAAGGTCTCTCCCACCGAGGCAGGCCTGCGGTTTTACAGCTACTCCCGGCAGATCCTCTCAGACCTTGATGAAGCCAAACGCGCAATCAGTGACTTGCAGCAGGAGCCTCAAGGCACGCTCACCATCAGCTCCACCGTCGGCTTTGGCGAAACCGTTGTCTTGCCGCTGGTTCCGGCCTTTATGTCGGAGTATCCGAAACTGAAGATCAAGGTTGAACTGACAGAGCGGGTCGTGGACCTGATTGAGGAGGGCGTTGATGTGGCAATCCGCAGTGGAACTCTGGCAGATTCCTCTCTCATTGCCCGCCATCTTTTGCCAAACAACTTCATCATCTGCGCCAGCCCAACCTATCTGAAACAGGCAGGAACTCCCGAAACTCCGCAGGATCTGACCGAACATCGTGCGATTAAATACGGCTATGCAGGTTGGGCCAACTGGTTCCAAATCTCAGATAAAATTGAGAGACTTACCTTAAGCGACACTCTGGAAACAAACAGCGTCAACGGACAAAAGCAGTTGATCCTGAACCACGGAGGCTTGCCCTCATTCCACACTGGGCCGTACGCCGGGAACTGGCGACAGGGGAGTTGGTTCAGGTGCTGCCAGACCTGACCTTCAGCCCCCACGGCCAGCAGACATCCACCTACGCTATTTATCTGAAACGGGAACTCATCTCGCCCAAGATCAAAGTCTTCATGGACTACATAACCAAAAGCATCAGGACTGCGAGTTAACCCGTAATTGACAAAAGAACGATGTTCACTTAAGTGGTGCCGCAACGAAAATGCGAGGGCCAGATGGACTTCATTCACTACACGCTGCAATGGTGCAAAGGCGAAATTCTGGAAGCGTCGATCTTTGGCACTGCAGGCTTGGTCATCTTGCTCTCCGGCATCGCTTTCGGCTGGTTTGGCTCCACACCAAGCGCCAAGGCTATGATGATCCCGCTCATCGTGTTGGGCACCATTGGCTTCACAACAGGTGTCTTTGGCGTGGTCAACAACACCCAGCGCATGACTACGTTCGCAGAGCAGTACCACGAAGACCCTGCTGGCTTCGTCGCTGAAGAAAAACAGCGTGTGGAAGGATTTGAGAAGATCTTTCGCATCACATACCCTCTCGCGATTGCATTTGCTCTGGGCGGTCTCGCCTTGTTCTTCCTGTTCAGCAATGCCCACGCCAATGCCATCGGTGTGACCCTGCTGATGCTCGCCACGCAAGGCCTCATCGTCGACATGTTCGCCGCTGAACGAGGCGAAATCTACTACAAGCACATCCTTGAGGCTCAAGCCGCTAGTGAGCAAACAGCTCCTTGATCAACCCGCGCAGCCATTCATGAGCCGGGTCGTGATGCTGCCTTGCATGCCAGTGCAATCCGACTTCATGCCCTTGAAGTTCAAATGGCAAGCCAAAGCTGGTGAGTTCAAACCGCTTCAGGTAGTCCAGCGTTATGAGGCGGGGCAGGGTTGCAATGAACGCTGACCCTTCAAGAACGTGGGGTATCGTGTGCACGTGAGAGCTGCGCAAAACCACCTTGCGCTTCTTACCAAGTTTGGACAAAGCAACATCCACAGTGCTTCTGCCATACCCCTCCAGCGAAAACAGCAGGTGCTCTCGCTGGCAGTACTCCTCCAATGACATCTGGCCACCCTCAGGCCCGTAATGTGCCGAAGCCACGCCCACATAATCGTCGGCGTAGAGAGGTTCATAGGAAAGGTTGGCGACATCTTGCTTTGGGGCAAGAACCAGATCGACCTGCCCTGTACTGAGGTGCTCACTCACATGCGCACGTTGTATTTGCGAAGTGGTGATGCTGACCCCTGGTGCCTGCTCAGCCAATGCCTTCAGAAGTCGCGGCAAAACCAGCATGCCGTTATAGTCGCTGATGGAGATGCGAAAATCCCGCGTAAGTCCTGCGGGATCAAAGCTCTCGCGGCTTTCAAAACTGCGCAGCATTTCCAGTGCGTCCAGAACACGACCAGCCAACTGCTCCGCCAGATCTGTCGGCACCATGCCGTCCGCAGTGCGGATGAAAAGAGGATCCTGAAAAGTATCCCGCAAACGACGCAGCGCATTGCTGACAGCAGGCTGCGTCAGGTTCAACCGCTTGCTTGCCCGTGTCAGATTGCGTTCCGAGTAAACCGCTTCAAACACCAGAAGCAGGTTGAGATCCATGCTGCTTAAATTCATGAAGTGAATAATAGACCATAATGAAAATAAACTTCAATGAGTGCGGGCAGAACGATACCTTCTTGGGACGGAAGAACGAGCAAGGAAGCATTGCAATGCATGAGATAAGCCACGGCGAATGTTCCTGCGGTGGAACACACGTGAAGCTGAAACTGCATAAGCCGCTCAGCGAGTACACACCTCGCCGATGCTCTTGCGACTATTGCACCCAACATGATGGCATCTACCTGTCTCACCCCAAAGGGGAGCTTCTCATCGAAGCTTCGCAGCCGCTGACTGAAGAAAAGCAGGGAAGCCAACAGGCAACCATCCTGTTCTGCCCGGCTTGCAATGATCTGATTGCCGTCACCTGTCAGATAAACAACCAACTCAAAGGCGCCGTCCGCGCCCCACTCCTCCAAGACTACCCAGTCTTGCCCCCCGCACAAACAGTCTCCCCAGCCTCACTCTCTCCCGAAGAAAGACTAAACCGCTGGGACCAGGTCTGGCTGTCAGTTGATCTGAAAGTGGCGCAATGACGGAGACAGAGTTTGTGTTAGACGATCAAACTTCAATCTTGGCATCTGTGGAACCAAAGGTGACGTCACACCCACATCGGGGAATACAGCTTACATTTGCTGAAAATGACACCGCCGAGGCATTTCTAAGCTTTCTCGAAGCACGATATTTAGTGCTCTACAAGCTGGCCTCAGATGAAGCTGGAAACCCGCAGCTCACCTTCGGCAAAGCAGCCTCAGCCGAAAATGTCACCCTGCTATACCGCGTTTTCGCAGCTGAAAGTGGCCTAGAGAGCGGCGCCTGCTGAAAATGCAAGCTGCTGCAGCCGGAACTGGCCTGATAAAAAGAAAAAGAGCCCTGAGCGCGTCTTGGAGGACGCTCAGGGCTCTTGAGTTTACAAATACCTTGGCTTGATGGGGGCGAGTGCCTTACGCTTCTGCTGGCGTAAGTGCTTGTTGTTGTTGCTTTCTCAATTTTGCCAAGTGGTAAATGTTGATGAACACGCACATGCCGTTGAGCAAAACAACCGGGTAAGCATCAACTGCAACACCATAGATGGTGAACAGGATACAACCGATCATGTTGATCACACGAAGCCACAGGACGTTGCCCATCAGGAGGGAAGTCATCACGGTGATTGAGGCCAGATAGCCTACAAGTTCCATATTCATTATGCGTCAGCCATTTCAGGTGTTGTTGCATAAGCAGTTTCCAGAGCAAGCTCCATCATCTGGTTGAAGCTGGTCTGGCGTTCTTCAGAGGAAGTCTCTTCTGCAGTGATCAGGTGATCAGAAACGGTCAGCACGCACAGCGCTTTCACGCGGAACTCCGCAGCAATCGCAAACAGGGCCGCAGCTTCCATTTCCACTGCCAGAACGCCCATTTTCTGCATGGCTGGCAGCAGAGCTGGATTGGAACCGTAGAACAGGTCACCAGAGAGAATGTTGCCGAAGCGCGGCGAGAGGTCGAGCTCTTTCGCAGCTTCAGAACAGGCCTTCAGCAGTTCAAAGTCCGGTGCAGCAGCATAGTCATAGCCTGCAAAGCGATCACGGATCATCGCGGAGTTGGTGCTGGCGCTGGTCGCAACGATCAGATCGCGCAGTTTCAGCTCTTCATCAACACCACCGCAGCTGCCAACCCGGATAAGCTGCTTGACGCCGTAAAAGTTGATCAGCTCATGTGCATAGATCGAGATGGATGGCATACCCATACCATGCGCCATAACGGAAAGTGGTTTACCCTTGTATTCACCAGTAAAACCAAGCACGTTACGCACGTTAGTAACTTCGCGTACATTTTCCAGATAGGTTTCTGCAATATACTTTGCGCGAAGCGGATCACCCGGCATGAGGACTGTTTCAGCAAAGTCTCCAGTCTGGGCGTTGATATGCGGTGTCATCAAGATTCTCCTATGCAGCTTGCAAGGAGAAAGGTAGAAATATCTCCGATTCAAAAACAGGACAATTGTCCGCATCTCTGAATTAAATAATGCAAAAATGACAATTAAATCGCTCGCTGAAATTGGACATAAGGAAGTCTTGGAATGGATCAAATCTGGCCCGTTCCTTTTACGCCATATGGAGCCGGGAGAATACCTCCTCCGGCAAGGCCAGACCCTTGAGCACCTCTATTGGATAGACGACGGATATTGCACGGTCAGTTACACCGCAGCCAACGGTCGGCGCTTCAGTCATGGCCGCTTCAATATAGAAGATCGCCTCTACGGCGAGATTGAGTTCCTCACCGGCAAGCCAATCCAGTTCGATATCCGCTGCGATGGTCCGGTCAGTGTTCGAGTGATCCCGATTGCTGAACTGGAAGCATTATTGGTTCAGCACCCGCATGTGGGCATCTGGCTAAGCCAATGTCTGGCAGACACCTATCAGGGCGTGATGGATCGGGTCACATCGCACTTCATGTACCCGCTGGCCTACAACATCGCCAAAGACCTGATGCTCCGCGAGCTGGGCAACAAGCCGCCAATCCAGTTTGAACGTGTTTTCCGGGAAGCAGAACGCTTCGGTTGCTCAGAACGCGTCTACCGCCGTGCTGTCAGCCAACTGATCGAGCTGGGCCTCGTGGAAAAACGAGGCCGCGAACTCAAAGTCGCCAACAAAGACAAGCTGCAACGCTACCTCTCCGATGAAGAAGAGCGGTAATCAAACCGCCTTTGGCTCCTGTGCCACAAGCAACAATACCTCATGCGGTGAGCTCATAACGCCGTGGTGCTCTTCCAGAGATTTGCTGATCTCAGCACGCAACTGCGTTTGCTGAGCTTCCGTCGCCTCATTGCCGGGAGGGTAGGAGGTCAGGGTTGCGAACACGGTCTCAGCGTCATCAATCTCGTAGATGTCTTTATAGGTCAGCAGAGTGATTGAGTTGAAACGCTGCTGCAGCTGGCCTGCAACGTCAGCAGGTGGTGCTATCACAGTGGAAGGGTCAACTGGAGCCACATCAAACACGCGGCTGTTGATCTCATAAATCTGCTTCAGGTTGGATGTGCTGTTAAGCGAGATGACAAGCCGCCCATCTGGTTTCAGAATACGCTGCATCTCATCCATGGCTTTATCGGGATCCGACAGGTGGTAGACCATGTGCATCGCCATCACCATATCGCAGGAAGCATCCTCAAACGGGATTGCCTCAGCCTTTTCAACATAACCGGAAACACGCTGCACGGCAGAAAGCGCTTCCAGCGTTCCTTTGGCCTCAGCCACCATCTGCGCGGATTGATCGAGCAGCGAAACATCTAGCCCATTTGGCAACACATGCTGATTGGCAGTCCAGAACCAGCCCGTGCCACACCCGATGTCTGCGATCTTGCTGTTTTCGCGAAAGCCCATGTGTTTGTAAGCCCACTCAAACCAGTTTTTATTGGCATAACGCCGGTGCAGGTTTGCGCGGGTTCTAAGATTTGAGCTGGTCTTGTATTGCTGAGTAACATCGACAGACATGAGCGATCCAATCTTTGCAATAGGCATCAGGAAATCAGAAGGGCGCAGCAAGTGGTTGCCCTACAAGGTCTATTTTCCTCGCAATACAAGCGGCATTCAAATGAAAATCCGTAATCTTTGGCTGGGCACGACTGATTAACACTAACGCCAGCATTTCGCCTTGCCTGTGAGATGCCCTACCATCTCACCATTGCCCACGAACCACACCGTGATAATATGTGCGCGCTGCATTTCCTGATCGTAGGGAGGCATCATGTCAGGCGCATCAAGACGGGACTTTTTCAAAGCTGCCATGGCAGCAGGTGTTGGCGGAGCGGTGGCAACACGAGCCTCCGCAGCTGAGTATCCATCAGGACCATTCTGGAACAACGTTCCCGAACCAGACCTGGCAAACAAAGAACTCCCGAGATTCAAGTTTGAGCTGGAGAAAACCACCGGACGCGTCGATGGCGGCAGCTTTGGCAAAGAGGCCACTGTAGAACAGTTCCCCATCTCAACTGGCATTGCCGGTGTGTCCATGAAGCTGGAACCGGGTGTCGCCCGCGAACTGCACTGGCACGCAACAGCCGCAGAGTGGGCCTTCGTCATGGATGGCCGCTGCCGAACCACAGTCATCAATCCCAACGGTCAATCCGCAACGGATGATTTTGAACCCGGTGACGTCTGGTACTTTCCAAGAGGCCACGGGCACTCCATCCAATGCTTGGGCGATGAACCCTGCCACTTCATTCTGATCTTTGATAACGGCTACTTCTCCGAGTTCGGCACCTTCAGTATCACCGACTGGTTGGGCCACACACCGAAGAGCCTGCTGGCCAAGAACCTTGGGATGCCAGAAAGCGCGTTCGACAACTTCCCCAAATCAGAAGCCTACTTTGTCAACGGCGTCATCCCTCCGGAGCAACCAACACTTCCGCATCAGGGGGAGTTCAATCCCACTCCGGAAACGCACAAATACAGCCTCCTGAAACAAGAGCCCAAGGTAACGCGCAAGGGTGGACGTATATGGCGTGTCAGCCAGAATGAGTTCCCCATTGCAACAACCATCACCGGCCTTGTTTTGGAGCTTGATCCAGGTGCGCTAAGAGAACTTCACTGGCACCCCAATGCGGATGAATGGCAGTATGTGATGGAAGGCAGCATCAGCGTCACCATGTTCGGTGCCAAAGGCCGCTATGCCATTGAAACTCTGAGTAAAGGAGATGTCGGCTATATCCCGCAAGGCTACGGCCACTCCATTGAAAACACAGGAACAGAAAAGGCGCGCATTCTGATTGCCTTTAACACCGGTGAGTATCAGGCCATCGACCTGTCAGAATGGCTTGCCAGCAATCCGGATTACCTGCTGACAGCGCACTTCAATCAGCAATCCAGAGCTGTCAGACAGTTTCCGAAACGTGATGTTTTCATCGCCACTAAGGAGGGATAAGCATAGAGCCAAAGAGATCAAGTTTTGGGAGCAAATCTGTTTGCTCCCCCGTTGATCTGATGGCAAATTGCTGAAGGCGGACCACGAAGCGAACAAGGGAGGGAAGGTGTGCAGCAAAATCAAACCAGCACGTCTTTGCCTGAAACGCTCGCTCAGGTCTGGCATCATGCTGGTCAGCTGGGCGTCTCCGGTCCAATCCTGCCAGATGGCTGCCGGGATCTGATTGTCACCGAAGTGGACGGCAATCGCCCTGCCTGGCAGGTCTCTGAGCTGTTTGACGAACCCCACCAAACCGATCGCATCACTGTAAACCGCATGATCGGGTTTCGCCTCAAGCCGGGCGCGCAGGTCAATGAGCCAGCATTGCTCGCAGCGCTGAAGGGGCTGGGGTCATGGGATGAAGCAACCATCTATCAGCTGCTTGCGGATCACACCCGTCTCAATACGCGCGTGTCTGAAGCGCTGGGCTGTATTGCGGAGGAGCAAGTGTCCATTGCCGCCTCCGCAGGAGCGTTGGGGGTGACGCTCAAAACATTGCAGCGCACCTTGGCGCGCCACACCAACCGTTCACCAGTCTACTGGCGCCAGCTTGCTCGCATCCGCAAAGCTGCCCGACGCGTTGATACCGTCGAAAACTGGGCCGACTTCGCCCTCGTCAACGGCTTCTCTGATCAGGCGCACATGAGCCGCGAGTTCCAACGCTGGTTTGGCGTCTCGCCCATGCAATTCGCTGCAAACACAAGCTTCAAACAACAGGCCCAATCCGTCGCCTTTGGCTAATTTTAAGCCGGAGCCGTCACCGGCGAACATATCTCGATCAGGAACCCGTTCATGTCCTTCACGTAGGAGGTCGTTTGCCCCCACGGCTCTTCCTTCACCTCCTGCACAAGCTCAGCTCCCGCAGCCAACGCTTTTGCAAGGCCGCCAGCTACATCCTCAGTCTGGAAAGCAACCTCAAAGCACGGATTGCTCGCATCTGCATGCGAAGGGTTTTTGCCAAGGCTTTCCATCAGCTTGAAAGAGGAGAACGACAGCGTCGTCTCGCCAGTTTTCACCTCGCCATAATCACCTTCTTCGGTGATCAGACCGGGCTCCACATCAAAGGCTTTGCAATAAAAGTCGATGGTTTCGCGTGGGTTCTCAACGTACATGATGACGTATTTCAAGTGCATGGAATCTCTCCTGTTTTCGTGAGAAGAAACCTAACCAGCCGCAGCCCGCGCGTATTGAAAAAAAGCGACACTTTCGGAGGCAGCACTCTGATCACTCGTGGATGCAAACACGAGGGAATCTGTTAGGCTCCCTCAGGTTCCTGCCAGCGAGCGAGGCTGCTTCATGCGCAATTTCCGCAAAGTCCTGTACGTTCTGATCACCTGCTTCATCAGCGGCTATGGCGCTTACTTCGCCTACACTGCGTTTTATGATGGCACCCTGTTCAACGTCATCGCCGGCTTGCTGATTAGCGCAGTCGGCATCGTAGGGCTCTACGGCACCTTTCGCGGCAAAACGCAGGACAACAATGAGGGGAGGGGATGATGAGCGATCTATCTGAATACAAGGCCAAATCAGGCCGTTTTGAACCGGTCTGGACAATCGAAATCCAAACACTGCCGGAAGATACGGACCGCATACTGGACGCCGTCATGCAAGTGCATCCGCTCAGCTTTGGCCGCTACCAGCGCAACGCAAGCATCTCCGCAACCGGCAAGGAAACCTCTCAGCCAGAACCAAACTCCACCACCACAACTCACGTAGATGGTTTTAAGGCTGGAATGACGGAGACCTACCCCATGGTGGAGCTCAAAATCTCGATCGAACGTAACCTGCACGTCCTCGAAAAGGTCATGGATGCTATCCTCCACGTCCACCACTACGAAGAACCCGTCATCTTCCTCCGCGAAGACTGGGCCAGCCGCGCCGCCTACAACCCCAACAGCACCAACCCAAACCGCTGGTGGAACAACGGCAAAGGCATGCCGGAAAAGTGGGATGAAACCTGAGAGACAAGAAGCCTCTCAGGACAAAATTCTCAGAACTTAGAACTGGACCGGCACAGTTTCGCCAGTAGAAATCTTACACTGACCTACGCCGCCATCCGCAAACCCAAGGCTTGGGTTGCTTAGGGTGATCTGGCACTGCATGGAACGAGCAGCGCTGAACAGTACACCTTTGGCTTTGGAGCTGTAGGTGGTGGAAGAGCTGGAGGTGAAGAAGTCATCATCGTCATCTTCGTAGAAGAAGCCGTCTTCAACGCTCTCGGTCTGCTTCTTCTCAGTCACCAGCTTACCGGTGAAGAACTCACCGCTGGAAAGTGTTGCCACAACAGAGGCTGCGCCATTGTCGAGAAACTCTTCGGTCACCTGAAACGTCACGCTCTGGGAGTTCTTGCCATCCTTGCTGACAACACGGCCTTGCCCTGTAGTGGTCGACTGACAGCCCACCAAAGCTGAAAATGCAGCAACGCACACACCGATTTTTAGAATAGTCTTCATTGTAATTCACCAATCCCGAATAATTGAATGTCGGGTTCGGCTGTCAGAAAATGAGTTCAAGCACCACAATCACCACAGCCAAAAGCCCCTGAACCGGCTGTAGGTCAGGGGCTATGAGACCAGCAATCACAAAAAGCACAGTAACGAAAAGATTTCGCTCTCTAGAACTCCACTGGGAACGTGCCGCCATTGGAAAGCTTACACTGCCCGACACCACCGTCAGAGAAGCCACCGGCAGGATTGGAAAGCGTCACGACACAGCGCATGCTGCGCTTGGCACTGAACAGCACGCCACGCGCATAAGGGCTGTAAGTGGTCGAGAAGGTCGAGACTAGGAACGGCCCGTCATCAAACCCGTCAAAATCATCGAAGTCGTCAAAATCATCAAAGCCGCCGAAGTCGCTCTCTCCAACGTTGGTGGTCTCGCTCTTCGCTGTAACGAGCTTACCCGTAAACACTTCGCCATCAGGCAGAGTGGCAGTCGTCGCTGCGCCACCACCGCCAAAGAAGTTTTCGGTCACTTCAAACTGAACGTCTTTACCACCCAGGCGACCCTGACCAGGCGTCGTTGTCTGACATCCCGCCAAACCAGCAATGGCAATCAGGCACAGGCCTGTCGTGAAATAGCGTCTCATTCTGCGTTCCAATCCCGAATTAAAATGCAAGAGCGTCGGGCCAGAATTGCAGACAATGGTTTCCAAACGTCTTCAAACACCGCTTCCAGCACCACTTGAAATACCGCTGAAATCTTGGGCTAGAAGAACTATTTCTTCTTACCGCGGCGTATAGCCCCCCGCCGTTGCCGGAACATGCCTTTGCGTTGTTTGGTGACTTGTTGCTTGAGGAGCCGCTCCATGCTGGCAATCAGGCTGCGCAGGAAGCCGAACTGAACCTCAGCTTCGGTGATCTTTCCGTTTTTCAGGAAGCTCTCAATCTTGTAAGCAGCCTCGCTGGCAGTCTCGTTGTGATCGACGAAGATAGCCATGTCATCATCGTCCTGAATGACACTGCGCTGACCAAAGAGTTGGTTGATGGTGTCTGCCAGCTCCTCAACCTTGATCTGATAGGCCTCAAGCGTTGCAGCAGTGCGTTGGCCTCGCTCAAAGGCAGCCCGCACATTCTCCATGGCTGCCTCCACCTTATCAAAGGCACTCTTGGCGTCTCGCCCACCCAACTGAGCTTCCGCATCTTGCAGATAGGTTTCAACCTCTTTGACGAGGCTGTTGTACTCAGCAAGGTCCTCTTTGTTTTTGAAGAGATCTTTGCGTTTTCCGAAGGATTTGAGCTGCCGATAGGTTTGCTCAATGCCAATCGCAATGCTCTCATCCTCATCAATCTCGGGTGTCTGGTTCTCAGCAGAAGGCAGCGGAGCCTCTTTGAGCATCTCTTCCAGAGCTGCCACGCACTCATCAAACTTGGCGAACTGGTTCTCAACTTCCTTGCCATTCTCGGCCTTCAGATTGTCCAGCATCACCTGAGCGCAAACGAGCGCCATAGCGTGTTGCTTGGCAAAGCGCTCAAGCAAAGCCTCATTTCCATCAAAACGGTATTGCTGGGCAAACAGCTGTGAGAGCTTGGTCTGCTTGTCAGAAACCTGAATGATCAGATCAGATCGCAACATATCTCGATTTTCGCAGGTCTCAGCATAGGCTTCTTCCAAAGCCTGCTTATCATCCTCCAGCTTATCGAGCAGGGTCTTGGCGTGCTCCGCGATCTGATCCTTGATGGCTTTATGCAGATTGCGCAGCGTCTCTTGCGCTGTGTTGTGAGCACTATCAAACTGCGCCAGATCCACACTCCAGTCATCAAACTCAGCCCGTTTCTGATAGATGCCGGAAATCAGCGTATCGTAGTAAGTCGCTCCCTCGGAGAGGCCATTCAGCAGAGAGGTCAGGATCTGCCGGCTGTTGTCCTGAATGGTCTGCATGACACTCAGAACCTGCTTGGCTGATGAAGCCGCCTTGCGAGCCCCGTCCAGATCACCTGCTGTCAGAGCAGCACTTGCCTCTTCCTGCTGCTGCATCGCTGAGGCGTAGGCTTCCTCCAGATCTTTCACATACTCGTCGACGCAATGTGGCCGGGCCTGACTGAAGATCGTGTTGATCGCATTTCGGATCTGATCCAGTTGCTGCCCCAACTCCTTTTGCTCAGCCGCTTTAGGATCAACAGCCTCCGCTTGTATCTCTTGCTCCTGAACTGGCGCCTCAGTGGCTTTGAGTTCAGCTTTTGCCTTCTTTTTCTTTGGCGGCTTTTGAGTGACGCACCGTTCCAGATTGGCAAGCGCAACCTTCAGGTTGCTCAGGATCGCACGAGCATCCTTTACTCTGCCGTCTGCAATCAGCCCTTCTACCTGAAAGGCGAAGTCTGTGGCGATGCTGTTGTAACTGAGGAAGTCATTTTTATGATCCGGATTTTGCAGCGCCATGCCTTGATCATAAACCGTACTAATCCGGTCTTTGGCAGCTTCAACATCAGCAAGGAACCCTTCCACCTTTGCAGCCGTATCAGCCCCGCGCTCATAGGCGATTTCCATGGAATCGAGTGTTACACGCGCATTGTCCAGTGCATCCTCTGCATTCGCAAACCGCTTTCTCGCCAGCTGATCTTCTGCCTGAGAAACATAATCAGCAGCCTTGTCAAAAAGGTGCGCGTAGATCTTGAGCTCTTCATTGTCCCTGAAGACGCTACGCATCTTATCGTAGTCCTGAACATCAGCCCGCACACGCGCAATAGCCTTTTCCAGCATCTCACGCGCTTCGTCTTCCGTCGCCGCACTGCTGACCTGAGGCATCCAGAGCAGGCTCTTCGCCTCCTTCTCCAGTCTCTTCAAACCATTGCGGGAGTTGCCAACGGCTGATCCGCTTCCTCAACGCGCTGGCCTTGCATGCACACTTCAGCATAATCAATCAGTGCCGATACTTCTGCGCATACCGCATCAAACCGGCCAAGTTGTTTCCCGCCAAACTTCTCATCAGCCTGCGCATACTTTTCAAAGTCCTTGCGCTTGTCAGCCAACGGTTCCAGTGCTCTTCGCAGATCCCGAATTTGCTCAGCAAGAACCTCAAGCGCACTTTCTGCCTCCGCAATGTAATCCTTCATGTCCTCAGCAGCGTCACGCACATCATGAATGCTGGCCTGTGCCGAAAATCCGTTCCGCGCCAACAGAGCCGCTTGCGCTCCAAGGATCGCCGTCTGCGCAGACTGGTAAGCCGCTTCAAAGGAGGGGTAGTTGATGCCGTGGTTCTTGACCAGATCACGCTGGCCGTTGAGCTCATCGACGATTTTCTCCTGCGTTGAAACATCATCAGCAAGCTGTTGAAGGAAAGTCTCATCCACATCGTCAGAGGGTGCAAACTCGCTCTCCGCAGCGGCGGTGCGTGCCAGCAACAAAATCTGCTGCATATGAGAGATGGACTTGTCCGCTTTCGTCAGCGCGGCCTCACAATCCCGGCCACGCTTGCCAAGAACAGCATCATTGGCCTTCTTGGCCTCAACGACAGCTTCATCATGGGCCTTGTTGAATGCACCCAACTGATCAGGCGTGTCATCCAGCGTAATGCTCTGCTCACTCAGATCCTTGATGGTACGCTCTGCAATGGAAACCTTGAGCAACAGCTCGGTGCCACTCGCATCCGCATATCGCTTCGCACTGTCAGTCGCTTCCTTCAGCTGCGCCAGCTTTTCTTTCGCCACATCCAGCGTGCGATTGACTTCTGACACCACGTAGCCAGAAATAGCGCGGTTCATCTCAGTGAAGTTGTCCAGCGCTGCACTGTAGGCACTATCGACTGCGGAAAGATCAACGCTCCAGTTTGTCAAAGGAGCGCGTTCTTTATGGAACTCTTCAACACGCTGCTGATATCGTGCCGCGGTTTTCTTCAGGTCTTCCAGCTCTTCAACAGCTGTTCCCTGACCTTTCTGATAGGCAGCTTGCATGGTCTTGAGGTAATGATCGGCTTTATCCAGATGGCCCTTGATAGCTCCAAGATCATGAAAACCATCCTGATCTTTCTGGCCAGAAACCTCAGTTGCCAGCGCAATTTGCTCTTCACCAAGCGCCTTGGCGGCTTCAAACAGATCCTGAGTTTCATCCTCTTCGGTGAACACCTTGCTGCGCTTGCCCGCAACCTCGATAGATTTTCTGATACGCTTCAGGCGCTTATAGAGGCTACTCAGTTCCGCATCATGTGCCTTCTTCCGGGCTTCCAGTTCAGAAACAGGCTTCTCGACAGCATCTTCCGTGTTGCTTAGAGAAGAAGTGTTAAGCTCAACATCATCCAGCGGAATTTCCTCAAGCTCATCGTCTTCATGAGGGTCGCCTTCCACCAACGGGAACTTCCACTGCAAGTGCCGGTAGACCTTCTGTGCCCATTGATGCTGTTCAGGTGTGAGCTTGTTTTCTGGCATCGGAAACTCCGCAGTGAATGACATCGACTGGCTGTAATTTAGTCTCGGATGCTCTGGAAATGACGTAGATTCAGGCGTTCATGCCGGGATTTGAAAGAACTGGTGAAGAGAGACTTGTGCCTGCGCGCAGACATTAAAATAAAAGTGAGAGTTACTTGCCTTCTTTGGGTATCTCACCTAGTAAAGCCTCGTTATTTTGCGAGTAAGGCTGCCAGATGTCTGAGAAACAACCCATTATCGTTATCGACCGTGAAACCGGCAAAGAGTTTGAAGAAACGGTTCTGGGAGAAAAGTGGATCCGCTGGGCCTATCAGGATTCCAGCTCCAGCCTGATCGAAAAACTGCTGTTCCGCTCCGCGGCCCTCAGCAAGGCGATGGGCTGGTACTACGACAGCTCACTCTCAACCGGAAAAATCCAAAGCGCCATTGATGAGCTCAACATTGATACAGCTGAGTTTGCAGACCCGCAGGCAAGCTTTGCGTCCTTCAACGAATTCTTTATCCGTCACCTGAAAGAGGATGCCCGCCCGTATGACAGCGATGCAAACAGCATCGTCAGTCCAGCAGATGGGCGCGTACTGGTGTTCCCAAAACTGGATGAAGACACCTTCGTGCCAGTTAAAGGTCACCCATTCTCCATCCGCAAAATGTTGCCGGGTATCTCAGAGCGCTACATCGGCGGCGCGCTGGCAATCGTGCGTTTGTGTCCTGCAGACTATCACCGCTACCACTTCCCATGTGCTGGCGAGATCGTAGATGCGAAAGATCTGCAAGGGGCCTATCACTCCGTAAACCCTATCGCATTGGGCGCAGGACCAGACGTGTTTGGTGAGAACAAACGCAGCTACACGCTCATTGAGACCGAAGCTGCAGGCACCATGTGCTACGTGGAGGTCGGTGCGTTTGGTGTCGGCAGTATCGTAAACACCAAAACCTCAGGCTGCGTCAAAAAAATGGACGAGAAGGGCTACTTCAAGTTTGGTGGCTCAACCGTAGTTGTCGTGTTTGAACCGGGTAAAGTGAACTTCAGCGAAGATCTCGTCGCCAACAGCGCGGCAGGCAAAGAAACGCTGGTCAAAGTAGGCCAGCCCTTCGCAACGGTTGCCTGAGAAAATCTCCAGATCGCCTAGCATAAGTTGTATTTATCCTGAGTAACTCTTCGTCCAGACTGTCGGCTTCGCTAACAGACTGGACGGGACCATGCCATCATCACTTATCACTCAGGAGCATATCGATACCTATCAGCGCGAAGGTGTCGTTCTGATCAAGGGCCTTTTCAAAGATCACATCGATCTGATCCGTGCTGGTATCGAGCGAAATATGACTGAGCCGGGTGAGTATGCAGCGGAAAACCTGAAAGAAGGCGAGGGCGGTCGCTTCTTCGATGACTACTGCAACTGGCAGCGCATTCCAGAGTTTGTTGAGGTGGTGAACAACTCACCAGCAGCAGAAGTTGCCGCCGACCTGATGCAATCCCAAACAGTCCAGATGTTCCACGACCACGTGCTTGTAAAAGAGCCGGGAACCTCCAAAACCACACCATGGCATCAGGATGGCCCCTACTACTTCGTGGAGGGGCAGCAGACCGTCAGCTTCTGGTCCCCAATGGATCCGGTCACCGACGCCACCTTGCGCAGCGTTGCAGGCTCTCATCTCTGGGAAAAGCCTGTCTTGCCAATCCGTTGGCTCTCAGAAGAAAACTTCTACGGTGACAGCGATGAGTACATGCCAATCCCGGACCCGGATGCAGAAGGCATGCCGATCCGTGAATGGGAGATGGAACCGGGTGATGCTGTTGCGTTCAACTACTACACACTGCATGGAGCCCGCGGAAACACCACAGACAAGCGCCGCCGTGCGTTCTCGCTGCGCCTATTAGGCGACGACGCGCGCTACATCGAACGTCCGGGCCGGACATCTCCACCATTCCCGGGCCATGATATGAAGCCAGGTCAGATCCTGCGTGAGGACTGGTTCCCAATCATCTACAAGCGCTAACCATTGAATATGGGAGTGCAGTCAGAGAACCGCACTCCCCAAGCATTAGCTCTTACCAGCATTCAGAGCATCAGGCTTGAACTCTAAGACCCAGCAGGTCTTCAGATGACCTTTCCTGAAGATGTTTTTGGTTTCGCTGTGATACTGAACTTCACGCAACTCCAGAAAATCAGGCAGCTCTTCCTGAGCATCTCTGTCTTTTGCCAGCAACTCGCCCCACGTACGGGCCAGCTTGCTTGGTTTCTCGACAATTTCCTTACCCAAGCTGGTCTCACCCGTTGGCTTCAGGATCAACTTCCCCCGATTTTCTGGCAGCAGCAAGGCCCGCAGGGAACCAGTTAAACCTGGGAACTCATCATGAGGCTGCTGAACTGTTGCTTCAGTTTCCGGATCTTCAACAGCGATGGTTGTTGCGGTTGGCTTGGCTGGCTCAGGGTCTGTCTTCTGCTTAACTGAGATCAGATATTCACTCTTCTTGCCACCCTCAGGCCGTGTAACAGAAACATCAAACAGAGCTGCCCATGGCTGTTCTGAAACCCATTTCTGGATTTTGCTCAGACTACCACCAGATTTCCCAATCCGTGCATGCACTTCATCGCGTACGTGCTCCATCAGCTTGTCCAAAGCAAAGTGGGCTTTGCCAAAGCTCATCAGCAAGCCATTGCCTTTAGTGCTCAGGAACGTATCCAACCGCTCTCTCATTTCAGTGAGCTTGCCGGTTTGCTCAGTCTGACTAGCCTTCAACTCGTTCATGTTAATGGTCAACGCAGCCAGGTTCTTAGCAGCTGCTTGCGGCAAACCTCTCATTCTGCTGATCTCAGAGAGGGTATGAGAGGCAGGCTTGTACTCAACCACCCATGCAGGCTCCAGCATGTCGTTCTCGATCAGGAAACCCTCGATCTTGTGATAACGAACCTGCTTCAGAACGAAGTAATCCGGCAGCATCTTGGAGATGTCGTCTCCCCGCTGTTGGGCCGCAACCAGAGTGCTGCCCCACGCCAAAGCCAGATCACTTGGCTTCTCAACAATCTCAAGATCATCAACGCCTTCTTCGCCGGTTGGCGTCAGCTTCAATGCCTCCATCATCTCCTTGGAGCGCAAGCCATTCAGAACCAATTGAGGCTTGTCGCGCAGGGCGCTCTTGGTCAAACCTTCCTGTGGCCCGACATCGGTGTTGTCGTAAAACGTGCTATTGCCGACTGTTCTTGCAGCAGGATCATGACGCAGATTTGTGTCGATGTCGTAGTAGCCACCGTCTTTGCGGATAGAGACCGAAATCAGGGAGGCCCATGGCTGTTTGGCAATCCATGCCTCCGCTTTCCTGATGCTGTTGTGCTTGGCCAGATGCTGCTCTGTCAGATGAGAAGCCACCTCCTGCAAGCTGGCCAGAGCGTACTGGGCACGGCCATTTTCATGCGACAGGCTTGCTGTGCTGGCAAAAATCGCATCGCCAAAGCTCATCGCCGCAAGTGCATCATTACTGGCGTTTAACGCCTGCGCCATTTGCTCAGAAGTCGCGAGCCGGAAGGCAATGGCCTCCTTCTCCATCTTATCCAGATACTGAACATCCTGTTCAGTCACAGCATTTGAGCGCGCACTTTGTACTGCCTCGATCACGCCTTTGCTAAATGCGTTCTGACGGATCAGAGCATTGGCATCACCAACAACATCCTTGTTCAAAGCCTTCAGGTTTTGGCTCAGGAAAACCAGCAGCTCTTTGTGATTGCTGGATAAATCCTCAGGGGCTGCCAGTGCCGCGATTTTCAGGAAGGCAAGAAACCGCGGATCATGAGCAGCGTCTTCAAAGATTTGCTTGGCCAATGCACGAGCGTCATTGTCCAATCCACTTCTGAATTGCATCCGCAAAAACGTGTCAGCTTTGTCCTGCTCCATGCCCAGCAAACCGCGAATACGGCGCTGCCAGGCCGCAGCCTCAGGACCCTCATGAGCGGTTCCAGTCGGATCATTGATGAAAGCTGTTTTCTTCTCCTGGTAGGCGTTGAACTGCGCTTCCAGTTCTGGGCTCACAGTCAGATCCAGCTCCTGCATAGCCAGCATGGCCGGATGCGGCTTCACTTCCAGCGGTTCACTGCGCGGTTGTGGAGCAAAGGGCTGCTCCGCGGCTTTCTGCTGTGGCGGAGTGCTGATCTGTGATGGTCCAGTGACAGCGGAAGTACCGTTGCTCTCTGGCTGCGAAGCTTCAACAATCACATATTCGCTCAAATCCGGATCAGAGGTCATCTGATCAAGCGTTCTGGTATGTGTTGCGAGCGGGGATTCTGCCCTTGTAGGTGTAGGTTTAGCACCTGTCTGAGCAGACGTCGTGCCATGCCCCGTCAGTTTTTCCTGAGGCAGCCGATATCCTTCATACCGCGCCTTTTTCTGCGCGCGCGACATGCCATCCGTTGGGTGGGTAGGCTCACTCTCTGGCTTATGGTGTTTGTGGTAGGCAAGCGGACGCAACTGCGGATCTCTTGCACCCGCCTTGGCCGGACGGCTGTGCTTTGTGGATGTGCCGTTCAGCTCATCCAGTTGATCCAGCAGACGATGCACATTCTTTGGCTCGGCATGGCCCAGCTTGTGCCCTTTATGAGAGCTGGTTGTTTTCTTAGGTGTTGCCCCTTGTTGATCCGGATTGATCTGAGGCTGCGAAACTTTTGAATGAATAGGAGAACGGCCCATGGGACACCTCATAAACTTCAGGTGCTGGCCTCCAGTTGATCAGGAGTGCCAGTGCACCAAAACCAAAACAGTAAATTCCATTGATTTTTCAGAGCGATCACGATCCGAGGATCACCATGTCCGACCCGAATTTTGGAAGTGGAACATGAATCTCGTCGATCTCATCGTCTTCGGCAGATGGCTGCGCACGTTCCAGCTGCGCATTTGCGTCCAGAAGCAAATCAAATGCCGTGCGCATAAGTTCAACACCGCCATGAACGGACACTTCAGTCCAGTGAGAAACGCGCTGGCCGGTAATCGAAGCGATAATGTGCGGCTGGGTAAAGGCGTTGCCGTTATTCTTCAAAAGCATCAGCGCCTGTTCTGCAGAAAGATCAACTTTGCGCAGGCCGCTTGTCAGCGCCATCATGATGAAGTCCGCATGATGTTGGCATAAAATCAGATGGCTGCGCTCATCAACGCAGAAGAAATAGGCACCATTACACGGCTCTGGCAGGTCCAGATCAAAACTGGATGAAAACGCCCGAACCAACTCGTCAAAGGCAGTCGTCTCAGTCATGGCATACTCCTCACCATGAGTAGAAGAGACCTTGGAATGAAGATCTCAATATAGACGAGAGTGACACTTCTACAGATGCTCTACTGTGCTGATCGGAACAGTTACTTTCAGAAAATGCAGAAAAGGGCTTCAGTGGGAAAATGAGAAGCAAAATCTAGGTTAAATTACTTATTTTCACCTATCGCTTTCGCGGGAACGGTGTATGCTGCCAAGCCTAGCTTCAATAAGTCCTACCAGTTTTTACTCAGCCATTTCAGCACCGATGATTTCGTTCAAGCATATGTATTTGAAGGCCTTACCGCTCTTTCTCACCGGTAGTGCCGCTTTGTTCACCAACTGGACAGACACCTACGTCTCCAGCTTCTTCGGTGCTCCCGCCGTCGCCGCAGTGGGTATCTGTGGCATGATGTTTTTTGTGCTGTTCTCATTTTCAAACGGCTTCTCCATTGCCATCCAGTCTTTCACCGCAGGTTTTCTGACCAGTCGAAAAAACAACGAAGTGCTGGATGCGTTTGTTGTTTGTCTGGTGCTGGGAGTGAGCTTGGCGCTCATTTTGACAACAGCTTCGATCTATTTCCTTGAAGACATCCTCATGTTCATGAACCCGGATGCAGCGGTCCGCACAACTGCAAGGCAATATCTGGAGTATCTCCTGTATGCGACACCGTTCTACTACGTGTGTAGTTCAGCCGTGGCCTGCTTATCTCTGTTGGCAAAGCATGGGTTGTCTCCTACATCGGCATAGGAACACAGGTGGTGAACGCAATTGCGACTGTCGTGCTGGCATTCGGTTGGGCTGGAGCTCCGAACCTTGGCGTTTCCGGCATTGGTTTCGGCACGTTCATCGCATTTGCGCTGGCCTCAGTGTTTTATGTGCTAGCGGCTCTGCAAGCGATCACTCGCCAGAAACTAAGGTTGGGGCGCTGTCGTTCCCTTTGATTATGGAGATCATTGGCAAAGCAGTCCTATCTGCCTCTCAATGCACAATCTATGCTCTGGGGATCTTCACGAGCTATTGGATCGTCGGGCATCTGAGTGTGCTGGCTCTGGCCGTTTATCAAGTGATCACGCAGGCAACCCTCATCCCGATTTACGCAGCTAATGCCTTGGGAAGTGTCGCGATCAGTCAGGTTGGCCAAGCCGTCGGCGCTAAAGATCAATCCGGCGCACAACAGGTCGGCATGAAGATGATCTCCGGCGCGGCCTACCCAATCGTGATCTACGCCTTGCTCGTTATGTTGATTTCAGAGGACCTCCTGATCCTCTTACTGGGAGAAGCTTTGGATGAGCCGCAACTCATCATGGTTTTCACGCTCTCCTGCCTGATCCTGCCACTCAACATCGCAGGGGCCGTGGCAAACTATGTCCTCCAAGGCGCTCAGCTGTTTGGCCGTGTCTGGACGGTTTCTGCCGTCACACAATGGCTCGTGTTCCTGCCGCTTGCCTATGTCTTCGGCGTCTTGATGAACTACAGTCTGGCAGGCGTCATCTTCGCCGACTTCATCTATCGCAGCAGCTTGTTTTTTGTGCAGTACAGCTTCTGGAAAGGCTACTCAGAGCCTGCACTTGCTAACCCCTGAAACATAACAAAACCGCAGGCTCACAATGATGCCCGCGGTTCTTTAGAAGAGGGAGGTGAGGTAAAGCCATGCGTTATGCTGGTGCCATCTCGGCCTCTGGTTTGTGCAGGCTCACAACAATCGCAACCGCAATGCCATTTGCCCAGTAGTAGGCAGCATCCAATCCGGTAAAGCCGAAGAGGAAAGGTGCGAACAGAAAGAGCGCACCAACCGCGCCATCAACGGCCAGATGGAAGCTGTAAGGCAGAACACGGAGCACACCGAACTGGTGATCCGTTAGCAACGTTAAAATCAACGCAGCAGCGCCAGTTCCAACGGAGAGCCAAAGCGCAAACGGATTGGTAGCACCGAGCCCTAGAATGAAGGGCAGTCCGGTCAGGGCAAAGGCGACAGGATAATCCAGATAAGCATGGATGCTTTTTGTGACGAAACGGAGGGACATGACTGAGTTCCTTTTTGACTGTGTCGGTCTTTCGTTTTGGGCACAGTCAGATTAGGAGGAGCCCCCGTTTTGCTCAATTTCAGGTCGTTCAAAGAAATATGCAGATCGTTCAGAATGGAGCGATGATGAGTACAATTGAGCGGAATATGGTCAATGAGTAGCGCGATACGCCGCTGGTGTTAACCCTACCTCTTTCTTGAAGACCCGCGTAAAGGCAGATTCAGAAGCATATCCGGCAAGTGCAGCCACTTCTGAAACACTCATGTTATCATCCACCAAGCCTTGCTGCGCAATCTGCATCCGCCAGCTGGTCAGATACTGCATCGGCGTCAGCCCCATCTTGCTGGAAAATTGCGTCGCAAACCCGGTTCTGGAAAGACCAGCTTCTCGCGCAAGCCCCTCCACACTCCACTCGTGCGCAGGTGATTTATGAAAGGCAGCCAAAGCTCTGCTGAGCTGCGGATCAGCAAAGCCTGCGAGACCAATGTGCTTCTCACCTTCTTGCTCAATGAAGCTGCGCAGAGCCTGAGCAAACAAAACTTCCGTCATCTTCAACGCGATAAGATCACCTCCCATCCGCGTTCCGTTGGTCTCATCCCCAATCAAACGCAGAGTAGCTTCCATCCACCGTCCGGCAGCTTCTCCGTAATTGGCAATGTGGATGTAATCCGGCAACTGATCAAAGATCAGATGACGTGCATTTCTGGCAAGTGAGATATGGCCGCAGATCAGCTGAGTTTCCCGCTCATCCTGCTCTCCGCCATAAACCAGAACACCTTCACCGCTGTATCCGGAAAGCTCCAGCACGCGATCCAGTGGCAGGATGACTTCCTCTTCAGAGCGGCCGCAATAGATATCATGCGCAGCGCCATGGGGAACAATCAGCAAGTCGCCCTGAGCCAGCAAAACTTTCTTGCCAGTCTTCTTCACGCGCACCATGCAATCACCGCGATGTGCAAAGTGAAAGCGCGCGACATTCTCATAGGGAGGCACAGCAACGCCCCACGGCACCGTAAAGGAGGTGCGGAAATAGAGCGTGCCTTTCACATCAAGGCGGGTGAGGATGTCACTAAGCGTATCAAGCATTCTCTCACTATGAGCGCACTAAGCTCATTCGTCCATAAGCCTGAACGATCTGAGAGATAATATGAACGCTACGGCCTAAACCGCATCAATAAAGATCGCGCGGAAGTCGTTTACATTCGTCAGAGTAGGGCCGGTAATGATGCTGTCACCAATGGCTTCAAAGAACCCGTGTCCATCATTGTTGGCAAGGGAAAGTCTCGGATTGATCTCCTTTCCCCATGCACGCTCCAAGGTGGTTGGATCACAGTAGGCTCCTGCAATCTCCTCAATCCCGTCTACACCATCCGTGTCTCCGGCAAGCGCATAGACGCCTTTCTGCCCATCCAGCGCAACGGCCAAAGACAGCAGGAACTCCACATTCCGCCCACCTCGGCCTTTGCCCTTGATCGTAACCGTTGTCTCACCACCAGAAAGCAACAGGCATGGCGCTTTGAAAGGCTGTCCGCGAGCAGCGACCTGCTTGGCAATGCCTGCCATCACCACACCCACATCAGAGGCTTCACCTTCAATGCTGTCGCCCAGTATGTAAGTTGAAACTCCTTGCTTTTCAGAGAGAGCAGCAGCTGCCTCCAACGCAATCTGAGGCGTTGCAATCATGTGTGTTTCAACATTGGCAAGGCGCGGATCAGCTGCATCCGGTGTTTCTCCAGCACCCGTTTCAAGGATTTCCAGCGCCCGGGCTGGCAGCTTGATCTTATAGCGTTCCACAATCGCCAAAGCATCCGCACAAGTCGTTGGATCTGCCACCGTTGGCCCCGATGCAATGTTGATTGGATCATCACCGGGTACATCAGAGATCAGCAGGTTGATGACCTTAGCCGGATGACATGCCGCAGCCAGACGCCCCCCTTTGATCTGGGAAAGATGCCGGCGCACGCAGTTCATCTCGCTGATGGTTGCTCCACACCGTAAAAGCTCTTTGTTGATGGACTGCTTGTCCTCAAGCGAAAGCCCATCAAGCGGCAGAGGCAACAAGGAGGAACCACCACCTGAAATGAGGCAAAGAACGGTATCGTCAGCTGAGAGGTCAGAGACAAGCTCCAGCATACGCTTTGCGCCATTCAGCCCAGATTGATCAGGCACAGGATGGGCTGCTTCGATGATTTCGATGGACTGGCAGGGAACGTTGTAACCGTAGCGCGTTATCACAAGTCCGCTGAGGTCTCCGTCCCAGTTGTCTTCCACTGCACGCGCCATGCTGCGGAGCTTTACCTGCGCCAATAACGATGAGACGACCTTTGGGATCAGCCGGCAAGAAGTTAGGGATGCATTTTTCCGGTTGCGCCGATTCAATGGCTGCATAGAACAGGTCACTCAGAAAACGCTTAGGATCAGCCACCATCGCTGCCCACCCCCGATTACTACCGAAAAGTTTCGGTTATCTTTTTGAATTTCTTTGTATTTTCTAGCTTTAACCTGATGCGATTTCCAGCAAAAAACAACGGGCTCCATTCTCAACTGAGAAACCGGAACCCGCCATTTTTCGAAACTCGGTCGAAACCTGAAAAACTACAGCGAGTTATCTCAGCAGGAAGCCGTTACCAACAGGGTCATCATTTTCCCGCCAGAAGGTCGCTTCACCGCTGTAATGCGCTTTACCAGCCACCTGAGCAACGATGGCATCATGTGGGCCGCACTTGGTATCTGCGTAATAGGTGCCTTCAAAGCTGGTTGCGATCAGGCTTTCAAACCGACGGGTTTGGCCTTTGCTGATCAGACCCTTTGCAGCTTGCGCAGCCAAACGTGCTGTCACACCAGAACCTGTCGGGCTGCGATCCACCTGACTATCAGCAAACACACAAATGTTGGCCGTCGGGTCAGCGCTGTAAGCGTCATTCCCATCAGTCAGAATGGTGCCATAGAGGAATGCAAGGTCCGCATCATCAGGGTGCTGAAGAGTAACAGCTGCGCGGATTGCGTCGCTCACCGCATTGGCCGCATCAACAAGGTCTCTTGTTCGTGATTTCTGAACATCCAGCCCAAATGCGGAAGCCGGTGCCAACCCGTAAAACGCGCCGCCATAAGAGACATCTACAGTCAGCTCGCCCAACCCTTTCACATCTACGGTTACATCCCTTGAATGCAGGAATGCTGGTACAGAATGGAAGGACACTGCACCCGTCACTCCATTCTCAACTTCAACGGACGCGATCACCAGACCGCATGGGCATTCAATGCGTACTTCGGTGACAGGAGACTTCGCCTCAACCAGCCCATGATCGATCGCATAACGACCCAGAGCGATCACTGCATGGCCACACATGGTGCTGTAGCCTTCGTTGTGCATGAACAGCACGCCAAAGTGAGCGTCCGGATGGGAAGGCTCAACAAGGATCGCACCATACATGTCAAAATGACCGCGAGGCTCAAACATCAGAAAATGGCGAAGATGATCTAGATTGTCTCGGGTAAATCTGCGCTTCGCCAGAATGCTCTCGCCGGGGATCTCTGGGTAGCCGCCAGTCACAATACGAAGTGGCTCACCACCAGTATGCATGTCGACAACACTTATTTTCTGTTGCTTATCCATGTTCTCCCCCGCAACTAGTCGGAATGCCTTATTTCCGAACTGATTGTCTTTGAATAGAGCTCCTGCTGCGCACTTCGTTTGATTGGCTGCAACCAGACAACAAGAATGCGCTCAGGTAAAAGTTGAGCACCTTCATAGCCTGCGTGGGGGACACGCTCAATACACTGTGAAATATTACTACTCAAGTGATTTGGAGTTTTTCTTAAGATGTTGGTGGCTCTGGGTGTTTATGGCGGCTTGTTTGCATTCTCTTTTCTGGCTGCAACGCTCGCTCCCGGCTCTTCAGAAGCTGCCCTCAGTGGCCTGTTGTTGGCTGGAGGATGGGATCCGGTGATCTTGATTGCCTCAGCATCCTTGGGCAATGTGGCAGGCTCTGTCTTCAATTGGTACTGTGGTCGCTTTCTGTCGCATTACAAAGAGCGTTCCTGGTTCCCAGTCAAAGAGCATCAATACAAGAAGGCAGTGCGCTGGTTTAAGCGCTACGGTCAGGCCTCAATGCTGCTCGCATGGGTGCCGATTATTGGTGATCCACTCACCGTCATTGCTGGCACGCTACGCATGAAATTTATGAATTTTCTAGTGCTGGTCGCGATCGGCAAAATCGCCAGATATCTGTTTGTGTATTACGCAGTCACGGTTTGGCAGGGATAAACTGTTGATCCCGCTCGATATGCAATAATCACTTTTGATTAGAGTGAATCACGGAACTCTATGGTTTCTATAGATAAAATTGATATTATGTGTGCAATGCAATTTTCCATTACTTAGCGGAAATATCGACAATTCAAAGGGGGGATGGTAGAGAAAAACGATCTTTACTCGAACCCATATTTTGGTAATGCCTTCGTCCACGTCTAACGTCTCTATCGCCTATCGAAAACTGAAGCAGGCTATTCTTGAGAACCGGCTCGGCCCCGGCACTCAGGTGCTTGAACAGGAAGCTGCTACCCAGTTGGAAATGAGCCGCACCCCGGTGCGGGAGGCCATGCTGATGTTGCAGAAGGATGGGCTCGTCGAAATGCGCCCCCGTCAGGGCATGCGCGTTCTGCCAATCACGGTTGGCGATATTTCGGAGATCTACGAGATCCTTGAGGTCGTTGAAGGCCTCGCGATCCGAAAACTCGCCGAAAAACCGATCAACGAAAAAGAGGCACGCGCTCTGGAAGACTCCGTCACACTGATGGATCTTTCGTTAGAACGCGGTGACCTCAGCGTCTGGGCAGCGGCGGACAAAAAGTTTCACGAAGACATCGTCAAGTTCAGTGGCAATGTGCACTTGGAGACGGTTTTTCTGCAGCTATGGGACCGCTCCCAGCGTGCACGAAACATGCTCCTGAAGGCACATGGCGCGCCTGTAAACTCTGCTCAGGAGCATTGGGAACTACTGAAGTTCATCAAAGAGGGAAAAGCAGCCGAGGCTGTCGAGTTCCAGAAAAGCCTGCGTGCGGAAGCAGCAGAGCAAATCTGCAAAATGATCTTTGATGTTATGGGCGGAATGGTACCCTCATAAAAAAAGCGGAGCCAAAGCCCCGCTTCTTTGCAAAATCTGATCTGAACTTAATCAGCCTGCCATAGGTGGCCCGGCTTGCCGGTGACATAACCGTTCGCCAGAGCTCCGGGCAGTGGCAGTCCCTGCAAACGTGCCTCTGCTTCAGCGCTTTCAATTTTGCCATCAACCAGATCACGATAGATCTCAATCACGGCAATCATGTCAATGTCCTGAGGTGACAGACGCAAACGACCAATGCCTTTGGTCAGCAGTTCATCGCGGTTCATCGTGATCGCCTGCACACTGTGAGACAAAGTTTGAATACCGTTTGCTGCAAGGAACTTCTGATCATCCAGAGTTGTTACGTCCATGCCATCCGGATCACGGTCACAGATAAACTGGCAGTTATCTTTATGCAGCTTGTGCGCACGCGCATGATAGCAGCGGCCAGAAACAGCCAATGGTAGACGGCCAAACGCAAACAGCTCAATCGTCAGATCCGGCAGGGCCTGCGCAATCGCCTCAACGGACTTCATTGGCAGCTCAACAGGCGGACAGAACGTTTCCATGCCCAGGTTCATCAGAACCTTCGCAGTCTGCTCGTTGTAGATGTTGAGGAACGGACCACCCACAAACGGCTGACCGGAGCGCTTGTGCACCCCAGCAATGTCGTTTGCTTCGACCAGTTCACCATCTTCAGAAAGCGCGCTGATGGACTTGCGGTCACGAACAGTCACCGGCAGAGCGATGGTAGAGAACACAACGGTCTTGCCTGCATTGGCAAGGCGCTCATAAATCTCTGGCCACACTTTGTCGTTAAACGGCATGCGCTTACCGCAGATGACTTCGCCGATGTAAACGCGCTCAACAGGAGCTTCATCCGCAATGCGAGCGTAAAAGTCGACGAGTTTCTCGTTGGACCAGTTGAAGAAGTTTGGACCTAAGGAAAGTTCAATCTTGCTCATGTTCTGTCCTTATCTCCAGATCTTCTTATAAGCGCCGGTGGTTTCACGCCCACCTTCAGTCATCGCGCTCAACATGGCGGATACTTCTTCTTCTGCATTGCCGCCTGCATCCATGGCGTCGACTGCCGCACGGAAGGCCTTTACCACCTGAGAGATGTAGGCTTTACCGCGTTGGCGGCCTTCAATCTTACAAGCAGTCACACCTGCTTTCTGAAGGCGCGGCAACAAGCTCGCTGCATTCAGGCTGACAGGATCTTCAAACAAATAGGAGGTCTCGCCCTCTGCCTTGAAGCGCCCCTTACAAAGAGTTGGGTAGCCAGCTGTCTCGCCTTCACCAAAACCATCAATGGTAAAGCCGCCCAGACGCGCATAGAGATTGCTTCCATCTTCATCGTAGGAAACATCGCCAGGAGGGGAGCACACGCCGGTCAGGTTTGGAGACTTACCGGTCGCGTAAGAAGAAAGTGCACAGCGCCCTTCTGTCATCACGCAGAGGCCACCAAAAACGAAGACCTCGGTTTCAACCGTGATCTCTTTGTTGAGTTTGACGATCTCTTCAACGGACATCACACGCGGAAGAACCACACGCTGAACGCCAAAGGTATCCTGATAAAAGCTGATGGACTCTGGCGTTGCAGCAGCTGCCTGAACGGAGAGGTGCAAACGCAGGTCCGGGTGCTTTTCTTTAGCGTAGTCAAGCACAGCTATGTCTGCCGCGATGATCGCATCAGCACCAGAAGCTGCAACTGCATCTACGGCGCGCTTCCAGATATGCGTATCGCCTGCACGGGCAAACGTGTTCACAGCCACAAGAACATGCGAGCCATGTTTGTGAGCAAGACGGACACCGGCATTCAGCTCTTTTTCAGAGAAGTTCAGGCCGGGGAAGTTACGTGCGTTGGTTTCGTTGCGCAGACCGCAGTAAATGCTGTGTGCGCCCGCTTCTGCGGCGGCTTTAAGAGCAGCTGGTGTACCGGCTGGGCAAACAAGCTCCAGCGACGGATTATTATCGTTGCGCTGTCCAAGCATAAAACACCTTCCAGAAAATAACAGAGTGAACCACTTGGTTCGCGCAGGGCGCTCCCACCCTGCAGCGGCAATCAGGAAGTGGCAGTTGGTGCGTCGAGTAGTCGGCGCAGATGATCTAATGTCTTGTTGGTTGCCCCATCCACGACCTCGCGCGGACGACCATTGAAGCCCAGGAACTCAGCAGGTGAAAGATCGGCTTCTTCCATGGTGTTGCGAAGCGCAAGCACAGCATCCGTATCGCCCTCAATCACCAGATCGCGGGTGAAAAACACAGCATCACCATCATAGGTGCCATCAACCAGCCCAAGCAGAACGATGAGCGGTCCGGAGATGCGTGCAGCACCTTCAGGAGCATCTTTCCGCTTGAACATCTCAACAGTTGCGTGCTCTCCGTTTGGAATAAGGCGGAACACGTGCGGGATATCAATCGGATCAATGATGAAATGCGAGCGTTTGTAGGTATCCAGACGCTCAAAGAGATCTGGACGTGTGCGGGCAAGCCGGCGCACTGCCTTGGTCAGAGCAAAGCCAAGCGGAGGAACCGGCAAGATGCCGAGAGCTTTTTGCAGGGCAGGAGGAAACAGGCCTCGGTCCGGTTTAAAGAACATACTTTAATCTCCACTGATCAGTATCCTCTCCTATTAATCCTAGCGGCACTCATCATTGATGGAGGTCAAGGAACTGAAAGGCTACTGCCTTCAAATCTGTGTTAACCCGGTGGACAGATCTTAAGTTGGCCGCGGTAATCTGGTAGCGACCCTTTGATCTGGTAATGGAATGTATTGGCGTACAGAAAAGAAGTTCGAGACACTCTCCAGCTTTCTCAATGTGTTAGAAGCACAGCAGGAGCTTGTAAAAGTAAAGGCTCCGGTCTCGGCTCAGTTCGAAGCCACTGAAATCCATCGTCAGGTGATTGAGCAGGGCGGTCCGGTTCTTCAGTTCGACAATGCACTCACATGTTCAGGAACGCAGAGCAGCATGCCGCTGCTCACCAACGTATTCGGTACGCGTGAACGCGTCGCTCTTGGCCTTGGCTGCGCGCTCGATGAGCTGCCTGCCTTGGGAGAGTTGCTGGCCTACCTGCGCTCACCACAACCGCCAAAAGGTCTGAAAGGCTTCATCGACGCCTTGCCTGTCGCAAAAGCAGCATGGGCCGCCAGACCGAAACGCCTAAGAACCTCTCCGTTGATTGATATGCCGGTTGATCTGGAGCAGCTGCCGGTCCAGATGTGCTGGCCAAATGATGCTGGACCATTGATCACGTGGGGCATCGTTATCACCCGCTCCGGGAAAAGATGATCCATCCCAATACAATCTCGGCATTTACCGTGCTCAGGTTATTGGCAAGGACAAAGCCATCCTGCGCTGGCTTGCCATGCGCGGCGGAGCAGCACATCACCGCCTCTGGCAGGCCCGTGGTGAGCGTATGCCTGTCGCTGTTGTCATAGGCGCTGATCCAGCCACAATCCTGTCTGCCGTGATCCCAACACCGTCAGACGTCAGCGAGTTGATGATCTCTGGAGTGTTATCTGGCGGCAGACCGGAGCTGATCCCCTGCAAGCACGTAGACCTCCATGTGCCAGCATCCTCGGAGATCGTTCTGGAAGGCTTCGCCGAGCCAACTGAAACAGCTGAAGAAGGCCCGTTTGGCGACCATACCGGCTATTACAACGATCCCGACCAGTTCCCAGTATTCAAAGTGTCGGGTATCCGTGCCCGCAAGGACCCAGTTTATATGAGCACCTTCACCGGCAGAGCGCCCGACGAACCAGCTGTTCTTTCTGAAACCATGAACGATGTCTTCTTGCCGCTCCTCAAGCAGCAAATTCCGGAGGTCGTCGATCTGTGGTTGCCGCCAGAAGCCTGCTCCTATCGGATTGCAGTTCTCAAAATCAAGAAGAGCTACCCGGGTCAGGCACGCCGCGTCATGATGGGCATGTGGTCTCTGCTGCCTCAGTTCACCATGACAAAGCTGATCATCACAGTTGATGAAGACATTGACTGCAGAAGCTGGAGCGATGTGATGTGGGCTGTTGCCACGCGCATGGATCCATCTCGTGACCTTGTCGTTCTGGACCGCACCCCAGTTGATACACTGGACTTCGCATCCGGTATGGAAGGGCTGGGCGGAAAGCTTGGTATCGACGCGACGACCAAGATCGGTTCTGAAACACGCACCGACTGGCCGGAAGTCATGCGCATGCCAGAAGAGCTGACCAAGAAGGTTGAAGACCGCTGGGATGAACTGTTCCCCGGTGGTCTGCCGAAAAAACAGAACAAAGATCAGCCAAACGATGCTATCTCTCCAGCTGAGAAAACAGGTTCTTCTGAGGGAAGTGAGTAATCTGCATGGCCAAGCGCATCATTGTTGGAGTTTCCGGAGCATCTGGGGCTCAACTGGCTCTGAAGACACTGGAAATCCTGCAGGTATTGGGCGTTGAAACACACCTCGTGCATTCCAAAGGTGCGGTTGCCTCTGTCCAGCATGAGCTTGGGGATGATGGTGTTGATCAACTGCGCGCGCTGGCTTCTGTCACTTACGCGCCCGATGAGATGACTGCCGCAATCGCCAGTGGGTCATTCCACACCGATGGAATGATCATCACGCCTTGTTCCATGCGTACCTTGTCAGGTGTGGCCTACTCATTCTCTGACAACTTGCTGACCCGTGCAGCAGATGTAGTTCTGAAAGAACGCCGCAAGCTGGTTCTCGTTCCTCGCGAGACACCGTTGCATGAAGGTCATCTGGAAGCGATGCTCAAGGTGACTCGGATGGGTGGAATTATTACGCCCCCAGTGCCTCCATTTTATGCAGATATGCAAAACAAAGAGGATATGCTCAAAGAAATTGCGGCCCGTGGGATTAATACACTAGGAATTGACCCGGGTGTGAACATGACTAAGTGGCAATAGACTTATCCTAGGTTACTTTATTGTAATCTTATGAAAATTCACTGCCCACTTTGCGGCTTAAGTTTACAGCTGACAGCTACCTTCACTTCAGAATTGAATAGGTAATTTCTATTCAATTTTAATAGAAAAATACTAAAGGTGAAGATAATGTCCTTGTGTTTCAAGCGCCCCCTCTGGTTTGGCCTCTTTGTGTTTTCGGCTCTTTTCCTAGTGTTAGCGCTGGGTCAAAAAGCGAACGCAACCTCCATTACTCTGGATACAACTGACACCGAGCTTTGCGAAGTTCAGGTCACTATCGGACCGGAAGCTCCAAACGGACCCATCCATAGATTCACTGATATCGATACCGATGATCGCTATACCTTCCAGACGAACAAACTCTGCAATCGTCGTTCTGTAGGTGGCGAAGCATGCACAGGTGAGTACACCGAGTGGGCATGCTGTGAAGCAAAAGATGGTGAGGACATCACCTGCAGAGTGCCTTAAAACAGGTCTCCCAGCTCGACTGCACAAAAAACGACCTTCTCTAAGTCGGCACAATTTGCCAACATAGTTCCTGCGACGAGTATTTTATGTCGAGGAATAAATGAAAACGATTGGCTTATTGGGAGGAATGAGCTGGGAGAGCACTGCTACTTATTATAGGCTGATAAATCAGCAAACACGTATGCGGCTCGGCGGGCTTCATTCTGCTGAGCTGTTATTGTGGTCCTTCGATTTTTCTCAGATCGAATTGCTTCTTGCTCGCGGTGAGTGGGAAGAAGCGGGCAGCTTGCTAAAACAGGCGGCACATAAGTTAGAAAGTGCCGGTGCTGATTGCATTGTGATCTGTGCGAACACAATGCACAAAGTCGCCTCCTACATCCAGGATGGTTTGACGATCCCATTCATTCATATTGCTGAAACAACTGCGACTGCCATTCAAAAGGTAAAACGCAGAAAACCACTTTTGCTTGCAACACGTTATTTGATGGAACATGATTTTTATGTAAAGCGATTAGAGGAACTCCATGGAATGTCGGTTGTCGTCCCTGACAATGGAGGGCAAGCCGTCGTCCATGACATTGCATATAATGAGTTGTGTCGGGGGCAGATTAATGAAGATTCTCGCCGCACTCTTTTGCAGATTGTAAGGAAGGCTCAGGATCAGGGCGCAGACAGCGTCATTCTGGGTTGTACGGAACTTGGGCTGTTGGTGGGACAGGAGGATATTTCCGCTCCAGTCATTGATAGCACCACAGAACATGTTCGCGGAATTTTGGATTTTGCATTGAAAAAAGAAAGTGAATTTGAAGATCTAATCTAATCAGCGGGAATTTGCCCGCTTCAGGAGGGAAAATAATGAAAAAACTATGGGTCTCTGCCTTATTGGCAGCAGGGCTGGCTCTACCTGCTCAGGCGCAGGAGGCAGCAGACAGCGTCGCGCCGGAAATGGCAAGCGGCATCTCCGACAAACAAATGGTGACTGCGCAAAAGTTTATGGTAGTCGCCGCAAATCCCCATGCATCTCAGGCTGGTTTTGATGTCCTGAAAGCAGGTGGCAACGCCATCGATGCAATGGTTGCCGTGCAGCTGATGTTGGGATTGGTTGAACCTCAGTCCTCAGGTATCGGTGGCGGCGCTTTTCTCGTCTACTACGATGCCGAAACAGGCAAGCTGACCACATTTGATGGTCGCGAAACCGCTCCAGCCTCTGCAACGCCAGAACTGTTCCAGAACGAAAACGGCGAACCGCTCAAGTTCTATGATGCTGTTGTCGGTGGTCTGTCAGTCGGAACGCCGGGTACCGTCAAACTGCTCTATGATACCCATGCAAAGCTGGGATCATTGCCGTGGGCGGACTTGGTGGCACCTGCGATCAAACTGGCAACGGACGGCTTTGAGGTCTCTCCACGTCTGAACGCTTTGATCACCAAGGATCAGGAGCGTCTCTCTCGCTTCGAGACAACAAAGAACTATTTCCTGCCAGACGGAAAACCACTTCCAGTTGGGCATCTTCTCAAAAACCCTGAGTATGCGGCCACGCTGACAGCGATATCCAAAGATGGTGCAGATGGCTTCTATTCGGGCGCTATTGCAAAAGCGATTGTTGAGACTGTGCAGTCTGCCAAAGGCAATCCAGGTAAGCTCGCCCTTGAAGATCTCGCAAACTACAAGATCAAAGAGCGCGCTGCGGTTTGTGCTGAGTATCGGGCTTATGAAGTCTGTGGCATGGGCCCACCATCATCAGGTGCTCTGACTGTTGGCCAGATCCTCGGTCAGCTCAACAGCTACGACCTGCCATCCATGAACTCTGGCGATCCGAATGCATGGCGTCTGATTGGCGATGCATCACGTCTCGCGTTTGCGGACCGTGGTCGTTACATGGCAGATAGCGATTACGTGCCAATGCCAACCAAAGGCCTTGTAGCACCAGCTTATCTGAAAGAGCGCGCTGAGCTTCTGAGTGGTGATAAAGCACTGTCTAAAGAACAGGTCGTACCGGGTAACCCAACCTGGGATCACGCCATGCTGCTGGTTGATGATGAAAGCATTGAGCTGCCATCCACCAGCCACTTCTCCATTGTAGATGCGAACGGCAATGCTGTTTCCATGACGACCACTATTGAGAACGGCTTTGGCTCTCGCCTGATGACCAACGGTTTCCTGCTCAACAACGAGCTGACGGACTTCTCATTCCGCACTCACCGTGATGGCGTGCCGATTGCAAACCGTGTTGAACCGGGCAAACGTCCACGTTCTTCCATGGCACCAACAATCGTCATGAAGGATGATAAGCCATTTGTCGTTGTTGGTTCTCCGGGCGGCAGCCGCATCATTGGTTATGTGGCAACAACACTGGTCGCAAATCTGGACTGGGGTATGAACATTCAGGAAGCGATTTCCATGCCGCATCTGGTCAACCGCTTTGGCACCTATGACCTTGAAAAAGGTACCGCTGCTGAAAAGCTGCAACCAGCTCTGGATGCGATGGGTTACAAAACCAACGTCCGTGATCTCAACTCCGGTCTGCACGGAATTGTGATTACAGCTGGTGGCCTGCAAGGTGGGGTGGACCCACGCCGCGAAGGCCTTGCTCTGGGTGAATAAATCCCGGAACTGACATTCTTGAGGCTCGGGTGATCTGTGCAATTGTCGCCCGAGCCTTAGGGCTCTGCTAAGCGTATACCAAAGTGCGCTCTTAAGCGGTTTCTCACCGTCGTGGTAGCTAGAAGCTCTCGCAAGTGGCTGCGCCCAATGGCATCGGCCCCCAGAGGTGCCGGTGGCCTATGACGGAGCTAACTCAAAACCACTCTCATGATGACTGTATGCCTTCGGTAACACACCGATGGGTGCTCTTGGCTGCCATGAGCTTCATCCTCGGCTTAACACTGTTGGACGAGACGGTCGTCAGTTTGGCGCTGCCAACCATCTCCGAAGAGTTCGGCATGACGCTCACTCAGGCGCACTGGGTGGTGAACTCGTACCTGCTGATGTTTGCGGCACTGGTTGCGCTGGGCGGTAAGCTCGCAGATCTGGTGAACATCAACTATCTGATCTTGTCGGGCATGATCATCTTCGGTTTGGCCTCACTGGCCTGCGGCTTTGCGCCAAACGGAAGTTTTCTGGTTGGGGCACGAGTGGTGCAGGGCATTGGCGCAGCAATCATGTTTCCTCTTCCGATCGTTGCAATCTCCCGTATTTTCCCACCTGAACGACGAGGATTTGCGCTGGGCATCTTTGGGTCCATCGCCACTATTTTCCTCTCTTCAGGACCATTGGTGAGTGGGTACTTCACGAGCTACTTCTCATGGCGTTGGATCTTCTGGATCAACCCACCGTTTGTTCTGATTGTCTGCTTGGTGATTGCCCTTGCCCCACTGAAAGGTCGGGTGGCGCATGGACCAGATCGGGCTATCTCAAACTATTCCTTCGACTGGCTGGGCTTCATCACGCTGCTTGTCGGGCTGTTCTTCTTCGTCCTGGCCATCATGCAAGCGCCAGAATGGGGCTGGTCTTCAAGAGATATACTGCTGTCATTCATTATCGGAGTGACTGCTCTGACGATCTTCGTCTGGAATGAACTCCGCAGAAAAGCACCGCTCATACAGGTGCGGTTCTTCAGGAAACCGTCCTTCGCTGTGGCAGCCTTTGTGGTCTTTCAGGCGCAATACTCCAAAATCGTGATGTTCATTTTCGGAGCATTGTATTTTCAGGACAAACTCGGCTTTGCGCCATTCTTCGCAGGCCTTGCATTGATGTCCGCAGTCGTGATGAATGCCGCAACCGCAGGCTTAAGCGGCGTATGCGTTGACAAGTTCGGTGTTCGCACCCCTGCGATGTGTGGGCTCTTTGTGCTCTCCAGCGCCACACTCTGGCTAACAGCGTTCATCGCACAGGATAACTACTGGCTGCTGCTGCCCGCGCTTCTTACATGGGGGGCTGCGATGCCATTGTTGTTCCTGCCCTCTATGAAGTCATCGGTAGACTCGGTGGAGCTGACAAAGAAAGGGCAGGCGAGTGGGGTGATGATCACCTCTCAGATGCTGGGTGGAACAATCGGCATGTCCATCTCCAGCTCAATATTCCTGTTCACGCAGAGCTACGAGTTCGTGTTCGGCACCGCAGCAGCTGTGACGCTGCTTTGCTACTTGCTGTGCTATTTCCACTTCGGGAAGGGCATTGAAGCCGCCGATACAAGCAGCTGGGACTGATCATCTAACCAGCCCCGCTCAACGCTTAAGCTGCTTGAGAGTACACGCGCTTGCCATCAACATAAGTGGCTGCAATAGCGCGGTCATCACCAAGGATCATCTGGATAAACAGCTGCTCAATCACGTTGTTGGCGTAGGCCATCCGATGCCGGATAAGTGGGGTTGAAAGCGGATCAATAATCGCAAAGTCAGCTTCCATACCCACTTTGATGTTACCGATCCGGTTTTCCTGGTAGAGCGCCTTCGCTGAACCAACGGTTGCCAGATAATACGCCTGTACCGGATGCAGTGAGTATCCCTGCAGCTGAGCCACCTCATAGGCTGTCCGCATGGTGGTCAGCATAGAAAAGCTGGAGCCGCCACCCACATCTGTTGCCAAACCAACGCTGATCGGTTCGTGCGTAAAGTGCGAGCCGCGCACATCAAACAAGCCGGAACCGATGAAGGTGTTCGAGGTTGGGCAGTGAGCGATTGACGTTCCTGTTTCGTGAATGAGCGATTTCTCACGATCATTCAGGTAAATGCCGTGCCCAAGAATGCAGCCTTTGCCAAGCAATCCAAAGTGCTCATAAACGCCAACATAATCAGGATGCTCAGGATAAAGCTCACCAACCCATTCCAGCTCCTGACGGTTTTCAGAGGTATGGGTTTGCAGCAGCACCTCAGGGTGTTCTTTCCAGAGCGCCCCGGTTGCTTCCATCTGCTCTGGTGTAGAGGTAGGCGCAAACCGTGGAGTGATGGAGTAAAGCGCACGGCCTTGCCCATGCCACTTCTCCAGCAATGCCTTGGACTGATCGTAGCCAGTCTGTGCCGTATCGCGCAGGTTTTCTGGCGCATTACGGTCCATCATCACCTTACCGGCAGCAATACGCATGTTGTAACGCGCGGCCTGCTCAAACAGAGCATCAACGGATTCAGGGTGAATGGTGCAGTAAACAGAAGCGCTGGTGATGCCATTGGCAAAGCTCTGCTGCAAATAAACATCCGCAGCACGTCGCGCATATTCAATATCGCCAAACTTGGATTCAGCTGGGAAAGTATAGGTGTTCAGCCACTCAATCAGCTGTGCGCCATAAGAGGCGATCACCTCAGTCTGCGGATAGTGAACGTGGCAATCCACGAAACCCGGCAGAATGAACTGGCCGCTGTGGTCATGAACCACCGCATCATCCGGCAATGTCTTCAGCAGCTCAGCTGCATCCCCCACAGCAGTGATCTTGCCGTTTTCAGTTACGACAAGCCCATCAGACCAGTCAGTCAGAGCCTCTGCCGGATTATCGCAAAACGGATCGCCGCTAAATTGAAATACATGGCCGCGAAGCGCTGTAATCGTCCGTACAGTCTCTTGCATCAGATCTTCCCCGGGAATTGAACCAAACAGCCATAACTAACGTAATTTCCGGCATGGAGCGAGGGGAAATACGTAGTTACCCGGGAGAGATCTGAGAACAACGTGATGCGAGTAAGAGATCAGTCCTCTTCTACTGCTGCTTCATTGAGTTCAACGTCAATCATCAGGTCAGCCGCAATTCCTTCAAGCGCCTCAGACACTTCTGTCGGAGACAGGTGAGGCGGTATGATAATGCGGGCGTTTGCGCGGAACATCAGATCACCGCTCATGGAACCCGGCTCAACCAGTGATTCCAGAGTTTCAATGCTCACATGCAAATCTGCCAGTACGCTGGAAACGCGGCTGATCATGCCGGGTTGATCCTGCCCCAGAATATGAAGAAGCGCATGAGCACCAGCCGGAGCATCGCCCGTGTTGTGCTCGTGAATGCCGATGGTCAGACCCAGCGTTTCAAGCTTGATCAAGCTGCTGAGAGATCCGCTGCCTGTGCTTTTTCAACATGCACACGAACAATCCCTGCAAACTGACCTCCCAAACGAGAAAGGGAACTATCGATCCAGTTTGCCTTGTGATCAGCAACCACCTTGGAGATTTCACCAACCAGACCTGGGCGGTCATCAGCAACGACGGTGAGGACAAGCTCTTTTTTCATAACGCATTCTCCACAAAAGCGACCCTCTTAATAGGCTGGGGCCTGTCTATAATAGCAATGCCAGATGCAGGTGTAAGTCAAACACTTCGATCAAGTTCCCCGTAATTTTGCACCTAAGAAAACCTCTGGTATCGACCAATTGCGCAAATTATCAGCTTGCTATCTCCAGGGGGGGCAACTAGCGTGCTCCACGTAAAACTATGGACGGCGTCCCGTGACGGACTGAAATGGATTTCGGGGGCGGTCGACCCACATCGGGGACCAGAATCGAAGCTGTCTGACGAAGTAATGTGTGAAGCTGCGGACCATTGGCGCGCGGCTGATGTTCTATTTCGTCGGTCCATCTATTGTCTTTGCGACGTCTCCTTAAATGACAGCGGAACCCCCTGTTGCCTTTGGCAACGGAAGGCACTGCTGCATGTTGGAGATAGAACATGTCTTATTATTTGAAGCCTGTGCTCCTTGCCGGAGTAATGGGTCTTTCCTCGTCTGCTGCCTTTGCACATGCTGGTCATTTGGGCGAGCTCGCAGGCCACAGCCACTGGATTGGTATCGCTGCTGTCACAGGTGCAGCAATTATCGCCGGATTAGCAGCCAAAGCCAAAAAGCGATCCGCATCTGCTGAAGAAACCACACCAGATGCCGCCGAGACTGATGGCGGTCTCACTCCAGAAAGCGCAGAAGCAGAGCCAGCATAATGACGAAAAAAACAGAAGAAAAACTCGGCGTCATGATCTGCGGACATGGCAGTCGAAACAGAGGTGCAGTCGCCGAATTTGCACGCCTTGCAGAGGGTATTCGTGAAAGATTTCCTGAGTTGCCAGTGGACTATGGCTATCTGGAATTTGCGAACCCAGTGATCCATTCAGGTCTGGACAATCTGCGAGAGCAGGGCTGCACGCGCATTCTGGCTGTTCCGGGCATGCTGTTTGCTGCTGGGCACGCGAAAAATGATATCCCCTCCGTGCTCAACACTTATCAGGCCAAGCATCCTGAAGTGTCTATCGAGTATGGCCGCGAGCTTGCCGTCGACACCCGTATGGTACAGGCTGCTGGTGCACGCATTCAGGAAGCGATTGATGCAGCGGGTCCTGATGTGAAGCCGGAAGAAACCTTGCTGATGGTTGTCGGCCGCGGTGCATCAGATCCGGACGCAAACTCCAACGTCGCGAAAATCACCCGCATGCTGTGGGAAGGCTTCGGCTTTGGTTGGGCAGAAACCTGCTACTCCGGCGTAACTTTCCCGCTGGTTGAACCGGGTTTGGAGCATGCCGTCAAGCTTGGCTACAAGCGGATCATCGTGTTCCCGTACTTCCTGTTCACTGGCGTCTTGGTTCAGCGCATCTACAACTTCACCGATGATGTTGCCGCACGCCATCCGGATATCGAGTTCATCAAGGCAGGCTATCTCAATGACCATCCAAAGGTCATCGACACAATGCAGGAGCGTGTCACAGAGATCCTTGAGGGCTCTAACAACATGAACTGCCAGCTCTGCAAATACAGAGAGCAGGTGCTCGGGTTTGAGGCAGAGATCGGCCTGCCGCAGGAAAGCCACCACCACCACGTGGAAGGCTTGGGTGATGAGGCTGAGTGCAAGCTGTGCGATGTGACGTGCACAGGTGAGTGCGACAGCAAAGGTGCGCACTCCCATGATCATGCGCACAGCCATTCTCACGACCATAACTACGGGCATGGACACCATCACCACCACCATCATGGTGATGACCATGGGCATGATCACCATCATCATCCCTATCCGCATGCAGATCACCCTCTCGGGCCAAAATCCATGTTGAAGGATGATGCCTGAGTATGGGCCGGAACATAAATGATGAGGTTCTGGCACCCTACGATTACATTAAGGATCCTGCTGAAATCTATCGGCAGTCCTTTTCCATCGTACGGGGGGAGGCTGAACTTGAAAGCCTGCCAGAAAACCTGAGGCCTATCGCAGTTCGCCTGATCCACTCCTGTGGGATGACCGACATCCCGCAGGACTTGGCGTTTTCTGAAGATGTTGTCGCAAAGGCCAATGAAGCTTTGCAAAATGGCGCTTCGGTTCTGACGGATGTGGAGATGGTTGCTCACGGGGTGATCCGTAAATATCTGCCAGCAAACAATCAGGTCATCTGCACTCTGAACGAGGCAGAAGTTCCTGAACTGGCAAAACAGCTTGGTACGACAAGATCAGCTGCTGCCGTTGAACTCTGGAAACCGCATTTGGATGGTGCTGTGGTTGCCATCGGCAATGCGCCGACTGCTCTGTTCCATCTGCTGGAGATGATAGCAAGAGGCGCTCCCAAACCGGCAGCAATTCTCGGCTTCCCGGTTGGTTTTGTTGGTGCAGCAGAGTCCAAACAAGCATTGGCAGAAAGCACGCTCGGCTTACCGTTTCTCACCCTATTAGGGCGCAGAGGTGGCTCCGCAATCGCAGCAGCTGCAGTCAATGCGATGGCCGCAGGCCTGCCCGAAGAAAAGAGCCCGGAGGCATCAAAATGAGCAGTCAAACTGCACCTTGGCTCACAATTATCGGTATTGGTGAGGATGGTTTTGATGGCCTATCCCCCGCAGCCCAATCAGCCTGCAATCAGCATCTCTGATTTACGGCGGAGCCAGACATCTGGAGCTTCTGAATGGAGCTACACGGGATATCTCCTGTGAGATGAAGGCATGGCCATCTCCCCTCACAAAGGGCATTGAAGAGCTTGCATCGCACGGCGGTCAGAATACGGTTGTCCTCGCGACGGGAGATCCGCAATGGTTCGGTATCGGAGCAACGCTGCATCGTCAGTTCAGTGCTGAGGAAATTGAGGTCATTCCGCACCTCTCAGCCTTCTCGTTGACTGCAAGCCGCTTGGGGTGGTCTCTGCAAAATGTGGAAACGCTCAGCCTGCATGGACGGCCTTTAGATACCCTGCGCGGATTCCTCTACCCGGGAGCTCGGATTATCGCGCTCACATCAAACGGTGCTGCACCGGGAGAGATTGCCGATCTGCTCGCAGATGAAGGTTACGGCGCGAGCTCTCTAACTGTTCTTGAGCATCTCGGTGGACCTCAAGAGAAAGTAAGCTCCTGCGAAGCTGAAGAGTACAACGGTGAAGCTGCTGAGTTGAACACCGTCGCAATTGAAGCCAAGCCGATCCCCAACACCCCTGTTTTGTCACGCACGCCGGGCCTACCGGATTCTGCCTTCCGGCACGATGGTAAGATGACCAAGCAGGAAGTACGTGCAGTCACGCTTGCCAAACTTGCCCCTATTCCGGGCCAACTCCTGTGGGACATCGGCGCAGGCAGTGGGTCCATCGGCATTGAGTGGCTCCGTGCTGCAAAAGATACAAAGGCAGTCGCCATCGAACCGTTGGAAAAGCGACGCGTGTTCATTCGTGGCAACGCCGCCGCTCTGGGCACGCCTCAACTCCAACTCGTTGAGGGCAAAGCGCCTGAGGCACTTGATAATTTGCCGCAGCCAGATGCGATTTTTGTTGGAGGTGGCCTGACGTCAACAGGTATACTCAAAACATGCTTTGACGCACTGCCATCAGGAGGTCGCTTGGTTGCCAACGCTGTAACTCTGGAAGGAGAGCAGGTGTTGGCCGAGGGCTGGAAAAAGTTCGGCGGAGAACTGTGCCGGATTGCAATCTCCAGAGCGGATCCCATCGGTGGTCTCACGGGCTGGCGTCCTTTGATGCCGGTGACACAATGGAGCTTGGTGAAGTCATGACTGGTACGCTTTATGGCGTTGGTCTTGGACCAGGAGATCCTGAGCTTTTGACATTGAAAGCTCACCGGCTCATTTGCTCCGCAAAAACACTCGCCTATCCCGCAGCCGTTGGAGTGCCAAGCTTCGCTCGCCAAATAGCGGCGCAGTATATCCAAGAGGGAACCTCTGAGATCCCGATTGAAATGCCTATGAAGGTAGAGCGGTTCCCGGCCAAAGAAATCTATGATCAGGCGGCAGAAACAATCTCGGTCAAGCTGCAAGCTGGTGAGGATGTCGTCGTCCTGTGCGAAGGCGATCCATTCCTCTATGGGTCCTTCATGTACCTCTACGAGCGCTTGAGGGGCGACTTCGCCTGCGAAATCGTGCCGGGCGTTTCATCCGTGAATGCCTGTGCTGCTGCTCTGGGAAGACCGCTCGCAGCTCGCAATGAAGTGCTCACCATCATTCCGGGCCCATTGGTAGATGAGCAGCTTGAGCAGCGGATTATGCAGTCGGATGCCTTCGTCATCATGAAGGTTGGACGCCATCTGCCCCGCGTGAAAGCACTGCTCGAAAAACTGGGATTACTTGGTGCTGCCGGATACGTTGAACGCGCGACCCTGCCGGAAATGGTGGTGTCCCGCTTGGCGGACTATCCAAACGAAACCGCACCGTATTTTTCAATGATAATTGTCTATAAGGGAGAAGAGGCATGGACGTTGCACCCGCAATCGTTGTGATCAGCCCGGTCGCTTTAAAAACGGCTCAGAAGCTCTCCACTGTTCTGGATGAAAGCCTCATTCACGGCTTTGCACGACGCGGCTCAAAGCCCAACGTCGATTATCATCTGTCCTTCTCGGAACCGATGGACCATCTGCGTTCCTTGTTCCAGTCAGGCACACCAATCATCGGCATCTGTGCTGCCGGAATTCTCATCCGCGCTCTTGCGCCAGTCCTGGCTGAAAAGCGCAATGAGCCGCCGGTAATTGCAGTATCTGAAGACGGCTCAAGCGTTGTGCCCTTGTTGGGCGGCCACCGCGGAGCAAATGCTCTCGCTCACGAGATTGCAGAGATCCTGAAAGGTCACGCTGCCATCACCACGGCAGGCGATAACGTCTTCGGTGTTGCGCTGGATGATCCCCCAGAGCTGGACACTCGCCAACCCAACAGATGCCAAGTCAGTGATGGCCCACATGCTGGCAGGCGATACCGTGAAGCTCTCAGGGCAAGCGGGTTGGCTGGAAGCTGCAACCCTTCCTGTCGCTGAGGATGCCGATCTGGAAATTGTTGCGACAGAAGAACCTCAGGATGGACATCACGGAAAGCTGGTGTTCCACCCGCAAACACATGTGGTGGGCCTCGGCTGCTCACGGGGTTGTTCGCTGGAAGAGCTTGATGATCTTCTCCAGAAGGGATTGGAACAAGCGAACATCTCAATCGGTGCCGTTGCTGCCTTTGCCAGTATCGACCTGAAGGCCGATGAAGTGGCAATGAACAAGCTCGCAGCCCGCTACAATAAGCCTTTCCGCCTGTTCACTGCTGAGGAGCTCAACGAACATAAGGAGCGCCTGCAAAATCCATCAGACGTAGTTTTTGCTGAAGTTGGTTGCTATGGCGTCAGTGAAGGCTCTGCCCTGGCTGGTGTCGGGTCAATTGGCACCCTCGTGTTGGAAAAGCAGAAAACAGCAAACGCCACAGTCGCCATTGCCAAAGCATCAGCTCCAATCAACCACGAAAAGATTGGCCGTGCCAGAGGCCGCCTGCACGTGATCGGCATCGGTCCGGGGCAGGAAGCGTGGCGCACGCCAGAAGCCTCCAGCTGGTTGGCTGAAGCGGATGAAGTGGTTGGTTACGGCCTCTATCTGGATCTGGTTTCCTCACTTATCCGAGGCAAACAACGCCATGCTTTCCCTCTGGGCGCTGAAGAAGAACGCGTCCGCTTTGCGCTCGAAAGAGCGGGACAAGGCCACAACGTAGCACTGGTTTGTTCCGGAGATTCAGGTGTTTATGCCATGGGTGCTCTGGTCTTCGAACTGCTCGACCGCCCACAGGAAAACGGCGGTGTCAGCGATGCGGCTCGCCGCGTTGAAGTTGCGTCTGCTCCGGGTATTTCAGCCATGATTGCTCTCAGCAACCGCATTGGAGCGCCGCTCGGCCATGACTTCTGCGCCATCTCCCTGTCAGATCTTCTGACACCATGGGAGACAATCCAGCAGCGTCTGGAAGGAGCCGCAATCGGTGACTTCGTGATTGGGTTCTACAATCCGGTCTCCAAACGCCGCCGCACGCAGCTGGCTTGGGCACGAGAAAAACTGCTCGAACATCGCCCTGAAAACACACCTGTCATTCTTGGCTCCAACATCGGGCGCGAGGATGAAGCCATCTCCACGACCACCCTAAAGGATCTCAAGGTCGATGATGTGGACATGCTGACCACCGTAATTGTGGGATGCAGCCAGACCCGACTGGGCGGGGACGGCCAGTCTCTGCACTTCGTCTACACACCGCGTGGTTACGCGAAGAAGATCGACGCACCGACCAAAGAAACGGAGACTGTAGCGTGACGGTTCATTTTATTGGGGCAGGGCCGGGGGATCCCGAGCTGATCACTGTGCGAGCGCTAAGGCTTATCGAAACCTGCAAAGTCTGTCTCTACGCCGGTTCGCTGGTGCCACCTGCAATTGTCGAGGCAGCGCCGGATGATGCGCTCGTTATGGATACAGCTTCCATGACCTTGGATGAGATCATCGATGAGATCGCTAAGGCTCACGAAAAAGGCTGGATGTTGCTCGTGTTCACTCCGGCGATCCATCCATATACGGCGCAACTGCAGAGCAAATGCGCCGCTTGGATGAGCTGGGCATTGAGTACGATGTGACCCCCGGCGTCCCTGCCTTCGCAGCAGCTGCGGCTGCGTTGAAAACGGAACTGACGATTCCGGAAATCGCGCAGAGCATCATCATCACCCGAACCTCAATGCAATCCTCTGGCATGCCCGAGGGTGAGGATCTGGAAACCTTGGGGCGTTCTGGAGCAACTCTGGCAATTCACTTATCTGTCAGAAACTTGGGCGAGATCTATCGCAAGCTCTCACCGCTTTACGGTGAGGATTGCCCGGTAATCATCGCTTATCGCGTGGGCTGGCCGGATGAGGCATTCATTCATGGAACCCTGGCAGATATCCGTGAGAAGGCGAAAGCTGCGAAGATCACCAGAACTGCACTTATCTTCGTTGGTCCGGCCTTGAAAGCGGGCAAGGAATTTCGTGACAGCGCACTTTACGACGCCAACCACGTGCATGTTCTAAGGCCAAAAAAGAAGGCAAAAGCGACAGCCTGATCAGCTAAATCAGAAAGAAGCGGACCACCATTCTTCGCTTCTTTCAGCCACCACATGAGCAAACGATCCCATCACGCGGCCATTGATGTGGCCCAGAGGATCAAGCTCATGATGCTCAGCATCCTGTGCTGCGAAGAGAGACGGGGCTTCTGACTTAACAGTCAATGTCGAGTAATGAAACTCGTGGGCTCCTAAAGGCTTGAGCCAGGGGAAGCCAGACGCACCAGCAGCCTCGGTCGCCTTGAGCTTGCGATAACCAAGGTGCAGCTTTCGGTTTGCAAAGCTGGTTTCTATAGGCAGAAGACCAAGCATCTCGTGGGACTGGCCACTCTTATCCGTCAACGCCTCGCCCAGCACCATATACCCACCGCACTCACCATAAATCAGCTTATCTGCTTCAGCCGCCGCCTGCATTCCACTCTTGAAACCGTTGGAATGAGAGAGCGTTTCAGCATGAAGCTCAGGGTACCCGCCACTCAGGAACACGGCATCTGCATCAGCGGATGGGCCTTCATCGGCCAACGGAGAGAAGAAAGAAAGTGTCACCCCTCGCTTTTGCCAGTCACTCAGCAGGTGCTCATAGCTGAAAGCAAAAGCAATATCCTTAGCAATCGCAATATGTTGTCCAAGTGGTGGCAGATGCGAGATGCCAGTGAGCTCTTTGTTCTCTCTTGCGGGAATAGCAAGCACCTTCGTCAATCGCATCAGCGCTGGCACGTCGACACTTTCAGCCGCGACCTCACCTGCCGCATTCAAAAACTCTTCCAGATCCTCACGCTCACTCGCCTGCACAAGGCCGAGATGCCGCTCTGGCAAAGCCAGCTTTTCTGAGCGATAGAAGGCTCCTAACACGATCACATTCAGCTGCTCCAGCGCATGCCGCAATATCCGCTCATGCCGCTCAGAACCGACGCGATTGAGAATAACACCGGCGATGTGGCAATGCGGATGATAGGTCAGGAAGCCATGAACCAGCGCAGCGACTGATTGCGCCTGAGACTTGCAGTCCACCACGAGAATAACAGGCAGACCCAGATGCACAGCAAGTTCAGCAACAGAGCCGGACCCATCTGCGGCTCCGTCAAACAAGCCCATCGCCCCTTCAATCACGACGATATCGCTGTGCTTTTCCTGCTCCGTAGCGTTGAGGGAAAGTTGAGCCAATGACATGGCCCAGGCATCGTAGTTCAGGCAAGGATGACCGGAAGCAGCACTATGGAAAGCCGGATCGATATAGTCTGGCCCGGATTTACCGGAGGAGATCCGAACTCCGGTATCACGAAGAGCACGCAGCAACGCCAGAGTAATGGTTGTTTTGCCAGACCCTGAGGATGGCGCTGCAATGACGAAACCCTTCGCGATGGTCATAGGGCAGGTTCCTCTTCCTTTTGAGAGGTGCGAGCCAAAGCTGGCTCAATCCAGTTCAGTTGCTCTCGCAAATTTACGACATCACCCACAACGACAATAGCAGGTGGCTTCAATCCGCTCTTTGCAATGTCATCAGCACAGGAACCAAGCGTAGTTTCCAGAACCTGTTGGTGCTGTTGCGTGGCATTGCAAATCACTGCAACAGGCTCGGTAGTGCTTCGTCCACCATTCATCAGCTTCTCTGTAATCAGCGAAATATGCTTCATCGCCATGTACATCACGATCACAGGTGATCCTTTGGCAAGAGCATCCCAGTCCAGTTGGTCTGGCGCAACCCCATTCTGATCATGACCTGTGAGGAACGTAACTGCTTGATTAACCCCACGGTGGGTCGCTGGAATACCAGCATAGGCTAGCCCGCCAACACCAGCCGTAATGCCGGGTATGATACGGAAAGGAACTCCGGCTTCCACCAGCGCAAGCGCCTCTTCACCACCGCGACCAAACACAAACGGATCACCGCCTTTAAGCCGCAACACACGCCTGCCAGATTTTGCCAGTTCCACCAGCTTAATCGAGATGCTGGACTGCTTGGGGGAGGGTTTCCCGCCGCGCTTTCCCGCGTAAATGATTTCAGTCTCATTCCCGGCCAATTGAAGAATGCGCTCATCCACCAGTGCGTCATAAACAATCACATCAGCTTGTTGCAGGCCATTCAACGCATGCAGGCTGAGAAGGCCGGGATCACCAGGCCCGGCACCCGCAAGCCAAACCCATCCGGATTCAAGAACTGGAAAGTCAAACTGGGGGAGGGAGATATCGATCAAGCGGCTCTCGCATATTATGTGATTTTGCGTAGCAATTTAATTGGAAACCAATTGGAAGTCCAAAGCCTTCTGCTTGGTATCTCCCGCTAAATCTGTATAGTCGCCACATGGCTGAAACCGGGCAGAAAAAACTGAGAACAGGGTGGACAACAGGCGCCTGCGCAACAGCCGCAGCCAAGGCAGCCTATGCCGCTTTGTTGTCGGGAGAGTTCCCCGATCCGGTCACCATCATGCTGCCTCGCGGAGAGGAGCCTGCCTTCGCTCTGGCTTTCGAAAAGTTGGAAGAAAATGCGGCGACAGCAGCCATCATCAAAGACGCTGGAGACGACCCGGACGTCACCCACGGAGCCTGCATTCAGGTCACTGTAAGGCCCAACGCCCAAGTCAACGGAATCTGTTTCCTAGCTGGTGCAGGAGTCGGCACAGTCACAAAGCCGGGCTTACCAATCCCGGTCGGTGAACCAGCGATCAATCCTGTCCCCCGCCAGATGATCACCAGTGAACTGCAAAAACTTGCAGATGCTCATGGAGTTCCCTTAGCCTTAGATGTCGAGATCTCGATCCAAAACGGTGAGGAACTCGCGCAAAAAACCATGAACCCACGCCTCGGCATTGTCGGCGGTCTCTCGGTTCTTGGAACAACAGGCATCGTCCGGCCTTTCTCCTGCGCAGCCTGGATCGCCTCAATCCATCGCGGAGTTGACGTTGCACGCGCCACAGGCCTCACCCATGTTGCCGCTGCAACAGGTGCGACTTCTGAAGATGTGCTGCGTGCTTACTACCCAGACCTGCCGGAGCAAGCCTATCTCGACATGGGAGATTTCGCTGGCGGCCTCTTGAAGTACCTGCGCGCGCACCCGGTCCCCAAACTGACGATTTCCGGCGGCATAGCAAAGCTGACAAAACTTGCCCAAGGCGCTATGGACCTACATTCAGCTCGATCTGCCGTAGATTTCGCCGCTCTGGCCGATGTGCTGCAACAAGCTGGCGCTTCAGACACGCTTCTCAAAGAAACCAGAGAAGCAAAACTCGTCTCATACGTTGCTCAGCAAGCAGCAAAAGAGGGTCTTCAAATCGGAGAGACTATAGCCCTAAGCGCACAAAAGGCTGCTTTGAACATCCTACGTAGAGCTCCGGTGAGCGTTGAGATTATCGTCGTTGATCGACAAGGTTTGGTTCTGGGGCATGCGCCAACTGACGAAATCGTTCAACTGGAGCAATCGTGATGCTCAAGAAGCCGAAAGTCCTCGTGCTGGCAGGTACAAAAGATGCTCGGAAACTGGTTGAGGCTCTCGCTGCGACTCCAAAATATGAACTCATCGCCTCACTTGCAGGCGTGACTCAAAACCCAGCAGATCTAATGGCGCCAACCAGAACCGGAGGCTTCGGTGGTGCAGGAGGATTGGCCGAGTATCTTCAAACTCAGAACATAGCAGCGGTAATCAACGCAACCCACCCGTATGCTGCCCAGATGTCTCAAAATGCAGTTGAGGCAACCACACGTCTTTCCCTACCTTTAATCCGATTTGAGCGTGCGCCGTGGAAGCAGGAAACAGACGATAACTGGCAGTTTGTTGGGACTATTGAAGCGGCTCTGAAGTTGGTTCCTCCAGATAAAAAGGTCTTCTTCGCAGCAAGTTCAAAAGTAGCTGCACCGCTTAAAAAACGTCCAGATCTTACCTTCATCATCCGCACTCTCAACATACCAACGCAAACCAACGCCATAAAAAACGCAAACTACCTCGAAGGCCTGCCAAACAGCGACTGGCAAGCAGAGGCTAAGCTGTTTCAAGAGTTGCAGGTCGAGTGGATCATCAGCAAAAACAGTGGTGGATCAGCGTCTTATGGGAAAATCAAGGCAGCCCGAGAGCTGGGCTTACCTGTCGCTATGATCAAGCGTCCTGAGCACAATGGTGGCGTAAAGTGCTCTTCCATTGATGAAGTCCTGAAAGCTCTGCGAATGTGTGTTGGCACAGAGCAGATAACCCCGATCAGTTCTTAGGCTTCTGATAGGGCGCTGTAGTCATGCGCTCAATAATGCCGTCTTTTGCTATCAGCCAGTGATAAAATGCACCAAGCACATGCAGGGCGATAAGCCAAGCAAAAACAACGCCAACGGTAGCATGAAAGTCTAGAATACCCTCTGCATTCGGACGATCCTGCGGCACCAAACTGGGCAGATCAAACAAGCCGAAGAATGGAATAGGCGCACCGTAAAGAGAAAGCCCAATCCATCCGAGAATGGGATTGACGATCAACACCAAATAAAGCAACCCATGCACCGACCGTGAAACGATCCGCAGCGCCGGCGAAAGGGAGGCAGGCGGTGGAGGTGCTGGTGTAATCCAGTGCTGCAACAGACGCAGAACTATCAGCAAAAACAACAATATACCGATGCTCTTGTGATAGAAGTAAAGCGTGTTCTGAAGAGCGCCCGGCCCAAGATCGGTCATAACCAGACCCATCGGAACCATGATGAAAACCAGAATGGCGACGATCCAATGATAGGTCTTCGCCATGGCAGAATATCCGGCAACTTGATGGGCCATGTTCTGTTCTCCTGATAATCCCAGAGGTTCCTCTAGAGCCCCTGCAATCTCCTGATCGACAGATTAATCAAGGTTCGTTACCACTAGGCTAACCTTAGGTGAGGTGGGCTGTGAACTCGGTAAAACAAGGGGCTTGATGGACAGGGGCCATACAACGCCAACACATCAGCAAGAACAAGTGGACGGCTCTCAGCTGACCTGCGAAAAGCCACAAGCTCAGTCGCCGGGTATCTTGTCTCCGGAAGAATGGCAGGAGGTTTTAGCCGCTTCCGTTGAAAGGCGCGCACCAGATCTGCAAGGCTATGGCAGTGTGTTCGCACCTTTGTGTCAGGCACAAAAACAGTTTGTTATCGGTCAGTTAGGTCAATCTGTTGATGGCCGGATTGCTACTGTAACGGGCGATTCCAATTATGTGAGCTGCTCGGAGGCCCTGATCCACCTTCATAGATTGCGTGCCCTATGCGATGCCGTGGTTGTTGGGGTCGGCACTGCAGTCGCAGACAACCCTCAGCTCACAGTCAGACATGTTAGCGGACGTCATCCTGCCCGAATTGTCATCGACCCTTATGGCCGGATGCCAAGAGACAGCACTTTGCTTCAGGATAACAGCACCCGCCGTATCGTGATCACACGAACGGATGCGCACGCTCGCTACCCGGAAGGTGTTGAATGTTTCCAGCTCCAGCCAGATGCAAAAGGCCGCCTGTCCTGCGCTGAAATCCGCCATGCCCTGCGTGAGTTCCGCTGTATTCTGGTGGAGGGTGGAGCGTGGACACTCTCTCGCTTCATCGAGCTGAAAATGATCGATCGCCTGCATCTCATGATCGCTCCACTGATCATTGGATCTGGTCCACGTGGCCTACAACTCCCTGCCATCGACTATCTGGCTCAGGCGATCCGGCCAGACGTGACATGGCACCCGCTCGGCGTCGATATGCTTGCTGATCTGAGCCTAAACAACTAACACCAGCTTTAAGCGGAAAAGCATTTCCTTTCGCCAAAAAGTGCACTTATAAACTTGCGTGAATCTCCGAATAAGGACGCACGCATGCCAGAGCTCATCAGACGCACCTCTCTTCTCGAAATTAAAGGGCAGATTGAAGAAGTTGAGGTCCGTGTTGTTCATGAAGATGGCCGGGAACACATCACCGCTGATCCAGTTTGGGTTTATGGCGATTCCATCGCAGTGCTTGCGTATGATCCCACTGCGAAGACGGTGCTGTTGGTCAAACAACTGCGTGTGGCACCTTATATCATGGAAGAAGAGATTATTCTGGAGGCCTGCGCTGGCGGGATTGAGATCAGTGATCTCTCCATTGAAGAAGCCTGCAAGCGAGAAGCACAAGAAGAGCTGGGCTGTCAGCTAACAAACCTGCAAAAAATCGCGAATGTCTTCATCAATCCGGCACGCTTGGCAGAGCGGGCGCATTTCTTCCTGGCGGAATACACCTCCGGTGATTTCAACGTCGAAAGCCGAAATTTGGATGATGATGAAGATATTGAGGTTGTTGAACTGTCCTTTGAAGAACTGCGCAGCCTCTATGACAATCAGGAAATCCGCTGCCCACGCCTGTTCATGCTTACACAAGCACTGCTTCTAAAAAGCATTGGAATCTAAAGCTAATCAATATTGCCACCGCTTCTAGGCTGTTAGAGCGGTGGAAGGCCTACAATATCAACGTGCCCAACTTGCAACTGCGATTTGCCTTTTCCGATTGCAGTCAGGCGATAGTCCAGCCAATCATCGACGATACTGTCAGGAACGCCGATCTCCCGCGCAGCCTCAGCCCATCCCTTAATCAACTCAAGCTGCAGTTCGTCTTCCTCTGGTGTGCAGATCCAGTCTGACCGTCCAGTGAAGCAAGTGTAACCCGCCTTCAGCAACCGTTCGTGCGCATGGAATCCACCCAGCGGCCCGAGAGCTGAACCAAACCCTTTATCTGTTGCTTGATGCTGGTTGAAGGCTCGTTGAATGAGCCGGTCTGTCGGGTGGTGTGGCTGGCTGAGCAATATCCCGTTGTAAGAAAGCCCCGCAAGAAAAGGCAGCTTCAACTGTCGCATGCGCGCTACGAAACTATCCAGCCAATGTGCACTTACCAGATCTAGGAAGGCTGATGTGACAACGCCGTGATGGCCCTCAAGAACTTCCAGAGAGCCGGCGTCAGTCAGCTCACAGAGGTCTGTTTGAGTGCGGGTATGTGGGAAAGGAGGAGGTGTATCCTCTGCAACCTTCAGCAGTTCAGGATCGTTATCAATAAGCAGCCAGACCTGCTCCCTGTTCGGCCCGATATGCTCAGCCAAATCCTGCAGAAAAGATCCAGTCCCCGCAGCAACATCAATCAGCTTGAGTGGACCATCTTGGGGTGCATGCTCCACCAACCAGTTGCAGAATTTCTGCATAATGTCTTTGTTGCGAGCGCGCCGGTCAGCTTTGCGGCGCAGTGAGAGCCACTCAGAAGAAAATCCACTCAAAGGTGAGCCTCCAATGTGCCTGCAAATGCTTTGGCGCTGTCGTTCCAATCTGGCAGTGTATCCGCTGCAGCCAATGAGCCTTCGGAAAGTTTGGAACGCAATTCTTCGTTTGTAAGCAGGGCCTCGATTACTTTGCTTAGAGCCACCGGATCACCTGCCCCAACATGAAAACCAGCCGTTGGCGGAACTGTAGACGCCACTGCTCCCTCACCGCTGGCAATAATTGGCAGACCAAAGCTCATCGCCTCCGCAAATGCCATTCCATACCCCTCGTAGTAGGTTGGAAGCACAAAGACATCGGCGCTCTTATAAAAGCCAGTCAGCTCAGCTTTCGGGATGCCACCATGCACTCGGATACGGTCCTCCAAACCGTGCCGCTTGATCTGCGTGCGCACCTGGCTCGTGTATTCAGGGTCAAACTTCGTTTCTCCAATCAGATCCAGATGCCAGTCGAGATCCTTCAGTTGTCCCAGCGCCTCAACGAGATGAAGCTGTCCTTTGCGGGGAACTAGAGATCCGACACACAGCAACTTGCAGGTTCCAACCGGCTCTTTTGCTGCTTGAGCGGTTGCCGAAACATCAGGGCGATCAATACCTGGCAAAACGATACTGATCTTCTCAGCAGGAACACCCGTCTCAGCAACAAGCGTCTTCTGAGTAGAAGGGCTGGTGACGATGATGTGCTCTGCGAACGTCAGCGCCTCTGTCTCTGCAATCCGCAGTGTTTTCGCCAGTTCAGGCTCAATTCCGCTTTCCAGAAACAGCGGATGATGCACCAGCGCGATCAGGGTGGAGTGCTCAGCAATCTTGCGCGCAAGTTCTGGTGAACCACCCAAGGCCAGCCCATCCACGATGATCAGGCTGAAGCCTCGATTGCGTCTAAAGCGTCCAACGCCAGCTTTTTGTCACTATCTGATGGAGCAGGATAATCCCCCTCAAGACTGATGAGTGAGACTTTCCAGTCGTGCTTTTGTAGCCCGCGAATGATCTCCCGATCATAGCGGTAACCACCTGTTGGTGTGTTGAGATCCCCCGGAAACACGAAGTAGCAGGATTTTTGTTGTGTTGTTGTCGCTGTTTCAAATGATGGAAGCACGTTACTCATGAGCCTCGGATGCAGTTAGTGGCGCTTCATAAGAGGCGCGGGCATTTGGGTTTTCGGAGATGGTTACGCGCACTTTGCTCAGTTCGCCCGGTTCGCGGCCCAACTTATGCAGATAAGCAGCATCACACACGCGCTGGTAAATATAGCTACACAGAAAATCGACAGTGGTGTTGCGGCCTTTGAACTGAGGCAGGTCATCTAAATTCTTGTAGTTGAAGGGATGTAGGATCTCGGCAAGCACGTCTAGCGCATTACCAATATCGATCACGATCCCGTTCTCATCCAATTCTTCAGCAAAAATAGCCACATGAACGTGGGCAGTCAGCCCGTGGAGCTGAGAGGCGGGACCAAAAACTTCGCCCTTCAAGCTATGCGCGATCATAATATGATTGCTGATCTCGACTGAATACATCTCAAAATCCTTGCAAAACTAAGAGTAAACAATGGGTTGGCAAAGAGTATCCTTCTTGCCAGAAAGTACATCCTTCAGATCATGTGGGGCTTTCTCAAACTCGATGGCTGGAGCAAGTAGAGTATCCAGCACCTCATCTTTCAGCAGAGAAATAGCGGCTTCCATCCGCCTGCGATGCGTCCAGCGGGGCCGCATGACAGGGGCGACCTGCCCCACCTGCGAGGAGACAAGGCTTAGGCGCTGGCTGTGAAAACTACCACCAAGTACCAGGCCTGAAGGGCGTGAACCATACCAGGAAGCCTCCACAATTTTAGCTTCCCTGCCTGCAATTCGAATAGCTGTGTTGAGGCCAGACTCGGACGCACTGCAATGCACCACAACATCCTGATTTTCTGGTGCAACTTCGGGCAATGCAAAGTCGCAGGAGAACTCATCTGCAATGTCCTGCCGCTTTGGATTCACATCGATCATGGTCACGCGTACGCCCGCAATACGAGCGCACAAATACCCAACTAGAGAGCCAACAGTTCCGGTCCCAACAACAGCAACGCGGGAGCAAGGCAGAATACCCGCGTCCCAGATGATGTTCAGCGCAGTCTCCATATTGGCAGCCAGTGTAGCCCGGGTACTCGGTAAATCCTCTGGAATAGGGTAGAGCGCTTCAGCGGAAAGCAGGAAGTTGCTTTGATGCGGATAGAGTGAAAACACCCGCTGGCCTGCTCTCAATTCACCTGTTGTTTCAGCCACTTCGGAAACGTTTGCATACCCGTACTTAACGGGGAACGGAAAGGTGCCTTCCTGAAATGGCGCAGTCATCCGCTCGCGCTCGCTCACCGGCACATCACCGCTGAAAACGATGGCCTCCGTACCCCGGCTGATCGCAGAAGCATGGGTTTTTAAGTAAACACGGTTACCAGATGATTTAGAGAGTTTTTCCTCTCTTATTTCAATGGTTTGAGGCGCAGTGTACCAAAGCGCCCTTGCTATCTCAGACAAGAAACCCGCTCCCCGGATCGCTAAACTTTCACAAATATACTCTAGGGAAACGTGAACAAAGGAAACTAGCAGAAATGTAGGTCCCTCTAAAAACAATAATAATTTGGGTAGGACATGACAAAACAATCACGGGTTCCTGAAGAGAACGCCCACACTCGTCTTGTTGACCAGCTGCTCTCCACCAACATCATCGACAAGCATCAGGAAAATAAGCGCTTATACCGGCGCAGACTAATCTTCGGAGGGCTTGTTCTCTCCACGTTGGCAGCGCTCACGACCATCATGGTGTTGACGCTGTTCTCCAGTGGTTTTGCCCTTTCAAAAGTCGTGATGCTTCTCGCATTTTTGGTAACCTTACCGTGGCTCATCATCGGCTTTTGGCATGCTGTCATAGGTCTGGCGCTGATGAGGTTTTCCTCAAATCCCACTGCACAGGTCTACGCTGGAACGCCTCTCGGCACGCTGGACCTGAAAAAGCCGTTGCTGAACAAGCAAACTGCCTTGCTTTCATGCGTGCGAAACGAGGATTCTCCTGAGGTTGCAGCCAAGCTGGAAGCAATGTTGCAGGATCTGGATCGTCTGGAGCAGCTGAATGGCTTCTCCCTGTATATCCTGAGTGATAGCAACGACCCCGATCATATTCGGCAGGAGATAAGAGAGTTCTCTCTTCTCAGAGCTCGTTGGCAAAATCGCATCGATGTGCTCTATCGAAGAAGAGAAATAAACACCGGCTTCAAAGCAGGGAATGTCGAGGATTTCTGCCGCAACTGGGGTGATCGGCATGAGTACGCCATCACGCTGGATGCCGACAGTTTCCTTTCTGCTGAAGCTCTATGTCACCTTGTGAGCAAGATGAATGTGAACCCGCGTTTGGGCATCTTGCAAACACTTGTACTGGGCTTATCGACCAACTCCTTCTTCACCCGTGTCTTCCAATGGGGCATGCGCTAGGCATGCGCTCTTACACCTTGGGTGCTGCTTGGTGGCAAGGCTCTTCCGGTCCGTATTGGGGACACAACGCAATCTTCCGCATCAAGCCGTTTACACAGCACTGTCTGCTGGAACCTCTTCCGGGGACGGATGCTTTAAGCGGTCCGATCCTGAGCCACGATCAGGTCGAAGCCGCCATGATGGCAAATGCAGGCTATGAAGTTCGCGTCTGGCCTGTTGAGGGCGGCAGTTATGAGGAAAATCCGCCGCATCTGATTGAGTTTATCCGTAGAGACTTGCGCTGGTGCCACGGAAATTTGCAGTACTTCAAGCTTCTCCGTGAGCCGGGCTTTAAACTGCTTGGCCGCATTCAACTTGCCTTGGCGATCCTGATGTTTATCGGCTCACCTGCATGGCTCACCTTCATAGCTATGGCGATCCTTACGGCATCTATCGCAGCACCCGGCACAATGCCGTTTGATCCGTTCTATGGCACCATCCTGATCGTCACCGTTATGAGTATGGTGTTCGCGCCCAAACTGGCAACGTTGGCCCACGTGCTCACAGTTCGCAATGAACGCAAGGAATATGGCGGTTTTCTCTCTGTGTTCATCAGTGCATTCTTTGAGCTGGTTTATTCCATGCTACTGGCACCTGTTATGGCAATCGCGCACAGCATCTTCATCGCGCAGCTGTTTGCTGGCCGAAAAACGCAATGGGGCGGGCAGGCACGACAGCCGCACGGCATTCCGTTGGTTCTTGCAGCCAAGAAGTTCTGGCCACAAACGCTTTTCGGTCTGTGCGGTGTTATCTGGATGATGGATTACTCACTCGCCGATACTTGGCTCTTGCTACCCGTAATCCTTGGGCCATTGCTGACTATTCCGTTCGCAATGATCACGTCAAAACCAGTGCTTGGCATGTACTTCAAACATTCCGGTCTTTGGGCTCTACCAGAAGAGAAGAAAACACCGCTTGAGCTTCAGGGCCTCAGTAAGGAGCAGCGGAGGGTTGAGATGGAACTGGCCAAAGCAAACAGGGCGGCAGCCACACGATGAAAGCACTGCCTGAGTAAGGAACCTCAGGCATTCCAACAAAAAAGCCGATTGCGTTTGATGGATTCACGCAATCGGCTTTTCTTTTTAAGTGCTGAAAAGCTAGGTCTGTTAGGAAGCAGGCTTTTCCTTTGGCTTTCTCCAAGGTTCACCCTTGAACCACGCAACCGTGTAAGCAACGGCGATCAGACCAGCGAAACCAAGAAGGTTCGCCAAAATACCACCAGAGATGGTGCCCTTCAGGCCAAGCTCATCGCGGAAGATTGCGAGACCTTGTGCAAGGATGAGGCTGGCGAGGAACACAGCCAGAGACTGCTGTCCAACCTTCTTGATCACACGAACCACTTTGCCACCAAAGCCACCCATGAGCAGGCGGTGTCCGCCTTCACCAACAGCCACCCAAGCCACGTAAGCAAGAGCGAGGAAGTGGATGTAGCGCAAGATACCCATCTCAGACTTCACGGTAAGATCACTGATATCATTCGCAATTCGGCGAAGCTCAGGCACTTCATTGAGAATGCGGAAGTAAGCGAACGGGATTGTCAGAATGATAATCGAGGCACTCAGGAACAACAGGCGTTTCTTGACAGGAGGCGCTGGAATCCAACCTTTGATGAATGCAAAGCCGGTGAAGAACAGCAGCTGCCATGCAAACGGATTAAAGAACCAACGGCGATCGGACCAAGGCTCAGCAGGGAAGTCGACCAGCCTGAAAGTTGCAATCAACCAGAAAGCAGCAATGATCGCAGCAACTGCACCACGGCCAACCTTGTAATACGCAACCATAATCACTGGCAGCATCGCAAGGATCACCAGATACATCGGCAGAATATCGAAGTAGTTCGGCACGTAGGTCAGGGTCAGCAGACCTGGAAGCTGGAAGATTGGATCTTCAAAGAAATGCCAGAGGTTCAGCTTGCCCACATAGTCATCACTGGTCCAGCCGTTGATTTGCAGGAACGCAAGCATGCCTGCAACTGCAAGGAACAAGCAGATATGCGCCCAGTAAACTTGCCAGACGCGGAAGAGCACGCGTGCACTTCCCATAGCAAGTCCATGCAGTTCAAACACGCGACCAAATGCGATGGCTGAGGCCATTCCGGAGCAGAACACAAATATCTCGGTAGCATCGGAAAAGCCGAAACGAGCCGGAATCCAAAGAGCCCACCCGTTTGCTGGCAGGTGGGCTATAAAGATGATGAACATTGCGATGCCTCGGAAAAAATCGAGGCGAGGATCTCTTTGGCGGCTTGCCGTTTTCATAGGCGTCGGCGGTATATTGTGTTTGTTCACGGTGTCTCTGAAACTAAAAACTATAAGTCGGAAAATGCAGCTCCGAAATCCCCCGAAGCTGCACCTTCAATTATCCCATGCGGAATCGCAGGTGTTCACTTTGCATAAGGTCAGTGGCTTCCATCATACGGGTCGCCTGAGCCATGCGGGTTTCGCCATAGGTGTCTGAACCACCTCTCAGGCGAGTGCGCTCATCAATCATGCGTTTTGCTTCCTGACAGAGGCCAGCACGCAGAGCTGCTTCAATCGTGATGCGTTCAAACACATCGCGCTGAGCATGGCTGCCGCCAACTGTACGAAGCAGTGGACGTGCCTCTGCAAGGTGATGATAAGCGCTGAAGTAGTTGCCGTTCTTGAACTGCATCAGTCCGGAAGCTGTTGGAGAACCTGCAATTTTAGTCACATGACCCATCTCATTGGTGTCTTCTTCACCAAAGGTGCGCATGCGGGCTAAAAGACGGTCAGATGACTGACGACGGTTATCGCCCAGCAGGGCCAGCATGTAGTGCAAGTCAGCGAAAACATTGCAGGAATCGTCGATACGCTTCTCACTGATGCTCGCCAGTTCTTCCCAGCGGTGACCAACCTTGATGCCCTCAAGCTCAAGGCGAACCAGCATGGAAGCGGCGTTGGAGATATCGCGGTAATCGTCAGTGTGATCCTTGCGGAATTTCTGGTCGTAAAGCTCGAAAACGCGCTCCACATTGCCACGGTCCAGATGCAACAAGGCAAGGTGCCACCAAACGTGATAGCCAAAGTTGTTGCAGTGTTCCCAGGCTTGTGGCTGGTTGTCGAGCCACTTGATGCCTTCTTCGGTCTTACCGGTCATGTCCAGCACGTGAGCGACTGCGTGCAGGCCCCAGGCATCGTCATTTTGAAGCGCGACAGCTTCTTTACCAATGCGTTCGGCTCTCTCAAAATCGCCGCTTTCTTCAAGCGCGAAAGAGTAACAGCCGTGTACGTAACCCTTGGCAACGTGGTCTTCTTCGTAAGCGCCAATCACTCCTTCAATGGAGGAGCGCATACGAGAAGGCTGGCCAAGCACAAAGCGAATGGCGTGTACCAGCTTCAGAGTAAGAGCATCACGTGGGTATTTGAGAAGCATTTCATCAAGGCGATCAGCAGCTTTACTTGGAGCGCCCTGGAGCCAGTCGTTCAAAGCTTCGACAACAGCTTCTTCACGATCTGTAATCTGTGTATCTCTGCGGCATTTATCTGCAATTGCGTAAGCTTCAAAAGCAGTTGCCGTCATTTCGCGTCTGCCAAGCAGAAGGCAGAACAGGCCACGAGCGGCCTGAGCCAGCGCAAAATCTGGATCAGCCTCCAGTGTTTTCGCAAGATGCTCCGGCGTTGCTGCACTATGTGCGAGGAACGCAAGAATAGTGTTGTTCCAGTGTGTTAATGCACCCTTATCGGAGAGTGTTACCGCGTATTCGAACTGGTCATCAATGCGCATGGATGCGACCCGTGGTTAGGGCGACCGGTAATTCGTGCAATGTGCAAATGCTCATGAGATAAGCCATTGGGTTCACATTGCTAACGACACAGGTCTGCCAGGAAATCTGTTGATCAGAACCCTTTCAAAACTGGCGATGACGTTCAACACACAAAAAGGTGTTTAATATCAGCAAGCTTTGTTTATGTAGAAAATATAGTTCAACCTCATGAAGAAATAGAAAACACCATTCTAATGAGTAAGAAAAAATATGCGGCAAATAGAAGCTCTCTTGTAAAATCCTACTATTATTAATAGTGATAATAAGTAAGATTTTAGATGTTTGGCTCTATTATACCTGTATTTTATTACCCTTTGATAATCTTCTGTTTGCTGGTTAAAATAGTGTTCACTGCTTCTTGATTTTCTAGTTAGCCTCCACTGTGCAATGTCATTGCCCCAAGAGAGACTAAGTACGTGGCGAATTCATGGCGGATACCGGTAGCTATCAACAAACTAATATCGATCAACAGATTCAGTCCCCACAAACATTAATCATCATTGGGGCGCTGATGGCTCTGGCGGTGGTTGCCGTGTTGGGACTGGAAAACAGCGGCTGGCGCGTCTTCGGAGCTGCGCTGATAGGGGCACTGGCAGGCCTTGCACTTTACCACACCAGCTTTGGATTTACCGCTGCTTGGCGGCGGATTGTGACCCAGCGAAGGGGGCAGGGGTTACGTGCTCAATTCCTGCTTATCTCATTGGTTTGCTTGATAAGTTTCCCACTCCTCCAATACGGATCAGACATTGGCTTACCAACTGGTGGCTTCGTGTTTCCATTCGGTGTTGGAGCAGCTGTCGGCGCCTTCATTTTCGGCATCGGAATGCAGCTCGGTGGTGGGTGTGGATCAGGCACTTTGTTCACCGTTGGAGCGGCTCATCCCGCATGGTGATCACCCTTGCCTTCTTCGTTTTAGGCAGCGTGATTGCAACAGCGCACCTTCCGTTTTGGAATTCTCTTCCAAGATTACCGGCATTTTCGCTTGTACGCGGTTTTGGGGTGGTCCCGGCGCTGATGATCACGATTCTGCCGCTTATCGCCTTTGCGATATTCTCGGTGTTTATCGAGAAAAAACAATGGGGTGAGTTGGAGAAATCCCGCAAAACGACCGGCTTTTTACAGGGTCAGTGGGGCTATGTTCTAGGTGCGTTGATATTGGCGTTGGTTTGCTTCTTACGTTCATTGTGCTGCGCCGCCCATGGGGTGTCACCTCCGGCTTCGCACTCTGGGGTGCAAAGTTTTTCTACGCAGTTGGTATCCCGGTAGAGACCTGGCCCTACTGGAAATGGCAGGTCGCAGCAATTGAAAGATCGGTCTTCGCAGATTCAACATCAGTCATGAACTTCGGCATCGTGCTGGGAGCGCTGATCGCTGCCGGACTGGCTGGCAAGTTCAATCCGGTGAAGAGGATCAACCTCAGAGATGCTGGTACCGCGATTGTCGGCGGCCTGATGCTCGGCTACGGCGCGCGCCTCGCGTATGGATGCAACATCGGGGCCTACCTTGGGGGGATAACCTCAGGTTCCATGCATGGTTGGCTATGGCTCGTCTTTGCCTTTGCCGGCTCCATGGTCGGAACCCGTGTCCGCCATTTGATCGGCATGGACCCGGCGCCTGTTACTGCAAAGTGACAGCTGAGCTCTGCATACGACTAAAACTGGGCCTATTAAAATCGAGGGAGGCTGAACAACAGCCTGTTCAACTCCCGCTTTTAAACTCATTTCATTACGAGAAGGATTGAACCATGAAAATTCTGACGGGTGTGCTTGGCTTTGTTGGAACATTGATGTTCGTTATGGCCGCCTTTCAACCATCACAAGCTCAAATCACAACAGAACAAGCGCAGCAGGGGAAGGTCCTTCCGCGCAATGGCTGGCGTGTTATCGAAACCACTAAGGCAATCGACGAACTGCTGGATTCGCTGAAGAAAGCTATTCGTGAGGAAGACATGCTGCTGGTCAGCATGGCGAGTGCATCCCGTGGTGCCAAAGCCAACGGTTTCGAAATCCCCGGCAACTATGTCATCGGCGTTTTCCGCAATGACTTCGCCCGCCGCATGCTGGCAGCCAGCGTGCAGGCCGGGATTGAGGCCCCTATACGGTTTTATCTGACGGAAAATCCAGATGGGTCCGCAACGCTCTCATGGAAGACACCAAGTTTCGTCTTCCAGCCATATCGGGATACTGCATCTGAGGATCTGGTCTCGCTGAGCGAGGAGCTGGACGTGGTCTTCCAGCGTATTGCGGACCGTGCCACAGGCAACACCTGAGGCACGATCAACTTGCATACTCTATAGCTTGCCGTCGTAGGCTCTACGGTCGATGCGGCAAGCAAGAACGGTGAAGGTATCGCGTTCCAGCGCTGCCTTCGCTTCCTGTTTCAGGCTCTCTGCATCATCCACCCAAACACCGTGACCGCCGTAAGCTTCAGCAAGTGCAGGGAAGTTGGTGGCGGAGAAATCCACGCCCAGATTAGGGTTCTGATTGGCACGCTGCTTCAGTTCAATCAGAGACAGGCTCTCGTCAACCAGCACGCAGACAATGAACGGCACCTGCATATCACGCAGAACCGCCAGATCACCAAGGCCCATCTCAAGGCCAGCATCACCAACAAATACAACAACCGGATCTTCTGGCTTCGCCATCTTATGCCCGATACCAAGCGGCAACGCGCAAGCCATTGTACAAAGCGCAGAACTTTGCAGCATGGTGCGTGGGTAAAGGCTCTCCCAGATCTGGCTCACCAGAATACGGTGCGCGCCGCTGTCAGCCGTAGCCACAGTGGTATCCGGCAGGGCTTCACGAAGACCGTGGAACACAGTCGCCGGACCCCAGCCGCTTTCCTCTGCAGCAAAGTCTGCCTTTAGCTTGTCTTTGGCAGGTGCGATCCGGTCACGAAGCCAGTCACTCTCCTCAGGAACAACACCAGTCTCATCTTCTGGTGTGAGTGAAAGCAGGGTCGGCTTGATGTCACCTTCCAGCGTATGGCTCACATGGTGCATGCCATGGCTGCGCAGCACAGGTGTGAGCTCAATCACTGAAGTGTCTTCGCTCCATGGATTGCGCCAGTTCACGCGCATCTCAATCGGGTCATATCCAATCAATACAACAAGATCAGCATCCGCCAGCAATGGCATCAGGCTCTTGTCAGCTTTTGGTGAAAGGCCTGCACCACCAAGTGAAAGCTTATGGTTTTCAGGAATGAGCCCCTTGCCCTTGTAGCTGGTGATCAGCGGAATCTGATAGGCCTCACAGAAAGCCTCAATCTCATTGCCAGCATCCACGTTGACCGCATCAACCCCAGCAATCGCAATAGGGCGCTGCGCTGAGCCCAGCAGATCACGTGCCTGCTCCAGCACATCACCAAATGGCAGCTGGGCAGCACGAACACCGTAGTTCGGCGCCTTCTGTGTTTCTGTGCTTTCGCTTTCCGCAACGGAGATCGGCACATCAATGTGCACGGGCCCCGGCTGGCCAGACATGGCAATGGAAATCGCCTTGTCCATCATGGCGTTCAACGCACCTGCGGAGGCTTTGAAGCTGGCCTTCACGATAGGGCGTAGCAACTGCTGATGATCCATCACCTGGTGAGTGTAGGTCTCAGCCTCAGCTGCATCCACACATCCCGTCAGGAAGATCATCGGAACACGATCCTGAAAAGCATTGGCCACCACGTTGACCGCATTGGTCACGCCTGGGCCAAGCGTTGCCAGCAAAACAACAGGTGCATCCGTACCTTGGCGTGCAAGGCCATGCCATGCGCCTTCAGCATGAACCCACCGGCGTTTTCATGCTTCACCAGATTGAACTTCAACCCGGCAAGGTTGAGCGCATCCATAAGGGCCAGAACTTCGCCGCCCGGAATACCGAAGGCATACTGGCTACCGGCCTGATGCAGTTTTTGAGCAATAAGATCAGCACCGCGCATAATTATGAATCTCCCAGTGACACGACACCGCGAGCTGCGAGATCGTCAATTTCTTCTCTAGTTTTTTGCAGATATTTGGTGAGCACTTCAAGGCTGTCCTCACCAAGGGTCGGCGGCGCTTTCCGGTATGTAACTGGCGTTTTGCTGTAATTGATCGGGTTACCAATCAGGCTAACCTGCCCATCATCAGATTGCTTGTGTGGCAGAGAAATCTTCATGCCACGATGCAGGATCTGCGGATCGCTGAAGACACCTGCCAAATCGTTGACCGGCCCACATGGAACACCAACAGCTTCAAGCTCGTCAGTCCAATGCTGGGCGCCTTGTTTGATCGTGAACTGACGCAGCAACGGCACCAACTCACTGCGGTTGCGCACACGGTCGGCATTGGTTGCAAAGCGTGGATCAGTGCTCAGTTCCGGACACCCCAGAACCTCACAGAAACGCTGGTACTGCGCATCGTTGCCAACAGCCACCATGAAGTCCTTGTCAGAGGCCGGGAAGGTCTCATAAGGCACGATGGTCGGGTGTGCATTTCCAAGCCGTTTCGGGATGTTGCCATCCGTCAGATAAGAAAGGCCCTGATTGATCAGCCAGGCCACCTGACAGTCGAGCAGGGAAATGTCGATGTGTTGACCTTCACCGTTCTTCTCACGATGATGCAGAGCCGCCAGAATAGCGTTACAGGCGTACATGCCGCACATCACATCAGCAATGCCAACACCAATCTTGGTTGGGCTGCCGCCTTCCTCTTCCGGAAGACCTGTGATGCTCATAATCCCGCCCATGGCCTGGATCAGCGCGTCATAGCCTGCTCGGTGAGAGTAGGGGCCTGTCTGGCCAAAACCAGTGATAGAGCAGTAGATCAGACGATCATTTTTCGCGCGCAGATCATCATAACCCAGACCTTTGCGGGCAAGGTCACCAACCTTGAAGTTCTCGATAACCACATCGGCTGTCGCCGCCAACTCCTTCAGCATCTCCACGCCTTCTTCAGAGCGCATGTCGATGCCGAGTGAATGCTTGTTGCGGTTGGAGCTGAGGTAATAGGCGCTCTCGCCAGTGTCTGCCCCGTCTTTGCCTTTCAGGAAAGGAGGGCCCCACTTGCGGGTATCATCACCGCGCTGCGGGTGTTCAATCTTGATGATCTCAGCGCCCATGTCACCCAGCAGCTGGGTGCAGGTTGGGCCTGCCAGAATGCGGGAAAGGTCAAGCACCACAAGGCCATCCAGTGGCCCTTTGGCGTTGTTGGAAGAGTGGTGCTGTTCACCGTCTCGTTGAGAATTCAAACCGTCTAATCCATTGGTATTGAGGCAAGATTGGCCGCAAATGGAGGGTGACTGACCCTGTCACATGCAGCAATCCAGCAAATTTTGGAGAGACGTTAGAGCACTCGGAAAAGGCCCACCACAACAAACTGGAAAATCACACAGTATCGTGATGACCCGTGAAATTTACAGTTTCCAGCGTGATGGACCTGTGGGTTTTACCAGTGCTTGGTGTTGGCAAGATCAAGCCATGCACGGCGGATCCAGTTGGCTTTCATGGAGTGGCCACCATCATGAAGGCAAAGCTCCAGCTTCTCACCTTCAGCAGACCACACATCACACTCCAGCTCGCCGGCAGTGATGGACGTTGGCTCAGTGCCATAAAGACCAGCCTGCCGCTTCCACACATCCAGACTGTCAAACACATCAGACTGACGCCAGTTCGCGCCAATGGCCCGGCCTACCATCGGTACGGTTTTATCTTCAACACCGTGCGTGTGGTACAGGTTGGTCAAAGGAGACGGACACTTCTCCGGAATAGGATCCCAGAAGGCACCGGCAATCGGAGCAAAACCGGCATAGTTTTCGCCTTTATAGCAGGCCAGATTCCAAACCATGGAACCACCCATGGAAAAGCCGGAAAGCAGGATCTTCTCACGATCAATCGGAAAACGATCAGAAACGTCTGCCAGCAACTCATCGAAGAACTTGAACTCGTTGCGATCCTGACTTGGGGAGCCCGGATAAGACCAGGAACCACCAACCCCCTGCGGCACGATCAAAGCCACGCCAAGCTCGTTTGCAAGGTTGCGCAGAGCCTTGTTCTCAATGGCGCGATCAGCTTTGCCCTTCCACCCGTGTAGGTAGATTATGGCGCCAATCTGTTCATCGGAGGCAGGAGAATCCGGAAGTGCAATATAGTATTCACCGCTCTCAACTTCACACGGCGCTGTCACGCCACAGGTCGCTTCCTCAGCCATACTTGCATTGGGAACCAACCCTGAAATAACCACAGTAGCAAACGTAATCGCACTTGTAATAAGGCTCATGCCCATTCCACTTCTTGCCGGTTTCTCGGATCGAACTCTTTGAAATTCATGGCTAAATCCACGAATTGCCGAGATTAATTTTGATTATGCTAACATACGCCTCAAGGGCGGTCTTACTCTCAAAAATGATGCCGTCATTTACGGCTTACCGCGAAAGGGCCTACTGCCATTCCCCTTCCGTGGGAATGTGCAAGGTATTGCCGCAATGCTTGCAGTGAACGGCGTCATTATCGTGACGATTAAGGCCACAATCAGGACAGGCGTATTTGACTTTCGACGGACGGAAAATGGTCTGGATCAGCCGTAAGAACAGCGCCACGCCAAATACCATGATGACGATCGTAATCCCGCGACCCATCGTATCCGTCATAGTGATATCGCCGTAGCCAGTCGTCGTCAGCGTGGTGACGGTAAAGTACAGCGCATCCATGTAGGAGTTGATGTCCGGGTTCAGCTGCGCCTCAATCACATAAACAACCGCGCTCACCATAAACACGAAAACCATCAGGTTCAGGGCAGAGTTGATGATCTCTTCATGCTCTTTGAACCACGAGAACGTCTCCCGCAAATCCTTCACCACATGATAGGAGCGCAGCAACCGTAGCATGCGGATTACGCGCAGGAAGCCGAGGTTCTCGATAAACGCTTCTGCAAACAGCGAAAGGATCACAATCAGATCCGCAAGCGCCGTGCTGTCAAACGCCGCTCTGAAGGGCCGCAGGGCAATAGCAAGGCGGAAGCCATAATCAACCAGCAGAATGAAACCGATAGCCCAGTCCAGCCGTGGGTAGCTTTCCAACTGTGGAAGCGTGGCAGAAAGCACGAAGTAGAGGATCGTCACCACATCGAACATCAACAGTCCGATGCGCCAGGAACGCGCTGCGGTGGTCTGCCCGAAATAGAGACGTCGCAAAGCGCCCCTGAAATCGGTTATTGCTTCCTGCATAAATCTAAATCCCCTAATCCCGACGTGTTGCCCGATCAAAATCTACTAGCAAATCTGGGGTTTTCTGCAAAGTCACTCAAGATCCCGGCGCAAAAACTTTCGTGTGAACCACTATTGCAGACGTTCCGCTAAGGCTGTCGGCCAAGTGGCAAGTAAACCCTTACGTTTTCCCTCAGTGAGTTTATCGAAAAATTCTGCAACTGATTAAAGGGTTTCTGCTCTACTTCCGGCATGAAAAAAGCCAAGGCCATTCCGGTGCCGCCACCTCCCGGGTATTTGGAGGAATGGCGGGCAACCAACAACACCTGTCTGGTAACAGGCGCAACGGATGGCATCGGCAGGGCACTTGCGATCCGTCTGGCAGATGCTGGCCAAAGTCTGGTCCTCGTAGGCCGGTCCAAGGATAAATTGAGATCCGTCCTCAAAGAGGTTGGCGAAGCTGGCCCTAATCGCTCCCATCGCAGCTTTGTTGCAGACCTCTCGCTCATCTCAGAGGTGGATCGCCTCGCCAACGAGATCCAGCAAAAGCTGCCGGACCTGAGCCGTGTTGTCCTCTGCGCCAGCGAAATCTCGGGCTTTCACGGCATCACTAAAGAGGGGATCGAGGCAGGCTTTGCGGTCATCTACCTCAGCCGGTTCCAACTCCTCAACAAACTCACGCCTCTGCTGAAGAAGCAGAAAGCACCCCGCGTCGTCTCCTTCGCCAGTCCAGCCACCCGGTTCGAGCTGCCCAATATGACGCTGCTCAACAATCCGGATTGCAACCTCAGCAACTGGGAACGTCGCAAGGCCCACACCAACTGCAACCTTCTCTTCCTTGCAGAAATTGCAGAGCAGCTGAAAGATACCGAGATCTGCATCAACGCCTTTGGCCCCGGTCTTGTCCTCACCAAACAGATACAGGGCTACAGCGCAGCAAGGCGCTTCTGGCTGGGCATGAAGAGCTCATTGGTCGGCAAATCCGCACCTTACGCGGCACTGCCAGCCATGCACATGCTGCTCTCGCAGGATTTTGCGGAGAAGACCGGCGGCTTCTACGAATGCGGCACCAAATACCCACCGGACAAGCATTTTCTGGATGCTGAAACGCGGCGCAAGTTCTGGGAAGACACACAACAACTCGTGCAACTGGCACAGGCGAGTGAGTGTAAAAACACCTAGAAACCGCTTTTTGTGACAGCGGTCACGGGCTTTCCCTCACGAAAGTGAGAGGAGAACTTCACTTCTCAATCCGACTTGAACGCAACGTCGCCAGGGCACCTTGGCAGCGAAGACTCCAGCTGTGCCCAAGCCATCAAGGATTGAGTCACTTCCCTAGGGTAATGTTAGGCAAGTGCTGCCAGCAATTCTCAATGTGTAAGAGTAAAAAATGAAAAATAAAATTGAATTCCCTGCCGGCCGGAATGGAAGTTTGATTTCATCTGCTCGTAAAGTCGCCGCTTCATTTCTAGTGGCGTCTCTTGGCAGTTTCCTCATTTCAGGAGTGGTCAACGCGCAAGAGGCAGCACCCCCGCCGCCGGGTGTTCTTGTAGAACCTGCGCGCAAAGAAGTTATTGAAGAAGAACGCGTTTTCGCAGGCCGTACCGAAGCAATCAGTCAGGTTGCCCTCATCGCACGTGTTGGCGGATTCCTTGAGCCGCTGGAGTTCAAGGAAGGACAAACCGTCAAACAAGGCGATCTTCTCTACGTGATCCAGCAGGAGCCGTACGAGTTCGCCGTTGAGCAATCGCAGGCCAATCTGGAAAGCGCTCAGGCCAAGGTAGATCTGGCAAAGGTCGATTTTGACCGTAAAGAGCAGCTGGTCAATCGGGATACGATCTCGGTTTCAGAACTGGACACGGCTCGTGCCAACCTCAAAGAAGCCAACGCTACCCTCGCTCTTCGTCAGGCAGACCTCAAACTCTCCGAACTTGACCTGAGCTACACCGAAATCCGTGCTCCCCTGGATGGCCAGATCGGAACCTCCGCGTTTAAGGAAGGGGCTTACGTAAATGCCAACAGCGGCACACTGGCGACCATCACCTCTCTGGATCCGATCCGCGTTGCCTTCCCTGTTCCTCAGGCGCTGATCCTGCAGGCACAGCGGGCAGATAATCTGGAAACAGACAACATCCTCATTCGTATCCGACTGTCTGATGGCAAGTTCTATCAACACGACGGCAAGCTGGACTTCCTGGAAGCGGAAGCCAATCCGGGCACTGATACCGTCACTGCCTACGCTGTCTTCGGCAATCCTGATCATGTTCTCTTCGATCATCAGCTGGTTGATGTGGTCGCCAACGCCAAAGATGCAGCCCCTGTGCTCGTCGTCTCCCAATCCGCACTGTTGCTGGATCAGGAAGGTCCATACGTGCTGAAGGTGAACAAGGAAGATGTGGTGGAGCAGCAGCGTATCACCGTTGTTGATCAGATCAACGGCCTCGTCATCGTTGGCAGTGGTCTGGAAGAAGGCGATCTGGTGATCACCTCCGGCATTCAGAAAGTCCGTCCGGGAATTAAAGTCAACGCGCAGCTGGCAGGTCAGTAAACCATGATCTATGACATGTTTATTCGCCGACCGCGGTTGGCGATGGTGATTTCGATCCTGATCGTCGTTGTCGGCGCGATTTCGATCTTTTCCATCCCGGTCTCTCAGTATCCAACAATCGCACCGCCAACCGTGCAGGTGAACGCCACCTACATCGGCGCAGATGCGCTCACGGTGGAAGAGAGTGTGGGCCAGCCCATCGAAGGGGCGGTCAACGGCGTGGATGGCATGCGCTATATGAAGTCGTCTTCATCCAGCGATGGCACCTACTCCCTAACGGTTTACTTCGATCTGACCACCAATCCCGACATCAATGCGGTAAACGTTCAGAACCGAATAAGCACGATCGAGAGTAAGCTCCCGCAGGAAGTGCGGGATCAGGGCGTCAACGTCACCAAAAAAGCTGGTGACCTGCTGCAGGCGATCTCCTTTTACTCTCCGGATCAAACCCACGACGGCCTCTTCATTTCCAACTACGTCACCATCAACATCGTAGACGAACTGAAGCGTATTCCGGGCGTCGGGGATGCCAGCGTGTTTGGCGCGCAGGATTACTCCATGCGCATCTGGCTGGATCCGGTCAAACTCAGAGCCCTCAATCTGACAGCAGAAGACGTAATCTCTGCAGTTCAATCTCAAAACAAGCAGGCAGCTGTAGGCCGTATTGGTGCCGCACCTCTGGCTGCGGACCAGCAACTTCAGCTGACGGTCACGGCGAAAGGCCGCTTGAACACCGTTGAGGAGTTTCAGAACATCGTTCTGCGCGCCAATCCGGATGGATCTGTCGTCCACCTGAGCAACGTGGCCCGCGTAGAACTCAGCAGTGCCTCCTTTGACGTTCTGGCAGAGTACAATCAGCAGCCAACGGCGATGATCGGTATATACTTGTCACCGGGCGCAAATGCCGTGGCAGTGTCAGAAGCCGTCAATGAGCGTATTGCTTATCTGGCAGAACGCTTTCCGGAAGACCTCACTTACATCTCTGTCTTCGATACTTCTCTCTTCGTGAATGAGATGATTTCGAAGGTGATCCACACCCTGCTGGAAGCCTTCGTGCTTGTGACCATTGTGGTCTACGTTTTCCTCGGCAAGTTCCGGGCAACGCTCATCCCACTCATCGCGGTGCCGGTGTCAATCATCGGTGCAGTTGCAGTGGCTTACATGATGGGTTACTCGGCCAACACAATCTCATTGCTAGCTCTGGTGCTTGCCATTGGTATTGTGGTGGATGACGCGATCATCGTCGTTGAGAACGTTGAACGCATTATGCACGAGCACCCTGACCTCACACCGGCGCAGGCAACGTCCAAAGCCGTGGGTGAGATTGCCGCTCCCGTGCTCGCCACTACGCTTGTGCTGCTCTCGGTGTTTGTGCCAGTGGCCTTCCTGCCGGGTTCATCCGGTGTGCTCTTCCGCGAGTTTGCGGTGTCCATCTCTGCAGCTATGGTCATCTCCACCATCAACGCGCTGTCCCTGTCTCCGGCACTTTGTGCAATCTTGATGAAGTCAGAGAACCTGACGGGCGTGATGGCCAAAATCTCTCAGAAGATTGATGATGTTGGTCACGGTTACGCGAACCTCATCAAACGCATTGCCAAGATGTCTTTGTACTCTTTGCTTGCGGTTGTTGGTTTTGCACTTTTCGGTTTCCTGATTGTGTCCAACACACCAGATGGCTTCGTACCGGATGAGGACAAAGGCTATGCCATGGTGCTGGTCAACCTGCCTCCGGGCGCGTCTCGCAACCGGACAGAAGCCGTCATGCGCAAAGCTGATGAGATCATTCGTAAGGATCCGGCGGTGGACTCCACCACCATGATCATTGGCCTCGATCTGTTGGCTGGTGGTGGTTCTTCTCCAAACGCAGGTGTCTTCTTCGTCAAACTCAAAGACTATGAGGAACGTCCATCTCGCGAACTGTCGTCCTTCGCCTTTGTCTATCGAACATACGGATCGCTGGCCGGTATTCCGGAAGCAACCTTCTTCCCGGTCAACCCGGCGGCGATTGATGGTCTGGGCACCGTAGGTGGCTTCGAGTTCATCATGGAAGCGCTGGAAGGTCAGGACCCGACGGTCCTTGCACAAGTCTCCCGCTCTCTGATCGTGGCGGCGAATGAAGCGCCGGATATTGCGTCGTTCTTCACCACCTTCAACGCAAACACCCCTCAGCTTAATGTACAGCTGGACCGTGAACGCGCGCAGGTGCTCGGCCTCAACATCGCCAGCGTCTACAACGCGTTGCAGGCAACGCTGGGCGGCTACTACATCAACGACTTCAACCTCTATGGCCGGACATGGACCGTCCGCCTGCAGGCTGAACAGAAGTACCGCTCTGGTGTTGAGGACATTGGTTCCATCTTTGTCCGCTCTGACACCGGTGAGATGGTGGAGCTGTCCTCCGTTGTGCACACAGAGCTGTCGCGTGGTGCAAACACCATCACCCGCTACAACAACTACCGTGCAGTCTCCTTCAACGGCAACGCCGCTCCGGGAGCTGGCTTGGGTGAAGCTCTGACAGCAATGGAAGGTGTAGCCGCCGAAGCCTTGCCGAAGGGCTATGCTTATGAATGGACTGGTCTGGCGCTGGAACAGAAAGAAGCAGCAGGTCAAACGGCATTGGTGCTCGGTCTGGCATTCCTGTTCGCCTACTTGTTCCTCGTGGCGCTCTATGAAAGCTGGAACACACCAATACCAGTTCTGCTTTCTGTGGCCCCGGCCTTGGCAGGTGCTTTGCTCAGCCTTTGGATCTTCGGATTGGCGTTCGATCTCTATGCGCAGATCGGTATGGTCATTCTGATCGCATTGGCTGGTAAGAACGCGATCCTGATGAACGAGTTCTCACTTGAAAAACGCATTGATGGCATGGGGCTTTATGAATCCGCCATTGAAGGTGCACGCCTGCGTTTCCGCCCGGTGATGATGACATCACTGGCATTCTCCGCAGGTCTGGTGCCATTGGTGATCGCATCTGGTCCGGGTGCAGGCGCAATGGTCGCCGTGGGCGTTCCGGTGCTGGCTGGTATGCTGTTCTCAGCAACCATCGGCATCTTCCTCATCCCAACTCTTTACGTCAGCTTCCAATGGATGCGCGAAAAGGCTGGCTGGACCATCGAGGAAGGTCGCGCAGCCAAAGGCACTGGCGGTGAGTTGGCAGCAAGCGATGGCAAAGAAGAAAAGCCGTCTGATAGCTGATCTGTCTGAAAAATAGCAACAATGGAGAAGGCGCCTCGAGCGCCTTTTTCTATGCAATACGCAGCAGGGCGAACCAGTAAAACGCAGCAAGCCCCGCAATGGCATGACTGGTTGAAACAGCTATCCAGGATCGCCGCCGCTGGAACATCAACCCCCAATAAAAACTCACCATAAACGTCAGCAGAACGGCCAGCTTGGAGTAGGGCAGGTGGATGATGGAAAAGGCAACAGAAGCAGCAAAATTGCCCCAGAAAACAGAAGAAATCTTATGCGGCCCCAACGCCGCAGTCACCGGAACCTGCATACCACACCGCACGATGAACTGCTGGATTGGGCACATCACCAGCGCATAAAAAATCGCAAAGGCAAACTCCGGCCATCCCATAAATGGTCCTTGGACCTGATGGCTGAGGAAGTAGAAGGAGAAGGACTCTTCCGAGGGGTGAACAATATAACGGACGCCTGCCATCACCAGAATGATCGGAATGGTCATCACCAGCCCATAGCCGAACTGGCTCGGCAGATGCGTAAACTCAAGCCCGAATATGCGCGGTGGCAGATAGAGGTTCTTCATAATGTAGAACAGGATCGCAGCCAGTATGAAGTTTAGGCTCAGGCTGTAAATCGTCATGGCAATAAAGCCATAGCCGTAATCATCAAAGGTGCTTTTGTAGAGGCTGATGAACAGAGCAAACGATGACATGGCAATCATGTTCGCTACCAGCAAAACCGCATAAGCCTGCAAGCGCCGCGACCGGATCTTAATCTCTTCCAGCACCCGCGAGCTGGTCTGCTCCAGCTGATGCGCCGCTTGTCGTGCAAAGTAGCGGAACAGCATGGAGTTGGTTTCCGTTGAAGTGGGCAGCGTGCCGTACCGGTTCCAACTCAGCGAGGCGACAACCGTATCCCGCTTGGCCCGAACAGTTGCAATGTACCGCTGCGGCCCAACATGGGCGCGGATATACGCCAGTTCTCCAGCCACATCACCGGCCTTCAGATGCCCGAGAACCGTGTCAGCTCCATCCTGATCGACTTTGATGACCTCCAGTTCCCCCTCCAGAATGATGAAGAACCGGTCGGCACTCTGCCCTTGAACGAGCAGATTTTCATGTGCTTTGAGAGAGAAGTATTGAGCACAATCCAGCACTTCGCGAATGACTGGTTGAGTGGGAAGGCCAAGATCCAGAAGGCGCTGATGCAGCTGTGTGCGATGCCGCGGAATGTTGCCGTAGCTCACCTCAAGCGGTGACTTCGCTTTCTTCGAGGATTGTTCGACATCGCGCTGAGACAGGAAGCGCATCCACGGGCCTTCTTTCAGTAAAACGCTGGGCTGACCAGCAGTGCCAAAGAGTTTACCGTCCCCATCCCATCCTGCATGTACTTTGGCAAATCATGGTAATCCTGCACCAATGGGATATCTCAAATTCCATTCAACTCGACAGTGTATTCCCAAAACGGCTCTGGTTTACGGAAGTGATTATGCCTCAAGCTTCAGGGTTTTAAGCCGTATCTCTGGAATTTACGGGAAAGATTTCGGAGTGGCGCCATCCAATGCAGCACGCTTAGATATCTAAAAGGCAGGAGAACTTAATGTTATTATCAATATTGAATTATAATTCTTATAAATGGCTTCCAAGTAATAAAGAAGAAAATCATTGCCGTTTTATTTCAAGTCGAGGGTTTGCAAAAAGCTGCAATAGCAGGAATCGAAATTTGAAATCGTCTGAAAATAATTTAGATAGTGCTTTGCTAAAGCATCATGAGGAAGGTGCGACACTTTACATTACGACCGATGCATTGCCTTGCTTTGTGCAAACTAAGTTACTTCATGTTCGAGAACCTTTCGTCTTAGTAAGTGGTGATAGCGATTTGACAGTTGGGATCAATACGGGTTACTCAAACACATTGTCTGCGATCGATCTAAATAATCTTTTATCTCACCCACTCCTAATTGCGTGGTATGCGCAGAACCTTGCAGTCCAGCATGAAAAGGTGTTTTGCCTACCTATTGGGTTAGATTATCATACGATGAACTCTCGGCGTTTTCATGTTTGGGGAGCGTTTCAAACGCCTTTTGACCAGGAGCAAGAGCTTTGCACAGTAGTTAAAAATGCTCCCGCTTTAAAAGATCGGGAGCTATGTGGGTATTGTAACTGGCATCATGCAGTAAATAGAGGAGATAGAGCTCTTGCAATGGAAATGGCTGATGATACAGTCGCGTATTATGAAAGTGATTATCTTCTTCGTCAGCAGTCTTGGATTAAGAATTCTAAATATTTGTTCACAATAAGCCCTTCCGGCGCTGGAATGGATTGTCATCGGACTTGGGAAGCACTCTTCCTTGGAGCGATTCCCATTATAAAATCGTCTAGTATCTCACCTTTGTTCTTAGGACTACCTGTAGTCATTCTTGAAGAATGGAATGAGTTAACAACTGGGCGCTTACATGACGAAAAACAGCGCATTCTGAACGAGACCTTCGACTTCTCCAGCCTCTACCTCAGCTTCTGGCAGGACCGTTTTGCGGGCCGTGAGCCAGTCCGATTGGAACCTATGAGCTATCAGCAGTTCCTGAACTCACTTTGAGAAATCGCGGCTGAAAAAGAAAAAGGCCAGAGGAACGAATCCTCTGGCTCAGGTAAAGGGTCAATAGCCCTTGGGGGAACTTGATCGGGACTCCGGGCATGCTGAAGAACGCCCGGAAATCTCGCTGTAAAACAAAGCAAGTTGCAGACTCAGTTCTAGCCCAAACTGCTTTTGTGGAGCTGACGCCTAAATAGCCAGATAAGCTTGTCGAAGCTCTTCGTTGTCGAGTACTTCCTGTGCCGTGCCATCAAACACCACTTCGCCCATATCCAGAATGACCGCGCGGTCTGCAAGGTGCAGCGCCGCCACCGCATTCTGTTCCACGATGATTGTGGTGATGCCCAGCTCCTTCACGTTCTCAAGAATGCGCTCAATCTCCTGAACGATCACTGGAGCAAGGCCCTCATAAGGCTCATCCAGCAGCAACAGCTTCACGTCTCGGGCCAATGCACGGGCCACAGCCAGCATCTGCTGCTCACCGCCTGACATGGTCACCGCTTCCTGCTTGGCGCGTTCAGCAAGGCGAGGGAAGTGATCGTAAAGCCGCTCAATCGACCAGCCATGTGGCTCGGCAATCTGAGCTAGCTGCAGGTTCTCTTCCACGGTCAGCCCCGGAATGATCCGGCGATCCTCCTGCACCAGCTGAATACCGTTCTGAGCTGCCATATAGTTCGGCATCTCGTGGATCGGTTTGTGGTCCAGCCAGATCTCGCCATGGGTCAGCTGCGGGTCACTAGCACGCGCAATCGCACGCAAGGTTGACGTCTTACCAGCTCCATTTCGCCCCAGCAGCGCAAGGATTTCTCCTTCACGAATGTCAAAGCTAACACCCTGAACGATATAGCTTTCACCATAGTACGCATGCAAATCCCAGGCAGAGAAGTACGCTGGAGCTCCACCTTTAGAACGAACCGGCGAAACACCGGGAGCCTTCGCGCCTTTGAATTGATCTTCGAGAATGGTCATACGTGCGCCCCTCCCAGATAAGCTTCCTGAACGCGTGGGTCGCCTTTGATGTCCTCCGGCTGTCCCTCAGCAATCACGGTGCCCTGCGCCAGAACGCTGATTTTGCTGGCAAGGGAGAACACCACATGCATGTCATGCTCAATGACGATCTTGGTGATGCCACGCTCACCAATGCGCTTCAGCAGATCAATGGTGTTGTTGGTGTCCGCGCGGGACATCCCTGCCGTCGGCTCATCCAGCAGCAGAAGTTTCGGGTCCTGAACCAGACACATCGCCAGCTCCAACCGCCGCTTATCACCGCGCGAGAGTGAGTCCGCCGTCATGTCCTTCTTCTCGGCAAGCCCTACATCTTCAAGCAGATGCATGGCCTTGTCGCGGATCTCCGCTTGGCCATCCACACGAGCCCATGCATTCATGGTGAACGCGCCATCCCGTTTGGCCAGCGTTGGGATCATCACGTTTTCCAGCAGGGTCAGATCACCAAAAATCTCTGGTGTCTGAAACACACGGGACACGCCCGCCTGATTGATCTCATGCGGCTTTGCGCCGATCAGATCCTTACCCAGAAAGGTCACAGACCCGGTATCAGGGATCAGCCGCCCCACAAAGCAGTTGAGCAAGGTGGACTTGCCCGCGCCATTGGGACCAATGATGGCATGTACGTTGCCCTGCTCGATGGAAAGGTTCACATCATTGAGAGCTTTGAGGCCACCAAAGCGCTTATTCACGCCCTTAACACTAAGAATTTCCATGGTTGCCTCCCCTTATTCCGCAGCATTGGCTGATGCTGGTGCATGCGAACGACCTGCGCCTTTCCGGCGTGAAGGCTTGCCACGGAACATCTTGGAGATCCGGTTAAAGCCTTCCATGATGCCACCGGGCAGGAAGATCACAATCACCATGAAGAGCAAGCCAAGTGTCAGGTGCCACCCTTCACCCACAAACAGGCTTGCAACGCTGACCACAGGTCCCTCCATGAAATCAGGCAGGAACGAGAAAATCGCATGCAATGTCTGCTCGTTGTAGGCAGAGAAGATGTTCTCAAAGTACTTGATGAGACCAGCACCCAGGATTGGCCCAAGCAACGTGCCAGCACCGCCCAGAATGGTCATCAACACGACCTCACCAGACGCAGTCCACTGCATGCGCTCAGCACCAGCCAATGGATCGGTAACAGCCAGCAGACTACCCGCCACACCCGCAAACGTGCCGGAAATAACGAAGGCAGCAAGTGTGTAAGGCCGTGTGTTCAGGCCGGTATAGCTCATGCGGTTCTGGTTGGATTTCACAGCACGAAGCATCATGCCAAACGGACTACGGAAGATACGTTGCGAAATGTAAAACCCGATAATGAGCAGCACAGCGCAGAAGTAGAAGCCTGAGTAACCAGTCATCTCAATGCCAAACAGGTTGGAGATGAGCGGACCAGAGGAAGCGGACGCCCCATCAAACAACCGTGGATCAGATTGCAACACCCGCAGGCCTGTCTCACCATTGGTGATTGGGGTGAGCACAGAGTAAGCCAGATTATAGCTCATCTGCGCAAAGGCCAGCGTCAGAATGGAGAAGTAAATCCCTGATCGGCGCAGCGAAACATAGCCAATTGCAACGGCAAAGAGGCTGGAAAACACCACGGAAAAGAGCAGTGCTGGAAGTGGGTTCATACCCAGCAACTTGAAGCTCCAGACCGCGGCGTAAGACCCGATGCCCAGAAAGGCTGCGTGACCAAAGCTGAGATAGCCGGTGAGGCCAAACAGCAGGTTGAAGCCAAGAGCAAACAGGCCGAAAATTGCAAACTTCTGCAAAAGGTCCGGATAACCGGCTCCAATCGGTGCCAGCCACAGCGGCATGGTCAGGATTGCAGCGGCAAACAGAACAAACATGAGCAGGTCGGAGCGAGGAGAAATGTTAGTCGTCATTGGCTCAGGTCTCCATCACACCCTTGCGGCCCATAAGTCCACGCGGACGAACCAGAAGGATAATAACTGCAACAAGATAGATGATGATCTGGTCGATGCCCGGCAGAATGGTCTTCACCTCATTCATACTCGCAAAGCTCTGCAAGATGCCAAGGAGGAAACCAGCCGAAACCGCACCGGGCAGGGAGCCCATGCCGCCAACAACCACCACCACAAACGACAGCACAAGGAAGTCCATGCCCATGTGATAGTCTGGCGGAAGAATAGGCGTGTACATCACTCCGGCGAGCCCCGCGACCACCGCCGCAATGGCAAACACCAGCGTAAAGCGCCGCTCAATGTTGATGCCCAGAAAACCAACTGTTTCGCGATCAGCCATACCGGCCCGCACAACCATGCCGAAGGTGGTGAACTGCAGGAAGGCAAACACCGCCCCAATCACGCTCAGTGAAAAGAACAGATAAACGATACGCCATTGCGGATAGACAACAGTGCCCGGATCAAAGCCCAGCACAACACCCAGATCCATCGCACCACGCACAACATCAGGAGCAGCTTGTGGGATCGGGTTTGCACCGAAATAGGTTTTCACAATCTCCTGCAGCACGATGGCAAGGCCAAACGTTACGAGGATTTGCTCAGCGTGCGGGCGCTTGTAAAAGTGGCGGATCAGGCCGCGCTCCATGATGTAGCCAACAAGCAGCATCACCGGAATGGCCAGCAGAATGGACAATGGAACTGAGTAGTTCAGCATCGTCGCGCCTGTATCGCCCAGCCAGGATTCCAGATAGGGCACCCGGATCTCCAGTGGCGTTCCCCAGGCGGTTGTTTTGGTTGGGTCGACAACAACTTTTTCAAGGCTGATGACGTGGTTGAATGCCACTGCGCAGAAGGCGCCCAGCATAAACAAAGCCCCGTGGGCGAAGTTCACAACCCCAAGCGTGCCGAAGATGAGCGTAAGCCCAAGCGCAATCAAAGCGTAGGCGCCGCCCTTATCCAGGCCGTTGAGAATTTGAAGAACGATGGCGTCCATCCGCTCTTCTCCCTTTTAGGGCGCACTCCCGAAAAAATAGAAACCGGTAATCGGAAAAGATACGCCAAAACAAAAGATTAAAGCGTTTTGCCTGATCAGTTTGACGGCAAGTCTCTTTAAATCCGTGAGAGGGTGCGAGGCATCCACTGCGGAACAGGTACAGGTTCATGCAGGAGCCATTACCCGGCTGCATAGGAGGTGCAGCCGGGCAAGAGGTGCTGTTAGACCTTGTAAGGCCCAAGCTCGCCACCAAAGATCTCTGGGTCATAGGTGACCTGAGATGCAGGTGTAACTTCAACAACTTCCAGAAGGTCAAACTGAGAGGTTGCGTTCTCGTTACCTTTCACGACCAGCACGTCCTTGAAGCACTGGTGATCAGCGCCGCGGTACAGGGTTGGACCGTTACCCATGCCGTCGAACTGGTGATCTTCCAGAGCCTTGATGACTTCTACTGGATTGAAGGTTCCTGCACGCTCACAGGCATCTGCATAAAGCAGTGTCTGAACGTAGCAGGTGTGTGCAGCCTGAGAAGGTGGGAAGCCATACTCTTGGCCGAACGACTTAACAAAGGCCTTGGAACCTTCATCCTGTAAGGACCAGTTCCAGTTGGTTGTGCCATAGATGCCTTTGATGTTTTCGCCTGCACCCTGCGCCATGAGGCGGGAGTACAGCGGAACGATGATCTCAAAGTTCTTGCCATTCACAACCTTATCCCGCAGACCAAACTGAACAGCTTGTGTCAGCGAGTTGATCATGTCCTTGCCGTAGTGGTTCAGGATCAGAACATCCGCACCGGAGTTCAGAACTGGCGCGATGTACTGGGAGAAGTCACCGGCACCCAGTGGAGTGCGGACTTTGTTGACGGTTTCCCAGCCAAGGCCTTCTGTGGTGTTGGCGATGGATTCTTCCTGTGTCCAACCCCATGTGTAGTCAGCTGTCAGGTGATAAGCACGGCGATCAGTGCCCATCTCCTTTTTCAGCACTGGGCCAAGCGCTGCACCGGACATATAAGCGTTGAAGAAATGGCGGAAGCCATAACGACGACGATCTTTACCGGTGGTGTCGTTGGAGTGGGTCAGACCACACATGTAAACAACGCCCATTTCCTGCGCCAAAGACTGCTGAGCAATCGCCACGCCTGAAGATGAGCCTCCAGACCACATGATAACGCCGTCTTTTTCGATCATGCGCTTGGCAGATGCACGCGCTGCGTCAGACTTGGTCTGAGTATCGCCGGTGACGTACTCAACTTTCTTGCCAAGCACGCCATTACCGTTCAGAGAAAGCGGCTTCATGGTGTTCAACATGCCACCGTCGCCATCACCATTCAGGTGCTTTACAGCCAGCTGATAGGCGCGTAGTTCGTCTGCACCTTCATCAGCATATGCGCCGGTCTGCGGAACGTTGAAACCAAACGTAACGCTTTTGGAGTTTGTTGGGTCATTGCGGAAATTGGTTTCTGCCCATGCACTGCGACTAATAATTGTTGGAGTAGCGAGAACCAGGCCACTGGCTGCACCCGCCTTCAATAGACTACGCCGATTCATCGGCCTACGAATAATGCTCATGAAATCCTCCCGAAGCAAAATGCCCGAAATGACGTGAGAGGGCTCCGTCCTCCTAAGAACCCGCTGCCATCACTGTTCCTTGTTCACGAAAAACAGTTACGTCAGCTCACGCAAAGGAAAGCCTAGTTCGGTAGTATAATGAATCGCAATTCGACTTATGGTTTTTAAACCAAAGGTTAATACCAAGTAAGATTCAATTATTTGCTGTAATTCTTTTGTCTAAATGATATTTTGATCGGTGTTGCACTGCAAAAGTGACTAAGGTGAAATTTGTACAGTTTAGGGAAGGTGGCTACAAAAACTGCAATCTACTGACATTCTATAGAAAACGGATAAAAGTGCTTATTGCATATGTGGTGCTGGTGTTTGTCCTATCAATGAAAGACAAACACCAGTTTTTTGTGATGCAGCTAATGCAAGTGCGAAAGCCACTCTATCTCAGGTTGCCAAGAAATGTGCCAACAGAAGACCGAAGATCAGCGGCCTGATTGGACAAAATTTGTGCAGCATCCAAAACACCTGAAGCTGTTTTATCGGTTTCATCTGCCGCCCGCTGCACCTGACCGATGCTTTCAGAGACCTGACTGGTACCCATGGCCGCATCCTGAATGTTCATCGCAATGGACTGCGTCGCGATGCCTTGCTCCTCCACCGCACTGGCAATGGCATTAGCGCTGGAGCTCATTTCTTCAATGATCACCTTAATCTCAGAGATCGCCTCTTTTGATTCACTCGTACTTTCCTGAATCCCAGAGATCTGATCGCTGATCTGTACGGTAGCGTTCGCTGTTTGCTGTGCGAGTGACTTCACCTCATGCGCGACAACAGCAAAGCCTTTACCTAACTCACCAGCACGTGCAGCCTCAATGGTTGCGTTGAGGGCCAGTAAGTTGGTCTGCTCGGATATTTGGGTAATCAAGTCAATGATATCACCAATCTCGACCGCCACTTGCGACAGATGATTGACCTGCTGGAACGCTTTGGTCGTGGCATCCGTCGCGTTGGAAGCTGTGATTGTGGTTTTGTGAACCTGCTCAGCAATCTCAGAAATAGCAGTCCCCAGCTCCTCCGTCGCACTGCGCACCGCCTCCACATTCTGGGAAGCATCCAGAGACGCAGCTGCCACGCTGGAGCTGATCTGGTTGGTGTGTTCAGAGTTGCCGGAAAGCGAAACTGCAGACCCATGCAGCTGATCCGCCGCACTGGCAATGGAGGAGGTGACCTGTCCAACAGAACCTTCAAAATGCTCTGCCAAATCAGTCAGGAACTCACGACGCTCATCCGCGCCTGTCTGCTCATAAACCGCCAGTGCCAGATCCATATCCAGCATGATCACCTTGTTCAGAATGCCCGGCAAGCTCCGGCTGGCCTTGCTGGACCGCGAAAACAACCGGCCACCCAGGTATTCCAGCAGCGCACTGTTGAGCAGATTTCCCAGTCTGCTGTAAGCGCCGATGTACCATTGCGGCGTCAGCCCCAGTTTCTGATGTGCTCTGCCAATCCGTTGCACGGACTGAGCATAGTCTTCATCCAGCTTGCCACTGCTAATCAGTCGCCAGTGCTCAAACTGCTTCTCCCGCGCATGCTGCATATGCGCTTCATTTTTGAAAAACTTCAGAGTTTCCGGGAAGTTTCGTATATGCCTGTAAAACTCATCCAAGACCTCTGGCATGATCGCATGATGATGTTTTGAGAGTTTCCAAGTTCTTCCAATTCCGTCGAAGATATACTGTGATATCTCAACCGATCATCGATAGTTTCGCTCATTAAAAGTCCGTATTTATCAAATCATAGTTTTCGTTTCTTTCAGTTATTACGTAAGGAAATACTGGGGTCACGAAAGAAAAAAAACGCGAAAAAAGTTATTTACGCTAAGTAATAGAAGCAAAATTCTAATTACCTTGGCGTAATGGTTCGAATGTGCGTAGTTGGTAATTGTATTTATATTTTGATAACTTTTGATGGAGATCAATGTTCCCATGCGAGTACTGCTCTTTTGTAGTATATGACCGGTGTCCATCAATAAAAATAATACCCCAAATGTTTTTATTAACTGTAATTCGATGAAGCAATTTCAGCTTTAGAGTAAGGTCGAGGTACCTATGAAATTAACTGGGATGACAGATGTAGCAGTACGCATACTGATGCTCATGGCTGTCAACCGGAACGACAAGTGGACGATTGACCGCTTGTCTGAGGCAACCAACAGTGGGCGTCCGCAGGTCGCCAAGGTCGTGCAGATTTTAAACCGAAAAGGCTACATCAAATCCAGGCGAGGGCGGTTGGGAGGCCTCATGCTCGCTCACGCACCCGCTTCCATCAACATCGGCAAACTCATTCGGAATGTTGAAGATAATTTTGCTCTCGTAGAGTGCTTTGCCTGCAGTCCATCCAAACCATGTCCACTTGAAGGCGTCTGCCGCTTCAGAGGCAAACTCAAGCATGCGCTGGATTCCTTCATGGAAGAACTGGATGCAATTAACCTGACGCAGATTATTGAAAACGCAGACGAAATCAGAACGAGTGTGGAGTCAAATATCGAACGTAAAGTCGAGCTTTCCGCCTAGACTAATGTATTTTAAGTGCATTTAACCAACCTGCTTTCGTGAGCATTAACCGACAAAACTCATAGTTTCGTAGTGCTCACGCCTGCTTAAGACAGTTCCGCGACAATCAAATCTTGTTCATGTGACCTCTGTGCCCGCACGCACGGGGTTTTTGTGCATTTGGCGAATAGCGAACTGTTCGGCGCAGGCAATTTCTATGAGACGAGTCCGGCACTCAATTTCTCTGAAACTCGCAATCATCTCTGTTGTCGCGATAGCTTTATCCTATTTCGCACTAACGTTTCTCGTTGTAATTCAATGGGAAAGAACCCTCCAGCTGCAAAGCGAGCAGCTCTCCCAGATCGCCGTCAATCAGTTCTCGACCACGCTGGAGCGCGACGTGGCGCTGGTCAGACACCGTATTCAGTCTCAGCTATCCGAAACCGCAGCCAGCCTCTCCGCCATTGGCGAGCGCGGTGACATCGTGAAAGCCGCAGAAACCCGGGTCTGGGCAGGCGACGTCAACATCCTCTCGCTGGTGCAGGAAGGCACCCCACTCGATGCCATCATCCTGCTGAACTACCGCGGCCAGATCGTCGGTGCGTCCAAGCGCGCTGACCCCGGACTGATTCAGAAGCAGCTGCTCAAAGTCCATCTGAAACAATCGCTTAGCACCGTTTGGACTCCATCCACGGGCACCGGGCCAGCCGTACGATACACGCTCCTGCCTGCCACCCAGTTCGGCCCGCTGCTCCCCGGAGAACCTGATGCAGGCGTCTCTCAGGTGCTCTACTCCTCGCTCATCGATCCCGGCACACAGTGGCGCGGAGCTCTGGTTGCTCAGAGATGGTTTCCCTTCAATTCCGGTGTGATCGACGAGTACAGCAAGATCTCCGGTGCTGAGATCGCCATCTTCTACAACAACAAGCTCGTCGGAGCCTCTCCCAATGCCCCGGTTGAAGCCCTGCAAATGCCGGAAAACCTTCGCAAACTCAAGATCTTGAACACCGCCTTCGAGTACTGCGACAATGGCCCGTCTCCTCTTGTCATCTGCGCATTCAAGCCTCTGGAAGTCCTGCTGGATGCACAGGAGCGCCTGCGCAATGTGGGGGAAGAAACCAGCTCACAAACCTTTGAAAGACTTATCGTTCTCGGCTTCACAGCCTGTCTTATCATCTTCATCGTGGCTCTGTTTGTCTCCCGCAAGATGTCCCAGCCCCTGCAACGCATTGCCGATGCTCTGTCTGATGTAGCAGGCGGCAACTTTGATGTGCGGGTGGAAGGCACGCGAAGAATGGACGAGGTCGGCGAGATCGCCCGAGCCGTAAAAGTGCTCCAAGCCTCCGCTCGCGAACGTGACAGTTTGCGCCTCAACATCCAGCGAAAGAATAAGGAACTGCGCAAGCAAGAGCAGGAATTGGTGAAGCAAAATACGTTATTCGACGCTGCATTGAACAACATGTCCCATGGATTGTGTATGTTCGATACACAGAAAAGATTGATCGTGTTCAATCAGCGCTTTGACGATATCTTCGCTTGTGAGCAGGGTGAGGGCAAAATCGGCATGACATGGGACGAAATGGTCCAGTGCATGCCATTGGCGCAGGAGTTCTTGGAGGCCGAAGGCGAAAACTCCGTCGCACAACAACACTGGCCCAGCACCGTTCGAAGCACATTCACCCTGACCCTGCAAAGTGAGCAGGTCATTCTGATGACGCTGGAACCTCAGGATGGCGGCGGTTGGGTGGCGATTTTCGAAGATATCACCGACCGGCAGCGTATCAGCGACCATCTGAGCTACCTCGCAACCCATGATGCTCTCACCAAACTACCCAACCGCCTGCTGATGAACGAGCGCCTGCAGGAAATGAAGCAGGCAGCGCTAGAGCAGGACGAACACTTCGGTATCCTCTGGATGGACCTTGATGAGTTCAAGACCATCAACGACTCTCTGGGCCATGCCGTTGGCGATAAGCTCTTGGTTCACGTAGCTAAAATTCTGCGAGAGAAGGTGACCAACAAAGAGATGGTCGCCCGCCTTGGCGGGGATGAGTTCGCCATACTCTCCAAATTGCCTGCTTCCCGGGAGCAGCTGGAACAGCTCGCCAAAGAAGTGCTGAAAGTCGTGGCTTCACCGTGCTTCCTGGAAGGACACGAGATCGTGGTTGCCGCCAGCGTCGGCATCGCCATGTTCAGCCGCGAGCATCAGAATGTCGACGAGCTGATCCGCTTCGCTGACCTTGCGCTGTATCAGGCGAAAAATGATGGCCGTAACACCTTCCGCTTCTTTGAAGATGATATGGCAGCCAAAATCAAACAGCGCCAGACCCTCATCACCGACCTTTACAAAGCCACCGCAAACCGCGAGTTGGAGGTCTACTTCCAGCCGCAAGTCAATCTGGCAACAGGTGAAATCTCCGGCTTCGAGGCCCTCCTGCGCTGGAACCATCCGCGCTATGGCTTCATTTCGCCGTTTGAGTTTATCCCTCTGGCTGAAGAAACCGGTCTGATCCTCGAAATCGGCGCATGGGTGCTGGATGAGGCGTGCTCTCTGGCGGCTGGCTGGCCAAAGCGGGTGAACCTAGCCGTCAACCTCTCCCCACGCCAGATCTATTGCGAGCAGTTGCTGCCTGTTGTTGATGATGTGCTGGCACGCACCGGCCTGGATCCGGGACGTCTGGAACTGGAAGTAACAGAAACTGTACTTCTGGCTGACCATTTGCGCGTGCGCCAAACCCTTGCCAAGCTGCAGAAAAGCGGCGTGAAGATCTCCATGGATGACTTCGGCACAGGCTACTCATCCTTGAGCACGCTGCGCCGGTTCCCGTTTGATCGCATCAAGGTCGACCGTTCCTTCGTGATGAGCATGAGCAAGGATGAGGATGCCTACTTCATCGTGAACTCAGTCATCGATCTGGCAAACAGCCTTGGCATCGCCACAACGGCAGAAGGTGTTGAAAGCAAAGAGATTGCGGAGCAGTTGAAGCGGGAAGCTGCACCGAAGCGCAAGGCTATTACTTCGGCAAGCCAGCACCACCAAATCAGGCCCTGTTCTGGTTATTGGAAGAAGCACGCGGCATCCCACTCGAAGAGCAGGTAAACAGCTCCAAGCTAACGAAAAAAGCTGCTGGCTAAAGCGCTGTTAAGCTGGTTCCAAAGCAGAAGCATCGTCTGGCTGTGCTTCAAGTTCATGCCATGGCTGGAAGTTTGGAATGCGGGCATAAGTCGCCTGCGCCTCAACGAAGATGCCCTCAAGACCCGCAATAAATCCATGAGATCCAGCGGTGTACACCATATCGAATTCAGTCAGATCTGGTAGCAACGCTTTCAGCTCTGTCTCGGCATTTTTGCCCTGCAGATCAACAAAGGTTGGCTGCAAACCACGGCGGTTCAGCCAGTTAAACACCTGCTGAAATTGATCCTGCTTCAGAGATTTGTCGAGAATGAGTACCTTCTCACGGCGCGGCTGACCCATAACGGAGCTGAGAGCCATCGCCCAGATCGGTGCCAGACTGTTCGGCCCGGCAATCATGATCAGTCGCTCATCATCATGCCCAAGGAAAGACGAACCATAAGGGCCGGTAATGCCAACACGGCCTTTCACGTCCCCTTTCTTCACGATCATCGCGAAGAGGTCCGGCGTGTTTGCCCGCTCAATCAGGAAAATCAGCGTGTTGAACTCGGTGCCCGCATCCAGCGCAAAGCTGGCAAACATGTTCACCCGTTCCTGACCACGAAACTCAACGTGATAATACTGGCCCGGACGCCAGGAAATCGGCTTGGTGAAGCTCAGGCGCAACTCAATAAGGTCATCAGAGACCTGACGAATTGCAGAAACATGCCCCTTGAGCGATTGCAGCTCAGAAGACGCTGGCAGCTTGATCTCCGCATCTCCCGCAACAGTTGCCTTGCAGGCAAGCACTGTGCTTTTTAGCCGAGTACCATTCGCCTCAACCTCGCCGGATACCACCGTCACGCGGGTGCTTTCGCAGGTGATGTTCCCGCAGTCACATTGTAAAGCTAGTCCACCACGCTCGGCGACGTCCAAAAGAGTTTCACCAAGCTTGGCATCAATTGATTTGCCATTGATATTGAGACTGGTCATGGGCACCCATGTTGCTCCACAAATGTGGCCTACGTATCTAAGGTTGTGCAGATTATATAACTACACGCTTATTTCCTAGTGGGAAATCTAAGTCATTCGCGACATTAATACAATTTTAACAATTAATAGTCACGCGCCTTTGTGAAGTTATTTTATCCCCGCTCAGCCCTTATCGTATTTCGCCATCACCAGATGGCCCGGCACAGGCTCACCTTGCTCGTAGCGCACGATGATTGGTGACAGATCAAGAACAGAAAAGCCGTTTTTATCCAGCAGGTTCCGCACATAGCTCTCTGCATGGGCAAACCGATGGTACTTACCAACCATGAAGTTCTGATCACCCAGAATCTCAGCTGGCAATGTTTCTGACGAAAATGCAAAAACGCCTTTATCTTCAATGTTCTCAGCAACTCCGGCAAAGAACTCTTCCAGCTCCCCCATGTAAGGCAGCACATCCGTTGCGACGATAAGATCCCAGCGTTCTTCTTCATCAACCTTAAGGAACTCAACCACTTCGCCCACGTAAAGGTCGTCGTAGATTTCCTTCTCGTCCGCAACCTCAACCATGCCCTCGGCAATATCTACGCCGGTTTTATGGGGTACCAGATCGTGCAGAGCTTCACCGGAAAGGCCTGTTCCGCAACCAAGATCGAGCAGGCGCTTGAACGGCCCAAGCTCCAGCTTTTCAACCTTGTCACGCACCATCAGCGGCACGGAGTAACCAAGCTGATCCACCAGAACCATGTCGAACACTTCGGCATGCTGATCAAACAGCGTGCTCACATATGCATCTGGTGCCTTGGTTGGTGAAGCACCTTTGCCCATGCTTGCCAGACGAACCGCAACGCCACCATGATCTTCAGGATCTAACTCCAGAACATGCTTGTAGGCCTCAGCAGCCTCATCAAACTTGCCTGCTTTTTCCAAGTCCAAAGCCCGGTTATATGCTTCGGCAAGTGCTTCATTGTCTAGTTGTGTCATGGTGACAGTTGAGCCGCTGTAATATTGAAATTGACGCTCTTCCTTACACAAGAACTTCTCGAAAATCTACGCAGCACAAAAGGTTTTGTTGCCGCATCAGAGTAAATAAAACGGATCACCCCGATTAAAATACGCAGTTCACTTTTAAACGGGAGGTGAGGCTGAACTGATAGAACCAAGGCTGGTGAACAGTTGAGGCCCGCATGGAAGCTGCGCAACCCGAGCTTATTGAGATTGATCCATTTACGACAATCACGATCGCAATCCTTGTTTTATTTGTCGGGCGAGAGCTTGTTCGAAAAAACGTAGCCCTGCGAAAGCTGACGATCCCTGACCCGCTGGCCGGTGGATTGCTCTGCGCGATCCTCGTCACTGTGCTGACGGTGTGGTGGGGCGTCAAATTCAAGTTCTCGACTGAACCGATTGATTTCTTTCTGATCTACTTCTTCGCTGCCATTGGTCTTCGCGCAAAAGTCAGCGATCTTCTCACGGGCGGCAAACCCCTTGTGATCCTGATAATCATCTCCTCCGTCTTCCTCGGTATCCAGAACTTCGTCGGCATGGGGGCTGCCAGCTTCTACGGCTACCCAGTCCATACCGGCATCATTGCCGGGTCGGTTTCTCTTTCTGGCGGCGTAGGCACCACTCTGGCTTGGGCACCCATCTTTGCCACCGAGCTCGGCGTTGAAAACGCACAGGAAATCGGCATTGCCTGTAACACTGTCGGCATTGTTTCTGCTTGTATCATCGGTGGCCCCATCGCCCAGTTCCTTATGAGCCGGCACAAACTGGCCGGTTCACTCAGCACTGATGAGGCTGTCGGCCAGAACTTTAAGGACGACGGCAAGCTGAACCTGCATTATTATGACGTGCTCGGCGCTGTATTCTTCATCAACATGGCCATTTTCATCGGTTACATGATCTACCTCGGCCTGCAGGAAGCAGGCGTTGTCATTCCTGTCTTCGTGCCAATCCTCGTTGCTGGCATCATCATCAACAACACCGGTCGCCTGCTGTTCCGCAATTACGACAACGTTGGTCGCGAAAAAGGCATGGCGATGATCTCCGACATCAGCCTCGGCATCTTCCTCAGCATCGCCCTGATGACCATGGACCTTCTGGTCGTATGGCAATTCATGGGCTTCGTCGCACTGGTGATGACACTGCAAATCGCCTTGGCAGTCGGCTATGCCATCTTCATCGTCTTCACCTCCATGGGCAAAGACTATGACGCTGCCGTCATTTCTGCCGGCTTCGGCGGTATCGCCCTCGGGTCCACAGCAACCGCTGTGCTGAACATGACCTCCGTCACCCGCCAGTTCGGTGCATCGCCCAAGGCATTCCTCATTGTCCCGCTGACCTGCGGTTTCTTCATCGACCTGATGAACACCTGGGTGATCTCAAATCTGATCGCCCTTTGAGGCTCTCGTCGCCAGCCACTGTAAGATCGCAGCGATCTGGATGTTACCTAAGGCCGAACAAGCAGATAACGCGAGATGGTTGCGTGAGGCCCAGCCTCATAGTGCATCAGCTCCATGGTGTCCGAGTTGATCATGCGCCCCTGCATCGTACCCGTATCAGGATGCTCCACCAGTGTGATTGAAGCTCCGTCCCAACCGATCATCCCGATCACGGGCTCTTTGGACTTAGACACCTCACTCCGCCCATCATGATCGCGACCAGAACCGGGGCTCACTTGCCAAAAAAACACTCCTTCCAACACAGGACCAGTCTGCTCATCGATTCGCAGATGTGACGGTCCGTTTTCCTGGGTTTGAATGTCGCGATGCCAATATACGGCATCCTTTTTGATCACCACCCACTGCCCAACCAGCTCCGGATAATGCTGTGGTGGTTTTCCATCAACTGCAAAGGCAACAAACGTGGCACATCCCATCATCAGCGCCGCGATTGCAGCCTGAACAGGAAGTTTCCATTGCCTCATTTAGGCCTCCCCAACCAGACGGTGACCACTAACGCAGCACATCTCGAGGCTTTCCAAAATCCCTAAGAAAGAGCGTGGTAGTTCAGATCAAAGGAATTTGCGTAAAGGGATGAGGTGGCATCGGTTTAGCCGTCTTGAGAAGAAAAGGGTAGTCAGGACAAGATTCGGAACATATAGTGAACATAATTTATTTAGCTAAGACGATCCATTGGATGGATTACACATAAGGCTTTTGAAAATGACAAAGATTGCAGTGATCCTCACCCAGGGCTTTGCGGATTGGGAATACGCGCTGATTGCAGGAACAGGCGGACCTTATTTCGGTATGCAAGTTGAGTTCTTCACGCCGCAAGCTGGGACTGTGAGGTCCATGGGTGGCCTCCCTGCCGTTGTTTCCCGCAAGCTGGATGAGATCAGAGCGTTTGAACCAACCGTCACCGTTGTTGTTGGCGGCACAATTTGGGAAACGGATCAGGCACCGGATGTTGCTGATCTGCTGCGAGCCAATCATCAGCGCGGTGTTGCGGTTGCAGGCATCTGCGGTGGCACACTGGCACTTGCCAGAGCGGGCCTGCTTAATGAGGTGGCACACACATCAAATACCGCCGAGTTTCTGCAGCAAAATATGAAGAGTTATGCTGGTGCAGAGCACTTTCATCAAACACCGGCTGCATAGCAGATCAAAACATCATCACCGCTCCGGGCACGGCGCCTGTATCTTTCACCGCAGCTGTATTCCAGGCCGCTGGGCTGAATGAGGAAGCCATCGCACAGTTCAACGGCATGCTGTCGGCAGAGCATAGAGAGCCCGCTGTTGCCTAAGTCATCTCAGAAGCTGAGTCAGTGCCCTGGGTTGGAAGGGCACTGACCAAGTCTGGCTGTTTACACGAAAGCAAAATCACTTTCGCTCAGCAGCGCAGCATCCACGTTCACCAGAGAAATGGAGTTGGTTCCAAAGGTGATCACCGTGTCCCCGCCATCATCAAAGATGGTCAGGTTCGCAAACTCTGTCATGTGGCTCTTGATGGAGATAAGATCACTGCCAAGTTCAAAATCGTTGATGGTGTCATCGCCACCCACGTTGAAGAAGCAGAAGTTGTCAGAGCCAGAACCGCCGGTGAGGGTATCATTACCAGCTCCGGCGATCAGCTTATCCGCCCCGGATCCGCCATCCAGCGTATCGTCTCCGGCACCACCTTTCAGCACGTCGCTGCCAGAACCACCGCGCAGGGTGTCATGGCCATTTCCGCCAATCAGCTTGTCTTTGCCGCCATTGCCGATCAGCGTGTCATTGCCAGCTTTACCTGTCAGCGTATTGCTTGCCGCGTTGCCGATGATGGTGTCATTCCCACCGCTGCCAATGGCATTCTCGATCACGGCATTATAAGCGATCGCCAGATTGCTCAAGCCACCGCCCACGTTGGAAAATGAACCGTCGATCAGGCTGATCATCTGGTTCACCTTGCCAGCGCCAGACATATCGATGGTGTCATTCCCGCCAGCATCCCAGATGGTCAGAGCGCTCGGCATACCCTCGGAGAAGTCATAGACGCCACCGGCGTTGGAGTTGTAGCCATACACAGTATCATCCGCACGGGTGGTGGTGTTCACGCCGTAAAGCTGTTGCAGAGCCAAAATATCCAGCGGCATCAGAGTGTCAGGAAAACCGCCGTAGCCAAGATTGGAGTCCGCATTGCTCTCATCAAAGTAGCTCATTACGGAATACTGCTGCGTATCCTGTCTGAACTGAGCATGATCATCATAGGTGATGCGAACACCCGGTCCGGCGTTGTAATCCCCCGGATGCGCCAGTCCAACCGCATGGCCAACCTCATGCATCACTGCAAAGTGGCTGTAAGAGCCAGTCGGCAGCTCGTCGGTGGAGACACTGTTTGTGTTCAGCCACACATCTCCTTCATAAGCATCAGCTTCCGCCGAGCCCGGATAGTAGGCATAAGCGCCAGCCCCATCCGTGGTGGAGTGATAGTTGGAAAACAGAATGGTTGCGTCATCGGTGAAACCCTCCGGGTTCACCCGTTCAAACGAGATGTTGGCCACCTCAGAGTAAGAAGCCAATACGCCCTCAATGGCGGCAATCTGCGCATCCGTCACGTGGGCAAACGTGTCCTCAACCCCGTTGTTGTTCTCACGGAACCCATAGGTCACGGTCGCAGGCGTGCCCGGCCCACTCCACGAAAGGCCCGGACGAAGCAAGGCACCGGCACCCATGTTGCCATCATAATAAGCCTTGTCGCCTTCTACGACAGAAAGGCCATACTGCCCGGTTCCCTGTTCTCCATAGCTCGCCACATCAAGGTAGTAGGTGCCGTTGGTGGTTGCGGTAAAGGTGATGCTGGAATGTGCTCCCGGCCCGCCATCATCGTCTTCCACCAACAGGTTGCCCTCTGCATCGCGCAGACGCAGATAAGGGTCTACCAATCGGCTCTCACCATCAAAAGTTCCAATGGCAGCAAAGGTGTAGGTCTGCCCGGCGACCAGCTCAACCTTATACCAGTCGTGATCGCCATCGTTGGAAATAGTGCCTTGAACCGTCTCGAAGATATTGTCTTGAGTGCCCTGCGCATCCTGCCCCGTGTCCCTCAAACGGTAGGATGTAGACGCGTCGTCTGCGGCATCTCTGGTCTCGTAGAGATTTGTCATTCTGTTCTCCAGCTTAAAAATGGACATTCAGATGAATGAGTTCATTTCCGCTGGGGCTTCGGTGGTTTGTCCGTCCGCCCAGCATCTTCCAGGCACGCACGCTCCACTTGTTCGGTGGCATATTGAACAGTCCGCTGCTGCTCTTTGCGACTTTGCAAAGGGCTGCCAGCCACAGCCTCCTTCAACCGTTCAATGGCATAGGAACAAGTGGTTTCTGAGTAGGGCCGGTCAGGATTGACTGGCATGGAGGCTTTCGCACCAAAAATGGAAAAACAGAAAACAACAACCGCAAAAAACAATCTGGTGGTCTTCATGTGTCACAGCATCCAGGTCAAAAGCTCACAGATCGTCAGAGAAGAACAAAACACTGGTCAGGCAACAAGCAACAATGATCCATGACCGGCAGAAATGGCTCCTACCGATGACCTCCCACAATTTATGTAATGATCATGCGTACGCAGTTTTTCTATCAACTGACGTAGCGTCAGAAAAACGAATTATCTTTAAGGGAATAAATGCAAAAAGCATTATTCATCAGTCTTCTGACGCGATCGATAGATTAGGCAGATTTATCGTGCATTATTTTATAATAAAACATGCGTCATGCAGATAATATTGTTTCGCGGGAAGTTTGCTGGCTTAGTTTTCTTCATTAGAAAAAGCTGGAAAGGGGCGCGCTGGGCAAGCGTATTACCTCGCCCAGCAGCGCATTCAGACTATTAGGAACCGTCATCCTTCAAGCCAAATTTTTCGCTGAAGACATCAATCACTTGCTTGCATTCAGCACCAACTTTGTCTTGCTTTTCACTCAGGCAGGTCAGAATGCGGCCTCCGCCGACTTCGGTCTCTGAGCATTGTGCCTCAATGTCGGGCGCGCAGATTGCAAGAGCCTCATTGGCATTGGCAAACAGGAAGTCCATTGCATCAGCAAGATCATCAATAGCATGAGAGCATTTGGCGCTCAGCTTGTCTTCGTAGGCATACATGCAGGCGAAGATGCGTCCTTCACCGGGTGTCACCTCGCTGCAATGAGCTTTGATCTCCGGTTCACAAGCCTGAAACACACCTCTGGCCGTATCCTGCGCGGATGCATTGAAGCTGGTGGCGCCAAGCATCAGGCCAACGCCGAGCAAAGCAGTGCTAACTGATTTCATCATATCAGATCTCCAAAACAGTAAAATCAAGGATTAACAACCACATAGACAGTTACACCGTCTTGCACGACAGGCCGGTAATAAACGCCGCCGCAATTGTAATAGGAGTTGTATGGCGTGCAGCCAGAGATGGACTGGCGGTAATTGGTGCGCCTGGAGGTTCTGCGTGACGTCCGGCGAGCGACGCGTCGGGACTGATTGATTTGCGGGTTCTGTGCGTTGGCCTTGCCAATGCCAAAGAAGAGAGAGACGCCCGTTGGAACCTCCGCAAAGTCGAGTTGACTGGTATAGCCGAGTGAACCGGCAATAACTGCTGCTGCGAGTAACTTCAGTCGCATGTTTGTTTCCCTTTATTGATGCGGTCATCGGCACCAGACCAGGCACATCAACAGCTGCACTGGTGTTGTCGCCAATCGCGTCAGCCAATGGCTTTCGCGCCTGCGCAGATGCTTGGGCACAAACCTTAGGGTTCTCTTGCGGCGTGCAATCGCGTTTTAGCCATCTGGGGTTTGAAGATGGCGGGGCAGGCCTCGCTTCAAGTCAGCCTCAAGGCTTCATGGGGCAAACACTTCAAGTTTGCTCAAAGCTTGAGGCATCTCCTTCAAACCGTTTTCACTCAAACAAGGGAATCTGAACTCAAATGGCTCGAAGCAAAGCATAATGCCGCAAAATTTTGTAGCAGTAACCGCCTTTGACCTGGAGTTGCTATATGTCTGACGTAGACGAACAAACAATCTCTCCAGAGGTTGATGTATGGGTTGAAGAAGTCCTAAGCGCTTGTAATCTCAAATGGGATGGACCCAAAACAAACTTCGAGCGCCCCAAGAAAGAAAACCTGCGCATTGATGGCAAAACGCCAGTTGCAGAGCATGTTGATTATCTCCGAAAAACACTGAATGCCACCTATGCCAGACGATCAGAGATCGAGGGCAAGGCCAAGCTCGACCGCGATCTGGCACAGCAACTGCGATATTTCGATCAGGCCTACGTTGCCGTAGACAGCAACATTGATAAGGCCCAGGCCGGTGCGGGCAGGGGCGGTGCAAATGATGCACTCAAAGATGCGGTGGACCAGCTGGAGTTCATGAGGGACGCGCTGGAGGCGGCTTATTACTCCTCAGCAAAAGATCCGGAAGAAGCCTTCGCTGAGCTGCGTGCCAAGATTGATGAAGCAAAAGCTGAGCTGGAAGAGCTGGGCAAGGAAAAAGATAAGATCCAGGACGACAACGCGCGCGAAGAGTTTCAGGATATCTTTGAGGAAGCAAGGCAGGCCTCGACCAGACCCTGAAGACACTGGAAGCGGACAAGTTCCTTGAAGCAGAAGAGGAACTGGAAGAAGCCAAAACCGTGATGCAGGATCTGCAGCCTGGCAACAGCGAGGAAATTGCGAAGCGCAAGAAGCAGTATCAGACCGCAGTTGAAGATGCGCGGAAGGAAATCAAGAAGCTTGCTGGCAAAGTTACTACACTGGCCGATCCGCAGAAAAAGCTGGACTTTGACAAGCACAAAGCAGCTGCAAACAAAATCATGACCAAAGTCGATGCGGCCCTCAAGAACGGCAAGGTTAAATCTGTTCGTTCTGACATTCCAAAGCTGAAGGCTGAAGTTGAAAAGATGAAAGCCTGCTTCAAAGAAGAGCCAAAGGCCAAAGCACCACCAAAAGGCAAAGCTGGCAAGAAGTAGCTTGCAGCAGTTCTGCGACGCGTTTTAGAGAGCCGGGTTGGGCTCTCTATCACGAATGACTTCAATATCTTCAAAATCAAAGAATGAGTACCCTATGAAACTCACCAGCAAAGCGCTTGGCCTTTGTGCCGCACTCCTGTTCAGCGGTTCCGCACTGGCGGCAAGTTCAGATCAGAAAACCATCATCAATCCGGACACCCTGTCAGATTCGAGCAGCTCTGGTTACTCTCAGATCGTCGTCGTCGCGCCCGACACGCGCATGGTCTATGTAGCTGGGCAAGTTGGCATTGATAAAGATGGCTCCAATACCTTTGAAGATCAGGTCGATCGCACTTTTGAGAATGTGATCAAGGCGCTTGAAGCCGCTGGCAGCAGTGTTGAAGATACTGTGAAAATTACGGTGCTGGTCAAAGGCATCAATCAGGACAGACTGGACTACGTGAACAAAAAACGCCGTGAAATCTTCGGCGCCAGCCCACCGGCAAGCACACTCATTCCGGTCCCGGCACTGGCAACTGAAATCATCGAGTTTGAAATCGATGCAGTTGCTGTCGTGCCGGATAAGTCTTCCGGCGACTAATAAGCCTCTCTGCGAAATTTCTGCCGGTACTGTGCCGGGGAAACGCCCACTTGTGAGAGGAAGGACCGACGAAATGCATTCTCGTCGGAATACCCCAGCACCTCTGCGATCTTCGCGATGGCAGTGTTCGTATACTCCAGCTGAGACTTGGCGCGTTCGCATCGAATGTTCAGGATGAACTGTTGTGGCGACAACGAAAGTTTGCGCTGGAAGTGGCGCAGCAGACTGCGGGTGCTCATGCCAAGAAAAGCCGCCAGATCCTGCACTTTGATGGGCTGAGAGGACAAGTTGTTCTGCACCCACTGATCCGCCCGCTCAATTGTCTCATCCCGTGTTTTCTGATGCCATGGGATCATGAAGGGCTGCTGAGAGCCGCGGTTCTCCTCCAACACCATAAACCGCGCGCAAAGTCGGGAAAGAGCAGGGCCTTTCAATCGCTTGATCAGGTAGAGCGCAAGGTCCAGTGCAGATGTCCCCGCTGCGCTGGTAATCACATTGCCCGCATCAATCAGTATCTCATCACCATCCAGCTCAACATCGTTATAGGTTGATGAAAACTCCTTCTGCTTCCACCAGGTCGTTGTCGCCTTCTTGCCATCCAGCAGTCCGGCCTCCGCCAGCAAAAACGTGCCTGTGCAACTCGCCGCAACAATCGCACCGCCCTGAGACAGGCGCTGAAGTGTCTCCGCAACGCCCTGAAACCAGTTGGTGTTGAGTGTGCATTGCGGAGCTGTTGCGGTGCCGATGCCCGGCAGAAAAACAACATCCGGTGCGGTGATGTCCACGAGTGATCCGTCCGGCACGACCAGAATGCCGTTGGAAGATCGCACCGGCTGACCATCCAGCGAGTAAGTCTTTATCTCAAATGGCGCCCCTTCGTCACCGCGTACCTTCGCGATCTCGTTGGCGGTCTCAAACATATCCGCCGACCCAAAGGCCGCGAGGCCCAGAAAGTTCTCCAGCAGCAATATGGCAATAGTGGAAGGCATGCTCAGGTCTCACTTGGCGGATTATGTATGGTTTATGTCTAGTCAGACTATATCAGCTTCCACGTTAAAAACTAGGATCAGGAGATACCGACGAGTTTTAAGAGCGGCAGGTCAGGATGGAACTTCACTTTCTTCGCAACGCAACCCTCATCATCCAGCATGAACAGCACAAGATTCTGGTGGACCCCATGCTGGGCAAAGTAGGCTCACTCCCCAGCTACAGCTTCATTCGTCACAAAAGCCGCCGGAACCCCATGGTTCCACTGCCCGATGTTGCGCAAGACCACCTGCAAGGCATCACCGCTGCCTTAGTCACTCACTGCCAGTTGGGGCACTCCGATCATCTGGATGGCGCCGCCAAGAAATTCCTGCTGTCTCAGAAGATCCCAGTCTTCTGCCGTCTGGATGATGAAACCTTCATCGGCAAGCGAGGTATTCCAACAGTTCCGCTCAAAAACGAGCAACGCCAGCCGTTTTTCGACGGCCACATCACGCCAATCCCGACGATCCATGGCTATGGTTGGATTGCAAGGTTCATGGGGCCGGGTGTCGGTTACTTTCTGGAACTCCCGGGCGCCCCCACCCTCTACATCTCCGGTGACACCATCCTCACCAAAGACGTCCGCCACTGCCTCAAAACGCTGAAACCGGATATCGCCGTCGTTGCAGCAGGCAACGCCAGTCTGGACATCGGCAAGGACATCCTCATGTCGCTGGATGAGATCATGGAGTTCATCAGAATAGCGCCTGGAAAGGTAATCGCCAACCACCTGGAAGCCATCAACCACTGCCCGGTAACCCGCCCCCAACTGCGAGAACTAGCCCAAAAAGCAGGCCTGAGCGAAAAACTCCTGATCCCTGCAGACGGAGAAACCCTTAGCTTCAGTGCCGAACCTGCCTTTGCTCAAGCTATATAGATCGCCAGCACCAAACAAAAACGCAGGGCCCAAACCCTGCGTTTTTCAACTTGCCTTACTCTGGCAAAATCTTCAGCGTCACGTTCCGCTCTGGCACGAGGAAATCTGTGGCGGCCACCACCAGATCTTCTGGCGTAATCTGCTTCAGGATCTTCGTGTAATCCTGATAACGCTGGATCGCTTCCGGATAGCTGACAGCCTGGCTGGCCAGCTCAAACCACAACCCGTTGCTGTGCTCAGCGTTGTTCATCGCTTCTAGGATCGGCTGGCGCGCGCGAAGCAGCTCATCCTCGGTGATGTTGCCAGTCACCTGCAACCCTTTGACGATATCTTGATACACCGTCTCCGCCAGCTCAACGTCATCCACCTTGAGTGAGCTGGACAGGCCAATGTAGCCGAAGTCTTTGATCGTGTTGGAGTTCAGGTTGAAGGCATACGGGCTGTAAGAGGCACCCATCGCCTCGCGCAGCTTATCGCGCAAACGCAGCTCCATCACCCCTTGCAGCAGCTGCAGGGTATAGCTCTGCGCCGCATCTGCATCGTCACTGGTCTTCCAGTAATACTGCAGCAGAGCCGCATCCTTGTCGCCCTCGTGCGTCAACGACACCGCCTGCGCATCAGGAAACGCAATGCCAGCCGCATAGCTGTGTGCTGGAACCTCATAGGAATGCTGCAAAGCGCCAAAGGTTTCGGCAACCGCATCAAGCGCCACCTGAACCTCCAGATCACCCACAATGCCAATCTCCACCGGCCCGTTTTGAGCAATACGGCTGATGATCGGCTTCAGTTCTTCATAATTCCGCTGCAGCAGCTCCTCTTCGGTGCCAGTGCCCCAGCGCTTGTCGCCACCATGGAGAATTCGGGAGAACTCACGGCCCAGAACAGCCTCTGGTGAAATGCGGGAGTGCTTGTAAGCTTCTTTAAGGCTCTTCTTGTAAAACGCCGCCCCTTCAGGACGATAAGCCGGATCAGTCAGATACGTCGCAATCACCTGCAACTGCAGTTTCAGATCGTCCGGTGTCGTGCTGTACTGGCCGGAAATGCCATCTTCACCAAAGGAAAGACCAACACCAACCTGCGTGCCGGAAAGAACCTTGTCCAGATCCGCAACCGAGTATTTGCCCAGCCCGCCAACAATAAACGCGCTCTGGAAGAAACCTGCCAAACCATCTTTGTCCGCAGGCAGATCCTCAATACCGTGACCAGTGCGCAGTGAAACAAACACCTTGCCCTTGTCAAAATCCGTCTGCTTGAAGTTCAGCACCACACCGTTTTCAAAGGTGTAGGAGCGGATCTGACCAAAACTGCTGATGGTCTGCTGAGCCACTTTGCCCGTCTCACCAAAGCTCTCGTAATCAAAGCTGCTCAGAGCCTTGGTTTCAAAAGCTGCAACCGGCTGTTTCTGGCTTTCTGTAAATACGGAAAGAAGCGTCTCTTCCGCATTTGGAATGGCCTCAGCAGTGGTCATGAAAAGGTTTGGTTTTGCATTGTCCCAAAGCTCCAGCAGAGCCTTAGAAACCCGCGCTGCTTTCAAATCAGAAAAGTGCTCTTTGAAGAACGCCAGATTATCGGCGGATGAGGTGGTAACCCGCTCATTGAGGACATCACGCACCAGAATATTGGCAATGGTTCGGTTTGGAAGCGTCTCTTCTGCTTTCAAGGCAACTTCCAAAGAGTTGAGCCGGTCCACCAACTGGCGGTCAACTTCTTCCTGCGTCACGCCATAGGCCAGAGTTTGGCGCAGCTTCTGTTCCAGCAGCGCAAAGCCTTCCTGCCATTTGTCGGTGGCAAGCGTCGCGCTGGCAACAATCGTGTCCGCAAAATCTTCGTGGTAGTAGCTTGTGCCGGCACTCACCATGGTGTCGTGAGATGCAAGCGCTGCATCACGCAGGCGCTCTTGCAAAATGCTGATCCCGATACCACGCACTGCGTTATCAATGCGGGTTTGCAGATTGTCGACACGCTCCTGAGATGGCTTGACCAGATAGAGGCTCACCACGGTTGGCAAAGAAGGCTCAACGAAGATTGCTGCACGCGGTTCTTGCGCCACCTGCAGCGTGCCGAATTCAGGCTCTTTGCTGTCCAGCTCCTCTGCATTGGTAGGACGCTTCCAATCCGCAAAGTGTTTTTGAATAGCAGCGTCAGTTGCTTGCACATCAATGTCACCGGTGATCACCAGAGTGGTTCTGCCCGGTGTGTAGTAATTCTGGTAGAAATCGCGCAGCGTGGCCTGATCCATGGCATCAATGCCTTCCATGGTGCCCACTGGCAGCAAGGTGCGTGATTTGATGCCCGGATAAAGGAAGGCAAAACGGGAAACCATCGCGTCATAGCCCGGCCCGTAATTGCCACGAATTTCAGAGGCAACAACGCCGCGCTCACGATCAATCGCACTGTCAGAAAGCGTCAGCTCACTGGCTGTTTCACGCATGATGAACAGGGCCGTATCCAACAGCTCAGCATCGGCGGAGGGCAGGGACAGGCGATAGGTCGTAGTGTTCAACGTGGTGGTTGCGTTGGTTCCGGCACCAAAAGCCAGCCCCTCACGTTCCAGCAAGGCAACCATTTCACCTTCTGGCACATTGGTGGAACCGTTAAACGCCATGTGCTCAAGGTAGTGTGCGGTGCCCGGTTCCGGTGCTTTTTCAAGGGAAGAGCCAGCATCAACCGCCATGCGAACTTCAATCTGGTTCTTCGGTGATTGACTCTGAACCATCAGATAGCGCATGCCATTGGGCAGTTGCTGGGAGATAACGCGCGGATGCAGCTTCAGATCTGTTTCAGGAAACCATTGCGATTGCTGGGCAGCGGCAGTCGGCTTGGGCTGAGGCGGCGTGGCAGCATCCTGCGCGAAAACAGGAACAGAAAAGGCCAGTCCGGTACTCAGCAGTGCTGGCACCATAAGGTGTCGGATTACATGCATATTTTCTTCCCTGCGTGCCGCCAGAATCGCTTGTTTGCTTTTGTAATGGCGCCCCACGTGTGCTGCTGTTCAACACAGCACAACCCCATGCTTTGCACGCAGTGGATCTGCAAGAAATCCAGTTGTTTGAGTGCGAGCTGAACCCGAGTGTCCCGTAAGAGCTTGGCTTGGCAAAAGCTACATCAGCGTAATTATCATAAACTTCGCTGTTTTTCATATGCTTTTGCTTCATGTTGCTTTTGTGGCAAAGCAGCGCAGGCGGGGAAAATCTGAAGCTCTTGTAGTGGATTGCAAAACTTGCAATGTCTCCATTAGGCAATCTCGAGTTAAGCCAATGACTTCTATTTTCTGAGATAAGCCAGCATCTACTTTTTTGATTTTACATGGAATGCTGAAATGAGCGCGCAAATCATATTTCTGCACGGCCCTTCTAGCAGCGGAAAGTCTACCACCGCACGATCACTGCAAAACGCAATTGAACTGCCATTCTGGCACATCTCGATCGATCATCTGCGCGATGGGGGCGTGCTGCCGACCAAACGTATCAAGAATAAAGATTTCATTTGGTCAGACATGAGGACATCGTTTTTCGACGGCTTTCATGCATCCCTAGCAGCATACGCTCATGCAGGGAACAATCTGATCGTAGAGCATATTCTCGACAACCCTGATTGGGTGCCGGAGTTAAGAGAGCTGCTCCAGCCTTTTGACGTTTACTTTGTGGGGCTTCACTGCGATTTGGAAACGCTGAAGAAACGGGAACTGGCCAGAGCAGACAGGCCTATTGGAAGCGCTGAACAAGACTTCCATTCGGTGCATACTGATCGTGTTTATGATCTCGAGATCTCAAATGCCTCATCAACAGAACACAACGTTTTGGCCATTCTTGAGGGTTGGAGATCTGGCATACGAAAATCAGAATTTGCCAGGCAAGGATGATCTGAAGCTAAGGTCTCTCTTCTAGCGCTGGGTTGGTGATGGCAACAAAAAACGCAGAGCCGAAGCCCTGCGTTTCATTAGTATGTTGGCCCGTTGAAGCGATGCTTAGAGCGGAAGCTCGCTGACGCCGCCGTTGGCTGCGGACCATTCCAGTGGGTTATTGAGGAACTTCTCAACTTCATTCAGCTTCTCAGGAGAGAAGTAGTCGTTGGAGCGGCAAACGCGCAGGATGTCGTGCCAGGTGGCAAGGTAGTGCAGGTTCACGCCGTGCTCAGCCAGCTTGCCCTTTGTTTCCGGGAAGATGTCGTAGTAGAACACCACCAGTGTGTCGGTCACTTCAGCACCAGCTGTGCGCAGCGCTTCACAGAACTTGATCTTGGAACCGCCATCAGTGGTCAGGTCTTCCACCAGCAGCACGTTCTGCCCTTCGTGGATGTCACCCTCGATCTGCGCGTCACGGCCATAGCCCTTTGGCTTCTTGCGCACATACTGCATCGGCAGGGCCATCTTGTCTGCAATCCATGCAGCAAACGGAATGCCAGCAGTCTCGCCACCTGCAATCGCATCAAACTTCTCAAAGCCCGCATCACGCAGCAGAGTTGCCACGGCAAACTCCATCAGGGTGCCACGAATGCGCGGGTAGGAGATCAGCTTGCGGCAGTCGATATAAACCGGGCTCGCAAGGCCGGAAGCCAGAATGTACGGCTCTTCTGGACGGAAGTTCACCGCCTTGATTTCCATGAGCATTTTTGCGGTCAGTTCCGCCATCACTTCGCGGTCAGGAAAAGAATTGGAAAACATCGCTGTCCCTCAAGTCACAGTAGGTGGTGTAGAGCGTATTCCCGAAAAGCTGTTCCGACTCTCGGGAATACGCGCACAAACAAAGATCTGAAACACGTGCGGGGATCTGGTTCAGATGCCGCCCGCGTTCACATCAAAAAAAAGCAGCTTGCCCCGGCCATATTAGGTGCAAACTGCTTTGAAACTTATTTCTCGTTCTCAACTTTCCAGAATATATCAAATCCCGGATTGAAGAGGGTCACCGGCCCTTCCGGCGTCGGAATGTTCGGCGGGTAAACAACCTTCTCATCAGTCTTCACCAGATCAACGTTGGTTGTGTTGGGCGCCATGCCATAAAACGCCGGGCCGTTGAGCGAGGCGAAGGCCTCAAGCTTGTCGAGCGCACCTTCCTCTTCAAACACATGTGCCAGACAGCTCATGGTGTTGAGCGCAGAGAAGATGCCCGCACAACCACACTCGCACAGCTTGTTCTGGTCAAGGTGCGGAGCACTGTCTGTGCCAAGGAAGAACCGTGCATCACCGGAGGTCGCCGCGGCCCGCAGCGCAAGGCGGTGCTTTTCACGCTTCGCCACCGGCAGGCAGTAGAAGTGAGGCTTGATGCCACCGACGAGAAGGTCATTGCGGTTGATGATCAGGTGGTGCGTGGTGATCGTCGCGCCCAGATTGTCACCGCCAGACCTGGCGTAGTTGACGCCTTCTTCTGTCGTGATGTGTTCCATCACCACTTTCAGCTTAGGAAACTTGCGGCGGATCGGGTCCAGCACAGTTTCAATGAACACCGCCTCACGGTCAAAGATGTCCACGTCCGGTGTGGTCACTTCACCATGCACCAGAAGCGGCAGACCAATCTCTGCCATCCGCTCCAGAACGCCAGCCACCTTGTCAAAGTCGCGTACACCACTCTGCGAGTTGGTTGTCGCGCCAGCAGGATAAAGCTTCACGGCTGTGACAAGACCAGACTTGGCTGCCTGTTCCAGATCATCCGCATCTGTGGTCTCGGTGAGATAAAGCGTCATGAGAGGGGTAAAGTCGTGACCCTCTGGCATCGCTGCCAGAATGCGATCCCGGTAACCCTCAGCATCCTGACTGGTGACAACAGGCGGCACCAGATTGGGCATGATAATCGCGCGGCCGAAGTTTGCCGATGTTGATGGCAAAACGGACTTCAACATGTCGCCATCACGTAAGTGCAGGTGCCAGTCATCAGGCCGTCTAATGGTCAGGCGGGTCTCGGTCATCTTCATGCTCCGTGTGGTCGAAAGGCTGCGCGACATCGGTTTACTGCCCAATGCCACCAAATCTCAAGGAAAATCTGCGGTTCGGGAGCATCTCGCACAAATACGTATGCAAGGGAACTGGACCTTCGGGTGAAATGCGCTGCGTAACCAGTCAAAAATAAGGTGGTCATCCAGTTTCTGCTATCCACATCTTCGTGGGTCTAAAGCACCCCGCATAAACCCTGAGCGAATCTACCTGTCAATTCTCGCAGGCAGCCAAGCCCCAAATTTGCATGGATTGATTTGGGTGGTAGATTATCATAATGTTCCCGTTATGTACTAAATTAATTCACTCTTAGTTCTGGTTTTTGAGGGCGAGTCGTTACGGCAGTCTTCGCAGCTTGATCTCTTTCAAACGAAAATCATGTCCATGTCAGTTTCTGCGACCTCCGCCCCATCCGGCTATGCCACTCCCAAGGAGAAGATCCCCTCCTTGCCAACACGTGTCTCCCCTGTTCACCATGGCGCAGGTGAGCAGGGGCGCGTGTATTTTATCGAAGAGGTCATCCGCTCCACCGCCCTCTATGATCTGCTGAAAATCCTGCGTGATGCGGGGCTGCCAGATGCCTGGCTCGCCTCCGGCGCAATATACCAAAGCGTCTGGAATGCACTGACGGGTAAGGACGCAGGCCACGGCATCAAGGATTACGACCTGATCTATCATGATGAAGCCGACACATCCTATGAAGCAGAAGACCGCGTCATCAAGCAGCTCACCAAAGCCTGCGAACCGCTGGGCTTGCCAGTTGAAATTCGTAATCAGGCCCGTGTGCACCTCTGGTTTCCCAACACTTCGGCATGGACTACCCCAAACTCGGCTGCTCACTGGAATCGCTCCTCTATTACGCCTCAACAACCCACTCCGTCGCCGCCCGCCTACACGATGATGACCGCCTGCAGATCGAAGCCCCCTTCGGACTGGAACCCATCTTCCAGATGCAGATGCTCCCCAACAAGGTCCTGCCCAACCAGCAAACCTTCACCCAAAAAGCCACCCGCCTCACCAAACACTGGCCCGAACTCACAATCGTCCCATGGTAACCTGAGCGTTCCCCCCTTAAAGCAACAAACGAGCCAAAGCTCCAAGACGCCCTTAACCCACCAAAACCACCCAAGTTCCCAATCATCCGTTTAAAACAACGTACGTCTCTGAGCCCCTACGCAGGCATCTTCCAGCCCCCATGCTGACGACCTCCGCAGAATTGATCCTCAACATTGTTTACCAACCCCCAACCCACCAATGGATTATCTCATTGGAATCTTTTAGTAGTTAGAAAGAGTAGAGCATGTCCCCGGAAGCCAATCACCGGCTCCCGAAAAAGGACCTGCTTAAGTTCAAGGAAGTCGAGCATCACCAGCGCACTTGTTCAGCGCCTGATGTTCAGGGAATAACCGGTGCAGGCGTTATCAAGGCAATGCCGAAATTAATGCGTCCATCAGCTTTGGCCAATGCCAACCTGGAGTATCTGGACCAGGCAGCCCTCGCGGATCCTCAAGTGACCAGCGAAGACGAACGCACACGCCTCCTCGAACTGGTCCTGCGCTCCAACGCCCACCTGATCGCCGCCATGAAAGGCATCCGATCCCTCCGCCTCCCGGACTGGTGCATCTCCGGCCCCTCCATCGCCTGGCCACTCTGGACAGCGCTCAAGGGCAAACCCGCCATGGCAGGCAACCACCAGCTCTACATCACCTATTACGATCCCTCTGATCAAGCGCTGGAAAAAGAAGCCACCTATCTGCGCCACATCCGCCAAGTCCTCAGCGCCGGCCCTTATCAGGTGCACCTGTCCAATCAGGCTGGCCATGTTGTCCATCACGATAAAGACAGCATGAGCAACGGCACGCCCGTCACTTGCACGGCTGAAGCGTTGGTGCGCGATCCCGTTCAGACATACGCCCTCGGCGTCCGCCTCGAAACCAGTGGTACGTTTACTGTACTGGCCCCCTTCGGCCTCTCCGGCGTTTTTGCATGAAGATGGAACGCAACACCGGTTATTGCGATGAGGAACACTTCCTCTACAAACTCCGCCGCGTTGAAGCCATGTGGCCGGGGATAGCGTTTAGGTAAGGCAGCTTAAGGCCGCGGTTGAACTGGCAAATACCCTTGCTCAATCAGATGCACCGTCAAACCAACCGGAAACGGCAGGGCAATCGCATTCTCATAATCGCAGGCAGAACTTGGTGAGCCATCCGGGCACACGAACTTGCGGAAATCCTCCTCATCCCCGCGGCTCTTCTCAGTTGCCTCATCAATCGCCGCCATGCCTTTCCCCAAACGCGCACGAACAGCTGCCCAGGCAGCCAGGAACCCGTTCTCTCCCCATAGCGCCGGATCTGATTGAGCCCGTTCTTCCAGATAGGCCAGCTCCTTACGGAATGCTGGTTGATATGCCGGGTCCAGATTTACATCCATAATCTCATCGAAGGAGAGCTTCTCAACAAACAGCGGCGCAAAGCTACCCGCATAGGGCGCAAACAGATAAAGGAAGCTGTTGTCTGAGCGCACCAGCTCAACGCTGCCATCACCGTCCAGATCCTCAAAGCTGTAGCCATAAGCCCCGTCCAGCACGGCTCCTTGAACCATGGCCCAACCGCCATTTCGGTCCTGCGTGATGATATGTTGCTCCACGCAACAATGAGCACCTCCCGTAAAGCGCTTAATAATGACCTGTGGCAGCTCTGTCTCATTGGCGAGCCGGATCACTTCAACGCTCTGCCCATATTCGGGGTAGTAACTCGGCTCAGTCTCAAACGAAAACACCTTGTCACGTCCAACCCAACCAGCAATACGCACGTGGGAGTCTTCGAAAACGCATCATTGGGGTCGGTCTGCTCAACAATGAGGTCCGCATTCACCCGCAGTTTTTCCAGCTCCAGCGTAAAATGCGCCTGATTTTCAAACTCATCGAACTGCCGGTCTCTGTCGGGCCATACCGTTTCAACATATCGCCGCCCCCGGGAGAGGTAGGCATCTTCTGGCAGTACGGTGTTGAACTCCGCTCTGGCCAGTCGAATGCTCTTGAAATGCGCTGGGCCAACCACAACGGCAAACCACCCATTATCAGATCGCACCACGCGAACTTTGTCTTCATAAGCAGTGCCCTGCAAAGCATCTCTATAGCCTTCCGCCAACTGCACGGCCTCAGTAGCATCCTGCCTGCTGGCAAAAACAAGCCACCGCTGACCACCGGAAAGGTTCAAGGCTTCCTGCGAAAATCCCGCCGTCGGAATAGCAAAAACTGTAAGGAGAAAAATCAAACACACTCTCAAAAAAGGCATAGTTCGACTCCAGAGGTGGCAATCCTGTCGACAACTCAAAATACAAAACATCGGCTTAATCACGAGTACTGACTTTATAAGAGTTCAGCACATCTGACCTATCAATCAAACCGGGCAATATCAAAATCCGCTGTTTCCTGCAGAAAACCAATAAATCCATCGACCTGATGTTCCGCGGTCAAGCGCCCTTTTTCAGAGCTCGCGTTCGCCGCATTGCCCACTGTGCCGTGTGGATTCAGATCAGAGGCAATCCACCCGTAAGATGGCAGCCCGGTTGGGCCAAGGCGGGCATTCTCATCCAGATCCTGCGCAGAAGATCGGAAATCTTGAGCTCTTTGCATGTCAACAAGATCCGCCCGGAAGTGCAGCATGAGAGAGGTCTCCTCATCTCCACCATGCAAACCAAACTTCAGCTCTTCCTCGCTGAACATGCCCTCCGGAGCGCCAAAACTGGACCAATGACATTTCCCAACCAGCATTTTGCTACGAATGCGCAGCTCACGGGCAACAATCCCGATCAGATCTAGATTGCCTCCATGGGAGTTGGCAATCACCATTTTCCGAATGCCACAGGCCGCAACAGAAGTGCCAATATCAATCCAATGCTTGGCTGCGGTATCCGCCCGCAATGATAAAGTTCCGGGTGCATGAATGTGCTCATCAGATTTCCCGATGCATTGCAGCGGCAAAATGCGAAAGTCCAGAGCTTCGGGTGCCCGGGCACACAGCGTTTCCAACATGCCCTGGTTGATATAGGTGTCCACACCAAGGGGCAGGTGAGGGCCATGCTGTTCAACAGAAGCCGTCGGCAAGATCGCTATCGTCCTTTGAGGATCGATATTCTCAAAGTCCGTTGTCTTGAAATCCATCCAATAGCGTCGAGGAAACATGGCAAGCGCCTCACTATTCGGTTGCCCTCAAGTATACCTGATGAATGAGCAGAGACGAGGGCTGTTCTCTAGGCTTTGCAAAGGCCTCGGGTCTTCCGTTCAATCACCTTCAAGTGGCGACTTCTCGAGGTATCCGTGGAGCTGTCCATATTATAGTGAGCCGCATATCTGGTTTTCACCCAAGGGCTGCAAAGCAAACGTACGCCGCGCAAAATGGTCTTTCTGCCGGGAGTACCCATTAGAAAACTAAGCCATCTTGGAGCCCCGCAGGTGGTAAAAACGGCAAGTTTCTTAATGTTCTGCAAATTTGGCTTGATCGCGCCTTCCTCGGTGAGCCGAAAGGCAACTCCCGGCACAAACACCCGATCCAGCCATCCTTTGATCATTGCTGGCAGCCCATACCACCATGTCGGATAAATGAAGATGAGTGTGTCACACCGTTTCAAAGCGTCAATATGATGCTCAATGCCCTGCTGGTTCTGCGCGGTGTCCAGATAGTTGTCCAGCTCGCTCTTTGTCAAAACAGGTTGAAAATCATCTTCATAAAGATCAATCACATCAAAGCTGATTTGCTGGTGGTTGAGCGTCGTCACCACCTGTTCAAGAACGGCCTTACTGAAACTCTCAGTGTTGGGGTGGCAATAGACGATCAGAGCATGCATGTTTTTGTCCGGTTCAAATGTAGTGCGGTCCATTCAAGCCATATACCAAGGCAGGAGCGAACCAAATTCTCTGTAGCTTCAATCATCATGATCGCACGAAAACCGTCTAGTTCGTAATCCTCCCTAACTCAGCTGAGATTTTCCATAAGCTAATGACATTAAAGGCCTAACTTCAGTAATCACGAGTATTTGAAAGGCTGACTCTGGGGCCGTTTTATGTAATGCCTCAATATTTACACAATTTTATATTTTTTTTAGTGCGTACTTTCTGAAAGATAAATCAGAAACAGGCTGGCAATCACTTGGAGGAGGTGAGCAGCCAAAAAGGAAAAAGCGAAGTCGCCACACTAAGACAATCGCGCCAATCCTCCCAAAAGAAAAATCTGCGCCCGATGAATGGTGCACTGTGTAACTCATCAAATAAGAAGCAGAACCAATGACGATTCACAGACCTACTCTCCGATCCGTTCAGGCCCCTACCGCCGTTGTTATGATCCGCCCTTTGTTTTTCAGTACAAGCAAAGATGCTGGGCAGAGCAGTTCTAGAAGTCTTATTGGTGAAGCGCAGGCAGATATTGATTTTGCCGAACAGGCGTATGTAGAGATCTCAACCGCAGCTGATGAACTGATCCGCCACGGTGTGGATGTTCACCTGTTTGAAGATAAATCCCGCGAAACCCCGCATTCAGTGTTTCTGAACAATTGGCTGTCTACGCATGCAGGTGGGTATGTCACCATCTATCCAATGCACGCTGAAAATCGCCGGAAAGAACGCCGCGAAGACGTCATTGATCTGTTGAAAGCGGAATACCGGGTTCAGGATGTCGTTGACTATTCCGAACTGGAAGAAGAGCAGCAGTTTCTCGAAGGTACTGGCGCAATGGTGTTCGATAATGTCGAGCGCGTTGTTTACGCAGTGCCAAGCAATCACGCGGATCGTCAAGCTCTGGAGCAGTTCTGCAATCACTTCAAATATGAGCCTGTTATCTTTGAGGCTCAGGATGCTGAGGGCAATCCTGTTGCCCATACCAACTCTATCCTGTGCATCGGCACCGGTGTAGCGCTGCTCGGCTCAGATATGATTACCGACCCTGCGAAAAAAGCAGAGATCATCACCCGCTTGGAACAATCCGGCCGTCAGGTTGTTCATTTGACCAATGATCAGATTACAGCATGTGCAGGCCGTGCAATTGAGTTGCACAGCAAAACAGAAGGTTTGCTGCTTGCTATGTCTCAGGGGGCTTATGCTTCATTGAAACAGGAGCAGGTTGATCTCATCGAGCAGAGCGCAAAGATCGTCCAGTTGAAGCTGGACACCATCGAGCAAGCAGGCGGTTCAGCCCGCTGTGCCATGGCTGGTATTCACTTGAACCAGCGCGAAGCCGAAACCGAAGCGGAAGTAGAGAAGCTTGTCGAAGCTACTTAAAGTTTCCCTGCTGAGTATCAGTTAAGTCAACAATATCGGTGACCGTCAGAACAGCTGGCGTGTCGCCGTTATTTTTGACCCAGTGCTGAACATTGGAATTTTCATTGATCACTTCGCCAAGCTTATGAATGACCGGCACACCACATTCATTGCTGTACTCCACAAACTCACCTTCTGTGACCAGCGCCAGAGCTGGCCGGTTTTCATGGCCGTGAAGCAAAACGTGTCCACCAGGCTGAACTGTTATCGTGCGCATGCGCAAGTTATGGTTTGGAATGTTGACTTTCTCTTTGCCAAGATCAATCGCATCCAACTCCTCAGTCTCAACCAGATAGTTTTCCGTTGGCGCACTGTCATCGATTGCTGAGCCTTCTTGTCCCGGAGCATTGGCCTGCAAATGCGGAAGAAGTAGCTAAACCGGCAAAAAACAGTGTCGCAGTCGCGAGTGCAATGGTCTTCATGGGGCTCTCCAATGTTCCGCGCAGACAATACCCCAACAGAAAACTATAGATGCCTTCATCTATAGGCATCCTAAATCACTGGTGAAGCGCTCAGTTAAGAAGCAACGCATCTTCTTCCTGTTCTTCTTGCCTCCATCTTCATCCGAGGCATTTCTAAATGCAGGGGGGATAGATTTAAGAGGCGGGAGGATAAGATTGGATACAGTGATAGCAAGTTGGACGTATTCTCATGCCCCTCATGAGAAATACGAGTGTCTGACACTTCAATTAAGAGCCCATAGGCTGCTTCCCAAAAAGACTGATCTAAACATAGCAGTGTCGCCAGATGCGGTATCTTTCAAACGAACGCACTAAATAGCGCAAAAGGTACGGCACATCCGTCTCTACTCCAGAGCTAATAGTTATGAGCTGCCCCATACACTGTCGACCTATTATTCAATTGTCAAAGAACTCGGATTGCTCCGCAACGCTTGCAAGTGTTGGGAAAGCATGCAGCGTGTTTTGATCGCGGTCTATTCCTGTAATGTTCTCCCCGAGTCGGTATGGGGAAGGAACAAGGGGGAATGTTTCGTGGGTGAATTAGCGGGAATAACAGCTTGCTTTGAAAGCCGGTTAAACCCTCCCGCTGCGTGAGTTTGATGGGACTAAGTTTTCTTGAATGTGACTGTTGAGAACTTAATCGGCGGATTTCTGCGGGTTGGTTATGTTTTGCACATAGGTTGGTGATGTTTTTGCGTTTTTTTGTCGTTTATAGGTTGACGGTTAGAGGGCTCAGGCCTATAACCCAGCTCATCGAGAGCGACGGCGCTGCCGGCGACGGGACGACGCGCTCTTGAGTTCCTCGAAAGGATTGATCGCTCAGCTCAATCAGAGATGATTGAGTTTGTGAGTGATTTACTCTTTTGAGTGCGGGTGGGAGCCCA